>NZ_CP160906.1:0-1200000 GCF_041080865.1 Psychromonas sp. MME1 | reverse complement strand
AATCGCTGCTCGAATCGGTTTTGCTGCCCGTTGTGAAAAACTATCCCGAAATATATACCAAGTCATTAGCGACAACGATTGGTGAAAAACCGGAGATGGATATTATTATGTCCATATCGGGTATCGGTGAAAAAACTTTCATTTTAGAAAAAGCCTTTCAGGAATTATGTGATGGCCTCACTCGGCTTGGTTTCGCCATCAAAAAATGCTAATTAGGGGTTTTTTATTTACTATTCCAAAAGTAAATAAAGCTTAGTTTATTATTTATGATTTTCTATAGCCTCACTGTTTATCTCCTGCTGCTGAGTACTTACCGCATCTAATAGCTGATCCTTTATCGGGTCTTGTTCAGGTTTATCATCAATAGAAAGCGTTAACTCTTGATTAGAAACTGCGTCTGTATCTTGTAGTAATTCGACCATTTGTGAAGCTACATCAGGCACTGAATCTACGATAGTTGTGGCAACCTCGATGGCATACTCTGGGATATGCTCTACAACTTGTACAATATAGTCATTGACTGCATGCTCTACGTTTTCAGCGGCCTCTCGCGCTGATGTTTGTTTACCTTCATGCAAAATTAGATTATGTACATAGGCTTCTGCGACCATATTAGCAGATTCAGGCAATGCTTCTGAGACGGTTAATGCCAATTCGGCAGACTGCTCGGGAGAGACCTCAGATAAGCGGTTATATAACTCCGTTGCCGTCTCTTGAGAAGCCGCTGCACATCGGTCCACCGGGCGCATTTCGGAGAGTGATTCAGATAAATTTTCCATATATTTTTGCGTTATTTCTAAGAGCTCACTAGGATGATTTTGATGCATGTTCTCCGCGGCTAATTCCATGATGGTGACACCATTATCCGGCATCGCATTGGCAATCGCGACAATGATTTTAGTATATTGCTCAGGGTATTCGGTTGTTATCCAATCAACTAACTGTTCCGCTTGGTCGGGTGAAGCGTTGGTCAATGCTGTTGCAATTGGTAACGTCATTTCTGGCGCTGCAGCGGTAATTGCTGTATATAATTTTGCAATATCAATCTCTTCGATAGTACTTAATGTTGCAGCTAAATTTGATGCATGAATAGGATCACGTAAAGCTAAAGCCTTGGCCATATTTACTGCGGCAGCGGGGTTATTTGTCGCTAAATTAATTGCGGCTTCAACTTCCTCTTTATACTCAAACGAAGGGGTATATTCGGTTCTAGGATCTAGTGCTGATACAGCACCTGATGGGGTTTGCATAATAAAATGTTCCTGCTCTTGAGCAGGCAATGCAACGCGCTGCTGCATACGTACGATTATAAAAATGAGCAATGTTATAGCGGTAAATAAGATGAAAGCAAATAAAGCATTACTGCCAAAAGCACTCATCACAACGGATGCGAAATAGGGGCCTAAAATACTACCTAATGCATAGATGAATAATAGCGAAGACATGGCCGCTAAAATTTGTCCCTTAATCACTTTATCAAAGGTTTCTGACATACTCATAGGGTACAGGCAGGCCACAATTCCTGTAATAATAGCAATAGTTGTAAGGCTTAATTTAAACATTGCTGTCGTGACCAGTAAAGGGACTAATAGGGACAAGATAATAATAGTTGCGAGCATTGCCAGCATGACTTTACGTCGGTCAAAATGGTCAGATAGGTAGGCTATAGGAAATTGCAAGATGATTGCCCCAGAGATTGCTGCCCCCATGAACAGTGATAAATCTAACCCTGTTATGCCGTTATTGCCTGCAAATATTGGTAACATATTAAGCAATCCGGCATACAGTACACCACAATAAAAGCAACTAACCACACCTAAGGGTGATAACTTAAAAAGTGTAATTAAAGACATGGATGGACTGTCTTCAATCTGTGGTCCTTTTTGTTTACTAATAACAATGGGGGTGATCGATAAACTAAATAAAATACCGACAATAACAAACAGTGTTATTTCCGATACAGGGGCGAATGTTAATAAAAATTGCCCCAAGAAAAGCGCACTCATGATGACCATCTGATGAATGGATAGAATACGTCCTCTATTTTTTTCAGTCGCACTATGGCTTAACCAGCTATCGATTGTGGCAAATGCACAGGCCACAGAAAATCCAGTTACAATACGCATTAAGCCAAGTATATAGGGGTCTGGGTAGAGGCCAGATAAGAGGATGGCGACCGAGGTTAAGCTACCAGACATGGCAAAGATGCGAATATGACCAACCCGTTGCAATAGTTTACGGCTGTAAATAGCACCGAATAAAAAGCCTACGGATAACATTGATAAAACAAGACCAATGTGGCTGAGGCTAACACCATCTACCTGCATTCTCACGGGTAACAAAAGATTGCTAAGGCCATAACCTAGCATGAGTAAAAAACTACTAGATAGTTGCAGTAGCAAAGGTCTTATCGTTGTTATCACTGTATTATTCTCTATTACTACTGTCGTTATAAAAGTGGGTTTGGTATTTGTATGAGTATGGTATAGCAATTAACGCGGCAGACCAATGTTAATAGGTATTATTGCAAAGCTAATTTATGCTGTTGTATGAGCAAATACCCCCCCCAAAGGTAACTTAATAAAATCAGTATGCTACCTATAGTAAAAGCAATGGTTGCAATTGTTTGGGTGTGTGCAAGGTTGCCCGTCATGCTAAGCAAATTTCCCCAGTCATGGCTTTCTTCGCCTTTATTCAATATTAAAGGGAGCAAGCGATGTTGCGCATCTGCAATATAGGGGCTGATATCAATAAAATTCTGACCGCACCACCAAAGCATGATTGAAGCGGCAAAATTGTCTTTTTGCTGAATAGTAAAAAGTAATAGGATCAGTAAGGGTAACATTATTTGAAATAAGCTGCCGCCTAAAATAGACCAAAACCGTCCAAAAGGCATAAAAAGAAAGTGGCCAAACTCGTGAAAGGGTAAATTGGCGTTATGTAAAAAAGAGCTGCCAATACTTTGCCAATCAATGCCACCTAAAATGAACGACCAACCCCATATAAAAAAAAGTAAAAAAGTTAAAGTACGCCCGTATAAAGCGATTGTGTCAACCTGATAGGGAACCGATAAAAATAGATCCTTTAGTAATTCCAAGCGACTCATGGTTGTATCATCGACATTATCTTCCATATACGGGGTATTGTTACTGGTACTGGTTTCCTGAGCACTCCATTTGCTATAGACAATGCCGCAGGCAGGGCAGACGTCTTGATGAACTAATGCGTCGTATTCAGTACGCTGATACTGACATTTAGGGCATATAGGTAAATTGTCGGGCATCACCACCTCTTGGTTAATCTAGTGTCACTTACGGTTATACCAATCGGATTAAGTCTGTGATCGAAATTTTGCGCAGGAAAAAAGGCTTAATTTGAGGCGTAAGTTTATGCATAGGTTGTTCCCTTTACGAAACTTACAACAAAAAAGTCAGTTATTTTAACCAGTAAAATAGCTCAGCTATTTATTGCGATTGGTATTAATATAATTTATCAGTTAAGCGCCGATAAATACATGCTTTAACTATTAACAGGTATATAATAGTGACGCGGTTAGCAATGACCGAATATGATTCCTTTAGCGAGCGCTATGATGACAATAACTACTTTAGAGACGACTCCTCGTGCTCTATTAATTTCCATTCGTACTCCACATATTACTATCGATGAGATTGATGAGTCGCTAGCTGAATTGCAACGATTAGTCACTACCCTCGGATTTACAGTGTTGGCAACACAAACACAGCGGCAAACATCCACTAAACGGCGTACTGTACTTGGAACCGGGAAATTACAGGAGTTAGCACGTATAACAGGAGACCATGAAAAAACTAATATAGATGATTCTCTGGCAAATATCGATGAGCAAGAGTTAACTGAATTTTTAAATCAAACAAATAATGGTCCGCAGGCTAATGTCGTGGTCTTTGATTGCGAACTAAGCCCTCGGCAGTTACGCAATGTTGAAGATGCATTAGGCGTTAAAGTCTTTGATCGCAGTGGAATTATCATTGAGATTTTTAGCCGCCATGCACGTACACGTACAGCCCGGTTACAGGTTGAATTAGCACGTTTAACCTATTTAGCACCACGAGTGCGCAGTGAATATAGTGGCGATCATGAGCGTCATAGTGGACGAGGCTCGGGGGAAACGCCATTTGCTATCGAACGTCGTCGTATTCGTGATAAACAGGCAGAAATCAGGAGAGAAATAAAGAGTATTGAAAATGAAATGCAAGAGCAACGCAGTAGTCGAGCAGAAGAGTTGACGGTTGCATTAGTTGGCTATACCAATGCAGGTAAATCATCATTAATGCGTGCTTTGACAGAGGCCGATGTGCTTGTTGAAGATAAACTTTTCGCAACCTTAGATACGACAGTAAGGCTTTTATCTCCAGCTACGTATCCGCCTATTTTACTATCAGATACGGTGGGATTTATTAAAAAACTGCCGCATGATTTAATCGCATCATTTCATTCAACATTACTAGAAGCGAAAGAAGCAGACTTGCTTTTGTATGTCGTCGATGCTGCCGATAAAAATTTTAGTTCACAGCTTTCACTTGTTGAACAGGTGTTGCAGCAACTACAGATTGATTCAAAGAACCGATTATTGGTGTTAAATAAAGTTGATTGTTTACCAGATACTCAACGAAATGTTTTATCGAATGCATACCCAAGTGCGTTACAAATTTGCGCCCATAACGGTGATGATATAGCACTTTTGCATCAAAAAATTCAAGATGCACTTGCCGATCAAATGATTTCCGCTTGTTTTAATATTCCATACAACTGTCGTGCGATCATTGGCGATGTACACAGTAAAATGCGCGTGATTGAAGAAATTTACCATGAAGGAGGTATAAGGCTAACTGTTCAAGCAAGCAGCATCTCTCTGCAACGTTTAAATAAAAAGTTGTATAACTTAGGTAAATAAAATGGTTTATGTAAATTAGACTTTTATTTAACATTTCATTCTGTTTTCATATATAATTTTGACTATTATTCCTGTAATAAGTAACTTATCGCCTTGCAAATAAATTTCCACCTTTTTGCAAGGCAAGCGCCTGCCAAAGCATCTTTAGGTAACATAGGTATATAAATATTGCTATCACAATGGTTTTTGCTAGGGTGCATATTAACTTATTGATTATATGATTTTATTCTTAACTATTTTTTGTAATTAATGTGTATTCCCATTTATATAGAGAGAACCCATATGCGAAGTTTGATTTTTGATAAACGTAATAAATCTATTATCTTTACAACTCTCATTTCGTTCTTTCTCTGTTTTGTTTTGGTCGTCTCATGGTACGCGCTTGAGCAGATGGAAAAGGGCTTTCGTCACGAATTTGGAGATACCTTGGTGACGGTTAATAACTCTGTTAATGAATCGCTATCTATTTGGAAAAGTAGCCGCAGGGATAAAACTAACCTTATTTTTAGTGATGAACGAATCGTTAGTGATGTGTCACGTTTGCTTACCTTACCTCGAGAAGAAAATCAATTGATCAACAGCGACGCATTCGCTGAACTACAACAGTTATATATCTCCAAAAAACGCTATTTCAATGCCGTCGGTTTTTATATTCTTTCGCCTGATGGTATCACCATTGCTTCCTCCATTAAGCATGATATTGGTAAAACTAACCTATTAAGGAAGCAATATCCTGAGTTGCTAACACAAGCGTTACAGGGGAGAAGTGTATTTATTCCGCCTATATATTCAGACCTTTTTGTTGTAGAAAATTCATATCAACAACAGAAATTTGTGATGTTTTTTCTTAGACCAATTAAAAATGAAGCCGACGAAATTATTGCACTGCTTGCCGTGGCCTTTGATCCGCTTATCTCACTTAATTCAATAATTAAATCTGGGTGGGTTGGAAAGTCTGGAGAAACCTATTTTATTGATAGGGAGTCGCAATTATTAACAGCGCCTCGCCTGCAATCGGAATTACTAACGTTAGCCAAAAATTATCCTGATTACAGAGAAGTGATAGGTATTACATTGCGCGACCCCGGCGGTGATTTACGCACAGGTTATAAGCCCACTTTAACATCTCAGGAATGGCCATTGACAACCGCAGCGATGGCATTAAGAGCGGGCGAAAGTGGCTACAATATACAAGGATATCGTGATGCTCGAGGTGTAGAAGTTGCAGGAGCATGGAGTTGGTCAGACGAGTTACAGATAGGTATCGTGACAGAGATTGATCTGGCGGAGGTGTTGGTATCCTACCGTAACATGCGTAATTTAATCATGACGGTATTAATTTCGGTGATCATCATTTCCTTATCTTTAACCTTCTTCATCTTTTGGATGGGCAATAAAGAACGTAGTCGCCTTGCTCACTTCATTGATATTCGTACTAAGGAGTTGCAAGAACATAAACAAAGAACTGAACTGATATTGAATTCCGCAGGGGAAGGGGTTTTTGGTTTAGATACTAATGGTTTAGTCACTTTTTGTAATCATGCGGCAGCACAAATGTTAGGTTATGAAATAAGCGAATTAATTGGCTTGTCGATGCATAGTCACATTCATTATGCAAATGCCGATGGGACAGTTTACCACTTAGAAGATTGTCCCATGTGCGCTTCGTACCGAGAAGGGGTCACCCACAATATTAGTAATGAAGTATTGTGGCGCAAAGATGGCAGCGCATTTCCTGTTGAATATACCTCTACACCAATTGATGAAGCAGGGCAAATTAGTGGGGCTGTCGTTGTTTTTCGAGATATAACCGAAAGAATCGCCAGTGAAACTCAAATTCAAGCAAGCATTGAACGTTTTCGCGTTTTGTTTGATCAAGCTGCAGATCCATTTTTAATTTTTGATGGCGAACGTTTTGTTGATTGCAACCAAGCGGCTATTGACCTCCTTCATTATGATAATAAAAGCGAATTATTAGCTAAAAAACCAAGTGACATTTCACCTGAATATCAAGCAAATGGTGAGAGTTCAGAAGCGCAAGTCAAAGAGGTAACCGCTCTGGCGCTTAAACAAGGGCGTCACAGTTTCGATTGGCGTCATAAGTGTAAAGATGGTTCAACTATTCCCGTTGAAGTGATTTTAACGCACATGCAATTAGATGGTAAATCGGTGTTTTTCACTGTATTGCATGATTTAACCGAGCGGATTAAGGCAGAGCAAGAAATACGTCATGTTAATTTTTTATCGGATATTGCACTCGAATTGACGCAAAGCGGTTATTGGCATATTGACTACAGCGATCCTGACTATTACTACCAATCTGATCGTGCCGCAAAAATTTTGGGAGACCCGTTAAGAACCGATGGACGTTACCATCTACAGAGTGAATGGTTTGCCAATGTTGTTGCAGGAGACGAAGCAGCGGCAACGATTACGGCCGAGAAATATGATGGTGCTGTCAGTGGCAAATACGATTTTTATGAAGCTACTTATGCCTATAAAAGTCCAATCACAGGTAAAGTTGTTTGGGTTCATGCCGCCGGTAAGCTGGTCCATGATGACAATGGAAAATTACTTTATATGTATGGCGCATACCAAGATATAACCAGTGAAAAACTGGCGCTTAATGCGCTTAAAGTCAGTGAAGAACGCTTTGCTTTAACGACCTCAGGTAGCGGGGATGGATTATGGGATTATGATATTAAAGAGAGAAAAATATGGTTTTCGCCACGCTTTCGTACACTGTTAGGTTATAAAAATGAACAAGATTTTCCCAATAACCTTGAATCATGGGAAAACGCGTTATACGAGGAAGATCGAGAATTTGCACTCGCTACATTTAAATCACATATCGAAAATGGTAGCGATTATGACGTTGAGTGTCGCTTATTAACGAAACAAGGCGATATAAACTGGTTTCAAATACGGGGCAAAGCATTACATGATGAAGCGGGGGTTGCTTATCGTGATGCTGGTTCTATTTCTGATATTAACCAACGAAAAATGATGGAAGAGGCGCTTATTGTTGCAAAAGAAAAAGCGGAGTCTGCAACGCGAGCCAAATCTGACTTTTTAGCAAATATGAGCCATGAAATACGTACTCCTATGAATGCGATTATAGGCATGAGCTATCTTGCTTTACAAACAGACCTCAATAGTAAACAACGAAATTATATCGATAAAGTATACCGTTCAGGGGATGCGTTACTCGGGATTATTAATGATATTTTAGATTTCTCAAAAATCGAAGCGGGTAAATTAGATATTGAAAGCATTGATTTTCGCCTTGAAGATGTCCTTGATAATATTGCTAACCTGCTCGGTTTAAAGGCAGAAGAGAAAAATATTGAATTGATGTTCGACCTTGAAGCTGGTTTGCCGACTGCATTAATCGGCGATCCACTTCGTTTAGGGCAGGTTTTACTTAATCTTGGTAATAACGCCGTAAAATTTACTGATCAAGGTGAAATTGTTATTTCAGTGAGGGTCATGGAAGAGGATGAACAGCAAGTTAAATTACACTTCTCTGTGCGTGATACAGGGGTCGGCATGAATGCGCAACAGCAAGCAAAAATGTTCCAATCTTTTTCACAGGCAGATAGCAGTACAACACGTAAATATGGCGGCACCGGGCTTGGTTTGGTCATATCAAAAACCCTAACTGAATTAATGGGAGGGGAGATTTGGCTAGAAAGCGAAGCGGGTGTAGGTAGCATATTTCAATTTACGGTGAGGTTAGGTAAACAGCAAGGTGTACAGTCGCAGCGTCATGTCAATAGCAGAGAATTAGGGGCATTACGGGTATTGATTGTTGATGATAATGTGACCTCTCAAGAGATACTCAGTGGCATGCTAGTAAGTTTTGGATTACGTGTTGAGCAAGCGTATTCAGGACAACAGGCCTTAGATATGATCACTAAAAACAGCGCTAAAGAGCCCTATAACCTGGTTATAATGGATTGGAAAATGCCAAATATGGATGGTATTGAAACCACGCGAATTATGCAGTTAAATAAAGATATAAATGAAGTACCGACAGTAATTATGTTAACCGCACATGGACGTGAAGAAGCACAACAAGCAGGACAGGGCCTTTGTATAAATTCATTTCTAACAAAACCTGTAACCTCATCGACATTGTTCGATGCCATCATGCATGCAATAGGCAAAGAGCTATTAATTGAAAGCCGCGCTATGGACAAACAAGGTGAAGTTGATGAAAATATTGCCAAACTCAGTGGTGCCAAAATATTATTGGTTGAAGATAATGAAATAAATCAAGAGCTTGCTTTGGATTTGTTGACTACCAATGGCTTGCAAGTTTCGGTCGCTAATAATGGACAAGAAGCAATTGCGTTATTAAATCAGGAAAACTTTGATGGTGTGTTAATGGATTGCCAAATGCCGGTGATGGACGGTTATACAGCAACTAAATTATTACGCGCCCAATTACGTTTTGCAGATTTGCCAATACTTGCAATGACAGCCAATGCTATGTCTACTGATAAAGAAAAAGTGCTTGCAGTTGGTATGAACGACCATATATCTAAACCGATTAGAGTCAATGAGATGTTTCATATAATGGCCAAATGGATCTCCCCTGCAGTACCCAATTGTACAGCTAACGCAATAGTACCTAAAAAAGGATCTGAAATGGGGCTACCAACACTATATGGTATTAACGTTACTCAAGGGTTAGAGACCTGTCAGGGGAACAGTGAATTTTACAAAAAACTACTCCTGAAATTTGCTCAAAGTGAGTCTGATTTCGCCGATAAATTTAGAGCTGCACTCGCTGATGATGATATGGAGTTAGCTTTCCGTTATGCCCATACAATAAAAGGTGTAGCAGGTAATATCAGTGCTCAAAGTGTACAAAACATAGCCTCTGTTTTAGAAATAGCTTGTCGAGATAGCCAAGACAAGCAGGAATTTGCACCGTTGTTAGATGAGCTCAGCTGTGAATTATCCTTGGTGATTGAAGGGATAAAACAATTAGAAAATGCGCCTGCTCAAGTTAAAGATGGACAGCTTCTTGATAAGAAGAAACTTTCTTCATTGTTAGCTGAACTAAAATTATTAATTGAAGATAATGACACCGCTGCGAACAAAGCATTGGAACAACTCAATAAATTACCTGGCATTGAAAAATATGATTTATCATTACAAGTGCTAACTAACGCGCTTAGTGAATATGATTTTGATAGTGCGTTGAACACGCTAACGACGTTACAAGAAAGTATAGATCTCTGACACGTAAAAATACAAAGCCATCAAGAAAAGCGTACTGAGAGGTTCGGTATATAATTGATAATTACGCTGGTGGTGTTTTTGTGTTTTATTATTAATGTTTAGTTAATTGTATAAGCCATATTAAGGAATAGATAGTGGATAACTCTCAAAGCAAACAAACAATATTATTGGTTGATGACGCCGCAGTTAATATTGATGTATTAACCAATATCCTCTCTCCGTTGTATAAAATTAAAGCGGCAACGACGGGCGAAAGGGCATTAAAAGTGGCTTTTACTAATCCACCCGATCTTATTTTATTGGATGTAATTATGCCTGAAATGGATGGCTATGAAGTATGTCGCCGTTTAAAGGATGATCCTCGTACAAAAAATATTCCCGTCATTTTTGTCACGGCTAAAGATGATACTGAACACGAATCATTCGGCTTTGAGTTAGGTGCAGTTGATTATATAACCAAACCTGTTAATGCCGTTATTGTCAAAGCACGTGTACAGACGCACGTAGCACTTTCAAATCAAAATAAAGAGCTAGAACGAAAAGTACAAGATAGAACACAGCAGCTAATCGCAAGTAGACGGGAGATCATTGAGCGATTAGGCCGAGCCGCTGAATTTAAAGATTGGGAAAACCGGCATGCACATCGTTAGGATGAGTCACTACTGTTATGCATTGGCAGAAGCTATTGCGATGTCAATCGAAGAAGCTGATATTTTACTTCATGCTGCCCCAATGCATGATATAGGAAAAATAGGCATACCAGATAATGTACTCTTAAAAGAAGGCAAGCTAGACAACGATGAATGGGATTTAATGCGTAAGCATACGACCTACGGTGCAGAGATACTTGGCTCAAAAAATTTACCAGGAGAGCTACTAGATATGGCTTATACGGTTGCCTTAACACACCATGAAAAATTTAATGGCACAGGGTATCCTGATGGTTTAAAAGGTGAAGAGATCCCACTTGTAGGCAGAATTGTTGCTATAGCGGATGTATTTGATGCATTAACAACGCCACGTCCATATAAAGAAGCATGGAGTGTTGAAAAAGCAATTGAATTAATAAAGTCAGAATCCGGGCAACACTTTGATCCTATGTTAGTAGATAAATTTATAGAAATATTACCTGAGATTCTTCGTATAAAAGAGAAATACGATGACCCATCAAACAAAGCAGAGTAACTATTCGATTATACTATTCCGCCTATTATTGTAGTCCTGGTTGTTGATGAAAAATGGTAAAGAACAAGGTGAAGCAACTCTATTGACTTCTTAATTCTTTTTTGTGAGTTTGATTGGTATTTTTAAAATATGCTCAGGTATTATTATGCCAAATAAATTATTTGAACTACGTGATATTTTTTAAAGTTCTAATTAACAACAATTTTGCCGCTATGAAATAGGGGTGTATGAGAGGGTGATAAGTGAATCTGCAGTACAAAATTAAAAATAAGCGTGAAACAGTTTCACTTATTAAGAAATACTTGCTGAATATCGTTTTAACTGCTTTTGCTGCAATAACATTATTACAGCCCTCAACAACGCTTGCTGCCACCATCACTGAAGTTATTTATCCAAAACATAGTCAACGATCTGAGTTTTATTCTAAAGTACTCGAATTGGCATTGCAAAAAACAGAAGCTGAATATGGTGAATTTGAGTTAAAGTCCTATGATAAAGAAGCATCAACAGAAAGATTACGTCACTCTTTAATGGTTGGACAAGATGTTACTGTTTTATGGAGCTCTAGTAGTAAAGAACGAGATGAAAAGTATTTACCCGTAAAAGTTAATTTACTAAAGGGATTGAATAGATTTCGTTTCATTGTTATCCGTTCTTCAGACAAAGCACGTTTTGATGCAGTTGATAATTTGACAAAATTACGCGCGTTTACTGCAGGATCTGGTACATATTGGAGTGATACAAAAGTACTTTTTGAAAACGATTTGCCCGTTGTCACTACCCTTAATCATGACATATTAAAACTATTAGGCGCTAATCGGTTTGATTATGTGCTACGCGGTGCTTATGAAGTCTGGTCGGAATTGGCAAGTAATGAAGAAAAATTCACTATTTTTGAGAAACTACTAATCTGTTATTCAGGTGAATATTATTTCTATTTGAATAAGAGCAATACCTTACTAGCAGAGCGCTTAGAAAAAGGGATCAATTTAGCATTGGCAGATGGTAGTTTTGATAAATTATTTTTTGGGGTGTCTGATTTTAAAAAAGGCTGGGATAAGATTTATAATAATAGATACCATGTAGTGCAATTATCAAAATAACAATTTTAAAAGGGTATATTACGTTACTAATTACTTTGATTATGTACTCTATTTAGGCGCAGGCATAAATGGGTGATTGCGAGGCTAGCAGTAACTGATTGTTCCAATTGTAAAAAAATCTCGCGCCTAATCTTAGTTCAAATTCGCGTTCATTTTAATAAGCGGCAATGGGTCGATCAATTTATAATTTTATATGATAGATCTACTTGTACCAATCCGTTTAACTAAAATTTGCCTCTTGCTAGTGAAAAAGAAGGCGATGTGCGCTGCAATTCACCATCGCCGTCTCAGCAAGTTAATCTATATTTTCGTCTAAGTCTGTTATCCCCTTAATAACGATAAACTTGCCTCTATATGAGCTATAAAATAGGCTGTTTTGCTTATCCTCTGAAGTTAAATGGCGCTGAGTCATCACCATAACCGTATTACGTTGTGAGTTAGGCGTTTCATCAATGAGGTAGTTATCATGTTTTATCTCTTTGATTGGCGTTTTTAGCCGTCCTGAAAATTGAAATTGATTATGGTATTCCCCTCGATAGGTAACTTCACGCCCCATATCCTGAAGTTGATGTATATATTTAGCCGTCGCGTTGACATCATACAGCTGGAATAATATGGGTGATAAAAATGGAATGAGTATAAATAGACCAAAATTAAAGGAGATTAAGGCGATAGAAAGTGAGTCTATTTTTAATTTATTATGAATAGTTTGGAGATTCATGAGTATGAGACTACAAATGATTGGTATCACCCCCCATGAATAGTTTAAACCATCCATACTCGCATTATAAAAGATATTGCCGAGCCAATAATATGAAGAAAAGATAACGATCGACGTGATAATCATCAATAGCGCTAAAAATGGCTCTCTAGATTGCATTGTTGATGGCATATTAGAGGCTAAAAAGAGGGCTATTATCGGCAAAACAGGGTAAAGATAATGTACCTGTTTACCACTAAAACAGCTAAACAGAACCAATACTGATACGAATATTAGTAAACAGAACCTATTTCCCGCTCGTGTTTCGTTACTGGGTTTGAAAAAGTTGGAGCTCCAAAATTGTTTCATTGCTAACCAAGGCAGTAATAAAAGAGGCAAGGCAACCAAGTACCAATAAAATGGCCTAGCATGGGCGAATGAATTCTTTATTCGTCCGGCGGATTGTTCCCAAAAAATGGCATTTGCATACTCTTTTCCTCCCGTCAAAACAGCGGGAATTGCCCATGATAAAACAATGGCGATACCACATACAAGCGCAATTAAACTCCCCATATACCAAGTTCTATTTTCACTCATTGTGGCAGTGCGCCAGTACCGATAGGTTATTATCATTGGCAGCGTATAAACAAAGGCAACGGGCCCTTTAATTAACAACGAGACGCCAAAGCCTATCCCTGCAATTAATGCGTAACTATATTTAGCCGTTAATGCAAAACGATATAAATTAATGTAGGTGATAAGGATAAAAACGGTAATTAACAGATCAAACATTGATGACGGGACATATATAAACCACCCTAAGAAGCTGATTAAAATGATAGGGCTAAATTTTGCTGCTTGCGCTGAGTTTGGATAGACTAGTTTTGCTAACTTAACAATGAGTAAATAATTACAACAAGCAATGAAAGGTACGATAATTCGAGCGCTAAATTCAGAGACACCGAAGGTGGCCCAAGTGAGATTGATAAGCCAAAAAAGAGCAGGGGGTTTATGCGTATAAAACTGACCATTTTTCATCGGCACTAACCAATTATCTCCCTGCCACATCTCCCAAGCGACTGAGATATATCTTGTTTCATCAATAGGAAAAAGTGGGCGGTAAAAAATACTTAATATAATGGTAAAAAAAGCAAGTAATAGGGCTAAGTAGAGAGGTTGTTTTGGTTGGAGTAACATATAAGCAACTTTAAGAATAGCTGAGATATCATAAGCGTGCGCTAGCAATATCTGATTTTGTAAGGAATAGATTAACTTAAAATTTATTGATACAAGAGTCAATATATAGGCACAGATTTAACCATATATAACCAATAAAAGTATGCAATTAACAATTAAATTAATTTCAACGTGTCACTGAGAATTAATAAAAAGTCGATGCTGTTAATGCGCGTCTTGCGATAATCATCAAGGTAGAAAGCTTAATCCATCCTTAATGATTATCGCGTATAAGTACACCTGTTAGGGGGTCTTTACTCAATCACACAATCGACGAAATAATGCATTTTTCCTTCTATTTCCTGGGCAACTAAGCCATGTATAAAAGTTTCAAAACCAGGTAATTTTTGATTAAATTCACGGGCAAATTTTAAATACTTAACAATCGTTTCATTAAACACTTCCCCTGGCACTAATAAAGGGATGCCCGGTGGATATGGGGTTAACATCACCGCAGTAATGCGACCAACCAAGTCATCAAGTGGCACACGCTCTATTTTTTTATGTGCCATTTTTGCAAAGGCATCGGCGGGGATCATTGCAGGGACCAAATCCGATAAATACATTGATGTGGTTAGTTTCGCGACATCATGTTGCGTATATATCTGGTGAATCTGCTGACATAAATCGCGTAGACCAACGCGCTCATATTGCGGATATTGAATAATAAATTCCGGCAAAATACGCCACAAAGGAGCATTTTTGTCATAATCATCTTTAAATTGTTGTAACGTCGTCACCATGGTATTCCAACGACCTTTGGTGATACCAATAGTGAACATAATAAAGAATGAATATAGACCCGTTTTTTCAATGACTACGCCATGTTCAGCTAAATATTTGGCGACGATCGCGGCGGGGATACCCGTCTCTTCAAAGCCACCATCTACGGTAAGCCCGGGCGTTAAAATGGTCGCTTTGATCGGATCGAGTAAATTAAAGCCTTCTTCAATCGCACCAAAACCATGCCAATTCTCATCGGCGCGTAGCATCCAAGAGTCGCGTTCATCTAAACCTTCATCGGTTAAATCGTCAGGTCCCCAAACCTTAAACCACCAATCTTCTTGATATTCATCATCTACTTTGCGCATCGCACGACGAAACTCTAACGCTTCGTCTAGTGATTCTTCAACTAAAGCCGTGCCTGCGGGCGCTTCCATCATTGCCGCGGCGACATCACAAGATGCAATGATGGCATACTGTGGACTTGTCGACATGTGCATTAGATAGGCTTCGTTAAATAGATCCGTATCTAAATGATTGTTTGTGGCGTTTTGTACCAAAATTTGTGATGCTTGAGAAAGACCAGCCAACAACTTATGTGTTGATTGGGTGGAAAATACCATAGACTCGTTACAAGGGGTGCGTCCTTCTCCGATTGCATGGTAATCACCATAAAAATCATGAAATGCAGCATGTGGCAGCCAAGCCTCATCGAAATGCAGCGTATCAACTTCACCATCGAGTAATGATTTAATCTCTTCGACATTATACAAAATACCATCGTAGGTTGATTGAGTGATAGTCAAAATACGTGGTTTTAAATTAGCATCTTCGCTTAATAATTTTTTAATAAAAGGATTGTTTTCCATTTTTTCACGGATTTTAGCAGGTTCAAACTCCTGACGGGGAATTGGCCCGATAATTCCATAGTGATTGCGTGTTGGCATCAAGAAAACAGGAATCGCCCCAGTCATCATAATCGCATGTAAAATCGATTTATGACAATTACGGTCAACGACGACAATATCATTACGTGCTACCGTTGAATTCCAAACTATTTTATTGGATGTAGAGGTCCCGTTGGTGACAAAAAAGAGATGGTCTGCATTAAAAATTCGTGCTGCGTTACGTTCTGATGCAGCAATAGCGCCTGTGTGGTCAAGTAATTGGCCTAGCTCTTCTACGGCATTACATACATCAGCTCTTAACATGTTTTCACCAAAAAATTGATGGAACATTCTGCCAACGGGTGATTTTAAGAATGCGACGCCGCCAGAGTGGCCAGGGCAATGCCATGAGTATGAGCCATCTTCAGCATAATGTGTTAAAGCTTTGAAAAACGGGGGAGCTAAACTATCTAAATAACTCTTTGCTTCACGTATAATATGGCGGGCCACAAATTCAGGTGTATCTTCATGCATGTGAATAAAGCCATGCAATTCACGTAATATTTGGTTAGGAATATGACGAGCTGTACGTGTTTCACCATATAGATATATTGGAATTTCAGGATTGCGATGACGAATATTATTAACTAAATTTTGTAACTCAAGTAGGACTGATTCACTATCTTCCTCACCACCGTTACCAAATTCCTCATCGTCGATAGATAATATAAAACCAGCAGCCCGACTTTGTTGTTGAGCAAAAGCAGCTAAATCACCGTAATGTGTATAGCCAATAACCGTCATATCCGCCTTTTCAATCGCTTCGGCAAGCTCTCTTATACCTGAACCACTGGTATTTTCTGAACGGAAATCTTCGTCAATGATGATAATTGGAAAGTCAAAACGCATCCTTTTTCCTTAATTTTTTTGGCAGCAAATTGATGCGGAATATACATCCAGTTAGTTGATACAGCAAGCAAATGATTAACATACTAACCAGCTATACTAGAAAAAATCTAGTGAGGATAGCGCTAGAGCACCGTTGGGCATGGAAAATAGCATCCATCTGCTTTGTTATAAAAACGTTATGTAGATGACTGTATTTTAGTTTTATGCTTAGCATCGCGGCACTATTTTTCTTGCTGATTTCGCATCTTGAAGTACCAGTATATGCTGTGGCAAAAATTTTAGTTGATAAATCGCGACCAATACAAGGCAAATAACTAAGGCAATAGTGGTACTGGCAATGACGCCTGGCCATCCCCAATGTTGATAGAATGGATCAATGAAAAAGACCCCCAAGCTGGCACCTGTATAGTAAAATAAACTGTATAGTGCCTGCGCGCTTCCCTTGCCTTTATTGACCATTTTTCCAACCAACGTACTGGCTTGGGTATGGCAAAAAAAGAAACCTATTGCGATGGTCACCATCCCCATCACCATCAAAGTTAAATCTGAGTTACTTAATAAAACATTGGCACCGAGCATAATGATGATCCCGGTAATAATACCCGCTAACTGCCCATGCTTTTTGGCGAACTGACCAGCAAATGATGCGCTCAGTGTCCCGCCTAAAAAGGTGAGGAACATTAAGCTACGTGCCCAGCTGGGTAAATCATAGGGGCTACCTTCAAGAACAATCATTAAATAACTGAATAAGTTCACAAAGCAACCAAATGCCAAGCCAATAAGTAGGTAGATCAATATTAATTGAGGGCGTTTAAGATGTATTGAAAATTGTTTTAAGCTGGTTGTTAAATTGAACTTTTCTGCGATGAAATGGCGTTGTTTCGGCAGAAATAGAAAGACCAAAGCAAAGAGTGCGCAGCTTAACAGCGCGATAATGTAACCAGTAGCGCGTAAACTATCGAAATATTCAATCCCAATACCACTGATTAGCCGACTACTAATACCGCCTAAGGTATTACATGCGATATAAAAACCCACAGCGCTTGGTAACCAACTTTTTCTTAACTCCTCCCGGAAAAAAGGGATCGCAACCGCAGGGCAAGCAGCTAAAAAAGCACCTTGTATAAATCGTAAAAATATAAATAAGGTGTAGTTTTCTACCAGTGGTAATGATAGTGAAACGCATAAACCCGCTGCTGTGCCGCATAATAGGATGGGATACCGGCCTATCGCATCTGACAAACTTGCTAGTATTAATAACCCAAGCCCCATGCCAAGAAAGGGCGCTGACATGGCAAGATTAGCCGCAAGAGGGGTAATTGCAAAACTTTGCTGTAATAGTGGTAACAACGGTTGTAACCAATAGATATTTAAAAAGGTTACAATCGAGCAAAGGCAAATTGAGATAGTTAAGGAATTATAATGGGTTATATTCTTCATAGCATCATCACGTTATTTCATACACAAAATAAGAATATGCTCAATTTATCAATAAATAAATAATGTTGTTTTTATGACACCCATAGATATAATCTATACCTGTGATGCATCAAGATACAAAGTCGGGAATAAAAGTTACCTTAGTGGAGGATAATGATGGAATTTAGGCAACTGCACCATTTTATCACTGTTGTTGAAACGGGATCTATTTCAGCGGCAGCAAGACACTTAAATATGGCGCAGCCTGCCATCAGTTCTAGCATTAAAAAACTAGAAAGTGATATCAATGTTCCGCTTTTTCACCGTCGCGAAAGGGGGGTGGGATTAACCAAAGCTGGTCAGCAATTTTTACAACACGCTAGGCAAATTTTACAACAGGCTAAAGATGCTAAATTAGCCATTCAAGCGATTGATGGTTTACAGCAGGGTGAGGTACAAATTGGCTTACCAAGCGTACTAGGATCGTATTTTTTCCCACCTATATTAATGGCTTTTAAACATCAATATCCTGGCTTAAGCCAAAATATCATAGATACTGGTACGCGTAATATAAGGCAAAAATTATTAGATGGAGACATTGAATTAGGGGTTATTGCCGATAAAGATTTATTACCAGAGTTAGCTAGCCATAAATTAATACAGGTTGAAATGGTAGTCTGTATGGCACCTGAACATCCTTTAGCAGATTTAGAGAAAATCGAATCAAAGGACTTTCTCGCTCACGAGTTGGTGTTGTTTGGTAATAGTTATTACCATCATGGATTCATCCAAAAAATCAGCCGTCAGGAAAAGACAATCCCTAAGGTCTCCTTTACAACCAATCTGCTTCCCTTAATTAAATCGGTAATTCGCAAAGGATACGCCATTTCACCGATGTGGAGATTAGCAATCCAAGAGGATGATCAAATAGTGACGCGTCCCTTTGCAGAGCCATTTATCATCGACTTGAGCTTGGCTTGGCGTCGAGATAGTTACTTATCAAGAGCAAATCAAGTATTTTGTGATTTTGTGTTACAACAAGTGCGAAACAATGAAGCGCATTAACTAAGCTGATTGATTTTGCGTTTCAACAGTAAAATTTGTTTAATTAATTGTGATTTTTCAAGTTCGGCTAATGCTTTTACCTGTAGATCCTTATTGATCAGCGATTGCATATGGGCTTCCTCTGAATTGTTAGTATCACCAAGGGTATTTAATTTTTCTCTCAGTTGTCCATTTTCTTGGCTGAGTCGTGCTATTTTTAACTGCTCTTTTTGTGTTGCTTGAGAAGCTTGTTTTCCTGCAAAAATAAGTTTCTCTAGGGTCTGATTAAGCGGTTTACCTTTGGCTAACTTTTTTAGTTGATCACCCGCTTTAATGGACATATTGAATGTATAGAGTTTTTTACCATTATCACTATCGCGGGATTTTTTACTACGCCAAGCTTTAAATAACTGGTTACGTAATTCACGACCATCTGCTGTCGTTTCCAACAGTTCACAGAGTTGCTGGAATTGATACTGGTTAAGATTATGAATATCGACACCAATGCCGCCTGTCAATTTTTGAAGGAGGGCGGTTTTACGAGTTAAGTAATTTTTAACCCAATGACTATTTATTTCATTCCATTCAAATCCTGACGGTGTAGCAACGGTTATCATATTAGTATCCTTTAATATTGGCCAGCATGTCTCCATGATACTTCAAGATGCAAAGTGAGCAAGAAAAAGTGCACTAAGATGGGATTAAGCTTCATCATTTAGTTATATTGCATGCGGTATCGCGCAGTAACGAGACAAGTGTTATCACTTAGTGCCGCCACAGGTGGTGTAGCTTATTGCACAGGGTTGTAAATTATTGCTTTAAAACGTATAAATCTATTTGCGCGTATGTTATAAGCTTGAATAAATATGAAGGTCTTCGGCTTTCAGGCTGGTTACTGGTAAGTTTTTCCTATTGTTATACCATCAAGCACTAAAACACGGTGACTAGTTTGTTGTGTTGGGGGTATTACAAATAGATTTTTAGCAGATGTAATAAAAGTGTCACAGATACGGGCTATACTCTAAGCTGTTAATATTACAATTGTGTGACGGTTCATTTAAGTGTCATCTTGATGTCAAAATTAATGTGTGAATAACAATTACCTCATGTTACGTCTTGCTCTGGTATCCAAGCTAGCGCCTGACAAAGCATTTTGAGGTAACATGGGTATAGACTATTTAAAAATAATAATAACTGACAGGTTAAAATTTAATTATGATTGCTGAAAAGTTGTATATAGAAAAGGAACTAAGCTGGCTTTCATTTAATGAGAGAGTATTGCAAGAAGCGGCGGATAAATCGGTTCCACTTATTGAAAGAATTCGCTTTTTAGGTATTTTCTCAAATAATTTGGATGAATTTTACAAAGTTCGTTTCTCCGATGTTAAAAGACAAATATTAATTAACCGAGAGCGCGGAGGAAATGACAACACCAAGCATCTGTTAAAGCGTATGCAGAGTAAAGCATTTAAACTTAATCAAGACTTTGATGATTTATATAATGAGCTTATTTTAGAAATGGCTCGTCGACGTATATTTCTTGTTAACGAAACTCAGTTAGATGAAACACAACAAATTTGGGTTCGTAAATATTTTCATAGCGAAGTTCGACCGCATGTTACTCCACTATTGATGCGTGAAGATATTGATGTAATGCAGTTTCTCAAAGATGAATATGCTTATATCGCAGTTGATTTAAAACAACAAGATCAAAGCCAATATGCCCTCATTGAAATTCCAACGGATCATCTTCCTCGCTTTATTATGGTTCCCGAGCAAAAGGGTAAACGACGTAAAACAATTATTTTATTAGATAATATTATCCGTTACTGTTTGGATGATATATTCAGAGGTTTTCTCGAATATGAGGAGCTTGCTGGTTATGCAATGAAAATGACACGTGATGCTGAGTATGATTTACGCCATGAGGTCGAGTACAGCTTAATTGAGCAATTATCGGAAGGGTTAAGCCAGCGCTTAACTGCAATGCCCGTTCGCTTTGTCTATGAAAGTAATATGCCGAGCAACTTGCTGAAATTTCTTTGTGATAAACTAAAAATCTCAAACTACGATAGCTTACTTCCCGGTGGACGCTACCAAAATTTTAAAGACTTCATTAGCTTTCCTAATGTCGGGCCCCGTTATTTAGAAAATAAATCGTTACCACCGCTTAAATGTGCCGATTTCGAAGGATATGCCAATGCCTTTGATGCCATTCGTGCTCGTGATATTTTACTTCACTATCCCTACCACTCCTTTGAACATATTACGGAACTGGTTCGGCAAGCATCCTTTGATCCCAAAGTGATTAGTATCAAGATTAATATCTATCGGGTTGCGAAAGACTCGCGTTTGATGAGTTCCCTTGTCGATGCTGTACATAACGGTAAACGAGTCGTAGTCGTTGTGGAGTTGCAGGCGCGTTTTGATGAAGAAGCGAACATGGAATGGTCACGCGTTTTAACCGAAGCAGGTGTGCAAGTCGTTTTTGGTGCCCCTGGTATGAAAATTCACGCCAAACTGTTACTCATTAGTCGTAAAGAGGGCGAAGAAATAATCCGTTATGCCCATATGGGCACAGGGAATTTCCACGAAAAAACAGCACGTATTTATACTGATTTTTCTTTACTAACTTCCGATCAAGAACTCGCCACTGAAGTGAGAAATGTTTTTGGCTACATAGAAAACCCATACCGCCCAGTACATTTTGACCATTTAATTGTTTCACCTCGTAATTCCCGTAACCAGTTATATCGTCTAATAGATAATGAAATTAGTAATGCCAAAGTGGGAAAAAAAGCAGCCATAACCCTAAAAGTCAATAATTTAGTCGATAATGGATTGATTAATAAACTCTATACCGCAAGTAGTGTCGGCGTTAAAATTAAAATGATTATTCGTGGTATGTGCTCGCTTGTTCCCGGTGTAGAAGGGGTGAGTGATAATATTCAAGTTATTAGTGTTATTGATCGCTTTTTAGAGCATCCTCGCGTTCTGATCACCCATAATGAAGGCAATCCATTAGTCTATATATCTTCAGCAGATTGGATGACGCGAAATATAGATAATCGTATTGAAGTGGGGGCACCTGTTCGTGATGAACGTTTAAAACAGCGTATTATTGATATTATTAATATTCAATTTACAGACACCGTTAAAGCCAGAGTTATCGATAAAGAGATGAGTAACCTGTATGTCGATCGTGGTAACAGAAAAAATGTACGTTCTCAATTAGCGACCTATGATTATATTAAAAACTTAGAAAGACAAACCCGAAGATCTAAAGAGATGCGTAATGGTGATGAATCAAACTCTATCAAATGAAACTGACATTAAAGATATTGCAGCAATAGACCTTGGATCTAACAGTTTTCACATGGTTGTTGCAAAAGTTAATGATCAAGATTTACAGTTAGTAAGCCGCCATAAACAAAGAGTACGTTTAGGGGATGGTTTAGATGAGCATAAACACCTCGATGAAGCAGCAATGCAAAGAGGGCTGGAATGTTTGGCTATGTTCGCCGAACGTTTACAAGGTTTTGAGCCTCATAATGTGCGGATCGCAGCGACACATACATTACGACAAGCAAAAAATGCCACCCTATTTTTACGTCGCGCCTTAGAAATATTACCATTTCCTATAGAGGTCATCCCTGGAACTGAAGAGGCACGTTTAATCTACCTCGGTGTTGCTCATACGCAACCACAAGCCGATTCTATGTTAGTGGTTGATATTGGAGGAGGCAGCACTGAACTCATTATTGGAAACGGTTTTGAACCCGTATTAGTTAACAGTACCCCGATGGGCTGTGTTAATTATTCCAATCGATTTTTCAAAAATGGCAAGCTTTCAAATAAAAACTTTGCTAGTGCAAGACTTGCAGCAGCACAAAGCCTTGAGTTTATTGACTACAAGTATCGCAGGCTTGGCTGGGATTTAGCCTTTGGTTCCTCAGGGACAATTAAAGCAATCAATGAAGTGCTCGTTGGTATGGGCTATGAAGATGGCATTATTAGTGAAGATCGGTTATCCAAACTCATTTCGACCTTATGCGAATGGTCAACTATTGATGATATTCAACTTACCGGGCTTAGCGATGAAAGAAAGCCCGTCTTTGCGGCTGGTGTGGCAATTTTAAGTGCAATATTTCAAGCCTTAAATATCAAAGAGATGCATTTTTCTGACGGTGCCTTGCGAGAAGGACTACTCTATGAGATGGAAGATCGTTTTAAATGTGCTGATATTCGTTTGCGCACCACGGAAAACCTTGCAAGCAAACATTTAGTTGATGTTAAATATGCAACGGATGTTAAGGAGCAAGCTATCGCATTATTAGATCAGGTTGCTTCTGAGGTTGGGTTAAAAAAATCGAGTGAGTTGTTTGATCTGTTATCTTGGGCTGCACTATTACATGAAGTCGGATTAAGTATTAGCTTGCAGGGCTTTCATCGCCACTCCGCTTATATTTTACGCCATACGACTATGCCGGGTTTTAACAGCGAACAACAATTAGTTATTTCTATGCTAGTGAGATATCAGCGCAAATCACTTAAATTAGTTGAAATCGATGACTTTACCCTGTTTAAGAAAAAACATATTATTGCTCTGATTCGCGTATTACGCCTTGCTATCGTGCTCAATGCACAACGTAATGATCAACCCTCACTGAATATCACAATTGACGCCCGTGATGATGAATGGACGCTGGACTGTGAAGATATCGATTGGTTAGAGAATAATAAATTGTTACAGGCTGATTTAGTCACTGAGCAACAATATTGGAAAGCAACTGGTTGGAACTTGCTATTTTAATGTTTCTTTAGCGTTATAAAATGGAGCCAAACTATGTCTATCTTAAATAAAAGTATGCCGTTACTTTCAGGTGATATACAAGACTTATCCGTTTATCAAGGTCAGGTAGTATTGATTGTAAATACAGCCAGCAACTGTGGCTTTACCTATCAATATGAAGGTCTACAAGCCTTATATGAACAATATAAAGATCAGGGGTTTGTTGTTCTTGGTTTTCCGTGTAATCAATTTGCTGAACAAGAGAAGGGCAGTAATAGCGATATTGCCACATTTTGTCAGAAAAATTACGGTGTGACCTTTCCTATGTTTGCAAAAATTGACGTTAATGGCAGTAATGCCGCCCCGCTATATAAAGAGCTCAAAACAACTGCACCGGGTGTAATGGGCACTGAAAACATTAAATGGAATTTTACTAAATTTTTAATCAGTAAAAGTGGCGCTATTACCCGTTATGGATCAACAACCAAGCCCCAAGAACTGATTAATGATATTGAAGCGGCTTTATACCAATCTATATAAGTAGCTGATTTATATTGTTGCTTATCATAATATCGCTGCGTTATGTGCTATTACCACGTGGGGGATGGAAAATAGCAGCATCGCATCATGAAGTTGCATGGGTATCGTTATCCGCGCGATTCCATTTTCTCAATATTGATATTAATTAGCTGTTTCGTCCATTGTTCTTTATTAATACCTGAGAACCAAAAAATACGACTTTCTCTTACTTGCCCTTTTCGTAGATAGCTATCAGGCAATCTAAAGGTAGCTTGCCAAACATTGATATGGTCCTCTTTTAGCAACTCACCGCTATCTGAAAATAGACTAACGGCTAAGTCAATGGTTACGTAATTGTCAGGACTCTGACTGGCTAACTCAAAAATCAAGCCAAGGCGACCATTTTCCCACTGGGTTGAAAGTAGTTTTACATTGACATCATTTTTTTGAGTAACATCATTTAGGCTAAGCCACTGACTTTTCGGATTAGTTACAATGGTAGGCGACTGCTTTTGTTCAATTGCAACGGAAGTGGATGCTTGATCTTTTTTTATGGAATTAATATCAACCACATATTGCCAAGTGAAATCAGGATTGAGTTTCACTACCTTGCCATTTTCTAATGTGACCAATGTTTCTTCACTGGCAAGCGAAGGCAGGGAGATAATTGAAATAACAAAAGTTAAAAATAAAGAATATTTATTGTGCATATAAACTAACCTATTAATGGAACTGTATCTAGCATATACAATGCACAAGTGAATGAACACATTTAATACCAATTCCGATAAATAGCAGATCTATTTTACTGGTTAAAACTACTTACTGCTGCGTTGTAATTTTCGCAAAGGGAATAGCCATTTACGTCAAATTAGGCCTTGAATTAAGCTGTTTTTCCTGCGCAAAATGTAGATCACATACTTACCGGAATTGGTATGATCAGTAGAGGTGAGTACAATGAATATCGCGATATATATCTATGATAATGCAGAAGTGCTTGATTTTTCGGGCCCATTTGAAGTGTTGAGTACTGCTAGTAGGCTTGCTTTTAATGACTGGAATATATTTTTTGTCGCACAATCTGCGGATATTGTCACTGCTCGAGGTGGTTTTTTAGTCAAACCTCATTACGACTTTTCAGATCATCCGCATATCGATATTTTAATAGTTGTTGGCGGTATTCATGACCAAGAAGTACAAAAAACAAATGTCATTAGCTGGGTTAAGGAGGTCGCAAATAGGGCTGATATGGTGCTTTCCGTCTGTACTGGCGCTTTCATATTAGCTCAGGCGGGCTTACTTGATGGTTTATCTGTTACCACACACTGGCAGGACATTGCCGACCTACAAGCGGATTATCCGGCCTTAACGGTGATCGACAATAAACGATGGATAGATACGGGTAAATATATCACCTCTGCAGGCATTTCTGCTGGCATCGATATGAGTTTATATTTAGTTTCGCGATTATCATCGGCAACGCTCGCTGAAAAAACAGCAAAACAGATGCAATATAAATGGGCAAATATCATTACCTATTAATGATATTTGCCCATTTAGAACATTATCTTTTCCACAAATTTTTAGCTTCGCAGCGACTTTGCACAACATGATTACTATTTTTTTGCAGGGCTGCTATTTTTTTAGCCCGCTGACATTCCCACGCGCTGACTGGGTACATTTTGTCCCATGCATTCATCAGTTGTCTCTGCTGGTTACTCATTCGATAACGGCTATAAGTGTCTTCCATGTATAAATAAGTACGAGAAATTTGGCCTCTTGCCGCTTCTGGTGGCTCTGCTTTACTATTCTCTATTTTCATCGCACAACTACCAAAACTGTTTTTTGCGGCAGGTAGCATCGTAAAATTATAATTACTTCTTAACGCATTTACAGCGCCAATAGCGGGGTATAAATTAAACATATCCGCTTGCATATAGCGATACTCTTGATTAACTTTTTCTGCACAGCGTCTACCTTTAAATGCCTTACCTTTGCTATTCACACATTGCTTATCGCCATCGCGCCACTCTGAAAATGTACGGCCAAAGTTTTCAGCGGGCACGACATGTTCCCATTCAACTTTTTTAGCGCGTTTCAAGTGTGTCGAAGTTTCAAAACCCGTGGGAGGGGTGATATTTTTACGCTTATCAAATGCCGCACCACAATATAGGGTAGAACGATTGTTGCTATAGACTTCATTCTCCATGTTTTTTTTAGCACGACTGAAGGAGTCGTTAGATTGATTGGCAGCGATAACAGAAGCTGTCGATAGTACAAGTGAAAGCGAAAAAAGCACTTTCTTAATAAGTGTATTCATAAAGACCTTAATAGGTAAAAAAGAAAATTTAGCGAGGAAAATTTACAAGTGACTTAACCTTTGAGATGAATAGCGTTAGCTTTTCTGTAAGCGAATGAATCCTACCGATATTGATGCAAAAAAAGAAATTAATTTTTTATCAACGATGGCGTTAATGATGGGAGTAGAGTTCGGTCTTAGGATCTTTGCTGGCAATACAGCCATGCCCAGTATCAATGAAACCTTGTATTTGCATGTATGACTGCATTGATGTTGTTGCAGCAACCGCCGGCGAACAAGAAATGGCTATTTCTTACTGGGAAACTGCAGAGGCAATTTTGCAGTGGAAGCGTGATCCTGACCATTATTTAGCGCAAAAAATTGGTCGTAATAAATGGTATCAATCATACTACAGTGCAAATGGTTGAAATTAAACGTGCGTATGATTTCAACAGATAAAATTAATGATATGGATTGTTTCATTGAATTGTAAAAATTCAAAATGCGATTCCATAGACGTTTACAGATTTTATTTACCAATTAATTGACTGCCTAAAAAGGTATTTCCTAACATGTATTTTTACACAAATTATCTAAAAATATTTTGCCTAATAGCGCTTGTACTACCTGCATATATAGTGTCTTCTGTTGAAAACAATTTCATTCGTGGCGTTGACCTTTCATCGGCTAATCAAATGCAAGATTGTGGGATCATTTTTTATGATCGTGATGGCGCAAAAAATGTTTACCAGATTATATCTGAGCAAGGTGGCAATCTGGCTAGGATCCGGATATGGGTAAATCCAAATTGGCAGGACGCGGATGGCAAGGTTAATCACTATTCAAACTACGCAGATGTCAAATTAAGCATTCAACAAGCAAAGGCTAATAACATGAAAGTCATGCTTGATTTTCATTATTCTGACACATGGGCAGATCCTAGTGCACAAATTATCCCTAAAGCTTGGGAAAAATATCTAGGGGATACGGATTCGTTAGCTGCAAGAGTATACCTATATAGCAATGATGTTCTTTCTAGACTTGCACTTGCACAATTAAGTCCTGATTATGTTCAAATAGGCAATGAGATAGATCGCGAAATAATGGTCCCATGGGATAACAAAGGCTACCCAATTAACTGGGTACGTAATGCTGCATTATTAAATGCAGGAATAAAAGCGGCGCGTAAAGAAGGAAATGGTCAGGCAAAAATCATCATTCATATAGCCAATGCATCAAATGCTAATCATTGGTTTTGGGCTGCAAAAAATGCTGGTGTCACTGATTTTGATATAATCGGTTTATCCTATTATGCACAATGGTCTGAATTAAATATCGCAGAGCTCGGCCAGAATATAAAAGCGCTTAAAAAACGCTATACTAAAGATGTAATGATTGTAGAAACTGCTTTACCTTGGACAGATAAATGGAATGACCAACTACATAATGTTTTGGCCGTCATGCCCAAAGGATATCAACCTGCAAGCCCAGAAAATCAGGCGCGTTGGTTGTTAGATTTAAAAAAAGAGGCGATTAAACAAAGTGTTCTTGGCATTATTTATTGGGAACCAGCTTGGGTTAGTAATGCTTGTTCTGCATCAGGGTTTAAACAAAAATCCGGTTCATCATGGGAAAATGCAACCTTCTTTGATTTTGATAATAAATTAATTGAAAATGGTGGAGTCCGCTTTTTAGCCGAGTAATAAAAATAAAGGGATACACCATCAGGATCAAGTCTTTGTTTTTTGCCTACAGTAGCAAAGAGTTGTTACTTCTCGATTAAATGGTTAAATGGTTGAATGAGCTAACCACGGTTTTTATTTGCTCTCTGCACCATTGATGTATGGAAATAAATACTGTGACTATAATATCCTGATAAACTTAAGTCGCTTTCGCCCCCAAAGGTTTTAATGCATTGATTTTGTTGGGATCAAATATGGATGTCCCCGAGTATGGTGCAGAACATCCAAACCTTTTTATTGATGTAAATCAATTATAAGGTTTGGGTGATGAGATGGACGCTCCCTAATCCAGCCAATTCAGCGATATATCACTCAATTTGATCAGTTAGTTATCATAAACAGAATATTTAATTGAATATCAATAAATTATGAATTATTGTGTTTTTTTATTTAAAAAAATCAGGCTAAAAATGAGAAATTCTACAGCCTCGTTATGTTTCAGGGGAATGTTTTGCAAATATCGTGGGAAACAATAGAAAAAGCATTTAGGCTTTTCTTTCCAGAGTTTTCTAATAAAGTTACTTGGGCCGTTGTGATTGCTGGCTTAGGCCTTACTACGACATCCATATTTCAAAGTATTATAAATG
Organism: Psychromonas sp. MME1; assembly: GCF_041080865.1. Lineage (NCBI taxonomy): Bacteria > Pseudomonadati > Pseudomonadota > Gammaproteobacteria > Alteromonadales > Psychromonadaceae > Psychromonas > Psychromonas sp. MME1. The sequence continues at coordinate 1,170,666 of NZ_CP160906.1, read as the reverse complement.
CCGTCCTAGTGACACAATTCAACATTAAAATACTTGGTTCTTATGACTCACTTATTGGAGTCTTATTAATAAGTTTAGGGCTAACGCATAATATATTGCTTCAAAGAGAAAAAACCAAAATTGAAGTAAATTACAAAAGTGAAACTAACCAAAAAGCAATTGATCATGACATTGCATTATTTAATAAATTAAACGAAATGCTCGATGATGAGACATTAATGAGTTTCTTTGATGACGTAGAAGTAAATCATGCGTATTACTCCAAAAATTTGGAGCCATTAACTGACTTTATGTATGAAGTAGAAAAAGTTAAAATTTCTTTTGTTATTGAAAATATCTCGAAATCGTTTGATTCTCTTGTCCCGTTAACCAGGAAACTTGATGATTTCCTCATCAATAACTTTTATATATACGGCCCAAGAAACCCTGATAATTATCTGTTATGTCTACACCCCCAGTGGAACTGTGATAGAGGAGGAAGGTTTGATGACAGAGAGGGAGATATAAAATACGATAAAGCGATGAAAGAGCTGTTTTCAATCATTGACGACTATAAAACAAAATATTCACTTTTTAGAAAATCTGTAAAAATAGAGTTGTGTATTTAAAGAAACATCGCTAATAGGGGACACACAAACCTTTTTATTGATGAAGGGTTTAATCCTAATGTTGAATATATCAATGGTATGACACCTGCGCAGTATACCGTTGCCTTTGAAAATGAAGCTATTTTAAAGTTTTTTCTAAATAAAAGTAAAAACTTATCTGGTATTTACCTTACTGCTGTAAAAAAAGCGATTTATACAAGCCATGTATATCTTCACCTTTGAGTGTTATGGTATGACTTTTGGTAAGTCTTTCTTAACAAGATACAAAAAAGTATTGAAACGCAAAGAGCGAGTAATGTGAAATTATCACAAAAATTACTCAAACAAAGCATCGCTGCATTGCAACTATATTGGTCAAACCAAAAGTACCCTAATGTAGTTCGCACCTTAACGAAAGAAACAGCTGATAGAAATTTAAAGCGTTTGACTGATTTATGTGATACGGGTAATTTTTAAATGAAAAAAATATTATTAATAGAAGATAATCCGCAATTATTAAAAAAGAAGATTGAGGAATTAAATGAAAATTTTACTTACCCTGTAGATAGTGTAGCTAATTTTCATCAACTTCAAGCATACTTAAAAACTAATAAAGATAATGTATTTATTGCTTTGCTTGATTATTATCTTGAAGGTGCAATGGATGGGCAGGGAGTTGATTTACTCATTGAAAATGAAATCCCAACTATTGTGTATACAGAAGAGTACTCTAATGAAATCAGAGAGATATTGTTAGATAAGTGTGTTTTTGAGTATTTACTCAAAAAACCCAATAGTGACATTCTTTATAGTACAAGGCTAATTGAGCGCGTATATAAAAATAGTTTTAGTAAGGCATTAATTGTTGATGGTTCGGAGAGTTTTCGTAATAAATTAGCAAAAAATTTACAGCAATTTGGATTAGACTCTTTACAAAGTAATAATGCCCAGAACACATTAGCTTTATTAAAAGAGCACCGAGATATTCAACTTGTTTTAATTGATTCTTGATATAAGTGGAGAAATACAAGGTGTAGAGCTTGTTGAAGATATAAGAGAGCAATTTCCATCTACTACTCTTGGAATTCTTGGTGTTACACCACATGGTTACAATAGCCAACTTTCTATTGAATTTTTGAAAAAAGGAGCAAATGACTTTATTACTAAACCTTTTGTTAAAGAGCAATTAACTCTTAGAATTATGCAAGTGCTCGAAATGCTAGATACTATAAAAGAAAAAAGTATAGAGGCTACAATTGATCCGCTTACTCAACTAAAAAATCGACGTGCTTTAGAAAGCGAGTCTAAAAAATTAATACAATCTGCACTTATTTCTAACAGTTATTTATCTGTTGCAATGATAGACATAGATCATTTTAAGCTTATTAATGATACTTATGGCCATGATATTGGTGATGATATTTTAAAATTAATTAGCCAAGTTTTGAAATCTAGCCTCAGAAAAAAAGATCTTATTGTTAGGAATGGTGGAGAGGAGTTTTGTATTGTTCTTTCTGATTTGACGCTAAAGAAAGCTATTGATGTTTTTGAAATCTTGAGAAAAAAAATAGCATCAACGTCATATAAAAAAGATGGTGTAAAGATTAATGTTACCGTTTCCATCGGTTTATTTCATGGTATAAAAAAAGATCTTAAATCAATGATGAGGCTAGCCGATGAAAAACTGTATATTGCAAAAGACAATGGGCGTAACAAATTAGTTTCATAGTTGAAAGTCGCGAATATGATAAAACTTACTCACAAAATTTATTAAAAATTTAATTAGTTTTATAGGTGGGGTAATGCTCTAGTCATCAACCATTTTTCACCCTACTCATAATTGTCAATACTTGGGCAGGCGCAGAATAGGTGGCGGTCGCCAAAGACGTTGTCAACGCGATTGACTGCTGGCCAGTATTTGCTCTCTTTACTCTGTTGAGTGGGGAAGCAAGCGACTTCTTTACTGTAACTGTGTGGCCATATATCATCCATTAAATCGGCCTGTGTATGAGGGGCATTGGTTAATGGGTTATCCGTAGCTGTCCACACGCCGCTTTGCAGTTGAGCAATTTCTTGGCGAATCGCAATCATGGCATCACAAAATCTATCTAATTCGGCTAAATCCTCCGATTCCGTTGGTTCTATCATTAATGTGCCCGCAACGGGAAAAGACATGGTTGGTGCGTGAAAGCCGTAGTCCATTAAACGTTTGGCAATATCTTCGCCTGAAATGCCCGATGCTGCTTCGATAGGGCGAATATCAATAATACATTCGTGGGCAACACGACCCGCTTTACCGCGATATAAAACTGGGTAGTGTGGACGTAAACGCGCCATAATGTAATTGGCATTGAGTATGGCAAGCCTAGTCGCCTGTGTTAATCCCGCTTCACCCATCATGGCAACATAGGCGTAGGAGATTGGCAGAATAGAAGCTGATCCGAGTTCCGCTGCGGAAACGGCATAGTGTTTATTATCGGCAGACTCAGTCACTTCAATGTGTCCGGGTAAAAATGGGATGAGGTGCGCTTTTACGCCGATTGGCCCCACGCCGGGGCCGCCACCGCCATGGGGAATGCAGAAGGTTTTATGCAGGTTCAAATGGGAAACATCAGCGCCAATAAATCCGGGGCTTGTTAGCCCAACTTGTGCGTTCATGTTGGCACCATCGAGGTAAACTTGACCACCTGCCTCGTGTACCCATGTGCATACTTCTTGAATCCCTTCTTCATAAACACCGTGCGTTGAAGGATAAGTGATCATAATACATGAGAGATTATCACGGTGCGTTTCTATTTTTACCTTTAGATCCGCATGGTCGATATTCCCTAAGGGATCACAGGCAACAACCACAACCTGCATTGATACCATGGCGGCACTGGCGGGATTAGTGCCATGGGCAGAGCTGGGTATTAAACAAATATTCCGATGACCTTGGCCGTTACTTTGGTGATAACGTTGAATCGCAATCAACCCAGCATATTCACCTTGTGCACCGGAATTGGGTTGCAATGAAAAGCCATCGTAACCGGTAATCTCACATAACATCTCCGTTAATTTTTCTGCTAAGGCTTGATAACCGAAACTTTGCTCGGTCGGTGCGAAAGGGTGTATTTGAGAAAATTCAGGCCAGGTGATCGGCAACATTTCAGCGGCTGCATTAAGTTTCATGGTGCAACTGCCCAGTGGGATCATGCCATGTGTTAAGGAGTAATCTTTATTCTCTAATTTTTTCATATAGCGCATCATTTGCGTTTCACTGTGATATCTATTAAAAACAGGGTGCGTTAAATAATCACTCTCGCGGCGACAAGTTAAGGGAATTGCAGCGAATTCATCGGCACTAATAGCGTTGGCAAAGTCGCTCGCTTGGAGTGATTTTCCCGTGATTGTAAGTAGTAAATCATCGACATCATTAATGGTTGAAGTTTCATCGAGACTGATACCAAGTTGTACGGGCACATTATCTGCGGTGGGGAATTTGCGTAAATTCATACCTTTAGCTAGTGCACGATGGTAAATCGCTTTGCCGTGATCAGGACAATTGATGGTTAAGGTATCGAAAAAGTGAGCGTGTTGTAGTTCGATCCCTTCGCTTTGTAACCCTGCAGCAAGAATCGCCGTTAGGTGGTGTACGCGCCGTCCAATTTTACGCAGGCCTGCGGGACCATGATAAATTGCATAAAATGCCGCCATATTGGCAAGCAATGCCTGTGCCGTACAGATGTTAGAGGTCGCTTTTTCACGGCGGATATGTTGTTCGCGTGTTTGCATTGCCATGCGCAGGGCGCTATTACCTCGTCTATCTTTAGAAACGCCAATAATGCGACCCGGCAGGGTGCGTTTGAATTTATCTTTGCTTGCCATAAAAGCAGCATGTGGCCCACCAAAGCCCATCGCTACACCAAACCGCTGTGCACTACCAATAACGACATCTGCGCCCATTTCACCGGGCGCTTTGAGCAGTGTTAAGGCGAGTAAATCCGTGGCAACCGCTACTAAAGTATTTTTACTGTGTGCTTGGCTAATGAGTTCCGTTAAATCTTGCACATTCCCCGTGGTACTTGGGTATTGTAAAATGGCGGCAAATATATCGTGTTTGTCCATTTCATCGAGTGCGCCTGTGATAATTTCAAAACCAATATACTCGGCGCGAGTGTGTAGTACATCAATCGTTTGTGGGTGCAATTCGTCACAGACAAAAAAGGTATTACTTTTGCTTTTGCCTGCGCGTTTACAAAGGGTCATCGCTTCAGCGGCAGCGGTTGCTTCATCTAATAATGAAGCATTTGCTATTTCCATGGCGGTTAAATCCATGATCATTTGTTGATAATTTAGCAGAGATTCTAAACGCCCCTGTGATATTTCAGGCTGATAAGGGGTATAGGCGCTATACCAGCCGGGATTTTCTAAGACATTGCGCAACACCACATTAGGGGTAAAGGTGTTGTAATAACCTTGCCCGATATAACTACGGTTACAGACATTTTTGCTGGCGAGCTCCTTAAGCGAAGTTAGCATCTCCGATTCACTTTGCGCATTGCCTAGTTGCAATTTTTTAGGTAAGCGGATCGCAGCAGGCACAGTTTCCTCAATCAGTTGATCAAGGCTATCAACGCCGATGGTTTCAAGCATCACCTTTTGTTGTTCACTATCTGGTCCGTTGTGACGGGTGGCGAATTCATTGTTATTAGATAATAGATCAAGCAGCGAGGTATCGGTCATGTACTTTCCTAGACGGTGGCAGTGAGCAGCGTTAACGATAGCAATAGGGGTGAAAACAGCGGCGGGTTGATATACATCCCACCTAACTATTTATAAATTGAGTGCGTTATTAGTCTTCGTCCTCATCCTCGTTTAATGCCAAATATTCTTCACTTGAAAGCAAGTCGTCGAGCTCGCTTGGATCTGATAGTTGAATTTTAACTATCCAGCCTGCTGAATAGGGGGATTCATTTATTAGCTCGGGACTTGATTCGAGCTCTTCATTAATTTCGATAATTTCACCTGAGACGGGGGCATAAAGATCCGATGCGGCTTTTACCGACTCAACTAGCGAAAAACTATCTCCAGCATCGACCTCATCTCCAACCTCTGGTAAATCAACAAAAACAACATCACCTAAAAACTTTTGTGCTTGGTTCGAGATGCCCATCGTGATGGTGCCATCACCATTATCAAGTGCCCACTCGTGTGTTTCTGTAAACTTCAATGTACTTTCCATAGCATATCCTTAACTAATTTATTGAGCGTATTCATCGCTGAAATCTATTTTTCAATGGTGGTAAAAAGTCAGGTAAAAATAAGCGAACATCTGTTTCTTATAATAGAAATTATTCCAAATGCTTTACTAAATCAAGCATAAAGTGTTATTTTCAGTTTCTAAGTGAGTTATATTTTAAACAACAATCGTATAAATCTTAGCTAAAAAAAGGGGTGATGTAACTTTTTTGTTAAAATTCAAACTGATCATTATGCGCTTGGAATATTCTCATTATTTATGCCGTACGGTTATTTTTACCGATAACATGCTTAAGATAAAAGGAGATTTTGAACGAACCTGATGGGCATGACATTCATCCATCGCCTAACTACGTTAACCATTAATTCAACCATTGCACTATATGGAGTATTTGCCAATGTCAGAACAATTACTTATAACCCCACTGCACGCACTACATATTGAAATGGGCGGAAAAATGGTCCCTTTTGCGGGGTATGATATGCCCGTGCAATATAAATTAGGTGTACTTAAAGAGCATTTACATTGCCGCGAAAAGGCCGGTTTATTTGATGTGTCACACATGGGGCAAATACGTTTAATAGGTGAAAATGCTGCGCAAGCGTTAGAAGCGTTAGTGCCTGTTGATATTGTTGATTTAGAGAAGGGCAAGCAACGTTACGCCTTTTTTACCAATGAGCAGGGCGGCATCCTTGATGATTTTATGGTCAGTAATTTTGGCGACCATCTCTTTATTGTGGTTAATGCAGCATGTAAGAAGCAAGACATTAATCACTTAAAGGCAAATTTGCCCAATGATGTACGCCTTGAAGTCATAGATGATCGCGCACTGCTGGCACTGCAAGGGCCGCTCGCCGCAAAGATATTATCGCAGATTAATCCCGCCGTTAATGAGTTGCGATTCATGGATTGCACCACCATGCAACTGCTCGATATTGAATGTTACGTCAGCCGCTCAGGTTACACGGGTGAAGATGGTTTTGAAATATCGGTGCCAGCGGACTATGCGCAGGTATTGGCCCGTGCTTTACAGGCATTTTCGGAGGTAGAATGGATTGGTTTGGGCGCGCGTGATTCGTTACGTTTGGAGTGTGGCCTCTGTTTGTATGGTCATGATATTGATCAAACTACGACACCCGTGGAAGCCAGTCTGTTATGGGCGATGAGTAAAGTGCGTCGTGAAGATGGGCAAAGAGCAGGGGGCTTTCTTGGCGCAGATATTATTCTGGCGCAAATAAAAACAAAAAAAATCAAGCGTAAACGAGTTGGTTTATTGGGTATTAGTAAAGCCCCCGTGCGCGAAGGTACACTACTTTTTGATACTCAAGATAATGAAATAGGTATCGTCACAAGCGGTAGCTTTGCACCAAGCAAGGGTATGCCCGTTGCGATGGCTTATCTTGACAGTAAATTTATTGAACTTGGCACTGAACTTTATGCCTCAGTACGTGGTAAGAAATTAGCCATGAAAGTTGAAAAAATGCCTTTTGTAGCGCAGCGTTATTATCGCGGATAAAGCATATAAAAGGAGCTAGTTTAGCTCCTTTTATATAGTTAGTGTCGTTACAGTAAAAGAAGATCGGGTGCAACAAAGGGCATATTATGTGCCTTGGCAACACTTTCGCAGGCGATTTTTCCTGAAATAACATTGAGCCCTTGCATTAATCCGCGATCACTTTGCAATGCTTTTTTGTAACCTAAATTTGCGAGTTTAATAATATAGGGCAGCGTTGCATTATTTAGGGCAAATGATGACGTGAGTGATACAGCCCCTGGCATGTTAGCGACACAGTAATGCACCACATCATCAACAATATAGGTCGGATCTTGATGGGTAGTGGCATGTGATGTTTCAAAACAGCCCCCTTGATCGATAGCTACATCAACAATCGCCGCACCGGGTTTCATTTTTGCGATATGTTCTTTAGTCACCAATTTGGGGGCTGCCGCACCGGGAATCAATACGGCACCAATCACTAAATCGGCAGCAAGCACCTCTTGCTCTAATACTTCCGTTGTTGAAAAAAGCACTTTCGCTGAATTACCAAACTGCATGTTTAAAGCTCGTAGGGTATTAATATTACGGTCTAAAATGGTTACTTCTGCACCTAAGCCTACGGCCATTTGTGCAGCATTATTGCCTACCATACCGCCACCAATCACAACCACTTTAGCAGGTGCTACGCCAGGGACTCCGCCTAACAAGATACCCCGTCCACCATTAGATTTTTCCAATGCCTGCGCGCCCGCTTGGATAGACATACGTCCAGCCACTTCGGACATGGGAGCTAGCAAGGGTAAACCACCTTTATTATCGGTAACCGTTTCATAGGCAATACAAATCGCACCAGATTTGAGTAACAGTTCGGTTTGTTGTAAATCAGGGGCGAGGTGAAGATAGGTAAATAAAATTTGATCTGGACGTAACATTGCACATTCAGACGGTTGTGGCTCTTTAACTTTCACAATCATATCAACTGCTGCAAAAATAGAGGCTGCATCTTGCGCAATGGTCGCGCCAGCGTCGATATAATCTGCATCGCTAAAGCCAATCCCAACCGCCGCATCTTTTTGTACTAGAACATCGTGGCCATTTTGTACAAGTTCACGCACACTGGCAGGCGTCATGCCAACACGGTATTCATGGTTTTTAATTTCTTTAGGTACACCAATAAACATAATTATTTCCTTTTAACTATATGAACACGGATGATTCAACGTCTGTATATATTAGAATAGATTTGTTGGTGTTTTTGTCTTTATTTTTTGTTTATTTATTTCATTTTCAGCATATAATTTTAAAAAAATAGATATTTATAGTGGAATAGACTGAATTATGAAAATCAATCAGATGATGACTCTAGATAGGTTCGATAAACACATTTTACGAGAGTTGCAAAATGATGGCCGAATATCCAATGTGGAATTAGCGAAAAGGATTGGTTTAAGTCCTACCCCTTGTTTAGAACGGGTAAAACGGCTAGAAAAGCAGGGGGTTATTAAATCCTATACTGCGTTATTAGACCCGCAATATCTTGATGCCGCGATGCTGGTTTATATCGAAATATCATTAAATAGAAGCAGTGCGGATGTATTTGAGCGATTTAATCGTGCAGCTAACCAAATCGATGAAATCTTGGAATGCCATCTTGTCTCTGGTGATTTTGACTATTTATTAAAAACCCGTGTTGCTAATATGTCTGCTTATCGTAAAGTTTTAAACCAAACGTTGCTTTCATTACCGGATATCAAAGATTCTCGTACTTATGTGGTCATGGAAGAGGTTAAATACTTAACCTCTATCAATATTCCTAAATAGTCTAAATGCTTTCTTATCCATTAAGCGATGCTATATTTGTTTAATATCTGATTTATTACATCTTCGTTAATTGCAATTCAAATTTTTTAGTTCAAGTACACCTAAAGGGATAAACCTTCGTCATGCAAAAAGGCAAATTCGTCACTGGTAATATTTTTCAGCATATTGTTGTTATGTCATCAACCAATGCCATTGGCTTAACTGCATTATTTCTTGTTGACCTTGCAGATCTATTTTTTATCAGTTTATTAGGCGAAATTGAACTGGCAGCCGCAGTGGGGTATGCCGGCACAATCGCATTTTTTACAACGTCGATTTCAATCGGTTTAGCCATAACAATGAGTGCCTTAGTATCAAAAGCGATAGGGCAGCAAGATCGTAAAAAAGCATGCCAATTAGTCATTAATATTATGGTTACGGGCTTTATTATTAGCGCTATTGTCGCTGCAATCGCATGGTATTTTACACCTGAACTACTTACTTTAATTGGTGCGCGCGGCCTAACACACGCTTTTGCCGTTGACTACCTGCGTATATTACTTCCGTCATTGCCTGTTTTAGGTGTGGCGATGAGTGCTGGCGCAGCGTTACGTTCCGTCGGTGATGCGAAAAGGGCAATGCTATCAACCTTAGCTGGCGGCGGTGTTAATGCCATTTTGGATCCGCTGTTTATCTTTACTTTTGGTTTAGGGCTGCATGGTGCAGCGGCTGCATCCGTTGTCGCACGTTTTGCGGTTGCTTGGGTTGCACTGTATGGGGTTATGGTTAAACATCAATTAATTAGTCGATTCCGCTATAAATTATGGCTAACGGATCAAAGAGAGATCTTTAATATTGCTATCCCGGCTATGATAACCAATGTCGCAACACCATTAGGTAACGCTTATGTCACGATGACGATTGCATCCTTTGGTGATAGTTACGTCGCTGGTTGGGCGATTATTGGACGATTGATACCAGTTGCCTTTGGCATGATTTTCGCCATGTCTGGTGCTGTTGGTCCTATTATTGGGCAAAACTATGGGGCGCTTTTATATGATCGCGTGAAATTAAGCTTAACGCGTGCCATACAATTTACATCCTGTTATGTTATTTTGCTTGCGTTAATTATTTATCTTAGCCAAAACCTGATTATTCAGCTATTTGGTGCACAAGCTGACGGGGCTGAGTTAATCCGTTTTTATTGCACATGGATATGTGTCTCCTTTACCTTTAATGGCATTCTTTTTATCGCGAATGCTGCATTTAATAATCTAGGCTATCCAACAACATCAACCATTATGAATATAGGAAAAGCAACGATTGGTACTATTCCATTTGTATATTTTGGTGGTCAATGGTTTGGTGCTATTGGCGTTATAACTGGGCAGGCTATTGGTTCGATAATTTTCGGACTGTTAGCTTGGTTCTGGGCGCAACGTGTGTTGCATCATTTAGAGAGTGATGCAAAACCATCTATAACCGAGGAAGATGAACAGCCATTAAATTCAGCTTTACCATTAACACCATTTTGCTCTAGCCGAGCCTATATGTGCGCAGATAGTGAAGAAAGTATGATCACTGAACCTGCTGAAAAATCGAGGAAATAAAACACGTTTTGATTTATTTACTTTTAGTCTTAATGGTAACTTCAATCTGTTCATTCTCGCCAGCAAACCACTTTTGCACATAAATCGAGCCTAAAATAGGAGGCATGCCATCTTCAGGGACTTCTTTATAGCGAATGCTATTCTTATTATGTTTTTCAAATTCAAATTTTATTACTTTTTCAGACATTCGCTATCTCCATTAATATCGTTATACTGCACTTTGCGGTCATAATACTTCAAGATACAAAGTCTGCAAGAACAAGTGTATCGAGTTCGAAGTAATTAACCCGAGGTAGATTTTTAATAGGGCGCACGGATATACTTTATATTAGTAATTGTATCTCAGATATTGTCACTAATAGTTTATTAATGATTGATAGTTCAAACCAGCTTCTCAGGCTTTGCAACATAATATGGAGTCCTAATATGAATAAAGAATTAACAGGTGGATGCTGCTGTGGTGCGGTCAGTTTTGCTGTTGAAGATAACTTTAGTCACTTTTATTTTTGTCATTGTGAACAATGTAGAAAACTAACCGGTTCAGCACATGCATCCAATTTATTTACTGAGCCTGATAATATACGTTGGATTGCTGGACAGGATAAAATAAAGCGTTTTATCCATCCAACGCGTTCATTTTCTAAAAACTTTTGTCTTGTTTGTGGCTCAGCTTTACCATTTTTGTCACAAAGCGGTAGATATTTACTTGTTCCAGCAGGAAGCTTAAACACAGAACCAACGAAAAGAGTAGACGCGCAAATTTTTTGCTCGGAACAAACTCAGTGGCATAAATCAGGTATTAAAGCCATTAAAGTAGATAAATTTCTTTAACCATCCGTGTTATTTTTAATTAAGGCATTTAATGAATAGTTACTTACTAATAAATTTCAATTTGAGTATTCACAAACATGCTAATAATACGAGATGTTACTTATAAAACATATTGTATCGGCAACACCAACAACTGCGCATAATGTATATTATGTTAAATACGATAACAAAGCTATGTTATTTAAAGTTTAACTTTAGCTCGATCTAGTCTTGGGTTTCGTACTATTGAACATAATGCTATTTAACATAAAATGTATAACATACTGTTATATAATATTTTTCGCAGCTTGCTGTTGTTCTTACTTATCTGGTTGGTAATGCCTAAAATACGCTATGGAAATTTAGCACTGGATCATTTCTATTAGACTGGCTTCGATTTGTTTACTAAATAACTCAATAAATCGCTATTTATCAGTTTGTTGCAATCATTCCTCTTAACCAATTATCCTCTGAAACCCTTGTCGTTATTGGCACTAACTAACAGTTTGAATAATATTTAGGCGCTCTGTGTTAAAATCTAACGCGTCATTAAGGCATTCGCCCTAACTAATAAAAGCTACGCGACTAAATTATTAGAAAATATGGTTTAGGAAAATTGCTTTCAAATTCTCTGATTAGTTAAACTTTTAACCTTCCAAAATAATACGAAAATATTTCTGACAACTTTTTTGCTGTTGTGCAATATGGCTTTGCCAATTTGGTTCACAGCTTTCTCTAATATCATTAACAGCTATGCAATCCGATTTCTTGGGTAAGCTTGTTTGCAAATTTCGTTGCAACCCTAAGTTTATGTAATTATAAAGTTGGTCAGTCAACTCATTGCTGATTGATAATTCTGTTCACTTTTGCTTGCAACAATAATGCTTGCTTCAGAATATAATGCAGACAATAAATGAATGGCAGCATGATCCATTTCTTAATTAAAACTCGATAACTGTTCAGTTAATTCACTGAGTGCCTATCAGGTATCATTAGTAACTCATGTAAATTATATTTGAAATCATCATTTTCATAATTATTTGAACCGAGTTCTTTTAGGTAAAGTTTGCAACTGCTTAAATGCTCTGTTTAATTTTCCAATGTGATAACCATTAATGTTTGGCTTAATGGTAAGACTTCGGCAAACATGATCAATAATGTCTAATAGTGTTTGGTTTGTGTCAGCAATGACAATCGAATGCGCACAAAATATTGGTTGAATTGCTTTAATAAAATTTAGCGGGTATTCACCTGAAATTGGTTGATACAACCAATGCAATACAGGTTTTATTTCATCTAAATAATGTAATAAGGTGCTGAACGCTAACTCTGTTTGGTTATTCTTTTTAAGAATAGTTTACCCACCCTGCCGCTGTTTTACGTTTAACTTGCCAGGTGCTTATATAACTGTTTTGTATTGAAAAACTATCTAATTAACCCATCCTGTTGCAGTCAAATGATCCCACGCTGCTTGCACATGTTTTTCAGACATAAGCTGTTTTTTACGTAAATTCCAATGTTGAATTGCATGAAAAGCGTCATTAGCATTGTGGCAATTTTCATGTTTTGCAACCCAATGTACTGTAGATAATAGCTCTACACCATAAGGGGATTGATAACCTTCAATCAGTTCGCTTACTCTACTTATTCGTTCATTTATATCTGTGTTAGATTCAGCTAAAAACTGTTTTGCACTTTCAAGTGCTTCATCAACGGGCGTGATTTGTGATTCAACAACCCCATCTCCAACACCTTTTATATAATGACCATCCATTGTATTTAATGCATGACGTAGTGCATCTGCGTATGGGCCGAAGTTGTGTTTTATGAAATTAAGTTTTAAGTTTTCGCCCGCCTCTTGCAAAAAATAAGCGAGTTTTTGTACTTCAATCTTAGATAAACCATAATTGACCGCTTGATACGTTTCTAACAAAGTAAGAATAGCTGCACGACCTGCCGTCATTTTCGGTTTTTTGGTATTGTTTAGCATTTCTGTTGCGCCGATTGCTTCGTTTGGTTCAAATAATCGAACGTCTACATGTTCAAGGCTACCTAAATACTTCACGATAAGCGGTTTTACTTCTGACCAAGACAAACCTCCGAGACCACAACCAATGGGTGGAATTGCAATTGATGTGATACCCAGCTGTGTGATTTTCTTTGCTAAATCTTGTAAACCCCTTTCAATATCAATCAATCTTGAAGCACTGCGCCAATGCCCTTTGGTTGGGAAGTTGACTATATATTTAGGCGTTGCTAATGTACCGAGTTCATAAATAAACATGCTGCCTAGTTTCACTTGTTCATTTTTACAAGCCGTTGCATAAGCTTTAAAATTTGCCGGCCATTGTTTCTTAAATTGTAAAGCAATACCTTTTCCCATCACGCCGACACAGTTGACAGTGTTAACGATTGCATCAACATCGTGCTGTTTTAAAAGGTTGCCTGTTACTGAATCAATTGCCATGTTATTGCCCTAAAAAATACCAATCTGTCATTACATCTACCGTTAAGTTTACGTTATGTTTAGCCAAAATGGCATTAACTTGTTGCGCTCGGTTTGTATCGATCACACCAATACGTGTCATCCAATTGAGCGGAACTTGCTCTTTAATCAAAAATTCAGCCTGTCTTTTTTCCATTCTATCAACATAGCGAGGCTCGTTATGCTTATCAAAAAAGTACTTACAAAATCCATCTAACGTAGGATTTTCAGTCAATGTCTGCCAATCAACTATATCTTTCAGTTTTTGTAAATCTGTACAATCCTGACTGTAAGCTTTGGTTGCGTTACGATCATAAAATACAAAATCCTGTAATCCATTCTGATACGCAATTTCTATTGTCGTTTCAAAATAGATAATAGCTGTTTGATCATACAAACAACCTTGCACCTGACCATTGTGAATTGCCGATAACATCGGTGAACGAGGTGCAAAATAAAAGGGAACAAAATCATGTATTAATCCACCCGGTGGATTCGGCGTTTGTTTATTTGAGCGAATACCTTGTGCACCGCCATGCGCAATGTTGTGATACTCAACACCTTGCTGTTCACTTAACGATTTGCAAACTAATGCCCCCTGCTCACAAATGAGATCTAAGTTATCAATCGCGGTGATATGAAATATTCGAACAGGGCGTGGCATCGTCATTATGTGCTAACTCCTAATGCGTTTAGCAATTTCAGCACGTTTATCCAGCGGGCACCACATTGCCCCCAAAGACATCGATTTAATACCGTCATTTTCAAGATGACATGACTCATCACAATAGACATTATAGATTTTGCTCATGGTTATACTGCCTTATCTATTATTGCATCAGTGAGGTTAAGCTGAGTTTGTTGCGCTTGGTTGAGTTGTGATTTTAGTTGGTCGCAGATTGCCATTAACTCTTTAACTTTAGACACTATTCTATTCTGTTCGTTTATTGATGGGATTGGTATTTGCAAATCTCTACATTGCTCAAGTGAAAGGTTATCTTGACCAGCTGTACCTTTAACTTCATTTAAGACAGAGGACAAAATAGAGTCAGTTGGTAATATGAAATATAGATACTGAGAATTAATACCTGCTAAAGGTCTAAATACTGCTAATGCTTGATTCATATTCCATTCTGGATACTCATTTGAAATAATGGCGACTTTTCCTAATGGTGGACCGACAATGTTCATGATGACATCACCAGGAAAAACTCTTGATCGATTTAGTTTACCTGTGTGTGTATCTTTCGAAATAAATATGGGTTTATATGCGAAATCTAATGTGTTTTTTACAATGTTATAAACTTTTAAAAATGGAACGGCACCGTCATCTAATAGCTCAGGTTTAGACGGTGTTGTTCCTTTTGTAATGAAATCACAGATAAATCTAGCTTTTACTAATACTCGATTATTAATGATTGTATTTCTTGCATACTCATATTCATTTTCAACGGCTAACTTTTCTTTGCTGTTTAATTTACGTGAGAATTGCTCTTTATATATTTTATCAATTAATTCACTTACAGGTTCATCGCTTGGGTCTTGTGGAACCAGTTTGCCCATCACGGCGAGTTGTAGGATGGTTTGTTTTAGTTGGTCGATGCTGTGCTCTGTGGTGAACAGGGTATCGAAAAACGCACTCACGCGTGCCCAGTTTGTTTGTAACTCGGTAGCATCTTTTGCATCCGTTAAGGTGTTTAACAGCACTTCAACTAAGGTTTTGTGGGCATCAATACTCGATTCTGTTTGCTGTTCAAGCTGGTCACATAACAACATTAGTTCATCTACTTTCGCTACGATGCGGTGTTGCTCGTTTAGTGGTGGCAAAGCTAGAAAGTCTTCTCTGAGCTGTTTTGTGTCTAAATGAGGTATAGCAGCACCTTTCATTGAGGAATTTAGACGCGTAAATGCTTGTTTGAAATATAACTGAATATAATTTTTTACAGATTTATAGGTATCTATTCTAGCAATTGTCGAACCTATAACACCTATTTTACCATTAAGAATTAGTCCACTACGAGAACCATCACAAACAACTAGAAGGTCGTTCTCTTTGGACATAGGGCACTTTTCATCATTGGTATATTTTCTAATGTTGTGCCTATCTAACGCTTCAATATCTAAATATGGGAACTTGGATAAGGTATCCGATAGCTCTTTTGGTTTTTTGCCTTTAGTAAGTGTGAACAGTTCAATATTGTGAGCCCACTGCCAACCCAAAGGTAATACAAACGGTAATTCTTTTATTGAAATATCACCAAGTGTCTTTGGTTTTTTAATCGTTTTATTTTTAATTAACAATGCTCTTTCTTCTGCAATACGATCAAGCAAAACAGAAGCTGGTTCCTCACTTGCATCCTGTGGCACTAATTTACCACGTACCGCTAACTCTAAAATCAACTCACGTAGTTTCTTAATACCATACAGTTCTATCTTCTTGCTAGAACCGCGCCCTGTTGCATTTTTTTTCTTTACGGCAGATGTCCACGTTTCAATATGCTCGGTGATTAAGTTTTCAATCTGCATTACTTAACCTCGCCTGAAGATTCTTTATTTGAACTTAAGGCATCACCTAAAATGGTTTTAAGCTGGTGTCGCAGTTCACTGATTTCTGTTTGCTGTGTTTGGTACTCTGCTAACAGTTGCTCTGGGTCGTGGTTAACCACTTCACCTTGGTAGGGATTTTTAATATCTAAATTAAAGTTACGTTTAATGATGTCATCAACGGATACTTTCCACGCTTGGTTGTTTTCAACACGTGAAGCAAAGCCATCTTGTTCATTGCCCCACCAATCTAACTCTGTTTGGAACTCTTCAAACTTCATCGGTTTGGTTTTATTATAGTTTTTCACGCCCTCTGGGTACGGGTGCTCGTAAAACCATACATCTTTGGTCGGTGTACCTTTGGTGAAGAAGAGGATATTAGTTTTAATGCCCGTGTAAGGGTTAAACACACCATTGGGTAAACGCACAATAGTGTGTAAGTTACACTCTTCAGTTAATAGCTTTTTGATTTTAGTTTTTACGCCTTCACCAAACAGTGTGCCATCGGGTAATACCACGGCAGCACGTCCGCCATCCTTTAGCACTTCAATAATCAGCTGTAAGAATAGATCGGCTGTTTCACGGGTTTGGAACTCACTTGGGAAGTTCTTCTCGATACCGTCTTCTTCTGTGCCACCAAATGGCGGGTTAGTAACAATCACATCAAAGGATTCATCCCAGTTGGCAAGCGGTTTGTTTAAGGTGTTGCCATGCTTTACTTGCACGGGTACTTCAATGCCATGCAACATCATGTTGGTGGTACATAATAGGTGTGGTAGTTGCTTCTTCTCGACACCGTGGATCTGTTTTTGTAATGCTTGATGGTCACTACTGTTTTTCACGTAGTTATCTTTTACATGGTCAAACGAACACGCTAAGAAGCCACCTGTACCGCAAGCAGGGTCAATAATAGACTCGTTTAGTTTTGGGTCGGTCACTTTAACAATAAACTTAGTAATGGCACGTGGTGTATAGAATTCACCAGCGTTACCTGCACTTTGTAAGTCTTTTAAAATCTGTTCGTAGATATCACCAAACATGTGACGCTCTTGCGAGTCGGTGAAATCAATTTCATTCAACTTGTTAATCACCTGACGTAACAGCGTGCCGTTTTTCATGTAGTTAAAGGCATCACTGAACGCGGCTTTCACCACGTAACCACGCGGGTTTAAGTCTAGTGGTGCTGTTAAGTTTTTAAGGTTTGGAAACAGCTCGTCATTAACAAAATCAAGCAATGAATCACCCGTGATACCTTCAGCATCTTCAGCCCAGTTACGCCATAAAAATTGCTCTGGAATAGGCGCTTTATAATTGTCTAGTTCATCTTCAAGCTCTTCTTCTTGTGCATCAAATACTTTTAAAAATAGTAACCATGACATTTGCCCTAAACGCTGTGCATCACCATCTATCCCTGCGTCTTTACGCATGATGTCTTGAATTGATTTAATAACTGAACTGATTGACATAGTTTTCTCTTTGTTTGATGCGAATATGACGATAAATGTTTAACTTTATGCTGTTTGTTGCTTTGGTGGACGCTGATAAATTTCAGATTCCAGCTCCTTAATGGCTTGCTCGTACTTTGATTTACCGCCAAACACTTTTTTCTTTATTTCAAGCGGTCTACCAATATCTGTGAAAGGCTGTACTTTGAGCGCATCTTTTGACTCAATTTCTTGTACGCCCACATTCGCGTATTTGGTGAGGAGATTATCTAACACGGTTTGTGCTGTGTCCGAATATTTAGTGAAATAGTTACGCTTTTTGACGTTGTTTGCACGTTCTTTGCGCGTTAAAGCGGGTTGGTCGTAAACAACATGGCAAATCATATCAAAGGGATCGAGATCGACGCCGACTTCCTCTTCAAGTGCTTTCCAAATAATGCCCGCTTGTTCAAGTTCATCAATCACGATTTGTTTTCGCTCAGCATCGTTCCAGCGTTTAACAAAGTCATCTAGCGAGCTAAATTGCGATTGCATGGTTTTACGGATGTAGTCTTTAAATGACTCGGTGACTAAGCCACCATCACTGTCGTAATACTGCACACGCTCTGCCATTTTTTTAACGGTGACGCCTGATACATGGAATTTAATAAAACGTGGCTCTTCATCATCACCACTAGCTATTTCACCCCAATCTTCATTCTTTGGTGGCTGTTCATTACTTTCATCGCCTGTGTTTTCAACTGTTGTTGCATCGTAATCTGGTGAGTCATTTTCACTGATTTGCTCATCTTCTTGCTCTGTTGTGCTATCAATGTCGCCCGTGCCATCAATAATATCTTCGGCTGTTGGGGTCATCACCTGCACTGGCTCACCATCAAAATCATCATCGGCAAACAGTTCGGTGGCTTTTTTAAAGTCTAAAATGGTGAACCACAGTTTACCGAAGCGATCATCAATACGCGTTCCACGACCAATGATCTGCTTAAATTTAGTCATCGATTTTATGTTTTGATCAAGTACCACTAATTTACAGGTTTTAGCGTCAACCCCTGTTGTCATTAACTCAGAAGTCGTTGCGATAACAGGGTAGGCCTTTTTAGGGTTAATAAAGTTATCTAGTTGGGCTTTACCTATTTCATCATCGCCGGTAATTTTCATCACATATTTTTCGTTTTTAGCGACTTGCTCAGGATTAAGGTTAACTAATGCTCTGCGCATACGTTCAGCGTGATTAATATCGTTACAAAAGATAATAGTTTTTGCCATTGGGTCGGTACGTTTTAGGTAACTGGTAATGGTTTCAGCCACTAACTGTGTACGCTCATCAATGACTAAGGTACGGTCAAAATCTTTTTGGTTATAGATGCGATCATCAATTAGCTCACCATTTTTATCGGTTTGCCCTTTGGTTGGTCGCCAGCCTTGCAGGTCAACATCAATATCAACACGTACCACTTTGTAAGGGGCTAAAAAGCCATCATCAATGCCTTCTTTAAGGGTGTAACAGTAAGTAGGCTCACCAAAGTAATCGATGTTAGAGACTTCATCTGTCTCTTTTGGCGTGGCCGTTAAACCAATTTGTGTTGCAGAGTTAAAGTATTCGAGTATTTCACGCCATGCACTGTCATCTGCGGCGCTACCACGGTGACATTCGTCAATGATGATTAAATCAAAGAAGTCTGGGTCAACTTGCTTAAAAGCTTTTTGGTATTCTTCGGGGCCCGTTAAGGCTTGGTATAACGCTAAATGTATCTCGTAAGCAGGGTCAACTTTACGCCCTGTTATTTTGGTCATCGCTTGACCAAAGGGCTGAAAGTCATTGGTCTTGGTTTGGTCAACTAAGATGTTTCTATCGGCTAAAAATAGGATACGTTTTTTGGCTTTTGCTTTCCATAAGCGCCAAATTATTTGAAAGGCGGTATAAGTTTTACCTGTGCCCGTTGCCATCACCAATAGAATTCGGTCTTTACCTTGTGCGACTGCCTCAACCGTTTTATTAATCGCTTGTAGTTGGTAATAACGTGGTGATTTACCGCTGCCATCATCATGGTAATCTTGCGTGATAACAGGAAGGTGTTCTGATTTGTAACCTTTCCAGATACAGTATTTGTGCCATAGCTCTTCATGCGATGGGAACTGTTCAAGGCTGATTTCTGTTTCTAGTTGCTGTAGGTTAGTTTTATCATGAAAGATATAACCATCACCGTTAGAGGCAAAGATAAACGGCACTTCTAATAAACGTGCGTAATCTAAACCTTGTTGAATGCCTTTACCCACATCGTGTTTGTTGGCTTTAGCTTCAATCACAGCCAGTGGTTGGCTTGGTTTGTGATACAACACAATATCAGCAGATTTTACCGTTTGGCGCATGCCCAGTTGACCACGCACAATCACTTTACCATCACGCAGTTTCACCTCTTGGCGTATTTGCGTCATATCATCCCAACCCGCATCTTTAATGCTTGGAAGAATGAATTTGGTGATGATGTCTGTTTCTGTCAGCTTTGCTTTGTTTATCGTGTTGTTTTGCATGAAGTAAAACCACCTATGTAAGCTATATTTCAATGAGTTGTATTGTGGCATTTATGTAGATGATTTTATATGATCTGAAGGTAAATTGAGGGATATTTTGTACTGAATTTAATGAAACCCAACAGCTATTATTGAATTTTGTTGTTACATGGTGTTACATCAATTACCTATATGTGACACCATTGTTGTTCATATACTCTGATTTCCATTAATTGAGAGAGAAAATTATGAATAACAGACAACCAATTCAACTAAATGCAGAACTTTTAATAAAGGCCCGAAAGGCATTGGGACACAATCAAGAGACACTAAGTTTACAACTTACGAATTCAAATATCCCAGTATCAAGAGCTACAATCAATCGAATTGAAAATGGAAAGAAAACAGAAATCCAAATAGCAATAAAAATAGCAGAAGCACTTGGTGTTACTTTGGATTATTTACAAGGCAAAGAAGAGCCAACTCTACATTATTGGGTGCAAATCTATGACGAAGATACAAACGGTGAATTTGTACCTATCAATAAACTAGGGGCTGTTTTTGAAAATAGTTTCGATTTGCTAGATTTCATTGATAAGCATGTGTTCCTACCTGCTTCACAGTATCCAACGGAGCTTCCTAACATCATATCTTCATACTATTTAGATAAAACAACCAACGCTTTATTGGCATCGGTTTCTTATGGAGAAAGTGATAATACTGAACAATTCAAAATTGAAGTTAAATTAATCAAATTAACCGATGCGGGGCTAACATGGACTAACTTTACAGATTTTAAGTATCATTGGGTTGAGCAATCACTAAAAGAGCTGTTTTACAAACGCTCAACCTATGTTAATCCATTAATTTCTACTGAATTGATTGAGCATAAATACCTAATAAAAATTGTACAGTTACCTTCAAAGTCAGAAAAAAATGATGTGATTAACTTGTTAAGCAAAGACCACTCTATCGATGAAGTTATCTTATTTGAAAAATATCAAGAGGCTTGGAAGCAATTAGCTTTAAGTTTCATTAAGTATGAATCTATTGAAACTAATACATTTAATGAATTAGTTAGAGCCATTCAGCTTATCCTAAATCAATATAACCCATCTAAATCAATTACAGTTCAATATAACTTTAAATCTAACAATAATGTCCAGTTTGATGTATTTCCAAATATGCAAAGTGATAAAACAAGAGGGGTACGACTAAATATATATAGAGTTGAGATTAATGAAAATTCAGCAGCTAATGCACCGTGGCCTGAGTACCAGATGCGTGCAATAGAAAACATTTGGTCTATCTATGCAGACGCGCCTGACAATCAGCTAATGAGTAATGTGCTGAGCAATGAAACCATTACTGAAATCAAGAATTGTTTATGAGGTCATTATGGTTTGTAACAACAAAGATGTTAGAAAGTATGTCCGCTCATTAGAAAAAATAGGTTGGTCAATTATCAAAGGTAAACGACATCCACGCCTTTTACACCCAGGTGGAAAAAGGTGGATTTCTATATCTTGCACTCCCCGTGATAAAGGATATTTACGAGTTCTCAAAGGGAGGGTAAATTTACTCATAAACTTTGGATAGTGTTGAATATTGACTCAGTATTGTTAATTTGGCTCATTTGTATTAGTTCAGACTAAATCTGACATCTCGACTTGAAAAGTTGAGAGTTACCCGTTTTGATAAAGGTGTCGAATCTTTATTTCAAAACAACAAAAGGTAACTCTCATGTTTCATACTAACAATCCAATCATTAAACACAAAGCAGGTTACTTAATTTAGCAGGAGATAGCGTTGCTTGTTTTTAGAAAATAATTTTGAGTTATCTGAATCGACACCATTTTACTAGACACCTCCTAATTAGATAAAATGACTCAAAAAGAGGTGTCAATATGAGTAGTAAACGTTATCCCGAAGAATTTAAAATTGAAGCTGTTAAGCAAGTGACTGAGCGAGGACATAGTGTTGCATCTGTCGCTAAACGATTAGATGTTACAACACATAGTCTTTATGCTTGGGTTAAAAAATTTGGCCCAGGTTCAGCCGAACATCAGGCAAAATCAGCTGAGCAAGCAGAGATAAATAAGTTAAAAAGGGAATTAAAACGGGTAACAGAAGAGCGGGATATATTAAAAAAAGCCGCGGTGTACTTCGCAAGCCAGTCCGATTGAGGTACACCTTTATAAAGGACAACGCTCAATGCTGGTCGGTTCGAAGCATGTGTCGAATATTAAATGTTCATCCCAGTGGCTATTATGCTTTGATAAAGCAGCCCAACTCTAAGCGCTCACAAACTGATAAGAAACTGACTGGGCTGATTAAACAGTTTTGGCTAGAGTCTGGCGGGGTTTATGGCTACCGTAAGATCCATTCAGATATTCGAGATACTGGTAAGCAATGCGGAATTAATCGCGTATATCGATTAATGTCACAAGCAGGATTACGCGCTCAGGTTGGATATAGAAAACCGCGTCAAAAAAGTGGTGAAGTTAATATCGTTACGCCTAATAACCTTCAGCGACAATTTAACCCAGATTCTCCAGATAGGGCTTGGGTAACTGATATAACGTATATTCGAACACATGAAGGATGGCTGTACTTAGCAGTTGTTGTTGATTTATTTTCTCGTCGCGTTATTGGTTGGTCAATGCAGTCAAGGATAACCAAAGAGTTAGCACTCGATGCATTGTTAATGGCCGTATGGCGGAGAAAGCCAAAATTTAAAGTGATGGTTCATTCTGATCAAGGTAGCCAATATACAAGCCACGATTGGCAATCTTTTTTAGATGCTCATAATTTAGAAGGTAGCATGAGTCGTCGAGGAAATTGTCATGATAATGCCGTGGCTGAAAGCTTTTTTCAATTATTAAAACGAGAGTGTATTAAGAAGAAGATCTACTCTACAAGGGAAGATGCGCGAAGCGAAATATTCGATTATATTGAGATTTTTTATAACAACAAACGCAAACATGGTTCCAATAATTTATTGTCGCCAGTAGACTATGAAAAGCGCTATCAAAAAAGGCTAGAAAGTGTCTAGATTATTGGTGTCGATTCAATCTACTTAGATAAACTAGCCTTTACGCTTCCTACATAATCTAAAAATATTTATGTGTAACTTAACTCTATTCCTTAAATTAATATTATGAGCTTACAGCTATTGAGCGTTTTCAATATATTATCTACAATGGCTCACTTTTAATTTACTTATAGGTCACAAACATGAACGACACTAGCACGCTACCCACTTTACCAGATCGTCTGTCGGTTAACCCTCGTAGCCCGCATCATGTAGCTGAAATTTTTGAAAATGATAATGATATTGGTATTAAACTTAATGGCAAAGAGCGTTTTGATGTTGAGGAATATTGCATAAGTGAAGGTTGGGTTAAAATTCCGGCGCATAAAGCGTTAGATCGTCGTGGCCAGCCACTTTTACGAACCGTAAAAGGCTCGGTTGAAGCATTTTATCGTTAAACACTTTAAGTGTACTGTTTAATCAAGCGCTAGTAAGCCGTTTTAGATCACGACTTACTAGCGTAAGTTTTGTCTTTTCTGAATTAGACTAAATAGTGATAATTGCTGTAACGGTCATTATTCAGGTGTACACATCTCGTTATCTGCAGAGTCTTCTGAGCCAGAACAAATGATGTCCCGCGTTTCCTCTTCCATAGTTTCATCTGGCGTAGGTGAAGTGTTTTCATCCTTCTGTGCAGAACACATTTCATTCTCTGCTGCATCTTCATTACCGGCGCAAATAATTTCAGCTGTTGTGCGTTTACCTTCTGCAGGTAAAGTCGATTTATCCATATTTCCTTCTAAAGCGGCACACATTTCATTTTCAGCCGCATCTTCATCACCAGAACAAACAATGGCGCGTTGTTCTTCTGTCATTGTTACATCATGAGCCATTATTGCTGGGCTGATAAATGCAGCAGCTAAGATAGTAGCGGAACACATTGATTTGATTAAAGTTAATTTTTTCATTTTTTCACCTATTGCTATTTCATAAATTAAAATAAAGTAAATTGATGTTTTCAGTTTAATTATCTATTGCCTCATACTCCCCTTCCCTCATAAAAAATATCCCTATACAGCAACTTAACGCCTTTATAATGTAAGCGGTTACTTTGCTTGGCAAAATAATTAATCTATTTAATTTAAGGATTACAAATATAATCAATTAACAACAGGTCGCTACAAATTGATAAATTTAGTGGCTGAAAGTCAGTAAAGCCTCTCCAAAAAAGAGTATAGATTATAAAAATTAAATATAGTGTAAAAATTTACTATAGTCACACATGTAAGCGCTTTCATGAGAAGTGGGTCACACTCAATATTGCCCTACTTGCCATAGATTAATCTATGAAAAAATAAACGCATATCAATAGTTGGTTACATTAACAGCACTCTGCTGCTGTAATAGAGCATGATTACATATAAAACCGATCGGAATTGTTTTTTTTATATGATATATGAGACAAAATAATTGCCATAATGTTAATCAGGTAACTTGGCTGTTATAGGGATGTTAATTGCGCACTTTTTTACCGGGTTAACTCTTGACTATTACTTATCTTGCAGCGTATAAACATGATCGGTTAATGCCAAGCTGCATTGCCATCAAACGAGTGACATTCATAGAAGAAACCATTCAACTACTAAACCTAAATATCATCTTTGTTAGCATTTTCAATTTATCTTGTTAAGTGAGATCGATTTTTTAGGCGCTAAATTCAAATGAAATACTGTAGTGCGGATTGTATTGCAGCAAGACACAAGCTTAAGGTATGAAACTTAATATGAGTGCAGATAAAATCTCAGGAACGCTTTTAGGCCATCCTAAAGGGTTATTCTTATTATTTTCAACGGAGTTGTGGGAACGTTTTAGTTACTACGCAATGCGTGCTATTTTAGTGCTTTATATGGTTGATCAAGTTGGTAGTCAGGGCGGTCATGGTCTAGGTTGGACTCAACAAGAAGCATTATCTTTATACGGGACATTTACGGGATTAGTTTTCCTTACGCCACTTATCGGAGGATGGTTGGCGGATACCTATTTAGGGCAACGTAAAGCGATATATATTGGTGGTGCATTGATGGCTGTAGGACAGTTTATGTTAGGTACACCACATGCATGGATACCAGGTATGGAAACAGTTATGTTTTACCTCGGACTCGGCGCTTTAATCATCGGTAATGGTTTATTCAAACCAAATGTTTCTACTATGGTCGGTGACTTATATAAAGAAGGTGATAACCGACGAGATGGTGCATTTACTATTTTCTATATGGGGATTAACCTTGGTGCATTTTTATCTGGTATCGTTGTCGGTTACGTGGTGACTGCATTTGGTGGAAGCTATCAAGCTGGTTTCATTTGTGCTGGTATTGGTATGATTTTATCTTTGATCATTCAATTCTTCTTTGCCCAAAAATTGCTAGGTGATATAGGTACCGTTCCAGCGGCTAAAATTGCACAGGATAAGAATCTAAAAAATGGCGCAACCATAAAGACTCCCCTTACTAAAATTGAACGAGATCGCATCAAAGTGATCATGGTTATGGGCTTATTCACTATTATTTTCTGGGCTGGGTTTGAACAAGCTGGCGGTTTAATGAATTTGTTTACTAACAATTTTACGGATCGCATGATTGGTTCATGGGAGGTGCCAACGGCTTGGTTTCAATCTCTTAATGCATTATTCATTGTTGTATTTGCACCTGTTATCGCCTCTATTTGGATAAGACTTGGGAAAAATGAACCAAATTCTCCAGCCAAATTTGCACTTGGCTTGATATTATTAGGGGTTGGTTTCCTATTCATGATCGGTGCTGTTGTGCAAATGAATGGCGATCATAATGCAAAATCGAGTATGTTATGGCTAGTTGGTGCTTATTTCTTCCATACTATGGGAGAACTATGTTTATCACCAATTGGTCTGTCAATGGTTACTAAATTAGCACCACTACGTATCGCCTCACTCATGATGGGAGCTTGGTTCCTATTTATTGCGATCGCTAATAAAGTTGCGGGTGTTGTTGGTGCATTAATCGGTCATAGTGATGCCGTTGAAGATCAACTGGCTAATGCTATGTCAATATTTGCGGGTATCGCTATTACTGCGGCTGTTTCAGGCATCATCCTTTATTTTATATCTGATAAACTTGTTGATTGGATGCATGGCGCTGAAACTAAACACGATAAACAAAAGGATGCCTTAGCTGAAGAGATGGAAGTAACGGCTGAACATGATGCAATGATTAAACCCAATGCTGCTTAAACGTTGAGTCTACATCGATAACATGAAGGCGTTGTGGATAATTTAGATGAATTAGGAGTGACATGCCTAATTCATCTTGGCTGTCAGCAATAATTATAAAGAAGTATCCGAAGCAGCTAGATACGCTTTGATAACCGTTAATACCCCTGCTTCACTATTACTCGGTGCAGTAAAACGGGCGTGATTTTTTACTTGTTGATGCGCATTTTCTACAGCATAGGAATGAAAACTCGCTTGTAACATCTCTATATCATTAAAGTAATCACCAAAACTCATGGTTTGCTCATAATCAAAGGCAAATTGTTCTTGTAAATGTTTGATTGCAGCGCCCTTCGATGCATTAATGTTCATTATATCAAGCCATATTTTCGCACTGACTACAACTTGATGGTCTCGATTAAATCTTTCATAAATAATCGGATATACATGTTCCTGTGAACCATCAAAATGGCAGATTGCCACTTTAATAAAATCATCGTTTACCTTTAGCAGGTCATCAACATATTCACAACGATGATAATATTTTTGCATTTCATCCAATGCTTCTGGCGCTTGCGTTTCGATATAGGCAGATTTTTTACCACATAAAACAATATGTGCACCATTGATTGAGCGTGCCTCTTTAATTATCCGATGAATTGAATCAATGTCGATAGTGCAACTATATAACTCTTTTTCTTGATGCATAACGTATGTACCGTTTTCAGCAATAAACAGCATGCGTTCTTGCACAGCTGAAAACATGTTAAGTAAGCTATAATATTGTCGCCCTGAGGCAGCTGCAAATAGGATCTCTTTTTTGTCTAATTGATGAAAAACATCAAAAAATTCCTCGGGTAAGTGGCCATTGCTATCTAGTAGCGTGCCATCCATATCTGCTGCGATGAATTTAATTTTTTTTTCTGACATAGGTAAAAACTCTAATTTAATGAAATATATGCATCAGGTTTTAGTAACGATCATGATGATAAAGACTAACGAGACTCAATTAAAGCGGTTAAACGAGCGAGTTCATTTTTTAACGCTCCGACTTCATCTTCTAATAACGAAACCCTATGCTCAAGTTGATTAGGTTCTGTAGGTGATAGATTAGTGTCTGTGTCCATACATTCTAGTTCAACATCAGAAAGATCGGTAAATAGATGGATATAACGCGACTCTCTTTTCCCTGCTTCTCTTGGTAATTTTTTCACTAATTGCTGGTTATTGATATCTTGTAATGTTTCAAGTGCTGCTTCTACCTCATTTACATTGTTAAATTCAGCGAGGCGGTTACTACGCGTGCGTAACTCACCCGCTGTTTGAGGTCCGCGAAGGAATAATAGGCAGATAATTGCTTTTTGTTGTGCGCTTAATTGTAAATTGGTAAATGCCGTATTACAAAACCTATGCTTATATTTATTAACTCGACCCGATGAACCTACTTCTACAAACAACTGTTTCATTTCAATTAATTCGTCGATCACACTTTGTACTTGTGTCTCAGATAGAGAGAGTACCGGCTCTCTGTTACTTTTTTGATTACAACCATTTGTAAGTGAATTTAATGACAAAGGATACTGATCTGGTGTGGTAATTTCCTTTTCAAGCATCACACCAATCACGCGACACTGTAAAGCTGTTAATGCAATCATTTTTAGATCTCCTTAGGTTAAAAAAGTGGTGGTATAGCCATGGTAATTTCTGTGCTAGGCTAATTTTCGCAGTAAAATGACATCACTACCAATAAATTCAAGCTCAAGCTTATCTCTCTGAGCAAGGTAACGAAAAGTAGCTTGGCTATAAAAACAGACATGGGTCGGGTCAAATTTATAGTGCCAATTTTTAAAACCCTCTAGATCAACGACTAACTTAGTCATGATGCCGAGCCATCCCCCCTGCTTCACCATCTGCAACCATAGTTTCCATATCTGATGTGGGTCATAAAGGTGTTCAATGACTTCTGTCGCCGTTACAAAATCGTATTGTTTAGATAAATATTCTGCATTTGGATAATAGTAAATATCATGCAAATCTACCTTATGTCCGACCTCTTGTAGCAGTTGGGCAAGTGCAGGTCCTGGGCCACAGCCAAAATCTAAACCGTGAGATCCTAACTCTATGCGCTCTAGCAAAGGGATGGTTAAACGAGATAAAAAATGCCTGTAGCCTGGGTCATCGGGATTATTGATATGATGGTCGTAGTGTTCTTTTTCTTTGATTGGATCAAGTCTTTGCTGCTTAGGTACAAAGACTAATTGGCAACGTGCACACTGCATATAGCTACGATTTTTATCTTCAAAATAAAAATTGGTTTGAAGAGATGAACATAATGGGCAGGTATGCATTAAGACTTCCTCTAGAGTTACAAGCGCGATATATTTACTGGCAAGTGGTAATACTCAATCCTATATTCACCTGCTCATTAATGGTTAATAAAAAGAGTGCTAACGTTAAGTGAAAGCATGTTTCGCCATTGTTATTTATTTTATTATTATAACAATGAGTTACTACAACCAATAGTTCGTTATTATGCTTTCATTGCTGCGCCTAAATAGAGCAGTTAATTACAGCAATGGTTATAATCAATGACATAATGAATATCGTCAAACAATAGCGATAGCGTAACAATTTACAACCACTATTTATAGATAAAATATGCATATAGCAGCCCATAATTAAAAAGAGATCGTGCTATGAAAATTATAATTGCGCCTGATTCTTATAAAGAAAGCCTCACCGCGATGGAAGTTGCCAATGCCATTGAGTCGGGCTTTAAACAGATTATGCCAAATGCTGAGATTCATAAAATACCCATGGCCGACGGTGGTGAAGGCACTGTACAGTCATTAATAGATGCAACGGGTGGATTATTAATAAATTGCGTTGTTACAGGCCCTATCGGTCGACCTGTCTCTGCTTTCTATGGACTATTAGGTGATCGACATACCGCCGTTATAGAAATGTCTGCTGCATCAGGGCTTCATTTAGTCACTCCTGAACAACGCGATCCTACATTAACGACCTCGTTTGGTACTGGAGAATTGATTAAAGCTGCGCTGGATGCGGGGGTTGATCATATTATTGTTGGTCTCGGTGGCAGCGCGACAAATGATGGTGGTATTGGCATGGCACAGGCATTAGGTATTAAAATGGTTGATTTCAATGGTGATGAAATTGGTTATGGCGGTGCCGCTTTGGCCAATTTATGCCATATCGATACAACCGGGCTTGATCCTCGTTTACGCCATGTGTCGCTTGAAATAGCTTGCGATGTCAACAATCCCCTATGTGGGCCCACTGGTGCTTCCCATGTGTTCGCTGCACAAAAAGGAGCAACAGCAGATATGACCGATTTTTTAGATCAAAACCTCGCGCATTATGCCGCTATTATTAAAAATGAACTGGGTCATGATATTATAAACAGCGCAGGTGCAGGGGCTGCTGGTGGCATGGGCGCAGCCTTTTTAGGGCTATTTAATGCAACGCTACGTCCGGGTATTGATATCGTCATGGATGCCGTCAATTTCAGTGAAATTATCGCCAATGCTGATTTAGTTATCACTGGCGAAGGACGCATTGACAGCCAAACAATTTGCGGTAAAACCCCGATAGGGGTCGCTAGAGTGGCGAAGCAGTATGGTATTCCTGTGATAGGTATTGCAGGTTGTTTATCGAAAGACTATGCGATAGTCCATGAACACGGTATTGATAGTGTATTTAGTATCGTCCCAAATGTGGTTAACCTAGATCAAGCGTTTCATGATGCTGCCGTAAATTTAGAAATGACAGCACGGAATATTGCTGCATTGCTATTACTAAATCGAGTTAATTAGCTGATTTCAGTTTCTCAACTTCACATAACTAACTGCCTGACAATTATCTGACAAAGCATTTCTAGCTAACATGGGTATAACAATTTTTTTTATACCCGACTATATTTGTCAATGATAATGGTTTACATATGGTATAATTGGCATAACGTCTTAATCTTTTTATAAATTTCAGGTTTTATATGTTTGTATTGAATCGTAACAATAGGTTATCGCTTATTACACCTTTATTTAGCAAGTGTGTAAAATTTTGTATTGCAGTTACACTCATTTTCATGCTGTTTTTGAGTAATCAAGTATCAGCGAAAGCGTACGCCCTCCCCGCTGATGGCTCTCGCTTAATAGGTGAGCCTGAATATCATACTGTGAAAGAAGGTGACTATTTTCATGCTTTGGCGAATTTATACAATGTCGGCTTTCTTGCTTTAATGGATGCGAATCCGGGGGTTGATCCGCTACTACCACAAGTAGGGACTAAAATAGTTATACCGAGTCAAATTATACTCCCCGATGCTCCCTATAAAGGGATTGTCATCAATTTACCCGAATTAAGACTTTACTATTTTACAAATAATACTGTCTATGTCTTTCCTATTGGTATTGGGCGTATAGATCAATCTACCCCAGTTATGGAAACCACTATCTTTAGCAAAATTCCGAATCCAACTTGGACTCCGACCAAACAGAGCCGAGAAGATCATTTTGCAGAGCATGGCACAGAATTACCACAAACGGTTCCCGCGGGTAAGAATAATCCATTGGGTGAATATGCGTTACGTCTTGCCTATGGTAATCGTACTTACTTAATTCATGGAACTAATAAAAACTTTGGTATTGGTATGCGTGTCAGTGCAGGTTGCGTGCGCATGAATCCCGATGATATTGCTTGGTTATTTGCTAAAGTTAAATCGGGGGAGTCGGTAAAAGTCATTAATGACCCTATAAAAATAACGAAAGAACCAAATGGTGAAAAATATATAGAGGTACATTCACCATTAACACCTGATGAAACAAGTAATAGTGAACCTGCTGAAGAACTTAATTACGATACAATATTTACTAATAATGACATGATTGATTGGGATATTGTGGCTCAAAAACAGAGTTGCAAAGAGGATTAGTTATTAATATCAATCTTTATGAATGGGTTGAGAATATGTAACTGAATTAGGTTAAACCAATATTTTCTTGGTTTAACCTATTACGAAAACGGGTAATTAATAATTAATTTTTTAATTTACCATAAGTACATTGCAACACTTCATTCGTTCCATCTAATGATTTATCCTTTGCACATTTTTTCAGTGCAGCATGGAACTCTTTATCTGTGTACGCCGCAGCTTTTTCAGAGGTATTGAGTTTGTCATTAACGCAAGCGCTTAAGTCTTGAGGACTAGTTGTATTCTCTTCTTTTGCACACTCAACCAAAGCTTTATTGCGTGTAGCAGGAGCAACTGTTGCAGCCATATCTGGTTTCGCTGTTATTGCAGCACAAAGACCAATATCACTAGAGTTTACAAATTCAGCACAAACTTGTACACGTTGCTCGTAACTCATTTTTGTAAAATCTTCGAATGTTATTTTTTCAGCAGCGATTGTAGATTGACTAATAAGTGCTGCAGCTAATATCGAAGCAGAAGTAATTGATTTAATAAGCGTTAATTTATTCATTTCTCTTCCTTATTTACTGTTTTATAAATTAATAATAAACAAAGGAGCTGTTCATTAATTGCATTTTTATTATGGCACAAAAATGTATTATTATCTGATCGACAGATATTAATATATATTTTTAAATACGTGCCTTTGTATTATATCTCTAAGTTGCTATTTTTTGACTTTTTCCTGAGCGCGTTAATGAATTTGTGATCTGTATTGATATTTAGTTGCAGATCAAAGATAAGTAAACGATAAATGGTTTGTGATCGCTGTTTCATTTTCATCGCCGCCTATCGCCTTGATGCTAAGTTAGTTAGAATATGATTTAATGTATAACCATTGTGCCTCAAGATGTAGTATCACAAGTACAGAGCATATAGAGATTTTATAACAAAGTAGATGGTGCTATTTTGTTTTCCCTGCGGCGTGCTAACTCACCTGAGCTTTACGTGACATAGGAATATAATATTTCGTAACAACAAATAACTTAGCTATCATTTACATTGAACATATTCGCTGGAATCACTATATAAAATGAGCAATTCATCACAACAAAACACGCCACCAACTACTTTGTACTGGCACGATTATGAGACTTTTGGTTTAAATCCAGGTTCCGATCGGCCTGCGCAGTTTGCTGGTATAAGAACAGATCTTGACTTCAACATTATAGGCGTTGCAAATGAGTGGTTTTGTCGTCCACCTAATGATTACCTACCTAATCCAGAGGCGTGCCTTATAACCGGAATTACTCCGCAAAAAGCACTGCAACTTGGTGTTAGCGAAAATGAATTTATTAAATTAATCAATGGTGAATTCAGCCAGACAAATACCTGTGTTTTAGGATATAACAATATTCGTTTTGATGATGAAGTAACGCGCTTTACCCTATATCGTAATTTTCTAGATCCCTATCAACGAGAATGGGCAAACGGCTGTTCTCGGTGGGATATTATTGATTTAGTGAGAGCGTGTTATGCATTGCGCCCAGAGGGTATTAATTGGCCTGTCGATAATAATGATGTACCTTCATTCCGTTTAGAGTTGCTCACTAAAGAAAATGATTTAGCACATGAGCAAGCACATGATGCGATGTCTGATGTTTATGCCACAATTGCTATTGCTAAATTAATCAAGGATACACACCCTAAATTATATGATTATTGTTTTAATCTACGCAAAAAATCAAATGCATTATCATCCTTGAAGTTAGGGAGTTTTACTCCAGTTGTACATGTCTCAGGTATGTTTCCAGCTATACAGGGGTGTGTTAGTTATGTGCTTCCACTGATTGAGCACCCTGTTAATAAAAATGCCATCATTGCAGTTGACTTAAATAAAGATTTGAACAATTTATTAACGATGAGTGTTGCAGAGATCCGCCATTATTTGTACACGTCATTAACTGATCTTCCAGAGGGAATTAATCGCCCTGCCATTAAATTAATCCATATCAATAAATGTCCAATTATAGCCCCTGCTAAAACATTATCGGAGCATCGAGCCGATGAATTAGGTATTGATCGCGTGCAATGTCGTTCTTCTTTAGAGTTAATTAAAAATAATTTAGATATCGTTAATAAGTGTCTACAGGTGTTTAGCGATGAGCATAGAGAGACTAAATATAGTAGCCCAGAGGAAATGTTATATAGCGGAGGTTTCTTTTCAAATAATGATAAAAACAAAATAAATCAAATAGCTAGCAGTGATTGGAAAACATTAGCTAATACTCAATTTGATTTTGATGATCCCCGTTTGACTTCTTTACTGTGGCATTATCGTGCACGAAATGCGCCTGAATATCTATCTATAGAGGAACAGGAAAAATGGCATAGGCACCGTCAGGCATACCTTTTAGAAAATACCCAAGCTTACGTGGAAAAACTGGACGCCTTGGTATTGGACTATCAAAATCAACCTGAAAAAATGCAATTATTAGCTAACTTGCATCACTATTTA
Organism: Psychromonas sp. MME1; assembly: GCF_041080865.1. Lineage (NCBI taxonomy): Bacteria > Pseudomonadati > Pseudomonadota > Gammaproteobacteria > Alteromonadales > Psychromonadaceae > Psychromonas > Psychromonas sp. MME1. The sequence goes on along the minus strand of NZ_CP160906.1, from coordinate 1,136,405 downwards.
GATTATTTATTAAGTAACTAACGGTGATTTGATATACAATAATTTTATTAAGGTTATTACATTAAATAGAATTATCAATCAAGGAGGCAATTTTGTTTAAAAATGGAATTTTTATCTTTTATTTTGCTTCAGCTTGTTGCTTGGCACAGGAGTCGCCATCGAATACATTGCAAGTTGAATATCAACAGCAAGTTCAGGTTGGTTCCTCAAGTTATTTTGATATAGAGTCAATATCACAAGTTCCGCAAGCAACGTATCAATATCTCAATCAAGTGTTCAAAAGTTTTTATCGTTCATTTAATTTTACAACTTCTATCACTGATAGTACTTTTGTGGATAATGCACATTATCAAATCTTTTCATTGCCAATAATGCCATTAGATAGTGATCGCTTTGAGGTAGAGGTGTTTGGGAACTTTTATGATCCCGCCAAACAAGATTTAGCAAATCTAAACGCAGATCAAGCAATGTACGACTACGTTTCAAATTCTGAAGAGATGAACATTTACGAGAGCAATTTGGCTTTTGGGGCTGGTTTTAGTTTTAAAGCAGATCAATCTAGCAAATTTAAAATTATTTTTTCAAACAATACGATGCCTGGTTACGGTGGTAGTACCGCTTTGTTTGGCTACGAGAAAAGTTTTTAAAATCAATTCTAACAACGTAGATTGGTGCACTGGGACTAGTTCAAGAACCATCCCTGCGTTGTAATTCGAAAAGTGAATACAATTACCTCATATACTTTCTAGCTCCGACATCAGAGCCATCGCTCCTTCTTTTTTCTCAACAAGCGATAGCAATGATATGCTACGTAATGGGATATATCACTAAAGTCTATATGCTATAACTAAATTTTACTTTCTTATATTTATGCATCCGCTATTCTTATCTCACTTATTTCTAATCACATAAATCATAGAGAGTATATTATGACTAAAATCTTCAGTGACAATTCTCAAACTATTGGTAATACCCCGCTTGTACGTTTAAATAATGTTACTTCTGGTAATGTGTTTGCAAAAATAGAAAGTCGTAATCCAAGCTTCAGCGTTAAATGCCGTATTGGTGCCAACATGATTTGGAAAGCTGAAAAAAACGGTACGTTAACTAAAGATGTTGAATTAGTAGAAGCGACCAGTGGTAATACTGGAATTGCGCTTGCTTATGTCGCCGCTGCTCGTGGTTATAAAATCACACTAACAATGCCAAATACAATGAGTTTAGAGCGCCGTAAATTACTTAAAGCACTCGGTGCAAATCTAGTATTAACAGATGGTGCATTAGGCATGAAAGGTGCTATCAATAAAGCAGAAGAGTTAGCAAACTCTGCACCGGGTAAATACTTTGTCGTTCGTCAATTTGAAAATCCAGCTAACCCAGCGATTCACGAACAAACAACCGGTCCTGAAATTTGGAACGATACCGATGGTGAAATTGATATATTTGTTGCAGGTGTGGGTACAGGTGGAACGATTACGGGTGTGAGTCGCTATATCAAAGAAACACAGGGTAAAGCAATTATCAGTGTTGCCGTTGAACCTGTTGATTCTCCTGTTATCAGCCAAACCCTTGCTGGCGAAGAAGTAAAACCAGGGCCACATAAAATACAAGGTATTGGTGCAGGATTTATTCCTAAAAATTTAGATCTTTCACTTATCGACCGTGCAGAGCAAGTTAGTAATGATGATGCAATCACAATGGCTCGCCGTCTGATGGAAGAAGAAGGTATTCTGGCGGGTATATCCTCGGGTGCAGCTGTTTTTGCTGCCGCTCGTTTAGCTGAGTTACCTGAATATAAAGATAAAAATATTGTTGTTATCCTACCAAGTTCTGGTGAACGCTATCTGTCAACGGCACTATTTGCTGGTGTTTTTGACGGTGCCGAATTTGCTTAAATTTAACCCCTAATAATATATAAGATACTCGCCATATAAGCGGGTATCTTATAATGATTAAAATTGATAACTAACACCTAGTAAATAGATATCCATTCCTGGATTAGGGCTTTTCATACCAGCATTTGAATAATGCATATAGCGTAAATTGAGATCAAAACGGCCCATTTTTACACCAACCCCAATACGCTCTTCAAATTGAAAATGGGTAGACATATCTTTATTATCCATCTCTTTTTTATTAATGAATCCCCCCCCTATTCCCGCTTCTATATAAGGAGAAAGGCGACAGCTGTCGCAAAACTGATAAAACAGTACTGGCGCAAGGAACAGACCATAGAGATCAGTTTGCTGCCCATCCCAATAATTAAATGAAGCTTCCCAATATCCGCCCAATGGGATACCTTTTTCATCTAACCAATTGGAGAACTCTTGTTGTAAACCGATACGATAAATGTCGATGTTATCGTGACTTTCACCAATATCTATGGCAACTTTAGTTGGTTTTATCTCTGCGAAGGAATAGACTGGCAGTGAACAAATAGCGATGACATATATTCTTTTAATCTTTAACCATAATTTTTTTTTAAACATGAATGCTCCTTTCTGAAATAATTGGTGGCAGCACATTAATAGCAATTATTCAAAAATAATTTTGGATATTAAAATTAAAGTTAGCATCTAAGTTATTATTTCACAAAGATTAATGTCATAATTCTTTGTGGTATATTAGTCAATTTTGGCTAGTCACGTACACCCTTTTTTATGCCGGTGGGATATATGTATTACTTAAAATATTTTTTAATTGCAATTACTGTAGCGCTCTCTGGTTGTACTAATTTGCAAACATTGCAAGATTTACAGGTTGATTTAATAAAAATAGAACCCGATAACCTGCAATCAATTTCACCAAGATTCAATATACATTTATTGATCACTAACCCAAACTCAGAGGAGTTAGTAATAGAAGGAATGAGTTTTCAATTAGAGATTGATAACCAACAAATATTATCGGGTGTTGCCAACGATATTCCTGTATTAAAAGGATATAGTGAAACCGAAGTAAAAGTCTCGAGTCGTGTTCATCTTTTAGATCTTATACAGATGATGGCATTTTTAAATAACAAAAATGCTGATTCAATTAAGTATGAACTTGAGACTACTATTGATCCGAAAGGGTTTGTCGCCTTTCAATTGCATCATGAAGGGACGCTTAACGACCTTTTACAAGTCAACAAATAGCGAATATCCTTTTCACTGACGGGATTGGTGTTAATCCAATGGGTATAAATTCATTTTGATATTATGCGCTAAAATATGTTCTTGTTTTAACGTCTTTTTACTGTTTTGCATGGTAATAAGTGCAGTTTGGCAACTTTTTGGTAAATTATTTTTGCGTGCTAACCATTTTATCGCCTCTGACTGATTGAACCACTCATGCTCATCGCCAGTTAATGATGAATTAACTAAAGTAAAATCTTCAGGGGCAAGCCAAAAATGTGCTCCACAGGTAACTGCAATCTGTATTCCAGCGGGATCTAAATCACTAAAGCAGACTAATTGATGCGATGATTTAAAATGGCGAAACAGTTGGTAGGCGCTATTTGTTCGCTGTGCTGGCTTTATATCACCGCGATATATAAATAGCGCGTCGCGTAACTTTTCTGGCAATATTAAGGCATCTAATTTTGCCATTATGGCGAGATTTTCAACTAATACGATAAACGGGTGGTCAATGGCGGTGATCTCAGAAGCTTCTATATAACAGCCTAAGGAGGTTAAATTGAGCAGCTTTAAGTGTTGGCCATTGATACGTAAATGATCAATTGCATTAATGAGCACAAAACCTTCACTAACAGGTTGGGAATTTACTTTCTCGTTGCGCTGCTTTAACGCATTATCGACACGGCATTTACTGTCGATATAATCCTGCCTAAAAAGATGTACATCATTTTCTTGCTGAACACGCTCAATTAAACGCTGCCGATCATTATCATCAAAATAGAGGTAATCGCCTCTTCTTTCTCCAAAACCATATTCTAAATTTAAACGTGATAATAATGGAGCATATTTTAACTTTCCATTTAACAGGGTCTTAAAGTTGCGCTGGCAAAATTGATATAGTTTTTTATCCATATTAACTTCTCAAAAATATCTGCACATCGCTGTAGCTGTAGTTATCAGTCGTACCGCCAACTTTTACACCTTTCATGTTGATCTCTAATGCATGTTGTTGTTCATTGGTCAATTTGCAATAACAACTAAAAACTAATTCAATCCACTCTTTGGGATCAATATAGTGATCTATTAACTGCTCACTTTGCTGCTGATTTTGCCAGTATTGAATTGCTGATATTTTATTACCGGTAATAATCGCTTGTTCAAATAACTGCTCTGCCTGCTCTTCAAAATAATCATGGCTTGTAATTAACGGTTCCGTTGGTGATATTTCTACCCTATTAGTTTGACGTTTGTTTATTGGTAATTCGTTATTATATTTACGTAGCGATTGGACAATAGAAATTAACCGCTCTTCATGTGCGCTGTTTTTGAGATCAACGTAGGTTTTTAAATTTCTTAGTGGCGGTGCAAATTTAAGATTATCGTTCAAGTTAGGGTCTTCAAAAAGCCCATCACTGATCTCAAATTCAGGATGTTTGCGTAAAAAACGGGCCATATTACGTAACAAACTTGCCTGTTTTTCATCACGTCTGAGCCTAAACAAGCTCAAACGCATGTTATCAATAATAAAACGTAGACGTGCGAGTGTCTGTTTAAACCAATAAATAAATGCGCTAATTTTACGAGCGAAATCGATCGGGCATGCCCAATTAGTCCATTCATAACATGCTTCAGGATCAATTTGTTGTAATTCCGTTAATAATTTTTGCGCGTAATCTAAGGCTTTCTCGTTTTCACGAACCTTAGCACTTAAACTGATCACAAAGCCAAACTGACTAGAAATGGCATAATGCATATTATCTAAACTAACATTCAGATTTTCCTTTGCCTCATAGAGTAAATCATCTAATTGATCGATATAATACTCGGCATCATCATGCTGATTTTGTTGTACCGATAGCTGAAAATCTTGCACGGTATCATCGAGCACATCAATAACTTTTCCCATGTCAGTCAATTGGCGATAACTACTCTGTTTACGCATTAAACGATTAAGCATACGTTTTAATTCAGAAGTAGTACGGTAATCACCCGGCTCATCATCAGGACGAATTAATCCTGCTTTTTGTAAAGCATTAAGCTTATTGGCATCTATTTGATCCCCTGAAATCGAACCATACACATACGTTTCGGCAAGTATTTGTGAATTACTGCCAATTTGTTTCAATAAATCAGTAACATCGCCAGCATCATAACCTGCCATTAGAAGAGTAACTCCTCTTGCTGTTGTTGCTCTGTTTCTGGTAAGTCCACGCGTTCAGAATCATTTAAAAATTCGATGAAGAGATAAATAATGTCAAACCGTGCGGTAGCGTAGTAACGGCTACTGCCACTATTTTTGCGCACTAAATAGCCCATCTCTTCCAATTTTTGAAACATAAATACCAGTTGCTCGCGCGCTTCTAGCTTGTTCGTTTTAAATGGCTTACTGGCTGTGATCCTGCGCAGATGTTGACGCAACGTTTGGTCGTTTTCAAAGGGGTCAAATAATTTGTTAATATTTACCATCGCTTTCGCACGTAAGGGTAAGTCCGTCTGAGTTGCCGTTAAAAGGAGATCTAAGAACTCCACTAACGGTCTAAATACGGTGCGAACCTCAGTAAACAATGACGTTAACTCTGCGCTGTTTTCTTGAGATACCTCTTGAAAGGTACAATAAAAAGCATCCGCACTCTCCAAATAGGTTAGGTTTCTATCTAAGTTTGCTAAAAAATCACTAACACGCGATTCATTTTCTGTGATTTTAAGATATGCATATAATTCAGCAAATGCAGTTTCACAGATCACCGCACCGGTTAATAACTGTTGGACGGTTTGTTTAAACATGAGTCACGGTCTCCGTAGCATTGTCCGCCATTTTACGTTGGGCGAGTAGTTCATCTAAACGTGATGTTGGAATTTCTGCATGGTAAATTTTGTTATCTTTTAATTTGTAATGACGCTTATAAAGTGAAAGTATGTGACGGTCTGTTGAAGGCGAGGCGGATAACATCGCTATGTTATTATCATCAAACATTTTTAATAATAGATCTATATTTTCTGCAGCTAATTCACCGAGCTCATCGACGGGCAATATCACCACCGAAGCTGAATCAGTGGCGCCACGAAGCATTCCTAGTATCCCGGCAAACAGAGACAACATTGCTAAATAAGAGAGTCCTGTTGAACTGATTTTTTTTAATTGGCGCGCATTTCGGGCATGTTTCAACTGCCCTTTTTCAGTGATAGAAAACTCGATATCAAAGAGGTTATCATGTGCTAATACAAAGCCTTCACTGGGTAAATAAGTGGATAGTTTTTGCATCGCATAAACAAGATCATCGGGAATTTCCCCGCGTCCTTCACGTAGGTCATCACGATACAGCTCGAATAATTTAGAAAATTGTTGCAATGGTCCCCAATATTCTAACTCTTCTTGTTTCATCACCGTGTATACATTGATATCAGCAAGGGCATCAAAATGTGCCAATGCGGTGACATTTTCGGAAAGCTTTTTACCAATAATTTTTATACGGCGACCAAAATTTTCGATATGCTGATAAAATTCATTAATCATATTGGCATTAACCGTAACTAACTGGTAAGTATTTTTCTGTTTCTGCTCTGCACTACTGAGCAGATCAGCAATGGCACTACGATATTTGAACAGGCTTTTGGCGCCATCATAAGTATCATTATCTGCGACTAATTTTAACCAATTTTCAAACAATTCACTGCTTGAATGATTTTTTCTGAAAGTGTCATTAAAACGGTTTAGCTGCTCAGTTAATCGTTTTTCGACCGTTTTAAACTCTTTAAGCCAATCAAAGCAGAAACTAACTGTTAAATCAGCTGGATTACTAGGTTCACTCTCACATACACAGACCGCAATCCCGCTGTTTTCACATAATCGCTGACTCTCAGCTAATTGTGCTAATAGCTCATCGCTTTCTCGCAACTGTATATTCAATTTTTTAAGCAACTTTTGGTCATTACTGATTAATTCACCCTTTTCAATAATGAGATCTTCAAGGCTATTTTCAAATCCTCGTTTTTCAATATTACGATGCTGGTTTAATTCAACTAATTGATCACGATGAACGTACCGTTCGTTCATAAATTGACTATATTCACGCGCTTTACGTGCCCAAACAGCACATTCATCGAGTGTTTGCTGTAAGGTTTTACGCTCACGGCTACGTTTATCCACTTCGCCATCGGGATCTAAGTCGCTCAAGGCACTATTCTTCTGTTTTTTATAATCGAGTAAACGACTCTTTGTACTTTGCTCTATCGCATTAAGCTGTGCTTCTAATTGTTCTAATTGGCTATCTCTATCAGACTCAATCATCATCCGCTGTTCAAGCATTTGATTGTTTAATTCAAAGCGCTGCTCTTTTGCCGTTGCATGATACTCTTCAATTTTTTTGCTGTTATTTTTTTGCGCATGTTGAATTTCTTTAATGCGTCCATCAACAATGACATTTGCCTCTTTGATTGCCTGTAATTTTTTATCCGCAAAATTATCCATTTGCACTTTTAGTTGCACAAGTTTGAGTTCATTTTGTTGAGAGGTTTGTTTCACCTCGGTAAGCGTGATTTGATGACTATCTAGCTGTTTTTTGATATTTGTCAGCTGCTCTTCAACTATTTTTATTTGCGCAACTTTCTCTGCCCGTTTGTTATCTAATAATGCCGCTTTTTCTCGTAATTCATTTTCTGTCAGTTGCAGATCGCTATCTTTGAGTTGTTGCAACTCTATTTGTAAACCATAAAAACTGTCACTATGGCCGACCCATTGCGGAGCGAGATCTTTGCGTGCAAGCAGCTCGGAAGAGAGTAAACGACCAATATTTTCTTTCCAATTGAGCGCTAAAGGTTCATGAGATAAAAAATATTGCAAACTACCTTCATCGGGCAATAGTTGCTGCTCAACGGCCAAACATTCCTGTTTAAGTTGTTCATAAATCCGATTTTCTTTTTTATGTAGATCAAGTAACTTATCACGTTGCTTTTCAAGCAATGTTAACTGACTCGTGACGCTATTTTGTCGCTGCAATAGTTGCGTCTGTTTTTCATGCGCCTCATGCAGCTGGCGTTGATTATGTTCGATCGCATCTAACAACTCTTTATCTAAGGCAGGATTTTGAGCCTCTAATTGTGCTTGAGTTAGTTGGTTTTCAACCGTTTTCTGTTCGATATTAAGTTTGAGGAAGGTATTATTAAGTGCTTCATTTAGCTGACTTAGCTGGTGTTGATAGTTTTCATTTACTATTGTTAACTGTATATTTCCCGCTTCTTTAATTGCAGAAATCTTCTCTTTTGTTGCACTGATATCCGTTAATTTTTGCAGCGTTAAATCTTGAATTAACTTATCAAATTTTAGTTGAATTTTGTTAATATTGCCTTCAAACGCCGCAATAACTTCATTGACTTCATTAAGTTGTTGCTGAATGCGAGGCGCTTGCTCCGCCTTTATCTGAAAGCTTGCCGCATCATTATCATCATAACTCTGTTTATCCTGATCAAGTAACTCTATACGGCTTTGATCAGCTTCAATTTTAGCCGTTAACTGTGCAATATCGCGCTGCAGTGATTCCCTGCCATTCTTTAATTCACTCTCTAATTTATCCAGAGAATCTCGCGTTGACGCCTTAAGCGTTTTGCGTCCTTCTTGTTTTTCATTTTGTTTATTTTGGTGTTCGATGATTTCAAAATGTAAGTGCTGCAATTTGATTAATAAGCTATCTAGATTATTAAAATCATTTTGCCAAAGCGTAATTTTGTCTGCGACTTTTTGAATCGCGCGACTAGCTTGGATATCTGCTAACCAATGGCTTATCTCCTCTTTATTAAGATTTATCTGCTCTTTTTCAGCGATATTACTTCGCGCTAAATGGTCACTACAGATCTCCACCAGCATCCGTTTGACAGCATCAAAATCGAGATTTTTTTCAATCGTTCCATTAATAACTTTATCAATGTGGGGCATCGGGAGATCGCTAAATGAAAAACGATTTTGTAATTGGCGAATATCTTTTATTTTGCGTCCACTACGTAAATTTTGAATAACCTGTCGATATTTATCAATACCAAGATAATTCGAGCAATAATAGCCAGCACTATTATAATTTCGTTCCACATCGCGAATAGCTAACGCTTGCTTATTTTCATCAATAAAGTTGCTGCTATCATAGGCTGCATCGATCAATTTAAACTGCACCCCACGACCATCACTAGAAGCAAGTACCATACAAGTTTGCCCAAACGGCCGTTGATACTCATAGATCAACATACTGGAGTCTCGGGGTAAATAGTAGTCGGCGAAGTTCCGCGCTTGATCAAGTTTACTGACAATATCACTTGGACGCATCCCGTAGAATAAGGGCAATAATCGCATTAGTGATGTTTTACCGGCACCATTTGTGCCTTCAAGTTGCGTATGTCCACTCAATTCAAGTTGATTGACTTGACCGGGCCAAAAACTGTCAATAATAATAATACGCAATAATGAATAGGCTTGCTGGGCCATAGGAGTTCCTTGTCTGTTGGCTATCTAAGGGAAGTTAAGCGAGAGGAATAATAAACACGACTCATTTTCAAACTAATGGCCTAATATAGCAAATTTTCATTGTCCAAAAGAACGCTTTTGCAGCACAATGAAGGTTTCCCTCTACATAATGGGGGTATATTAACTATCTACTTATAAATTTCAAATCTCTTTTACGTTATTCGTTAATTTCAACGTATCGCGCCATTGCTAAATTATAATAACTGATTCTGATAGAGCGTTAACGTTCATTTTTGTGGCATGATTCGAGTAATTTTATAAAAAATTCGCGCCCTTTTTTACGTGAAAATTGTATATTCCGTTGTGGGATTTGATCGGGATCGGGATGGTTTTTCAATGCTTTTTCCATTGTAGCTTCCCTAATGATGTGCAGCGCTGGATAAGGTGAACGGTTAGTATAATTGGCTGGATCGTCAGCAGGTTCGCCAGCGAAACAGTAATCTGGGTGAAAATGGGCTAGCTGGTAAATGCCTTCTATATCTTGCTCGTAGAGTAATTCATTGGCTAAATCAGTGAGATCTAGAAAATAATCAAAAGATTCAAAGCCATTGGCTAAAATCATAATGGTTGTTTCTGTGTCCTCGTTAGCAGTAAGATAAAAGCACTCTTCTATTAATGATGTTAATACAGAAGCCACATCACTACTTTCAACCACTCTATAGCGAATTGAGCCTCGTTCTACTTCTTGCCGCGCGAAGGGGCATATATTGTATTTAACGACGACTTTTTCAACCCATGCCTGTGTTGCATTAATTAACTGTTGTTTATCATTTGACATCAATAGGAACCCTAAAAATTGGTTTTTAAATATAATAGCAACAACTGAGATAAAAGTGCTAAAATAGTCTCATTTTGTCTAAACAGATAGGATTTACATGGCTTTTTTTTCTCAGGAAATATATACACTCGTTAATAGTGCATTGACTGACTTAGCGGCTTCACAAGCGACTGGCAAAACACCTAAAAATGCGCTCAGTGAAGCACATTACTTCGCTGCTTGGATCACAACGGCGATAAAGAATAAACGCTTCGATTCTATATTATTGGAGACTTTAAAAGATTGGCAAAAACAGGTACGTAGTTTAAATAAAAACGCCCGTTTAAAAGAGCAATTTATTCATTTACAACACTGTTATAAGCAAATTTTAGATGAGCAGAATCAGGTTAAAAATATAGATAAAAGCCAATTAATTCAATTATTCTCCGCCCTTGAGTCAAAAGATTGGTTAGTTACGACAGACCTCGTTGTGGGCGATCGACTAAACCGTCATAGCGGTGGCAAAAATTCACTGATTGTTTGTGTGCAGCAACTTAATGACTGTTTCGATGAGCAGCAAATATTAACAAAACCACTCTCTTTATATCTTCGTGGTGAGCAACAATGTGCGATCGACCTTGCTTTTACAGAAAATATATTTTTGTATAAAAAGCGAGCCGCAAAATCAAATGTTAAGTTTCATAATGAATATCTGATTTGTGCGAAAAATGATGGCGACTCATTGCCAGAATTGCCCTCCAACATATTACAGCAACCATAAAACGCCTTCGGGGATTGGTGATGGCAAATACTAACTTTAATAGTGCTATTTTAGATCAACAGGAGTTAACGTTATTAACGTCACCTATAAACACCCAGCAAACCATAAAGTTGTCAGTTTACACCTATAAAGTACATATTAACCATGATAACTACCATATTAATTTCACCAATACCATTGAAGAACTTATTCTACTACTCAGTGCCAGCCCGCGTCTAAGTGTCTTGGTGTTACCGGACAATATAACCACCCACCCACTACTAAATAAGTTAACAACACTATTAAAAATGCGCCAAGATATCCCCATTTTTTGGCTTGGCAAAATGCCAAGTATGGATTTTGAGTTGGATTTTTTTATTCATTGTCAAAATAGTGAGCAACTACATGACCAATTATTAAAGTGGTTTCAACGTATTGAATATTGGTTCAAACGATGGTTAATGAACTATCATGTTACCTTAATATCGAATAATGAAGACAATAAGGTATCAACTGCATTAACCGCAACAGGGCTGTCACAGCTACAGATATTTAATGGTACAAAAATTGAAAATAATATTATAAATGATCAACTGCTTATCATAGACTTGACCACAACCAATATTTTATTTATCGGTATTCTCAAGCACTTAGCGCTGAACAATAGATTCCCTACACTTATTTTGTTTGGCGATTTAAGTGCTAATCAGTGTCGTGCTGCCAGACAGCTAGCCGTAAATTTCGGATTTACCATCCTAGCTACGCTTAATTCAACACCCAATCAGCAACAATGGGAGCAAATGCTACTTTTGTTGTGTGGTGATGTTTACGTCAAGCATTGGATTAATGAAACACCCGATGTAATGCGGGCATCTGGCATTTATAATCTAGAGGATCAACAGCTGCAGAGCTATTTTTGTTCGCAGGAGATGAAACGAGAGCAAATTGTAGCCTTGCCGAATAAAGAGAGTGTGCGCCGAGTTATCAGTGCGCTCGTTTTAGATAAATGGTTCCCAGAGGGGGTATCACAAAAATCAGCGTCAGCGTTAGCAGACTATTTAAACTGTCAGGCATCTCAAATCGATCTCTATATTGACTCACCTGAAACAATTCCAAGTACCTCACCTATTTTTGCGGTATTAGTCATGGCACGTTTGCAGCATTTTAAAATTTACTGGTATATTAAAAATGAAACACAATTCTCCGTTGATGTGCTGAAAAATTACCCTATCTCAGATTTAATATTCTCTGAATCCATTAGCCATAAATTATTAACTACCCCTGGCGAGGAGCTGCTCAGTTTCATTGAACAGGCAAAACAACAGGAGATTCGTTTAGGTGCAACACTACAACAAAATAAAGCCACCAGCACCGCAATGTCACTGTATGGCATTGAATTTGTCTTAAATAAACAACTTCCTATAGAATAAGTAACTATTGCCGTTCATTGATATCCATCACTTTATCGAGTAAAGCTTGATAACTTTTATTAACATCATCAGCATCATATTTACTATTACTAACTAACGTTTGATAATGTTTTATTTTTTTTTGCAAATATTGCCTGTGTAAAGGATTCTGTAATTCCCACATTTTATCACCAATACAACTGATTTTTGACCTAGCCTTTCTCGACACATGCATAATTTCATAGAAACGTTTATTTTCGAAAACCAAATGTTCATCTATTAACCCCATGCCATGACCGATTAAAAATCGACGCACTTCATAGTTATGATGAACGGGACACAAAATAAATTCTGCATCAATATTGGCTATTTTTGCTAACAATGAAGAGATAATTTCCATCATCAATTCACCTCCGACACCAGCAATGATGATTAAGTGCGTCTCGCTCTTTCCATAATTATCAAATGCTAAGGCCTTCACATCTGTGCAGTGAATCATCCAAGCATCGATATCACCTTGCCAATACTTTTCTAATTTACCTTGCAGTTCGGATAATATCCGAGGCACTATGTCTACAAAATGCACCGTTGATGCGACTTGACCATTGAGTAGATTAATCCCTAATAAACCATGGTCACAACAACAATCCCATATATGGGTATAATTTGACGTTACTAACTGCTCAATAGTTTGTAGACGTGCACTCTTTTTTAATCTATTTAACTTCAAGACTCAATCCCTATAGGCGCATAGTTAAAGCAATGCGCTTACAATCTATATCAATTTGAGTCACTTTCACTTGCACAATTTGCCCTGGTTTAACAACTTGTAGAGGATCACTTACAAATCTATCCGCCAATTGAGAAATATGCACCAAACCATCTTGATGAACGCCTATATCCACAAAGGCACCAAAACTGGTCACATTAGATATAACCCCTTGCAGTAACATATCTACTTGTAAGTCAGTTATTTTATCAATGCCTTTAGCATAACGCACTGTGGTAAAGGTAGGACGGGGATCTCGACTCGGTTTAATTAATTCATTTATGATATCTTTTACTGTTAATAAGCCTATTTTATCTGTTACAAAATCTTCAGCTTGCAGCTTATTAAGAATCGTTTCATTCTGAATTAATGCTGCTATTTTCACGCCTTGTTTCTCTGCAATAGCGGTTACAAGAGGATAAGACTCTGGATGTACGGCACTATTATCTAATGGATTTTTTGCATTCGCTATGCGTAAAAAACCAGCACTTTGTTGAAATGCCTTATTCCCTAGTCTAGGCACTTTCTTAAGTGAGTTACGGTTAGTAAACGCCCCATGTTGATCTCTATAATCGATAATATTTTGAGCAACGGTACTGTTAAGCCCTGCAACAAAACTTAGTAGTGATGCCGATGCGCTGTTCAAATCAACTCCAACTGAATTAACACAATCTTCGACTACTGCTTGCAATCGTTGTGCGAGCTGCATTTGGTTAAGATCATGTTGATATAACCCTACCCCAATCGCTTTTGCATCTATTTTTACTAACTCAGCTAAAGGATCCTGTAAACGCCTTGCAATAGAAACGGCCCCTCGAATGGAAACGTCCAAATCAGGAAACTCCTGTGAAGCAAGCTCTGAAGCTGAGTATACCGATGCTCCTGCTTCACTAACAATGAGTTGTGTGACTGTACGCGATAAGTTCGGTATTAATTCTCGAACGAGAAGATCGGTTTCACGCGATGCGGTGCCATTACCAATCGCAATTAAATCAACGGAATATTTCTCTATTAATTCCGTTAGTTTCTGCTGCGCTTGTTTTACGTTAAGCTGAGGGGGATGTGGATAGATAGTTGCGTAGTCTAATAACTTTCCTGTTTCATCAATTACAGAAATTTTACAACCCGTCCTAAAACCAGGATCTAATCCCAATACCACTTTATTACCGGCAGGCGCAGCCATTAACAACTCTTTTAAGTTACTGGCAAATATATCGATTGCATTATCCGATGCTTTTTCCTTTAAATAAGCGAAAATTTGTGTCTCTAATTGTCCCTGTAGACGAGCTTTCCAGGCTTTCTTAATAACCTGTGCACGCCAGCTTGTATTCGATATAGCCGTTAATGAAAAACCTAAATGGCGGGCGATTAATATTTCACAGTAACTCGTTGTAGAGGATTTATCTTTTCCAGGATCGCTCTCTAATTTAACTTGTAATGCGCCCTCTGTTTTGCCGCGCATTATCGCGAGTATTCGATGTGCTGGAATTTTATTAACCCGCTCACTGTAATCGGCGTAGTCTTTGAATTTACTATGACTTAAATCGACACCTTTAGCGGCTTTGCAGACCAACGCGGCTTGCGAAAAAAGATGCTTGTAAAGAAGGTCAATAACAATACTGTCGCGGCATATTCGCTCAATTAAAATGGCTAATGCCCCATCCAATACCAATTGTGGATCGGTATACCCCGCTTTAAGATTAATATATTTACGAACAAGGTGATTGTTGATACTGCCATCATCTTGAAACCACAATATATCAGCAAGGGGCTCAAGACCGGCAGCAATAGCCAGTTCACTTTTACTAACACGTTTACTTTTATAGGGAAGGTAAAGCCGCTCTAATTCATTTTTGCTGGTAATCGCATTAAGTTGTTGTGATAACGCATCAGTAAGCTTATTTTGTTCAACTAAACTTTTGATGATTGTGTCACGTCTTTCATATAACTCGCGCATATATATTAATCGCGTTTCCAACAAACGTAATTGTGTATCATCAAGCCCCTCTGTCATCTCTTTACGATAACGCGCGATGAACGGCACGGTATTACCATCATCATAAAGGGTGATAAATGAATCAACTTGTTTAATGGTCACTTGTAATTCGTTAGCAAGTTGCAGATTTAAGGAAGTATGTTTGTCATTCATTTATGTGGACTTCTTTGTTATTAACGGTTTAAGGGCTATTTCACCATAGCAAGTTATTGAACGCTATGTATTATGAGTAAATTTAACAAGATCAGTTCACAGAGTTATTATCCGCCAATTACCTTGCGATTCATTATATGCGAAGATCTTAGAATAATTATCCATTGTAAGATTTATTGCAATAGGATGTAATAACGATTAGTAATAGCACGCTTGCTAATGTTTACATTAATGGAATATATACAAATATGAACAAATTAGGTTTTAAACAATTAATTATTCTGCTTATTATCGTCTCTGGGTTATTACCATTAATCATTGTCAGTTATTATACCATTAGCAAAGCTGGACAGGAATTAACAGCAGAAACATATCGTAAAAATAGAATGGCATTGGATTACTATAAAAAAGGGATTAAAAATCAATTTTCAAATATTGAAAAAGAAGTTGAATTAACCATTAAAACACTGCAACTCGATACGCAATTAGCAACCTTACAACAACTAGACGCCCCATCAAAAAAGAAAGAACAGCAAGATGTTATGAACTCGATGTTGACGAACATATCGGGTTTAATCACTTCACTTGATACGGTCGTTGTTGATAATAAATTGCAAATAATTGCCGCTAATAAAGCTTCATACTTAGGCGCCGATTTATCATCACGAAGTTATTTGCAAAAAGCGTTAAAAACGAAAAAAGCGACCTATTCTGAACCTTTTTACTCCGATGTTACGCTGACTAAAATTATTACCTATGCTCGTCCAATTTATATCGACAATAACCTGGTCGGGGTGTTTATTCTACCCATCGACTTCGATGGTATAACGCGTTATATCGACACTGGCGCTGCGGAGCTGGGCGATACGAAAGATGTATTCATGGTCGATGCTAGCGGATTACTGTTAACCGACACCATGAGTGATTCTATACAATCAAGGTGGTGCATTTAAACAAACATTAACAACAAAAGCGACACAAGCACTTGGCAAACATATTAGAGATAACAATATTAACTTTACCGATACTGCTATCTACCAAAGTTATCATGATATGGAGGTTATCGGTAGTTACACCGTTATAGATATAGGCGATTATTTAATCGGTCTGGTTGTTGAGGTTAATGAAACAGAAGCAACCGCTACGTTAAATGGTATGCAGCAAACACTACTGCTTATTATTGTAATGGTGGTGATAGCCAGTTTTATCGCAGCAGCGGTAATCATTTCGCGTATTCTTTCGCCAATACATTCACTAAATAGTACATTTACTGATATTGCAACGGGCGAAATTGATGTCGATTTCCGTCTTGATATAAAAACAGATGACGAAATAGGCCATCTTGCTAACTCATTTAATAAATTTATGGCGAAACTTAAATTGATGATTGAGGAGTTTGATTTTCAAAACCGGGTTGAAACGGCGAAAAATACGCTCAATGAGATCATTCGTGACAAAGATGATTACGCCCTGTTAACAAAAGAAACATTAAGTTATCTATGTAAACTGCTAAATATGCAAATGGGCGCCATTTATCTACGTGATGGAAATGAACTATCATTGAGTGCCACCTATGCCTATTCCAATCGTAAAAGTGTTATAAATAAAGTTCACTCGGGTGAAGGTCTTGTCGGACAGTGCTTACTTGAAAAAGAGGCGTTTATTATTAATGATACACCAGATGACTATATCACTATTCAATCGGGATTAGGTGGCAGCAAACCGAAGAATATTGCGGTTATACCTTGTCTATATGAAAATGAAGTTTTGGCCATTATTGAATTTGCCTCTGTTAAAGAGATCACCAGTGACCACTTAGCACTCATTAATATATTAGCCACTTCCCTTGCCAATGCCGTGAATTCAACAAAAATGCGCAGTGAGATGCGTATTTTACTTGAAAAAACAACGCTACAAACAGAAGAAATGACCGTTCAGCAAGAAGAATCTGAGTAAAATTAATGGCGAGTTAGAGCTTCAAACTAAAGATTTGCGCGATTCCCAGCAACAATTGCAAGTACAACAGGAAGAACTCCGCGTTACCAATGAAGAGCTAGAAGAGCGTACCCACTTACTCGAACAGCAGAAGAAAGATATTGATAATAAAAATAATGTTTTACTTCAAAAACAGACGGAAATCATAGAAAAGGCACAGGCGTTAGAACAATCTAATAAATACAAATCTGAATTCCTTGCTAATATGAGCCATGAATTAAGAACGCCATTAAATAGCATCATCGTGCTATCACAACTGCTTTCCAGTAAAAAAGGGTCTCAACCCCTATCAGCTAAAGAACTTGAGTTTGCACAGACTATTCACTCATCAGGTACAGATTACTGAAGATTATTAACGATATTCTTGACCTGTCAAAAGTTGAGGCTGGCCATTTAAATATACTGATTGAAAGCGTGCACCTTGATAAGGTAACTAAAGAGTGTGAGCAGATGTTCCAACCTGTTGCCGAATCTAAAAAAATCCGCTTTGCAACAAACGTAAGTAGTGAATTACAGCAACCAATTCAATCTGATGAAGCTCGATTGAAACAAATTTTAAAGAACTTGATCTCTAACGCGATAAAATTTACCTCCACAGGTGAAGTCACCTTATCGATACACCCTATCACCGCCAACGAACGAGATTTACTGTCCACACTAGACAAAGAGGGAGATTATGTCGCTTTTGCAGTGAATGATACGGGATCGGGTATTGCGCAGGAAAAATTAGGCATCATCTTTGAAGCATTTAAACAAGAAGATGGTACAACATCTCGAAACTACGGTGGTACAGGTTTAGGGCTGACTATATCGAAAGAGCTTGCAGGGTTATTAGGTGGGGAGATTATTGTTACAAGTACTCTCGGCAAAGGGTCTACCTTTGCTTTATTATTGCCGAAAAAAAGCACAGCGAATGCCCCCGTTGTCACCGTAAAAAAAGCACTAAAAGCGATACCAGATAGCGAAGCTCCTATTCCTCAACCAGTCGTTGAGCCTAAACAGCATAATAATCGCTTACTTATTATCGAAGATGATCAGAATTTTGCCAAAACATTGCGCGAACTAAGTACCAACAAGGGCTATGAAACGCGTATTGCTCATAGTGGTAATGAGGCGCTTAGCATAGCGAAAGTTTCGCCCCTGGCGTTATTTTATTAGACCTCGGTTTACCGGATATGAGTGGCGATCTCGTTGCTGAAAAATTACAGGTTATGGAAGCAACTAAAAATGCATTGGTACATATCATCAGTGGCCAAGACAATATCAAAGAAGAAAATTTGCCTAATAACGTTATCGGTTTCTTAAAGAAACCAGTCGATATAAAAACCATCTATAAAACCTTAGCGACTATTGAAAATAATGTTCAAGAAAATGCACAAACACTATTAATCGTCGGTGAATGTGGCAACGAGAATTTTGATAACTTTAGTAAACTTGGACAGCTTAAGGTAATGAAAGAGTTAACCGTCCAATCAGCACTAAGCTTATTAAAAGATGAACCAGTCGGCTGTATGGTTGTCGATAAGTTGCTTTATGCAACTGAAAATGCGGCGTTTTTAAGACTCTTTAGTGAACATAAAAATACGCCTGTAATTATCTATTCCGATCAAGTGCTCAGTGACGCTGAAATGCAAACTTTTGGCAGCCTGTCGAATACTATTGTTTTAAAAAGTCCGAAAAGTATTAATAGATTAAAAGATGAAATATCATTATTTTTACATCAATTAAATCATAAAAGCGATGATGAGCTTACCGATTTGCCTTCATCGGAAAACGTTAACCTATTAAAAGGAAAACGATTTTTAGTTGTCGATGATGATGAACGAAATATATTTGCCATGAAAAGTTTATTAGAAACATTCGACGTACAGGTTGATATTGCTGAAAATGGACAAGAGTCTATTGATTTTATCGCAGCTGGCCAACATGTTGATATTATTTTAATGGACATTATGATGCCGAAAGTTGATGGTTATCAAGCCATTGAAAAAATTCGTCATTTACCAAAAGGTAAGGATGTGCCTATTATCGTATTAACCGCTAAAGCAATGCAAAATGAGCGTTTAAAATGTTTAGAAATTGGCGCAAATGACTATATCACTAAACCCATAGATACAGAGAAACTATTATCCGTATTAAAAGTGTGGTTAGCATGATGCCTAATATCGATGTTCAAGATATCGAGTTAGACCTTCTAATCGAAGGTCTATATCGTCAATTTGGTTATGACTTTAGAAACTATTCTAAAGCGCATCTAAAACGCCGTTTGCTAGCACGCGTGGTTACCGATTCGCTTGATTCGATATCACAGTTACAACACCTACTATTTCATCAACCGGGTTACCTTGAGCGGGTATTATCGGACTTCTCCATCAATGTAACGGAGTTGTTTAGAGATCCTAGTTTCTTTCAAATGCTCAGAAACGAAATCGTTCCAATTCTAAAAACCTATCCGAAAATAAAAATATGGCATGCGGGTTGCTCTTCCGGTGAAGAAGTTTACTCGATGGCTATTTTACTAAAAGAAGAAGGACTCTATGATTGAGCTCAAATCTATGCCACTGATTTCAATGATAAAATATTGAATGTGGCGAAGGAAGCAATATTCCCGATTGGGATCATGAAAAGTTACTCAAAAAACTATATTGCTGCGGGCGGTAAGGAAGATTTTTCTGACTATTTTATTACCGATGGAAAATCAATTATTTTAAATTCTAACTTACAAGAAAACATTATTTTTGCGCACCATAACCTTGTATCCGATGGCGATTTTGCAGAAATGCATTTAATAGTGTGTCGCAATGTACTCATCTATTTTAATAACAAACTACAAAATAGAGTATTTAAGCTGTTTGATAAAAGTTTAATTAATAATGGCGTACTTTGTCTTGGTTCCCAAGAGACACTTAAATATGCGGATATTTATCCTAAATACAGCACCATTGACAATAAAATGCCAACATACCAAAAAATGAATAAACATTTGTGATGACTCATCAATATCAGGCAATCGTAATTGGTACCTCCGCAGGAGGATTAGAGGCGCTTAGTTATCTCTTTGCACAATTAACAGAATTAACTATTCCTGTAATCGTGGTACAGCATTTAAGTCCTAATTATGATAGTAAATTGGCTAATATTCTCAATGAAAAAGCAACAATGTTAGTGCAACAAGTACAGGATAAAGAAAAAATATTACCGGGCCGTATTTATATTGCCCCACCCAATTATCATCTCTTAATTGAGAAAGATTACACTTTTTCATTATCCGGAGATGAAAAGGTCAATTTTTCACGTCCAGCCATTGACGTTTTATTCGAAACAGCGGCTGATGCATTCAGGGATACGTTAATTGGTGTGTTGTTAACTGGTGCTAATTGCGATGGTGCGAAGGGACTACTTGCTATTAAAAATCATGGGGGCTACACCATCATACAATCGCCAACAGAAGCTTACGCAAAAGAAATGCCTGAAAGTGCGTTGAGATTATTAACCCCGAACAGTGTGTTATGTTTGACAGAAATAAGCGCATTACTATCAACAAAATTGAAAATACAAAAGCAGGATCAGCAATGATAAAGAAAGATAAAATAAAAATTTTAGTCGTTGATGATATACAAGAAAATATTTTTGTCATTGAAAGTATCCTTGCCGGAAGTGATGTTGACTTAGTTTCAGCAAACTCCGGAGAGGAAGCATTAGCATTATGTGCAGTACACTCCTTTGCCCTTATTTTACTCGATGTACAAATGCCGGTCATGGACGGCTTTGAAACCGCAGAAGTACTAAGAAGTATCAGTAAAACTAAAACAACACCTATCATTTTTGTTACTGCATATAGTAAAGAAGAAACGGCTATTTTTAGGGGCTATGAAGTCGGTGCGATAGATTACATGATGAAACCAATCGATCCGATTGTTTTACGTAGCAAAGTCCAGTTGTTTAAGGATCTTTTTGAACAATTTTGTTTAATTAAACAACAGGCTGAAGAACTAAAAGAGACGATTAGAGAATTACAACTTATAAAAAATGAAAATGATCGCTTGGAATCACTATCGATAGAAGATCCTCTGACGGGATTATTAAATCGCAGGGGGATCGACCGCTTTACTACAACCCATTGGAAAAATTGTTTACGGTATTCATTGCCAATCTCATTTGTATTATTCGATATAGATTGCTTTAAGATGTATAACGATAATTATGGCCACCTACGTGGTGATGAAGTATTACAAGAAGTTGCACGGATCATGGAAAATTCTGCAATGCGCCCAGAGGATGTTGTCGGACGTTTTGGTGGCGAAGAGTTTATTATGTGCTTAGCGAATACGGATAAAGAAGGGACAATCAAAGTCGTAGAACGTTTTCAAGAAAACTTAAAATCCCAAAATATAGTTCATGAGTATAATAAAAATGTAAATTATATAACTACTAGCGTGGGAATATGTTGCCTCACTCCTGATGTCGATAGTAGTGTTGAAGAAGCCTTAAAAATCGCCGATGAACAATTATACTTAGCCAAAGAAGCGGGTAGAAATTGTTATCGACTGTGTGAAATTGCGCCTAAATAACGATAAATGAATAACTTAAGAATATAATCCGCTAAACTAACTTGATTAAATTCTCGGCATCCTCCATCAATATCTGACTTATATTGCCGTTATCAAACTGTTTAGCTTTCTTTTCTAACGCTTAGAACATAAAATAGCAGCGTAATTAACTATTTGATTGCTTTATTTTTAAGCAACATGGTAATTAAATTACAATTTGGTGTTTCATAGCTCTCAAAAATAATGACTCAACCACATTAACTTGACTCATATCAAGTTAATGCTATTTTTGAGAACTATAATGAAGCCAAGTTTCAAAATCAACTATCCATAAGGATCAAAAAAATGACAATTAAAGTAGGTATTAACGGCTTCGGTCGTATCGGCCGTTTCGTATTCCGCGCAGCATGTGAACGTACTGATATAGAAGTTGTTGCAATCAATGACTTAATCGATGTTGAATACATGGCTTACATGCTTAAATATGACTCAACTCACGGTCGTTTTAACGGTACTGTTGAAGTTAAAGACGGTAACCTAGTTGTTAACGGAAAAACTGTTCGTGTAACTGCTGAGCGTAACCCAGAAGATCTAAAATGGGATGAAGTAGGCGTTGAAGTTGTTGCTGAAGGTACTGGTCTTTTCTTAACTGACGAAACTGCTCGTAAACACATCACAGCTGGCGCTAAAAAAGTTGTTCTAACTGGTCCTTCTGGCGACGTTCCTATGTTCGTTATGGGTGTTAATGCTGAGAAATATGCAGGTCAAGATATCGTTTCTAACGCTTCTTGTACTACTAACTGTCTTGCTCCAATCGCTAAAGTACTTAACGACAAATGGGGTATTGAGTCTGGTCTAATGACTACAGTTCACGCAACAACAGCAACTCAAAAAACTGTTGACGGTCCTTCTCATAAAGATTGGCGCGGCGGCCGTGGTGCTTCTCAAAACATCATCCCATCTTCAACTGGTGCAGCTAAAGCAGTAGGTAAAGTATTACCTGAGCTTGACGGTCTTCTAACTGGTATGGCTTTCCGTGTACCAACTGCTGACGTTTCTGTTGTTGACTTAACTGTTAACCTAAAAACTCCTGCTACTTACGCAGAAATCTGTGCAGAAATGAAACGCGCTTCTGAAAATGAAATGGCTGGCGTTTTAGGTTACACAGACGAAGCTGTTGTTTCTCAAGATTTCATCGGTGAAACTCAAACTTCAGTATTTGACGCTGCAGCTGGTGTTGCTCTAACTGACAAATTCGTTAAACTAGTATCTTGGTACGATAACGAAATCGGTTATTCAAACAAAGTTCTAGATTTAATTGCACACGTTTCTAAATAAGAAACTCGCATATAGATAAAATGAAGCCTGCGTCGTAACGTGGGCTTTTTTTTACCAAAAAAATCTTGTCCTCACTCTTATTATTTTAACCAACAAGATAGATCAGATACTTATGCTGGTTGGTATTAAAATAACGGGTATAAAAAAAGAGCCGCAGCTCTTTTTCTTGGTTACTATCTATCTGGATACTATTAACTGTGAAATTTTTCACAGGCGAGTAAGGTATTTTCAATAAGCGTTGCGACGGTCATCGGTCCAACACCACCTGGTACCGGAGAAATCCAAGCTGCACGCTGTTTGGCGCTTTCAAAGTCCACATCACCTGCAATTGTTCCATTTTCTAAACGATTAATACCTACATCAAGTACAATGGCCCCCTCTTTTATCCATTCACCGGGAATGAAATTCGCCTTGCCGCGAGCAACCACTAGAATATCGGCTTGTTTAACGTATTGCTGTAAATCTTCTGTAAAACGATGGCAACACGTTGTTGTGCATCCAGCAAGTAATAATTCTAAAGTCATTGGTCGTCCGACAATATTCGATGCACCAACAACAACGGCATGTTTACCTTTAATATCAACGCCAATATATTCAATCATGCTGATCATACCCCGTGGCGTACAGGAACGTAGCAGTGGAATACGTTGAGCAAGGCGACCCACATTATAGGGATGAAAGCCATCAACATCTTTATGTGGATGAATACGTTCAATAACTTGTGTCTCATCCAACCCTTCTGGTAATGGAAATTGCACTAAAATGCCATCTATCTCTTTATCTTTATTTAATTGATCAATAAGTGTTAATAACGCTTCTTGGGTCGTGGTGACAGGCAGGTCGTACGCTTTGGACTTAAAGCCGACCTTTTCACAAGTACGTCGTTTACTTTGTACATATATCTGAGAGGCAGGATCTCCTCCCACTAAGATAACGGCTAAACCAGGCGCTCGCAGTCCCTTCATAACACGAGCTTGAACACCGTGGGCAACTTTATCTGTAATCGCGGCTGCAATCGCTTTTCCATCAATGATTTGAGCAGACATTATTAAACTCTCTAAAAATAAAATGTTGGGTCGCTATTGTCGCAAAACAATACGGATATGTCACATTAATCATAACACTGTAATTTATCTTTTCTATTGTATAGCTAAAGGTTAAAATTCAATAATCTAGCATCTATGAATAGTTTATGAGCAACGATCTTTTAATTTTTGTTTCTATGCTAGTACCCTCTTTCAATAATTAATGGATTCACACAATTAATCGATGCAGACATCTAACTCAAATTATTTTTTAAACTCGCTGTTACGTAAATTAATATCCGATACAAATATACATGCAGGGTTAGGGTATTAATAGCAATGGCTATCACCTTTATCCCAGCAATAGAGCCTAGTTTAGAAAATATTTTTAATCAACAGACATTAACGCTATCGATTTATCTTTGTTTAGGTGTAATGGCAAGTGCCATAGTAGAAACGGATGATAACTATAAAGGTAGAGGAAAATTTATTGTTACTATTGCTGGTTGTTTTTTTATCGCCTCTACCAGTATTGAATTACTTATGCCCTATCCTATTTTGTTTGCCATAGGATTATTTTTATCCAGTTTCACCTTTATGATGTTAGCTGTCTATGGAACGCATTATAACAAAATCGGTTTTGGCGCTGTCTTAATTGCCATTTATACGATGATTGGTTACCAAACAGAGACAAGTTGGTATATACAACCCTTATATTTCAGTCTGGGTGCATTATGGTATGGTTTTTTTTCAATCATCTGGAATATTTGTAGCCCCTATCAATCATTAAGAGTGCAATTAGCACAACTATTCTTTACGTTAAGCCGTTATCAACTTCAAAAAGCGATGTTATTTAATGAATCGGAAGGCCGTAAGCGTTCTGATATTTTTGCGATTCGCCAGCAGTTAGCACTGATAAACATTTCCATTATGGCGCGTTTAGTAAACTCTAAAAATATTATTCAATCACGTTTTCAGATTTCTCATAAACAAGAAGAGCTTAATCGCCTAAATTACTTATATTTTGTCGCTGAACAAATTCATGAGCGAATTTGTGCCAGCCAATACTCCTATAGTCAATTAGAGAGTCAATTTGGTAAAAGTCAGATTTTAGAAGGTTATCACCAGCTTTTATTGCAGCTCAGTGAAGACTGCTATCAATTAGGTCTCTCCATTACCGATAAAAAAAATTATCAACACAGTCGCCGTTTAAAATGGAATGTCAGAGCGCTGTCAGATCAGCTACATCTACTACAACAACAGGATCGCCTCACTAAAAAAGAGAGTGAAGCAATGCAAGCTTTACAAACCATATTTGATAATATTTCTGAAATCAGTCATTTATTAAAAGAAATTAGTAAAGCACAACAAGACAATTCTATACAAACAACCGTTGTACCTGTGGATATGGTAACAGCTGAAAAATTGGGTATCAGAAAAACCTTTTCTAATGCACTAAAACCCAGCAACATGACCTTTAAACATGCAATGCGAATTAGTATATGTCTATCAATTGCCTACATATTACAATATCAATTTAGTTTAACACATGGCTTTTGGCTTCTACTCACCGTGCTTTTCGTTTGCCAGCCAAGTTTCAGCGAAACACGTAAGCGCCTTGTTCAGCGCACTATCGGCACCCTACTCGGTATATTAATTTGTTACCCAATTATCATGTTCATAGAGAGTAGTTGGGCTCAAGTCATTCTTTTACTCTTATCTGCCTTTTTGTTCTTTAACTATTTACGTACCAATTATGGGTTAGCCGTTATATTTATTACTCTCTTTGTTATGTTTATTTTCAACCTACTCAACGGGGCTGGTATGGTCATATTACCCGCGAGAATTGGAGAAACTTTACTCGGTTGTATACTTAGTTTGATGGCTATTTCCTTTATTTTTCCAGACTGGCAATTTTTACGCTTTCCGGCCTTAGTTAATCAATTATTAACTTATAGTGAACGTTACTTCAAGCAAGTCAGTGATCAATATCAATATGGCCGCAGTGAAAATCTGAATTACCGGATCACGCGATTTGAAACATTTAATAGCGATGCTATGTTAACAACAGCTTGGCAAAGCATGCTCATTGAGCCTAATTCAAAACAAAAATTACACAAAGAAGCCTATGCATTGGCAAATAGATGTGATGCCTTGGTTTCCTATATTGCGGCACTCGCTTCGCATCGCCATAAAATGGATAATTATCAAGACAATATTGCCTTGCAAAACCTCGTTAATGCCACCTATTTACAGATAAATCGAGCAAATAAAATCGAACTGCTTGATACGAACGAAATCAATGATACTATTGAAAAATTTGAAGAGTATAAGATTGATTTTAACGGTGAAGAGCTTTTAATCGTCGAACAGTTACGTTTAATCGCTTTTACTGCATTAGATATACAACTTCTTTTACAGCAACTCAATTTCAATAGTAAATCGGCAAATTAGGAACATAACTTGTATTTTAACGGTCAAGAATATGCAACAGATTCTCAGGGATATTTATTGGACTACACGTTATGGTCTGAATCTCTGGCAAATTTTATTGCACAAGAAGAAAATATTTCTCTCACAGACGAACATTGGCAAGTCATCTATTTTGTACGTGAATTTTACTTAGAATTTAATACCTCTCCTGCGATTCGTGCATTGGTAAAGGCATTAGAAATTAAATATGGTAAAGAGAAAATAAGTAGTCGTTATTTATATCGATTATTTCCCAACGGCCCAGCAAAACAAGCGACCAAGATTGCAGGTTTGCCTAAGCCTGCTCGTTGTATCTAGCCCTATTTCAGCTTTAAATTAGATAGTTTTCAACCATCAAATATCCAAATAAGGAACACAACATGCCTAAGGCAAGTGAAGTTAAAAAAAATACGGCAATAGAATTTAATAACCGCGTATATATCATTAAAGATATTGAACGTTCTGTACCGCAAGGCCGTGCTGGCGGTAGTTTATATCGTATGCGTATGTACGATGTTATTTCTGGTTCTAAAACAGATGAAACATTCAAAGATAGTGAAATGTTAACATTAGCGGATCTTGTTCGTCGTAATGCTATGTTTTCATACTTAGATGGTGACGAATATGTATTTATGGATAACGAGGACTACACACCTTACAATCTAAATAAAGAGAGTATTGCCGATGAAGCACTATTTGTTGATGAAAACACCCAGGGTATACAAGTTGTCCTAATCAGTGGTTCACCTGTTGGTATTGAATTACCTTCGAGTGTTGAACTTGAAATCGTTGAGACAGCACCATCAATTAAAGGGGCTTCAGCAAGTGCACGCACAAAACCTGCAACAATGACAACGGGTCTTGTTGTACAAGTACCTGAGCACATTTCTTCGGGTGAAAGAATCAAAATAAATACAGTCGAGCATAAATTTATGGGGCGTGCAGATAAGTAGCGCCTTTGCTAAGCTAAGCGAATTGATGGTAAATTATCACCGCATCGATTCGCTTAACTACCCTCTCACTTTTACCGATCTTTTTTTCTTCAAACTGTTTCCAATTTCACGATATTGGTTTTTGTAGGTTTTTAAATACATCCAAATCTACACTACGTAGGTGCAGATCGCGTTGTGGAAATGGTATCTCAATATTTTCTTCAGCAAATTTATTAACAATGTCATGGTATAAATCACTACGTACAGTAATACGCTCATCCGCGTCAGCAAGCCACACTCGTAATTGAAAATTCAACGAACTATCACCAAGATCCATAAATAAAATATAGGGTGGGGGTGATTTAAGTACGGCTTGATGATTTTTTGCACACTCCAACAAAATAGTATTCACCAATACCACATCACTACCATAGGCAACACCAACAGGGACTGACAATCTCGCCTGCCGGTTTTGTAATGTCCAGTTAGTTACCTGATTACTAATCAAGTCAGCATTTGGAATAATCATATCGGCGTTATCAAAGGTTTGAACTATCGTTGCTCGTAGTCCGATTTTTTTTATCACCCCCATTGATAACCCATCACTTATATCGATTGTATCCCCTTCTCGCAATGGTCTTTCAAATAATAAAACTAAACCACAAACAAAATTATTAACGATTCCCTGTAAACCAAAACCGATACCTACCCCTAATGCACCTAAAATGATAGTAACCTTGGTCAAATCAAATCCTATCATTGAAACGGCAATTAAAAAGCCAACAATGATGATGAAATATTGTAATAAATGGCTTATCGAGGTGCGCGCACCACGCTCAATCAATTTACCACTCACTGATTCATCAAGTAATATTTTCGGAATAACTTTAGAAATAAAAACGGTTGCAAATAAAGTTAAGGTAGAAACAACAATCAAGCCTAAACTAATTCTAAGTTCTCCAATATTAAAGCCTAACGCCATAATACCGGAAATGGCATCTGTTAATGTTGGGTATAATTGCCAACTACTCAGTATGGCGGGTATTAAAAAAAAGAAAATAATCAATACTTCGATAAATATTCCAGTTTGGCGAGCATATTCATTGGCATCATTACGTATTAATTTAATCTGCCATACCAATGGAGAGTTAAAAATCCACTTCATTGCACCACGTATAATAAAGAAAAAAAGCAGCATAGGCACAATGATGGCCATCGTGATAATAGTCGATTTAAACAAATAGGTAGCAATGCCATCTTGGCCAAAAAACTCGATAATGATAATGAGTAAAAACAACAATGACATGAAATGAAGTATTTTATTATATAAAGCAGCCGATATGACGTTATCATTACCATTGAGATGGTTATTGTAGTTTTTTTTATTCCAACGTATACAGAAAATCAATCCTAATATAGAAGCCATAAATACATATAACCTAAAAATTGGAGGAGGTGTACCGGCTGCAATCAATAACACCGTGAGTGGATAGACAATCATGACACTATATACAGCTTGCTTTAACCAACGCTCACTTAATATATAATCTAATAACCTAGCACAAGCTATTCCGCCAACAATCGAATTAATTAGTGCCACTGTTTTAGGCACTTCCCACAGTTCAAGTTGGATTCCACTGAGTAAACTGCCAATAAAAAAGATACTGGCGATAGGACGTTTGGCCAAAAATGTCCACTCTTTTGACTCAAGTAGATTTGCTCTATTATTTCTGATAATAACGGCACAAATGACAAATAGTATAGATAAAATTGAATAGGCAATACCATGCCTTGCTAAAAATGGCATATTAAACCAAGTTGATAAGCTCACCCCTTGCCATGTGCTATCTAGCATTTCTGTTTTGAATTGGTCTACATATACGGGGGAATAAAATGGCGGTGATTGATCAAATAACGACTCGACTCGAAGCTCTTTAATAAGATAAGTTATCTCTTGAGTTATTATGTTAATTTTTGTTTGAATAGCAGCCCCTTCGACTTGTAATGACAGTAGAGGATCGATATGTTGAATCACTTGTTGTTTTCCATCATGAATGGTGCCAAGTGCTAAATTAAAGAGAGTAGTTAGTTGTGATGATGGGTTTTGATGGCTGTAATATTCCTGCCAGCGTTGCCAACGTACGCCCTCTTTCAACCAATTTTCATTCCAACTATCGAGAAGTTGTATCGATTTTGCTAAGGGTTTACTTAATTCTTTTAGGGTCTCAATTTCATCAATTAATGACTGTTTTAATACAAAATATTTTAGATAATTATTCTCATCAATTTTTTTTAATGAATTAAATTGCTTATAAACCTTATCAACCTTACCTGCAATATCTTTATACTTCATTTTTATGAAAGTAAACTCGCTATCATCGTATTCTCTTTTATTAAAATATGAAGTTTGAACAGATAAGTTAGTCGTCAAATTAACGGAAGTTGGAATGATTTCTGAGATGTTTGGAAAAATATCGATATCATCATGCAAACTGTGCAAATTTTCTTCATCTGTCGAGGTTTCGCTAGCAGGATATACAAAGGAAGATGTAACCATTAGTATGGGCAAAAATAGGCAGAACAAAACGAATTTTTGCAGCCTATTGGGCAAACAAGTTACGACGCAATTGGAACTGTTTAGCATGATATAATTAACTCCATTTATATATTACTAACACTTAAACATAATCATAGCTGAAAAATACAAATGTAAGCTGTCAAGCACCCCATAACTTTTAATTATTATCAAATAATCAGAATGTTACGAGTCTAGAGTTAAACAGTCTCTGTACCAAAAGATATTTCTTTTAACTATAATCATATCCATTATTTGTTATATAAGCTATGAGACGTCAATATACACTTTAACAATGATTTTTGCGCTAACTCACGTTTTGTGTTTTCCTTTACCCATACAACCCGTTATTATCATAGAACCCTTTCTTGTTACTAGCGGAACTTAATATGGACATTTTATTTCAATATTTATTCAGAGTAGAAGTTGTAATCCTTGTGTTAGTTATTGTGATCCTCAAATCATCAATTATTTTTGTACCACAAAACAGAGCATTTTTAATTGAACGTTTTGGTAAATATCAATCAACCCGAGAAGCAGGATTAAATTTTATTATTCCATTTATTGACCATATTGGTTCTGATCGTTCTTTGAAAGAGCAGGCCGTCGATGTACCTAGCCAAAGTGCCATCACCAGAGACAATATTTCATTAAGTGTTGATGGTGTTCTCTATTTCAGAGTGTTAGATCCCTATAAAGCGAGTTATGGTGTTGATGATTATGTCTTTGCGGTTACTCAATTAGCCCAGACAACGATGCGTTCTGAACTTGGAAAAATGGAACTTGATAAAACCTTTGAAGAACGGGATGTCCTCAATGTTAATATCGTTGCAGCGATTAATGATGCCTCTGGCCCTTGGGGAATTCAGGTACTACGTTATGAGATAAAAGATATTGTTCCACCGCAAACCGTTATGGAAGCGATGGAAACACAAATGAAAGCAGAACGTATTAAACGAGCACAAATCTTAGAATCAGAAGGTGATAGACAAGCAGCTATTAACGTTGCTGAAGGTCAGAAACGTTCAGTGGTGCTAAATGCTGAAGCCGAAAAAGAAGAGCAGGTGCTAAAAGCACAGGGTGAAGCACAAGCCATTATTGCTGTTGCAGAGGCTCAAGCCGAAGCATTGCGTAAAGTTGGTGAAGCTGCCAATACCACCGAAGGACAAAAAGCCATTCAACTGGATTTAGCGACCAAAGCAATTGAAGCGAAAGCCGCA
The DNA here is from genome assembly GCF_041080865.1 of Psychromonas sp. MME1. NCBI lineage: Bacteria > Pseudomonadati > Pseudomonadota > Gammaproteobacteria > Alteromonadales > Psychromonadaceae > Psychromonas > Psychromonas sp. MME1. The sequence goes on along the minus strand of NZ_CP160906.1, from coordinate 1,104,827 downwards.
ATTGCTAAAGAATCCTCGGTTGTATTGCTACCAGATAGTGGCAATGATGCCGCTTCGGTGGTCGCACAAGCAATGACTATCATTAATAGCTTAAATAAAGGCGCATGATGGAATATATTTATTCACATTTACCACAGGTATTGGTCACTATTGGTATTATTTTATTGGCTATTGAAGTACTTGTCTTAGGTTTTTCAACCTTTGTTCTTTTTTTCATTGGCATCGGCACCATCGTCACCGGTGCTTTAATGGCAATGTCCATTATCCCTGATACGGTGCCTAATTCTTTATTATGGTCGGCAATCATATCGACCATCGTGGCATTGCTTAGCTGGAAACCAATGAAACAAATGCAAAATAAGGTTGGCTCAAAAACGGTTAATAATGACATCATTGGTCATCGCTTTGCTTTAACTCAGCCATTAATACCAGGTCAGACGATTACTTATCATTATTCGGGGATTAATTGGCAAGTAAAAGCTAAACAACCATTACCCACGGGTAGTGAAGTTAAGATAATCGCGATGGAAGTTGGTCTATTAACCGTAGCGCCCGTTGAAGAAGTATAACCATTAATAATTATTATAATAATGAAGGATATTATGTCGCAAAAAATCTATTGTATTGCCATGTTTCAACCTAAAGAGGGAAAACTTGATGAACTCTTTACTGTATTACAGGCACTCGAACCTAACGCCCATCGTGAAGATGGCTGTATTCAGTATACCGTCACTAGGCATATCCCCAATGACTTTGCACAGGGGCAGAGTTTTCCTATTGTATTTAATGAAATTTGGCGCGATAAAGTCAGCTTTGAGGCACACTGTCAACGCCAAGAAATCGTTGATTTTTTTGAAACGCACTGTGTATCAGATAGCGGCTTAGTTGCTGATTACAATGTCTCTGTTTATAGTGATCAGCCCAATAACTACGATGCTCCACAATTGTAAATTGTTTATTTTTATCACAGATAGTTAATATAATGCCTATCTGTGATAAATATCCATCAGATGCATCTAGATGCAGATTAGTATTAGTACAACCTAGCTGACCATACATTATACCAATTCGCATTAGCTTACACTTTCCACTGCCGCTTTCACTAATACAGCTAATTCATCCCACTGCTTCTTATCAATAAGATCTGTTGGCACCATCCAAGTACCGCCACAAGCAAGCACGGCAGAAATTGATAAATATTGGTTGATATTGGTTTGCGTAACACCACCTGTAGGCATAAATTTAACAGGATATACCGCAGCCAATGCTTTTAGCATTGCAACACCACCTGAGGGTTCTGCCGGGAAAAATTTCAATGTATGCAATCCCATCTCCATTGCCTGTTCGACTAGACTTGGAGAGTTCACCCCCGGAACTATTGGTACATTACGTTGTTGACAGTATTTGACTGTTGTTGGATTAAAGCCTGGGCTGACTATAAAATCAACGCCTGCGGCTATCGACTGATCTACTTGTGCCGTTGTTAATATGGTACCAGAGCCAATCAACATATCTGGATAGGCTTCCCGTATATTACGGATTGCCTCTGCTGCTGCTGGTGTGCGGAATGTTATTTCAGCACATGGCATACCATTTTCGATGAGGACCTTAGCCAAAGTAACTGCATCATCGGCATCATTAATCGCAATCACAGGAATGATTTTTAGTGCTGCTAATTGTTGATTTAATTTACTCATTTTAACCTCTTCTTGTTATTATAGGCGTCTTAATTCAAGATATTTTGTTAGGCGTTTGTCTCTTATATCTATATTACTTCAAGACGTTTTACCTCATTTAGCTACTGAATCCCCGTGATATACTCAGCAAGGTATTAGCTAATTTATCCTGTAAAAAACCGTAACACTACAAACTGTGCCACACTATCATATTATTGTATTAATTAAGCAATTTTAATATAATACCAATCGGATTAAGTATGTGATCTAAATTTTGCGCAGGAAAAATGGCTTAATTTTAGGCGTAAGCTTTGTTAATCGTTGCTCCCTTTACGAAACTTACAACAATAAAGTAAGTTATTTTAACCAGCAAAATAGATCAGCTATTTACTCCGATTGGTATAATAGTCAACAATTGCTTTATAAACACGGTAAAAGTGTATAACAATTACCTCACGTTACCTCTTGCTCTGGTATCCGTTATACTTTTTCTAATTTACATTAAGGGAACAAATGTCTTCTTCTAACTTTACTACAATTTCAGGATCAACACGTAGTTTGCACGTGCAAGTAGCGCGTACAATTGCACGTAGCATATTGTCTGGTGAATTAGCACAAGGCTCAATAATTCCTAATGAGATGGCTTTATGTGAACAATTCGGTATTAGTCGTACTGCGTTACGTGAAGCGATTAAATTACTGACATCTAAAGGTTTGCTACGCTCTAAACCTAAAATTGGTACAACCGTTATTGAAAAAAATAACTGGAATTTCCTTGACCCTCAACTACTTGAATGGATGGATGGCATCGAAAACTCAACCGTTTTCTATCGTCAATTCCTAGGATTACGTAAAGCTATTGAGCCTGAAGCCTGTGCATTAGCAGCGAAAAACGCCACAGTAGAACAACGCATCGAGCTTTCTGCTACATTTCAAAAGATGGAAGAGGTTGCTAAAAACTTTGATCATAAAAAGTGGGCTGAGGTGGATATGCATTTCCATCGTTTAATTTTCCTTTCCACTGGTAACGATTTCTATCTGCCTTTCGGCAATGTATTAGCCACTATTTTCATGAGCTTTATCCTCTACTCATCAAAAGACGGCGGCGTATGCATCGAAGAGCATAGAGCAATTTATGAAGCGATTATGGCTGGCGATACAGACCAAGCTCGCACGGCTTCACAGGCTCTATTAGTGGGTGAAAAACATCGTATCATCGATGAAGATGTCGTATAATTTATCATTGCTTTGTCATCAAATCGTTATGTAGATAACTACCCTTAAATTTTTACCAAGCATGTCGATACGACTTTTATTACTGACGTTTACTCTCAAGTAGCTCGGGACAGTTTTTAATTTAGTTGGGTAATACTCAGCTAAATTTTTTAACTTTTTTGTTAGCCGTTCTCCTCCGCCCCTTTTTTCTAGCATATCTTAGGTTATTATCAGCACCATTTGTTAAGTTAACTAAACCCTGTGGGCCAGCCATAATTGCATTGGCAACGAGACTATTTAATTGCGCCTGTAAAGGTTGCATAAAGCTATGATAAGTCCGTTGCTTCTCGCTAATTGCATTAAGTTGCATTTCCCATTCTGCGGTCATATCAGGCAAGGTTAATTGCTCTGGTAAACTTTCTATTAATTTAATTCCCACTTCCGTTGCTTGAATTATTTTACCACTACGTTTTAAAAATTGACGTTTGAATAGTAATTCAATAATACCTGCACGGGTTGCTTCTGTGCCTAAGCCATCGGTCTCTTTAAGAATTTTCTTTAAACTATCATTTTTAACAAAACGGGAAATATTACTCATTGCTGCTAGCAGGGTTGCATCATTGAAAGAACAAGGCGGTTTGGTATTTTTTTCAATGACTTCCCCCTTATTACAGAATAAATGCTGCCCTTTTAATAATTTAGGTAAAAACGTATCCTTATCTTGAATATTAAATAACACCTTCCACCCGTCACGCAGTTTTGCTTTGGCTTTGCTGACAAACAAACCATTACATATCTCAATTTCCGCGACGCACTCGGCATAACTATAATCGGGGTAAAATTGAGCTAAATATTGACGCGCGATTAAATCATAAATATTCTGTGACATGTCATCTAAGCTGCCTAACGGCTTATTAGTGTCAGTCGGAATAATTGCATGATGGGCATCAACTTTGGCATCATTCCAAGCTCGCCCTTTAATCGCCAAATCAGCGCCCTTTACTGCATCTATTAACGATTGTTCGTTTTTAGCAATTGCCTGAACGACAGCCTTTGCTTGACTGTGGTGATTTCTTGGCAGATAACGTGAATCAGAGCGAGGGTAAGTGATCAGTTTGTGTCGTTCATATAACGCCTGACAAACATCTAAAACTTGCTGAGCACTATAGTTATAACGCCTAGCTGCATCTATTTGCAATGATGAAAGATTATAAGGTAAAGGCGCTATCTGTTTTTTATTCTTCGCTATAAAGCTTTTAACAATGGCATCTTGTTTAGATATTCGTTGCGCGACATTATCTGCTAGCCCTTTAACAATCACGCGGCCGTCTACATCTTGATATTTGGCACAAGCCTCACTCGGTTTCCATTTCGCAGTGAAGGACTCTGATCCATTTTGCTGATCGGTTATCAAATGTGCTTCCACCTCATAGAAAGGTTTACTCACGAAGTTTTCAATTTCCTTATCGCGCCTCACAACAAGTCCTAACAAGGGCGTTTGTACTCGCCCAACTGAAATCACACCTTGATAGCCTGACTTTTGAGCCTGCAAGGTATATACGCGAGTTAAGTTTAATCCATATAGCCAATCAGCTCTTGTCCTTGCCAGGGCGGATGTAGATAAAGGAATAAATTCTTGATTTGATCTTAGGTTTTGTAGTGATCGTTTCACTGCATTAATAGTTAAATCATTAATTAAACAACGCTCAACTTGTTTTAATTTATTCCCTTTGGTTCCACTAAAATGGATCACTTCATCGACCAAAAGCTGCCCTTCTCGATCGGGATCGCCAACATGAACTAATTGGTCCGCTTGTTTGATGAGCTTTTTTAAAAGTGTTAATTGTTTGCTTGTTCGCGTTACGGATTTTAATTTCCAATTTTCTGGAATTATTGGCAAGTGCTCAAACTTCCATCGTTTAAAATCAGCGTTATATGCTTCAGGATCAACCTGTGTTAATAGATGGCCAATACACCAACTAACAATATCGCCATTACCAACATGAATACACCCCTCAGTTTTACGATGAGGTTTCGGCAACGCATCTACAATCGCTCTTGCAAGGCTCGGTTTCTCTGCAATATAAAGCTTCATTAATCACCACTAAACGGATACGCACTGTATTTACAAACAGTACACAATTACACGATTAGTTTCAACTCCTTATCTATCACTAATCACATTTGCTAACAGCACAATAATAATGCCTCATTGCTATCATTCAGCACCAACATTGAGCAAATAAATATTGGCTTCCTAAATGCATCATATTAAACGATATATATCAACAAGTTAGTGAAAAGCATTATTGGTTTAATTCTTGCTAGTATTGAATAAACATAACAATTTTGTCGCATAATATTACCAACCTAACCAATGAGTGAACAATCTCTGCGTATTACTGGTAAGCCTGCTTTGAGAACAATAAATGATAAAAAACAAGACCACAGGGCTAATTTTAGAGCCCTTTTTCCAACCTATCATCAATGTTGAAAATGGTTTAATCGCCTATAATGAGGTCCTTGCAAGGATAAAAAATAATAAGAATAATTACATTTCAGCTGGTAGTATTTTTTCATCTGAAAACCTCCCCATTGATAAACGAATATGCTTTGATAAACAAGTGAGAAACAAAGCATTGGAGAAATTTAAAACCTATGATGGCAATGCACGTTTATCGATAAATATATCACCTTCATGGTTTTCATTACATGCCCCCCATCTGCAACTTAAAAGCTATGAAGTCCCAACATTGAGTATGCTTAAAGAGTGCGGTATTGATCCGAGTCGGATTATCATAGAATTAACCGAATATGATGGCGATAAAGATCTCATTAACCATTTTGTTCGTTCCTATCGCGAAATGGGCATTCAAGTCGCGATCGATGATTTTGGTACTGGTTTTTCTCAAATAGAACGTTTGCTTGAAATTGAGCCTGATATCATCAAGCTAGACATGGCGTTATTTCAACGCTCATTAGTTAGCAACTATACCCAAGATTTAATTGAAGTTTTTGCGAATTTCGCTAAAAAAAGAGGCATCGTCCTAATTTTTGAGGGAATAGAAACGCCGCAACAGTATGATGTTGCAGTGAGTTCGGAGCACAGTTTGTACAGGGGTACCTGTTTTCACCTGCACGAGCTAAATTTTATAACGATGGATATTTTGTAAACGATATTCATTCACTAAATTACTCTGGCATAGCCGTTTAAATACAAAGACAAATATAACGCCCCATCCAACGAACAATAACCCCATTTCACGCGAAATGTTTTGTTAAACGCCATTTCGAATAGTGGCGCGAGACAGCACAATAGGTAATGGGGTTTCACTTTTAGCGTTACAACACCGCACTGATTTTGAGCTAATACAATCGGATTAAGTATGTGATCTTAATTTGAGGCGTAAGTTGACGAAAATGGTTGTTCTCTTTGCGAAACTGACAACAAAAAAGTAAGTTATTTTAACCAGTAAAATAGATCAGCTATTTATTTCTATTGGTATAACACTCCGTAGGCAGAGCAAATCTTTTTTTTATCTACTCATTCATATTTGTTAAATAAATGCTAGCTTGCAGTGAACTGCTTTCCCTGGTGCTTAATGGTTCAATTTGTGCAACGGGTTACTGCAATCAGTGCAATGCTAACATCCATTTATTGCTCACCTAAATAGGTTAAAAGATGCAAGGGATTAATATTATGCGCCCTGTTTTGACACCTCAAATCGTCCAATTAACTGGTTCAAACGTAAAATGGCATTTTTTACTAATGTGGTACGACGCAGCAATTGCTGAGATGATATTTCCATTGTGGCAGTAGTGTTTTGCGCCTCCTTTGCGGTTGTACCATGTTGCTGGCTATTACTGGCAATTTGATTCATCGTCTCGAACATATTTTCAACTGCTTGTTTTAACTGTAAACTACGCTCACCTGAGTCTAAGGCAAAATCATCTTTATCTACATTTTTAACGCCTTGCTGCATATATTTCACCGCCATTTCCGATTCCTGGCTTAGTTTTTTAGTTATATTACCAATGTGGTTCGCTGCCTGTGATGTTTTAGTCGCGAGATTACGTACCTCATCAGCGACCACTGAAAAGCCCCGCCCATGTTCACCTGCTCGTGCAGCTTCAATCGCAGCATTTAATGCAAGTAAATTAGTTTGTTCGGTAATTTCTGTTATCAATCCGACGATGGCACCAATCTCTTTCATCTGCCCATTAACATCATTAACACTTTGCGCTGACGCTAATACAATTTCTTTTATCTTAGCGGTCGTACTCACGGCCTGTTCGTATTCTTGCTGTGATTTAGCCACCTCTTCACGCATCAGCTCCTGCATAATTTGTGCAGAAATAGTCGCATTGGCTATTTCATCCTGTTGTCCACTTGATAACTCCAACAACGATCCAATTGAATGGCCCATTGCCTTACTCGCACTATCGACACGGCTACAACGGCGTAACATAGATTCGCTCACTTCATTAACTTCACTCGAAGCGTGAATCATCTCACGAACCATATTATCGAGGTTATCTATAAAACTGTTTATCCAACGCCCCAAATCGCCTGATTCGTCCGCACTGAGCTCACCAGTCGCAAAACGTTGTTTTAAATTAGCCTCCCCTTCTGCGAGCATTTGAATGACTTCTATCATATGTTGTAGTCGCTTGGTGATGGGCTTGATTGCAGCGAAACTTAACCAAGCAATGCCAATTAATGACGTTAACAACAACAGCGAATTAGCTTGTATCGCAGAAAGCGTAAATAGACTATTCGCAATTACGCTACTTAATACAGGGAAGGCCATTGCTAGTGCAATCTTTTTACCAAGTTTGTAGGTTAAAGAACGATGCCGATAGACTTCTTCTAAATCAGCTTCACACATCATCCCCCATATATCAGGTGAACCCTGTAACTGAAACGTAACCCCTTTTCCTATTACTGGAATATGGCGATAATCAGAATATCCCGGATAGCTAACATAAAGGTTTTCACCGTTACGTATAGTCTCTCTTACACCTGGATGCAGCTGTTTGTCGCAGGATCGGTAAATCTAATCTCAAATTCAGTATGGTTATTGACTCGTACGGTCCCCCACTGAGTAGTAACACCCGATTTTAGATTTTCCCCGTGGGAAAAAGTGTTATCTTCAAATCGCGAGCGTGAAAGTGCAGTGCCAGATTGAATGGAGGGATCAAGTTTAGAGTCAACCATAAATATATAGTTATCGCCCGATTCACTATATACATGCCCAGCTTCACGCTGAATAAGATCTCCCATGACATCATTAGGTACCCGGCCACAGAGGCAACCAATCACTTCATCATCTACTTTAAGTGGTTGATAGAACATGAGTGTAACCGCATCATGGAAAGACGAACTGGATGCCCCAATAGATTTCGTTAGTTGATCAATGTAGGGACCATGTAAAAATGGCGCTTGCATGCCATTGTCTAATATTTTGCGATCAACTTGACGCCCTTGAAATGTAGTACAACTTGAACTTCCAACACTCCCATCCGCATAAACGATAAATAACTCAGATAAATCATTATTTCGTTTTACTAATGCCTGCAAAGCATTCGGCCATTCACTGTTATTTTTTGAAGTAATATATAGCGCGGCATCTGCTAAAAAATGCCACTGTGTATTAACCCAAGATTCTAAAATACGCACACGTGTATTAGCAATGCTGGTAAATGTTTTCGCTAAGGCCGCTTCTCGTCCTCGGTTCAGCCAACACGCTTTTTTCATTGCTAGCTTTCCAGTTGCTCCAAATAGGGGTAACCAATGACGCTCTTTGGTTGTTAAATCCATTTTTTTGTCCCATAAGATTATTTAATTTGAGAAGCAAATAGCAAATTAGATACCAAAAAAATCGCCTTCAAGCAGACACAACTTAACAACCTAAAAAGCAAACAACAACAGTTCAATAAATATACCAATTGATAGAATTAACAAACGATACAGTTCGATAGACGTCTCATTTTAAGCGATCTATAATCAACTCAATATCTTCTGAATTGTTATAAATGCAACAATAGTGTGCGCAGTCGCACATTAGCGCACCGTAACAGTGCAAAACACCTAAATATAAATATGCCGTTAAACCGTGTTAATCTATACAATATTTTCAGTTTATTAAAATCATCGATTAAGGATCCACCAATGCGTAAAATTTTTTCACTGTTAATCGCCGGCATTATTATAATGCCTATACATAACAGCGATGCTACTACAGATACAAAACAAACCGATACCGTATTGATTGAAGAAAATAGCAATTGGAAAGATGCCAAAGAATCAACCGATTAAGCCGTACAAAAAAGTACAGAGGCGGCTAAAGATGTGTGGCAAGCCACTAAAAAATCTTCCAGTGAAATATTAAAAGAGGGGCAAGAAAAATCAGCAAAAATTTGGCAATCAACTAAACAAGGCTCACAGGAACTTTGGTCAGATAGTAAAGAAACCACACAAGATATTTGGGATAAATTAAAACGAGAGAGTGAAAAAGCTTGGCAAAAAAGTAATAAGAAAATTGATGAACTAATGGATGAACCAGCCACTGAGCCAGTTACAAATGAGCAGGAGATACGTATATAATCTTTTTTGTACATTTTTCAGACGCGCGCGCGCAAAAAAACAACAAACAAACTAGAAAGTTAAAAGAAGTGTTGACACTTTATAAGGGATAAAGCAAAATCACCTCGCTTTCAAAGCAAAGGAAATAACGCTCGCTTAACTCAGTTGGTAGAGTGCCGCCATGACATGGCGTAGGTCACTGGTTCGAGTCCAGTAGCGAGCACCATTTTCTTGTCTCAGAACTTCTATCATCATCTTTTCTATCCTTTTGAAACATGTAAAAACAACATCTTAAGAGATATCTCAGTCTATTCGCATCTATTGACGTTTTGTAAAATCCACGCTCTAAGGTAACACTGAACAACCACAAGAGACGATGTTACCATGGCTAAGAAAACTACTCCTCTTACAGCAACACAAATAGTAGCTAAATTGACTACGCCACTACACACTTATATTAATGAAAGAAATGAACAACCGACTTTTAAGGGGGAATTTAAATGAATATGTATGATGACTAGGTAAATATCGTGTTTACATCCCGCTTTCTTATACCATTTTAAGCTCTTAATTGACATCTTTCTATAAGTAATAAAATATGAAGTAATTGTAATGACATCCTATTAGGTAGCTAATTTGATTATTAAAAATAAAGATCCTCTTACCAGTACAGATAGAAGAAAGATTGCTGGTGACAAACAAGAGCAAGATGTAGCATTCTTCCTGCGCCGTGCTTTTAAAAATACTGAAAATGTATTTGTATTTAACGATTTGCGCATTAAATATAATGATGAAGTTGCGCAAATAGACCATCTAGTTTTATACGTTTATGGTTTTATCCTCATAGAATCAAAAAGTATTACCGGTCAAGTATCCGTTAATAGCGATGAAGAATGGTCACGAAGCTATAATGGTAAATGGTCAGGAATGCCTTCACCTATTAAACAAGTTCAATTACAAGAGCGATTACTACGTGAATTACTCTATGAAAAACGAGAATCCATGTTAGATAAAATCCTGTTTGGCAAGCTTCAAACTGGTTTTGGAGGGCGTCTTTGGGACCATTTTTGTGCAATTTCGAGTAATGCAATTGTTCAGCGTGAAAACATGCCTAAACAAGTATCAAAAAAACTGGTTAAATCAGAGTTCATTTTAGATAAACTAAATAAAATCATACCAGGTACTATTAAAAACAGTCTTTATAAATTTTCTAGTCAACCATGGTTTACCCCTGAAGAAATGCAAAAAATATGTGACTTTCTATTAGCTCAACATCAATCTGCCCATCCAATAAAACGGGTTGTAGAACCACAACCAGAAAGTCAAACTACAAACACAGTACATACTCCAACAACGGTACCGAACATCGCAAAAGTTTCACCTGATTCAGCGATAGCGCCATTAAGTTGTAAGAAATGTCATGCAATAGATAACCTACAACCAGCTTGGGGGAAATTTGGCTATTACGTTAAATGTTGTGCATGTGAAACAAATACAGCAATGAAAACCCACTGCCCAGCTTGCTCAGGTAAAAACACAAAAGTAAGCAAGAAAAAAACGCTATACAGCCTAATTTGCCAAGATTGTAATGAAAGTAGGGTCATCCTTGTTCAAAGTTAAAATAAATACAAACCATTAAATATGCACCTACTGCCTTATTGAATGGATTTTCGAAAACTCAATTTGTAGTGATACTGTGGTCTTGGCCTCCTTAATAGAGGTGGTATTATTGAACTCGATTATTTTAAAAGAGATTAAAATAAGTAGAACAGGCAAGTCTAAAGGTATACTAGATACCTCACAATACGGTTATGTGGTTCAATAACGTTTACAATATTATTGCAAACGTTATATTTCTATACAGTTTAACCTGTTTGCTAACGCCCTGTCAGCTGAAATGCTGCCCAGTAATAGGGATGCTGATTATAGTTGGCTTTGACTTCAAGTTGTGCCTTTTTGAGTGCTAAGCGTTTATCGCCCCCATTACCCATATTCGCATAAAAGCTCTGCATTAATTGGCTGGTTGCCTGATCATCTACTTTCCATAAACTCGAAATGATACTGTTGCTTCCTGCATAGAGAAAACCACGTGTAAAACCGACCACATCATCCCCATTATCTACCCTGCCTAATCCGGTTTCACAAGCAGATAATGTGACTAGTTCCGCATTAAGGCTCAATTCATAGAGCTCCCGTACCGTTAATATGCCATCATTTTCTCTATCCTTCGCCAATAATAAACCGGAAGTAAGCGGTGCATCGGGTTCAAATATGCCATGTGAAGCAAAATGGATCACTTTATACTGGGCAGCGTTTTGTTTAACTTGAGTTTCAGTTGCCGCGTCGTTCAGTAACAGACTTGCCCCCGGCTGCTGCGCGGCAATAGCTTTCGCTTCTTGCTCCGCACCGGGCAACGCCAACTTAACATCATCTAGCTCAGGGTTACCAAGTACTAATAATGGTTGTGGTGCAGTAATGCGTTTATTCAAAAAGGCTAACACTGAAGCACTCGGTAAAATACTGATATCATATTTATCAATCATAAAATCACGGCCATTGTAGAGTGCATTGAATGGTAAATAATGGAGCGGCCCATGGGGAATAATGATCAATTTTGACGTATTAATATCACTTAATAAGGGTAAAAAAAGTCGTTGATAAAGTAAATTAGCATTATGTTGGTAAGCCGTGTTGCCGTTTTGCTGTAAGTCACTACGAAAATCGCTGACTATCTCAGTTAAACTAGTCCCGTTAAGCGTAGCCACCTTGATTGCATTACGAGTAAGTAAAAAAGCAAACAGCTGTGTGTTAGTTCCGTAAAATTCAAGCAATGTTTCGTCGCTTCGCAAACGCTTTTGTAAATCAGCAACCTCAGGTGTCGCAACCGTCACTAAAGAGGCTAACTCTGGCTCTGAACTTACAAGCTGTTGTTGTTTTTTACGTAATAATCCACGATCTGCACTGCGACTTCGGCCGCTTGTCTCACTATAATCAGCTGTTGTTAGCGCTGAATCAATCTTACTGATTTGCGCCAATAACTCAGTAGGCTGGTGATCGAGATTTTTGGGTGCAAAATCCTGTTTACTTGCCAATGTATCAATGAGTGCACGGGCTTTACTGCGTTCCACATAGGAAAACGCTTGGTCTAGTTTGCCCTGTTTAATCAGCAGCGTTACCATACTTTGATAAACGGTTTCTTTATTGCCAACATAACCAATTTTAGAAGCTTCGGTATTAATCGAGGCTCGCTGCTGTTCAATCACATCAATAGATTGTTGATAATAGATAAATGCCTGATCGGGGCGGTCAAATTGTTCTGCTATCACGCCAAGATCGTAAAGTAATTGATAATATACTCCTTGACGATTAAGTAACTGTGTCGAGTGATTAGCTTTATTTTCTGCATCAAACGTTAAATTATTATAAAGTTGTACTATCGGCGTGTCAGACTTTTCATGGCTGTATAAGAGGCTAAGATAAATATTTTCAGCCTCTTCAAGTTTACCCTTGCCTTGTGCTATTTTACCTAGCATATAGGTTTCGTCGAAATGGAATGGATTTGTGGTTTCCGCGCCCTCGCCCAGTAATTCATTTATGCCTAATGTTGTAATCGCATCGAGTGTACGCACTAGGCTATCTTTAAAGGTTGCAGAAAAAAATAACGCTTGTTGCGCTTTATTATAATCACCTAAAGCAAGATAGATACGCGCCTTACTAGCGTGTTTTATTTTGACATCCTTTGGCATTTCCTCAAGAAGCATAGAAGAAAAGGTGAGGCAATCAATTTCATCAGCAATTGCTAATGCTTCATCACGAAAACCTAGTTGCGCTGCTGCAACCGCACCATTGGCATGCATACGGGCTATATTTTCTATTTCAGATCCAGAGATTAAACTTTCGATACCAAACATTATTTCTACTGCACATTCATCATCATCGGCAAAGGCACTATACTCTCGGGCAAGTTTGTAGCTGTTATATGCTTCTTTATAGTTGCCTAATTCGAGAAAAATGGCTGTGTTAAAACGATTATATTTATGCAAAACCCTTCGTTTGTATATGATTGGATCTCTCGGTTTGCAACCGTTTTTAACATTTCATTTTTCCATAGCTGCACACATTGTTGAGCTTTAGAAAAATCACTTACCGTCTGATAGGATTGACACAGTGGGAACAAAAAATCCCAATGAAACTCCCACTCCTTAGGTTCCACATCTGCCCAACGTTCAAATTCACCTATTTCATGTGAAAACTTTTCAATAGCAATACGATGATGACCTTCAACGGATTTTCTACCAATATCCATTGTCGCAGTCGAACAACCAGCTAATGTTAAGCCAGCTAAAAGTAATAAATGCTTTTTTTTCATTATCGAAGAGGTCCATTCTTTCTGTATTTTTAAAAACCATCCATGGTGTAACGGATAAAAATCCGTTATAAATAAACAGCATCACCATAGAATTTTATTTGTTATAGTAAACAAAGTCATTTAACCACACAAATACAACGGTTAAATTTTAGGTAATTACCACGTAAAAAACTCGAAATAGAATAAAAATCACAGGATGTTTCATTTGTGGTACATAATGTATTTTTTAGCTTGCATTAAATTTAATTTAGGAATATTGTTAAGCAACTTAATCATTAAGAAGCTTAACAAATGAATAAAAACCAACTTACCACTGCGGTATTACGTGAAATAGCGATTATCCATGAAAAAATGGATACGCACTTGAAACAAAAGTTACCGGTTAATTTGCCTCCATCTCAATTCAAATTACTTAATCACCTTATCTATAGCACTAATACCAATGAATCATCGAGTGAGCTAGCAGCACTCTTTCATGTGAGTTTGTCGGCTATGAGTCAAATAGTTAAACAACTTATCCATAAAGGTTATGTCTCTCTACAGGTTCGTGACCATGATGCTAGACAAAAAAAGATAATTATTACAGAGCAAGGTCGATTAGCGCATGAACATGCGACTGGCTTAATTTATTTCGATCTTAATAGGTTTGCATCTAAATTTAATCAAGCTGATATGCAGCAACTTTTTAGTTTAATTCATCACTTTCGTCTTGAGTTTGAAAAATAAACATAACCAGGGATATTATTATGGATAAGGACTTATTAAATACAAACCAACTTGATTCCAAAAAGGTTAGTAAAAATAGCCGACACTGGGTAAGTATTAATCTTATCGGTGCTTTGATGGGGCTTAGTGTTACAGGCATTATTTCCTATATCATGGGATACAACGCGACAATTGCTGGCATACATACTTGGTTAGGTATTGTTTTTATAGCCCTGATGATATTCCACTTACGCAATAATCTTAAAAGCATTTTTTCCTATGTAGCACAGTCTAAAGGAAAGCGTTGCTTCACTATAAGCATCGTGATCATGTTGAGTATTACATTGGGAGTGATCTTCTCCATTCCCCCTTTTAGCAGCGTAATAACATTTGGACAAGATCTACATAAAAGCATGACGATTAGTGAAGGAAGTTACCAAAAATTAACGACACATATTGGCGATACAGGCATTCCTATTACAATTGAAATACGCAAAGGTGCATATTACGAATCAGAGCCACAATTACTCTTTTTAGGGTTAACCTATACCACAGTACCTCAGGTGGCATTTTGGGTAGAAGATTTAGCAGGCAATTACATTGATACTTTATATGTAAGTCAAAAAATGAGTAATAGTCATTTTGTGCCAACTGACGAGCTATTTAGCTTAGTTAGTCGCCCTGAAGCACTCCCCTATTGGGCTCATCAGCGAGGTGTTAAATATAATAATACACAAATGGTACCGGATGTTGATAATAGTGATTTAGATGGAATGACTGGTGCAACACCGCTCGGAGATTATCAACTCAGTAGTAAAGTAAACAGTACGTTACGCCGATTTAAGGTGATGATGGAAATTAATCGATCATATGATTTCAATTCGCATTACAGTAAAGACAAATATCCAGAAGATCCCGTTTACAGTGGGTTAGGTGCTTCTGGTCAACCGTCGTTGATTTATGCTGCCTACATCGATTTAGATATCGCTCAAAAAACGTATATTATGGATGTCATTGGCCATGGTCATTTCTCTGGAGCAAATGGTATGCTTTATAGTGATATGACAGGCATCGATACAGCTTTGCAGTTAGTTAAACGCGTCATCATTGATATTTAATATCGTAATCTATACTCTTTATTATTGTATTTTACAGCCAACACTTATGTTGCTAAGGAGCTTTAATGTCTACCACTAACCAATTAATGCTCTTTTGGGATGTTGTGCAACAGGGCTCATTCACTAAAGCTGCCACGTTAAATAATTTAGACAATTCTGCGCTTTCCAAACAGATTAAGAAATTAGAAAGTGAGCTTGGAGTACAATTGCTTAACCGTTCAACGCGTTCTTTTTCTCTGACCTGTGCCGGCGAAGAAATTTTACAAGAAGCACAAACCATTAAAAATTCACTTCACAATATTCAATCTATTGCACGCGCTTACCAGTCAGAGCCAAAAGGTATTTTACGCATAACCTCACCGATTTACTTTGGTGACCAATACCTCCAGCCAGTCATCTCTCAATTCATGAAAAAATATCCTCAAGTCGAAATAGTGCATGCGCTTAATGACAGAAAATTTGACATCATATCGGGTAAATTTGATTTGGCATTTCGCTTAGGAAAACTCGCTGATTCTAGCCTGTACGCTAAAAAAATAGCCGATACACACTTTGTTTTATTAGCAGCAAATTCATTTGTTGCAGATTTAGGTTCACCGACAACAGTACCAGATCTTATTAGTCTGCCTGCTGTCATTTATAGCAATGGCGACGTAACGCTGGATCAACTGAAAATCTGTAATCCTGCAATAGATAGTCACTCTATCACTTATAAAATGACAGGGAGCTACAAAGTAAGTGATGTTAGAACATTAATCAAAGCGGTCCAAGATGGCCTTGGCTATGCCTTAGTCGATTTATCGAATTTAACCAAACCACTTTGTGAATTGGGTCTGACACAATTACTGCCTGATCATGATATTTCGACGATGGATACTGCTATTTATGCGATCTATCCACATGTAAAACGTACCATGATAACGCAGGAATTCATCAAAGCTGTGCAAGCATACATTGGTATGCCTGCGCGTTGGGAAGTCTATTTATAAATGACAATAAACTTAAAGTACCATTAACACATCTTGCATCGCTAACCGAGCTTTAGGAAGGCCATAATTGTAATCTTCCTCCTGTAAGCTATACCCCATCGCCAAAGCGACATCACACTGAAAGCCCGCAAGCTCTTCCTTGAAGATTTTGCCAATTAATTGAGAATCAACTCCTTCCATTGGCGTTGAAGCAATGCCCAAACGTGCAAGCACATGTAATGTGTTGCCCAGTGCTAAATATGTCTGTGCTTTTGTCCAATGGCCATTAAATCCTGTTGCATCGGTATTGGTTTGGACAAATGAAAATGCGCCATTGAGCATGGTGTCATACATAGACGCTGGTAGATGACCTGATGAGACTTCCGCATCGACGACTTTTTTATAATCATCTAAGCTATAATGCGGATTATGGGCGAATAATATAATATGCGATGCCGCTTTGGCATGAGGTTGATTAAATTGGTGCATATTTGCAAAAGTATCATGAAAACGTTGTTTAGCTTGTTCACTTTCAATAATAATAAATTTCCATGGTTGTGAATTAATTGAAGAAGCTGATAAGCAAAGCGCCTCTTTTATCACATCCATATTCTCATCTGAAATGCGTTTAGATGGATCATATTTTTTTGCAGTATAACGGCTATTTAAGTCAGTGATTATTTGATGCGGCATTTAACGTCTCCTGAAACATATAAGTAATAGCGGTATTGTAAGCGGCTAACCTGCAAGCTTAAAGAGCAAGGATAGCCAAATACTTTAGTCGTTTATGTCCATAATGCAGCAAATTGGTTTTGCGTTTGAATATTCTTAATGCGATTAACTCCTGTGTTTGCATCGTCATAATAATATCAAACAATTGATTACTTGTATGTTGGGTAATCGATATAGCCTTCTTCGCCACCACCATATAGGGTTAAGCGCGCATCTGCATCAAATTCATTTAAGGGCCAATTATGTACAAAACGGTCGACTAAGTCAGGATTAGTGACGTATGGGGTTCCAAAGGCAACGAGATCTGCCAAATTGTTATCCAAGATTACTTGTGCACGTTGTTTACTGAGTTTACCTGCAACCATGATTGGATTCGGATAAACATGACGTACATCATAACGGAACTGCGCTGGTACTTCCGTATAACGGGAAATGTTCTCTGAAAAATGCACATAGGCTAAATTTAGAGGTGCCATTTGTTTAAGGACTTTTAATACCACCTCAATAATTTCAGGATCTTCATTAGCGAAACCTTCAGTAACGTGTGGAGAAACACGTATAGCGACTTTATCTCCACCAATTTCATTCACGACCGCTTGTAGTGTATCGAGCATAAAGCGTATACGATTCTCTTGGCTACCACCATATTGATCTGTTCTGTGATTGCTTTCTAATCGCATAAATGTATCAAATAAATAACCGTGAGCCGCATGTATTTCAACACCATCAAAACCAGCTAACATCGCATTTTTACTCGCTTGTACAAAATCTGCAATGGTATTATTAATATCAGCTATGCTCATCGCTTTTGGACACTCTGTCTCTATCATCCCAAAACCACCATCCGGCAAAGGCCCAAATACTTGGTCTGGTACTTTAACTGCAGAAGGGGCCAATGGTTGAAGACCTGAAATAGTTGAATGGCTGCGTCGTCCAACATGCCAAAGCTGGATAAATACTTTACCACCCTGCTCATGCACAGCATCAGTAACTTTTTTCCACCCGTCAATTTGTGCTTGAGTGTAAATACCCGGTGTCATTGAGTAACCACGCCCAACGGCAGAGATGGGCGCACCTTCGGTTACTATTAAACCTGCATTAGCGCGCTGTTTGTAATAGGTTGCCATCATTTCATTTGGAATATCACCAGGCTGAGTCGTACGTGATCGCGTCATCGGTGCCATCACAATACGATTTTTGGTGCTGAAGGTTGCATTATTTGTAAATGGTTTAAATAACTGTTTATTCCTCAAATTAATATTCAGGATAATCGGTTAGACCGTGTTCATTGCCACCAAACAATGTCTCTGCGTCATGCTCTGCTAGTGGGTACCCCTGTTTAATTCGATTGGGGAGATCTGGGTTTGCCACAAATGGACGACCAAAGCCAATCATATCGGCAAGTCCAGAGGCAATAGCTTGCTCTGCTTTTTCTCCATTATATCGCCCCGCATAAATCAATACGCCTTGATAGGCTTTACGAAGTCCTTGTTTAAATGAGATTGGGGTATCTGGTGCATCGTCCCAATCCACTTCCGCAATATGTAAGTAGGCAATATTATGCGTGTTAAGTAACGCTGCTGCCGCTGTATAGGTGACAACGGGATTATCATCAAGTGTGCCATTTAATGTGGTAAGCGGGGCAAGCCGAACGCCAACGCGATCTGCACCAATGGCATCGACTAAGGCTGTAACAACTTGATCAAGAAAACGCAAACGATTCTCTAAGCAACCACCATATTGATCAACGCGATGATTTGCCTGTGAATCAATAAATTGATTGATTAAGTAACCATTGGCAGCATGTAACTCAATGCCATCAAAGCCAGCCTCGATTGCATTTAGGGCTGCTTGTCGATATTGCCCGGTAACTTCATCTATATCCGCTTGTGTCATAGCGCGTGGCGTTGTCACTGCAACAAATCCGGGTTGATCTGTGCCGTTATCAACAAATACCTTTACATTTTCAGCGGCAATAGCGGATGAGGAAATAGGTTGTGCTCCGCCAATATTATCAGGGTGTGTTACACGACCTACATGCCACAACTGTGCAAAGATAGTCCCACCTTTAGCATGCACTGCAGCGGTAACTTTTTTCCATCCTGCTATCTGATCTGGGGTGTAAATACCAGGCGTCCAAGCGTAACCTTTACCGATGGCAGATATTTGCGTTCCTTCAGAAACAATTAACCCAGCGCTAGCTCGTTGAGCATAATAGGTCGCCATCATCTCATTGGCGATATCTCCTGTTTGGCTGGCCCGTGAACGGGTCATTGGTGGCATAACAATACGATTATTAAGAGTAAGTTTACCCAATGAAATAGAGCTAAAAAGTGAAGTTGTCATAATATATCCCCCAAAAATGTTGAAAGACATATTACCCGATCAATAGCAGAACATTGATAGCGATAATCACAAATAGTTTTTGTGCAAACTGCAACAATAGAGGATCAATGACTCACTAATCACAATGTTAATTTTGGTTTAATAAAATCGATAAAAGCAGAAATTCGCTTTGCTACCGAAGAGGAGTGATAATAGACCGCATTTATCTGCTCTCTTCCTGTGTTTGTTATTTTTTCATTTTCAAGTATCGCGATTAAGCGCCCTGCTTCAATATCTTTTTTAACCATAAAACCAGACAAACATGCAATGCCATTACCTGCAATTGCTAATTGCCTCATCGTTTCACCATTACTCGATGAAAACGTCGGTTTTAGCGATTCGAAGCCTTTTAATGGCCAGTTATTTAAAGACTTTGGTGCTGTAAATGCAATTGTTGCATGGCAATTTAAGTCACTCACTTTTATAGGAACACCACGGCGTGATAAATAATCGGGCGAAGCAACTATATATAATGAACTCTTACCTAATAACCTTGCATGAAGTGTCGAATCACTTAACTGCCCAATTCGAATGGCCAAATCAATTTTTTTTTCTAATAGGTCAACATAACCCTCATTAGAGCTTAGTGCTAGTTCGATATTCGGATACGCCTCATTAAATGCACTAACAAGTGGAATGAGCTGATGAAAAATAAACGGGCTTGCGGCATCAACGCGTAATCGACCATGAGGTGAATCACCACCCGAAATGACCTCTTCTTCTGCCAGTTGAATTTGTAATAACGCAGCACGAATTCCTTGTATAAACTGACGCCCCTCTTCGGTAAGTTCAACACGCCGTGTTGTTCTATTAAGCAATGATACGGCAAGCTGCTTTTCAACCTTAGTGACCGCACGAGAAACACGAGCCACTTGCATGTCTAATGTTTGTGCGGCAGCAGAAAATCCCCCACAATCAACAACTGCAAGTAATATTTCTAAATCATCGGATCGTGTCAACATGTTCAATATTCCTCATTAGATTATAAATTTATTGCATATATGACAAACATAGCACGAGATTACGACTGTTTAGCACAATAAAAAAGCATCTGGTGAACATGCTATAGCAGGTGAAAACTAGATACTGAATATAATAGGCAAATACTGTACTATTAAACTCATTAATCACGACCACTTTAAGACCCTTAATTACGATGCAATCAATTAAAAACGAGTCAACCATTATGCAGAGCAATGTCAATGTCGATACAAAATTCATGACAGCGTCTCCCACCAAGATAGTCCTTGCAACGCTTAATGCTAAATTTATACATGCGAGTTTAGGCTTACGCTATCTATATGCCAATTTACAAGATTTACAACAATGCACAGAGATACAAGAATTTGTCATTCAAACGCGCCCCATTGATATTGTTGAGAAAATTTTACAGTCTAAGGCAACGATTGTTGGCTTTGGTGTTTATGTTTGGAATATCGTAGAAACAACCAATGTCGTGAATCTATTAAAAGTAATAGCCCCAGAAATAAAAGTGATACTAGGGGGGCCAGAGGTAAGTTATGAGACTGAGCAGCAGGCCATTGTTGCACATTGTGATTATGTTCTCACGGGCGCAGCAGATATCAGTTTTTATGAATTGTGTAAGGATATTCTTAATCACAACCCGCCTGATCGTAAAATCCTTAATTCGAAACCCGTTGCATTGAAAAATATTGCTTTACCTTATCAATATTACAGTGATGATGACCTAAAAAATCGCATACTTTATGTGGAAGCGTCCCGTGGTTGCCCATTTAAATGTGAATTTTGTTTATCTTCTCTGGACACAAAATCTAATCCCTATGAGCTATCAGCATTTCTTGAACAAATGGAAATACTCTATCAACGCGGTGCACGTAATTTTAAGTTTATTGATAGAACCTTCAATTTAGACATTGATACTTCTATAAAAATATTACAATTTTTCTTAGACAAAATGACCGATGACCTTTACCTTCATTTTGAAGTTGTACCCGATCACTTACCGCGAAAACTAAAAGAGTTGTTAACGAAATTTCCCGAAGGAAGTTTGCAATTTGAAGTAGGGATCCAAACCTTTAATCAACAAGTTCAGGCGAATATCAGTCGTAAACAAAACAATCCGAAATCAAAACAAAACTTACTTTGGCTAAAGGAGCAGACCACAGCACATATTCATGCAGATCTTATCTTTGGTTTACCGGGCGAAACATTTGCAACATTTAGAGATAGCTTCGATGAACTCTATCAGTGCCAACCTCACGAAATCCAAATGGGCATTTTAAAACGACTCAAGGGGAGCCCTATTATTCGTCACACTAACACCTTTGATCTTCGTTTTAGCCCCTTACCACCTTTTAACATATTAAGCACAGACCGTATTGATTTTACAACCATGCAACTGGTTAATCGTTTTGCAAGATATTGGGATATGATTGCCAACTCAGGGCGTTTTAAACACTCATTACCACATATTTTATCTGCTAATGCCTTTGATGATTTCATGGCACTGTCAAATTGGATATTTAATACTACCGCTCAGACTCATCAGATCAATCTAAAAAGATTGTATGAGCTAGTCTCACAAGCAGTTGAAGCATTATTTCCTGAAAAACATGAATTGGTCGTGGCAAAAATCACCTTAGATTACGCGGCATCGAAATTAAAAGGGCATATTAATACACTCGATCTCTATGCGGGTTCACAAAAAAAATCGACCAACTCAAATAAATTATTACAGCGCCAAAAACAACATATGCAATAAAATGCAGGCTTGATAGCTGGCATAATAATAAAATTCACTTACGCTTACTGGAGTTATCCAGTATTATTTTAAGGAAATCGATATGACTGACATTAATGCAACGCTAATTTATTTGGTTATTTTTCTGGTAGGCGTGATTATTGGAATTTTTATATATCACTTAGCTTTCGCTAGAAAAAAAGCTGATGTGCAACAGCAAGCATTAGCGCAAAGTGAAGCTGAGTTACAACGTTATAAATCTCAAGTTAACGACCATTTTAACTCCAGCGCCGATTTAATGAAACAAGTTGCCAACAGTTATCAGGCTTTATACACCCACATGGCAGGACAGTCACAATCTCTGCTCAGTGAAAACGAAAAATGCCCCTTTCCACTATTAAAAACAGCGATGGATGTAGATCCACTTAACAGCGAAGACATTATTCCTACTGATAACAAAGAGAAAAATAACGGCCCTTCTGAAACCGCAACCAACAATGATGATGAAATAAATGTGGAGTATGAATCAGCTAACATTGATAATGAAACGCTAACCAATGATAGTGAAATTGCACCTGTAACAAACGAGGATCAAGATAAAAAAAATGTACCTGAGATTGATAATGGTGAGGTAATATCTGATGCTAATGAAACCATTTCACCTAAGAAAGTCCACAATGACTAATAGGTACGTGCTCAGGCTTGTTTTGACTTAAGTATCGACGACCTTTTATTTCACCAGTGATTGAAAACAACGCCCGATGCACTTAGCCCATTTATTCGCATCTTTTGATGATAACTAAACGCGTATAAAGTTGAACAACACGACAAATCGCTTTCATAACCATAGCAATTTAGCGACTTTAATTTACTATGAATTTTCTTCTTATAGAAAGTACAAACTGTAATTTATGAGTTTAAGGAGTGAGTGTGAAAATTTTTTCTATTATAACCTTGCTGTTATCTTTAATTTTGTTTAGCGCCACGATATTAGCCGCTGAGACTATTCGCTTTACTACCATCGATTACTGTCCCTTAACTTGTGATCCAACTAAAGATGACGGCAAAGAAGGCATCATGACTGATGTTGTACGTGCGGCTTTTGAAGAAGCCGGTTATAAAATTGAACTTGAAATAATGCCTTACGCACGAGCGGTAAAGGCTGTAACTGATGGAAAATATGACGGTGTGGTCGTTGTCGGAAAAAACTATGCACCAACTTTAATTTATCCTCAAAATAACACCATAACTCAACGCATGATGTTTATGGTGAAACCAACTAACCATTGGCGATACACAGGTTACCAATCTCTATTATCGGTCAATGCAACGATGACCATAACCAAAGGGTTTGACTATGGTGATAATGATATAAATCACTTTGTCGCTAGCAAGCCGACTAATTTAGTTTCCTTAAATGGTTCAAAAACGGCTCAAAGAGGCTTTGAATTATTACAGCTTGAACGTGTAGACACATACCTAGAAGGTGATTTGATTGCGTTGTATAACATTGCAAAATATGGTTATACTCACAACTTTATTGTCGCTGGTTTTTCGACACGAGTCTTTGAAGACTACACTGCATTTAACCCTCACTCTCCAAACGCAGTAAAATATGCAAAAATACTATCTAATAAAATATCTCAACTACAAAAATCAGGTGAGTTCAAGAATATACTTGCTAAATATGGTGTTACTAAAAAACTAAATTTAGGCAATTTAATAGGCAAAAATAAATAAGGAGTCATAGCTTCAGCCCAATAATAAGTAGATGGACATAGTGCCTTCTTCGCTTAGCTAATAGGACATTAAAAAAGGTAAGTGAAAGACGTTTACCATTACTCTTTCCCTTACCTCTATTTTATTGAAGCTTGTACTTATACCAATCGGAGTAAATAGCTGATCTATTTTGCTGGTTAAAATAACTTATTTTCTTGTTGTAAGTTTCGTAAAGGGAACAACCATTAACAAAACTTAGGCCTCAAATTAAACCATTTTTCCTGCGCAAAATTTACACCACATACTTAAATCCGATTGGTATTATTTTAAACCTTGAATTTATTTAATTGTTGATCCTGTTGGTCCATTTGTTGCCTCATTAACTCTGCATGTTTAACTTGGTTACCCGCTACAACGGCAACATCTTGACTGATATCCCTGATATTGGTGGTATTACGATTAATTTCCTCGGTAGTCGCAGACTGCTCCTCTGCTGCAGATGCAATCTGAATATTCATATCACTGATCTCCATAATCGCAATTCGGATTATTTCTAATGTGTCATTCGCTTTACTGGCTTCTTCTGCTGTTGTAATTGCAGCTTCTCGACTATCTTTTATTTTATCTTCCGCGAGGCGTACGCCAGACTGCAGTTGCTCTATCATAGAACGAATTTCACTGGTTGATTGTTGCGTTCGTGAAGCTAATGAACGAACTTCATCCGCAACGACGGCAAAACCTCGACCAGATTCGCCAGCCCTTGCCGCTTCGATTGCGGCATTTAGCGCTAGCAGGTTTGTTTGATCTGCAATACTGGTTATCACCGATAAAATGGATTCAATATTGTTACTTAACTTAGCCAGATCAACAACAGACTCTACCGCTATTTCCATATGCTGTGCTAATTGAGTGATTGCTCCGGTTGCATGTGATACAACGGCGACACCATTAGCCGTCTCTTTATCTGCAGTTCCAGCCGCATGTGCAGCAACCTGTGCATTTTTAGCTACTTCAACAGCACTGGATGCCATTTCATTCATTGCGGTGGCAAGTTGATCCAATTCACTTAATTGTACTTGTAGCTCCTGCGCAGCTTTGTCTGACTCATCACTAATGTTATGCGTGGTTTGCCCTGCATCTGATGCAAGCGTCTTGACGTTGATAATAATAGACTGCAGATTTTCAACGAATTTATTAAATTGTGCAGCTAACTGACCAAATTCATCCTTAGTAAGCACAGGCAACCTTTTAGTTAAATCACCATTACCACTATTAATTTCTAATAAAGAACTCGTTAATAGGCCAACGGGTTTTAGAATCGACTGCATTAAACTGCCGAGTACAATTACACCGATAATCACGCTGATTAAAGCCGCTACAATGGCACGCCATCCCATTGTTGTGGCATCAGTCATGACAATATCAGCATCAACCACAACACCGATATACCAATCCATGTTACCAAGGCCTTGAAGTGGTGTAAAACTGACCCACAATGATCGTCCATTGACTGTTATTTCTTGAATTTTTTTGTCTAAGGCAATGGCATTCCCGGCAAATAACTTGGAATAATTTGTGCCATTTTTTTCACCATTAGGATGGCTAATAATATTACCACTTTTAGACATTAAAAATGCGTACCCTGCATTGTTAAAACTAACGGTATTCAGCGCATCAGAAACATTTTTTAAACTCAGATCGCCACCAAAAGCACCTTTCAGTTCGCCTTTATCCGTAAGATTTGCGACTACTGAAATTAAGATCTCTTTTGTCGTGGCATCTTCATATGGCTCAGTGATCATTGCATGATTACTGCTTCTAGCCACTTTGTACCAAGGGCGCACTCTTGCATCCCAGTTTTCTGGCTGCCAAGAGGAGTCATTACTGATTGCTTTACCATCTGTATCCAAGCCGCCAAATATCAGTAGAAAATTATTTTTAAGTGTTGCGACGTTAAACGTATTTTGTATTTGTTGTGCGCTGAAATTACTATCTATAACCTCGGCCGCGAGGTCGATAGCTTCTAATTTACCATTTAACCAATTAGTTATTTGCTGGGCTAACGCATTACTCGACTCTTCAATGGCACTACTTGCATGGTCTTTTAACGTTTTTGTAACTTCTCGATACTGTAACCAAGATAATGAACTGATTGCAAGCAACAAGACTAGCGATGATCCTAAAACAACTTTCATTGAAACTTTCATCTTTTTCATTCCTTAAATATTAATTGTCATCCTTTACTTAGTTTAGAATCATACAAAGTAAATGCTAATTGTGAACCAAGAAATAATGACAACACAGATAAAATGAAGTAATACATTCATATACTTATTATTTAAATTTGTTTTGATAGCGATCAACTACCTGCTGATAGGTTCCTTCTGCTTTTAATTGATCTAAAACATTTTGTAATTTTTTTATCTGAACCTCAGGCACCTTTCTATTACAAGCGTAGTAAAGATCGCCTTTTTGCAAAACGTAAACGACTTCATAGTCATTGACGTTAAGACCATGTTTTTTTATCGTTCTAAATACAGGCTGATTGTCATAAGCAAAAACATCTAATCGATTTTTATCTAATTTTTTTATTGATTGAATGATGACATTCATACCACCTATATGGTCAAGGTGGCTGCTATCAACGCCCATCTCTAGTAGAAGTTGCTCACCTACATCAGCTCTGACAACGCCAATTTTATACTTTAGAAAGTCTTCCTTTGAATTGATTTTTATATGCTTATCTTTTCTTGCAATCATAGCAATAGATGTCGCCGATATTGGTCCAATCCAGTGAAATAAAGGATCTCTAGCTTTAGTTCTTACTACCGAAAAAAGACATGTATTGGCAGTCGTTATCAGCGTACTATACCCCCTAGCCCAAGGTTGAATATGAATGTCAACTAATGATTTTTTAGACTCAAGTTTATTTAACATTAATAGCAGCAAATCAATTGAAATTCCCTGCAATTGACCATTTTCTAGATAATTATAAGGAGGATAATTTTCAGTTATAAAATCAATATCATCAATATTTAACGCATGGGAATAGTTTGCAACGCAAGCCACCCAAAACAGGCACAAATAATAACTTAAGCAATTAAATTTATGCTTCATCGATACACCTATTTTAATGGTTATTAAATTAACACTACTACTCTTTAGTTTTTAAGCAAACAAGAGTCTAAATAGTGTGACTTATAATGTTTTAGTCAACTATTACGGTAATAATATTGTGATATGCAACCAAAATAATAAATGGGGTTATTGTAACTCGGATACTGCTTCCGCCGCCCTATTTTACACTTCATAAAAAATGACTTCAGCGACTTCAAAAAAAACATGTCGACTTACTTTACAACGCATCAAACCAGATAATAAAAAAGAGCCTAAAAACAAAGAGATATATTCACGGCATGAATATTGCTAAACGGCATGTTAAGTAAAAAACGGAATGTTATTTCAATGGAGAATAAAATGAAAAAAACGATTTGCTCTGTCCTAGGACTTACATGCTCATTACTATCAATGGGTGTAAATGCCTCTCTCATTACTAATGAGATAAATCTATTATTACCTACCTCTGGTACTTTACATGTTGATTTAGATGGCGACAGTATCAATGATCTTGGTTTAGCTGAAGATTGTTGTTCAGCCGATAACACTTGGACAAGCGCAAGTGATTATACAACTCAAGTATCACTAAATTGGTTATCATTAGGTGATGTTATTGATGATAGCTTAGCTTGGACTGGAGGTAATAGCTACATGGATTTAGGTGGGCAAGTTATCGGTTCAAATTATATTGCTGTTCAAGATTTCAGTTTAGGAGATTTTTTTGGATATATCACCTTAGATTATAATGGTACTGATTTATATTTATCTAGCTTTACTTATGAAAATAACGGTAGTCAGTTAACAGTTAGCAATCCAGTACCAAGCCCTGCTCCATTAATGTTATTAGGCATTGGTTTGCTAGGTTTCGCTTTTTCTAGAAACAAAAAGGCTCTATAACTCAATCAAAAAACATGTCGGTACAGTAAAAACTCAATCTAAACAAGAGGCTAACTACATTCGGAATTGGCCTCTCCTTTTACTTGCATCACTCGAAAATCCCCCTCACCTATACAAAATATAACTATAATTCTGCTCGGTAAACAACACATTTTACAAGCTAAACTATTAAATTTATTTAACAATGACTATTAACACTGATAACTAAACAATAATTTAATAACGTAAAATATGATATAACACAAACACTGAACAGTTATATGTTCAGTGTTTGTGATTGTAATCTGCAATTTTTATTTAATATAATATTTACTTTTTAATTGTGACTCGGCAATACTTGGTTTAACCAACAGACTACGAGGAGCTATTGCTTCAGAAATACTATCTCCTGGCTCTGTAGACCATGCATTAATCGTATTAACTGTAATAACACCACTTTCTTGAACTTCCACATCAAAAACATGCCACCATTCCTGCGCGACACCTTCAGGTGGAGTAAATAATGTTCGCTCTTCATTTATAATGAGTTCTACACGAGTTTCTAAAGGTTTAATATTAGGTAAACCAGAATAGTTGTGAACATAATATTGATAAGTTCCAGGTACGTTATATTCAGGAATAGTTATCACTTCTGGGCCATAACTATTTGTATCATCAACATCAAGATATATCGTTGATCCGCCCACGACTTCACTTTCATTATAGAATGAAATATGAAAACGTCCGCCATCTCCGTTAGGTCCATATAAATGTGAATCTAAATCATCAGGTGCTTCACCCCATTTAAGTTCAATTTTAGATGTTGCTTTATCTAAAATTAAACATTCACTCAATGTAAAATCAGATGATGACGTAATAACCTTTAGAGTTCGACTTTGATGTAAATTATTTGCAGAAACAAACATGGTGCTATTAGATTTAACAGGTACTATAAAATCCCCTATAACATTAGAATATGCGTTTGAACGGCCGTTATAATCATGTCCTTCAGTATCAATACGCGCATTAGCTATTCTCGTTCCATCTATATCTTCTACACAACCAAGGATATTCACAGTGTCATAAATACAATCAGCATTCCATGTGGTGAAATGCGAAACATTGCCAAGATAATAATTACCAGTCACATCGTTGACAAGCGTCGCTTCCCCCTCTTCAACCCAAATACCGTTGACATCATCATAATAGTAAAGAGGAATGATGTTTGGTGGATTAAGCCCTGAAACGGGAATATGAATTTCAGCGGTTTTCCCTTCTTTAAGCTGTAAAATTTTTCCATCTTCGTTTGTAAACGTTGCAGAAATGGCCCCGAATGATTCGATTGGAATTAACTGTGTTGGATTATCTGCACTTGCTGTCACCATCTCGCCTGGCATCAAATCAATATCCAATGTTGGATCAATAATAAATAATTCAGAGGTAATTACTCCACTCGCCAAATTCCCATTTTCATCAACAAAACTATTTTCACTAACGGAAATAGAAGCCGCTTCAAATTGTACAACAGTACCTTCTGTCGCATTAAATGTTGCTACACTATGGATTGGAGGAAGGTATAAATTGTTGGGATGAACTATTTCAGAAGGAACAATGCGAATAGATGCTTCTGAATACGCAGGCGCGTCAGCTGAGATGACAACATTTCTTAAATCGGTTAATGTATCTAAATATCGCAATGAATACTCACCATTAGATTGAGAGACAGATTCATCGATAACAGTACCGTTAATTGACAACTTCACTTCTCCATCAGCAATATCTTGATTGTTATAATAGTTAATGAGTTTGCCAGAAATGTTCAGATAATATAGCTCATCCAATGAAAAAGTCACTCTACTTGGCTGTGCATTATTTTCACCACCATCTTTGACTTGTATAGTGATCGAATTATTTTTAGTTCCGCTTGCCGATGAAGTAAATGTTAACAGGCCATTTTCATTAATAGAGAGCCCATCAGGACCTTCAATTATTTCAAATGTAAAATCAGCTGGGAATGTATCATCTGGATCCGTGACAACAAGCTGATAAGAAAAGGTCTCACCCGATTCAATCTGTTTAGCCGAAATGGTTTCCAATAAAGGCCCTACATTTGTGCTTGAAGGTTCAGGCGTACTATTTGAACTTCCACCACACCCCCCCATTACTAAAAGAGGTATGAGCGACGCTAATATTGATCTATTTTTCATTTAAAATCCTTTTTGATGTTATGAGAATATATTAGGCGTCATAATAACAAATTAAAATCATTAATAAAGCAAATTACAACCACGCTTTTGATTTTGTCGTTGCATATTTTTGAGATCAAAAGAAAAGCAAATATAACAGATCGGGTAATAGCCTGCGATTGCATAAACGTAGCATCTATTATTGTAACCCATGAGATAGAGTAGATATTTATCTGGAAAACTATAACCATGTAGAGAACTATTATAGCGCTCAACCGCTACACTTTTAATGCAAATACACTACCTTCATTGGCAATAGTGAAATGGGTAAATTGAAGGAGTTTCCTTGCGTCTCTTGTTAGCAAGCAAACTTCCGCCATGCGGTTCATAAACCAGCGCGAATCATTACAATGATTTTCTATTGTATGGGCGTAAAATCAAACCTTAAACCAATCAAGGTAGTGACTAGGCTTAACATTAAATCTTGTATTTAATTTGGTAACACTGCTTTCATCAATAATTTCTTTGCTGTGAATACCGCTAGTAATAAACAGGCTAGATAAAGATGCCCCATTTGCACCAGCAATATCATGCTCAAGGCTGTCACCTACCGCAATAGCTTTGTGCCATCCGCCCACTAATTCATGACACATTTTATACAAGTCGATTTGTGGTTTACCATGCCAGTGTACCTTGCCTCCCATATCTTGATAGGCTTTGGCAATCGATCCCGGACAGGTTTTTAAGGAGCCATCCGGCGTCATCGCAACAAGGTCTGGATTACTTACCACTAATTCAAGATTGCGTTGATAAGCCAATGTTAAATCATCCATATAGGATGCCAGATCGCCACGTTCAACACCGCAACAAAGAATAAATGAGGCATTTTCAATAGTTGATGCGGTGACCCCACAATCATCAAGCACACTATTATCATTATCCCATGAGAAAAATAGTGCATTGTTGCCAAGTGATGTAAATTTTCCTGCGTTAAAATTATGGCGCATGTGATCGCCAGAGGTTAACACATCGAGGTATAAATCGCGGCTAATCCCAGAATCTTGTAAACGTTGATAGGAAAATCTGCCAGTGTTACCGCTATTAGAGAGGATCACGACTTTTTTATTATGTTCCTGTAAAAACTGTAGCGCACGGATCGCTTCAGGAAAGGCATCACCGCCATTATGTAATACTCCCCATTGATCCAATATGAAGGTATCAAAACTATCGATTATATCTTTAAGGCCATTAATCATTTTCACTTGCGGATTTCCTATGGTTTACGAGCAATCGTAAAACCATACATTATAAAAATAAAAGAACCCATTGAGCAAGCTAACTCTGTGCCTATATTAAGCATTAATCGCACAGGCCGTGCCGCAAAATGGGCAACGGTTATTGTCGCTTAAGCGGTTTGCGGTAATCATAAAACGATCGCGTATGATCAATGGCTGATGGCACTTAAAACAATAGGTACTATTGGTTTCGATGTCATTGACATTACCACAATAGACGTAATGCATACCGTAACTCATAGCTATATCTCGCGCTCTTAGCAATGTCGCCATGCCTGTCTTATCTTTATTTAGCATCTTAAAGTCAGGGTGAAAGGCAGTAAAATGGAGAGGAATATCGACACCTAAATTGGCAACGATCCATGCACACATATTGTGGATCTCTTGGTCGCTATCGTTTTCATCGGGGATAAGTAGGTTAGTTAATTCAAACCAGACTGGGGTTTCCTTTTTTAGATATTGCAATGT
Source organism: Psychromonas sp. MME1 (assembly GCF_041080865.1). Lineage (NCBI taxonomy): Bacteria > Pseudomonadati > Pseudomonadota > Gammaproteobacteria > Alteromonadales > Psychromonadaceae > Psychromonas > Psychromonas sp. MME1. The sequence continues at coordinate 1,072,690 of NZ_CP160906.1, read as the reverse complement.
TTCTAATACGGGTTGCAGAGAGCCATGACAATGTTTTTTATAAAACGATTCCGTAAATCCTTTCAAATCAATATTTGCAGCATCAATGTATTTAAAAAACTCTACACGCGGCTGAGCGCAAATGTAACCCGCACTCACGACAACACTCTTAAGACCTTGAGATTGCGCATAGCGGCTGACATCGACAGCATACTCCATAAAAATAACGGGATCATTATAGGTAAAAGCGATACTTTGGCAGCCATAACGTTTAGCGTTCGCGACAATCTCTTCTGGTGATGCCCAGCAAGATAATGTTGCCATTTCACGTGATTTACTAATACGCCAATTTTGACAAAAATCACAGCTTAAATTACAGCCGGCTGTCCCAAATGAGAGTACCTGCGATCCGGGATAGAAATGGTACAACGGTTTTTTCTCGATAGGATCAATGGCAAAACCGGAACTACGCCCATAGCTCACTAAGCTAATTTCGCCTTGATGACACATTCGTACATAGCAATTGCCACGTTTCCCTTCACGTAAGGTGCAATGTTGTGGGCATAAATCGCAACAGACTCGACCATCATCAAGTCGATGCCAATAATAGGTTTTGTGAAAATTATCTTGAGAATCATCATGGGGCATAAATACAACCTTATAGCGATAGCGGCTATACTTTACTTATAGCAAATGGATCGATGTCATGGTGGCGCAAGCGCCTAAACAACAACGATGCCATCGGACATTAAATCAAATTGAGGCCTGTATGAAGTATAGACCAGCGGCCATGGCAGGTAGTTTTTATCCTGAGGATAAAGTACCGTTACAACAGATGGTCACGGCGTTTTTAGCCAGTGAGCAAAAACCGATGCAGCAAGCTCGCGCTTTGATTGTGCCCCATGCGGGATATATCTATTCGGGGGCGATTGCTGGTTTAGCCTTTGCGAACTTAACCCCCTATGTTAATAATATTAAACGGGTCATTATTTTAGGGCCGAATCATCGCGAACCACTACTCGGTTGCGCCTTATCGAGCGCCGACTATTTTCAAACACCCCTTGGAAAACTTACCCTCGACCAAGTGACGCAAAATAGACTAGCCACCTTAGATTTTGTGGAGTTTGCAGATTATGTCCACCAGCTAGAGCACTCAATTGAAGTGCAATTACCATTCATACAGATGTTATTTACGGATATTACCATTATTCCCATTGTCGTTGGTCAATGCTCTGCGGATAAAGTCAACAAACTGTTACAGGAACTTGCACTGACGCAACAGGATTTACTGGTTATTAGTTCGGATCTCAGCCATTTTCATGAATACCAGCAAGCACAGCGCATTGATCAAAATAGTTGCGCTAACATACTTCATTTTGCTAGCACAATTAATGGCCAACAAGCCTGTGGCGCTAATGCCATTAACGGGTTATTACGCTATGCAAAAACAGCAAACTGGCAGATAACATTAATTAAAAATATTAATTCCGGCGATACAGCGGGAGATAAACAACGGGTGGTGGGATATGGCAGTTTCAAACTCTATTAATTTAACAGAGCAGGAAAAACAACAGCTCATTACATTTTGTAAACAAGCAATCCAACAGCACCTCGATGACTTGCCTTTTGTTTTGCCAGCAGCACCCAATAATAAAAATCTGTTACAACCATTACCCTGCTTTGTCACTTTAACGATTAATGACCATTTACGAGGCTGTATTGGCACCTATCAAGTAGACAGACCATTATGGGAAAATGTTTATTACTACGCCTTTTGCAGTGCCTTTGAAGATAGCCGTTTTCCGCCACTACAAGCGGATGAACTCTCTAATTTAACAATAGAAATATCTATTTTATCGGCCTTACAAGAGATACCGAATAATGGTGAAGCTACGCTGATTGATGAGCTACAAATTGGTGTCGATGGTTTGTTATTACAGGAAGGTTGGCATAAAGCGATTTTTTTACCCACGGTTTGGGAGGTGCTTCCTGAGCCAAGAATGTTTGTGCAACATTTAAAACAAAAGGCAAACTGGCCAAAGGATTACTGGAGTGCCGAGATAACATTGCAGCGTTTTACCACGGAGGTTTTTTCAGCACCTTTTTATATTCCTTAACAACCGTCCCCCTTATTGTGATGACCAACGGGGGATATTTTCTAAACAAAAATCTTTTCGCCATATTTAACAATATGAACAGATTTATGAAGTTGCTCTTTAATCACGTCTTTAAAAACAGTCTGTTTATCAGGCTCTCCATGTATTAAATAAACTTTCTCTAATTGTTCAAACTCCCCCATCCAAGCTAATAGATCGCTTTGGTCTGCATGTGCAGAAAAGCCATTAAGCATATGTATTTTGGCGTTCACATTAATTGATTCATGAAAAAGCTGAATTGACGAAGCCCCATCTATCATTTGTCGCCCTAACGTGCCATGCACTTGGTAACCAACAAAGATAACACTGTTGCGCTCATCCCAAAGACGGTGTTTAAAATGATGCAGAATTCGCCCACCTGTACACATGCCACTACCAGCAATAATGATGCAACCACTCTCCTCCTTATTAATCAGCATCGACTCTTGATTTTTAAGTGAATATTGCAAATAAGGAAATTCGAAAACAGTACCATCACGTAGCAGTAATTTGTCTGCAACAGCATTTAGTTCAGCGTGATAATTGTTATATATTTGGGTTGCGCGTATCGCCATCGGGGAGTCTAAAAACACTTTGCAAACAGGCAATTCTTTATTGTAATACATCTCTTTTAGCATCAACAAAACTTCTTGAGTTCGCTCAACGGCAAAGGATGGGATCAATACATTGCCTTTATTTTTTAAGGTGTTGATGACGATCTCTTTAAACTCTGCAATCGTCTCTTGTAAGGGACGGTGATTACGATCACCATAGGTCGACTCGATATAAAGTGCATCGGCTTTTTTCACTAAAGCAGGATGCGGCATAATGATATCGCGACGACTGCCGAGATCCCCGCTGAACACTAGCGTTTTTACAACCCCATCTTCCGTTACTTCTATTTGAATGGTGGCTGAGCCAAGAATATGTCCCGCATTTCTAAAGGTAACCTTAACGTTAGGAGTAAGTTGAATCGTTTTGTCGTACTCGGCATATTGAATGGTTAAATCAAATACTGCTAGTGCATCGTCACTGCTGTAGATAGGCGGTGGAATCTTTTTTTCGTTACCCGTGCGACGCGCTTTTTTCAACGCGGTTTTATAATCCTCTTCGGCTATTTTAGCGCTATCCATTAAAATGACTTCCGCCAAATCCATGGTCGCACGTAAAGCAACAAGTTTCCCGTCAAACCCTTCCTTAACTAATTTAGGAACCCGCCCGACATGGTCAAGATGAGCATGAGTTAATAAAACGATATCGACATCTGTTGATTTAAAGTCAAATGGTTCCGACGTTTTCTGTTCATTTTCACCTTGAAAATAACCACAATCTATAAGAATATTAGGCCCACTTTTAATCTGTAAAAAATGACATGATCCAGTAACCGTCTCTGCGGCACCAAATGATTGAATGATAGTCATAAGCAACCCCCTTATAGTTATGATTTAACTATAGCACCACTTGGATCAACAAGTGCGTGGGTAGAGAAAATAGTTACTTATATAATGTATGCCTTACATCATTGCCGTTTTTGCAATTGCTTACAGATAAATGCTAACTGCTTAAGTTGTTTTTGACGCTGGTTGGCTGATAAATTGCTATCATATTTTAAGCTATTGTATTTATCCGCAAAGCTTGTAAAGTGTGTTGCGGATAGCTGAAATTTGTGACTGGCTTGTTGGCAAAAGGCTGTAACGGTTTGCCCTTTTTTTCTGATAACACCCCGGTTGGCGTAGTAACGCTGTAATTGCAAAAAAATCCGATCTTCAGCGCTTATCTTTACTCTGATCCAAGGTTTAAATATGAATAATAGCGTCACAATAAAAGCGCATAACATAGCGATTAACACAGCAGAAAATAGATTTAACCATGGGAACTTAGCGAGCCAAGCTTGCATCAATGCGAGTTGTTTTTTGTTATCATAATTAACCACCCAAGTTGCCCATAGATAATCTATTTGCTCTATTTTTTGCCGTAATTGATTCAGTAGTTTTATATTTCGCCATTTCTGTAATGATAAATATTCCCCTTGTAAAAACTCATCACGGTTAGACAAGCTTTGTTCAAGCCCCGATTCAACCCGTTCAGGGGCGACATAGGCGGTGGGATCAACCCGTTGCCAACGTCCCCCTTGCCAAATTTCCACCCAAGCATGGGCATCATATTGGCGAACGGTCAGAAACTTATCCTGATCTTGCCATTCACCGCCCAAATATCCTGTCACCATACGTGCTGGAATACCGACTAGCCGTGCAACATAAAGATAACTACTGGCATAATGCACACAAAATCCCGCCAGTGTGGAGAATAAAAAATCATCTACAAAATCATTTCCCAAGGGAGGCGGTTTAAGCGTGTAACGATAGTTTTGAGTACGAAACTGAAACAAAAGTTGCTGCATTAACGCTTCTTTAGCAAGGCCCTGTTTTAGCTTAGTTGCCACCCACTCCTGCGTCTTTTCATTGCCCTGTGTCGGTAGTTGTGTAAATTGCTTTTGTTCTCTTGCCGTTAAAGATGGTACTTGGATTTGCTGATATAAAACGATATTGAAAGCTTCTCTTTTAAAAATGGGTTTTACACTGCGCAATGTGTAGTCACTTAAATTTACCTGTCCGACAGCCGCTTTACTATAATCAAGCGCAGGTATCCAATAATTAAAATGGGGTTCAACAATTAGCTCATAATTATCTGTGAAGAAGCTAACCGTTAAGTTTTTTCCTCTGCTATATTTTGCACTTTGTTGTTCCTCTTTGTGCCATTGGCTTTGCGACCACGAGCGCCCATCAAAATGGTCAAGAGTCATGACACGCCAATAACGATCTCGCTCAGCCACTGGGGTATTGGCGAATGAAGCACGAAAGGCTAACTCACTGGAGCGGCTTAGTTCGGCAATGTCCCCCGGCGTGACACTATCACTTAACCCCGTGGTTGCCTGTTTCTGTTGCGGCATTTTCCATAGAGAAGGTAATCGCGGAATAACAACGAATAACAGCAACGCCAGCGGTAAACTCAGTAAACAACTTTTAACTAATAATTTGCTAAACCCATTACCAAGGAAAAAACCACCATGTACGGATAATAAGATGGCTAACAACATCAATATGATCAAGCTTCCCAATAGAGCCATCACAATGGTGTAGTTAAAAATTAAAAACAGCGCTAGTAAGACAAAGCCAGTATTCACAAATATATGCACATCACGTATCGATTTTAGTTCCAAAAATTTCAAACTAAAACCCAAGACGATAAGATGCAGCATTACATTAAAAACACCCAGCTGATAAACCAAGGCAATCGTAATTATGCTAGACGTTATGGTCAGTAAACTTAACCAGCGTCCAGCCAACATTGGCACACGCTCATAAAAATGAGCCACCCGCCAACCGCTACAGAACAGACCTAAGATAATTAAGAACAGAGATAAGTGATCATATAATGCACCGAGTAGCACAACATAGCTCAGGATAATGAGCAGTAAACCTAAACGGCTAAGAAAGGCTTTCATGGGCTCGTACCGTATAAAGCTAATGCCTTTAAACACGCCTCTTTTTGTGCCATGCCATGACCGTTAGCAATAGTGTCATTGCCGAGTTTTAAGCCATAACTGCAATGCTTTTCATGTAGTTCGATGATTTGGTAACACAATAAACTGAGCTTTTCTTCTAGTTCTAAATAGGGATATAAATCGATATCTAAAAAGACATCACCCGCTTGTGATTGTTCGAACTGTTTACTAAACCACCCTCGTCCCTGCGCCAATTGTTTCCATGCCACCGATTTTAAAGATTCCCCTGGTTGATAGCTTTTTAGCATTGAGAACTGTTCAAAACCCACTGCATAATTGCTCATGCCACTATAGTTATTCAGCGAGGATGAACTGAGCAACGCTCGTTCATTGTTTATTGGTTCAGGATACAACAAAACAGAGTGCGCAAAATCAAGATGCGTCCAAACAGTAAATAGCCCAAAGGGAAAAGTTGAACGCACCGTCACACGACCAGGGCTAAAATAACCTCTCTGCTTACAGAAACTATACAACACGACTTGTTGTTCACTAATGACAGACCTAAGCGTGGAAACTGATTTTTGGAAATTGATATCGAGCTTTTTGCCATTATCCGTTGGTCGAAGTATCCGTAAACAAAACGCAACATCTTGTCCTGCAAACTGAGGGTTAACGGGAGTCGCAGTGAATGTTAACTGGGCGATATTTTGATAGGTGAGAAGCAAACAAGTCACCATAAAACTACAGAGAAAAAAGACCAAAAACAAAATTAAATTGTTTTCATAATTAGTGCCAAGTAGAAACAACACGAAACAGAGCAGTAAAAAATAGAGCCCAAACAGAGAGGGAAAAATAAAGCTGTTTTTATGGTTTAAGGTAAAACTAGTTTGTGCAGGCATACGCTTACTTAGCCACTTATCAAAGCGATGCCTTACTATCCGCGTCAATATACCTTTCAACTGCGCAAGATAATTCATAAGTTAAGCGAGCGGATCAACACTATCAAGCAAGGTTTGACTGAGCGCTTTACTGCCTTGCTTATCACTGTTAACACCCGCTAAACGATGGTCGGTCACCGCAACGAAAACAGCTTGAATATCATCGGGGATAACATAATCGCGCTGTTTGACAAAAGCCATTGCTTTTGCGGCCTGCAATAACACTTTACTACAACGCGGTGATAAAGGGTTAGCAGCCATACCGCTGTAGCGACTTTCATTAATCAGACGTAATAAATAATACAAAACCTCCTCGCTCGCTTTAATTTGACCAACTGAAACTTGCATCTGCTGTAGTTCGGCAACATTGATAATGGCTGGAATCGTATTTTTTTGATCCTTGGCAGAATGCCCCTTGAGCATTTGCAATTCAGCCTCGACACTAGGAAAACCAAGCTCAATACGCATCATGAAACGATCTAATTGCGATTCCGGTAATGGAAAGGTGCCCGCTTGATCTAATGGATTTTGTGTTGCGATGACAAAAAACGGTGCCGGTAAAGGATAGGTTTCACTATCAATGGAAATTTGTTTCTCTTCCATCGCCTCCAGTAATGCGCTTTGTGTTTTAGGGCTGGCACGGTTAATTTCATCGGCTAATAATACCTGTGTGAAAATTGGCCCTTGGTGAAAAGTAAATTGCTGTTTGTGCGTATCAAAAATAGAGACACCAAGAATGTCCGCAGGCAACATGTCACTGGTAAATTGTACCCTTTGATAGTCCAACCCAAGTGTTTGTGCCAACGCTGAAGCCAAGGTTGTTTTGCCCATACCCGGCAGATCTTCAATTAACAGATGACCTCCTGCAAGTAGGCAAATCAAAGCTAACTCGGTCTGATCTTCCTTGCCGAGCAAGATACTATTTAATTGTTTGCAGATATCGGTAATTTTATGATGCATCAACACGCCTTAGCTAAGTTCCTGAACTGCGATGTTTTAATTATAGAGCTGTTAAATTAATTTAGCATAAAGCAATAGCACACAATAGATCAGTCGGTGTCACTTACTGCAGTTTTAATCTATTTCCTCGGTCCCATGGACTTTTCTTTATTACACTCATTTAAGTAAAAAATTGATATATACACCATATTAAACATATTTAAAGCTCATAAACCTAACCTAGGTTTGATAAATTATTTAAAATGTTTGTTACAAATTTTTAACTATTATAGGCTTAATTTAGACCAAGATTATTGGCATAAATTACCTATTATAAACTCAAGCAAAGCGTAAATTTTTAGGAGTACCACTATGAAAAAAATTATTTTGCTCATTTTAACAATGCTTTCTGTTAACGTTTTGGCAAATGATCTAGATGAAAATTTATCAGTTCAACAAAACGGTGCAGAGTACACAATAAAATATTTTAATTATAAAACCAGCACTGATACGTATTTTTCTGATGCAGGATTACAAGGTAGCGGATATACATGGGCGGCATTAGTGAGGGCTGCTCTGAGTACGGAATCTCCTGATTTATCACCACAAGTTGATTTTTCTCCTGAAGGTGGCTCTTTCATTGCTTATACCAAAGATGAAGCAGCTGCAAATCAAGTGCAGAGCATTATTGAAAAACTATCTGCAGACATTAACTTTCGTAATAAGATGGTCGATATCGCAACAAAAGGCGGCTATATAGAGTAAAAATCCCTATGAGTAGTGAATCAAAATTCACTACTCATAACAACGCCCACCTTCACCTCTCATTAAAAGCTTATTCCATATTAGCATGTGCAAAAAAATCAGGATCATCTATAAGATATTCTCCACATATTGCAGCCATCTGATTAGCACTGCATAAATAACTTATCGATTCGCCTATGGTGACCTGTTTTGCTGCGCCTCTTTGTAAGAAAACTGGTAATAATTTTGCGTAATTGAGCGAAATATCTCCGCAGGGTGACTCATGTTTACGCATTGGACGTGAGATCCATTCAGCCCCATTTTTTATTTGATATTGGCTAAATGATTTACTAAGCCTAAGTGGAATATTAAATTTCTCTTCAATGCTATGAATAAAGGTATTTTTACTTAACGGACAGCCAAGAAAGAGTATTTGTGCATCGCACTGCTCTAATCTTCCCCACACACCATTGGGTGGACAGGGCGTGTCATATTGTTCTTCGCCAGCAATAAACGCTTCGGCATCATCACCTAATGCAGCGACTGAATGGGTAGGATGTAGAGAACGCACGACCCCGTTGCATTGTCTAAATAGTTCGCCAAGTATACCAGTACAAGCAGGCTCTGTATCGGGATCATAGCGATTATCGCTGTTACAGTGTGGTGCCCATGTATGGGTCGGTATGATTAATAATCCATTTTGCATATATTCGCTAAAGGCATTAATAACAGTTTCAGCTCCCCCTTCTATTTCGCCTAGTGCTTTCATAGAAGAGTGAATCAGTAAGACACCCGTGGGATCTATAGCCGCGACTTGTAACTCATTTAACAATGTTGCTTTGTTTTGCATGATTATTACCATGTTTGTAATCTCTTCAGCAAATTTAGCATAGTTAACACTTTATATCTTGTGCTAACCTTTAATGATACTGCTACAATAGGCTTTTTCTTTTGGGCTGCATAATGACTAATAGTAATGATCCGCTTCATGGCATTAAACTTGAGCAAATTCTTATCGAACTTGAGAAAGAATTAGGTTGGGAAAAGATGGGTCAACTACTCAATATCAATTGTTTTCTCAGTAATCCTCGTTTTAAATCAAGCTTAAAGTTTTTGCGCACAACACCATGGGCACGTAGCAAAGTTGAAATTTTATACTTAAAAACGTTCCATAAAAACAATCCCGCTTGTAAAAAATTAATTAACGCTATTCTTGAAACTAAAAGAGTCCCTTCAGAAAACACGCCGATAAAATCGAAGGGTTTTACATGGCCAACATTAAAAGATAAATAAGCTAAAATTAACACTCAGTATAAATATCTTTATATGTTAAAATTCTATATTACTGTTTATTCTCTGCAGTATTAAACCAATACCAATAAACAGATAAATAATTTAAGTACTAGGAAATAACCACAATGGCACAAGAAAACAAATTCGATTACCGTATTACCCAAGATGGTGATCAGTGGCACGCAGAGATCACGCGTCGTGTTACTGCGCGTAGAACAAGTGTTTCTAAACGAATGAAAGGCTTCGAAACAGAAGAGCTTGCAGAACAATGGGCAAAACAAGAGTTACAAGGCTTTTTAGAAAACCTACAGTTAGGTAATAAACGCAAAGCTGAAAAACGTACTGCTCGTAATGAACTTGCCGCGAAAATAGCCGCTGAAAAAGAAGCGTCAGCTGCAGCGTATGAGAAAAAGCGTTTAGCAGCATTAGAAGCCTATGACGAAGAAGAATTAGAAGATTAACAATTAATCAGCAGAAATTGAAAGACAAAAAAACCGCGAAATTACGCGGTTTTTTTATGGGATAAAATCCAGTAACTTACCAGCCAGTCACTTCGCGTAAAGCACTACCGATCTCAGCTAAAGACTTGGTGGTTTTAACACCCGCATCTTCTAGCGCTTTAAATTTATCTTCAGCAGTACCTTTACCACCCGCTATAATCGCACCGGCATGGCCCATACGTTTGCCTGCAGGCGCAGTAACACCAGCGATATAAGAAACAACAGGCTTAGTAACATGCGCTTTAATATATGCCGCGGCTTCTTCTTCCGCTGTGCCACCTATTTCACCAATCATTACGATCGCTTCAGTTTCAGGATCTTCTTGAAATAATTTAAGAATATCAATGAAATTTGAACCCGGAATTGGATCACCACCAATACCAACACAGGTTGATTGACCAAAACCTTCGTCAGTTGTCTGTTTTACAGCTTCATAGGTTAATGTACCAGAGCGAGAAACAATGCCCACTTTACCTTTTTTATGAATGTGACCAGGCATAATACCAATTTTGCATTCATCAGGGGTTATCACACCGGGACAGTTTGGCCCAATCATCACCACACCCGCTTGATCTAACTTAATTTTTACATCAACCAAGTCAAGCGTTGGGATCCCCTCTGTGATGGTAACGATTAACTTTATACCTGCATCAATCGCTTCTAAAATGGCATCTTTACAAAAAGGCGCAGGCACATAGATAACAGAAGCCGTCGCGCCCGTTTTTTCTACCGCTTCACGTACCGTATTGAAAACAGGCAAACCAAGATGGATTTGTCCGCCTTTACCAGGCGAAACACCACCCACCATCTGCGTACCATATTCAATAGCTTGTTGAGAATGGAAAGTTCCTTGGCCACCAGTAAAACCTTGGCAAATTACTTTGGTATCTTTATTTATTAAAATGCTCATTATTTGCCACCTACCGCTTTTACTGACTGTTCAGCAGCATCCGTTAGAGATGTCGCTGCAATGATATTAAGACCAGATTCAGCAAGAATTTTACGGCCTAAATCTGCATTATTGCCTTCAAGACGAACAATAACAGGAACGGATACACCGACCTCAGCAACCGCACCAATAACACCTTCTGCAATTAAATCACAACGTACAATGCCACCAAAAATATTAACTAGCACTGCTTTTACTTTGTCATCTGAAAGAATTATTTTAAAGGCTTCAGTAACACGCTCTTTAGTTGCACCACCGCCAACGTCCAAGAAGTTAGCAGGTTTGCCACCATGTAAATGGACGATATCCATCGTTCCCATCGCAAGACCAGCACCATTGACCATACAACCTATATTGCCATCAAGTGCGACATAATTAAGCTCCCACTGTGCAGCGTGAATTTCACGTTCATCATCCTGAGTTGTATCATGCATTTCATGTAATAAACTTTGACGATACATTGCATTAGCATCGATACTGATTTTTCCATCTAAACAGATTAGGTCATCGCTGCCCGTCACAACTAATGGATTAATCTCTAGCAAAGCTAAATCTTTATCAGTAAACATTTTTGCTAAACCAAGAAAAATCTTTGTAAACTGACCGATCTGTTTGCCAGAAAGGCCTAATTTGAATGCCAATTCACGACCTTGATAAGCTTGAGGACCAACTAATGGATCAATTAAAACGGTATGGATCAGCTCAGGTGTTTCTTCTGCCACTTTCTCAATTTCAACACCACCTTCGGTTGATGCCATAAAAGTGACTCGTTGCGAAGCACGATCAATGACCGCACCTAAATAAAGTTCATTGGCAATGTCGCTACACGCCTCTACCAATAACTTATTTACGGGTTGTCCCTTTGCATCTGTTTGGTAAGTAACTAGGTTTTTACCTAACCATTTATGGGCAAAGTCACGTAATGCATCTTTACTATTTACTAACTCAACGCCACCCGCTTTACCACGGCCACCAGCATGAACTTGGCATTTAATAACCCAACGATCACCACCTAATTGAGAAGCTGCATTAACGGCCTGCTCTGCACTTTCACATGCCATTCCTTTCGGTACAGGGAGACCATACTCTTTAAACAGTTGCTTTGCCTGATATTCATGCAAATTCATGATATATTTCCATTTGTTATTTATATTATGCGACTATTATATAGACCGCCTGTACTGACGCAATACTTTATTAAAATCTAATCTATTGTTAATAAAGAGATTTATTCACAATATTTAGTTATATATCTAATAGCAAGCGAGTAGGATCTTCTAATAACTCTTTGATTGTTACCAAAAAGCTAACTGACTCTTTACCATCGATTAAACGATGGTCATAGGATAATGCCAAATACATCATCGGTAAAATTTCTACCTTCCCATCGACGGCCATAGGACGGTCTTGAATTTTATGCATTCCCAAAATAGCAGCCTGTGGTGGATTAATAATAGGAGTTGATAATAAAGAGCCAAATACACCGCCATTGGTAACGGTAAAATTCCCCCCCATCATCTCATCAACGGTTAATTTACCATCTCGGCCTTTAATTGCTAATGCCTTGATGCCTTTTTCAATATCAGCGACACTTAGCGTATCCGTATCACGCAACACGGGTGTTACAAGCCCACGCGGTGTAGAAACGGCAATACTGATATCGAAAAAGTTATGATAGACGATATCATCACCATCGATCGCTGCATTTACTTCAGGAAAACGTTTTAATGCTTCCGTGACGGCTTTAATATAAAAAGACATAAAGCCTAAACGAATACCATGTTTCTTTTCAAAGACATCTTGATACTGTTTACGAAGATCCATGATTGGCTTCATATTCACTTCATTAAAGGTGGTTAACATTGCCGTTGAATTTTTAGCCTCTAATAGGCGTTCTGCGACACGCTTACGTAAACGCGTCATGGGGACACGTTTATCACTACGGGCAGCAACCGCTGCAACAATATCAACCTGCGGAGGTGTTGCATTTTTATTTTTTAATTCACGATAGTTATCTACATCCTCGCGGGTTATCACCCCACCTTTGCCAGAGCCTTTAATTTGCCTAGCATCAATGCCGTGCTCATGCATCAAACGTCGCACCGAGGGGCTTGCATCTGCAACGAGAGCTTTTTCTTCAATAATATTCGATTTTTCTGGTGCTTCACCTGCGACTAATTTACCGAGTAATTGTTTCGATAATACGGTAGAGCCTTCTGCTTCAATGATCTCCTGTAATGTTCCCGATGCCGTTGCAGGTACCTCTAAAACTACTTTATCGGTTTCAATTTCAACGAGTACTTCATCTCTTTCAACGTAATCACCAGCCTGTTTATGCCAAACAGCAACTGTAGCATCAGCCACCGACTCGGGAAGTTCTGGAACTAAAATATCAATCATAATTAATGCTTCCTACATATAAATTTGGATTATAAAATTAGAGACTCTATGACTCTTGCTCTATCGCAAGAGCGCTATTGACCAATGCTTTTTGCTGCTTCATGTGTAGCGACATATAGCCGACTGCCGTTGATGCTGAGGCTTCTCTTCCTGCATAATGCAATTTTGCACCTTCAGGTAATACACTTCTAAAATGATGCTGACTGCAGTACCACGCGCCTTGATTTTGAGGTTCTTCTTGGCACCAGACAAAATCTTTAACATGTGCATAATCAGCCAGAATCTGATTAACTTGATCTACGGGGAACGGGTATAGCTGCTCAATACGTATAATGGCAATATTATTAAGACCAACATCGCGTCGTTTTTCTAATAATTCATAATAAACTTTACCACTACATAAAATAACGCGATCCACTAAAGTGCTATCTATATTATCAATTTCTGCAATCGCATTTTGAAATGTGCCCGATGCTAATTCATCTAAATTAGAAACCGCTAAAGGATGACGTAGCAATGATTTCGGTGACATAATGATTAGCGGTCGACGCATAGAGCGAACAACCTGACGTCGTAAAATGTGATAAATCTGTGCCGGCGTTGATGGGACACACACTTGCATATTATGCTCAGCACAGAGTTGTAAATAGCGCTCTAACCGTCCCGATGAATGCTCTGGTCCTTGACCTTCATAACCGTGAGGTAGCAGCACGGTCAGTCCGCACATACGTCCCCATTTTTGTTCACCTGATGACAAGAATTGGTCAAAAACAACCTGCGCACCATTCGCAAAATCACCAAATTGTGCTTCCCAAATACATAATCCTTTAGGCGCTGCAGTAGAGTAACCATATTCAAAAGCAAGCACTGCCGCTTCAGATAAAACAGAGTCATAAACATCAAAGTGTCCCTGTTGATCAGATATATTCTTCAACGGTGTATAGGAACTGCCCTCTTTTTGTTCATGTAGCACAGCATGACGATGGAAAAAAGTACCACGTCCTGAGTCTTGGCCAACTAAACGAATGTTATATTTAGAGTCGAGTAGCGTTGCATAGGCAAGATTTTCTGCGAATCCCCAGTCACAAAGTTTTTCTTCATGCGCCATCAATTGACGGTCGGCATAAATTTTCTTAACACGTGAATGTTGTAAATGATCTTCAGGATAACTGCTAATAATTTTGGCTAACTCAAGTAAGCGTTCCTTAGAGAAATGCGCATCATAGTGTGAATCCCAATCGTGTTTAAGGTAAGGAGACCAATCAACGGAGGGGCGTTGCATTGCCTGCCATTCTTTAACAACACACTCGCCATTATCTAAAGCGGTACGGTATTGTTCAATAATTTGCTGTGCGTACCCCTGTTCAATGACCCCTTCACGTTCTAGTTGTGCGACATAAATTTCACGTGGTGTTGGATGTTTTTTAATTTTTTGGTACATCACAGGCTGAGTGGCATTTGGCTCATCGGCTTCGTTATGCCCATGACGGCGGTAACAAACTAAGTCGATAACCACATCGCGTTTGAATTTATTACGGAAATCAAGGGCTATTTGACTTGCTAAAATAACCGCTTCAGGATCATCACCATTAACATGAAAAATGGGTGCCTGTACCATTTTAGCAATATCCGTACAGTAGCGAGTAGAACGTGTATCTTGAGGATTAGAGGTAGTAAAACCAATTTGGTTATTAATCACGATACGGACGGTTCCACTGACCTTAAATGCTCGCGCTTGTGACATGTTAAATGTTTCTTGTACGATCCCCTGCCCAGCAATCGCCGAATCACCATGCACCGTGATGGGTAAGACACTTTCACCGACGCTATGCAAACGCTCCTGTCGAGCACGAACAGAACCTAATACAACCGGATTAACAATCTCTAGATGGGAAGGATTAAACGCCAGTGATAAATGTACATTACCTTTAGGGGTTTTAAAGTCACTACTAAAACCTTGATGATATTTTACATCACTAGAGCCATGCACTTCACTATGTTTACCAGCAAATTCATCAAATAATAGATTAGGTTTTTTGCCTAAAACATTAACTAAAACATTAAGACGACCACGATGTGCCATACCTAATACAACTTCCTGTGCCCCCTGCTCTCCAGCACGGCGTATCAATTCCTTAAGCATTGGCACAAACGCATCACCACCTTCTAATGAAAAACGTTTAGCACCCGGAAATTTAGCGCCTATATAACGCTCAAGACCTTCTGCTGCTGTCAGCTCTTCAAGAAAACGGTGTTTAGCTTCTTCGCTAAACGAAGGACGGCTTTCGCAAGATTCAATGCGATTTTGCAGCCAACGCTTCTCGTCTGAATTGGTGATATGCATATATTCAACACCTATCGAACCACAATAGGTGCTTTTTAATGACGTAAGTAGATCACGCAGTATCATCGTTTCATTGGCAGCCGCATAGGAGCCGACATTAAAACTTGCATCAAGATCAGAGCCTTCTAACTCATGATAAAAGGGATCTAAATCAGTCACGGTTTCTGTTTTACTTAAACCAAGTGGATCAAGTGTTGCGACCTCATGTCCACGGTTACGGTACGCGCCAATGAGTTGTAAAACCTGCACCTGCTTTGCGTCGTTGTGCACGGCACCTTTAGGTGGTGTAAAGCATTTAGGTTTTTTGGCCGATTCTCTAATTTGCTCACGAATAACGGAATGAGCTTCTTCGGGTAATTCACTTACTTTTGGCAATTCATCAAATACCGCGCGCCAATTAGCATCAACAGCCAAAGGGTCATCTAAATATGATTCATATAGCGCTTCAATATAAGTGGAATTTGCCCCGGAAAGATGAGATGAGGCTAACCATGTTTCCATCACATTATTTGGCATGAAAATTCCTTAAATATTTCTTATCAATTAAATGTATTACTATCGCCACTAAATGGCTCGTTGCAACAACATCGATTTAATTTTGCCAATAGCCTTAGTGGGATTTAATCCCTTAGGGCAAACACTAACGCAATTCATAATACTATGGCAACGAAAAACACTAAATGCATCATCAAGATCATCAAGACGTTGCTCAGTTGCACTATCACGACTATCAATTAAAAAGCGATAAGAGGCTAGTAATCCAGCTGGACCGATGAATTTATCAGGATTCCACCAAAATGATGGGCAAGAGGTTGAACAACAAGCACATAAAATACACTCATATAATCCATCTAATTTTTCACGCTGTTGGGGAGACTGTTTAAATTCACCAACGGGTGGATGCCTTTCATCAGTGATCAAGTATGGCTTAATTTTTTCATACTGTGTATAGAATTGGCTCATATCGATAACAAGGTCACGGACTACTGGTAATCCCGGTAATGGACGAAGCGTTATTTCACCTTTGTTTAATAAATCGGAAAGTGGTGTAATACAGGCTAATCCATTCTTACCATTAATATTTACACCATCACTGCCACAAACCCCTTCACGACAAGAGCGACGAAAAGACAATGTTGGATCGACTTCCTTTAAGGCGATTAATGCATCGAGTACCATCATGTCCGATCCCTCAGCAATCTCCAATGACATGCTTTGCATATATGGAGCAGAATCGATATCGGGATTGTAACGATAAACAGAAAAATTAACATTCATAACAATTAACCTTATTTAGTAAACACGTGCTTTAGGTGGAAAAGGGTCACGTAATAGCGGCGTCATATTCACATCTCTTTTGCACATACTCTTGGTTTCAGGATTATAAATACTGTGATGTAACCAGTTAGTATCATCGCGGTCTGGGAAATCAAAGCGACTATGAGCACCACGACTTTCTGTTCTATAATTTGCAGCCATGGCGGTTGCATAGGCCGTTTCCATCAAGTTATCAAGCTCTAAACATTCAATACGATTAGTATTAAATTCTGTACTTTTATCACTTAATTTTGCATTCTGTAGACGTTCACGTAATACAGCTAACTCAGCAAGACCTTCCGCCATCGCAGTACCTTCTCGAAAAACCGAAAAGTTTCTTTGCATACACTCCTGTAAATCTTTACGTAACTGCACAGGATCTTCCGTACCCGTTCCATTTTCCCAACGATTCAATCGCACTAAAGCAGATTCAATATTTTGCTCTGTAGGCTCTTTAGCTCTGTTTTCCTGGCTTAACACTTTACCTAAATGTTTGCCCGTCGCACGTCCAAACACAACTAAATCGAGCAGTGAATTTCCTCCTAAGCGGTTTGCCCCATGCACTGACACACAGGCTATTTCACCGACAGCAAAAAGACCTTTTACCTCGATATCTTTACCATGTTCATCCATTTTCAGTACTTGACCATTAACTGTTGTCGGTACTCCCCCCATCATATAATGGCAAGTTGGAATAATCGGAATGGGTTCTTTAACGGGATCAACATGGGCAAATGTTCGGGATAACTCACAAATACCGGGTAAACGGCTTTCTAAAACCTCTTTTCCCAAATGATCAAGCTTTAATTTAATATGAGTCCCCCAAGGGCCTTCACATCCCCGCCCTTCACGAATTTCGATCATAATCGAACGTGCTACTACGTCTCGTCCAGCTAAATCTTTTGCATTAGGTGCGTAACGTTCCATAAAACGCTCCCCGTCTTTATTCAATAGATAGCCACCTTCGCCACGGCACCCTTCTGTGACCAAAACACCAGCACCTGCGATACCCGTTGGATGGAACTGCCACATTTCCATATCTTGTACCGGCACCCCAGCACGCAGCGCCATACCGACACCGTCTCCAGTATTAATGTGCGCATTCGTAGTAGAGGCATAAATACGCCCAGCTCCCCCTGTTGCAAGGACAGTTGCCTGTGCCTTAAACATCACGACTTCACCATTTTCTATATTAATGGCTGTACAACCAACCACATCACCGTCATCATTTTTTACCAAGTCTAAGGCATACCACTCAGAATAAACCGTCGTTTTATTTTTAATGTTCTGTTGATATAGAGTGTGCAATAACGCATGCCCAGTTCTGTCTGCAGCGGCTGCTGTGCGTGATGCCTGCTCACCCCCAAATTCTTTAGATTGTCCGCCGAAGGGACGCTGATAAACAGAACCATCTTCGAAACGTGAAAAAGGTAAGCCCATATTCTCTAACTCGCGAACTACCTCTGGCCCGGTTTTGCACATGTATTCAATGGCATCTTGATCGCCAATATAATCAGACCCTTTAACAGTGTCATACATATGCCATTGCCAATCATCTTTATGAGAATTACCTAATGCGACGGTGATCCCCCCTGCGCAGAAACGGTGTGTGAACGTGTCGGAAAAACTTTACTGATTAGCGCACAGCTTTTACCTTGCTCAGAAATAGATAATGCGGCACGCATTCCTGCACCACCGGCACCAATTACAATTGCATCAAACTCTCGAATAGGAAGCGTCACGTTAAATACCCCACAAAATTACAAAACCGAATAACACATATATAAATGCAATAGATGTTAATAAAAACTGTAATGAACCACGTAATAAGCTGTGTTTTACATAATCCGTCAGTACTTGCCAAATACCAATCCAAGCATGTATAAGCATGGCAATTAGCGCGAATAGCGTGAAAACCTTGGTAAAGGTTAGATCAAAAAAACCTTTCCACACACTGAATGTGGCATCTGCACAAGAGATAAATGCTAACAAATAAAGCAGGTAAGCGAGCATGATAATTGCACTTGCGCGTAACAATATATAATCATGAACACCACTTCTGCCAAATGTTCCTGCGACCTTTACCATACTAGAACTCCCGATAAAATAGATAATAATAGGGTGATTGCAAAACCGACTTTAGCACTAAGCGTTGCACAGGGAAGTTCTTCCCAATATCCCAAATCTTGAATCATGTGTCGAATACCAAACACAACGTGATAGGCAAGGCCAGTTAATGCCCCCCAAATAATAAATTCAACGACAAACATATCGAAGTATGCAAGTACGCGATCGTAATCGGCCTCTGATGCTAATGAACAGCTCAGCAGAGACAGAAAAATGGCTAAAGCAATAAATACTATGATGCCAGAAATTCGGTGTAAAATAGATGCAGTTGCAGTTACAGGTAATGCAACTGTTGTTAAATCCAAGTTTTTAGGTCTC
Source organism: Psychromonas sp. MME1 (assembly GCF_041080865.1). Lineage (NCBI taxonomy): Bacteria > Pseudomonadati > Pseudomonadota > Gammaproteobacteria > Alteromonadales > Psychromonadaceae > Psychromonas > Psychromonas sp. MME1. The sequence goes on along the minus strand of NZ_CP160906.1, from coordinate 1,053,202 downwards.
TGTTTATGCACAATTTTATCTCTTTTGTCTGATGAATATTAATGGCTTATTTTGAACAACCTATTGTTAGCACAATGTTAATCTTTTGTAACTAAACAATCACTGTAATAGTGTCATGGGGTGTCATCAAAATTTCAAATTGTGACATTAATTACAAATTTATTTTCTTCCCACTCATTTAATCTATTTATCTACTTTCAATCTCTTATTAAGCTATATATTTATGTTTCTATATTCATAAATAGCCGCTTTTGGCAGATCCCAAAGTAGATATGTTAAAATTGACAATCTCTATTTTAGTCTGTAAAAATGCTATCAGTAATTAAATAGACTACATATGATGGAGCGATAAATGACAGATAAAAAGGCAATACTGCACTTACCAGGACAGGAACCCATCGAGCTACCAATCTTAGAAGGCACTGCTGGTAATGATGTCATTGATATTTCCAGCTTAGGGAAAGCTGGCTATTTCACCTATGACCCCGGTTTCATGGCAACAGCCTCTTGCAAATCTGCAATAACATACATTGACGGTGATAAAGGCATTCTTGAACATCGTGGTTACCCTATTGAGCAACTCGCTGAAAAATCAGATTATCTCGAAGTTTGCTACTTATTGCTTAACGGAATACTGCCAAATAAGGAAGAGTTCAATCGATTTCATAGCGTGGTATTACATCACACCATGATCCATGAGCAACTTGCCAAACTCTATTCAGGATTTCGCCGTGATTCACATCCAATGGCAATCATGGTGGGTGTTGTTGGCGCACTATCGGCTTTCTATCACGATTCACTCGATATCACTAATGAACAACATCGTGAAATTGCGGCATATCGACTTATATCAAAAATGCCTACATTGGCCGCAATGAGTTACAAATATTCTCATGGTCAACCATTTGTATATCCCGATAATACACTTTCCTATGCGGGTAATTTTTTAAAAATGATGTTTGCAGTTCCCTGTGAAGAGTACAAGGTAAATCCTGTACTGGAACTCGCGATGGATAAGATTTTTATCTTACATGCAGACCATGAACAAAATGCTTCAACCTCAACAGTACGTTTAGCGGGTTCATCGGGTGCTAATCCATTTGCTTGTATTGCAGCGGGTATCGCCTCGTTATGGGGACCTGCACATGGTGGTGCTAATGAAGCCTGTCTTAACATGCTCGAAGAAATTGGCACCGTTGACCGTATTCCAGAATTTATTGCTAAGGCAAAAGATAAGGATGATCCTTTCCGCTTAATGGGATTTGGACATCGCGTTTATAAAAACCACGATCCTCGTGCTAAAGTAATGCGTAAAACTTGCTATGAAGTATTAAACGACTTACAAATAAAAGATCCACTACTTGATGTTGCAATGGAACTTGAACGCATCGCACTTGAAGATGAATACTTTATTGCTAAAAAACTCTACCCTAACGTAGATTTTTACTCTGGTATTATCTTAAAAGCAATGGGTATTCCAAAGTCCATGTTTACCGTTATATTTGCTATCGCACGAACTGTAGGATGGGTATCTCATTGGAAAGAGATGTTGGATCAACCAGGACAACGTATTGGTCGCCCTCGCCAATTATATACAGGTGAAACCGGCCTACGTTTTGAAAATGTAAATGACCGAAATGAGTAAAAGCTAGTTCTATCAACTACATTTGGCCGGTATAATATCAATCTTGATAATATACTGGTCATCGCTTGTAGAGGAAAAGTAAGCGAGATTAAGACGTAAGATGCGATAATTGCAATGCAGATTTATCCAAGCTCAATTTTATCTCTAGTATAGCTACAGGTGTTGGCTTGCTGATTTTTCATCTTAAAGTAGCTTGATTATACCAATTCCGGTAAGTATGTGATTTAGATTTTGCGCAGGAAAAACAGCTTAATTCAAGGCGTAATTTGACGTAAATGGTTATTCCCTTTGCGAAAATTACAACGCAGCAGTAAGTTGTTTTAACCAGTAAAATAGATCAGCTATTTATCGGAATTGGTATTATCATTCTGCTAATTTTACAACGACCACATAGAATGCCAATTTATTTACCAGAACTGTCACTTGATACCTATGAATTTCCTAACGTTGAAACAGCCTTAACTAGCCCCGATGGGCTATTAGCGATGGGAGGCGACCTCTCTTTAACACGTATCATTAACGCCTATAGAAATGGTATTTTCCCTTGGTTTAGTGATGATGAGCCTATTCTTTGGTGGAGCCCATCAGTTAGGGCAATGATCAAACCTACTGCCTGCCACATTAGTAAGAGTATGAAACGTGTGGTTGCCAAAAAATGTTTCACGGTTACCGTAAATCATGCATTCAATGATGTCATTCATGCTTGTGCGCAACCGAGGAAAAATCAGAACGGCACCTGGATCACAGAGAATATGATGAAGGCCTATATTGATTTACATCATCAAGGCTATGCCCACTCCATTGAAGTTTGGCAAACGGGGAAATTAGTTGGAGGACTATATGGTATCAATATTGGTACTATATTTTGTGGTGAATCAATGTTTAGCCTGGTAGATAATAGCTCAAAACTCGCTTTTATCGCGTTAAATAAACATTTTAGTCGTTTCCAAGGGATATTAATAGACTGTCAAATGCCAACCCCACATCTACAAACACTAGGAGTTTATCCTATTTCACGGGAACAATATATGTGCTATTTAAGAGCATATAGAGACAAAAAAGTACTTACGGGGTGCTGGACCCCGCAGCAATTATTTATCTAAATATCGGTCATTTTCTAATGTTAGCAAGATTCTAGCTGCTCGCTCATTGCTGCTAAAACATTTTTTCGAGTGATCATGCCAAGGAGCTTGTTATCATTATCTACAACAGGATAGATTTTTGGCTTTTGCTGCAGCATCAACTGACCGAGTTCAAAGACACTCATGTTTGCTTTTACCGTCAATCCCTCTGGGACCATCGCATCTGCAACCAGAGCGACTTGTTGACAGTAATAGCTTGATGCTATCATTTTTTTTAGGCAATCTTGCTCTGAAAGCCAGCCAATAACACGCCCCGAATCATCTAAAACTGGGCCACCTATATATTTACTATTTAGTAATTTTTTGACCGCCCGCTCCACTGTCATCTCTTTAGTAAAATAGATGCTTTTTTCTGTCATAAAGTTTGAAACTTCTAGATTTTTCATACAGTTCGCCTCACTTAGTTATGTTAAAAGCATAGGCTTTATATGTTATTTGTCGATTATTTCTAGAAAATATTGTGCGCTACATTAAATATAATTTCCATCAGTTATATTTGCGGCTAGAATAGTGCTCATATTCTCTATTTGATAAGGTATTTACATGGCTTCTCTTCAAGATCAGTTACTCAAGGCTGGCCTCATAAATAAGCAAAAAGCGAAACAAACACAAACAGAAAAACGCCGTCAAGCGAAACAAAAAAAGAAAAAGGGTGCGGTAGAAGTCACAGCTATTCAACAAGCCATCAATGAACAAAAAGAGTTACAGCAGCAACAAGATTTAGAAAAAAATAGACAAACCCAAGCACAACTTGATGCACGATCTGCCCATGGTAAGCTGATTCAGATGATAACCCAACACTGTGAAAAGCATTATGAGGGCGACATTGACTACCACTTTACCTATGAAAATAAAGTAAAACGTATTGCTATTAATGAAGCAACCCAACAAAAATTAATTAATGGTAGTTTGGCAATTTGTTCGCTCAATGAAGAATTTTATTTAATTAATAAAGAAGCTGTTGTTAAATTAACCGCTATTGATCCCTCTGTATTGGTTGCATTACATGAAAAAGTCGATATATCACAAGTGGATGAAGATGATCCCTATGCAGAGTTTGCTATTCCAGACGATTTGATTTGGTAGAGGTTATTGAGCTATTGTGTGCGAATTTGCTTCAATCTAACTGTGTTTTAAGTAAAACACTGAGAATGAAGCATTGCCATCCTATCAAGATCAACAACCTCTAATTAACATAATATTATTAGATGCATTGAAAGACACAAATTGATTTTCATTATGCTGTAAAAACAATTTTTTGCCATGATAACTGGCAAAATTTCTGATATTATTTATGACCTTAACTTTGCATTTAGCGTTCGCCTGTTTAATTTGGCTTCATATATAGGATATTGTTCATGAATCTCGCCGATAAAGTATTAGCTGTTAATAACGACCTCCCAATCCGTACCGACCAACCCGTTCATAGTGGTAAGGTTCGTTCTGTATATTGGTTAACGGAAGCTGACAGCAAACGTTTAATTCTAGAAAAAGGCTATGATGTCGCGGCTGATGCACCATTAGCGATTATGGTAATTAGCGATCGAATCTCCGCTTTTGATTGTATTTGGCATGGTGAAGGCGGTATGAATGGCGTTCCCGGCAAAGGTGCTGCACTCAATGCTATCTCTAACCATTGGTTTAAACTGTTTAAAGAGCAAGGGTTGGCAGATAGCCATATTTTAGATATTCCTCATCCGTTTGTTTGGATTGTTCAAAAAGCTAAACCTATCATGATAGAAGCTATTTGCCGACAATACATTACAGGTTCGATGTGGCGCTCCTATGTAAAAGGCGAGCGTGAATTCTGTGGCATAAAAATAGCAGGGGGATTAGAAAAAGATCAAAAGCTTCCTGAGCTACTCATTACACCTTCTACTAAGGGTATTTTACATGATATCCCCGGAGTACCTGCGGTTGATGATGTTAATATTACTCGACAAAACATCGAAGATAACTTTACTGCTTTTAATTTCTCTAAACTCGAAGATATTAATTACTACGAGAAACTATTAAAAGAAGGCTTCGATGTTATTAGTGATGAACTTGCTAAAATAGAACAAATTTTTGTTGATACAAAATTTGAATTTGGTTACGTTCAAGATAAAGCAGGTAATGAAAAATTAATTTATATGGATGAAGTCGGCACACCAGACTCTTCTCGTATCTGGGATGCTACAGCCTATAAACAAGGTAAAATTGTGGAAAATTCAAAGGAAGATTTCCGTCAATTATTACTTAATCATTTTCCCGATCCGGATATTTTATTAAATAAAGATTGTATGCAAGAACGAACGGCACTTGCACGTGATAACGCCCTACCAGCAGAAGTTTTAATGAAAATTTCAGAAACCTATATTGGTATAGCAGAAAAAATAATCGGTGAGAAAATTACATTATCGGACAACCCAAAAGCCGAAATCATAGCGATTTTAAGCAATGACTATGGTTTGATTGATTAACAAAAAACATTGACAATATAAATATCAAAAGCAGGATTTTTCCTGCTTTTTTACAAGTATATAGGTTAAAAATGAGCACTTGGTCTTTGCTACTATTAATCATGCTAATATTAGGCGTCATTGTTGGTAATCTTATGCTTTTAAAGCATAGCGCCAATATGAAATTGCCTGATAATGTCATTAAATCAATAAAGGAAAGGGAAAAAAAGAAGCGAATGGATGAAAGTGATAAAAGTGATAAAAGTGACTAGTATGCAACTAGCCACTACTTTTATCTCTACTAACTATTTTTAAAGTGGTTTTGTTTGCTGATTTTTAAGCAACAGAACATCGCGAACTTTTTCTGTGATACTAAAATACAAATCCGTAACCGTTTGATCAGGTAATGGTTTCTTATCTTCATCTAACCACACTATTGAAGTATTACCGCCAATAGATTCCCCTAACTGAACGAAATATTCAGCCTCTTTGAGCTCAAATGGATTAAGGTTATTTGCTTGCCAATACTCATCATTGGGTCGATTGAATTTAAGTAAGAAATAACCAAGATTTTCATCAGACTCTACCAATTCGAAACTTAATAACTTGAATAAGGAAGGGAGTTTCAACCATGTAGTTGTGAAATTCGTATCAACAATCCATGCGATTTGATAATTATCATCAAAACCGAGTTTGATTGGTAAAGGTTGTGAATCAAGCGCCTCTAAGGCTGCATTTTTTTGTTGTTGGTAAGCATAATCCAACAAGCTATTGACAAAACCAAGCTCAATATTTCTTCTACTTTGATCGGAATAATTATATGGCAACTCTTTGCCATTATTCGTTTCCACAAATGTCAACAATTGCACATTTAATGCAACACTGTTGATCCCTTCTAACTTTTCAAGCGAAAAGAAATAACTCGATTTTCTGATCATTTCATTGGTAATTAAGTAATTACCGATATCTACTTTATCCTCTATGAAAGTGGTCGTTTCTAGTTGTTTCAAGTAATCATTTTTAGAAGTAATATTGATATCTCTAAGTTGTAAATAGTCTTCTAACAAGTGCCATATTACATCTTCAATGCTCTCCCCTTGCTCCATTCTATTGAACCAAATTTTGGTGTATTTAGTTGCAGTTGGATCAAGTAACACACCTTCCATCGGCGAAATAAGCTGTGTAGGTGGACGGATATCAACATCTTTAGTCATAAAACCATTCTGTATTTGCATCTCTGTCAATGCAGGGGTTTTATATAAAGCCGTCTCTTCATCATGAGAAAAATCGCCAATATTATATACGGCTGCAGGTTTTTCATCCGTGTATTGATAGGGGCCATTGGCCTGCATACGGCTATCAAAGCTGGAGCATCCCGATAATGCTATGGCAATAAGGATGCTTGTTGATAGTTTAGATTGTTTGAATAATTTAATCATTTAAATAAGTTTGCTTGTGTTAAGGCGTCACGAACGACAGTTTGATACTGTTCAGAAAGAATTGTTAAGGGTAAACGACAATCCGCAGCAGGAATCAGACCAAGTTCAGTACATGCCCATTTTACAGGAATTGGATTGGCTTCGACAAATAACTTGTTATGAACGGGCATCAGTTGTGCATTTATCTGTTTGGCTAACTCAATGTTTTGATTTTTTAATGCGGCGGCACACATTTGAGCCATTTCAACGGGCGCAACATTAGTAGTAACTGATATCACACCATGCCCACCAGCTAATATAAAATCACAGGCAGTTGCATCATCGCCACTTAACAAAGCAAAGTCATCGGCGACAACGGCTTGAATGTCCTTAAGGCGTTGTAAATCACCGGTTGCGTCTTTGATGCCTATAATGTTTTTATGTTTCGATAAACGCGCAACCGTTTCAGGTAACAAATCTACAGCAGTTCGCCCTGGCACGTTATACAGAATTTGTGGTAAATCACAGGAATTAGCGATGGCGGTGAAGTGTAAATACAGCCCCTCTTGCGTTGGTTTATTATAGTAGGGAGTGACATTCAAACCAGCCACGACACCCGTATTAGCAAACAATTTACTTAACGCAATTGCTTCTGAAGTGGAATTTGCGCCATTTCCTGCAATAACAGGAATTCGGCCATCAGCAAATTCAAGTGTTTTCATTACAAATTTAACATGATCATCAACATTTAATGTTGCAGACTCCCCTGTCGTACCGACAGCAACAATTGCTGAAGTCCCTGAATCCACATGAAATTCAACAAGTTTTTTCAATGCATGGAAATCTATTTCGCCAGTTTTATCCATCGGTGTCACGAGTGCGACGATACTACCTGTTAACATCTTCAAAGCTCCTCTTTATGATTTTTCAATGTTACTTTTGCAAACTATTAAACACAAGCGATAAAGTACATAGATTACGCTTAGATTTAGAAAATATGGGATAGATGCTTGCGTTCAGACATTTTAACGATAATCTAAGCATATATTTATAGGCGTTTTTCAATAGAGGTTAAAATGCAATCAACTAGCCATGATGTAACAATATCAACATTTCCACAAATAATCATTGAAGGCTCTAAACAGCAACCCGTTCTTGTCGTTTTTTGGTCCCCTCAATCACCTGTTTGCAACACCCTATTGCCTTTATTAGAAAAACTACATAACGAAGGCAATCAAACATTTACATTAGCTAAAATCAATTGCGATATTGAGCAACAAATAGTGAATCATTTTGGCGTGCAGAGTGTTCCGAGTGTTTTCATTTTTAAAGATGGGCAAGGCATTGATGGATTTGCAGGCGAGCAAAGTGAAGCGTTTATTCGCACTTTTATTAGCAAGCATACTCCAGACCCCGCATTAGCTTTGCTTAATCAAGGGCAAACTTTATTCGCTCAAGGTCATCTAGATGAAGCCAAAAAAGTGCTTTTAGAGGCGAGCAAAATTGCAGCAGAGCAAAGTGACATTAAACTTGCCCTAGCACAGGTGTATCTTGCATTAGGGGAGCATGAGAGTAGTAAGCACATTTTGCAAGACATTCCGCTGAACGAACAAAATATGATTTACAATAGCCTTGTCTCACAGTTACAGTTGGCCATGCAATCCACACAGACACCTGAAATAGTAGCGTTAGAAGCACAATTACAATCTTCACCGGATGACATGGCTCTGCTGTACCAATTAGCAGGTCATTATCAACAAGTAAAAAGAAATAGCGAGGCTCTCCCCTTATTGTATAAAATTTTATTGACCGATTTAGGATACGAAAATGGCGAGGCTAAACAAATGATCTTAACTATTTTAGCCAAGCTCGATGATGCGGCGCTCGTCGGTGAGTATCGCCGTAAGGTATACAGTTTATTGTATTAATTCAAATCATCCAAAATACTCAAAGTTTTGATATAGGCAAATATTGATTGATTTACCTGTAAATCTAATTCGTATAGGGATTTGCAGGTAACTTTTGCAAGTATTTTTTGTTTACCCGTAGAGAGTGTTAATAGAACACTTCCTTTTAGTAATGGTTTGATAGAAGAGATAGTGACTCGTAAACAATTCTGCAATGAACAATGATTTAAAAGCGCTGTAGCAATGACCACATCTTTACTTTCTACTTTAACCTGAACTTGCTGTTGACCTTCGATATTATGCGCCGTTAAAAACACCTCCTGCCCATCTAACCAGCCCCTTAACAAGGCATATTTTTCATCATAAACGAGGCTTGTTACCTTTAACAACAACCCCGAATGAGCGTGCTTAACCAAACTTAAATCAGGATTTAAAAACAGCTCTTCAGGGCTGCCTAACGCTTCTACTCTCCCTTGGTTAATTAACATCATTTTATCCCCCAAATAAAACGCCTCTGCCATTGCGTGCGTGATATAAATAATGGGAATGTGCTGACTGATACTTTTAATAAAAGGCAGTAAAATTTGTCGACTATGATTATCTAGTGAAGAGAGGGGTTCATCCATAATAAGTAATTGCGGCGCGGTTAATAAAGCACGAGCGATCGCTATTCGTTGCTTTTGTCCACCGGAGAGCTGATAACTTTTTTTATGCAATAACCCGGCAAAGTCAAGCTTATGCGCTAACTCTGTAATACTAAATAAAGGGTTCACTGATTTTTTACATGCAATTTGTAAGTTCGCCAATACGTCGAGGTGTGGAACAAGCGAGGCTCTTGAAAGACCATACCTATTTTTCGTTTATCGGTTGTCACAAAGGAATGCGAATCTTGCCAATGTTGATGCTTAAATTCTAGGATACCTTTAAAACCGTTATCTAAACCGGAAATGGCACGTATCAACGTCGTCTTTCCCGAACCTGAATCACCAAAAAAAATACAGATTTGAAAATCACCACTCTCCCCTTGAAAGTGGAAGTCACTTTGATCTGTTTGTGTGGTTGTTTTTTTTATATCAAATTTAAGCATAGGTCAGCCGCTTTTGACGCTTTTGTAAAATGCCATAAACGAGCATCAAAAGGGTCATTGAGAATGCAAGTAAAATAAAAGCTAACAACTCTGCTTGTGCGTATTGCAACGTTTCCACATGCTCAAAAAGTGTGATTGATAACACCTGGGTTTCGCCAGGTATATTGCCACCAATCATTAAGACCACACCAAATTCACCAATCGTGTGCGCAAACCCCAACGCCCCTGCAATGATAAAGCTCGGTAATAGCATTGGAAAAACAATGTGGTAAAAAGTTTCTATCGGATTGAAACCAAGCGTTGCTGCAACCTCTAAATAATCGTCATTTAGATTAACAAAAGCGCTTTGCAGCGGCTGAACAACAAAGGGTAGCGAGTAAATCACTGAAGCGATAAGTAAACCAGAAAAAGAGAATGCTAAGCTATTGCCTGTCAAATCGCGCCACAATCCCCCTAAAAAACTATCGGGTGAAAATGCAACAAGCAGATAAAAGCCCAATACCGTCGGGGGTAGTATCAAAGGTAAAGCAACGATAGACTCTAGTATTGGACGAAAAAAAGAGCGGCTTCGAGCCAGCCACCATGCTAATAAAGGAGAGATGAGCAATAATATAACGGTCGTTAGCGAGGCTAATTTTAAGGTCAACCAAATAGCACTGATATCCGTTTCTAAGAGCATATTAGCGATATCCCTGAGTCTGTATAAAAGCTTGTATTGGTTTAGATTGTAGATAGTTAATGAATTGTGCGGCTTGCACTTGATTTTTTGTATTCATTAATACCCCCTGCTGAACAATGGGGTCATACAAATGCGCAGGTATAAGGTAATAATTGCTTTGATTCTCTTGTACTAATAAAGAATAGGCAACCAAACCGCCCTGCACGCTTCCCGATTCAATAAATTGGTAAGCTTGCGCTATATTTGTTCCCTTTACATAGTTCAATTTATTCCATAAATTGAAATGTTCTAAGCTTTGTTTGGCCGCTAAGCCATAGGGGGCAAGTTTAGGGTTAGCAATCGCCAATCGTCCTTTAAAATCGCCTAATGACTGTAGATTAACAGATACATTACGTGGTTGCCAAAAAGCAAGCAGTCCCTGTGCATAGGTAAAACGTGACCCTTTTAGCGCAAATTTCGATTGTTCTATTTTTTCAGCATGGATGCTGTCGGCAGATAAAAAAATGTCAAAAGGTGCACCATGAACAATTTGGTTATATAAGGTTCCCGTTGATGCACTTGAAGCAACTACCTCATTACCGGTCTCTTGCTGATATTGATCAATAATTGCACTGAGTGTTGCTTTAAAATTACTCGCTACCGCAACCTTGATTTGCGCTTGCACTGTATAACTGCTTAATACCAATATCAAAAACAAAAGGCGCCGCATTATTTTTCACACCATTTATTGAGTGCGGCAAGGTCACTTTCACGGGCATCGACCCAGTGACTATCACATCCCATAAGCTGCTCTTTTTTCCAAAAAGGCGCCTGCGTTTTTAAATAATCGATAATAAATTCACAGGCCGCAAACGCATCGCCGCGATGTAAACTGGCGATTCCAACAAAGACAATTTGATCCTGTAATTGCAGCTCTCCTACGCGATGTATAACCGTACAATCAATCAGTTGCCAACGTTTATTAGCTTGCTCTGTAATATCTAGTAGCATTTTTTCTGTCATACCGGGGTAGTGTTCAAGCGTTAATGCTGAAACCTTTTCTCCTTGATTAAGATCGCGCACTAAACCACAAAAAGTAACCACAGCACCAACACTACTTTTAGCGCGCAAACGGTCATACTCAACCTGTAGGTTAAAATCTTCGTTTTGTACTATAACCATGCTAACCACCTGTTACGGGTGGGAAAAATGCAACTTCATCACCACTGTGTAATTGCTGCGAGCGATGACTCATGACCTGATTGACAGCAACTAATAAATTAGCTTGCCCTAAACTTTTCTGCCAATTATCCCCTCTCCCCTGTAGATTCGCTAACAGCTCGGTTACATCACGATTTTCAGCACTATTTAGCAGCAGTTCATTTACACCGACTTGCTCTCTTACCTGCGCAAAAAAAAACACCCGTATCATGTTCTCTCCTCCAACTTAAAGTGCCCTGATTTACCACCCGTTTTTTCAACGAGTTTAATATCACTTATGATGATATCTTTTTGTACTGCTTTACACATATCGTAAATGGTCAGGGCCGCGACTGATGCCGCAGTCAACGCTTCCATCTCAACGCCCGTCTTACCTTTTAATTTACAAAGCGCTTGAATTTTTACACGATTATGAGCGGATTCAGCCGTCAACTCCACTTCGACTTTAGTCAAAGCAAGCGGATGACATAGGGGGATTAAATCAGCAGTTCTTTTAGCCGCCATGATACCAGCAATACGGGCCGTAGCAAAAACATCACCTTTATGATGTGCTCCATTAATAATAAGCGCAAGGGTTTGCTCTGACATCTGCACATATGCCTGCGCAATAGCTTGCCGCGTCGTAACCTCTTTGTCACTGACATCGACCATATTAGCCTTACCATCTTGGTTGATATGTGTAAATTGATTTACCATTATTGGCAGCTCTCCCCAATGTGAGGGATAAAATTGCAGGGTTTATGCTGTGAATTTAACTGCTCTTGAATTATTTTTGTCCAGGCAGTACGACATGCCCCCGTTGAACCCGGCATGCAAAAAATCACCGTATTATTAGCAAACCCAGCTAATGCGCGACTCTGAATCGTTGATGAACCAATCTCTTCATAGGATACATGACGAAATAGCTCACCAAAGCCCTCTACTTGCTTATCAAATAAAACAGATACCGCTTCCGGCGTGGTGTCTCGAGCAGTGAACCCCGTTCCTCCAGTAATAAGAATTGCATCAACCATAGGGTCAGCAATCCAATGGGAAACAACGGCACGTATTTGATAAGGGTCGTCTATCACAATTTGTTTATCTTGCAGGTGATGTCCAGCTTGTTGTAAGGCATCGCGTAAATAGCCCCCCGAAGTATCTGTCTCCTCTGTACGGGTATCTGATACTGTCAGCACACAGATTTTAACCGTTTTAAACTCTTTACTGGCAAGGTGGCTCATTTTTATCCCCTAAATATTGTCTTTGATTTTTTGAAAGGTATTAACACATTCCATCCACTGTTGTGGTGTATTACTATTTTTAAAGTATATATATTGAGATGGATTGGTCGCTATTGCTTGTATTTGTAAGGTGTTAAGTAATCGCATTAATGAAAACTGTTTTTTTTCTGTAAATTGTAAGCTTGACTGTAAATAATCACAAAGTAGTTTATTCAAAGGTAAAATCATAGGCATAGTGGCACCTTCAAAGTAGACGCCTTGCGGATGTTCTTTGAATGCCTCTAATAGTTGTAAGCAATGCTCTTTCACTAACAGCGGCATATCGACGGGTATGATAAATAGCGCATCATAGTGAGGATAGAGAGCAGTAGCACAGGCGTGGATCCCTGAAAGTGGGCCGTTATTTACAGAGATATCTTTAATACAGTCATACTCAGGATAATTACCACTAACAAATGTTGCGGAAAAATCAAGGCCATCAAGTAATGTAACGGCACGGGAAAGTAACGTTCGTTCAGCTAATTTTAAATTGGCCTTATCCTTACCCATGCGAGTCGACAATCCACCCGCCAATACGATACCTACAATGTTCAAAATATTGTCTACCCAAAAAAGTTAACAAAAAGGAGCAATAATTGCTCCTTTGATATTCAGTATAACCTGATATTTACCAACCTTCTACACCAGTCATATCCGGTAACTTATGGGCAATACCTTTATGGCAATCGATACAGGTTTTTTCACCCGCGGCTAATGCTGTTGAATGCATTTTCACACTACGAGGCCCTTGCTCGGAAAAATCCATAAAGTCAAACTCATGACAATTACGACACTCCTGTGATTTATTTTCTTCCATACGTTGCCACTCCCTTCGCGCTAAATGGCCTCGGCGAGCTAAAAACTTCTCTTCTGTATCAATTGTTCCCATCGCAAAGGCAAATAACTCTTTAGAAGCTTGTACCTTACGAACAATTTTATCAGTCCAGTTATGAGGTACATGACAGTCAGAACAGATAGCTCGCACACCAGAACGATTCGAGTAATGTATCGTTTCACGGATCTCTTTAACGATTGGCGCATGGCAACCTGCACAAAATGCTTCTGTATTTGTCGCCTCCATCACTGTATTAAAGCCGCCCCAGAAAATGATCCCTCCTAAAAATCCGAGCATGAGAATAAATCCCATTGCAGCCGATGATGGAGACTTCATGATAACCCACAAGCGTTTTAAAAATTTTAGCATGATACCCTCGCCTAAAGATTATTGTAATGATTCAACTGGTTCAAAATTATTTTCGACCAAAGGTTTGGCATCTGCCTGCGGCACATGACATTGAAGGCAAAAATAACGACGTGGCGAAACATCTGATAAGGTGATGTTATCACGAGTGACAAAATGTGTTGGGCTTATTTTGGTGGCGCCAACTTTTCCGGCATTCTTCCAACTATGGCAAGACAAACACTTATTTGCATTCAATGTGACATCATAACCACGAATATCATGGGGGATTAAAGGGGGTTGATGTACATAACTTCGATCGATTGGCTCTCTATCTTTTTGAATATGTTTCAGTAGTTCGGCCTGATTAGTATCAGAAATCCGTTCATACCCACGTAAAGATTCAACACCCCCATCATCGGTAATAATAGCTGTATCGGCACTCCATGAAGGGCTAGCCGAAAAAGCGACAATCCCCACTGTTATGATAGCTGTTAGCAATTTTTTCATCTTATTTCTCCACCCTTACGAGCTATTTCTTACCGTGTAATACGGTCGTAATTATAAAAACATCTTCTGCACAAACATCGATACAACGACCACAATTCGTACAATTTATATCACTGACTAAGGTACTTTCACTACCATGAACGGGATCTTTTAATACATCGGGCTCAGGGCAAACATCAAAACAATCTAGACAATTAGTGCATTTTTCACGGTTTAGAGCTGCAACCTTGATTAAACTAAATCTATTAATCAGTGAATAGAATGCGCCCATCGGGCATAAATGCCCACACCATCCCTTTTCTACTGCGATGAAATCAAAGATAAATATCATCAAAAACAATATCCAACCAAAGCCCATCCCAAAAAACAGACCACGGTGAAATGCCGAGACAGGATTAATAAGTTCCCATGACATCACGCCAGTAAAAATAGGCAATATTATCACCATTGCCAGTATCCAATAACGCCAATCACGGCTTATTACTCTCTCTTTTCTAAGCTTTAACTTCCTACGCAACCAAGCTGCAGCATCCGTGATTAAATTAATGGGGCAGACCCAAGAGCAAAAAACACGTCCTCCCACAATTAAATAAAAGAACAAAACGATCAGCATGCCTAATAACGCTTGCCAAAGAGGCTGAAAACCAGCAGCCACACTTTGTAGTAAAATAAAAGGATCACTAAAAGGGATGGTTTGCATAAGTAAGCTTGAACTTAAGTTACCCTGAATAATCCAAACCCCAGCTAGAGGCCCCAATAAAAACAGTATTAATATAAAGCCCTGCGAAATGCGACGCAGTAATAAGAAACGGTTGGCCAGTAACCAGCCTTTCTTTGCAACGGCAGCTTTACCTAACTGATCGCTTTTCATTTAAGTCCCTCAGGTAGCCGATCAGGAAGGTCCAATACGGGATCAATTAAAGACTTACCTGCTTTTTGTTTCTCTTCCCACCCCCAACGGTAATGTTTACCTAACTCACCTTTAGCTAAGGCAATGGGTAACACTTTAATTGCCGCCGCTTCTAACACACAAGCCTGCTCACATTTACCACACCCCGTGCAAACATCGGAATGTACTGTAGGAATAAATACCGCATGATGACCCGTTCGCGTATTACGGTGCATCTCTAAGGTAATGGCATCATCAATCAAAGGGCAAACACGGTAACAAACATCACAGCGTAGCCCTTGAAAGTTTAAACAATTCTCTTGATCAATTAATACAGCTAACCCCATTCGAGCATCATCAATACGCTTCAGCTCAGGATCAAGCGCCCCCGTTGGACAAGCTACCTGACATGGAATATCTTCACACATTTCACAGGGATCCGTGCGAGCTATAAAATAAGGAGTCCCCGTCGCAATCGGTTCAAATAAGCGCCCTAGTTTTAATATATCGTAGGGGCAAGCTTCCACACATAAACCACAACGGACACAGGCTGATTGAAAAGTAGATTCAGCCAAAGCCCCTGGTGGACGCAGTATTTGTGGACTAATTGATTGACTGTGATTGGAGTAGCTCGCCAACCCCAGCCCCATAAATCCTGCACCACAGGCACCTTTACTTGCATCAACAAGAAATTGACGCCGTGTTTTTTTTCTTTGTGGTCGCTTACCCATTAAATTACACTTTTTTCGTTATTTTAACCGCACACTTTTTATAATCTGTTTCTTTAGAAAGTGGATCGGTGGCATCAAGAGTAATTTTATTCGTTAACTGCTTCGCATCAAACCAAGGCATAAACACTAAACCTTTAGGTGGACGATTACGACCACGAGTTTCAACACGGGAAGTCAACTCCCCTCGTCTAGAAGCTAAGACAATAGCATCTCCACGGCGCAACCCTCGCGACTGAGCATCATCTGGATGCATAAATACAACCGCATCAGGAAATGCACGATACAATTCAGGAACACGGCGAGTCATTGACCCCGAATGCCAGTGCTCAAGAACACGCCCAGTGCTTAACCATAAATCATATTCCTTATCAGGCGATTCTGCTGGTGGCTCATAGGGCAAGGCAAAAATGACCGCTTTTTTATCTGCTTTGCCATAAAATTGTACTTCACTGCCAGCTTCTACATAGGGGTCATAACCTTCACGGAAGCGCCACAACGTCTCTTGTCCATTGACAACAGGCCAGCGTAAACCTCGTGCTTTATGGTATTGATCAAAGGACGCTAAATCATGCCCATGGCCACGACCAAAGATGGCATACTCTTCAAACAACCCCTTTTGTACATAAAATCCAAAGTCGCGCGATTCATCATTAAGCTGATCAGGTTTCAATTCATCGAGTTTATACTTATCGACTTGTCCATTACGATAAAGTACGTCATACAATGTTTTACCTTTCACTTCTGGCATTTTTGCAATCAAATCAGCAGGCCATACCTCTTCAATTTTAAAACGTTTAGAAAACTCAATTAACTGCCATAAATCTGATTTTGCCCCTTCAGGCGCGTTAACTTGCTGGTGCCAAAACTGAGTGCGTCGCTCTGCATTGCCGTAAGCACCTTCTTTTTCAACCCACATAGCCGTCGGTAAGATAAGATCAGCCATTTGTGCCGTTACCGTTGGATAAGGATCAGAAACAACAATAAAGTTTTCTGGATTACGGTAACCAGGAATAATTTCCTCATTAATATTCGCGCCGGCTTGTACATTATTAGTACACATCACCCAATAGGCATTGAGCTTGCCATCTTTTAACATACGGTTTTGTAAAACTGCATGGAATCCCGGTTTCCCTTCAATGGTTCCTTCTGGTATTTTCCATATTTTTTCTGTTATTTCACGGTGTTTAGGATTGTTAACAACCATATCAGCAGGCAAACGATGAGAGAATGTCCCAACTTCACGTGCTGTTCCGCAGGCAGAGGGTTGCCCCGTTAAAGAGAAAGGCCCCGAACCAGGTTTAGATATTTTACCGACTAATAGATGTACGTTGTACATCAGATTGTTAGCCCATACACCCCGTGTATGTTGATTAAAACCCATGGTCCAATAGGAGGTGACTTTCTTATTCGGATCTGCATAAACTTTAGCCAATTCAATCAATTTTTCTGCAGGCACACCCGACATTTTAACTGTATAATCAAGGTCATATGTCGATACAAATTTTGCAAATTCTTCGAATGTTATTGCCGTTGAGTCACCCGAATCTGGATTTTTTGCGGCTTGTTGTAATGGATCTGTTGGGCGCAGACCATAACCAATATCCGTCACTCCTTTACGGAAGTTGGTATGCTTTTTAACAAATTCTTTATCTACCGCATCATTTTGAATAATGTAGTTAGCGATAAAATTAAGAATAACTAAATCGCTTTGTGGTGTAAAAATCATGCCATTATCGGCTAGTTCAAAAGAACGGTGCGTAAATGTTGATAATACATGTACACGAACATCGGGATTACTTAAACGACGATCAGTTAAGCGAGACCAAAGTATGGGATGCATTTCTGCCATATTTGAGCCCCAAAGCACAAATGCGTCAGCATTTTCGAGGTCATCATAACATCCCATCGGCTCATCGATGCCAAAGGTACGCATAAAGCCAGCAACTGCAGAAGCCATACAGTGACGCGCATTAGGATCTAAATTGTTGGTGCGAAATCCAGCTTTCATCAATTTAGCAGCTGCATAACCTTCCCATACAGTCCATTGACCTGATCCAAACATACCGACAGAGGTTGGCCCTTTTTTCTTTAGCGCTTCTTTAAATTTTTCGGCCATAATATCAAAGGCCGCATCCCAGGAAATCGGAGCGAACTGACCTTCTTTATCATAGACGCCATCAGTCATGCGTAATAAGGGAGTCGTTAAGCGATCTTTGCCATACATTATTTTTGATAAAAAATAGCCTTTAATGCAGTTTAGACCTTTATTCACGGGTGCATCGGGATCCCCCTGTGTCGCAACTACTCGGCCGTGCTGTGTGCCAACGAGAACACTACAGCCAGTCCCACAAAAGCGGCATGGTGCTTTATCCCATTTAATTTTACTGGCATCTTTACTGGCAATTAAATTGCTGGCAGAGGCTGGTAGTGTTATGCCAGCAACGGCCGCTGCAGAAGCGGCGGCCTGTGCTTTCATAAATTCACGTCTAGTAAATTTCATTTTACTTCCTCACTTATTTTTTAAGCTTGTAGTTTTTCAAATTCGTGATACACAAGTCCGGTATTAATGACGCCATCTATCTCATTTATTGCGTCAATCACTTCCATAATGACACGCTGATTGGGAGCCTCTAACACGACAACCGCTTTACCTTCAGGAGAGATTGTAATCACTTCAGCCCCTTCGAGTGAATTAATACTTTCTTCAATTTTATTCGCTTTCGTAATATTAATATGAACTATTAAGCTAGAAATATGTAATTCATTATCTGTCATTCTATTTCCTTTATGTCGATAGCTTGGGTTGGGCAGGGAGAAAAGCATGCACCACATCCAGTACATAAATCGGCATTAATCAGCGGGGCATTACTTACCCCCAACTGAAATGATAGGGCTTCAACTTCACAACTGTCAGCACAGCTGCGGCAATAAACATGTAAATTAGCAAGGCATGAATTATTTACCTGTGCTTTTTTTGACCACGGCTGCAACTCTGTACTTACAAATATAGGCGCTTTACAAATATCTGCACACTTTCCACAAAAAGTACATTCACCGCGGCTAAAATCAATGCTGGGGTAACCACCATCCCCTTTAATCACTATTTTTTCAGGGCAGGCATCAATACAATCACCACATTGCGTACAATGTGCAATTAAAGCTTCGGATTGATAAATCCAAGGTAATAAATTATCAATAACCGTATTGTTAGTATGTTTGAATAGCCTACGTTTACTAGCATTAAAAAGCATGGCAAACCTTCTTTGCACTTATTAAGTGTTAACTATAGCTGGCTGTAACTTACTAATATTGAACATCAATCACAGAGTTTGTATTTATATCTATATTGTTGGGTAATAAGCTAGAAACGGATATACCCCTTTAGGGTAAAGTAAAAAAACATTTGATATATATCAAATGTTTTATGGGGTGCTAGCCATGCAATTTGAATATTTAAGGTTAGCCGCCTATAGATGCCAAATGGGGAGTCCCCCCATTTCGCCTGCATGTAAAAAATGGCTCTCTTTTTTAGTGGTTAAGGCATTAATTATCCGTGTTTTTAATCGTTCCTTATCCTTACTTGAAGCGAGTAAATCACGTAAATCAATCCCCTCCTCACCAAACAAACATAAATGTAAACGACCAACTGAAGAGACTCGTAATCGATTACAGCTGTTACAAAAGTCTTTACTATAGGGCATTATTAATCCTATCTCTCCTATATGAGTAGGATGTGTAAATACCTGCGCGGGACCATCATGATTCAATGCTGTTTTTCTTATCCAGCCAGATGCCAATAATTTTTCTTTAATCCACTCCCCTGAGATATGGTGCTTATTAAAAAAATCCGCATTATCTTCTGTCTGCATTAATTCAATAAAACGCAATTGAATGGGCTGATTTTTAATCCAATCAAGATATAAATCAATATCGCGATCATTGAGTCCCCTCATTAACACGCTATTGATTTTGACTTGTTTAAAACCAGCATCGACACATGCCTGAACACCCTGCATCACCCTTTGAAATATATTTTTTCCCGTGATTAAATAGAAAGTCTTCGCATCAAGACTATCAACACTCACGTTAATAGCGTCTAAACCTGCATCAAACCATTGTTGTGCATTTTTACTTAAACTATACCCATTGGTCGTCATTGCTACTTTTTCAATCGTACGAATATTAGCAATGGTGCTGATTATTTCTGAAAAATCTTTACGCAGACTGGGCTCTCCGCCCGTAATACGTACTTTTTTCGTTCCCAATTCAGAGAAAGCATTTAATAAATTTCGGATTTCATTAACGGTTAAAAAATGTTTTTTATGGGGTGAGCTATAACCATCAGGTAAACAGTAATTACATTTAAAATTGCACTCATCGGTAATAGATAAGCGCAGGTACTCAAACTTTCTACCATAGTTATCAATCAATTGGTTCATAATTAGTTCCTTTCCAAATACGGGAGGCAAATAAATTTCTCTATTTACCCTTCTTAAGATAATAAAAATATTCTTAAGCGGCTAAATTCACATATTTATTAAAAATGAATAAACTTAGTGATATTAAGCTCGGAGCTTTATAATAAGTTGTTATCTATCTTGGTGATAATTTAACAGTATGTTACATTAAAAATTACTTTCCTTATTCTCTTAGAGCCATGAAAATTAAGCTACTATTTCAACACAATTCAGTCAGTAAAAAAATCATCGATGCCAGTATATTAGCACTACTACTATTTATAGTGCATTTTATCTTTCAATATAACCTTTTTAATAGTTATTTGCGTGATAATCAAATAATCGCTAAGTTAACTGATAGCCATATTCAAGTTAGTGAATTAGAAGCCTCTCATCATTCAATAAAAAATATCATCGCAAAAATTGATGACAATCTAAGCGTGGCAGCATTAGCCCACTCTTGGTTAAATACCGAGTCAATCAACAAACATAATGGTGAAATATATAAGCAATGGAATCAATTAAAATCAACACAGCAATCACCAACCGCAGATAAATTAGCCCTATCAGTACCCGATTTTGCAACGTCACTTGCCTCTTTAACTAATAAATATAGAGCGCTTGTTGAAAAGAAAATACAACTTATCTATTTATTCGAATCTATCTACTCCCTTTTCCTGTTAAGTAACATTATCTTTATTATTTATTACTGCAAACGCCATATAG
Source organism: Psychromonas sp. MME1 (assembly GCF_041080865.1). NCBI lineage: Bacteria > Pseudomonadati > Pseudomonadota > Gammaproteobacteria > Alteromonadales > Psychromonadaceae > Psychromonas > Psychromonas sp. MME1. The sequence continues at coordinate 1,031,931 of NZ_CP160906.1, read as the reverse complement.
CGAATCCAATTAACAAGCTAGTAAAAGATCTATCGTCAGAACAATCTCATCCTTCTGATTTGTCTTCAGATAATGAACTTTCGCAATTAGCCCAAACTATCGAAAATAAATTAGCCCCCCGACTCTTCTCTTGCACGAATGGAACAACAGGTGGCTGAAAAAACGGCTGCTTTAGAAAGTGCTAATCAAACCATTGAATTTTTGTTCACCACATCACAGCAATTAAGTGTTGTTGATTTATCTTCTCCTATTTTAACAGAGGCATTAAATTCGCTGGGTAAATATGCGCAGTTACAAAAATTATGTTTAGAGTTAAATAATGGCCATTTTATTCCAAGTGATTTAGGCTGTGCAACGGGTGCGAAAAATCACTTTCGCATTCCCATTATTCTCAATAGTAAAACCTATGGTTATCTCAATTACGCGACTGCAAATAACACAAAAGTACAGCAAGCGCTGATTGATAGCTTTACCGGTTTGGTTGCAAGAGCACTTTATCAACAAGAACATCACGCCCAGGAGCAGAAATTATTTTTAATGGAAGAGAGAAGTATTATCGCACGCGAATTACACGACTCTATTGCACAATCCTTATCATTTTTAAAAATCCAATGCGATCTTTTACAACGGCAAATTTACAACGAACAAGAACAAGTGGCACAACAAACCATTGATGATATTAAAATAGCACTTGATGAAGCCTATAAACATCTACGCTCTTTACTTGCAACATTCCGTTTAAACGCTCCTCAATCTGACTTTAATGAGGCCTTACAAACGGTCATCAATACATTACAAACAAATACCAAAGCGACTATTTCTGTTCACCATTTTTCAGCACCATTTAGATTAGATGCTCGCCAGCATATACATTTACTACAAATTGTTCGAGAAGCTATCATTAATGCAATAAAACATGCTAACTGCACCGATATTGTTATATCGTGTATCATAACAAGCGATAACAATGTATGGATTAGTATCAATGATAATGGAGAAGGGATGGCCACTGCATATAAAACTGATGATTCAAGCCAGAACTATGATCATTTTGGATTATCGATTATGCAGCACCGCGCCGATGAACTAGGCGCAAAACTTACCTTTCCAAAGCATAGCAAAGGTACCGAAGTAAAAATAATCTTCCCGTTAACCGCCTGTTATACACATAAGGAAGTATAAATGGATCATGTAACACGTGTAATGATTGTCGATGATCACCCTTTAATGCGCAAAGGTATCCAACAATTATTAACTATTGATAATGAATTTGATGTTATTGCCGAAGCACAAAATGGCGACGAAGCGCTGCTATTAGCGGAGCAATTGCACCCTGAACTTATCTTATTAGATTATAATATGCAGGGAATATCTGGTTTAGAGACACTAAAACGGTTGCGCCAACAGGGTTCTGATGGCAAAGTGATTATCTTAACGGTAAGTGATAATAAACAAGATGTTATCGCGATGATTAACCACGGCGCAGATGGCTACCTACTCAAAGATTCCGAACCAGAGCAATTAATCAAGAGTATTAAAAAAATAGCATCAGGTGAGATGGTCGTTACAGATAAATTAAGCGCGTACCTTAACGAACTCGATGAAGAAGATAATATCCGCACAAAATTAGCAAAACTGACTAAACGTGAAGTGCAAATATTACAAGAAATATCAAAAGGTTTAAGTAATCGGGATATTTCTGAAAATATCCATATTTCAGAAGGTACAGTAAAAGTACACGTTAAAAGTTTATTAAAAAAATTGCAGATAAAATCTCGGGTTGAAGCTGCTGTTATTTATTTACAGCAATCGAAATAATCAATTATTAACCATACCTTTTTTTACTTATGTCAATAGGATTAAATATGTGACCTAACTATGAAACAGGGAAACGCTTAGTTAGCTGCGTAAGATATTGTAAATGGGCGTCCCATTGAGCAAACTTACCACCACAGAGCAACTGTGTTAACCTGTAAAATAGTTAGACTATTTTATCCTGTTTTCTATTAACTAGTTAGTTGTGGAGTTCATGCTTACAGATTCTTTAAAAAAACAGATCCGAACAAGTTACGAACTCATTACGCAAGCATTACCTAATTTTAGTAAACGTAAATCGCAAAACTATTTACTCGCTGAAATAGCAAAAGTCCTAAGCGGTGAGTACGACAAATCACGTCGCATTCTTGTTGCCGAAGCTGGCACAGGCATTGGTAAATCGATGGCTTATATATTAGCCGCCCTCCCCGTTGCCCAACGTAACAATAAAAAATTAGTCATATCGACCGCAACCATCACTTTACAAGAACAATTAATTAAAAAAGATTTACCTTTTTTTATACGCCATAGTGATTACAAATTTACTTTTACACTAGCTAAAGGGCGGCAACGATATTGCTGCGAGCATAAATTATTTAACGCACAGCAAGACTCTTCGCAAGCACCATTATTCACCGAAAAACCGCAAGCAGGTGATCGCTCTTTATTGAAATCACTCAATGATACCTATTTAGATGGAAAGTGGGCAGGCGATCGTGACACTTGGCCAACCCCTATACCTGAGCGAGTTTGGCAACATATCGTTTCCGATAAATTTAGCTGCAAGCGTTCCCTTGCAAATCATCGCCAATGCCCATTCCATCGTGCTCGTGATGCTATTAATAAAACAGATGTTATTGTCGTAAACCATGCACTTTTGCTTGCTGACCTTGAACTCGGCGGCGGCATTATTTTACCTGAACCTACTAATTGTTTTTATATTCTCGACGAAGCACATCATTTCCCAAAAATATCGCGAGATTTTTCCAGTGCACAGGCAAATATTAAAGGCACATTAGACTGGTTGAAAAAAATAAAATCTTTAATACAGCATGTTAACCGCGTTATTAAACGTCAAACTACCATTACGCCGGGTATGAATATGCTCGATAGTGCCGTTGAATTAAGCAAAGAGCTAAAAATTGTTGAACATTATTTTACTGCGAATCCCCATTATTTTGCACAATCAGAACAATACCGTTTTAGCATGGGAGAATTACCCGATGCGTTGATAGTCAATGCTGTTAATATCAAAACGGAAAGCAAAAAATGTTTATCGGCTCTTAATAAACTAAATAGTATTATTGACGAAGAAATTAAAGATGGGCATGTAAAAATAGCAGAGGTTGATCCGCTATTAATCGAGTCGGGACTATTTGCACAACGGCTAGAAAATTTACATGCACTCTGGAAAATGGTCAGCAAAGAACGTAATAACCAACATGCACCGATTGCTTCATGGGTTGAAAAGAAAGATAATGATCTATACCTAAATGCCTCTCCAATCGAAGTGGGTGGTATTTTAGAATATATGTTTTGGTCACAAGCCGCTGGCGTGGTTTTATGCTCAGCGACACTGACTTCCCTCAACAATTTTGATTATTTTAAACGAGAAAGCGGCCTAAAAAGTAATGATGGCACTCAGTACCTACGTTTAAAGTCACCGTTTAATTATCAACAAATACCGTTAATTGTTGCAGATATGAAAAATGAACCAACTGAAGCAGGATTTGATGATGAGTTGGTGGTTAAGATAGACCATTATCTACTCGAGAATAAAGCAAATTTAGTCTTATTTGCCTCCTATTGGCAAATGAATTTAGTGGTAGATAAATTAGCTAAAAAATACTCCCAAGCATTATTAGTACAAGGGGTTTTATCACGCAGTAAATTAGTCGAAACACATAAAAAACGCTGTGACCAAGGGCTAACGAGTATCTTGTTTGGTACAGGTAGCTTGTCCGAAGGTCTCGACTTACCCAGCCACTACTTGAATAATTTAATTATCACTAAACTGCCCTTTGCCGTGCCAAACTCCCCCGTAGAAGAAGCGCATTCTGAATGGATAAAAGCACAGGGTGGAAACCCTTTTTTACAACTATCGATTCCTGAAACGAGTAAAAAATTGATTCAATCCTGTGGACGCTTAATACGTACGGAAGAGGATACTGGTCAAATTATTATTTTAGATAAACGAGTGAAAACTAAGCGCTATGGTAAAAGCTTACTTGATGCACTTCCCCCTTTTGATATTCGCTATGAGATAAAACATGATGATTGAAGTTTTACTAGATCCAAGCAGTTGGTTTTTAATTGCTATAGTCGGTTTATTAGCGGGGTTTATTGATGCCATTGTCGGTGGAGGAGGCATGTTAACCGTCCCAGCCCTACTAAGTATTGGCTTACCCCCTCACTTAACCTTGGGGACAAATAAACTCTCAGCTAGCTTCGCTTCAGGAACGGCCGCCTATACGTTTTTTAGCAAGAAACTATTTGATCCTCATTTTTGGTTACAAAGTTTTTATAGCACCTTAATTGGTGCAATATTTGGCACTATTGTGGTTAATTTTATTACCACACAATGGCTGGAAAAACTACTGCCACTCATTATTTTAGGGGTGGCGATATATAGTCTATTCAATCGAATGCATGATATTAACAATAACTTGCTACCAGAAAAAACCGCAGCATTTCAATTAAAACAACGTCTACAGGGCTTTATATTAGGTTTTTATGATGGCGTATCAGGACCAGGAACAGGTGCTTTCTGGGTCATTAGCAATATGCGTTTGTATACAATCAATATATTACTAGCAAGCGGCGTTGCAAAAGCAATGAACTTCACCAGTAATTTGGCAGCCTTAGCTGTCTTTATCTATTTTGAACAGGTTGATTGGTTGATTGGATTAATAATGGGAAGCTGCTTGATGTTAGGCGCTTATATAGGCGCACATTCTGCAATTCGCTTTGGAGCCAAATTTATTCGCCCCATTTTTATCTCTATTGTTGTCATTATGGCGATCAAATTAGGTTATAACGCATGGCTAAACTAAATAAAACCGAGTTAGCCCGGCTATCTAACACTTTTGCAATCGTTACAAAATCAATTACATGATTTGAGTAAACGTTGCAATCTCTTAGATAAAACAATTAAGCAGAGTGAGAATCATTTTTTTGTTTTCGAAGTGCACATTTTTGCACAGCGGTCTTTAAACCTGAAGGGTTATATAACACAGCTACAGGATACCTATAATGGTTTACATGATGTGATAACTAAAGGTTTACCAGAAGAATCTGATTAAATTTGAATGTGAACATTTTGTGGCGCAGTTTCAAGTTTTATTACAGCTCGTACAAGGGTTAGAACAAGGTCAAGCAAAACTACTCTATCATTCTTACTCCAAACCAAAAGAACAGATATACCAACAACTACAAAAACAATACCACTATGAACATCGCCTATTAACCATGATTTCTGAACAGGAAGATCGCCTGCTTGCTACTGAAAATGACGATAAATATTATATAAAAGAAAAAATAGCCGCATTAAAAGTACGTTACCAGAAATGCAATACTTATACACAGCACCTTGAGTTTAAATTGGATGAAATTAAAGATGACTAAAAATAACAGACAACAAATTAAATTGAGTGATGCACCAAAATCCATTCAACTTGCTGTCGATTTAATTCAGTTATTAGAAGAAAATAAAATTGAAACCCAAACCGCAATCGAGGCGCTAGAGATTGTCTTAAATGATTTCAAAAAAAAAGCGGCTATCAAAAATAACCGCAATATTTAAAACAGCGACATTTAGATGGTAAATTTAGCGACACTCTGGTCAACTTTCTGCGCCAAAGAGCGAACATTTTCGCTCTCTGTCCGAGTCTGATCACTTGCATGACCTGTTTCAACGGAAATGTCATTAATACTGACCATAGCACGCGCAATTTCTTCAGATACAGCGGCTTGTTCCGTTGTCGCTGAGGAAATCTGCCCTGTCATCTGATTAATATTATCGACATACTCGACCACTCGCTTCAAATTATGATCCGTTTCTGCAGCTGCTTCGATTGTTTTCTTCGTTGCATCTTTACCTTCCGCCATATTCGCGGCAGCACTTAGCGCTAAATTTTGTAACTTCTCGATAATTTTTTGGATCTCAACCGTCGAGTTTTGCGTGCTATGCGCTAAACTTCTCACCTCATCTGCAACCACCGCGAAACCACGTCCAGCTTCTCCAGCACGTGCTGCTTCAATAGCAGCATTAAGTGCCAACAAATTCGTCTGATCAGAAATACCGGTAATGACATTAAGGACCTGCGCAATTTCTGCTGAGCCGATCTTAAGCTCATCAACAACAGCACTAGCATCATCAATTTTACTAGCCGCGTTATCAATTAAATCGATAGTGTCAGCAACCATCTTACTAGCACTGTTAATCATTTCACTTGCTTCAGCGGTCGCATTAGCAGCATTAAATGTATTACCTTCAACTTCTTTAACGGTTAGAGACATCTGCTCAATGGCGCTGACAACCGTTTGAATTTCATCGGTCTGCTTTACAACACCACGGTTTGTTTGTGCTGCAATCACGGACAAACCGGAAGCTGCATCAATAAGAAACGTTGAAGAGGCTGCCAAATTTTTTAAAAGTTGGTGGAACTCTTCGAGCATAGCATTAATAGATTGGCTTAATATTCCCAATTCATCTGCCGAGTTTTCGATATCAATGCGCTCTGTTAAATCGCCATTTTCAGCTTTTAACATGACACTTTGTATATTTTTAATAGGATTAACGATAGCTTTCATTATGAAATAGGAAATAAATAACATCACAACCAGTGCGACAGAAGCAGCCAATAACATCGCAATTGTCGCATGCCGTGCTTTAGCTTCAACATCACTAATATAAATTCCAGTACCGACCACCAAATCCCATGGTTTAAACGCTATCGAATAGGACAGCTTAGACTCAGGTGTACCATTTACTTCGCGCGGAAACTGATATTCAACATAGCCACGTCCGCTACTATTTTTAGTCGCTTGTAAAAGGTCTCGATAAACATAGCGCCCATCACTATCTTTTACATTGCCAATATTATTTCCACTTTTTTTACCTTTAGCCGACACACGAAGTATCATGTCTGATGTAAAAGCGAAAAAATATCCATTGTCGTCATAACCGAGATTTTGTAATGTAATGTAAAACGCTTGTTTTGCCTGCTCAGATGTCAATTCGCCCATTTGTACGCGCTCTTGGTATAGTTTGAGCAAATTTTCGACTGATTCAAGTTGCACTTTAAGTTGTGTTTTGCGCGCTTCAAACATTTCCTCTTTAACTAAAGAGATCCCCCTATAACCGATAGTAATAATGGCAAACATAGAAAAGAACAACAGAAAATAGATTTTCTGCTTGATGGTCAGTGACATATATATATCCTTATAATTAATAATAGTATCAATCCATAGCGCTTAATGACTAGAAGAAAAGTGATTTATCCTGCCAAAATATCCCTAAGCATTGAATATACTCATGGTACGATGTTATTTTTACTCTATCCCTACAATAAAGAGTATTTATCCACACCAAGTTAGCTACAATACAATGAAAAAAAACATGAAAAATGTTTAATATCAATTAAGTATACTGTTAGCTCAAACCTTAACCACAATTAAAATCTAACTCCTCGCAATACGGGACTTCAGTAACTTGTACCTCATCTACACGTGCTGTTTTTGGTCCCATGCTTAACCACTTAACCATTTTGTCAATATCATCTCTATCACCATAAAGTAACACTTCAACATTGCCATTATTGAGATTTTTCGCGTGTCCAGTTAACCCATAGAGCTGTGCTTCTTTAAGGGTAAAATAACGAAATCCTACGCCTTGAACGTGCCCAGTAACAATTACCTTACAACCAATATCACTCATAGCTCCTCCTTATTTGATCAAAAATAAGCTTAGAACATTTATCATGAATTTATCAATGGGATGTAAAAATAAAAAACAGCATTTTACAATATAGGAGGGGATGAAGCAACATTGCCCAATATCTTTAGGGCATGTTGCTATGGTTAATTTTAGTAGTGTTGCTATTGTTTGCGCCAAGTTGTACCAGCAGCACTGTCTTCTAATACAATTTTGAGCGCCGCTAATTTATCCCTCGCTTGGTCAGCACTAGCCCAATCTTTATTCGCTCGAGCATCATTACGCTGCTTGATAAGCGCTTCAATAAGCATGACTTCGTCATCATTTTCATTGCCCTTTAAAAACAGCTCAGGAGATTGACTGAGTAAGCCAAGTACATTTGCCATTGTTATTAATAACGCGGCTAATTGTGCCACCTTATTGCTGCCAGCCGCTTTTACGCGGTTTATTTCTTTAACAAGATCAAATAAGACAGCGAGCGCCTCTGGGGTATTAAAATCATCGTCCATAGCAGCACAGAAGCGACTGTAATGGGGATCATTTTTATCAATTTTTAAATCTGCAACATCAACATCACGAATCGCAGTATATAAGCGTTCAAGACTCGCTCGTGCCTGTTTCAGGTTATCTTCTGAATAATTCAGTTGACTACGATATTGACCTGATATTAAAAAGTAACGGACAGATTCGCTATCATACTCAGCTAATACATCTTTAATAGTGAAAAAATTATTTAAAGATTTAGACATTTTTACTTTATCAACTTGCACCATGCCAGAATGCATCCACGTATTGACATATTTTCCGTGGTGAGCACAACAGGATTGCGCAATCTCATTTTCGTGATGTGGGAAAGCAAGATCAGAACCACCCCCATGGATATCAAATATTTCACCGAGATGTTTATGATTCATCGCAGAACACTCAATGTGCCAACCTGGACGACCATTTCCCCAAGGTGATGGCCAAAATGGTTCATTGTCTTTAGACATTTTCCATAACACAAAATCGAGGGGATTATGTTTACTTTCATCGACATCAACACGTGAGCCTGCTTGCAACATCTGTAAATCTTGCCCACTAAGTTGACCATACTCAGTGAAACTTGCAACCGAAAAGAGGACATCGCCATTGTCGGCGATATAAGCATGATTTTTGTGCAATAATTTTTCAATCATCACTATCACCTCATCCATATGTTCGGTCACTCGCGGCTCTAAATCAGGGCGTAGCATATTTAAAGCATCGAAATCATCGTGCATTGCCTTGGTAAATCGTTGCGTCAGTTGATCACAACTCTCTCCATTTTCATTGGCACGTTTAATTATTTTGTCATCAACATCGGTGATATTACGGATATAAGTTAAATTGTAACCACTGAAACGAAGGTAACGTGCAACCGTGTCAAATGCCACGAATGTTCTGGCATGGCCTATATGACAGTAATCATAGATAGTGACACCACACACGTACATGCCTACCTTTCCTGTAACAAGTGGCTTAAATAATTCTTTTTGTCTGGTCAGTGTGTTGTATATTTTTAACATCCGGCTTCCAATCTAGTAAATATAAAGTGCTATTCTAACTCGCAACTAGGACAAATTCATCCTTTGTATTTAATGAAAATAGTTGTTCATGTATGATAGCGGCTTTATTTAATAACAGGATCATAAAATGATTACTTTACATACAAATTTTGGCGATATTAAACTTCAACTAGATGCTGAAAAAGCGCCAAAAACAGCGGCAAATTTTACTAAATATGCACAAACAGGCCATTATGATAACACTATTTTTCACCGTGTAATTGATGGATTTATGATTCAAGGTGGCGGATTTAAGTCAGGCATGGAAGAAAAAGAGACTGATGCGCCCGTTAAAAATGAAGCAAATAACGGCTTATCAAATAAGAAGTATTCTGTTGCTATGGCGCGCACAAACGAGCCGCACTCAGCTTCAGCGCAGTTTTTTATCAACGTAAATGATAATAAATTTTTAGATTTCAAATCAGAAACGGCTAACGGGTGGGGCTACTGTGTTTTCGCTCAGGTCGTTGAAGGCTCTGAAGTTGTAGACAAAATTAAAGGTGTAGCAACAGGTAACTTTGGTTTTGTCCATCAAGATGTGCCACTTGAAGATGTTGTTATCACCAGTGTAACAGTAGAAAAATAAATTATGCGTACCCTCTTCATTGCCGACTTACACTTAAGCGAAGATAACCCAGAAATTACTGCTGCATTTTTTCACTTTTTAGATAAAGAATGTGAAGATGTTGATGCCTTGTATATTCTTGGTGATCTATTCGAGGTTTGGATCGGCGATGATGAGCACACGCCATTAATGGATGAAGTAGCAAAACGGCTTGCGCATTGTGCCACTCATAACAATACACATATTTACTATTTACATGGTAATCGCGATTTTATGATTGGAAAAAGCTATGCCAAACAAGCTTGTATGCAGCTATTACCCGAACATCACGAAATAGAACTATATGGGCAAAAAGCATTAATTATGCATGGTGACACACTCTGCTTAGCTGATTTAAATTATCAGAAAATGCGTAAAATCATCCATAATCGCTACATACAGTTTATCTTTAATTTATTACCGCTATCGATTCGTAAAAAGATTGGTTGGAAAATCCGAACAGCAAGTCAATCCAAAAAAACAACAAACGCCCAAATGATGAGTGTAACGCAAGATGAAGTGATACGTCTTTTAAAAAAACATCAGCTAAAAATAGTAATACATGGTCATACGCACAAAGTTGCAGAGCATAAATTTGAAGTAGATGGTGCAGTAATGCAACGTTACGATGTCGGTGATTGGTATCAAACACTAAGTTTTTTAGAAGCTAAAAAAGAACAATTAACTTTGATAATACATCCTATCAATTACTATTCGCTCTGATTTTATCGATCTTTTAATAATCGTCGCATCACTTTCCCCACGTTATTTTTAGGCAGCTCATTGACAATTTCAATCATTTTTGGTCGTTTATAGGCAGTAAGATTATCACGACAGTGTGCTTGAATATCTTTAACCGTAATTGAATAATCACGCAAAACTACAAACACTTTTACTATCTCACTGCCATCGTTGCTATCAACACCAACTGCAGCGCTCTCTAATACACCATCAATGGTGCTAATAACGGATTCGATTTCATTTGGATAAACATTAAAACCTGACACTAAAATCATATCTTTTTTTCTATCGACTAAACGCAACAAACCTTGTTCATCAAATAAACCAATATCACCACTGCGAAACCAGCCATCAATAAACGCATTGTCGGTCTCTTGTTTATTATTCCAATAAGCTGGCATCACTTGTGGTCCTTTTATCTCAATTTCGCCTGCCACATTAATTGCATGAACCAGCTCATTATTGGTATCGCGCAGACGGATTAAGGTACTTGGCAGCGGGTAGCCAATTGAACCACTAAAAGAGGTAAAGTTATGGGGAACAACAGACACCATCGGTGCGCACTCCGTTAACCCATATCCATCTAGCACCACACTATTAGTCTTTTCGAACCATCTAGTGGCAATATTCGCTTGTGTTGCCATACCGCCGGAGAGGGTTATACGCAGTCGTGAAAAATCAATTTGCGAAAATTTGCGGTGATTAAGCAACGCATTGAATAGCGTATTAATGCCAATAAAGTAATCAAACGGGTATTTTTTTAACGTCGCAATAAAAGCGCCAATATCCCTTGGGTTAGTAATCAGAATATTCTTACCGCCCATGTGTAAAAAAAATAGACAATTAACCGTTAATGCAAAGGCGTGGTAAAGCGGTAATGCCGTTATAACCACATCTTCTCCTTTTTTCACCACGGCACCAAAAACGGCCGTCGCTTGCATTAAGCTCGCTACCATATTTTTATGTTGTAAAATCGCCCCTTTTGAAACCCCCGTTGTCCCACCTGTATACTGAATAAAAGCAATATCATCACTGTTAATTAGTGGACGATGAAAAAAGAGATTTTCACCGGTTTGTAGTGCATCTCGATAACTATGCGCATCGGGTAGATGATACTTTGGCACCATTTTTTTTATATGAGAGATAAAAAAATTAGCCATATTACGCTTCACGAATGTTAATTCATCAGCTATTCGACTTAGAACAACGTGCTCAATGGCTGTTTCGGTTACGATGTTTTCCAATGTTTTGGCAAAGTTAGAAACAATAAAAATAGCTTTAGCCCCAGAGTCGTTAAGCTGAAATTTTAATTCCCGACTTGTGTACAGTGGATTGATATTGACAACAACCATTCCAGCCCTAAGGATGCCAAGTAATATAATAGGATACTGTAATAAATTAGGCATCATGATGCTACGCGATCTCCCTGAGCCAACTTTAAGGCGTTCTGCAAATAACTGGCAATCGCTTGTGATTTTTTTTCTAACTGATAGTAAGTAAGCGTTACATCCATATTGACAAATGCAGGGCAACTTGGGTAATGGGTGAAACTCTTTTCAACTATTTCAATTAAATTTGCATACGGTAAGGGCGGAAGATTGGGGGCTACATCATTAGGATAGTTATCTAACCACGGTGAAAACATATCATTCTCTTAAATAAACAGTAAATGCAGGAAATTAATGATAAAAAGGCCGGAAAAGCCTGCGGATAGAAGTACGATATAAACGAGATCAAAGTTGGGCATAATCTAACGTGATAGCAGCAGCTTCTATTAAAAATGCATCAACGGGTTCAAAATCATCGGGTAAATCATCAATTTTTTTAATCAGAGGTAGACCCGCTCGAGCTAAACGTTCATTAGCACGTTTTACAGCACTCTTTTCATTCTTTCCACGCAGGATAATCCGTTCTTGTTCATTTAATGAAATAACAGTGTTATCTTTTTCTCTACGGTACTCTTCGATATCATCATTTAAATAATTAAATTCGACTTCGTTTTTAATCCTTTTTTGATGTTTGACCTGCAACTCATCAATATACTTCTGAATATCATCGATTGGTTGATATTCTGCCGATTTTATATTATCCCAAGGTAGTGCATTTTTTTCTAAGCTCTCCCCTGTATCATTGTGATCAACTGCCGTTGGAAATAGAATATCGGGTATAACACCTTTATGCTGCGTACTGCCACCATTTATCCGATAGAATTTGGCTATTGTATATTGAACTGAACCAATACTTTCGGCATTGCTATCATAAAATCTAGATAATGGTCTATGCTGCTGCACCGTACCTTTACCAAAACTTTGCTCACCGAGAATAATCGCACGACCGTAATCCTGTAATGCCGCGGCAAATATCTCAGATGCAGAGGCACTATAACGATTTATCAGTACCGTTAATGGACCATCATAAGATATCTTTTTATTATCATCTTCGGTAACAACAATTTGGTTCCGGCTATCACGTACTTGTACAACGGGGCCTGATTTAATAAATAGGCCAGTAAGTAAAGTAGCTTCTGTTAATGCCCCTCCACCGTTATTACGCAAATCAATAACGATACCAGCAACGTCTTGTTTTTTGAGATCTGCGAGCTTTTTCTCAACATCTTCACTCAATTTCAAGTAAAAACTTGGAATTGTAATAACCCCTATTTTTTTACCATCAATAACTTCAATTGAAGATTTAGCTTCACGATCTTCTAAGTGTATTTCCTCACGAGTAATTTCAACAAGGCGATCACTGTCAACATTCTTTCCTGACAACACTTGTAATTGAACTTTCGTTCCTTTTGGACCTTTAATTAGGTCAACGATATCATCTAATCGCCACCCAACAACATCGACCATAGGTTCGCCTTCTTGGCCAACGGCAATGATTTTATCATCTTTAAAAATCTGTTTGGAACGATCAGCTGGTCCGCCTGGAACTAAACTTCTCACTATCGTATAATCATCTTCGAGCTGTAATACGGCTCCGATCCCTTCCAGTGATAAATTCATTTCCATTTTAAAACGTTTAGCATTGCGAGGAGAAAGGTAGCTGGTATGCGGTTCGATAGTATGTGAATAGGCATTCATAAAGCTTTGAAATACATCCTCACTTTCCGTTTGAAATAAACGCTTAATGGCGCTTTCATAACGTTTGCTTAGTTGTTTTTTAATGGCGGGCCATTTTTTACCATTTAACTTTAGTACTAAAGCGTCTGATTTAACTTTTTTACGCCAGAGTTCATCAAGCTCGGCACTATTTGCAGGCCAAGGTGCATCTGTTCGATCCAGTTGGTACTCTTCTTGTTTAGAAAAATCCATCGGTTTCTCAAGTAAAGAGAGTGCAAAATTAAAACGCTCAAAACGGCGTAATAAGTTCAGCTGGTACATAGCATAAACATTACTTAACTGCCCCGTTTTAAGGCTGTCATCTAATAAAAATTGATATTCACGAAGATTATCAATATCAGATTGAGTAAATATTTGCTTGCTATAATCAAGCTGCTCAATATAACGGTCAAACACTTTCTCAGAAAGTTCGTCATTGAGCGCGATAAATTTATAATGCGAGCGACTAAAAAGGTCGCTCGCTCTTTTCGCCACCTTAGCGTGTTGCACTTGAGGTGCTAGTTTGGGGATTTTATTACTATCAAAATTACTAGCAAACGCAACGCTTAATCCAATACATAAGGTACTGGCAACAACTAAAATATAACGAAAAAATTGAATCATTAATTTACCTTTTTAAACAATGAGATTTTTAGCTTTGACTTTAACCGTCATGCCTGAATCAAGTTGTACTTGCACATCATCTTTAGCAATATCGACAACTACGCCTGATACTGGTGATTTACCTAATACCACTTTGACCGTTTGCTGAAGTTTAAGTTCCGCATGCACCGCTGGTTTGAAGTTGCTTAAATCTTCTACTTTATCAGCTTTAACAGCTACTTTTTTTACTCGAGATGGGATATTGACTTGTTTTGGCGTTTTTTTAGCATTGCCATTTTTTGCCGTAGCGGTTTCGTTTACTTTGCTTTTTTTATTGGCAAATGCTTTTTCTTTACTCTCTTTTAATGTTTTTAATGCATGTTCAGCGTGCTCTGCAGATACTGCATCACCTTCAACACCGTCAAGGTCAACGCGTTTTATTGATTCCTTCACGCAGTGCAGGTATCGCCAACTTAACGTATATTGACGTAATGCCCCACGCAATTGGGTCTTACTAACACGAGGTTCATTTTCTAAACGTTCAGCCAGATCCTGAAAAAGGCCTATTTTTAGTGGCTTAGCTGCATCATTTGCAGCTGTAAAACATAAAGGAAATTGTTCTATTAAGAATGCGATAATTTGTTTGTTGTTAGTAAATTTTTCAGAAAGTTCCATGTAAAACCTAATTATTAAAGCCATATAAGGCGCTAAATGATCTGCTAAATCATTACAAATTGAATATAACTTTACATTATAGAGATGCGTTAAACAAATGTGAAACTTAATTTCACCACCGCTCCCTATTTTGCTTGTTAATCATCATTATCTATTTATGTCATACATTTATAGTAATTTATATAAAGAATTAAATAAATCGTGAAATTATCCCATTAACTTGTTTGCCACTATACTATCCATTTTTTATAAAAACGCGTAAACTGCCGCGCACAGCAATAGTCGCGCATTTTTATATTCATTAATTCAACTTAATTATGCAGCATATAAACAGTGCGCTTCTGTATTGCCCTGACTTGATATCAGAAGAGAATAAAATGACTCCAGAATTACTTTCGCCCGCGGGCACACTTAAAAATATGCGTTACGCATTCGCCTATGGTGCCGATGCGGTTTATGCCGGACAACCCCGTTATTCATTACGTGTACGTAATAATGAATTTAATATTGAAAAGCTCAAAATTGCGATCGATGAAGCGCATCAGCAAAACAAAAAATTGTATGTTGTGTGTAATATCCAACCGCACAACTCTAAATTAAAAACATTTTTGCGTGATATGCAACCCGTTGTCGATTTAAAGCCTGATGCCATTATTATGTCCGACCCAGGTTTGATTATGATGGTTCGTGAAGCTTATCCAGACATGCCTATCCACTTAAGTGTACAAGCCAATGCTGTTAACTGGGCGACCGTCAAGTTTTGGGAAAAGCAAGGTATTGAGCGGGTTATTCTATCACGTGAGTTATCACTTGATGAGATTGAAGATATCCGTCTACATTGCCCAGATATTGAGATAGAAGTATTCGTACACGGGGCCCTATGCATGGCGTATTCTGGCCGTTGTTTATTATCAGGTTATATAAATAAGCGCGATCCTAATCAAGGCACCTGCACTAATTCATGTCGCTGGAAATATGATGCACATCCGGCACAAGAAAATGAAAGCGGTGATATTGTCGCCATTCAACCCGCACAACCCACACTCGGCAGTGGCGCACCGACAGACCAAATGTTTCTTTTACAGGAACAGGGACGTCCCAATGAATATATGCCTGCATTTGAAGATGAACATGGCAGTTATATCATGAATTCAAAAGATTTACGTGCCATTCAACATGTTGAGCGTCTACTAAAAATAGGTGTACACTCGTTAAAAATTGAAGGGCGCACCAAAAGTTTCTATTATTGTGCCCGTACCGCACAGGTTTATCGTCAAGCAATGGATGATGCAATAGCTGGTCGCCCATTTAATCCTGCATTAATGGGTACATTGGAGAACTTAGCGCACCGCGGTTACACTGAAGGTTTTTTAAGTCGCCATACCCACGATGAATATCAAAATTACGATTATGGCTATTCAATCAGTAATAGTCAGCAATTTGTTGGTGAAATAACAGGGCGTAATGAGCGTGGTTTAGCTGAAATTTTGGTGAAAAATAAATTTTTACTGGGTGATTCATTAGAGCTAATGACACCAAAGGGGAATATCAATTTCACCCTTGAGCAATTGAGTAACAAAAAAGGTGAACTAGTCGATGTCGCACCGGGATCAGGCCATGTTCTCTACATGCCAGTTCCTAAAGATATCGACCTTGATCATGCGTTAGTTATGCGCAACCTCAATCTGGGTGAAAATACACGCAATCCGCATAGTAAATAATATGGCACTTTTAATTAAAGATAACTGCATCAATTGTGATATGTGTGACCCGGAATGTCCGAATGAAGCTATCACATTTGGCGATCTCATTTATGAGATAGACAAAGATAAATGTACCGAGTGTGTTGGCTTTTACGAACAACCCACATGTATCGCCGTTTGCCCCATCAAATGTATTATCGTGGATCCAGACTGTATAGAGAGTGAACAAACGTTACTTGATAAGTTCGCTCAATTACATAGTGATTAAATAACCTTAATACCAATCTGCTTAACTCTGGCACTCTATTTTACCCGTAAAATAGAGTGCCATTAATCCTAATTGGTATATTGAGTAAATAATTATTAGATTTGGTAGACGAGATGGCCCAAGGAAAATTTACACAAGGCTCAATCATTAAGCATGTGATGACCATGTCAGCCACAAATGCACTCGGTATTAGCATGCTGTTTCTGGTCGACTTGGTTGATATTTACTTTATCAGTCTATTGGAAAATCCTTCTCTTACTGCGGCCATCGGCTACGCTAGTCCCGTTCTTTTTTTCACTATCTCCTTGAGCATTGCGCTGGTCATTGTCAACAGTGCAATAGTGGCTAGAAAGTTAGGTCAACAAAAACGAATAATTGCTCGTCAATTTATTAGTTTAATCACACTATATGCTTTCACTTTAACAAGTGTCATCGCATTTTTGCTCTACTATTTTGCCCCGCAAATATTGCAATTTATTGGTGCACAAGGAGAAGAACTTAAACAGGCCACCCTGTATTTACATATTATCCTGCCATCAATGCCTATCTTAGCTGTCGCACTGCAAATGGGCGCAACACTACGAAGTATGGGGCATGCAAAACAAGCTATGTTCGCAACACTCGGCGCGGGATTAATTAACGCAGCCTTAGATCCTATTTTAATTTTTTATTTTAAACTTGATCTACAAGGTGCAGCCATTGCCTCCGTTGCCGCTAGATGCACTCTCCTTGTGATCGGTTTGTATTACGTACAGTTTAAATATCGTATGATTGCCACCATTAACAGTGCTTTTATTAGATCACATTTTCTGCGCATATCACAAGTTGCTTTACCAGCGATCTTAAGCCAGATAACAACCCCTATAAGTAACTTCTATGTCACCTATGAAATTGCTAAATTTGGTAGTCAATATATGGCAGGCTGGGCGATTATAGGGAGGATAGTGCCCGTTGTATTTGTCATGATGTTTGCCTTATCTGGTGCGATAGGCCCAATCATTAGTCAAAACTACGGCGCACATAATTTCACTCGCGTGCGTGAAGTATTAAATCAATCTATGAAATTTATAACCAGTTACACATTAGTCGTCGCCCTATTTATGTCAATGGGGCAAGAGATAATTGTCATGGCATTTAAAGCAACCGACGAAACCGCATCATTAATTCGCATTTTCTGTCAAAACATCCCGATTACATTTATTTTTACAGGTATGATGTTGATTACCATGACGCTATTAAATAACTTGGGTCATGCGAAATATGCAACGCTGTTAACTCTTTTAAAGTTAACATTAGGTACAATTCCTTGTGTTATTATTGGTAGTTATTATTTCCATGCTCCGGGTGTGATATATGGACAAGCGGCTGCTAATATTATTTTTGGAGTCATTGCACTGACCCTCAGTAATAAACGAATCTCAAAATTGAGCGCCTCGCCCTCAATCACATAGCGCTAAGAATATTGCAAATAGTCATGTTATTGTAATACACAATATATAAATATCGGTACTGTAAACCATTACAATTGATATACTTAACGTAAAGCTATCATTGCAGTGCTACAATATTACAATTAAAATTAGAAGATTATACCCATGGTACTTCAAGCTACCAAGTCAGCAAGAAAAAATGTAGCGAGATGTGAAGCATAAAATAGAACTATTGTTATTCTATGTGGCGATTTTATAACAAAGCAAATTGGTGCTATTCCCCTTACCCTATAGGAGTAGCTTGAAAACCATCCCTGCGTTGTTGCACTCGAAAAAGGAATTACAATGAGCTAATCTCTTGCTCAGGCATTCGAGTTAGTGCCATACAAAACTTCATGGGGTAATATGGATATATGTTATAACGGATGACTACTTAAAGGAATGATACATTTAATGCGCCCCTTATTTATTATTTTACTCTCAACTTTATTAAATGGATGTTACCAACAAGCCAACTCACTCAGTGATACATTGATTTATTGTTCACAGGCGCTACCTCAATCCTTCAATCCACAACTAAGTAACAATCAAGCAACCCTCGATGCCACAACAAATCAGCTCTTTAATCGCTTAATCAAGGTTGACCCAAACAATGATGAAATTATTGCAGAGCTTGCAAGTGATTGGTCTATCAGCGAAGACAATAAATCTTATATATTTCATTTGCGAAAAGATGTCCCTTTTCAGCAAACTGAATATTTCACCCCTACCCGTAATTTTAATGCTGATGATGTACTATTTAGTTTTAACCGTTTGATTGACATTGCATCCCCCTTTCATGATATTAATTCAGATCAAGGCAACTATTTTTTTAATCATCCCTTTAAAAACTTAATTTCTAATTTAAGTAAAATAGATGAACACACCATAAAGATTGAACTCAAAAAGCCAGTAAGCGCATTTTTGACTTATCTCGCGGCCCATTATGCAGTTATTCACTCTCAAGAATACGCAAGTTCATTATTATCATCAAATCAACCTTCGCGCATGGATTATTACCCTGTAGGTACGGGCCCATATCAGTTTAAGAATAGCAATGGTTCAGGGGTCATCCGATTTGACAGTAACCCTTTATATTGGGGGAAGACGCCTGCGATTAAACATGTCATATTTGATACAACCAAGAATAACAGCAAACGCTTCGCCAAATTATTGTCTGGTGAATGCGATATAATGACCAATCCTGCACCGAGTCAGTTACGACACATAAGTTTAAATAAATCTATAACAGTGAGTAATCGCCCAACCAACAATCTGTCTCTTCTGGCATTTAACTCCACTAAAAAAACGCTTAGTAACAGCCATATAAGAAAAGCACTCGCTTATGCAATCGACCAAAACACGATCGTTGACTCGGTTTTTTTTGATAGTGCAACATCTGCCAAAGGGTTGTTACTTAAGCAATCTTGGGCGTTTGATAGGAACTCTGCGCATTTTTTCTATGATCCTGAACTAGCGCAACAATTATTAAAAGAAAATAGTTTCGATTTTAAGCAGACATTAACGATGTTGGTTCCCACTGTCGAGTCTGCATTAAATCCCAACTTCAATAAAACGGCTGAATTTATCGCGAGTAATTTACGTTCCATTGGAGTACAAGTTGATATTATTGCCTTAAATAATGACGCACTAACAACCCGCTTAATTACTGGCAATTATGACACCTATTTAGCTGCAGTGAATATCAATAGTTATGATCCTGATACTATTTTCAATTCACTACTGAGTTGTGATGTCTCTATATTAGAAGGGAATAGCAGCCAATGGTGCAACAATAAAACGCAGAAACTATTAGAATCCGCTTTGTTGGCAGAGAACAGCAATTTACGCAAACTTTATTACTACCAATTACAACAAATTATTAATCAAGAGCAGCCCTACTACCCCCTGGCACATGCCCATAGGGTCGATATTTTTAATAATAATGTAACAGGTCTTACGGTTAATCCCCTGACGGGAATAAATTTTCAGTATGTAACAAAATCAGAAGCTAAATAATATGCGCAATTATCTTATAAGACGATTCAACCTATTCATTATTACCGCCTTCATTCTCAGTATCCTAGCTTATTTATTAACGTCTTGGAAAAGTTACCAGAACACCTCTATTGGAGAATTTATTTTATTATACTTTGATTACCTTATAGATATAATAATGGGGGAATGGGGATTTTCAATCATCGATCAACAGCCTATTTTAGTAAAAGGATTAACTGCATTTTACTTAACACTTGAACTTTGTTTGGTGGCATTTGTTACCGCCACTATCATTGCCGTCCCACTCGGTATCATCGCAAGCATGAACAAAGATACAATGCTTGATAAAATAATAATGACCATCGCCTTGATTAGTTTAGCTCTACCAGTTTTTTGGTTATCGGTAGTACTAACATTATTCCCTAGCTCAACTTCACTTCCCATACCGATCGATGGTGATATTAGTCCAATTTATGAGTTTAAAAATCATACAGGATTTCTGTTGATTGATACCTTAATAGCAACGAAATCTTATCAATTAGATGCATTTTTCAGCCGGTTAGCACACCTTTTTTTACCTTCATTAGTGCTCTCATTATTTCTGATATCGGAGTTGATTCGCTTAACTCGAAACACGATTTCGACAGTTATGAAGAGTAATTTCATAAAAGCAGCTTATGCGAAGGGTTTTAGTAAACCCCAGATAATTTACCGACACGTATTTAAGAATGCAATGCCGACAATTATTCATAATATTCGCTTGCAGTTCAATACCATCATATCCTTTGCAATGGTTGTGGAGATTGTCTTTTCGATGCAAGGCATTGGCGGGTGGCTATTATCGAGTATAACATTGGGAGATTATCTTGCTTTACCGACATCCCTGCTCATCATCTCACTTTTTATTTTAATCTCGAGTATTTTTATTGATATTCTTTTAGTCGTTATTTCACCAGTGAAACGGAAATCTTTATATGTTGATTAACAATGAATTCGATGATGAAACCATACTGTCTCCTTGGCAATATGCATGGTCAATTTTCAAAAAGAAGAGTTTTTCTATGGCTGCCATGTGGGGGTGTATAATTTTAATATTAATCACACTTTTTGCAGATTATATTATCCCTCACAATCCCTTTGCACATTATTTCACTAATATTTTACTGCCTCCATCTTGGCTTGAAAACGGTAATGCCATGCATCTATTGGGTACTGATGATTTAGGACGAGACTCTCTATCTCGTCTGATTAAGGGCATTCAACTTACTCTGGGTGGTGCGCTAACAATAACCGTGATTATTGCACTTTTGGGCACCATTATCGGGGCTGCAGCAGCAGTAACTAAGGGGATTAAAGCCAGTGTTTTGCATCATTTACTCGATGCATTACTCACCATTCCCACTTTACTTATTGCTTTTATTCTTATCATTATATTTGGCCCTAGTTACGATAACTGCCTGATTGCGGTATTGCTATCTCTTCTTCCACAGTTTATTCGCGGTATCTACGTAAGTATCGAAAATGAAATGCATAAACAATATGTCGTCGCGCTTCGGCTTGATGGAGCAACCTATATGCGTTTAATGAGATTTGGTATTTTACCCAATATTGTCGAACCAATAATTACTCTATTCATGCGTATTTTTACGATGGCTATTTTAGAAATAGCAACACTTGGTTATTTAGGTTTTGGCGCTCAAGCTGCTGAGATCGAATTAGGTGCGCTCATATCAACCTATATAGATTTGACATATTCATCTCCTTGGTTAGTGATTATCCCGGGCATTACTCTTTCAGTTATTATTTTATTATTTAATCTTTTTGCTGAGGGGTTAAGGTTGGCTATTATTGAAGGAGAGGATGCATAAATGGCATTACTAGACGTTCGCAATTTAAGCATTGATATCGAAACTGCACAGGGTAAAATTCGTATCATTGAAAAAGTTTCTCTCACAATTATAGAAGGGAGTATCCATGGTTTAGTTGGTGAATCAGGATCAGGTAAAAGCTTTATTGCAAAAGCTATCCTTGGCCTACATAACCCTAATTGGACAGTGACAGCTGATAGAATGTTTTTAGGCTCAACAGATTTAACTAAGTTATCACCCAGTGAACGACGCAAAATAATGGGCAAGCAGATAGCGACTATATTCCAACAACCCCGTTCCTATCTATATCCAAGTAAAAAAATATTTTCTCAAATAAAAGAAGTACTGCCTAAAAAGAGGCTAGTCGATAAATTATTCAATAAATTTAAAAAAATAAAGGATCAATCCACGGAGAAAATAGTCAAAGATTTATTACACAAAGTTGGCATTCAAAATGATAAAACGGTTGGCGCTAGTTACCCCCATGAACTATCTGAAGGTGATTGTCAGAAAGTAATGATTGCCATGGCGATAGCCAATAACCCAAGCCTTATTATTGCTGATGAACCAACAACCGCGATGGAGGCTGTCACACAAGCTCAAATATTTAGATTGCTGTATAAATTAAATCAATTACACAATACAACTATCCTATTATTAAGTAATAGCTTTGGGAGTATCAGCAATTTATCCGATTACATGACCCTTATTTATTGCGGGCAAACTGTAGAGTCAGGAAATTACCAACAGATCATGGAATCGCCAATGCATCCCTATACGGAAGCGATGATAAAAACCATTTTGGCTTTTGATGGCAATATCATCCATAAAAGCAAATTATACACATTACCCGGTAGCATCCCCTCTGCCAATCAGCTCCCCATTGGCTGTCGATTAGGCCCTCGTTGCCCTCGTGCTCAAAGGGTTTGTGTAACATATCCTGATGTTTTAATATTTAAAGGACATGTTGTTCGTTGCCACTTTCCTAAATTAAGCGATTAACCAATGCAACCTTTACTGAAAATTAACAATTTAAGCAAACACTACAACCGCAGTGCAAAATTCCTATCATCCGGTTATAGACCGAACCTAGGACCATTAAGTTTCACATTAAATCAAGGGCAAACCTTGGCTATTGTTGGTGAAAGTGGCTCAGGAAAAAGCACCTTGGTAAAAATGATAGCCGGGTTGATCACCCCAACATCAGGCGAAATATACATAAATGGCGAGCCACTGGAGACGATAAGTCAACAACGAAAATGTCAGTCTATTCGTATGATTTTTCATGAACCAAGTAATTCACTTAATCCTAAATCAACCATCGGGCGCATACTTGCGGCACCACTAAAATTAAATACCAATTTCAGTGAAGAAGAGATTCAAGCGCAGATCCTAGATACACTCGAGTTAGTCGAATTATTGCCCGATTATCTTGTTTTTTATCCCAACATGCTATCAAATGTACAACAACACAAAGTAGCGCTTGCTCGGGCAATGATATTAAATCCCGATATTGTTATTGCCGATGAAGTGTTAGCATCATTAGATATTTCTCTACGTTTTAAAATAGTTAATCTATTATTAGATATACAGAAGAAAAAAGGCACAAGCTATATTTTTGTTGCACATAATATGAACTTAGTCAGGCATATGAGTGACCAAATAATCGTAATGCAAAACGGGTTGATTGTAGAATATAATAGTACGGAGGCTATTTATAATTCGCCACAGGCGGAATGTACAAAGCAACTTTTACAGAGTCACCAACCTGATTATAGAAAATAAACGCTTTTTCATTTTTTTTAGATCGTTGATCTATCAATGTAATCGAAACATTGATAAAGTTCTCAGCATCATAATTATGTAAAATTTATATAAACAGTTAATTGAGATCATGGAGTGAACTTCAATGAGCGCATATAAAAAATATATCTGGGTAAATTCTTTGCCTATGATATTACTCGCAATAGTTATCACTTTTGCTGTAAAGCTAATCTTCAATCCAGTGCTTTTTCAGCAACAAGAATCAATTGCAAAGCAATTTCATCTTAGTAATATCGAACCAATAATGAACTCAAGGCAACTAGATTTATTAGTCGCATACAATCTGTTTGATTATATAAAGGTAAACAATAAAACAAGCTCTAACCCTCTTGTTTATGAGAAACCGAATAGAGATATTGCCAGTTATATATTACCTATCGAAATGAGTAAAATAACAGCTAACGATGGTAGCCAAAGCATCGAGTATCGTGCTGCAAACCAATTATTGTTAGATCTGTTTAAAAGTATTTTGGGCGTTTTGTATTTCACGTTAGCAATAGCAATAATTAACATGCATTTAAACTATAACCGTCTTCTAAAACGCATAGAAACCAGCTTGGTTGAAGAAATTAATGACATAAATTCCCCACAAAGCATACTAAGTAAGGTATCTCACTCCATTCGTCAGCAAAAAACAACTTTTCATCGAGCTCTCCAAAATAAAGAACAACAAATTTCTTCCCTCACACATCAGGTTAATACCGATACGTTGACTGGTTTTTTCAACCGTTACGCTTTCCGAGAAGCGCTCACAGCGATCCTCAGTGCTAATGGTGAAATAAAACATGCCATTTTATTTTTTATTCGTGCGAGTGAATTAAATACGATAAATGCAACGGGAGGTTTTCAAAAAGGCGATCAATACATCAAAGATATTGCTCAAATCATTGCTAAAGTTTGTAACGAAATTCAGCATGTTAATACATATCGTCTATGCGGTTCAGACATCGCCATTATCGCTGAAAATATGACCGTTGTAGAAGCACAACGCATTGCCACTAAATTAAAAGTACAGTTCGATCATTACCAAAAGTTAAATCAATTGGACAGCGTTGCCTACAATGGTATTTCTGCCATTGTATCAGGGCAATTATTTGAACAGGCTTTATCACGTACTGACATCGCATTGGCAAAGGCACAAGCTGAAGGTGTCAATTGTTGGGCTTTTCAACAAAATAACACCAGTGAGAAAGAAGAGGGACAACAGCAGTGGAAAATAATCATTGAAAACATCATTGCCAATCAGTCAATCATGTTGTTACATCAACCTATTCAACCAATCCAACGTAATATGAAAGGTTACCAACAAATTTTCACTCGTTTTATTGGTGAAAATAATAACATGATCCCTACTGATACTGTTTTTGCGATGGCTCAACGTGTTGATATGATTATAGAATTAGAAAATATGATCATTGAAACATTAATAAATCAGTGCCGTCATAAAGCCGATGGAAACACACGATGGGGAATTAATTTAACTAGTACCGCCATACAAGATAGCCACTTTATAGTCTGGCTAGAACGTTTATTACTACGAGAGTCTAAAATTGCGTCTTGCCTCATTTTTGAAATGCGTGAACAAATATTAGACGTCAACCTTGCAGCCAGTAAGCGTATTTTTGAAATGCTCAAACGCACAGGTACACGATCTGCTATTTGTAATTTTGGTAAAGGGATAGGTTCATTCCGTTTATTTAAAGAACTCAAACCTAACTATGTAAAAATTGATTCTGGCTTAATAAGCAATATTGAGCGTGATAACACAGACCAGCAATTTCTACGCATGATAATTGATGTCTCTCATCGCATGAACTGCTATGTTATCGCTGAAGGTGTTGAACACTTAGAACAAAAACAGACATTAGAAAGCATGTACATTGATGGCGTTCAAGGTTTTCTTATTGCACGTCCAAGTCCACTCTAAACGACCTAAATAGCAATTATTGCGCTTTATCAGGGGGAATCGATTATTGATTTCCCCTGATTTTATTAGCCTCTTTTTTGCATCTGAAAATTTCTTTTTGTACAATGCACGCCTAATATATCTTCCCATTTATCAAGGCCTACAATGTCACAATTACAGAGTCCAAAACAGCAATTTACCCTCAAAAAATTGAGTAAAGGGCTACGTCACTTAACAGGTCAAGCTATTGCTGATTACAATATGATTGAAAATGGCGACCGCGTTATGGTCTGCTTATCCGGCGGCAAGGATAGCTTTACGATGCTTGATATACTCCTGCAACTTCGTGCTGCAGCACCAATCGACTTCTCAATTATCGCGGTCAATTTAGATCAAAAACAGCCAGGATTCCCGGAACATATTTTACCGCAATACCTCACGACATTAGGGGTAGAATTTAAAATTGTTGAACAAGACACCTACAGTATTGTTCAAGACAAATTAGAAGCAGGCAAAACCACTTGCAGTTTATGCTCTAGACTGCGTCGTGGCATACTCTACAGTACGGCTAAACAACTTGGCGCCACAAAAATTGCATTAGGTCACCATAGAGACGATATGCTGGCGACGATGATGCTCAACCTGTTTTTTGGCGGTAAATTAAAATCCATGCCAGCAAAACTTGTCTCTGATAATGGCGAACACGTAGTGATCCGCCCGTTAGCCTATTGTAAAGAAAAAGAGATAGAACAATACGCACAACTAAAGGCGTTCCCGATTATTCCCTGTAACCTGTGCGGTTCTCAACCCAATTTACAACGCCAATTATCCAAAGAGATGCTTAATGAATGGGATGAAAAATTCCCCGGGCGTCTCGAATCTATGTTTACTGCAATGCAAAACGTGATTCCTTCACACCTTGCAGATACACAACTATTTAATTTCAAAGAAATTAATAAAGATTCTGGGGTTATTAATGGCGGAGATATTGCCTTTGATAAGGAAGATATCCAACAAGCCCCTGTTATTATGGATAACATTGAGGCACAATATTACGCACAACAACCAAGCGTACAAATTAAGCAACTGACCTAATTAACTAATATTTGCTTGTTTTAGATCAGACAATCACTTTATTCGCACTCAAAACAACCTCTTTTCATAAAAAAGAGGTAGGTTTCAGTGTAATGTGATTTATAATCGCTAAAGATTAATACCTATCCACATAAATTGTGGTCATCACTTGTTAAGGAAAATATCATTATTTTAACCAACAAGATAGAATCAGATACCTATGCGGATTGGTCTAACACTACTTATTAACTTTTTATTCTTATTTTGGAGAAAAACATGAGAACACCACTAGTAATGGGCAACTGGAAATTAAACGGCACTAAAGAATCTGTTACAGCACTAATCAAAGGATTAGAATCTGCTGCAGATGCTGCGACCAACGTTGAAGTTGCTGTTTGTCCTCCTGCTATTTTCATCGAGCAAGTTGCAGGATTAGTTGCTAATAACAGCATTAAATTTGGTGCTCAAGATGTAAGTACTCACGTAAATGGCGCATACACAGGTGAAACTTCACCAGTTATGGTTAAAGAGTTTGGTGCTAAATATAGCTTAGTGGGCCATAGCGAACGTCGTCAATATCACAACGAAACTGACGCTGTTGTTGCGGCTAAGTTTGTTGCAATCCAAGAAAATGGATTAGTACCTGTTGTATGTATTGGTGAAACACTTGAAGAGCGTGAAACTGATAAAACATTTGCTGTTGTTGAAACTCAACTTAAAGCAGTTATCGATGTTGCTGGTATTGATGCATTAGAAAACTCTGTAATTGCCTATGAGCCAGTATGGGCAATTGGTACAGGTAAAGTTGCAACTTCTGAGCAAGCTCAAGAAGTACATGCTCATATCCGTAACTGGTTAGCAGCACAAAGTAAAGTTGTAGCAGAAAAAGTACAAATTCTTTACGGTGGCAGTGTTAAAGCTTCTAGCGCAAAAGAATTATTTGCACAAGCAGATATCGATGGTGGTTTAGTTGGTGGTGCAGCGCTTATTGTTGAAGAATTTGTCGGTATTATCGAAGGCGCAAAATAAGCCCTAACAGATAACAACATAAAATATAAAGGCGCTTATTAAGCGCCTTTTTCATTTCTATTATTAATAATGCCATGACATGACTATTTTAATCTTCAAACAATGGCATCTTCTTCAGGAAACAGGTCAACAAAACAAGTCGTACACCATTAACACGCCCTTCTATCTGCTCAGGGTTATCTGTTAAAGAAATATTTCGCACTGGTGTGCCACGTTTCGCTGTAAAACCAGCTCCCTTCACATCAAGATCTTTAATTAATGTTACATTATCACCGGCAACTAAAATCGTACCATTAGAGTCGCGTGTAGGCGCTTTTTCTTCAATCGTATCAGCTGCAACACCATACTCTGCCCACGCTTTTTGTTCATCTTCCATATACATCATATCAAGCAGATCCTGCGCCCATCCTTCACTCACGGCTAATCGCGTCAACATACGGAATGCGGTCACCTGAACAGCAGGAACTTGGCTCCACATACTATCATTGAGGCAGCGCCAATGATTACTATCCATTTCGGATTTTTTCTCTATTTGTTGTAAACAAACATCACAAACTAATATTGATTTGTCTGAATTAGGCTCAGAAACAGGCGGTACTTCATAAACGCTCAAATGGTTAGTTGAGCCACATAACTCACATGATTCGTTACTACGCGCTGCTAGACTTGTTTTAATTGGCATGGATAAACACCCTTAATTTGTGGAAAAATCAATAGTTGACTTGAGAAATAGTGGCATTATAACGTTAATGCTAAAGTAAATGAAAAATTTTTCCTACATAATCATTACCCCATGTTACCTCTGCTGAAATGTCCAAGCTAACAGCTGACATCGCATCTTAAAATAACATGGGTATATAATTGTGCTGGCTTATTGAACTAATGCTTTACTTACTTTTTCAAAAAGATCCAACGAGAGGTTATCTAATGCCAATAAACGGTTTAATTGCTCTTTAATGAGCCCTTTACGTTTTTCATCTAAACGCTTAAATTGAATTAGCGGTGTGATTAATCGAGATGCAACTTGCGGGTTTTGCTCATTAAGTTTAATCAGTTGATCAGTTAAAAAACGGTAACCACTGCCATCAATCACATGGAAAAAATAAGGATTAGCCTGTGCAAATGTACCTAATAACGCACGTACACGATTAGGATTGCTAAAATCAAAACTACGATGATCGAATAACGCTTTGATATTTTCAAGCACCTTAGGGCTAGCCACAGTCGCTTGTAGTGCAAACCATTTATCCATAACTAAACCATTTTGATGCCATTGTTCATCAAAATCTGCCATGACTGAATCTCGACAGCTTAACTGAGCACTATTTGCTGCCGTTAATGCAGCGAGGTGATTGGTCATGTTATTACATTGCGCGATCTGCTCTAAAACCAATTTATCAGCTAAAACAGGATCACCTTTACTAATGTATAACAGCGCCAAGTTAGTTAATTTACGACGCGCTATATCGTCACACTCAGGTTGATAGTCACCAGTAACTTGATAATATTCATAAACCTTAACAAATTCATTTAATAGCTGTTTTGCCAACTCAGCTAACATAAATTCGCGTGCACTATGCAAAGCTTCAATATCGACCGTATCAAATAACTCCATAGCACCGGTTTCACTAATGAAGTCGAACATATCTGCTATTAATGCGGGATCTAAATGTTGTGCAGTCAAAATAGACTTAAAGGCATCAATAAACATGCTTGGCAAGTTCATTGCCTGCTCTGATTTATGCAAATTAACGTTAGCAATGAGGTATTTATTAAATAAATTCTGCCCCGCATCCCAACGAGAGAAATCATCCGTAGCATAAGTGATTAAATGCAACATTTGCTCATCACTGTAGGCATACTTATATTTCACGGGAGCAGAAAATCCACGGAAAATAGAAGGGACGGGCTTTTCATTAATGTTAGCAAAAACAAAAGTTTGCTCTTTATGTGTTAAGCTGAGTACTTTACTTTTTTCTCCGTTCCCCAAATCAAATACTTCACCCGATGGTGAAATCAATTCGATATCGATAGGGATATGTAATACCTGTTTACTTTTTTGATCCGCCGTTGGCAAATTTTTCTGCTTAAAAGTTATTTGATAACTTTTATTAGCTTGATCGTAATAATCACTCACCGTTACTTGCGGTGTCCCCGATTGCGAGTACCAACGTTTAAACAGCGTTAAATCCACCCCACTGGCATCTTGCATGGCGGCAACAAAATCATCACAGGTAACAGCCTGACCATCGAAGCGTTGCACATACAGCTGCATCCCCTGTTGGAATTTTTCTTCACCTAATAGTGTATGCATCATACGAATAACTTCGGAGCCTTTATTATAAACAGTAACGGTATAAAAGTTATTCATCTCCATCACCGATTCAGGTCGAATAGGATGAGACATTGGCCCAGCATCTTCCGCGAATTGATGGTTACGAATAATTTTAACATTGGCGATACGATTAACGCTACGGCTACCTAAATCCGAGCTGAACTCTTGATCACGAAAAACCGTGAGCCCCTCTTTCAAACTCAATTGGAACCAATCCCGACAGGTAATACGATTACCCGTCCAATTATGGAAATATTCGTGACCGATTACCGCTTCAATACCTAAATAGTCTTGATCCGTTGCGCTTTTAGCGTTGGCCAGTACAAATTTAGAGTTAAATATATTTAACCCTTTATTTTCCATTGCCCCCATATTGAAAAAATCGACGGCAACAATCATATAAATATCAAGGTCATACTCTAAATTAAAACGTTGTTCATCCCACTCCATGGATTTTTTGAGGGATACCATAGCATGAGCGGTTTTATCTAAATTTCCTTTATCAACAAATAACTCCAGCGCAACTTCACGACCACTTTTAGTGACAAAGGTATCCTGTAAACAGTCGAAATCCCCTGCAACTAAAGCAAATAGATAAGCAGGTTTTGGGAAGGGATCTTGCCAAGAAACCCAATGGCGTCCATTTTCTAAATCCCCCTGTGCTATGCGATTACCATTTGACAAAAGCGATGGGTAGAGTGTTTTATCTGCACTGATTTTGGTCGTGAATTTAGCCATCACATCGGGTCTATCTAAATAATAGGTGATACGGCGGAAGCCTTCAGCTTCACATTGCGTACAAAATGCATCTCCCGATTTGTATAAACCTTCAAATGCTTTATTTGCTTGCGGATCAATTTCAGTGGTTATTTGCAACTCAAATTCATTTGCTAAACCATTAATTTGCAAGCCCCCTTCAACCTCCTGATAATCATCGTAAGCAATGCCATCAATTAACAGAGAAACGAGTTTCAATTGCTCTCCGTATAAAAAGAGCGGCTTTTTCTCAGCATTGGTTCGATACATCTTGCTCGTCGCTGTTACCACGGTCTGCATATCATAAAGATCAAACTCAAGGTCGATGGTGGTAATAGCAAAATTTGCAACCTGATAATCGGCTAGGTATTTTTCCTGTGGTTTTTTTTCAACCACTTCTTCGATAGAAGCAACTTGGCTCATGTTAAACACTCTTTTTTTTAGATGGAATATTAGCAAGGGTTTGAAAATAGATTACAACTATTTTCGCCGCTTGAAACTCAATAGGGTTAATATACAAGAAGGTGTAATATTTGCTAACCTCTTATTATAAATCTTCTGTAATTAATTACGTGGCACTGATTAAAGCCTTAATTTAGCACATTAACTACTTATTAGCGCCCCTTTCTCATTAGCATGCCCGCTTTATTTGTTACAACCATATTCCCAATTCATCATGGTGCATTGAGTTTGATTGTCATTGCAATAATAAAAAGTAAGGCGTATAACATCGCCATCTTCATACTCTCAGTCATTGGAAAATTACGTGTTTCATCGCCAAGAAATAAACAAACTCATTAAATTAAGTGTCCCCCTTTTTATCGCACAATTTGCACAAACAGCAATGGGTTTTGTTGATACCGTCATGGCAGGTGGTGTCAGTGCTAATGATATGGCGGCAGTAGCGGTTGCATCAAGCATATGGCTACCCTGTATTCTATTTGGCGTCGGCATATTAATGGCGTTAATTCCCCGCATTGCGCAGGCCCATGGTGCAAATGAAACCGATAGCATCCCCTATATAGGCCAACAGGGACTATATCTCGCATTGTTTTTATCTGTGCCAACAATCGTTGTTTTATATAATGTTAACCACATGCTCAATGCCATGGATATCGACATCGCTTTAAAAGAGATAATCAGTCATTATATATTTGTGGTTTTACCTGCTGTCCCTGCTTTTTTATTATTTCAAGCGCTGCGTAATTATGTTGAAGGACTGTCACTGACAAAACCGGCTATGGTTATTGCATTCATCGGATTACTGCTGAATATTCCACTAAACTGGATTTTTGTATACGGCAAATTCGGCCTACCCGCATTGGGAGGGGTCGGGTGTGGCGTTGCCACAACCATCGTTTATTGGTTCATGCTTTTATCGTTAATTGTGTATGTTTTTATTTGTAAAAAACTCAAGTACTACCCGCTTTTTACACAATTTAAACGCCCTAATGGTACGGCGCTATGGTCTATTTTTAAACTTGGTTTACCCGTTGCCATTGCCCTGTTCTTTGAAATCACCATCTTCGCAATGGTTGCCATACTCGTAGCCCCACTAGGACCGAACATCGTTGCAGCCCACCAAATTGCCATTAACTTCTCCTCTATGGTATTTATGCTACCCTTGAGCATAGCCAATGCAGTCAGTATCCGCGTTGGTTTTAATTTAGGCAAAGGCAATCCTAATGATGCCAAACAGTCTAGCTATGCTGGTTTTACATTAGCCTTAGGGACTGCAATCTGTACTGCTTTATTGACTGTATATTTCAGGGAAGATATCGCCTATTTATACACCGATGATCTTAATGTTATACCATTGGCACTTACACTCATCCTATTCGCTGCGTTATATCAATGTACCGATGCGATACAAGTTGTCGCAGCAGGTGCTTTACGTGGTTATCAAGAGATGAAAGCTATTTTTATTCGTACATTTATAGCTTACTGGCTAGTTGGTTTACCTTTAGGTTACCTACTTGGTTTGACAAATTTTATGGTCGAGCCGATGGGAGCTAAGGGATTTTGGATTGGAATTACTGTCGGTTTGACCGTATCTGCTATACTATTAGGTCAGCATCTGTACGTGCTACAAAAACGTTACACAAGTAAATGCCGTGAAAACAATCAATGCGTTTAATAAATCAGCATACAGATAATTTTTAATAAATAATATTTGACGAGACTAACACAACTCAGTAATATCTCGCTCCGTTGTTAAGGCATAATAGTTTAGCAACCATCGGTGATTAGCGCAGCTTGGTAGCGCATCTCCTTGGATTTACAAAGAGTTGGACCAGAGGGTCTGACCCGTAAAATGTAGACTCTAAATATGTAGTACAAAATTTCGGTGATTAGCGCAGCTTGGTAGCGCATCTGGTTTGGGACCAGAGGGTCAGAGGTTCGAATCCTCTATCACCGACCACATTTAAAAACACGTTATAAACGTGTTGTAGAGTACAGACCAACGATGCGCCCTTAGCTCAGTTGGATAGAGCAACGGCCTTCTAAGCCGTAGGCCACAGGTTCGAATCCTGTAGGGCGTACCATTTTTAAAAAGTTTAGTGGCGGATGTAGCTCAGTTGGTAGAGCCCCGGATTGTGATTCCGGTTGTCGCGGGTTCAATCCCCGTCATTCGCCCCATTTTTTGAAGATAAACAGTTTAAATTGTCGCGGAGTTGGCGGAATTGGTAGACGCGCTAGATTTAGGTTCTAGTATCGAAGGGTGTGAGAGTTCAAGTCTCTCACTCCGCACCATTTAGACTTACAAATCATCTTGTTATATTTTTCTAAATAATAAGTTCAATGATTTCAAAAAATACCATCCTCGGTGATTAGCGCTGCTTGGTAGCGCATCTCCATGGGTTTATGAAAAGTTGGACCAGAGGGTCTGACCCGTAAAATGTAAACTCTAAATATGTAGTACAAAATTTCGGTGATTAGCGCACCTTGGTAGCGCATCTCCATGGGTTTATGAAAAGTTGGACCAGAGGGTTAACACCCGTCAAGTTTACTAACTTAAATCCTAAATATAAATCGGTGATTAGCGCAGCTTGGTAGCGCATCTGGTTTGGGACCAGAGGGTCAGAGGTTCGAATCCTCTATCACCGACCACACATAAAAAAACCGCACTTGTTGCGGTTTTTTTATGCCTGTTGTTTAATACGTCTTCGTAAAAATCAATAAAACTCATACCAACTCCGGTAAGTATGTGATCTAAATTTTGCGTAGGAAAAACAGCTTAATTCAAGGCGTAATTTGACGTAAATGGTTATTCCCTTTGCGAAAATTACAACGCAGCAGTAAGTTGTTTTAACCAGTAAAATAGATCAGCTATTTATCGGAATTGGTATCACTACTAAAAATATCTTTTTTTATCGTTAAATAGAGATCACTAAAAATACACAAAAAACCATTTGTGGCCACGCTTGTGCCCAACAACTTCAGAAACGCCATAATATAGCCCACAACAAATGTCATTTTTTTATATTTTAAATACGAGAACAAGGTGAACGAAACAATTGAAATGGCAATCACTACTAACCTTGAACACCTCACAAATTTTCTAATACCGTTACTACTAAGAAAACTAAGTCGCCTTCGCCCCCATGGCGAGCTAGAAAGCGATAAAATAGTAGAAATTTTACTTGTGTGAACTCTGTTTATAATAAAAAAATTAAACTGGTTAATATAGCGGTTTGGCCTTAGAAAGGAAACCAAACAAGAATCATACATTTACGGTTAAAAAAACAGTCGGCCAATATTTTTTTTGATTTACGATTTTATGGCTAATACCGAACAATCAACTAATAAATTTAAGTGGTTAGTATTAATTCTATGGTGAAACAGCTATTTGTATAAGAAAAAACCACCATTTAACATAACAGTCATTTTGCGCATATAGCTGTTTGATTTTATTTAATCTATTGGTGCAATACTTATAAATTGCCTGTTATTATATCAATTATAAATCACAATCTAAAAGCAAAGGAACACTTATGTCACTAGGGAAAGTTATGCTCATGATATTTCTGTTAGGTATCGGAGCATCAGTAATAGTGCCACGGATGCCAAGCAATACTTCAGAGATAAATTGGACTAATGCTAAAAAAGGTGAAGTATGTAAAGCTTATATAGGTTCAATTATGAAAAAGCCTACATCGATAATGACTCACTATAAGAGTGATGATAATGGTTATGTATATGTCAAATATACTGGAAAATGGTTTAATGGTGACACTGTCACTTTTCAATATGTTTGTGACATTGACTCATCAAGTATTGAATATGCTCAATGGCTAATTGAAGATAAATCAATGGGAATGATTGGAAATAAATGGGGTGATTGGAAAGAAAAAGTTAAATATGATTACAATATAGAAAATAGGAAGCTGTCGTTTGTTTCCCCTAAAACATCTCAAAAAATATACGTAACCCTATAAATAAAAAAGTGTATCTGACAATGAGCTACCAATTGTTCATATAGGAAACGAGGGGAAATCGCCCCTCGGTTTTTCTATGGCATGATTGGTTATGACTTAATTGATTCTCTGGCTAAAGATAGCGTCTTGTATAGGATGCCATCGAATACAAAGTTGAACACAATAAACTGTACAAAGTATTTATTCACAACCTCTTCCAGCTCTGTTAATAATGACCTTATTGCGTCCTGTGAAATTAAGCTATCAATCGGATAAGGTAGTAGCATACATATCATCCCTATAAGCCCAATGGCTATTAATAGAAACTGTAATTTTTTAAATAGGATGAACTCTACTTTTTGAATGTAAAGTTTGGGGTTAGTGGTAAATAAATTACCAAAGATAATGGAAATGAAACTCAGTAATAATAATAAACTCTCTATAAACATAATTAGTTCCTCTTTTAGCTGGATACAAAGTTCTAAAATGCAAAAAGCCCACTAAAAAATGGGCTTTTTACTTTGCAGCTGTAATTAATAATTATTCTATTTGATTACCGCATGTACTATTTTACCACTAAAGTTATAAATCTAAGCACCAACAGGCTGTTTATTTACCATAACACCCGTTATACGCATAACTTTGAGGCTACCTGAAATGGTGGTCTTTTTTGTATTTAGCTATAAATTTTCTATCTCGCTTTGTGCCCCTAAGCGACTTACCCTGTACTGGAAATTATTTAGACCTAGTGCATTCACTTACGGAATACATTTTGTCCCACGCGCTCATTAACTGCTTCTGAGACTTGCTCATACTATATCTTGAATACGTTGTGGTGATCATTATTCAACCACAATAACCACTGATATTTAGTCACAGGCACCGCACTTTCTGCAATATTTTCCATGTATATAGGTTTTCATATTGCAATGACCACAGAGCTTAAATTGCATAAAGCCACATATCGGACAAGCATCATTACCGTTTGGTAAATGGACTCCGCAATGTTGACATTGTCCTTTAATAATACGCCGTTGAATGATTTTTTCCGGTGAAAATATTTTTTTCTGCATAAAGTAAATCAAAGCCATAGCAGCTAAAACAGCGACTCCCATCATGACGTAATGCCATATTGCAATAAGCTTTAATGACGCGAGTAATACAAATATATGCTTTAAAAGCTTTTGCGGCACAATATCGTAAATCAGCTCCATCAACTTAAATATTACAGGTATAAATACAACAACTAACAGATGAGATGAGACTAAACTTTGGTATGGCCTATTCGCAACGATGCTTTTGGAGTTCCATAGATAGAAGATGATGACAAGCGGTAGCAAAAATAGCATCTCCATCGCCAAACGCTTTGCTGGATACCAAAAATTTAAATCGCGTAATTCCGCTAAAAGAATGTCTCTATTTTTAGTCGATGAGGTATCAATTACATCAAAAAATTCAACCAGTTGCCGATTATGCATAAGTTCATCGACCAATCCCCCCTCTTCCTTTACTAAGGCATTTAGTTTATTGCTTAATAGCGAGACCTCTTTTTTGAACGAAACGGGATTTTCTTTTGTACTATTATCTGCAATATCCTCTAAAAGCGTTGTATCATATGCCCCCTTTATACGATCAAGTTGAGACTTAACATCAACCACTTGCCCTCTTAACTTAAGCAATAAACTCAGATTGCTAGAAAGTGTTTTATCCGTTTCAATTGCATGCAATAGCGTTGATATTGATAGGCAGATAGGATGCACTTCTTGGTCTCGGTGATTTTCATCTAGA
The DNA here is from genome assembly GCF_041080865.1 of Psychromonas sp. MME1. NCBI lineage: Bacteria > Pseudomonadati > Pseudomonadota > Gammaproteobacteria > Alteromonadales > Psychromonadaceae > Psychromonas > Psychromonas sp. MME1. Next base: position 994,432 of record NZ_CP160906.1, on the reverse strand, counting down.
TAACCATAATGACTGCGCTGCCTTGAGACCATTTTTGCGGTGAGAGTAAGTCTATTATTCTCATTCCACTGTTCATCAATAACAATATCTCGGCAATTCTGCGGGACGTATTCATAGGGTGTTGTTAACTGTCGGGTGTGATCATCTAAGCCTTGAAAAATTGACATTAAAATGAATAAATCAAGAAACAGTACAATGGTTAACACACTCTTTCCAATCGGTTGATTATTTAGGCGAGTCAGTCCGCTCTTAACTTTATTCACTCTACTTCTGATCGTTATCAGCATGATACTTCCTTGTATATCGTCATGTTACCTGGAGATGTTTTGTTAATCTGGCCTGTCGTACACGGCATTTGCTAATCAATATGATTTTATAATGAAGTTTATCCCGATTACTGTGGCATTGATCGACCTACTCGAAGTTGATAGCGTCCGTTCATCAACAACAGAGAGCATAATGGCTAATACCAATAGGTATGAAATATATTGCCTCAATTTTATGCAGGAAAAGTGCTTAAAAAACATCCTCGCTTATTTTTTGTGGGCAACGGCTGCGTCTCCCTTCGCTAAAATATATATACAGATTCCCCCTAAAATTGCACAGGATGCTAACACTAACCTAAACGTAATTGGTTCGCCCAACAAAACCACACCACCTAGTGCAGTTATTACTGGAACACTTAGTTGAACGGTTGCTGCGCTTGTGGCTTTCAAATAAGGTAAAACGCTATACCAAAGTGCGTAGCCGATACCCGATGCTAACGCACCCGATGCCACGGCATACACAATTCCGGAATAATCGACACTCATTTGCGGTATCATTAACATGCTTACCACTAATGCGAGTGGAGCCGCACGGAGAAAATTACCAGATGTTTCTTGCGTTGCATCACCAGCACTTCGTCCACGCAACGAATAGATCCCCATGCGATACCTGCGCCTAGCATCAGTAGCGATCCCACTAAAGGGGGCGACGCTAACCCAGGCAAGAAAAGCACAATTAAACCACCTAATGCCAACGCAATACCTGAAAACTGTTTAATATTCGTCAACTCCCCGGCAAACACGCCATAACTGATCATTGTAGCTTGCACGGCACCAAACAGCAGAAGCGCACCAGTAGCAGCAGGAAGACTTAGGTAAGCAAATGAAAATCCCGCTGCATAAGCTAGTAGCGAAATCGCAGAAATCCAATTACCTCCCCATATTAGCTGACGATTTTTCAAAGTAACGACGACAGCGAGCATCACGACAGCGGATAAAATTCTAATCGTTGTAAAACTCGCCGCATCAATGTTCGTCTCGTTAAAAGCCAATCTACAGAGCAATGAATTACCAGCAAAGGCGATCATTGCAATGACGGTAACAAGGATTAATCGGGATGATGACATAGAAGAAGTCTCTTATCGGTAACAGTTAATTGCCTTGGTTTATCACGAAGCTCAACCCAATAATGACTTAGGTTTATATAAAGCAATGCAAGGAGGACATTAAGTTAACACTGTTAACAAATGCATTACAACTAATCAACTTCAATATTCCAATAAATCGATTTATTTTTCCCCTTGTACTTATCAATTTGTTCATTATAATAATACTGTTTATTTATACAGCTAGGTCGCTATGAACATTATACCTATACCTGCAAGTGCAGGCATTACCGGATTTGAATCTCCTGCGAGTGATTATCTTCAATTGCCATTAAGCCTCGATGCGCTGCTTGTCGACCACCCAAGCTCAACTTTTATTGGTAAAGCTGATGGCCACTCTATGCAAGGAATTGGTATTTTTAGTGGCGATATTTTAATTATCGACAGACATATTCAGGTTAAAAATCAAGATGTTATTGTGGCAAATTTGAATGGTGAGTTTATTTGCAAAATTATCGATATACCTAATCGGATGCTACTCTCGGCTAATCAGTACTTCCATGCTATATCAATACGAGAAAATGACCAATTTACGATTGAAGGCGTGGTGATCCGATCCATTCGATGTCATCGCCCCAGCCACCTTTTAGAGAATATCACTTAATGTATGCATTAGTTGATGCGAACGCATTTTATTGCAGCTCTGAGCAAGTTTTCCGCCCCGAATGGCGTGGTAAGCCAATGGTTGTGCTATCTAATAACGATGGCTGTATTATCGCTGCGAATAAACAAGCCATATCCTTGGGTATTAAAAAATTTCAGCCCTATTTTAAATATCGAACACTATGTAACACAAAGGGTATAATAGTTTGCTCCTCTAACTATGAGTTATATGGAGATCTCTCTGGCAAAATGATGCAAATTATTGGGCGATTTGCGCCTATACAGCATATCTACTCCATTGATGAATGCTTTCTTTTATTTGCAGATTTTTTAACCATTCCCAACCTTATTCAAGATGCACAGGAAATGCGCAAAGCAGTCTGGAAGGAGGCGCGCTTACCTGTTTGTGTCGGTTTAGGGGCGACGATGACATTAGCAAAGCTTGCCAATCACATCGCCAAAAAATCACCTGACTCGAATGGCGTCTCTCTATTAACCCCTGCTGATATGACGAATCATATCTTCAAAAATATATCGCCTAGTGAGGTATGGGGAATTGGCCGTAAAACAAATAGAAAACTCTGCGATATGGGGGTTAATAGTGTGACCAAACTACTCCAGTTAAAGCGCCATATAATCGAACAAAATTTCAATATTGAATTGCTACGCACTATTCAAGAATTAAATGGTGAAAAATGTAAAGGATGGGATGAAACGCGCGCAGATAAGCGACAAATATTTTCGACACGGAGCGTGGGACAACGTATTGTAAATATCGCCTGTTTACAACAAGCCCTTGTTAAACATATAACTATCGCAGCCGAAAAACTACGTATTCAAGGGTCACTTTGTGGTACTTTAATGGCTTTTGTGGCAAATAGCCCATTTGATACCGCTCCCCGCTATTTTAAGATTATTAAACACTTTACCCCGCCAACGCAAAGCACCCCAACCTTAATTAAAGCAATCACTAATGATATTCAGAGACTTTATATACCCGGTATTCAATATTATAAAATAGGTGTCGGTTTAGTTAATTTGAGCAGTACACACCACCAGCAATATGATCTCTTTAATGACGCCCAAAACGATAATCAACTGATGAATTTAGTTGATAATGTTAACCAAAAATATGGTCGAGATAGCGTACTATTTGCCAGTCAAGGTGTTAATGAAAAATGGTCAATGCGACGGCAGTTTTTAACCCCACAATACACGACTAATTGGAAGGATATACCGAAAATACATTGCTAATTAACCCTCATAGGGGATAGCAAGGAAAAGCGTAACAGAATCAACATCATTATTTGCGTATAGTGGACATTATTTGTAAAGTGACATAGCGCTGTTACCTGCAGCCTCTATGACAACGACAAACGGATAGGAGATAGACGATGAAACTTGGGATTGTTGGTTCAGGAAATATTGTAAAAGAAGCCTTAGCAGCATTGACCTATGTGCCTGAAATAACAATACAAGCGATCGTCGTTCGCGAAAAATCGCGCGCAGTAGCTGAGGAGCTACAGAAACAATATAGCATTAACAAAATTTACTGCGATTACGATCGATTTCTTGAAGATGCTGATATCGAAATGATCTATATTGGTATTCCTAACAGCCTACACCATCACTACAGTAAACGTGCCCTACTCGCAGGAAAACATGTGATATGTGAAAAACCATTTACCTCAAACTATCACGAACTAAAAGAACTCGCAGATTTAGCACGAGAGAAAAAATTATATCTGTTCGAAGCGATCACCTTGATCCACTCAAAGAACCTTGCCTATGTAAAGGAAAAGTTAGCTGAAATCGGGGAGATTAAACTAATACAGTGCAATTACTCACAGTTTTCCAGTCGTTACCCTAAATACCAACAGGGCGAAGTATTAGCGGCGTTTGATCCAGCCTACTCAGGCGGCTCGCTGTTCGATATCAATGTCTATAACATTCACTTTGTTTGTCGACTTTTCGGTAAACCAGAATCGCTACATTATCACGCTAACATCGGTTTTAATGGTATCGACACTTCAGGTGTTTTAGTGATGAACTACCCGCATTTCACTGCGATATGTAGTGCCGCTAAAGATTCACAAAGCCCATGTCATGCAACGGTGCAAGGTACAAAGGGTTACGTGAAAATAGCCGGGCCAACTAACGAAGCTAAAGAGGTAGAATTTAAGTTAATAGAGGAGGCTTCTATATCAACCAATAAAGGGGAATATAGCAATCGTATGGTTGATGAATTTAAAGTATTCGCGGCTCTCTACCACAGTAACAATTATGCCGCTTGTTTAGCATTGCTGGACCACTCACTCGTGGTAATCGACGTGCTAACTGAAGCTCGCCTACAAGCCGGTATACACTTTCCTAACGATCTGCTATCCGAGCTAACACCTGACAAGGCATCTTGATATATTGGCAGAAAATATTAGCAACAACCTTAATTAACGCTGAGGGAAAATATGTCGCAACCGATAGAAATGATCATCGCTGGTGCAACTGGTTTAGTGGGAAAATCAACATTAGAGGCAGCATTACAGTGCGAAAAAATAACCCATGTCTATTCGCTTTCGCGACGCCCAATTACAATAAAAGCCGCTAAATTAACCCAGTGGTTAGATGAAAAATTAGATATTCCTAGTTTTATAGATCCCCAAAATTTCCAATAGTTGCGGTGATCGCACTAGGCACAACCATCAAAAAAGCGGGTAGTAAAAAGCAGTTACACGCTATCGATGTAGAGCTCGTGATTAAGGTCGCAAAGGATATGCTCACATTAGGTGTAGAGCATATTATTGTCATATCATGCTTGGGCGCCTCCCCTAAAGGGGTTTCTCATTACCTTCGTTGTAAAGGGGAGATGGAAATGAGGCTACAGCAACTCACTTTTAAAACAATTACATTTCTCCAACCAGGTCCCTTAGCTGGGCCACGTGATGACCCTAGAATGGATGAAAGAGTACTACAATGTGTTATGCAAGTGATTAGCCCATGCATGCTAGGTTCATTGCAAAATTATAAACCGATTGATGCCACTGATGTAGCTAAGGTAATTATCCACTTAGCAACAGAACAGCTGGATTTGAAAAAAAACAGGTAAAACGCCTAACCAGCTCACAAATGCAATCACTAATTAGTTAGTTTAATTTATATACAATTAAGATAGAAATTTATCCATTAATGTACCATAATTACCCTATCTGTATTAATTGAGGCTATGACAATGGACATTTCCGGCACAGCAAATGTTATCAAGCAACCAGTCACCTTACAACGAAATGATCCCTATGATTCAAAACAGCAACAACTTGCTACTGAAACTCAAAAGCAAGCGCAAAGCGTCGATAAAATAACCACCGAGCAGCCAGTACAAAAAAGTACTGAGGTTAATAAAGATAAGGTTAATGCACGTGTTTCAGAATATCAATCCCTTTCATCTTCATCAGGCCATCAAGTGACTGCCGATGAAGCGGTGGGCAGTTTGATTGATGTTCGAGTTTAGCAGTCGCTGCTATGAATATCAGTTTAACGACTATTTCATTACCCTTTGCGAACGGCGCTCCCCTTGCACCAAGCCGTTCGGAAAAAACGCCGGAAGCGGTTAATTTAAATGCCCACACCACAGTGTCAATTAGTACGGTAACGGATGCGACACAAAGTAACATTGCCCCCCCCACTTACCAAAGGCCAATAAATAAACAGGCTGATGGTATTGCCTCTCCATCATTAAATCCCAATGAAACAAAGCAACAAGGTGAAGAGCCCGTAGTGCAAGATGGCGATCAAACCATTGTGCCAAAAGATAAGCAATCAGATCCTGAAACACCGCGTACGACAAATAGTAGGCAGGAGCAATATAGCGATGCTGAATTGAAGGAAATCAGCTCATTAAAAATGCGCGATACTGAAGTCGAAATTCATGAAAGAGCGCATTCTTCAGTAGGAGGGCAATATGCTGGAGCCCCCAGCTATACCTATCAGACTGGACCTGATGGGGTAAAATATGCCGTTGCTGGCAAGGTTTCCATTGACACCTCTGCCATTGCCAATGATCCAGAGGCAACTTTACGTAAAGCACAACAAATAAAAGCAGCGGCTTTAGCGCCCGCAGAACCATCAGGACAAGATAAACGGATAGCAGCCAAAGCAGACCAAATGGCGGCACAGGCAAGAAATGATATATTACAAGAAAATCAGAAAAGTGATGATATAAAGGGAGCAGCATCCAGCCACTCTGGCTACTCACGACCAGAGCACTTTGCTGGTGAACAATCGTTACAAAAAGAACATGATACTGACCAAACAGTGCAACACCGTATTCAACAGATCCACACTCTCTATGAAAATTCATCCATCAGTAAAATCAACTCAACCTTCCATAGACAAATCTAGCTTCGCTATTTTGCTTGTATAAACGGCTTTATATTTACTCCTAAATATTGAATTTGCCATTAATAGCAAAAAGCAATTTCAAAAATTCCGCCAATGTTGACTGAATGTAATAAAACGCTGTAATAACGGGGAGATATATTTTTCTTTATGATGTATTAAATAATATTGCCTTATTTGATTTTTCGGCAAATTTAACATGCTAATTCGATTAGCTTTGACTGCATGTATAACGGCTAACTTTGATAAACAAGCAATCCCCAACCCCGCTGCGACACTATTAATAATGACCTCTGTATTTGTGAGTTGTAGCGCCACCTTGTAGTTTTTTAAATGTGGCTCTAAGTAGCGCATAAAATAGTGTTTAGTACCCGACCCCTCTTCACGAAAAATCCACGGCTGATTATCTAAATCGGAAATATCTGTGAGCACGGTTTTACTCAATGCGGAATTGGGTGCACAGACAATGCACATTTCATCGGATAACCATGGCTCTATATGAATACTATCATCGTGAACTTTCCCCTCTACCAAGGCGACATCCAATTCAAATTTAGCTAATTTCTCATAAATAGCAGCACTATTTGAAACAAATAGCGTTTGCTTGAGGTGTTCTGTTTCTAAGCGAAAGTCTCGAATTATAAACGGAGCTAATTGATTACCGATGGTATTACTCGCGCCAATTTTTAACTGGCCCGTTAAACCAGATTGTTCATCAAATAAACTCGTCATATGATCGGCACGAGTAAGAAGTTCGTCAGCTAATGGTTGTAGCTTTAAGCCAAACGAATTAATCAACAAACGATTATTATGTCGGTCAAATAGTTGATGACCTAATTGCTTTTCTAACTCGCTAAGCGCCATACTAACTGCCGGTTTTGTTAAATAGAGCTTTTGCGCAGCCAGCGTAATTGATTTTTCTTGAGCAACCATTTTAAATATATTTAATTGCCTTAATGCAATATTCATTTATCCCCCGATTTAATACCATCTGCCTTGCTTCGCTATCATCCATTACTCGAAAAGTGAATAACAATGACCTCACGTTACATCAGCTCTGTTAGCCGATCTGGCACTTAACAAAGTAACTTGAGGTAACAGAGGTAGAAGATTGCCGAAATTTCTTTGATAACTATACTGGCGGTTGAAGATTTTGTCCCTTTGATTGGATAATATCCTGATACCAATAAAAACTTTTTTTACGTTTGCGCATTAAACTGCCCTGACCATTATCATCACGATCGACATAAATGTAACCATAACGTTTAGACATTTGTGCCGTAGAAGCACTGATTAAATCGATAGGACCCCAGCTGGTATAGCCCATTACCTCTACCCCATCTTGCAGTGCTTCACCAACTTGATATAAGTGATCATTGAGATAGGAAATACGATAATCATCTTCAATCTCCCCCTGTCCATTAACCTTATCAACTGCGCCTAAACCATTTTCAACGATAAAGAGTGGTTTTTGATAACGGTCATAGAGTAAATTAAGCACAATCCGCAAACCTTTTGGATCAATTTGCCAGCCCCAATCTGTAGATTTAAGATAGGGATTGCTGCCCATTTTTAATACTTTTTCATCAACTATTTCCATTTCAGCATGTGTGGTGACACAGCCCGTCATGTAATAGCTGAAAGAGATAAAATCAATAGTCTCTGTTAACGCTTCCTTATCTTCTTCATTAATATCCAATTCAACACCTAACTCTTTAAATTTACGCGTCATATAGCTTGGATAATAACCTCGGGACTGCACATCACCGAAAAATAACCATTCTCGATTTTCTTGCATAGCAGCAAAAATGTCATCGGGATGACAAGTTAAAGCGTATTGAATAGCACCGAGCATCATATTACCTATTTTGCCATCGGCTACCAGTTCGTGACAGGCTTTAACAGCCTTAGCACTCGCGACAAGTTGATGATGCATTCCTTGATATAGACTTTGAGGGTCGCTCCCCCGAGGAATACCAGCCCCTGTAAAAGGTTCATGCAGCGAAATATTTATTTCATTAAAAGTTAACCAATGTTTAACTCTATGACCGTAGCGGTTAAAAACGACACGTGCGTAACGTTCAAAAAATACAATTAATTCTCGACTTTTCCAACCTTGATAATGCTCGGCTAAATACAATGGCATCTCATAATGCGAAAGAGTCACCAACGGAACCATGCCATGCTTCTCTAACTCATCAAAAATTTTGTCATAGTATGCCAAACCAAGTTCATTTGGCTCTAATTCATCACCTTTTGGAAAAATACGACTCCATGCGATTGATAGGCGAAAACAAGTAAACCCCATCTCAGCAAACAGAGCAATATCTTCGGGATAACGATGATAAAAATCGATCGCGGTATCTTTGATATTAAAATCACCTTGGTGACGTGTTTTTAATTCGCCAAACGTGCCAAAGGGCTGCACATCAGAGGTTGAGAGCCCTTTACCATCGATATTATAAGCCCCCTCAATTTGGTTAGCAGCAGTCGCCCCTCCCCATAAAAATTCATTCGGAAAACGAAAAGACATAAAAGCTCCTTAATAAGTTTTGGTTACTAGATTGCTAAACAGCAAACAACCAAATGATTGCTATAATCATATGAAATGATTATTATTCAATAACAATTATTTTAACAACACATAAAACTCAATGATTGATAAAAACACTAGGAACAACATGAAAAATTTAGGATTTTCACGGAAGATAATATTAGCGGCCAGTTCAATTATTGCCTTAGCATTAATCGTTTTAGCCTCGATTAACTATATTACAGTCATGAATCATACTCAAACTAACTTGCACGCTAACCTTACAGAAACGTCTCATACCGCTTCAAGCAATATTTCTAATTGGCTAAACGGTAAATTACTCGCTATATCAACAGTTGCAGAAGAAACAGATGAAATCAGTGCGACAATGGACAGATCTAAACTCGCATTGATCAATAAAGCTGCAAATTTTGTGCATGTTTACGTTGCCAATGAATCCGGCACTATGGTCTTAGAGGATAAAAATATATCGCTGCCTGCAGATTATGACCCGCGCATACGCCCATGGTACACACAAGCTAAACGACTTAATTCGGCATCATTTACTAAACCTTATGTCGATGCAACCAGTGGTGATGTATTACTTTCAGCGATGGCTCCCATTAACAGAAATGGTCGTTTTGTTGGTGTTGCCGCCAGTGATTTATCACTAGACTTTATCAGACAAACCTTAGATCTTGTTGATTTTTCTGGCATGGGACATGTTTATCTCATTGCTGATGACGGCACTATTTTAGTACATCAAAACAAAGGGTTAATCCAAAAGAACATTAATGATATTTATACAAAAGATAAGATATCAATACAACCTGAATTAATGGAAGCTTCTAGCGATGCAGGCCCCCTGCTTGTTGGTTTTTTCCCCATTGAAGGCGTACCATCACTTAAATGGTATCTAGCCGTTGAAATCAACAAAGAACAAGCTTTCTCATCGATAAATAAAATCCGTAATTTAGCATTATACCTCCCACCAATCACCGTTATCATTGCTGTTGTATTATTAAGTTTACTGATGGTTCAATTAACCAAGCCGCTGCGTACATTACAAACTGCAATGCATGATATTGCCCAAGGAAATGGAGACCTAACCAAACGCTTAGCGATCACAAGTAACGATGAAATAGGTAAACTAGCGGAGTACTTTAATACCTTTGTTGCCAATATTCATCACATGATGACAGATTTTAAAAACAACTCCGATGAAATGCTTACAATTTCAGAGCAAATGCATAATATTTCGACTCAAAGTCATCAAGAGATGGAAAAACAAAAGCACGAAACAGAACAGGTAGCGACAGCAGTATCAGAAATGTCAGCCGCAACCAGTGAGATAGCACTCAATGCACAGGGTGCTGCGGAAGCTGCCCAAGAAGCAGATCATGAAGGACAGTTAAGCAATAAAATAGTTGATGAAGCAATCTCTTCTATTCAAGGTTTAGCCATTAATTTAGCAACTGCAGAGCAAGTGATTGGCGAGTTGGAGCACGAAGTTAAAGATATCAGTACCGTCTTAGGGGTAATTAAAGGTATTGCAGATCAGACCAATCTTCTCGCTTTGAATGCGGCAATTGAAGCCGCTCGAGCTGGTGAACAAGGACGAGGCTTTGCAGTCGTTGCAGATGAAGTCCGCAGCCTTGCTGGTAAAACACAAGAGAGCACTGAAGAAATAAACAATAAAATTACCAGCTTACAAAATGGGGCGAAACGCGCCGTTGATTCGATGAAACAAAGTAGAGAAACGAGTGATATTAGCGTACAAAAAGCAGGAGAAGCCGGTGAATCTCTTGTGCGTATTTCAAGTTCTATATCACGCATTTCTGAAATGAATATTCAAATCGCAACGGCATCTGAAGAGCAGACTAATGTGATTGAAGAAATTGCGCGTAACATCGTTAATATTTCAGATGCAACGGAAGTGACCAATCAGGCTGCCAATGAAACAGTAAAAACCAGTGAAAAATTATCCGGTATCGGTAAAGTCATTAACGACAAAGTGAATCTTTTTGTCATTTAATTGAATCACTTGCTAAACTAATGCCATTCGTCGAGAATGGCATTTTTTGCACATGCATCAGCTTTCAGATAATTATAAAATAACCCACCAAATCAACCACTTAACTATCTACTGAAACCGATATTGCCTACGCTAGATACCCGAGATTATCGCCAGCTAAATGTCTACAAGATTAGCTAGTTGCGTTAATAGACTAACAAATTAGGGATAGCCATAACGAGCACAGTCGATGAGTAATATCAGTAGCTTTATAAATCCACGTGAGCATCAAGAACACAAAACAATAAAAGTAATTAAGGATAATATGTCGAGATCCTGTAATACAAGTTCGCTACATTTACATCAGTCCGAACAGGGATATTGTGAAATTTGCTTACATAAAGAAAGCAGACCGGCTCTTTTTCAAGAATGGTCTGCTCTATGTACGCTGATAAGTATTGCTTAGTTAACTATTATGCCTAATAGAATACCGACGACACCAAAGTCTGCATCACTAAATGTTGTGTTAGCAAAACCTAAATCACCCAATACTGGCAATAAAAATACAGGTAAGAAGGTAATTAATAAGCCTTGCGCAAAGCCACCTAAAATGGCACCACGGCGTCCACCAGTTGCATTACCAAATACCCCTGCCGCTGCACCTACAAAGAAGTGAGGCACAACACCTGGAATTATCATGGTCAATCCCATTAGATAAAGCAGGAACATACCAAATAACCCTGCCGCAAAGCTAGATAAGAAACCAACTAAAACCGCATTGGGTGCATATGGGAATACCACTGGGCAATCAAGTGCAGGAATGGCATTGGGTACAAGTTTATCTGAAATACCTTTAAACGCCGGTACAATTTCAGAGATAACCATACGCACACCTTGCAAAATAACCCAGACGCCAGCTGCAAAACTAATTGATTGCATTAAAGAAAACATGAACCAATGTTGGCCACCACTGACTTCACGCACATAATCACCACCAGCAAAAAGGCAGGTAATGATAAAGATAATAAACATCGTGAATGAGATAGCAACGGGTGTATCACGTAAGAATAATAAACTCTTAGGTACATCCATATCTTCGGTTGAATGGGCTTTATTACCAAATTTACTGCCGATGAAACCCGCTAACACATAGGAACAGGTTGAAAAATGACCAATAGCCACATCATCAGAGCCCGTCACTTGAGCCATATATTTATGTGCAATGGCAGGGAAAAATACCATTAATGATCCAACAATAATTGAACCCGTTGCAATAAGTGCAACCCCTGACATACCGCCACTCGCTAAGATAGCAGCAACCATCATCGACATGAATAAAGTATGATGACCGGTTAAGAAAATAAATTTCCATGGCGTGAAGCGTGCAATTAAGATATTAACAATCATGGCGAACAACATTATCATCGCCATCTCTTTACCGAATGCTTCTTGCGCTATCGAGACAATCGCTTCATTATTAGGTACCACACCATGAATGTTGAAAGCTTCTTGGAATATTGCAGAAAAATCACCCAATGAGCTAACGACAAGGCCAGCACCCGCACCTAAAATAACAAAACCCATTATCGTTTTTACGGTACCTTTAATACATTCCGTAACAGGTTTTTTCTGTGCAATTAATCCGATTAGTGCAATTAAGCCAACTAATATAGCAGGCTCGGATAGCACATCATTCATTAAAAAGTTGAAAAACTCCATAATGGTCTCCTATAATGCGCCAAGTTCTTGCAATGCTGCAGACATGCGTTCTTTCATTGCCACTTTGTCTATCATATTATCCAGAGAAACAATTTTACCTTCGACTTTTTGTGCGATAAGTTGTTCTGCAATATCTTTCGTACCAACAAAAATATCACAATCCGTTCCTTTAGCTGAACCAAGATCTACATGGTCAACATCTGCTTTTACGCCAAGATCTTTAACAATACTTTTAATGCTCATTTCCATCATTAAACTTGTACCAAGACCATTTCCACATACAACGATAATTTTCATAATTTATACCTTTTTTGATTTAATTCAGTGTTAATAAATATGCGCCATCTCTGGCATGGGATTAATTAATATTGTTCAATTATGCTGCGTATTTCAGCAACAGTATCTGCATTACAAATAGTTTCTACATGTTCTTCATTCATAAATAGCTCTACAAGTTGCTGAATAGCAAGTACATGGCTTTCACTATCTGTAGCAGCAAGTGTCAATAACAACTTTACTGGGTCATTTTCTTCATTATTGAACTTAACGCCATTTTTAATAATCGTTAAACTTAAGGATAGTTTATTTACACCATCTTCAGGCCGTGCATGTGGCATCGCAATGCCAGGACCAACAACATAGTAGGGACCAATTTCTTCATGAGTCCGAAAAATAGCATCCAAATAACTAGGATTAATCGCACCATTATCAATTAATGGTTGGCATCCTAATGTAACGGCTTCCTGCCAATTTTCTGTACTGTCATAAATATTAATGACATCCTCTGTAAGCAACGTTTTAAGCATGGTTTTACTCCCCTAGTGTTAAGCCGTCATTTTCTAGTGGTGCTACTTTACCCGTATTTCAAATACCAATTAGTGACGCGCGTCACATTTGATAGCGCTATCTGGTAGCGCTATCAAATGTGTGATTTAGATATCACTTTTATTAACAGGCGCTAAAGTAAGATTTAATAATGTTATAATGATATTCTCTAATAACAATTGGAATAACTCTGCTGTTTTAAAATTATATTCAGGATTATCTATGGAAGTACCCCGTAAACGTCGCGGTACAGGACGTGTCACATTAGCTGATGTAGCAAAGTCGGCTGGCGTAGGAACAATGACTGTATCTAGAGCATTAAGAATGCCCGATCAAGTTTCTAGTAAACTAAGAGATAAAATACAGCAAGTAATTGATGAATTGGGCTATATTCCGAATCAAGCGGCAGGTGCACTCGCATCTGGAAAAAGTAACTCAATCGTAGTTATTCTCCCCTCATTTGTTGATAAAATGTGTTCTCAATTTATTCCGACTTTCCAGGAGGTATTAAATAAAGCAGGCCATCAGTTAATACTGGGTTACAGTAATCACTCCACGGTACAGGAAGAGCAATTGCTGTCAACACTACTAGCAAGCAACCCCTCTGCCGTAGTACTTTTTGGCAGTGACTACAGTGAGCAGTCAACAAAAATGATAAAAAATGCTCAGCTAACTATTATGGAAGTTACTGAAATCAACAAATTTGCATCAGACTTGAATATTGGCATTGACCACTATCAGGCAAGCAAAGATATGACTCAATATCTAATTAATAAAGGTTATAAAAACATTGCATTTATTGGTTGTCAAAGCAAGCACAATCTTTTACAAAAGCAATTACGAGGCTGGCAGTCTGCAATGCTTAATAATTATCTATCCCCAGACCATTTTTTAATCGCCAACGATATTGCTAATATTCAATTAGGTACTCAAGGACTCTCAGAGTTATTATTAAAACAGAGTAATTTAGATGCTATTATTTGTAGTAATGAAGATATCGCTATGGGGGTATTATTTGAATGCCAACGTCGAGTCATTAAAGTCCCTAAAAATATTGCCATAACAACCCTTGATGGAGCGTTACTTAGTCGTCAATCAGTACCTACATTGACGAGTATCGACATTGACTATACTAAAATGGCAAAAAAAGCGGCTCAGCGATTATTAGAGCGCTTGTTAGATAAAGAAGTAAATAATAATACCCAAATAGATGTTGGCTATAAACTCTGTGAGCGTGCAAGTAGTTAATCAATGACCATAACAATTTTTAGCTCTCCACGACTCCTTAACATAAAAATCTCCCTCTAATTGGCAGCCCTATTATAGGGGGAGACCTATATAAAAACACCATGAACTCCTACTGTTATATGCTCTAATTAAGCGTAGGAGTAAATGGATAATAGCCTAATAATTTTACACTTTAGTAAAAATCAATTTTTCCAGCTGTAAACCTGATTTTACGAAATCAATGTCTAGCTTATAAAAACCTTTATCAAGTTTAACTTGCAGCCCTTCTACAGTGATAATTTTACCATGGGTGCCATTAATGGGTAATGTCATGCTAAAAATCCCATTTAAACTCAAGCTACAAGCTGATTGTGAAGTCGCTTCAGCATCATATTTCATTAAACTGCTACACTGATACACTCCAGCTTCTGCCACTTCAATCATCACGGTTGAATTACTTTTCGTATTAAGTTCAATTGCTAGGTCAATCTGATGCACGGTCTCAGCAGCACTTTTATCAATAGCAGCGAATGATTTAATGGGTTCATAGGCTTTCAGTGGTCGATCCATCACTGGAGTATCGAGAATAAAGCGACAGATATTCATAGCGCATCGCTGTATTTCACCCAATGTCAGCGTGCCATTCTGCAGCGCGGCTAGCGTGTCATCGCCCATCGCATTCATTTCTGCGCCATCATTTTCAACCACCATATAAAGGTCATTTTGTGCACGAATCATGAATGATGTATAGCTCTTATCCTCTTTACCCGCTTGAATAGGATCATTCATTTTAGCCCACCAATCGGTCATAACAATACCAGTATACCCCCACTCTTCGCGCAGTATAGTCGTGTTAAGATCATAATTTGAAGCACTCCAATGACCATTAATTGGGTTATAAGCCGTCATAATGGTAGTTGCACCACCTTCCTTCACCGCCATTTCAAATGGTTTTACGTGAATTTCACGCAGTGCTCGTTGTGACATGATGCTATCAACATCAACGCGAGCCGTTTCTTGGTCATTCGCAGCAAAATGTTTGATTGTGCCAGTAACCCCCGCTTTTTTCAGTCCGCGAGTTTGTGCGGCAGCCATCACCCCCGTCATCAAGGGATCTTCCGAAAAATATTCAAAGTTTCGCCCATTAAGCGGATGACGATGAATATTAATGCCCGGACCTAACAAGGTATCTATCTGATTTGCAAGTAACTCTTGCCCAACAAGGAAAAATAGCTGTTCGTTAAGCGGTTTATTCCAAGTACAACCAAGTAGCGTACCAATTGGCACCTGCGTCGCTTTATGGCCACTATCCATACGAATTCCAGAGGGGCCATCTGCGGCGGCAACGACTGGAATCCCTAAATTAAATAGGCTATTAGATACACCACCGAATGCAGCTGCGGTACCTGGCGTGACTTTAGGGCTACACATCCCCTCGCCTCGTACGATAGTTGCTAATTGCTCTGGCGTCATTTGTGCAACAAAATCCTGCAATGATGCTTTGCCCTGTTTTACATCTATTAACTTAATGCCTTGATCACCAGTTAATGATAATGGTTGTGGCATACTAGCTTGAATGCGTTGCGCTAAAGAAACAGTGCGTAATGGTACAGGCTCATAACTAGCTTGATACACGCCTGACTCGTTTCTCTGTAAAGGTTTTAGGCGTTCAAAGGGGTGAATAGGCGCAAGCGCTTCGGTTAATTTCTCGATAACCAGTAACTGATCTAATGCAAACGTTGCAGCAACAGGCTGAGCATGACGAACACTTGCACCTAGGTAAAATTGATAACAGCCTTCTTCTAACACATAACTATTCGGTTGCCCTGTTATGCCACTATCATCATAGGAGGCAAATGAAGTAACAGGAATTGAGATGCGCAATGTTTCACTCTCTCCTGGTTTTAATTGTTGCGTTTTTGCAAAGCCAGCTAGCACGCGAGCTGCTTTACCAAGTACACCTTGCGGTGCTTCTAGATATAACTGTACGACTTCCTTAGCAGAGAATTCAATGCCAACATTGTGCACTTTTACATCAAAATGCAAGATGAGATTTACGCCTTCACCTTCCTCGGCATAAGCGACAAGATCACGGCTAAATTCAGTATAAGAAAGCCCCGCACCAAATTCATACTGTACCGCTTGCGGATTAAAGGTCTCAAAATAACGATAGCCAACATAAATATCTTCAGCATACAAATTATAATCTTTACGGCCAAAGTTTGCTGATGATGGGTAGTCTGCTAGCTGATAAGCAATGCTATCTGTTAAACGACCACTTGGTGATATATCACCTGAAAGGATATCGGCCAACGCATGACCGCCTTCCATCCCCGCAGCCCAACTATAAAGTACTGCTTTAATCGATTGATGGCCGGAAATAGTGTTAAGCCATGCCATATCCATAATATTGGTGACATTAAGTACGATAATCACATTGTCAAAGTGCTGGTTAACTTTCGCGATCATCTCTATTTCTAGTTCGGTTAAACAATAACTGCCTGCTTTATCGGCATTATCTTGATCTTCACCCGCTGTACGGCCAATAAATATAACCGCTTTGCTGGACACAGCTGCAGCTTGCACTATCACATCTTCACTAAGAGGCATTTCTTGTTGAAACCAAGGCTCAGCCGCCCAGCCACCACCGCCGTTATCAAAGGGATGTTCTGCAATCCAATTTTCATAAATCGTCACCAATGACTCATTCAACACAATACCTTCATTTGCTCTTAGACCATCTAGGGCGTTAATCGCATAGGGTACATTAACCGCGCCACCTGAGCCTGTACCGCTTCGGTAAGTATCGATTTGGCAGCGACCAAATAAGGAGATTGTTTCAGTAGCTTTTAACGGTAACACCGCGTCCTCATTCTTGAGTAATACAATACCTTCGGCAGCAGCTTGACGACTAACTGGCACAAGATTTTGCTGTGCTTGGCTGATTTGTTTAATATTCATATAAAACTCACTCATCACTATTTATGGTACGTGTTGAAAAATTAGATCAACATAAAGCCGATATTAACTTATGCAAATAAACACAAAGACAAAATTATATTGGTTATGCTCTTAGTAAATAGTATGCTTGTTAGGTACGCTATTCTACCAAAATAGCGACAATAAAAAGGAAAATAGCGACATGAGCATTATATATCAACTAAAATCTCACCAGCAACATCAACAGATCAAATTTGCCTATGTTGACGGCTTTCATAATCATGACTTTGCCGCCCATCAACACGATTTTTCAGAGCTTTTTTTTGTACTTAGTGGCAGTGGAAACCATTCGGTCGAAAGACATGTCTACCCGCTAAGTAAGGGCGATGTATTTGTTATAAACGGTGATATTGAGCATGGTTTTCATGATGTGAATAAGTTGAAAGTTGTTAACTTAATGTTTGATTATCAAACGCCTTTCTTCGAATTGCCTTCCATGCGCCTTTTATCTGGCTATCAAGCGATGTTTAAAGTTGAACCTATTGCCAGACAGCAAACTGAATACCGAGCAAAATTAACGTTAAATGGTCCGCAACTTTCAGCAACTCAAGCACTGCTTAGTAGTATTAAGCAAGAATATCAATCAGCCCAGCCCGGTTTTGAAGTGATGTTAACCAGCTTATTACAACAATTAGTCGTCTCATTATCTCGTATTTATCAACAACAATCACAGGATCTACCTCAACCAACCCTTGCATTAAGCCGAGCTTTAGTCTTCATCGAACAAAATTTTGCCCTTATCGATATTAATACGGAAACAATAGCCAGGGCAGCATTTGTTAGTAAAAGACAATTAGAAAGGTTATTTCGCCAATTTTTGAATACCTCACCAAACCAGTATTTAAAAGATATTCGTCTTAATTTCGCAAGTAAATTACTAATAGAAGAAAACCGACATTCAGTACAACATATTGCCGAACAGAGCGGCTTTGCCGATAGTAATTATTTTTCTAAATGCTTCAAACAGACTTTCCAATTAACGCCGCAGAATTACAGAAAACAGCGTAGGAATTAACCGCGTTTGGCAATGTTCTTTGCCTTAACCGAAAATTTAGCCTCAAGAAAACTAATACCCATGCCACTTTTTTTGGTCACGATTAACTGTGTTGGGATACGATCCTTCATCGCTTCTACATGGCTTATTACGCCAATCATCTTGCCCGAAGCATTGAGGTTATCTAGCGAATCTAACGCAATATCTAAGGTTTCGCTATCTAAGGTGCCAAAACCTTCATCGAGAAACAGTGAATCAATGCTGGTTTTATGACTCACTAAATCTGATAACGCTAAGGCAAGCGCAAGGCTAACTAAAAAGCTTTCACCACCCGAAAGTGTTTTAGTATCACGCTCGATATCACCTTGCCACGTATCGACTACAACCAACGTCAACCCTTCATTTTGCTTACGCTGCAATTGATAACGTCCATGCACTCTATCGAGCTGTTTATTGGCTAAATAGACGAGATTATCTAAGGTTAAACCCTGAGCAAATTTTCTGAATTTATCCCCTTTTTGAGAACCAATTAAGGTATGCAAATAGTGAATATCATCGTAGCGGACCTTAAAATTTGCAATTTCAGTAAATAAAAGTTGTTGACCATCACAACGCGCTTTATCCGATGTCAATTCATTGTTAATTTCACCAACACGTTTTGTGATATTCTCTGCACGGTCGTGCAACTGCCCACTTTTTTCCACAATTTCTGCTTGTGGGGTTTTCAGGTATTCATCGACTAATGCATGCTGCATCAGCGCTGCTAATCCCTGCTGTGCACTGTCACATAACGCTTGTGTTTGCGCTATCTTCGTATTGAGTGTTTGCTGAAGTGCTAAAAGGTCATTGCGTTCTTCTGCTGACAATAATGCCTTGCAAAAATCACCTTCTGTCGCAAAGGGACTTTGCTGTAATTGTACTAACCACGTATGCTCTTGCACTTTTACGCTGTTTTGTTCCTCTTTCAGGCGGTGTTGTAAAATGGAAATCTCACCACCGATAGTGCTTAGCTTTTCTCTTACGCTCTGCATCGTCAGCTGAGCTATTTGGTATGCAGATTCCGCATTTGCTAACGCTTGCAATGCTTGCTCTCTAACATTCGCAACCACTTTGTCAGCAAAAAGACGTTGTCGCTCACGCTGCTGCTCAGTCAAATTTTTGTGTAAGGCAAGTTTATCCCTTTGCAGAAGAGAGAGTTGCTGCGTTTGTTCAACAAGAGTCGTTACTGCACTTTCGATTTGCGCCTCTAATTGCAATAGGTGACTCGTGATATGCTGTTTTTGTTGGCTATATTCTTGCCAACGCATTGCATCCCGTTGTTTTTCGCTCAACCACTGCGCTAACTCATCAAATAGGGGAGCAACAAAACCTTTTTCGCAGATCTCCACCAGTAAGGTCGCTTTTTTAGCGTCTATTTGTTCTATTTTATGCGTTTTTTCTGTACTTATTTGGGCTAATTTTTCCTGCTCATTACTTATATTCTGTTCAAGCAATGCGATCTTTGTTTTAATCACTTCAACATTGCGTTCAGCTTGTTCTACATCCGAAGTTGCCTTCTTTAAGGCTTTTTCGAGATACTTTAACTGGCCTATTTTGTCGCTTATTTGTGATGATAATTTATCCTGTTGTTGTTGATAGAGCATAAATTGATCCGTTTCACTAATGACCATATTTATTGATAACAACTGACAGTTAACTTGCCAACTTTTTTCAAGCTCGCTTTGCTCTTCTGAAATAGCGTTCAACCTCTGCTGTAATTCCTGCAAATAACGTTTGCTTGAGCTAATCTTCGACGTTGTTGCTGTAATAATTTTTAAACAGTGCTCTAACTCCTTTTCCGCATCACTTAGTTGATCGATCACCTCCGGAATATCAATAGCGACACCTGTAATTTTAGGGTGCTCTTTGGCGCCACATAAAGGACACGCCTCCCCTGTTTGTAAATGAAGACGATACTGAGCAAGTTGCTCTTCTTGATTTGCGAGAGTTTTCAATGCATGAATTAACTGTTTTTGTTTCGCAATTTTATCGATACTTTGTTGCTCTATTTTATCTAGCTCAACCAATTGTTGTTGCTGTTCGCTGTACATTGCTTGCTTTAAGCGCTGTTCAGTCTGCACAGCTAACCATTGCCCACTATCATGACTTAATTGAACAAGTGCTCGATAACCACGGTCCATTCTTTCTTTACTTGTTTCGAGCTCTTCAAGTTTACCCTCATTTTCAGCCAGCAGATAATCCTGCTCTATTTTAAGCAATGCTTGTTGCACGGTTGCTAAGTGATCATTCGCCGCTTGTAATGTATTATTGTTGTTCTGTTGCTCTGCTTGTTTGCCAAGAAGAGAATGTTGCACACTATACTCATTTGCAGTCAATACCGTCATGTTTTGTTGTTCAGTTTGCAGCATCTCACTTTGCATTTGCCATTGACCAAGATATTGCTGTAATGACTGATCCGACTGCTGGTTGTGTAAATACAGCGTTACATTTTCTAAGCTCTGTTGCTGATTCTTTTGTTGACCAACAAGTTGCTCATGCTTTTCCAGTGTCGTTTTTTGTAACGTACTCAACTTTTTGAATTGACTCTCTTTTTCATCAAGCTTCTCTTGCAGCGTTACTATTACATTATCTAACGGCAGTACTTGTTCATTGATTAATTTTTCTAACGACTGTTGCTGAGCCTTCGCGGTATTTAAAGTGTGCAACGATGACTGCTCAGTAGTGATAGATAAATCGAGGGATTTTTTCGCGGAACATTCACTTTCTTGTTTTGCTAACAATGCTGTTTGCGTTTTATTTACCTGTTGTAAGGCTGACTGCCAAAGCTGAAATGGCATATTTAGCTTTTCGGCTGGCTCACTATGCGCTAAACGCAGCAACTGTTGCTGTGCAGCCTCTTTTTGAGCAAGGGCAAGATCAGACTCCCGTTTGGCATTATTAGCACTCGCCTGCGCTTTATCATGTTCAGTCCACCAAACATTATGCGCACTTAATTGTGCCAGCTCAACCTTCAGCTGGACTTGCTCATTATTGAGATGATGTAACTCATCGTTCAAGGCAAGCTTTTGTTCATCATTGAGCAAATGTACACCACTTGCTTTTGCCTCTAACTCACCAAGTTTAATTTTGGCATCCATAAAACGTTGATGTACTTTTTCGGAGATGAGGCCGTATATTTCCGTGCCGGTAAGCTCCTCTAAAAGCTCAGCCCGTTCTTTTTCATTCGCATTCAAAAAGGCTGCAAACTCGCCCTGTGACAACATCATTGATTTTCTAAAACGGGCAAAATCGAGCCCAGTGATCTGTTCAACCTTCTCACTTTTCGCTTTTATTTGGCTGGCAATAATACGCTGACTGGCAACTTCCGCTAACTCCACATCGGCTTGCTGTAAGTTACCATCTGCCTTGCCTCGTGAGCGGCGCATGCTCCATAACGCACGATAGGCCTTACCTTTAACTTCAAACTCTACTTCAGCAGAACACTCAGCGCTACCACGGGTCATTATTTCATTGTTGGCAGTGGTGATAACACCAAGGCGCGGCGTGCTGTGGTATAGCGCAAGACAGATAGCATCGAGAATAGTCGTTTTTCCAGCTCCCGTTGGTCCGGTAATGGCAAATAATCCATTATCGATAAAAGGCGCTTGGGTAAAATCAATTTTCCATTCTCCCTTGAGTGAATTAAGGTTTTTAAAATGCAGAGTTAAAATTTTCATTCGCTCGGCTCCTGATACGCCACTTCCGTGACTATCTCTTTAAATTCATTTTTAATTCGTTCAAGTTGCGCTTCAGCTTGATCCCCTTCAATAGTTTCAAGGGCTAAGCGTTTATTAAATACATCAAAGGGATCTAACTCAGCCAGAGTCTCTTGTATCTGTTGTGTTAAAACAGGTTGATTTTTTCCTCTAGCGCGCTTTATTTTAAGGACTTCAACATGATACTCATCGGCCATCGCCAAGACTCTTTGTTGTAAATCGGAATAATGATCTTGCACTTCGACCTCTATAAACAACCAAGTGGGCTGGTCATTAAGCGCATTAGCAACATTCTGTAATTGTACTTTAATAGCATCTAAATCCCCTTTCAATACTGCCATAGGTTGAAAGAGTGGTATATCAAAGGGTGTGATTGAAATATTTTTGCCGCTAATAAATTCAACAATAACAACTTGTTTATTATATTTAAGTTCATCAAAACTTAAGGGAATCGGTGAACCGCTATAACGAATATGTTCACTTTTCGCGACTTTTTGCGGGCGATGAATATGCCCTAAAGCGATGTAATCAGCAGGAGGAAAAGCATCGGCAGAAAAACCATCTAAGCTACCTATGTAAATATCTCTAACCGATTCAGACTGACTTACTCCTAACGCGGTTAAGTGTCCGGTGGTAATAATCGGAACCGTTAGCCCCTTGGCATCACGCAAATCAACCGCGGCAGCATAAAGCGCGTGATAATGAGCCTTAATGGCTTCCCCAAGCGCCTCTCTTTTTTGTAGCCCCGTTTCACCACCACTACTCGTCAACAGATCACGAGGACGGATAAAGGGTACTGCACAGAGAATCGCACCTATTTCAGCTTGGCTATTTTTCAGTGTAAATAATTGCCGATGGATATCCTCTCCAGCTGTTGTAATAACATAGGTGTTAAGACAAGCAAGGATATCCTTGGATTCATTCAACGTTGAGACAGAGTCATGGTTACCGGCAAGTACAATTAAAGTGCAGTTTAATTTACTTATTGCCACAACAAATTGATTATACATTTCTCTAGCATAGCTTGGTGGTGTCCCTGTATCGAAAATATCGCCAGCAACAATAACTGCATTAATAGACTCTTTTTCAATAAGAATGAGCAACCAATTGATAAATGCTTGGTGCTCCTCTCTGCGACTTTTGGTTAAAAAACTCTGCCCTAAATGCCAATCTGAAGTATGTAGAATCTTCATATGTTACCCGTGATATTTGTCGATGAATAATAATTTAGGGAATAATAACAGATAAAAAAAGCCTCTGAGAAATTGATATATCAGTCAATTTTTCAGAGGCTTTATATATTTATGGCTTAATTTAAATTACATCTACAAGCGGTGCAATAATCAAACTAAATATTTAATAATCTAACAATTATTTTTTGTAAGATTCAACAATGCTATCTACGCGTAGATTTGCGCGTTCAGCTTCCATTGCAGCAGCTTCAGCAATTGCTGTATTCGCTTCAGTTTCAGCTTCCATACGAGCGTGATCAGCAGCTAGACCATCTACTTTAGCAGATAGCTCACTAATTTGTTTATTTGTTTGTGCAACACTCGCATCTAAATCAGCTTTGCTCACACAACCACCTAAAACTGTAGTTGCAAGGATAATTCCAGCGATAGTTAATTTATTATTCATAGTAAAACCTCTTTTAGTTATCGTACGGGATGTAAATATATCTTTTACATACAATATATATTTTTTTCTATACATTACAAGTATGTCAGAGCTTTTATTATTTTCCAACTATTAAAATTTTATTTTTGTCATTTAAAAGTCATTTTGAATGACATTAACAAAAAATTCGTCAAAATGTTGCTTTTATAAATTTTCCTATAAATCAATAAGAACAACATTATCAGAGAGCACTATTTATTTATTTGCCAATCTAACCACTCTTTCTTTGGCTCATCAAAAATATCAAATAAAGCTCGGTTATTGACTAGCGGAGCGCCCTCTGCTGGCGAAGCAAAAGCGAGTCCTCCCGATAAAATAGATTCTAAAGATTCTGTTCTGACTTTTATGCCAGAAAAAATACCTGCATCAACATCAATGCCACTGGCATTCCAAAAGCGACTATTTTCATTTAGTAAATGTTGATATTTACTATCAATATTTGCATATATAATGACAGCGTTAGCATTCCTCGTGAGATCAAAATCAATTACTTTACCGACTTTAATTTGTCTGTAATAGATTGGATCGCCCACTTTTAAAGAGCCTAACGAATTAGTACGCAAGCCGATATTTAAACCCGTTGTTAATGATTTAACAATGGGTTTACTATATAAACCACTAAATATATGCGCTGAATTCTTAGACTCCCCCGGTACAACAGATATAAAATTACCCGTTAATATTGCCTGCGGATTTTCAATATTCGTTAAGCCAATTTGTGCAGAAGAGAGCCAAAATTTGGCATCTTTCGCAAATAACGCGGGGAATTTTTTAGAGATACTTAAACTGACCTTTGTACCAGTGAGATTATTATTAACAGCGACATTATTAACATTGCCAACAACATGATTATTAAATTTAACGGGTGCCCCTTCTTGCAAATCAACAACAGTGTCAAATTCAAGTTGAACATCATAACCATTGAGAATCGCCTGAGATCGGCTTGCAAACAATTTAAATTTTTGCATTTCAGAGGCTGCTTTGGCTTCACTATTTTCGCTTGGTAATAATGCAATCCCGCCTCTTATCACTGAAGCTAAGCTTTCTGTACGAATATCCAAGTCAGTGATATTTCCAGCAACATTGATACCACTTCCTTGATAGAAACGGGCATCATCACGTACAAAATGACGATATTCATCATCTATGGTCAGCGTTATATCAACATTTTTTCCTGACCCATTGAAATTGACCGTTTCAACATAACCAATATGTTGCTGCAAATATGTAACGGGTGTACCAACCGTAATTGAGCCAGCTTCATCGCTACTAATAATAAGTTGTAAGCCAGGATCACCAGGACGTGAGGCTGGCGCGCTATCACTTAAATAAAAGTTTTTCGTCGGGGTACCATCTCCTTGCTTAATAACAAGGTAAGCCCCTTTCACTAATGCATCTAATCCGGTTAACGAACCTGCTGATATTTTTGGTTCAACCATCCAAACAGCACTATTTTTGACAAATAATTTGGTAAATTTGGGATCATATTTAATTGTGGCAATACGCGATTTTAAATCCTTCGTAACTTTGACGTGAGATACCATACCAATTTCTTCACCTTGATACATTAGTCGTGTTATGTTCGCGTTAATTTCATTTTTATTGGCATTCTTTACTGTCAGATATACTTTTTCACTATATCTAGCATCTTTTCTGGAATGATAAAGTGGGAATATCGCTCCGTTTTCAAGTGGTTTGTGTGACTTATTTTTAACATCTCCATGGAAAGATATTCCGCCAACTAGCAGCGCTTGCAGGGGCCGCGACTTGAGGCTAAAAGATTGCAAATTTCCAGTAAGTTCAAAACCAGAGTCTTCAAAGAAAACACTATTTTCATTAACTAAATGTTGGTATTTTTCTTCGATATAAACATGCACATTAAAGGAGACATTATCCTCAGCAAGTTCAAACCCCTCAATGTTGCCTACTTTCATTCGCTTATAATAAACCCCCTGTTCTGCATTTATTGAATTTAAATTTTTGGCTAGTAGTTGCAAATGCAACCCGGGTTTAGAGTAATCATTAATGGGTTGAGTATCGAGTATAGTAAAATCAGATTTAGGTTTATCACCAATAATACCTGGTTCAATGGCGATATAAGTACCTTCTAGAATCTTGTTGAAACTATCCATTTTATCTAAGCTGATAATGGGCTTATCCAACCAAAATTTAGTTGATTCAGTGATATAGGGAGCTACTTCTGGATCAAGGAAAACTTTTCCGACCCATCTATATTCATCCGTATCCTTACTGTTTTTATCAAATTCCAGTGACTTAACAAAACCTAAATCATGCTCAGCATACCTGACTTTAGTTTTACCAACAGTAACGGCACTAAAGTTATCAAAGCGTAATGTTATTTCAAACCATGCTTTTGCATCATCGTAGGTATCATATAAGTTAAATGTATGGGAATTTTCGGCTAACGCCGATTCATCATTATTCGGGTTATAAAAAGCAATGCCACCGGCAACAATCGACCCTAGCGACTCCGTACGGAGGTGAAAACCGGATAAACTGCCACTAATATCAATACCACTTGCATTCCAAAAACGCGAGTCAACTTTAACTAATTTTTTGTATTTTTTTTCAATAAGCAGGTTTATTTTGACCCAATCATTATCTTCTTCTAGCTCATAATCAATAACCTTACCTACGGCTATTTTTTTATAGAAAACTTGGCTACCGATTGCTACGGAGCCTAAATTAGTTGCATAGACGGAAATGTGTAAACCAGGCGCATCCTCGGAAATTGGAGCGGCTTTGTCCAAAGCAACAAATTCATGCTTAGTCGCACCTTCACCAACAGCCATTGCAATATAATTGCCTGAAAAAACGGTATCCAGCCCAGATATTTGAGACAGACTGACTTCAGGACGGACAATCCAAAATGCCGTTGTCTCTTTCAATAACACATCGGCTCTATAATCCATTTCAATATGCGCGATGACGTTATCCATATCTTTAGTGATGTTAACATTTTTTACAACGCCAACCACGAGCCCCTTATATCGTACTTCGGTTTTACCAACGACAATACCATCGGCACTTTCGAATTGTACCTGTATGTTGATGCCTGCTGTCATCACGGCATTGACAATCATCCATATACCAATAATCGCGGCCAATATGGGTAAAATCCAGATAACGGACATTTTAGAGCTTTTTTTAACGATCGCAGATTCGGTGGTACTTATTTCCTGACTCATTCTACTCTTCCTCATCCCAAATTAAACGGGGATCAAAACTTTCGGCTGCAAGTATAGACAGCACGACCATAATACCAAAAGCGGTAGCACCACCTCCGGCAATAATTTCAACAACACTGCCAATTTCAACAAGTGTGACTAGCAGTGCAACAACAAACACATCGAGTAAAGACCAACGGCCAAATATTTCAATAAATCGATAAAAAGTAGTCAGCCGTTTTTTGCTAAAACGGGATTTATTCTTTAGGGAATAGACAAGTACATATAACGCGACCAATTTTGAAAGAGGGAGAATAAAACTAGCCAAAAATATCACCGCGGCAATCGGATAGCTACCTAATTTAATGAGTAGTGCAACACCAGATAGGATAGTATCAGGATCGCCTTTGCCAAAATAAACGATGGTCATAATCGGAAGGAGATTTGCAGGGATATATGCAATCGTAGCAGTAATAGTATAGGCAAGAGTACGATTATAGGAATCTGGCTTGCGACTATAAATCGCCCCATCACAACGGTGACACTTTGGTGATTCTTCTTCTTTATCCCATTTATTTACAAAATGGCAATGGGGGCAAGCTGCCAAACCATGATTTTTAGCCGTATTAACTCGCGGGAGTGAAGCATTATCAATGCTCATGAATTCTTTCCCATATTTGCTCTATATCAAAAGTCACGCGTAACGCAACCACACACAATAACAAACCAACAAAACACACAAGCCCCATGCCAAAAGTTAATACCGCCATTGCCTGTAATTTGATAATAGAAACCAAAATCCCCATCATAAACACTTCGAGCATCTCCCATGAATCAATTTTATGATAAATTAACACCGCTTTACGGTAATAAGGATGTTGCATTACAGGGGTATCAAAATAACAGCTGATATATAATGTTAACGTCAACTTAAAAAGAGGTGCAATAATACTCGTTAACGCAACAATCAATGCCACGAAATATAATTCCGTTTGCAATAAGATTTCTACACATTCAAGCAAACTTGCCGAATTCGCACGGCCAACAGCGTGCATTGCCATCAATGGCATAAAGATGGCTGGCACAAAAAAAATTAATCCCGAAATAGCAACCACTTTGGTTCGACGAATCGCATCTATTTTCCGCCTAATAACCTCACAACCACAACGGGGACAACCTGCAACTTGCCCCTCTGATATCGATCCAATATCAATTAAAAGATCACATTCATGACAGGCATGAAGATGCGACATCAGCAAAATCCCTCTATCTGTCTTAAAGTTACACAGAATGTACTTAGTAACGTTGTTAACAACATTAATTAAATCCTAATTTTAATTATAATTATAATACTTTGTAAGGTTTAAATAACGCCACATAAACATTAGGTGTTGTTAATTAATTGATTAGTTTAACGAAAATAACCGAACTATGACGATTTTGCAATAGCCTCTCCGTGCGAAAAACAAATTATGTGTTGCCACAAGAAGAAGCTGCTAACCTATCAGGAAAACGAATACACAAATCTACAAATATAATGTGCGGTTATACCGAAACATCTATATGGTGCCCCTTACTTCCTTCAGGCTTCACAGGCGCAATAGAATCAATTAATTGAGCGGCCTGTTGTTCTGCTTGATTATTCGTTGTTTTTAATAAATTAATATTTACTTTTTCAAGTGTATTAATTCTATTCTGCTCAGTTAGCACTGAGCCTACTACCGCCATATCCATGATATCTCCTTGTTACTTGCACGCATATTTTTATTATAGCGTATCATTTTAACTCAACATAAAATAATGAATGAATGCTAAAATAAGCACACAGCCTCTATATACTCAATTTATTTTTTAGGGGTTAAATTGAGTATATCAGTAATTTCAGATGCTTGATGTCGTTCAGCTAACATTTCCCAAGCATCCCCCCACGTGCGATTAACAATCCTGCCACGTTGTACTGCGGTACGCGATGCGATCTGCTTTGCCCAACGCTGTAAGTTACTATAACTTTGGACATCTAAAAACTCAGCGGCATCGTACAATTTACCCAGCACCAAATTTCCATACCATGGCCAAATAGCGATGTCTGCTATGCTGTATTCATTGCCTGCAATAAATGTGTTTGTAGATAATTGCTTATCTAGAAGATCCAATTGGCGTTTTATTTCCATGGTAAAACGATTGATGGGATATTCAAATTTTTCTGGGGCATAGGCATAAAAATGACCAAAGCCGCCACCTAGGTATGGTGCCGCACCTTGTAACCAAAATAACCAGTTCAAAACCTGCACACGTTCGGCGCTATTTTTTGGAATAAACAGCGCGTGTTTTTCTGCTAAATATAGCAAAATTGCGCCCGACTCAAATACATTGATTGCAGGCTCCGTGGAGCAATCGACTAACGCTGGAATTTTTGAATTTGGATTGACAGTAACAAAACCGGAAGAGAACTGATCTCCTTGCCCTATTTGAATTAAATGAGCATCATATTCAGCCTCTTCGACTCCCAACGCTAATAGCTCCTCCAGTAGAATCGTCACCTTTTGACCATTTGGCGTTCCCATTGAATATAGCTGTAAAGGGTGCGATCCAATAGGAAGTACCTTATCATGCGTAGCCCCTGCTATTGGGCGATTGATACTTGCCCAAGTTCCGCCAGTTTGCGCATTATTTTGCCAAACTTTCTCAGGTATATATTTGTTTTTCATCATTCCTCCAAAATAAACAGTTTTCAGATTATTTAATTTACCTATTCATTGCCTTGCTAAATAACCAACCAAAACAGTATACTATTTAACTATCTCAATTTGGAATATTTATTATGCCATTAGCAAATTTCGATAATCAATTTATAAGAGAATTACCTGCAGACCCGATCATCGAAAACGGCTGTAGAAGTGTCGAGTTTTCTGCCTACTCCTTGGTTACCCCAAAGAAAACCCAAGCTCCCTCTTTAATTGCTTATAATGAACAACTAGTCGAACAATTAGGCTTAACCAAATTATTAAGCAATCAAGATGCATTTACTCAAGTAATGACTGGCAATAAACTATTAGCGGGAATGCAAGGTTATGCGCTTTGCTATGGCGGCCATCAATTTGGTCAATGGGCTGGACAATTAGGGGATGGCCGTGCGATTAATTTAGGTGAACTTGTCACTAAAAAATTAGGTTATCAGACGCTGCAATTAAAAGGTGCAGGAAAAACCCCTTACTCTCGACGCGGTGATGGCTGCGCGGTACTTCGTTCGTCTATTCGTGAATATTTATGTTCAGAAGCGCTTTTTAATTTAGGCATCCCAACGACACGCGCACTTAGCTTATGCTTGACGGGTGAAAAAGTCCTCAGAGACATGATGTATAACGGCAACTCTGCAATGGAGTCGGGGGCTATTGTATGTCGAGTTTCTCCTTCCTTTTTACGATTTGGTAATTTTGAGTTACCGTCTGCACGGGGCGATCATGCGCTGTTACAGCAGCTTGTTGAATATAGTATAAAAGCAGATTTCCCCACACTACAGGCTGACAACGCCTCGGATAAAGACGTTTATATCGCTTGGTTTAAAGAAATTTGCCAGCGTCACTGTCATTTAATTATACACTGGATGCGCGTCGGTTTTGTCCATGGGGTTATGAATACTGATAATATGTCTATTATTGGTGAAACAATTGATTACGGCCCCTATGGGTGGATCGATAATTTTGACTTAGATTGGACGCCCAATAGCAGCGATTTTGAACAAAAACGCTATCGCTTTGGACAGCAATCAGCTATTTGCTTGTGGAATCTCTACCGCTTAGCTAATGCTATTTTACCCCTTATTGGTGAAACAGCACCGTTGCAAGCTATTCTCAATGACTACGAGGTTAATTATCAACGTAAATGGTGCCAAATGATGGCCAATAAGCTAGGTCTTGTCGCTTATCAAGGCGAGGACGATTTGCAATTGTTTAAGGATTTAGAAACATTACTATCACTGATCGAAACAGACATGACCATTTTCTATCGTAACTTGGCAAAACTCTCAGCCCAAATCGACCTCACTGATATGAATAGCTGGCTTGAACTATTTTCCCCTTGTTTCTATGACTCGCATAAAGTTGATGGCCATTATGTGCCCATTTTACAACAATGGCTAACACGTTATATAGCGCGAATTGAATTAGATGGATTAACAGACTCTCAACGGGCAATGTCGATGAATAAATATAATCCTAAATATGTGTTGCGCAATTATATAACCCAGCAGGCGATTGAATTAGCTGAACTCGGTGACTTTAGTGAAATAGATAAATTACAAAAAATATTTACACGCCCTTACGATGAGCAGCCGCAATATGAACAATATGCTAAGCGACGCCCTGAATGGGCAAAAAATAAAATAGGGTGTTCAACATTATCCTGTAGTTCATAATAAATTGCACAAAAAATCGATTATGTGACCGTCACTCAAGTTCTTAACTATATGATTAAAATAAGATCAAATAGACTTTTTATTTTTAGTCATTTATTACATTATTTGCGATTCAATAATATTACAAATATTTTTCAACTACATTATTTATAAAAATCACCTAGAAACAAAATAGAGAGATGAGCAATACATTATGGGCGAAAATATAATAGCAAATAGTAATTTACTAAAACTATCGAGTGATAATAAGGAATTACTATTTCTAATTCAGTCTAGCAATGATGCAATCACTGCAGAACATCTCACCCAATTAATTTTATCATCTCCATATTGCAATTTTAAACTTGATCAAGTTGCCATCAACCAAGCCGTAACGGTGGTTAAACAATTAAAAGCAGGCCACTCTGTTGATACTAAGTCGATTATTGTTGCTGAACGTATTGACGCACAATTATCTATCACTATTGATCCCATGCTCATGTTTGCCAAGGCGGAGATCATCTCTGCTTACGGTGGAAAAGCGATTACCAAATCCGACTTGAAGGATCACATTAATGAATTGGGTATTCAGCATGGGATACGCCATAAAACCATCGAATTACTGATCGAAAAATCACAAAGCGCCCCTCCGGGAACTGCTGTGCAAGCAACCATTGCTCAAGGTTCAGAGGCCGTTAATGGGGTTAATGCTAGTTTTACTCGTCTAGTTGACACCCCTAAAGAGCGGCTACTAAAACCCATCGAAGACGAACATGGTCGTGTTGACATGCGTGATTTAGGCGAATTAATTACCGTTGCGCCAGATAGTCATTTAATGCGTAAAACCCCGATGATTTTAGGTTCACCAGGCATGAATGTTATGGGTGATATTCTTGAATATGTCCCCGGTAAAGATTTCGCATTAATTGCAGGTGCTAACACTCAAATCAGCCCTTCTGATGAAAATCTATTAATCTCAACCTTAGTTGGTATACCAAAAGCACTCGGTAACGGAATGCAGGTTGATGATGTGTTATTAATTGATAATGTCAATGTGGGCTATGGTCATGTTAATTATGATGGCAGTATCATCATCAAGGGTAATGTTTGTGAAGGTATGAAAGTAAGCTCTAGCGGAGATATTACCGTATCGGGTTACGTTGAATCAGCTGAAATAAATTGTGGTGGAGACCTGATCGTTTCCAAGGGGATCATAGGCCGTAAACAGGAGGAAAATTGTGATAATTATTCTTGCCAAATCACCGCCAAAGGGTCCGTAATTGCGAATTTTAGCCAATACTCTCAAATAAAAGCAGGTGAAAGTGTCTTTATTAAAAAACAGTTATTACACTGCCATGTTGATAGCCAAGGTGATATTAATGTCATTGATGAATCGGGACTAAAAGGAACAATTTTGGGTGGCATTTTACGCTGTCAAAAAAGTATTAACACGGTAACCTTGGGGGCGACAGCAGGCAGTAAAACGATTATAGATTTGGTCGGCATTTATCCGAAAATAATCAATGATAGGCAATTAATAAAACAATGTATAGATGAAGAGCAAAGTAAACTAGAAAGTTTAATTTCAGCGCAACGTAAAATTGACATTCTACCTAATTCAGAAAAAAAACAGGAATTAGATAGCCGTTTACAGCTCACCAAAGCATCTGTAAAAGAAGTTATATCATCACTAATAATCGAACTAGAAAGTAAAAATAGGGAGCTACAACAATATTTTGAAGAGGCTAAAGTCATCATTCAAAAAAAATTACATAATGATGTAATCGTATCCATTGGCAGAGATAATTTTCGCTCTCAACGAGATTATGGGCCTTCTAAAATATCCGTAAAAAGTTACAAATTATCCGTAGAACCTTACCTTAAATAGACGTAAAACAAGACTAATCCGCATAACTATCTGATATATCTTGTTGCTTTAAATCAGTAGCTGCGTTGCATTCAATCGTAATAGCCTGCTATTACTCAATCAAGCGCCTTTCTCGCCATCATTTTTCCTCAACAAGCCCTGATCGCAATATTATGCGCAACGGTATAAATTAGAACAGTGAATTTCAGGCATAAAAAACCACGTCAATTAACGTGGTTTTTTATGCGCACAATGGCCTTCTAGCTTAGTATTTAATCGGGTAAGACGGCATTGTGATAAACATTCTGTACATCATCACAATCTTCTAGCATATCCATAAATTTTTCAAATTTCTCAATATGCTCTTCGGTGATGTCGGTGTCCGTTTGTGGAACAAAGGTTATCTCTTCCACATCAAACTCAAGGTCTGGATGGTTCTCATGCAGTGCTGTTTTGACCTTATAATATTCTGTATGGGGACAAAACACGGTGATTTGCCCCTTTTCATTCTCAACATCAGTGACATCAACATCAGCCATCAGTAACTCATCTAGTACAGTTTCTTCATCTATACCTTTAAAACTAAAAACAGCTTGATGCTCAAACATATGCGCAACCGTACCTTGAGAGCCTATTTTCGCACCTGTCTTAACAAAACAGTTACGTACATCGGTCCATGTACGTTTATTATTATCCGTTAAACAGTCAACAATAACACTACAACCACCCGGCCCAAAACCTTCATAAGTTGCACGTTCATAGTCTTCACCACCGCCACCTTTTGCTTTTTCAATAGCACGTTCAACGACATGAGTTGGTACTTGATCTTTTTTAGCGGCATCAATTAAACGACGTAAGGAGAGGTTTCCATCGGGATCTATACCGCCATTTTTAGCACAAACATAAATCTCTTTGCCATACTTTGAGTATACTTTAGTTTTAGCGCCCGCTGTTTTCGCCATCGATTCTTTGCGGTTTTGATATGCTCTTCCCATCTATTAAGACTCTTTTATAGTTGATTAAAATGAAAGTGGTAATTTTAACGCTTAACTAAGCAGTTAGGCTAGTCTAACATCAATAAAATTTGCGTTATTGGCTATAAATTAGCTTTCTATTGCACTTTATAGAGAAGATACCATTAACGGATTAATTTATACCAATTCGCATAATATTATGGTCATAGCTTATTGTGGAAAAATGATGGCGAGCAAGGCGCATGATTGAGTAATAACAGGTTATTACGATTGAATGAAACGCTGTTATCTATTATTTTAACCAATAAGATAGGCCAGGTAGTTATGCAGATTAGTATTAAACAAGTAAAAAAAATCGGCGCACCAGGCACCGATTTTAGATTTACAAAGCAATTAAATTATATCATTTAACTTCACAAACTGACATCGTGCCCACTTTTTGTGCATCAACAAAGTCTGTTACAACCAGTGACATAACATAGTTACCGTCACCTAAAGCTAACGTGTTATTACCTGGGTCACTGATAGCACTACTGCCAATACGTGCAATTGCATCATATTCAGCATCAAGTACCATTGCACTTGCAGAAGTTGTTGTACCTGCAAATACTTGTGGGTCCCAGTTTCCGGTATCAGCAGCTAGCTTAAAGCCACCAGAAAGATCTACACCACTTAAAGCAACTTGGTAAGTATTATTACCTTTATAGTTTAATGCGTATGCAATATCCCATCCCCAACCAGAGTGTGCACCACGTACAGCAAGTGATTCTGCCACAGGCCCAGTTTCAGCACTATCGGCTAGTAACTCACATGTTTTTACTTCAACAGCTGTAACTAATAATGTGGCCGCTGATTTATCGCTGGCGTCAAATTTAAAGGTAACCACTGAATCAACGTCTAATGTCAGAGAAATATTATCTCCCCCGTTTAAAGGGAATACATCGCCAACAGTTAAAGCACCTGAGCCACCGTAATTGATAGGTCCCCAAGTTGGATCAGCCACTTTAAAGCCATAGGTACCTGCATCTAATGTCATGGTAACGTTGTAAACACCCGCAGTAGTAAACTCCATCGCATTCGCCGTTCCCCAGCCGTTCATATCACCACGAATATGTGGGATATCATCACCGAATGGCGGAATAGAAGAGAGATCTTTGTTACTATTATCTACTGGTAGACCCGCACCTTGACTAGCACCTTGTGATTGCACAAATACCGCTGTTGTTAATGCAGGAACAGTAAAGGTACCATCGCTAAATGTTGAGCCATTATCAACTAGGTCAGTATGTAATGTAAAACCAGCAGCATCTTTCACAGGGGCATTAATTGTTGCATTGGTTGTATTAATCACCACAACAATTGCATCTACTGCAGGGTCAAGATCAGCACCCGCAGTAGTACCATCATCAATACTCATGACGATAACACCCGATTGTGATTCTACGCCTGTATTTCTGAAATCAACGCGCGATTGAACTTCACTTGCACTGCCAAGACTAAATAGTGGTGAACTAGTACGAATTTTTAATAGCTCCTTAAAGCGAGTATCAGTCCATTCGATATCGCTCATTACTGGCTTAGCATTGCTATCCGCAATAATCTCTTTAATTAGAGGCCAGTTTGAACCATCTTTATCTTCACGTGGCAGACCAACATTCCAGTTATTGCTACTCATATCAAAATTAACAGTATTGTACCAATCACCAGAATCGTAGCTATCGCGTTGCATTGATTTAGAACGTAGCAATTCAGAACCCATGTGGAAGAACGGAATACCTTGACCAAACATGTTCGTACTTAGGGCAATAATTTGCATTCTAGCACGGTCAGCAGAAGAAACTTCTGATGCGGCTTTGTACATATTATTATCCCAAAGTGTTTGGTTATCATGTTTTGATACATAGGAGATATTTTCCTGTGGATCAAGAGTGTAACCCGCTTTTTGGCCATTGTAATTAACGTCTTGACCACGTTTTGTTTTACCTGTGTGGTCCAGCATAACAAAATTAGCTAAGTTACCCGCCATACCCAAGCGAATCAAGTCTCCAGCTTCTCTTAATTTAAGAATTGAAGTATCTTCATCTGCTTGCATTTCATTCCAAACGCCAGCAGTTGCAAAACCTTGGTTTTCACGTAATTGATTGCCACCATCAAATGGACCACCACCACGAACGGCATCACGTAGACGATCAGAGAAGGTACCAATTTCCGTGCCACCCATATTAGGCTGAGTTGCTTGCTCAAATAAGGCATTATCTGCTACTTCACCAAAATTCCAACCTTCGCCGTAGAAATAAGTATCAGGATCAACTTCCTTAACAGCGGCTAATGAATCCACCATTAACTGTTTTGGTTGGTGCCCCATTAAATCAAAACGGAACCCATCGATTTTGTATTCTTTTGCCCAAGTCACTAAAGAATCCGTCATTAATTTACCCATCATGACGTTTTCTGTCGCTGTATTTGAACAACAAGTAGAGGTTTCAACAAAACCAGAGGCATTTAAGCGCTGATAATATCCGGGAACGATTTTATCTAAAACAGATTTAGGAGCAATACCATCGGCATTAGTGTGATTATAAACCACATCCATTACCACGCGGTAACCCATTGCATGGAGCTTCATTATTAGCGTACGATACTCTTCAATGCGCTTAGTTCCCATCGCATCGGTCGCATAACTGCCCTCTGGTGTTGTATAATGGAATGGATCATATCCCCAGTTAAAGCTGTCAATTGAACGTAGGTCATTCATTAAAGCTTGTGCATCACCCGTTTCTGGATTATAGCCCTCTAATACATCACGGATCACAGAGTCATTTACACCATCGTCACAAATGGCTGCCGATGCTTTAATTTCACATAGTTTAGCGACAGTGTCACCCAGATCAACACGTTTAGCTGGATCTTCATCAACCGTTGCGATATCGAATACATTCATTAAATGAGCTACATTCATACCATTTTGCGCTAGTGACTCTAACTGCATAACACTTTTACGATCTGTTTCAGTTATTGCGATATATTTACCATCTAGCGCATCGGTGCCACCATCGTTTGGCGCAGAAGTTAAATCACGAAGATGTGTTTCATAAATAACTAACTGCTCGGGTCTGTCTACAGTTGGAATTGTATGATCTTCCCAACCACTAGGCTTAGCGTCCATAGCTAAATCAACAACTTGAGAGTAAAGGCTATTAGTTGATAAGCTTAATGAATAGGGATCGGTTACCTGTAGTGTTTCTACTTTGTCTAAAGCAGAGTGGTATACTTCCACTTCGTAACGGTAATATTTGCCAAGTGCATCAGTAACATTTTGTACTTCCCAAGTACCATTCGCTTTACGCGTCATCGTCACAGCATCACCAACTTGCGCTAAATTATCATCATAAAGATATAATGAAACGTTTTTAGCCGTAGGCGCCCATACTTTAAATGTCGCATCAGAACCAGTGACGATAGCACCTAAGGTTTCCTTTTGTGCACCTTCATCGCCAGTTGCATAAACAGCATCAAGCGCAGGTGCAAGTTGAACACCCGTAGCATCAAAAACTTTGCCTTCCGCATTCTTAGCGACAAGCACAAGTTGTCCAGATATTAATTCCGCATCAGTTAGTGAAGAATCTTGCGGGATAGCAAAGCCGAATGCTTTATACTCAGCATAACGTTTTGCGGCACCCTCTGGCATCTCTTTTGCGGTTAGCTCTAATTTAACCGACGGAGAAGTAATTTCCCCTGTGTCATCATCAAGAGCAAAACCACCCGTTTCAAGATAATGGATTTCATAGGTCGCATCACCGCTAGTGTCCCAAGCAACCGTTGACGCATCGATTAACGCACCTTTAGTACCTTCATACAATGATAAGGCAACAGGAGTAGCAGAAAGTTCAGGTTTACCTTGTGCTAAGTAAACTTTTTTACCTAGTGTACTCATATCCCATTTACGATCGCCACCCGGTTCTTTTTCATTACCTTTGTGCATGATATATGTCACACAGGTTGCACCAGGTTTTAAATCGATTTTATAAACTGCACCATTATCACCTGTCTCAACTGGCGCTAATGGAGTATCCCACGATGTAACCGCACTATCGGCCGCACCATTACAAGTTGGATCATCGTTCCAAATATGTAAGCCCCAACCATCATAGCTCGCATCTTTGCGTAGATAATTCAGCTCACTTTGGTCAGCATTACCACCATCATCGTCATTATTGTTGCTACTACCGCCACAGGCTACTAATGTAGCGGCTACGAATAACGGCATGGTGTACCGTGCTAATTTATTAATTTTAAATTTCATTAACTTTTCCTGTTCAATTATATTTATTATTGGATTAATAATTTGCAGTTTGTATGAAAATAGTAAAGGTTGCCCTTTTACGGTGCGTAATCTTATGGGATTAAAATAAATTAATATGTGATCAAATCTTACAAAAAAAACAATGAAAAAGTTCAAAAGCAAAGTATCCACCAATTCTGTGAAAGACATCACCGAATACCAATCAAAAAAACTGCAAAGCAGCTTGATTTTTAAAAAACAGCATGAAAGCGCTTTCTCATGGTAATGGTTTACCGTGAAAAATGAGCACTAACATGTAGCGAACCCGGGCGATACAAGCACAAAACAAGAAAAGAACAAAAAAGACACGAAAGCGCTTCATATTCAAATGTAAACGCTACCAATAACCACCTAGGCCAGTTATTTGCATAACACCATCATGGATATAGTTTTTTACGTTGAAAATGTTCAATATAGATAATGAAATATAGCAATTAAACGCCACTTACACGCTCTTTGTTATTTTCACTTTATTTTATTAAAAATAAGCATATTATTGCTTTTCAAGTCACGTAAAATACATTTAGTTTTTCAATTTATTGAAATGTGCAGATTAAGGAAAAATGTATTTAAGATAATATAAGTGCAAATAAATGATCATTATTAATTATAATATTTGCAATACATAAACGAGATGGCGTTGAATATTGGATTTATATATTTCCCCATGTTACCTCAATATTCTTTTAGCAAGCGCTAATCGAACACTAAACAAAGAAGTAACATGGGATAACCTATTATTTTATTTGCTGGTAAAACGGAGATTAACATCGACCTTAGAAGATAAGGCTGCACTAAGTGTCTGTGCTTTCTCGCTTGCTAATATCACCATCCCTTTATGATTGGCTATATTTTTAAAAAAATTATTTAAATCAAAATCCGCCTCTAGTGCATGCGAATTTTTAACTGCAACGCTTTTACCTAACGCTATATCTGCTTTTGTAAATAACAATATAGACTGTGATTTTTTTGCCTCTGTAAAAAGATCATTCACGCCTGTTTCTTGCTCTGCAATCGCCGAAGTGAGCTGTAGCAATTTTCCACTATAGGTTTCAACATCTTCCATTGCTTTTGCCAAATCAGTTGTATTGGCTCCATTAAAGATAATTAAGAATCGTTTAGGGTGACTAACATGACGCTTCAAATCTTGTAAAAAACGCTGGTAGCTACTGCTTTGATAATCGATGATTAGCATGGTTTATCCACTTTTTAAGTAAAGAATAGTTGTGTCACTGCAGTTTATCAGTTTATCTATTTAAAGGTTTAATAAATTGAAAATGCCTTGTATATTTAATTAGCTTAGTTGATAAAGTATAAGTCTTTATTTTTTGACTTGCGGCACAATGACTTCTTTTCACAACAACCAATTTAACATTGATGTAATTACCGATTGGTATTAGTTAATCTTAATCAAGGACAGTTAGATGACGCTCAATAAAAAGTGGCTGATATTTCCTGGCATTGCTATCGGCATTGCAGTTTTAGTCTCCGCCTCTATTTTAAAATCCGCTCCAAAGTTACAAGAGAAATATGATAACGCGCAATTAGTCGATATCACCCCTTTGATAAAACAACACATCTCGCCACAGGTGGTTGGATTTGGGCGAGTATCCGCTAAACAAAAATGGCAAGGTATTGCCGAAGTTAAAGGCACCATAATATATCGACATCCAGATCTTGAGGTGGGCAAACATCTTCGTAAAGGGCGTGTTGTTCTAAAAGTAGATCCTCTTGAATACCAATTAAAAGAGGCACAAGCCGATGCTAATTTACAAGCAGCAAAAGCGCAACTGACACGTTTACAACAAACAGAAAAAAACCTTAATGCAAGCTTAAACATTGAACAACAAAAATTGGCGTTAATCACACAAGAATACCAACGCAATTTACGCCTACAAAAGCAAAAACTTATTT
Organism: Psychromonas sp. MME1; assembly: GCF_041080865.1. Classification (NCBI taxonomy): domain Bacteria; kingdom Pseudomonadati; phylum Pseudomonadota; class Gammaproteobacteria; order Alteromonadales; family Psychromonadaceae; genus Psychromonas; species Psychromonas sp. MME1. Next base: position 953,583 of record NZ_CP160906.1, on the reverse strand, counting down.
CCAATTCAGCATTAGAAAATCAACAACAGCAATTACTTATTCAAAAAAATTCAGTACAACAATTATCAAGTTCATTAGCCCTACTCCCCGATGATAAAAAAGTCATTGAAGCGCAAATAAAGGTTAATCAGGCAATGCTCGAAGATAGTCAACGTCAGCTACAAAAAACAGAATTTATTCTTCCCTTTGATGCTCGAATTAGCCGCGTCAACATTGAACAATCAGAAGCGGTTACACTAGGAGCAACTCTTTTTGAAGCACAACAGTTAGGTGAGATAGAAGTTGCCGCACAACTATCATTACAAGATGTAGAGATTTTACGAAACAGTGTCATTAACAGCGACCATTCCACCATTGACACATTACTGAGTGAATTAAATTTCGAAGCTGATATTGAGATGATGTTGGGCAATAAAAGTTATCAATGGCCAGCCAAATTAACACGCATAGGCAGCACTATTAATGAACCGCAAGATAGCATCGATTTTTATTTAGAGGTTGAGCAGGATGCTAAAGCTTTTCTAATGGCAACCAAACCACCACTGAGTGAAGGTATGTTCGTTAGTGCAAGGATTAGTGGTCTCCCCTCTGCGCAATTTATCATTCCTGAACGCGCCCTGCATGGTGATGCTATTTATATTATGGATGAGCAAAAAAACTTACAAATCAAACCTGTGCAGGTTGTTTTTAGAACAGCTCAAGGTGTCGCAATTAGTGGCGATATTAAAGAGCAACAAGCACTGATATTAAATGATGTGATCCCCGCTATTGCAGGTATGCGCGTTAAACCAAGCCAAGTCCAAATCAACAACGATAAAAAGGGATTATAGTGATAACACATTCCATCATTATCGACTCATTAATGTTTGTAAAAATGAATGCTAGCTTGTTTTTTGATTTTATAATTAGCACCGCTATCAACAGAAATCCATGCCTCACTAACATCCATTTATTCCGCAGCCTGAACAGATCTCATTATTAAAGGATTTGGTATGATTACATTATTTGTTCGCCACCCAACCCTTGCCAATCTCCTGATGCTAACTTTTTTTGTGTTAGGGTTAAGCCGTGTAGGCGAAATTAAGAGGGAAACTTTTCCTGAGTTTTCCCCTCCCTATATTATTGCTCAAGTTGTCTATCCTGGTGCCTCTCCCTCTGAAGTAGAAGAGAGCATCTGCTTACGTATGGAAGACGCCGTTGATGGCCTTAGTAATATCGAAGAGATAAAATGTGACGCCCGTGAAGGTAGTGCAAGTTTAACGCTTAAAATGAGCGACCAAGCCGATCTTGGACGAAGTTTGATTGATGTTCAAACAGAAATAAATGCGATCAAAGACTTCCCAAGTGAAATTGAAGCCCCCATCGTCAAAGAGTTAGATTGGGCAGAGCCGGTTATTGATGTCGCCATTTCAGGTAACACTACTCGCCCAGATCTCAAAGCCTATGCTGAGGATGTAAAACGCCGTTTAAAAATTGAAGCGGGTGTAAATTTAATCACCATAACAGGTTTTTCTGACCATCAGTTACGTATATCCGTCAATATGATTGATATGCGCCGTATCGGCTTAAGCATTGCTGATATCGCCAATATAATTGGCAAACAAAACATACAAATGCCCGCGGGTAATATTGAGCTATCAGATAAAAATCTATTAATTCGTTTTGACGAACGTAAAACCTCTCCCGCTGATTTAGGAAAAATCATCATTTCAGGTAACGCTCAAGGGGGGCTAATTAGGCTTAAAGATATTGCCACCATTGAAGATACCTTTGAATTAGATGAAGATAATATTCAATTTAATGGGCAACCAGCGGCTATTTTAAAAATCAAAAAGAATAAGGCGGATGATTCGCTTCGCATCAAAGCAAAAGTGCAAAGCTTCATTGAAAATGAAAAGCTAATTGCACCAAAGGGGATCACGCTGACACTTACGAATGACTTATCATCCTTATTACAAGATCGCCTTTCCATGTTACTGCGCAATGGCTGGCAAGGTATTTTATTAGCTTTTTTATCGTTATGGTTGTTTTTCTCATTGCGTTATTCATTTTGGGTTTGCGCTGGATTACCCGTTGCGTTTTTAGGCGGTTTATTTTTAATGGGTATGTTTTCCATCTCGATCAATGTAATGACCTTAGTAGGGCTGTTAATGGCAATTGGTATTATGATGGATGACGCCATTGTCATCTCTGAATCCGTTGCAGCTCATATTGACAAAGGCTTGCCCATCAATGAGGCGGTCAGTAAAGGGGTAGCTAAGGTCGCTCCAGGAGTTATCTCTTCTTTTTTAACCACTGTGTTTATTTTTGGTAGTTTGCTGTGGTTAGAAGGACAAATGGGACAAGTGCTATCCGCCGTGCCGCTAGTATTGATTATGGTGCTTTCAATCAGTTTAATTGAAGCCTTTTTGATTCTCCCTCACCATTTAAGCCAATCCCTTAATAAAGCAAAACAAGATCGCCAACCACTAAGAATAAAAGTACTCTTTTTACAAAAGTTTGAACATTTCAGAACCCATAGCTTAGTCAAAATGGTTGCCTTTATGGTGCATTGGCGCTACGTAAGTATCGGGTTCACCTTTGCCCTATTATTTATCTCTTTTGCCTTGCTAAGTGGTGGGCTGCTTAAGTTTTTACCCTTTCCCGAACTTGATGGCGACATTGCCGAAGCGCGTATCATTTTGCCACCCGGTTCCACTTTGCAACAAACAGAACAAGTCGTCGATAGAATCGTGAGCAGTGCCAAACAACTTAGCGAACAATACAGCAGGTCAAACGCTGAGCCTGCACCGTTGGTGCGAGATATTACGGTGCAATATAATTTTAATGCCGATGCAGGGGAAACTGGAGCGCATATTGCCACTGTTCGTTTAGACCTGCTCTCAGCAAAAATTCGTAACTCATTAATAGACTCCTTTATTAATGATTGGCGGCTTACAACGGGTGAGCTCGCCATGCCTATTTCATTAGTCTTTAAACAACCCGCAATGGGGCCTGCAGGTCGGGATATTGAGCTGCGCCTACAGCATAGTGATTTGACCATGTTAAAGCATGCATCAATCGATCTACAAGCTTATCTATCACAATTTAATGGTGTTAATGGCATTGTCGATGATATGCGCCCAGGAAAGGAGGAAATATTAATCCACCTAAAACCGGGCGCTGAAAACCATGCATTAAACGGTCAAACTATCGCTATGCAACTACGCAGTGCCTATTACGGGCAAACCGCCGATGAAATTCAAGTTGGCCCAGAAAATATAGCCATTCATGTACGCTTAAATAAAGAGCAAGCAGGCGATTTACAAACACTCAGTAACTTCCCGATCATGCTTGCCGACGGTAGCCAAATTCCCTTAAGCAGTGTCGCATTCATTGATTTTCAACGGGCATTTGTGCGTATTCAACGTGTCGATAGCCAACGTACAATCACGGTAATGGCTGATATTGACAATAGCAAAGCGAATGGCAATGAAATAGTAGCCAATATGCGTAATGAGTTTATCCCACTATTAAAGCAACATTATGCGGGGATCATCATCGATTTTGAGGGTGCAGCAAAAGAGTCAGACAAAACGGGCAGTTCCCTACGAAAAGGATTTTTAATCGGCTTATTTGGAATTTTTGTCATTCTTAGCTTCCAATTTAGAAGTTATAGCGAACCTTTGGTGGTCATGTTCGCTATCCCCTTGGCATTAATCGGCGTTCTCTTTGGCCACTATATTACTGGTTATAGTTTATCGATGCCTTCTATTATGGGTTTTATCTCTCTGGCGGGAATCGTCGTCAATGACTCTATTTTATTAGTGCAATATATTCGCCATCACATTGAGCTAGGCGATAAAGTGGTTGATGCTGTTGTCCTAGCCAGTCGAGATCGATTACGAGCTGTTTTTTTAACATCATTGACCACAGCAGCTGGATTATTGCCACTGCTCTTAGAGACAAGTCTACAAGCACAAGTAGTCAAACCACTAGTCGTCTCTATCGTCTTTGGTATTTTTAGCTCTACCTTATTGGTACTGTTTATTATCCCCTGTGCGTACGCAGTGCTCGATGATTTTAATCTAGTACACCGCCATCAAAAATTAACCGCAAAATAGCGCGACTCAAACCCTATACGATTTAACCGTGGCCACACAAAGTAAACTTGTATGGTCACGCTTAGTTTATCCCATTGCGATAGAGTTTATTAACGTTAGATCAGCGACTTATCCATGTTGGCATTATTTCATCAAAACAACCAGCAGCTCACAGTAATTAATTGTCCCTGTACTAGGATTATAGCAATTCCTATTATTAGTTACTCAATAATGTCTATTTCTAAATAGATCTTATAACGACGGGAATTGCGATTATTTAATTGCCGTTTAAAGTATGGAGATAAATGTTCTATGACCAAACGTAAAATTTGCCTGTTTGCTTTCACTCTATTTTTCTCAATACCCGCCTTATCTGCTCCACCGCTCATGGACTTAACCACATCGACCATCGGTTATGCATCATTAACTATTTTTGCCATCGCCTACATTTTAGTTATTAGTGAAGAGTATTTACAACTACGTAAATCAAAACCCGTCCTGTTAGCTGCTGGCCTTATTTGGTTAATGATTGGTTTCTTGCTTAATCAGCAGGGGCAAATTGAGATTGCAAAGGCGGCTTTAGAGCATAATTTATTAGAATACTCAAAACTGCTCTTATTTTTACTCGTTGCAATGACTTACATAAGTGCAATGGAAGAGAGACGACTCTTTGATTCATTACAAGCTTGGATGGTTTGTAAGGGGTTCAACTACCGCACTTTGTTCTGGTTGACTGGGATCTTAGCATTTTTTATCTCTCCAATAGCCGATAACTTAACGACAGCGCTGTTGATGTGTGCGGTAGTCATGAAAGTGGGGGGAGATAATAATAAATTTATTAATTTAGCCTGTATCAATATTGTTATTGCCGCTAATGCGGGCGGTGCATTTAGCCCATTTGGTGACATCACTACATTAATGGTATGGCAAGCAGGTATTGTCTCATTTGGTCAATTCTTAGACCTATTGATTCCCTCTATCGTAAATTACCTATTACCTGCATTTATTATGTCCCGCTTTGTCGAAAAAACCCAACCACTGACTGTTTGTGAGTTTGTTGAATTAAAACGCGGTGCGCGGCGAATCGTGTTACTTTTTATTCTCACTATTTTTACAGCAGTAGGTTTCCATCTATTTATCGATTTTCCTCCTGTCATAGGGATGATGATGGGGCTCGCCTATTTACAATTTTTTGGTTATTTTCTGCGTAAAACCCTGCCTAGTTCATTAGCAAAAAAAACTAAAAGAGCTTTGAATAACAATGATCAAGCTGCATTAAAACGCCTTGGTTCCGTTGTTCCCTTTGATGTTTTTCAACGCGTTGCATCATCAGAATGGGATACATTACTGTTCTTTTATGGTGTGGTTATGTGTGTCGGAGGACTTAGTTTATTAGGTTATTTAGACTTAGTATCAGGAGTTATCTATACACAATGGAATCCAATTTGGGCCAATATAATGGTTGGTGGTATGTCCGCCATTGTCGACAATATTCCGGTGATGTATGCCATATTAACCATGCAACCTGACATGTCTATGGGCAATTGGTTATTAGTAACACTAACAGCCGTTGGCGGAAGTCTACTGTCCATAGGCTCAGCAGCTGGTGTTGCGTTGATGGGGGCAACGAGAGGAAAATATACCTTTTTTGGACACCTAAAGTGGATGCCCGTCATTGCGATCGGTTATGCCGCGAGCATTATTGTGCATCTACTACTTAATAGTGAATTATTCACTTAGTTCAAACAATTTGTCCCGCACTACCCAAAAACGTCCTTTTTTACGCGCAATAATAACCTTTGGTGCGCGTAAACGATGTGCATTTTTTATCACCTTAGTGGGGCAGCTTTCTGTGAAGGGTCTATGCCTATCGATTAAATGTGGGCGAATAAAGCGATTAAGAAAATCTCTCTTCTGCGTTTTGCTATGCAGGGGCCAAACCTCATTAATTTCCCCGCCATCATCGCCAATATAGGTGACTTTTAATTGTGCTTTTGCAAATTTATTCTTACCCGCTTGCAGCTTTAAATCTATGCAATTCATTATTAGAGCGTCTTTAAGTTTTAATGCGTCACGTAATTTTTTATCGGGATCCACCAGTACATGGTTGCATTGTTGACATTGTCGAGCAGCTATATCGTTATCAGCCCCACACTGGTCACAAAATTTAGCGCGAAAACGATAACCGCATATTTCTCGCAGCCCATCGGCATGCTCTTTGTAACCTTGACATTGGCGCCCATAATGCTCGATAACGAAACCTGCAGGATCCATTTTACCCCAAAAGTTATTCTTAAACGAACATACAGGGCAAGGTATAGTCACAATTTCACTGTCACAATCTGGTTGAGCACTGCCCACTTCCGGTTGATACAAATCATAACAATTACCAGCAAACTCCATCACCAAACAATCTTTTTTACCCGCACTAAGGCGTAAACCACGCCCCACAATCTGCTGATATAAACTAATCGATTCGGTGGGTCGTAGGATGGCTATTAAATCAACATGTGGCGCATCAAAACCGGTGGTTAATACCGATACATTTACTAAAAACTTAATATTCTCAGCTTTAAATTCAGTAATAATACGATCTGTTCCTCGACAGGGGTATCACCAATTACCAGTGCCGCATTTTCATCAACCAAGTAGGTCATGATCTCCTTGGCATGATTCACCGTAGAAGCAAAAATCATCACCCCCCTTCTATCCTTACTGGTACTAACCACCTGCTTGATAATTTGCGGGGTTACACGTTGTGATTTTTTTACTACGGAATCGAGTTGTGCAACATTAAAATACCCTGCTGAGGAGATTTTAACCTGTGAAAAATCATAGCCGATCACCGCCATATCCATTATTTTCGGTGTTGTTAAGTATTTTTCTTCCAGTAAAAAACGGATAGGTAAGTCAAAAATACAGTCACGAAAAAATCGTTTTTCATGACTCCGCACTTGCCCGCGTGTATGGTATTGATAAATCCACCCCATCCCCAAACGATAAGGGGTGGCGGTAAGACCTAATATTTTTAAGTTGGGGTTGATTGACTGTAAGTGTTGAATAACTTTTTGATAGGCGCTATTTTCATCCTCAGGCACACGATGGCATTCATCAATAATCAATAATGAAAATGCGTCATCAAAACGGCCTAATCCATTGGCAATAGACTGTACTGACGCGAATACAACTTGACGATCATTCTCTTTGCGCCCTAAGCCTGCGGAAAATATTGAGGCTTGTAAATCATAACTTTCATATTTAGCATGATTTTGCTCAACCAGCTCCTTAACATGTGCAAGGACCAAAACACGCCCTCTAGCAAGCCGAGCTAATTCCGCAATGATTAAGCTTTTACCAGCCCCCGTTGATAATGCTAATACTGCGGGATCACTATTTTTTCGGAAGTATGCGATAGTCGCATTAACGCTGTCTTGCTGATAAGGGCGAAGTATATACATATGGCGAAGCTATAAGGAAAAATAATTACGCTTAAATTAAATCGTTGCCAGCAGACAACGATTTAGCATTAAAGCAGTTCTTTCTTCACGGCCTTTACAATGCCAACTGGTTTCTTGAGATAAAGCGCGTGATTTAATAAAACCGCTTTATCTGCGATCGTTAATAACAGGGCTGGAAATGAATTTGTTCCCATAAACTCTTGTAATTCGTTAATATCAGATAACGTATATTCCGCTTCTTTACTTAACTCTTCTTTAAACACTTTATTCGGAGGCGACAGTTTAAATGCATTAATAATCTCATTGAAATCATGCTTACATGTTAAAGGATTACCTTCAATAAAATGCGCATTTTGTAGTGCGTTTAACACTGGTAACGCTCTCTCAGGTTGTTTACTTTGCAGCCAAGTCATTAAGTTCGCTGCTAGAATAGAACTCTTTGGGCTATCGGAAAAACGCATGTAATCTTTAGCAAATTTAACGCAACTCTGTTGAGCTACCGCATCAACCTGTTTGAAGCCAGCACTATCGCTGCCATCAAAATGTGCACAATGCCAGATATGTAACTTCATTTCAGGGTAAGCATTAGCAAGTTCATTCACTTGTGCCGTTGCTGCATAACTCCAAGGACAGTGTGAGTCATAAATAAAATAGAGTTCAGGTATCATCGTCTCGCCTTCTATTAATAAATTGAATATGATTTTAGTGACTTTAAGGCCACTATACAATCAATGATTTTGACCAACATGGATAATTACAAATGGGGAAAAAGACACTAGAAATGTAATGATAAAAAAACACCTCCCATAATATGATCATGGAAGGTGTTTAAATGCAATCTGAACTAATAGGTCATATTAAATAATGAAACGTTTTATCTCATTACTTAATAGATTTGCTTGTTCCGCTAATTCATCACCCATTAATTCATTTTGTTGTGCCGACTCACTGGATGTTTCTGCCACATCTCTTATCGATACCACATGACGATTAACTTCAGCAGCAACCATGCTCTGCTCTTCGATAGCCGTTGCAATCGTAGTATTCATATCCATAATCGCAACCATATCGTGATTGATTTTTTCAAGTAATCGCCCTGCTTGTGAGGCCTTATCAGCACTCTCTTGCCCTTCGTGACGACAATCAACCATTAAAGCAACAATCTGTTTAGTTCTATTCTGTAAAGATACAATGATATTTTCAATTTCTTTCGTCGATGATTGTGTGCGACTAGCAAGCGTACGAACCTCATCGGCAACAACCGCAAAACCACGACCTTGTTCGCCAGCACGAGCCGCCTCTATCGCCGCATTTAATGCTAATAGATTAGTTTGTTCTGCAATACCTCGGATCACATCAAGTACACTGCCAATTGTTTCGCTATCTTTGGCTAAATAATTCACCACACCTTCGGATTCAATTAATTTATCAGATAACAAGTTGATTTGCGTGATAGTTGCATCGACACCTTGCAGCCCCTGTGCAGCATTATCATTGGACTGTTGTGCTTTATCTGCGGCATCTGTTGTATTGTTGGCAATCTCTTCAATAGTTGCAACCATTTCGGTAACAGCAGTAGCCACCATATCCGTCTCTTGCATCTGTGACGCCACACCTAAATTCGATTTGTGAATATTATCAGTTAGTGTCGCTGTCGCATTATTGAGACTGCCAACAGAATTATTCACCGACACAATAAGACGTTGGAAGTTAGCAATCATGCTATTAAATGCTTTGCCCATATCCGCCAGCTCATCTTTATTATCCGTTGCAAGCGAAATTGTTAAATCATTCGTTTCTGATATTTTAATAATCGAGTTTTTAATATAGGAAATGCCATTCATAATACTACGCGCAATAACCCAAGCAATCGCAATTGAAACAAACAATGCAACGGCAAATAAAATATTCGTCACCTGCTTAATTTCATCAACGTACGTGTCCACGGCCACATTCACTTTAGCAATTAAGTTATTTTGTATTTCCGTTACTTTTAACGCACTTTCATTCATTGATTTTTGTAAGCCATCGGTTGCGTTATAACCTAATTTTTTCTGCTCTTTTATTAACGCTAGGAATGAACTTTGATAATTTTCTAGTCCCTCTAAAATCGCTTTTTTCTGTGTACTGATTAAATAACTTTTTTTAACATCTGCATGTAATATTTCATAATCATCCTGGAATACCGTAATAAATCTGTCATCAAGTTGACGTATATAGTTCTGTTCACTGCTTCTTATCTTAAGCATTAAATTTAAGAACGACATTGAATCACCAATAGCTTGCTCAGTAGCGCTCACAGCATCCGCTAACTGCCCATTCAAACCACTCTTTAAATCAAATCCAATCGCACTTTGGGTTGCCACAAGTTCAGAAAAATATTGTTGATACTCATTGAGTACGACGGCTAATTGCAGCGCTTCATCAACAGGGACATTAATCAAACCTAAATCTGTTTCTAACACTTTAATTCTGCTTTGTAGCTGCGCAACTTCATCATTAAATGAGGTTATGTAACCATTCTCTTTACGCGCTAAGAAGTCTTTTTCATAGGAGCGCAATTGCAGTATTCCAGCTTCAATTTTGCCAATATTCTGCACCAATTTTATATCTTGTTGTAAAGATGAAGAGGAGAAGTTAATGAGGAGTAACATAGCGACCATACTTACTATTGTTACGGCAGCGTTTGCTATTAATTTATTTTTTATCAACATGCAGCGTGTTCCCTGTAGTGTACATAGACAATTTACGAAATTTGTTATGAAATAATGTAATCTTAATTAAAAATAGACAAATCTATATTGAACTAAATTTTGATTAACTCTTATGATTATTTCCGATCATATCATTAATAGAAACATACTATGGTAGTAGGGGGAGTAAATCCCCCTCCCCCCCTAGGGCGTAGATAGATTTAATTGCAAATTTGTGATGTGAAATATGTAAATACATTTAAAACTAAGAGATATAAGATTTGGCCCAATAAGTGGGTTGAAGTATGGCCTATCATGTTGATTAAAAATAAATAAAAAACAAATAACAACAAAAACATATTGCCATGTAATTTACATCAAAACCAAATCCAATTGGTATAATTTGCTGCAATACTAGCATTTTGCATAATATTTTGTTCATAGCTTGTGGAGAACAAATGAGGGAAAGCAAAAAGCATGATTGAATAATTACAGATGATTGCGATTAAATGCAACATGGTCATCTATTATTTTAACCACCATAATAGATCAGATACTTATGCGGATAACTGTAAATAGCATCATATACGATAAACATAAAAAACCCGAACGCTTATATTCATAAACTGTTCGGGTTCTAGTCGTACCTAGGAGGCACTAAATATGGCGGTGAGCGAGAGATTCGAACTCTCGTTAGGGGTTAACCTAAACACACTTTCCAGGCGTGCGCCTTCAGCCACTCAGCCAGCTCACCAATACTTCGATATTTCATTGAAGCGGGGCGCATGATAGTTAACTCTCCTCCTAAAATCAACTACTAATATCATTTTATATAATATTAAGTTCTTGGCGAAGATAAACACTCGCCCCTAGCAATCCTGGATTATCATGAATAATCAAATAGGTTGGGATCGATGCTAGATAGCTTTTAAAACGCCCCTTATCTTCAAAATATTTTCTAAAATCACTTGCTTGAAAGAAATCAACAAATCGAGGAACAATTCCGCCCGCAATATAAACACCACCAATACAAGAAAGGTTTAAGGCAAGGTTACCCGCAAAACCTCCCATCACTTCACAGAAAATATTCAAGCTACGCAAAGCCAACGGGCATTCATTTGCAAGAGCAGCACCAGTCACTTCTTTTGGCTCATGAAACACCGGTTGCTTACCTTCTAAACGGCATAGGCTATGATATAAATTAACTAAACCTTGCCCAGCCAAAATTCGTTCTGCCGAAACATGCCCGAATTGTTCCTGTAATAAAAGCAAAATATCAGCCTGTTCACGTGTATTTGGCGCAAAACTAACATGACCACCTTCACCATCCAAACTGATCCATTTATCAGCTGGTTTAATAATGTGTGAAACGCCTATACCCGTTCAGGTCCAAATACTGCGGTGACGCCATTTTCAACGGGTTCTCCTCCCCCAACTTTTATTTTTTGTTGGTCATTGAGGAAAGGGACTGCTAATGAAATTGCAGTGTAATCATTAATAAGATATAAAGATGTTAAATTAAGTTTTTCTTTTAATGCCTGCTTAGAAAAAGCCCAACTTAAATTAGTCATCACAATCTGATCATTATCAACAGGGCAAGCAATACCAATACAAAGATGCTTCACTTCGCCCTGTAATGTTGCAAAATATTGCACTAATGCTGCATCAAGCGTTACAAATTCCGCACAAGCAAACTCTCTTAATTTACTCAATTCACCGGTTTCTATATCACAAACAGCAAGGCGAATATTAGTACCGCCAACATCAGCAACTACAGACAACATATTTTTCTCCATAAATAATTAAAAATAAAAAATAAAAGTATAAATTCGACAAATCTCACTCACAATATCGTAATAAAACAACGAAAAGGTTGATCTAAAACAGCTTTATGTTGTAATAAAATGACAGCGAATAATGGCTTACTTATAATAAAGTGACATTACAAGCATTTAATCTATTTTAGATCCTACGACATAAAAGGATTAAAAAACATAAACTATCACGAGCTATTTTGTAAGTGCCTAGTTTAACTTATAAATAATATATTACAGCGGTCAGGCATGAATACTTTAGAGTTAATTCAAAAAAATCTAGATACTTTTAGCAAATCAGAACGGAAAGTAGCCGAAGTGGTAATAACATCACCACAGATAGCAATTCATTCTAGTATAGCTACATTAGCAAAAATGGCATCAGTCAGTGAGCCAACTGTAAACCGGTTTTGTCGCCTGGCTTAATACTAAGGGATTTCCTGATTTTAAACTACACCTAGCACAAAGCCTTGCGCTTGGTACTCCCTATGTTAATCGTAATGTTAATGAAAGTGATGGCCCAAGTGCTTATACAGCAAAAATATTTGAGTCAACAATAGCCTGTTTAGAAAATGTCAAAGACTCCTTAGATATATCACTTATTAACCGTGCTGTTGATGTTTTGACACAGGCAAATAAAATCTCTTTCTTTGGCCTAGGTGCTTCTGCATCTGTTGCTAAAGATGCGCTGAATAAATTTTTTCGATTTAATATTCCTGTTTTATGTTTTGATGACGTTGTCATGCAAAAGATGAGCAGCATCAACAGTAACGATGGTGATGTCCTTGTCTTAATTTCACATACAGGGCGCACTAAAGCGTTGGTTGAAGTAGCTCAATTAGCACGTAAAAATGATGCCTTTGTTATTGCTTTAACAGCATCTAACTCGCCACTTGCTCTTCAGAGTAATTTAGTCTTATCGACTAATGTCCCTGAAGATACCGATATCTATATGCCAATGGCCTCACGAATTGCTCAATTAGTCCTAATTGATGTTTTAACGACTGGATTTACACTTCGACGCGGCTCCAAATTTAGAGATAATTTAAAAAAAGTAAAAGAAGGTATTCGCGACTCAAAATTTGATATGTAAAATAAATCAGTAACATTTGTAAATACACTTCATATTTGTTACAAGATGTTTCCCCTATACAAGGAGTAGATGATGATCAGACGTACAAAAATAGTAACAACCCTTGGACCTGCTACCGATAGAGATAATAATTTAGAAAAAATCATTGCTGCAGGCGCCAACATGGTTCGTATGAATTTCTCTCATGGAGAAGCGATAGACCATGTTAGACGAGCAAATGAAGTTCGCGAAATAGCTGCCCGTTTAGGTAAAGAAGTGGCAATTATGGGCGATCTACAGGGCCCTAAAATACGCGTATCAACATTCATAGATAAAAAAATTCATCTTGCAGTTGGTGATAAATTTGCGCTAGATAGCGATATTGAAAAGGGTCAAGGCAATCAACAGGCCGTAGGACTAGATTATAAAACATTACCGCAAGAAGTAGAATCAGGTGATATATTATTACTTGATGATGGCCGCGTGCAATTACAAGTAGAAAAAGTAACGGGCAACCGCGTTGACACCGTAGTCACAATCGGTGGTCCACTTTCAAATAATAAAGGTATTAATAAAAAAGGTGGGGGTTTATCAGCTCCCGCACTTACTGAAAAAGATAAAAAAGATATATTAACCGCAGCTCAAATTGGCTGTGATTACCTAGCGGTATCTTTTCCTCGCAATGGTGCTGATATCCACTATGCTCGAAAATTAGCACAAGAAGCTGGTTGTCATGCCAAAATTGTAGCAAAAGTAGAACGAGCTGAAGCCGTTGAAACACAAGAAGCTTTAGAAGATATTGTTCTTGCATCTGATGTGGTGATGGTTGCTCGAGGCGATTTAGGTGTTGAGATTGGCGACGCACGTTTGGTGGGCGTACAAAAAAATATGATCCGCACAACACGCCGTTTAAATCGCGTAGTGATTACCGCGACGCAAATGATGGAATCAATGATCAGCGCGCCGATGCCAACCCGCGCGGAAGTGATGGACGTTGCAAATGCGGTACTTGATGGTACGGATGCCGTAATGCTTTCAGGCGAAACAGCGGCGGGTGATTATCCAGTTGAAACTGTAAAAGCAATGAGCGACGTTTGTATTGGCGCAGAAAAACACCCAAGCATTAATGTTTCCAATAACCGTATGAACTACACATTTGAGGATCCTGGTGAAGCTCTTGCAATGACAACTATGTTTGCCGCTAACCACACCGTTGGGGTTAAAGCGATTGTTGCATTAACCGAATCAGGTTCAACACCATTATTAATGTCACGTTTAAGCTCGGGCCTACCTATCTATGCACTTTCAGGTAATGCGCAAACATTAAACTACTGTGCATTATATCGTGGTGTGACCCCCGTTAAATTCCCATCTACAACAACTAACAGTGTTGAATATATTGCTAAGGCAATCCAAACATTAAAAGATAAAGATTGTCTAAAAGATGGTGATCTGATACTGATTACTCACGGAGATGATAACAACGCAGGCTCTACAAACACCTGTAAAATTGTTAGAGTGTAGGTAATTTTACCGCTTAACTAACAGTAAAAAACCTCTTTTAAAGAGGTTTTTTACTTAAATCATCGAGGAATAACAGTTTCGTCGATAATGATAGGATTTACTACCACCTCTACTGTTATAGGTTAATAATATGAATTTCTGGTTCATCCTCATGAGTAAATTTTGTTTTTAATTGCGCTTTGCTTTGCATGTATATTTCCCCCCCTTTAGCGATGCTAAAATGGTCGGGCAGTTCGTTATATAAACTTTGATATGCCATTATTAACTGTAAACTACTCTCTTTCTGATGTGTAGATAATTGCTTACCGTCTGGCCATCTTCCGGTTTCGGCAGCTTGTTTTAATTGTTCATATAACGATGGCGATATATTTTTTGCATATTCGGTTAAATTTGACACTCGTATCACCTATTTTAGTATTAACATGCTAACTTATATTTATAATGCATATGTATATTGATTTCACGGAACAGATCAACTTATGATTACCCAAACCATCAAATTTATTTTTGGACTAGTTACTCTCTTCGCTATTATCTCCTGTAACCCATTTTCACATGATAGTTTATCGCGTATTTGTGATAGTGATCCTGAACTATGTGCAGATCTACATACATTAACCGATTGCCGTTTCCAACGAACACATCTGATTCGTGCTCGTTATTATGACAAAAGAGAGCCTTCTTCAGACCATACTCGTCAGCTTTTAGACCGTCTTGATGAGTATGAATCATGTATAGAATTAACACTTTCATTACAATTCACACGCAATCAAGGACGCAAACAAGCACGCGTCGAAAATTATCTTACGACTAAAAATCTAATGAAAAATGAGTTAAAAAAAATTAAAAATACAGAGGATCCCATTCTTGCTTACTATCTTTGGACGCATTATCAGGATTTAAAAGCAAAACAAGTTTTTTTAAACGCTGCACGTAAAGAAGGCGTAACAGACCGTAAATTGTTAACCAAGCTTGCCATCTATTATAGTAAATTTGACCCACAACAAGCATTAGCACTATTTTATAATGCGCTACGAGAAAGTAACTCATACAAAGATATACCTGATAGTACATTTGTTTATATTATGACCATTTATTACCAAGCACAGGATTTTGAAAAAGCTTACATATGGGCACTACTTGCAATAAGCAAAGAAGCGATGAAAGCACAAGATGAACAGCAACTGGAATATATAAATCTAGATCTTATTTTGCAAAAAGGACTTATCAATGGAAAGAAACTAATAACCAATGAAATGGCATTACAAGAGCAAGCTAATATCTATAAAAAGAAACTGATGGAAGGTAAGTTTAGCGAATATCCTGAAACACTCATTAAATAACATTTATTTTACTATTGACGCATCGAAAAGGCCGTTAAACACATGTTAAGGTGCTCGATAGTAAAGTTAAATAGAGAAAAATCTTCACTATTTATTTTTTCTACTGCACCTAAATATTGCACAGAGAACATACCAATCACTTTATTAGAAATCATAATAGGAGCAAAGCCAATAACACCATTAGCAATTAATTTTTCAATATCTTCTGTAATATAATTGCGCCATTTAGGATCACGATAGTTAGCCACTAACGTCGCCTCCTCATTTTGTAAAACGTGATCCATTAAATGAAGGTTTTTATTAATATCAAGTCTGCGATGGAAATAAATAACCTCCCCATAATCATCATATGAAACCCTTGATTCCAAATGACTTTTATCCTTAGATAGCATCCAAAAGGAGCTACGACTGAAGTGAAAAATAGTCGCTATTTGCTGTAGTGTGTAATTTAATAATTCATTAATACTATGGCCTTTTTTACTTAACCTTGTTATCTCTTTAACGGTCATTAATATCGCTTTTTCCTGACTCAATAAAATGGTGGCGTTTCGCGTTGAAATTGTCAAATCATCTTCTTTAGGCAATTTGCGAATATATTCATCTAACACAGAAGCACCATATGAGTTTAATAAACTAATAGCGAGCACCCTTGTCTCATCTATACGTTCACGT
The DNA here is from genome assembly GCF_041080865.1 of Psychromonas sp. MME1. Taxonomy (NCBI): domain Bacteria; kingdom Pseudomonadati; phylum Pseudomonadota; class Gammaproteobacteria; order Alteromonadales; family Psychromonadaceae; genus Psychromonas; species Psychromonas sp. MME1. Next base: position 936,925 of record NZ_CP160906.1, on the reverse strand, counting down.
AAAATTTGTCTATCGATATGCATAATATGGCTAATACTATTTAATACTTCATTAAATTCATTAAATTCACGTTTATTATTCGGTGGCGAGGTAATATAAAAACTGAGCTTATTTGCTAAGCTTATTGCTTGCATTTCAACCGTACGACTTTCTGGGGTATCCAGTGACTTCCTTAATAAATCCCCAAGATGCCATGTTTCAGCAAGCCCTCGACTAAGCTCGTTAAAACTCATCCCAAGCGTTTCTTGGCAATGTTTTTGAAACTGATTTGCAGGTAATGATGTTTTTTCAATTAATTCTCGAGCAATTTCACTATCACAACTCCAAAAAGCAGTTTCACCGATGTTATATAACATCGCAGCCAAATAAACCTCTTCCTGTGTATCATCTTCATACTCAGGCAACATCATTTTAGCTAATAAAGCAGCATGGAAGGCATTGGCCATTAACATACCTAAACGCTTACAGACCTGCTGAGATAAATTTTTGTTTTCTAATAGGCCATCTAATATTTTGGATGTCAAACAGATATTTTTTACTGTGCGTATACCCAACACAATAGCCGCTCTAGAAACGGTCGTTATCTGACGTTTAGAAATACGGTTACCACTATTTACAACTTTTAAAACTGAGGATGATAGAGATTGATTGTGTAAGATCACCTTACATAATTTAGGTATAGAACTAATGTCATCATTGGAAAATTTATCTAATTTACTCGCAACAGAAGTAATTGCTGGTAGCTCATTCTTAGATAATAACTCAACCCACCTTGCCGCTGTTCGCTTTCTATTTTCTGCCATGAAGAACACTACCCCTAGATTCATTTGCAATTATTGTGATGAGGAGTAAAAGGCGCCAACTATCCCTATGGTACCTCAAGATACTTTGCCAGGCCTATTATTGAATAACTGATATTATTCTAATTAAACAGGCCATCCGCCTAATCCTTTCCATTTGTTGACAATATAGAAAAACAACTCTGCGGTCACTTGTGTATCGTATAAAGCAGAATGCGCCTCATTATTATCATAGGGTATTTTGGCCTGTTCACAAGCCTTCGCAAGCACAGTTTGACCAAGGGCTAACGCAGCCATACTCGCTGTATCAAAACTGACAAAAGGATGAAATGGGACTCTTTTAAAGTTACAACGCTGGGTTGCCTGATTTATGAAACCTTGATCGAATGAAGCATTATGAGCCACAATTATAGAACGATTGCATTGATTATTTTTTTGATGTTTACGAACTAACTTAAAAATTTCGCTTAATGCCTCACATTCATCAATAGCGCCCCGTAACGGATTAAAGGGATCAATACCGGTAAATTCCAATGCTTTAGGATCTAAATTCGCCCCCTCAAATGGCATTATATGAAAATGAATTTTTTCTGCAGCATAAAGGTAACCTTGTTCATCCATCGCAGGAAAAATTGCGGCGATTTCTAGCATCGCATCCGTTTGAGAGTTTAATCCTGATGTTTCAATATCAATAATAACGGGGTAATAACCACGAAAACGCGCAGTCAATGTGTTTGCCATAATTTACTCATAGTTAAAATTTGAAAAGTAATTATGCCTGATTTTTCCGAAAACAGCATAAAATTCACTAAAGAAAAAAATATCGCTGCCGATAATAATGATGACGCCTTAATAAGATGAGTTATATTATGCAAAAAATTATTTTTATAACACTGCTATTTTTCTATCAATCAGCCTTTGCAACGAATAAAAGTTATCACGCAGATATGGATAACTCCCTTTGGTATATCTCCAGCTCTACTCCCATTCAATGTACACTGGAGCACCCTATTCCAAATTATGGACAAGCGCATTTTGAGGCAAGGGCAAGTAAAAAAATCAACCTTGATTTTATTTTACATAGTAAACTGGCGATGCCCGTTACACGCACAGTGAAACTCAAATCAATACCGCCACAATGGCGCCCCGGTGCACCTAGCGAAGATATTGATACCGTCGAGTTTTATCAACAATTTGATGGTTATGTTACGCAACAAAGCGCTTGGCGCATGTTGAACGAACTTGAAGCAGGACAATACCCAACCTTTTTCTTTGAAGATTAGCGTAATAATGATCAAATAACCAGTGTCGCACTTTCATCAATCAATTTTAATCGTAGCTATGATGAGTTTAGTAATTGTGTCGATCAACTGTTACCCTACGATTTTGAAGATATCTCTTTTAGTATTTTAAAATACAATAAGAACGGCGTTAAACTCACCTCATTTTCCAAAAAACGTTTAAAAATGATTGGTGATTACATTAAATATGATGAAAATATTAGTGTTGTGCTCATTGCAGGATACTCAGATAGCTATGGTTCCGTAGTCATAATCAAAAATTATCGGAGCAACGCGCAATTTCAGTTAAAGAATATTTAGAACAATTAGGTCTAGATGATGAAAAAATACAGGTAACAGGATTTGGTGAAAAACATCATGTGGCGGATAACCAAAATATATTAGGACGGATGCAAAATCGCCGCGTAGTTATCTCTATTGAACGGGAAGATAGTTAACTCATCCAACACATGCCCCATTCGAATATTATGATTGGGGCATAATACACTACTTTTTCATTTTAGATAACAAGTCTGCAAAGGGGTTGTAGGTTGCACTGGCTTGTACATCATCACCAGCGACTACCGTACTGCCATACAAATCTGCTTGAGTATATTTATCATGCTCATGGTCATGACAGTAGATACACAATAACTCCCAATTACTTCCATCTGCTGGATTATTACTGTGATCATGGTCGATATGATGAACCGTTAATTCACGTAAATTAGAATAAACAAATTCACGCGCACATTTTCCACACACCCACGGAAACAATTTTAATGCTTTATCGCGATAGTCATTTTCCATTGATTTGTAATTGCTTGGGATATAGGCCATTTGAGTACCACTCTTTAAATGATTAATATTAAAAACAGATAATATACCCATGATACTTCAAGATGCAAAGTCAGCAATAATATTATTTCTACAAACAGTGTCGATTAAAAAGACGATTTCAAATACACTATCGGTAAATAAATTACCGGAATTAATCATGTATAAATTAATTGCTTTAGATATGGATGGCACCTTATTAAATAGCCAAAAAGCCCTAACCAATCGTGTTCGCGAAGCAATATCAGCGGCAAAGGAACGAGATATAAAAGTAGTATTAGCTTCAGGCCGCCCCTTTGAAGGCATGCTACCAACATTACAAGCGTTGGGTTTAGATGGTGAAGATGATTATGTGTTAACCTATAACGCCTCACTCATTCTTAAAGTAGCCTGTCGCTCAGTTATAAAAAGCTCTATTTTAACAGGGCGAGATGCGATTGAGTTATATCAGCTAGCAAATAAGTTAGATGTTAATATTTTAGCTTACTCTATGACGCATGGGCTGATCACACCAAAGGAAAATAGATATACGGATTATGAAGCAAAACTCAATGGCATTGAATTTAACCTATACGACTTTAATCAGCTTGATGAAAATGATGATATCATCAAAATTATGATGATTGACGAGCCAGAACAACTCGCTAAAGGGATTAAATTACTCCCAAATGAGATGCAAGAAAAGTATTCAATGGCACAAAGCACACCATTTTTTTACGAGTTTATGCATAAAAATAGCAACAAAGGTGAAGGCATGGCTGCTTTAACCGCACATCTCGGACTAACAGCAGAACAAGTGATATGTGTAGGCGATGCGGCGAATGATTTAGAAATGATTAAGTTCGCAGGATTAGGTGTTGCAATGGATAATGCCGTTGATGAAGTTAAAGCCCATGCGAATTTTATTACAACGAGCAATGATGAGGATGGTGTTGCCCATGTCTTTGAAAAATTTCTACTAAAATAATAGCGATAAAAATGAAGCTGCGCTATCTAAAAAAGATAGCACTGCTTTATGACTTAATGGGAGTGGTCATGATCATCATTAATACTCGAAAAAGTATCAAGAACAATAGCGCTTGGGCTAAATTCATCATCATTACCCGCTAGATAGCGCAAATGCTCCCAGCTGAGCATATACGCAAAATATAAGCGATATAAACGCTTTTTCTTAATGCCAACATGCGCAAATAATTGACTGCCATTATAGCCTTGCAATTTTTCAATGATATTAATAAAACGTAGCCATTTTCTCTCGCATTGGTGATGAGAAGGCATCGTTGATAGGGAATGAATAACATGCAAAGCCCTCCAAAATGCTTTGTCCGTCTCACTATTACCATGCCGTTGAGCACTCTTAATTTGTTTTAAAAAGCTATTTTCTATCGCCACACCTTCTTTGCATAAATAATCGCATAACTGAGCTTGTAAGTATAAAGCCCCCTGTACAAAGAACCCCTGTGGATTAACGGGTTTCTCAGTATCAAGTAATGTATTTAAAAAGGGATTAACATCTGTTTTCAAAATTTATCCTTAGCTGCGATTTTCAACTTTACAGATTTCATGACGTTGTAAAAAACGGCTTTAACTATTATTAATTGGCCGCTTGGTGCTCTAAGTAAGCAAAAGCAGTTAACAATGCGGTTTCTTGAAACTGCTTTAACCCCAATTCTCTTGCTTCTGGTTTTACCTGCGCTTTCGCTAAACCTTCTTTAATATAAGCAGGAGAAAGCACAAGCACCTTAACATCACTCATCAGCTGTAACGCAGCTTCAATTTTAAAACTAAGTGGATTTCCAGCAAATTTGCCCTTTAAGTCACGCTGCCTAATAACAACCGTATCCACTTGGTAATCTTTCATTAATTGTGAAAAATCAAACTGAAATTTTTTAAGTGGCTCAGTATTGATTGCATCGCCTAACGTTAATTTAGTTGTCCTGACGGCTGGCACATCATAGAGCCCCCCTTTTAATTGAATGATACCAATTATCGCTTCATTCCCCGTTAACTCAACCCCACAAACACGCATAAAATAACCTTATAAAAAATTAACTAAACATAGCAAATTAACTCATTGCTACATATTAAAACAAATATTGGTTTAACGACTAAAAATTGTCGCAAGGAGATCATTACTCCTTATGAAATTTGAGGTTTATCATACGAATAGTTGCAGCAATACCTGCTAAAACCTGATTAGCATTTACGCCACGCGTCGTAAATTGGCTATCACCATCTGACCAAGTCACTCTACATTCGGTTAATGCATTGGTTTTTCCACCTGGGGGAATACGTAATTCGTAATCAATTAATTCAGGAAACTGGAATCCATCTTTATCTAACACTTTTTTCATTGCGCTGATAAAAGCATCAAAACCACCATTACCACTACCGCTGGTTTTATATATCTCATCTGCAACTCGAACTCGAATACTAACAGTTGATTCAAGTTCCAATCCAGAGTTGATAGAGCAATTTAACAATTCTACATAGTTATAATCATTGCGTTCGAGCATATCTGCAATGATAAATGGTAAATCATCGGGACTAATACTAGATTTTTGATCCGCTAAGCGAACGATGCGTTTCAACAATTTTTTCTGCTGCTCATCGTCAAGTTCAATATCCATCGTCTCAAGGTTTTTCATAAGCGAAGCCTTACCACTCATTTTACCCAGTGCATAACTGCGTGAACGCGCAAAACGTTCAGGCGTTAATGCAGTGATATACAATCCACCTTTCCTATCACCATCGGCATGAATTCCACTGGTTTGAGTAAACACATCGGCACCGACAATTGGCGTATTATCGGCGATACGTTTACCTGAAAAATTCTCCACTAACTGGCTTAAATTGTGTATTTCACTTTCATCAATATTCACCTTTTTACCCAATTTATCCTGTAAAACAACGGCAACTTCAGTGAGTGACGCATTGCCCGCCCGCTCACCTAAGCAGTTCATGGTGCAATGGATTGAAGCAACACCCGCTTTAACGGCAAACAGCGCATTAGCAGTGGCTAAGCCATAATCATTATGCGGATGGAAATCAAATTGCAGATGCGGAAAACGTCCAATCATATCACTTAGACTTGTAAACACATCATCGGGAGACATGACCCCTAATGTGTCAGGTAGCATAAAGTGGCCAATGCCTTCATGCTCTAATTGACTTACCATTGCAAAAACATATTCAGGACTGTCTTGATAGCCATTTGACCAATCCTCGAGATAAATATTAACTTTTAACCCTTTTTGCTTGGCATAGGCGATCGTCTGTTTTATATCAGAAACATGTTCATCAAGAGTTTTGCCTAACTGCTCAGTACAATGTTTTAAGCTACCTTTTGCCAATAGATTTAAAACTTTTCCACCTGTATCTGTTATCCAATCAACACTTAATGTATGGTCGACAAAGCCAAGTACTTCGATTTTATCAACAAGCCCTTCGCCACTTGCCCAGCGATTAAGCTTGCTAACGGCCTCTTTTTCACCTTCAGAGACACGTGCAGAAGCGACTTCAATACGATCTATTTTTAATTTTTGTAACAAAGCCTTAGCAATACTAACCTTTTCAGCAGGAGAAAATGAAACCGCTTGAGTTTGTTCGCCATCGCGTAATGTAGTATCCATTAATTGTACAACGTTGGGCTGTATCATTCCCTTTACTCCGTCTGTTATTCTGTTTAAAAGCTGCTTGGATTAATTTTCAAATATTAATCCAAGCAGTTTTCGATAAAAAAGGCGCAACAATTGCGCCTTTTTAATTAACCGACCACTATTTTAATAGTAGCGGCCTTAATTCCACAACCAAGGTAAAGCTTGTTTCTGTTTCTCTTCAAAGGCAGTGATTTTATCTTCATGTTTTAACGTCCACGCAATATCATCAAGACCTTCAAGTAATGACTCTTTACGGAATGCATCAACGTCAAAGCTAATATCAAGACCACCTGGTGTTGTGACTTTTTGCGCAGCTAGGTCAACCGTAAATTGTACACCTTCATTAGCCGCAATTTCAGCCATTAATGCATCTAATTCATCTTCGCTGACTTTAATAGGTAAAATACTATTTTTAAAACAGTTGCTATAAAAAATATCGGCAAAACTAGTAGAAATAATGGTATTAAAACCATAGTCAGCGATTGCCCATGGCGCATGTTCACGCGATGAACCACAGCCAAAGTTTTCACCCGCAACTAAAATTTTAGCACCTTGGAAAGCAGGCTTATTTAATTCAAATTCGGGATTAGGAGTGACATTATCAGCAAGGTAACGCCAGTTATGAAATAAATTGATACCAAAACCTGTACGCTCTACTTTTTTCATAAAGTTTTTTGGAATGATTTGGTCTGTATCAACATTACTACGATCCATTAACGCAGCGATACTAGTGTGTTTAATATATGGTTGCATTATCTTTTTCCTATTTCCAATCACGAATATCAACGAAGTGGCCTGCAATAGATGCAGCTGCTGCCATCGCAGGAGAAACAAGGTGAGTACGTCCGCCCTTACCTTGACGACCTTCGAAGTTACGATTTGATGTAGAAGCACTACGTTGACCGTCTTTTAACTCATCGCCATTCATTGCTAAACACATAGAACATCCTGGATCGCGCCATTCCCATCCAGCTTCAACAAATACTTTATCTAAGCCTTCTTTTTCCGCTTGGAATTTAACAGGGAAAGATCCCGGTACTGCGATAGCTTGAACACCTGCAGCTACTTTTTTACCTTTGAGTAATTCAGCCGCCGCACGGAAATCTTCAATACGTCCATTAGTACATGAACCAATAAAGACGATATCCACATTAATATCTGTAATTTTTTGCCCCGCTTTAATATCCATGTATTTAAGCGCACTTTCACATGCCTGTGCTTTTACTTCATTTTCAAAATCAGAAGGCGCAGGAACGACAGCATTTACAGCAACGACTTGCTCAGGTGATGTCCCCCAAGAAACTTGTGGTGCAATATCTTCTGCTTTTAATGTAATCGTTGCATCAAATTGTGCATTTTCGTCTGAAGGAATACTCTTCCAATAAGCAACAGCAGCATCCCAATCAGCGCCCTTAGGAGCAAATTCTTTACCTTCTAAGTAATCAAAGGTTTTTTGATCTGGAGCAACAAGCCCTGCACGCGCACCCGCTTCGATTGCCATATTACAGAGCGTCATACGCCCTTCCATCGACAAATCGGTAATGGTATCGCCAGCAAATTCCATGACGTATCCCGTACCACCAGCAGTCCCTGTTTCAGCAATAATAGCAAGGGCGATATCTTTTGCGGTTGCAAATTTAGAAAGTTTACCTTCGACTTTAACAAGCATCGTTTTCGCTTTCTTCTGTTGTAATGTCTGTGTCGCCATTATATGTTCAACTTCAGAGGTGCCTATACCAAAGGCCAATGCACCAAATGCGCCGTGAGTTGCCGTATGGCTATCACCACAACAAACAACCATACCGGGATGAACAAAGCCATGCTCTGGAACAACAATATGGATAACACCATTATTTAGGCTATCTAATCCATACAGATTGATATTATGAGATGCACAGTTAGCGGTCATTGTATCAACTTGTTTCTTGGCAATAACATCAACAATGTTGGTACGATCGACAGTAGGGATACAATGATCGATGGTGCCGAGAATACTGTGTCGATTACGCACTGCTCGATTTTGTAATTTCAGGCCTTCGAATGCTTGAGGACTGGTTACTTCGTGCATTAAATGTCTGTCAACATAAAGAAGTGGTGAACCTGATTCTGGTTCATGCACCAAATGAGCATCCCAGATTTTTTCATACATTGTTTTAGTCATTGTTTTCCTTACCGTACTATTCACTGTAAATATTCGACGCTAACATTTGTAAACAGCTGTTTTAAAAAAGCTATTAACAAACATCGTTACTTGGGGGTTAAAATAAACTATTAGATTGCCCCATTCTAATTGATCACTGTCAATCTCACAAGATGGGAGTCACAAAATCCTATTCAAATGACTATTTATGCACGTTATCTTGATTAATATGCATGATTTTATCATCTATAAATCTTGCCATATAAAATAGCTAGCTCACAAGCTTTAAAATATCCCTTTTATCACAGTGAATATAAATGGATGATTTTTAATAATTTTAGTAACATATAACAATTATTATTCATATGGGAGTATCTATGCAATTTGACATGATAACGACACAAACACAATTGCATGATTTTATAGCAACACTTGACGATAGTCCTATCTCTCTTGATACCGAATTTGTACGAACACGTACCTATCTTGCCAATCTTGGCCTATTGCAAATATCACAAAATAACAAAATCACCTTAATTGATCCGCTTGCTATTACAGACCTTTCTGCTTTTTGGTCTGCACTCAATGAAAAAAAATGTATTTTGCATGCGAGCAGTGAAGATTTAGAGATTATTCGCGAACATAAAGGTGACTTAAATATTAAGCTATTTGATACGCAAGTAGCCTGTGCTTTCTTAAACCTTGGTGCTTCATTGGGTTATGCAAAAATGGTGGAAACATTAGAGGGAATTGTTGTTGATAAAGGAGAATCACGCACTGATTGGTGCCAACGCCCTTTAAGTGCTAAGCAGATAAATTACGCAGCTATTGATGTTCTCTATTTACAATCTTGCTTAGAAAATTTACAAAAACGTCTTGAAGAGAAAAAAATGACTCTCTTTTTCGAACAAGAGTGCCAAATGATTCTAAATCAAAAAATGCAAACCCAAGATCCTGAAAAAGCATACAAATCATTCAACAACTTGTTTAAATTAGATAGGCAAGGTCTCGCCGTTATTAAAGCGCTAGCAACATGGCGTTTGCTCACGGCTAAATCACGTAATCTAGCGCTAAATTTTGTTGTAAAAGAAGACCACCTTTGGTTATTGGCTCATTATCGCCCAGCTTCGTTTGAAGATTTACACCGTCTACATTTGCTACCAAACGAGATTCGCATTCATGGCGATACAATTTTAGCTATCATTAAGGAAGTTGCTCAACAAGATCCGGAAACATACCCCCCCTATGTTTCGCGTCTCGTGGATTTTCCAGCCTACAAAAAGACAGTTAAAGCAATGCGCAGTAAAATTCAACTGTGCGCGGAAAAATATGAATTACCGGTGAACTCATCGCTTCAAAACGTATTATTAATGAATATTTGAGTTGGTTATGGAAACTCGATGCAGAACAAAAGAAAACAGCCAAAAAACCGAAACTATTATCCGAATGGCGCTTTGAACTGATCGGACATCAATTTGAACATTAGTTAGATTTTGATAATGTACTACGAGACCAATATTGCTCCGATGCACTATCCCTTTTGTTTATTACACCTAGGTTTATTAGAGAGCGACGAATATGAGCGAATCGCAGTCCTGGCTGGAAAATTGTAAGGTCTACCTTGAAAAACGAGTCGTGATCCTCTTTTTCTTCGGTTTCTCCGCAGGCTTACCAATTTTACTTGTTTTTTCAACACTCTCTTTTTGGTTAAGAGAAGCTGATGTTAGCCGTGCAAGTATCGGTTTTTTTAGTTGGATAGCGCTAGCATATGCATTTAAATGGATATGGGCTCCCTTCGTAGATCGTTTAGCATTACCCTTTCTAACCAACTGGTTAGGACGACGTAGAGCATGGCTATTATTTTCACAACTTGCTATTGTCTTATCACTATTAGGCATGGCTCTAAGCGATCCTCAACAAAATCTTACTGCATTCGCTATTTTTGCTATTATTGTTGCCTATAGTTCTGCTACACAAGATATTGTCATCGACGCCTATCGTATTGAATCTGCTCCAGAAAAGCTTCAAGCAGCGATGGCTGCAGCTTATATGACTGGTTACCGACTTGCCATGATCATGGCGGGAGCTGGCTCTTTAGCAATAGCTGCTTGGGCAAGCAGTAGTGATGCTTATCAATTATCTGCTTGGTCAACATCCTATCTGGTTATGGCGCTATGCATGGGGGTAGGTATTGTTACCACATTCATTTGCCATGAACCCACTTATCAAAACTCACAGCAAATAAACGCACAGAAACTTGAACAAAAATTAAAATACCAACATCTGCCGTCCATCCTCGCTCATTTTTTAGCTTGGTTAAGCATAGCGATAATTCAACCCTTCACTGATTTTTTTCAACGCTATGGCAAGAATGCAATATTGATATTACTTCTCATTGGTAGTTACCGCATATCCGATATTGTCATGGGCATCATGGCTAACCCCTTCTATGTCGATATGGGCTATAGCAAGGGCGAAGTAGCGGCTATATCAAAGGTATTTGGCGTGATCATGACCCTTGTAGGCGCAGGTTTAGGAGGGATTTTATTAACTCGCTATAGCACCTATTCGATACTGTTTTTAGGGGCATTTCTGGTTGTGATCACCAATTTGATTTTTGCTGTCTTAGCTTTTGTTGGAAAAGATTTACTGCTATTAACGGCAATTATCTCGATGGATAATATCAGTGCAGGTATTGCAACAACAGCATTCATTACCTACATTTCTAAACTAACCAATATTGAATTTTCAGCCACGCAATATGCCCTATTTAGTTCAATGATGTTGCTCTTTCCTAAGTTTATTGCTGGTTTTTCAGGGATTTATGTGGATCACTGGGGCTATATAAACTTTTTTATTAGTTCAGCATTAATTGGCGTGCCTGTTTTGGGATTAATTATACTATTAAAAAAAGTGATAGAGTCATAAGGATACTAATAAACTAGCGAATGGGTAATTATTCTACTTAATATATATGATAAATATACCACCAAGTAGAATAATTAAAGAGTGGAAATTGAATAGATTAAAGCTCTGCCTCCACTAAGCGTTGCTGCTTCTCTTGATATTCATCACGCGCTGTCATTATCTCATTCATAACATTATCAACATCGACCGCATTGTCTGGTTCAACAAATTCCCCCGTTAACACCGTATTAACGGATAATTCACCGGCTTCATAGCGCTGCCAGATCTCTTCGCCATACTTAGTATGTGATAACTCTGGCGCAAATTGCGAATAATAGCGTTTCATATTTTCAACATCTCTTAGCAGCATTCGCTTCGCGTTATTATTAGCAGCAGCATCAACTGCCTGCGGTAGGTCAATAATAACCGGTCCATTCGTCTACTAACACATTAAATTCAGATAAGTCACCGTGAATAATACCAACACTAAGCATGGCCACAACATATTGCATCATTTCAAGGTGATCTTCTATCGCCTGTTCCTTTGACATCGAAACATCATTCAAACGAGGTGCAGCAAAGCCCTGTGTATCAGTGATTAAATCCATTAACAACACGCCTTCAAAACAGCCATAAGGCTTGGGTACACGTACCCCAACAGCATCTAATTTATAAAGGGCATCGACTTCTGCATTCTGCCAAATATTTTCTTGCTGTTCGCGACCAAATTTAGAATTTTTTTCCATTGCACGCGCTCGACGCCCGCTACGTACTTTACGACCTTCGGTATATAAAACCGCCTGTTTGAAACTTCGCTTAGAGGCTTCTTTATATACCTTTGCACAACGAATAAATTCCCCACACTGGACAACATAAACCGTTGCTTCTTTGCCACTCATTAATTGACGTAATACTTTGTCAACTAATCCATCATCAACAAGTGGCTGTAATCTTTTCGGAATTTTCATTTTCTACTGATACTTTAATAAATGATTTAAATAAAAGCAGACTGTAAATCTGCTTATAGATGCAATAACTACTATCAATTAAGGAATGCCGTACTATACAGAAATTAACCATAAATACGCTATAGATACGAAAATATTAATTCGCCGGTAAGCCTATCGGATCACTTTCTTTAGCTTCTCCCTGCATAACCATGATTTCAACACGGCGATTACGGCGACGCTCAGCGATACTTTTCCCTTTAGTTAAAGGCTTAGTGTTCGCATAACCAGCAACGACCAACTCTTTACCTTTCATCCCTTTTACCTTTAACATTTCATGTGCTACTGAAACAGCACGCTGTGCGGAAAGATCCCAGTTCGAGCGATATAATTCTGAATGAACAGGTTCACTGTCAGTATGGCCAGAAATAGTAATCACCCCAGGGACATCAACGAGTACCTTGCCAACTTTGCTAATAACGGGGCGAAAACGAGGTTGTAAAAAAGCAGATCCCGATGGAAATGCCCCTTTTTCACGAATACGAATAATTAACTGCTGACCTAATGACTCTATTTCAATAGCACCATCATTAATCTCTTCACGTAAATCTTTGGCAACTTTGCTCGCTAAGCCATGATCGGCAGAAACGCCCGGAGCTTGGATAAGATTTTCGACAGGCTCATCCATTGCTTCATCTTGCTGTTCTTCCTCTTGCTGCTGCTCTTGCGACTCTAAATCCGTTGAATCCAGTGGCTCATTAATGTTATCTGACTCACTTTCATCGGGCGCATCTTGCTTTGGTGCTTGGATTTTAGTTTGTCCACCGCTATTATTCGAATCACCCTCTTTAAAATCGAGTTTTGCTTTTGTCATCTCAATAGTTTGTTGCATGATAACTTCAATCGGGGTTGGATCTGGTTTACCTGGACGGAACTCTTGCGCAATAACGGAGGTACCTTTTGGAATATCTTTAACTTCTAAATTTGTTTGTACACCAAAGGCATTTTTCATTGAGCCTGCAATCTGCTTAAATTTGAGCACATCCATTTCTGAAAATGATAATAGCAAAACAAAGAAACACATAAGCAATGACATTAAATCAGCAAATGTGCCCATCCATGCGGGCAACCCCTCTGGGGGACATTTTGGACATTCCTGATCAGCCATTGTTAATTACCCGCTTCATCTGTTGTATCAATACTTCGTTTTGATTCAGGTAAATAATTTCTTAGCACACCTTCAATAACACGTGGATTTTGACCATCTTGAATACCTAATATTCCATCAAGAATTAAATTTTTATTCAACGCTTCTTCCGCCGCTCTTAATTTTAATTTATCAGAAATAGGAATGGCCATCATATTCGCTATAACGGCACCGTATAGTGTTGTTAATAGTGCTACGGCCATTGCAGGTCCAATGGATTTAGGATCATCCATGTTAGATAGCATTGCCACTAAGCCAACCAAAGTACCGATCATCCCCATAGCAGGAGCAACGTCACCAAACTGTTTAAATATTTCTGCGCCAGATTCATGCCTTGCTGCCGTTAAACGGATATCATTTTCCAGCGTACTTCTCACCACATCAGCGTCATGCCCATCGACTAACATATCAATCCCCTTACGCATAAAAGGATTATTAATCTCAGCCTCTTCAAGTGCTAAAAAGCCCCCTTTACGAGCTGCGTCAGCCATTTCCACCGATTTGCTAATCAACTCTTCCGCAGAGTCTGTTTTAAACATAAACGCTTTTATGGCGATTTTGACAGCGCCAATAAACTGGCTGAGATTATATTTCATCATAACCACGAATAATGAACCACCCAATACGATTAATATTGAGACGGTGTCTATAAACATCCCAATGTTACCACCTAATATCATCGCCATGATGACAAATGCAAAACTACCGATGAGGCCAATAAGGGTTGCTAAATCCACAAAATATTCCTTTAAGTAAATGTAAAACAATCCAACATTCAGAAAATGCGAAACAGACACCCAATCAACACTGAGTGGTTAGATTTCAAGAACGCTGAATAATACCGTTAGCGTTTATTAATTTCATTCAATGAATTAATTTGTTGAGTATATCTATTTTCGCTTATATTACAGGTAAGCTGCCATGATCTTTATTAATTTTTTACATTCAAACAGAAATAGATCACATCTTCCCCCTTTATAAAAGATTTACCTTAACAGTAATTGACTTATTGGCTAGGCACGGTACTCTTTAAATTTTAGCTAAATGAGCGTTCCATGGCATTAAAGAAACCTGAAAATATGCTTTATGAAGAAGCAATTACTGAATTACAAACTATTGTGAATCACTTAGAAAACGGCGATCTACCTTTAGAGGATGCGTTAAAACAATTTGAAAGAGGCATTTCGCTCGCTCGCAGTAACTCGCAAAAGTTGCAAGATGCCCAACAACAGGTAAAAATATTAATGCAACAAGACGAACAAGCGGTTTTACAACCATTTAATGGTTAAGTTCTTTATTGCCATTGCTATAACGACTCTGGTCACAGAATGATAGCAAGCTGAAATTTTTCAATTATATAAAAGTGAATATAGTAAAATCTATGATACAACTTGTTGAAATAAACACCCGTTATCAAAACCGTGTTAACTCACAACTAGAACATTATATTAACCAAAATGCTCCAATCTCTGCTCAATTAAACGAAGCAATGGCTTATGGCGCTTTACTGGGTGGCAAACGCATACGCCCTATTCTCGTTTATATCGTGGGTAATATGTTAGGAACTAAATTAACCACCTTAGATCCTATCGCCTGCGCCATAGAATGTATCCATGCATATTCGCTAATTCATGACGATTTACCAGCTATGGATGATGATGACTTGCGTCGAGGTAAACCCACTTGCCACAAAAAGTTTAATGATGCGACCGCTATTTTAGCTGGTGACGCACTACAAACATTGGCTTTTGATATATTATCTACAGCGAATGCTGGGCTCTCTGCACAAACACAGCTGACGATGATAAACCGGCTTGCCAAAGCTTCCGGTGATAATGGCATGTGCGCAGGTCAATCTTTAGACCTCCAAGCCGAAAATAAAAAAATTGACTTAACTGCCCTTGAAAAGATACACAATGCGAAGACCGGTGCTTTAATAATAGCAGCAGTAGAACTAGCTGCGCTAAGTAAAGTTGATTTACCATGTGAACACAGACAACTATTGCATAATTTTGCACGTGCGATTGGTTTAGCCTTTCAGGTACAGGATGATATTTTAGATATCACAGGTGATACTAAAACTCTCGGTAAACCGCAGGGATCGGATATTCAATTAAATAAATCGACCTACCCGGCCCTACTTGGCCTCGCAGGCGCAATAGAAAAATCAGAATATCTGTATCAAGAAGCACTTCATGCTTTAACGCAATTGCCCTATAATACTGAATTACTTGAATCCTTTGCTCAATATGTCATAAAGAGAGAATCGATAGGACCTATCCTAGTCCACCTTATGATGAACGGGGATATTAATACACTTTACTTACACTACTATACCTGTGATACCTCAATATGCCTCGTCACGTACTTGCTTGTATTTCAGCATGCTTTTCTTGCTGACTTTGCATATTGAAGTACCATGGGTATAATCAGCATTAATGCTTTCATCTTTTATCAAATTTATAAACGCGACGAATTATTATGCCTTTGGATTTAAAAAACTACCCTTTGCTTGCTAATATTAATTACCCCGAAGAGTTGCGTTTATTAAAAAAACAGCAACTCCCCGCCTTTTGTAATGAGTTACGCCAGTTTTTACTCAAAACAGTTAGCCAAAGCAGTGGACACTTAGCATCAGGGCTTGGTGTAGTAGAATTAACCGTGGCACTACACTATGTTTATCGTACCCCTTTTGACCACCTTATTTTTGATGTCGGCCATCAAGCCTACCCACATAAAATTTTAACGGGTCGTCGGGACCAAATGCATAGCATTCGCACCTTTAAAGGCTTACACCCTTTCCCATGGCGGGAAGAAAGCGAATATGATGTGCTCAGTGTTGGACATTCATCAACCTCTATTGGTGCTGCACTTGGAATGGCAATTGCGGCAGAAAAAGAACAACAAAATCGTAAGGTTGTTGCTATTATTGGTGATGGTGCAATTACCGCAGGAATGGCCTTTGAAGCATTAAATCATGCAGGTGCTCTGCATAATGATATGTTAGTAGTTCTCAATGATAATGAAATGTCTATCTCTGAAAATGTCGGTGCACTCAACAATCATCTCGCCAAAATCTTATCTGGCAATCTTTATACGCAATTACGCGAAGGTAGTAAAAAAGTCCTATCAACCATTCCCCCCATTAAAGAGTTCGCAAAACGAACAGAAGAACACCTAAAAGGAATGGTCTCCCCTGCCACTATCTTTGAAGAGTTCGGATTTAATTATATCGGTCCAATGGATGGGCATAATGTTATTGATTTAGTTGAAACATTAAGCAATATGCGTAACCATTCAGGGCCTCAATTTTTACACCTTATGACGAAAAAAGGGAAGGGCTATAAACAAGCGGAATTGGACCCTATCCGTTACCATGCGGTTCCAAAATTTACACCCGATCAAGAATTGCCAAAATCTGTTTCGAACACACCGACTTTCTCACAAATATTTGGAGAGTGGTTAAATGATATGGCAGATCAAGACGAAAAATTAACCGCTATCACTCCGGCGATGCGAGAAGGCTCTGGCATGGTTAGTTTCTCAAAAAAACATCCTGACAAATATTTTGATGTTGCCATTGCAGAACAACATGCTGTTACACTCGCTGCAGGTATGGCTATCGCAGGGTTACACCCTATTGTTGCAATATATTCCAGTTTTCTACAACGCGCCTATGATCAACTCATCCATGATGTTGCAATTCAAAATCTAGGTGTATTATTTGCGATTGACAGAGCAGGCATTGTCGGCCCAGATGGACCGACTCACCAAGGAGCATTCGATTTAAGTTTTCTACGCTGTATCCCTAATTTAGTTGTTATGACACCCTCCGATGAGCAAGAGTGCCGAGACATGCTATATACAGGCCACACACTTAATACACCTGCAGCGGTTCGTTACCCTCGTGGCGTTGGTGCCGGCGTACCTGTAAGTCAATCAATGCAAAAACTACCTATCGGTAAAGCAAAACGCATACGTGAAGGGGAAAAATTAGCCATTTTATGTTTTGGCACCTTACTGCAACAAGCATTACCTGTCGCTGAAAAATTAAATGCTACGCTCATTGATATGCGCTTTGTAAAACCCCTGGATAAGGTGCTACTCAAAGAGCTCAGTGATCATCATTCTCAGTTTGTAACTATTGAAGAAAATAGTATTGCGGGAGGCCAGGTTCCGCCGTAAATGAATACTTTATGGCTAATAAAATTATTTTACCCGTTTTAAACATTGGCATACCAGATCAATTTATTGAACAGGGAACCCAGCAACAAATTTACCATTTATTAAAACTAGATAGCGAAGGCATCACAGAGCAAATTCAGGCCTATTATAATTAATATATAGCAATTGCTATTATGGCTTATTTACTGTTAATAAATGCCAGTATGGGATACTGTTAATGGAAAATATGGATGCTAAATCATATTTATCATCACTGGCCCATACTGTATTTAAAAATAACAAAGGCATGATCCATTGTGATTCTTGACTTTGCTCAAACAGTGATATTTTACTGGCGAGTGTATTATCACTAAGCGATTCAGCAAACAGTGCGTCGATATATTGACTTAATGGGCTATCCGTAAATAAGTGTTGGTAAATGTTATCTCGATTTAACAACGGAAATTGCCATGAAGATAAAGTAAAGTCATAATCACCGGACATTGCGTTCCATTTTTGTAAATCCGAGACCTCTGTAATGGTCAGTTTAATAGACACTTTTTGCATCATATTTAATAAAGCACGGGCGATTTGTGCTGTATTACCCGCTTTATCGACTAACACTAATAAATGCAGCTCCGCTGGCATCGTTATTTTAGAAAAAATATTTCTCGCAGTTCTGGCATCATATTCAAGCAACTCTTTATTTTCTTTATCTCCTATATTTTGCTGCGCAGTAAAATAGGGTTTTACACTCCCTAGATTATTAACAATGTGCTTTAACATGCCCATTTTATTGATCGACAAAGCAACGGCATCTCTTGCAACTCGGCGTTTAAACACATTAGATCGTTTATCACTAATGGTTAAAAAAACAACTTCCGATGAAGATATTTCTACTAATTTTTTAGATGGGGCATGGCTAACGGTATCAATATCTTTTTTAGCCATCGATTCACATATATCAACATCTTCGGCAAGTAATGCATATAAACGAGAATTCGCTGAGTGTATCCTAATAAAATTAAAACCTGCAATTACATTAGTTTCCCCCCAATATTTATCATTACTAACGACACGTAGATGTAATAATGGATTATATTGGTTTATTTTATAGGGGCCTGAACCAGAAATAGGCAGTGTTTTACTATTAAAGTTGACGATATCTTGACTATTATTCATGGTGATATTATGTGATTCATAAAATGCATGGTCTAAAACAAAAAAATGCGCCAGATAATCTAATAATTGATCTTCAGACAAATCTGTATGTAGATCAAAGCTATGCTGATCGACTTTTTCTATCTTAAGGATACCTGTAAAAAAAGCTTTTGCATGAGGGGTTTTACGAATTTGATCAAGCGTCCAAATAACATCATCGCTACTTAATTTATTACCGGAATGAAAACTAATCTCTTTTTTTAAAAAAAAACGAATAACCCCGGGTTTTAGTAACAGCCAGCCACTCACTAAACGTTTTTCTAACTCTTTATGCGTAGACCAACGCACTAAGGGATCAAAAAATAAATGTGCATATTGAGCCTCTAAAGGAGACATTGCATAGGGAGAAAAATAAAGAGGAATATCTGCAACAGCAATCTGCACTTCGGGTGTACCGTTACCGACTGGGCTTTGTTGGATTTCGACTGTCGCTCCCCCGTCCCTTTCTTCCGCAAGCACATCATAAAAGAGAGAAGGGGCAGTAAAGATAACAACAAACTGAAATAACTGTAATAACAAGCGCAACATATAATTAATTATAGATATGAATGAGGTATTGTAATAGGACAGCGGCAAACACGCCCGCCAAAATATCATCAATCATAATACCGAGGCCACCATGGACTTTTTTATCTAACCAGGAAATAGGGTATGGTTTAACAATATCAAAAAAACGAAACAGAACAAACCCGACAATAGCCCATTTGATAGAAAAAGGCACCATAAACATCGTGATCCAATAACCAACAAATTCATCCCAGACAATCGCTTTATGATCATGTACCCCCATATCACGACTCGTAACCTGACAAATCCAAATACCGATGGCACTGCTTAGAATCAAAATTCCAATATATAATTCAACGGAGAGAAAAGATAAAAAATAGTAGATAGGCATTGCAGCTAAGGTGCCAAATGTTCCTGGCGCTTTTTTCGCTAACCCACTGCCAAATCCAACAGCAGTAAAATGAATAGGATTAGAAATTTTCAACCCATTTAAGTCATCACGTTTCATTATATTAACCTTATTTAAAATGATCCCAGCCTTGGGTCATAAAAGAGACTGATTTGTTATTTTCAAAGAGAGCGACCTGAGGAGATGTCGGTTCGGTTATCTCTCCGATAACTTTAACAGTGATATCATGCATTTCAGCTTTTTGCATTTGCATCGTTAATTGCGGCAATTTTTCACTAGCAATGGTAAAAAGTAACTCATAATCATCGCCCCCTGTTAAAGCATACTGAGAAGCTTGCTGACAATTTATCGCCCCCATATTAATCTCATTTCGCATTGCTGGTGAAAAGGGTAATTTATCAATATGAACATTGGCAGAGCAGTGTGAAGCTTGCAAAATGTGCTGTAAATCCTGTATTAATCCATCTGAAATATCAATACAACTACTCGCCAAAGAGCGCAATACAAGGCCCAGCTCTATACGAGGTTGCGTTATCTCCAATGCATCAATAAACAATTCAGGGCTACTCAGCGCACATTTTAATTGTTTAGCATCGAGACCTAATGCACCATCGCCTAAGTTGCCAGAAACACAGATAAGTTCACCCACACTGGCCTTATTACGCAGCAACGCTTGACCACGGGGGACAATACCTTTCACCGAAATTGTAATTGATAATGGGCCATGAGTCGTATCACCACCAATGAGGCTAACCCGATGTTGATTCGCTAATGTAAAAAAGCCTCGAGAAAACTCAGCAAGCCATTGCTCATTAACTTCCGGTAGGGTGATTGCTAAGGATACCCACTTAGGCGTAGCTCCCATCGCGGCTAAATCACTCAGATTTACTGCAAGCGCTTTATAACCCAATCTAAAGGGATCAACATCAGCAAAAAAATGCACATCACTAACCAGTGTATCCGTACTAACGGCCAATTGAAAACCATCTGGTACATCTAAAATAGCGCAATCATCACCAATCCCGACACAAACATCATTATCTACGAGGGCGACGTTATTTTTAAAATATTGCCCGATTAAATCAAATTCACTGATACTCATTAACGATTTAACTTTAATGTACGTTTACTCTTATCATTTGCAATAACACGCTTTTTTTTGTCATTAACAAAAATTTTTTTAGCACTCTTTTGCGGCTTTTCATGGTCACTATTGAACTGTTTTTTAGGTAAGGCAGTATCTAACGCTGTTTTTGAAGATGAAGCAACGGCTTGGTTAATTTCATCCATTTCATGTTCACTAAGATTACGCCATTGTCCCGGTTTTAATTTATCTAACTTGACGTTCATGATACGAGTGCGCTTTAATTTGGTCACTTCATATCCTAAATATTCACACATTCGGCGTATTTGCCGATTTAACCCCTGCGTTAATATAATAGTAAAAACAAAGCGACTCTGAACTTTAACGACACAGGGCTTAGTAATCGTATCAAGGATAGGAACGCCGCGCTGCATACGCTCAACAAATCGTTCACTTAGAGGTTTATCAACGGTCACTTGATACTCTTTGTCATGCGCATTTTCAGCACGCAATATTTTATTTACGATATCACCATCACTTGTTAAAAAAATTAATCCTTCCGACGGTTTATCTAAACGCCCGATGGGGAATATACGCTCTTTATGTTTCACCGCATCAATAATATTGCCATGTACATTACGCTCCGTGGTGCAGGTAATACCAATTGGTTTATTGTAGGCGATATAAATGCGATCTGATTTATTCTCTGCAACAGCTGATATGCATTTACCGTTAACTGTAACCACATCACCAACTTGGACTTTCGTCCCTAATTCCGGAATTTTTCCATTAATTTGAACACGTTGTTGCTCAATCAGTTTATCAGCCTCGCGACGAGAACAAAAACCCGAATCACTAATATATTTATTCAGTCGCTTTTCATTGCTTGTATGCAAAATAATTTCCCATTAATATCATAATTTGGCACTCAATTTTGCCACATTATACACTCACACATTGCAAATGCGAATCTCTACAACTTCAGTAAAAACAGTCCCTGTTGCTTATTCACTGCGCCATAATACGACCTTACATTGCGTGCAGGCGTGGTAAAATTTGAGCTTATCAGGATTCTCTTTTTCACTTTTCAACGGACGCTTTACGGTCTCGCTGCAACCACAATAATGACAGCATAACTCCCCGCTTTCATTTTGTGTTTTCTCCAACGCTTGGTATTCCTGAAAATCTGGCAATTTTTCCCAATCTGTTTTCGGTGCGGGTTTATTACGAACTAGTACAAAATAAACGATGGCTACAATCATAATAAGCGCAATATATTCAGTCATCACATTCCTTAATAAATTAATAATACCAAACCCTATAATTATCTACGCATTAATGCTTGTTAAAATAAACGCTACCTTATTTATTTTGCAATTATAGCAACAAGTTACAGCAATCAAGGAATGGTATAAGATGTTCTTGGTATAAATTTCAGGTAAAAAAAAAGCTCCAACATAAGTTGAAGCTTTCTCTTGAATTGGTGCCCGGAGCGAGACTTGAACTCGCACACCCATAAGGCGAGGGATTTTAAATCCCTTGTGTCTACCGATTCCACCATCCGGGCTAATTACTTTTTATCTTTCTAAGTAAGTGCGGCGTATTGTATAGAAGTTTTATTTCAGCGCAAGTGCTTAATATAAAATAATTTAATAAAATGGTTTGAGTGCTTATAAAAAGTACACCTACCCCCTCTATTGTCTATTTTAAAGGCATATTACGCATCATAGCCACTAGAATTAACCTTGATCTGCAAGAAACTCCATGACTAAAGCCATGTTTAAATCGAAGTCATCAACGCGCACACATTTAACAATCTGCTCATCTCGTATAGTCGATAAATCAATATCATTAGCAGCTTCAAATTGCTTAGGATGTAATTTATAAAATGGTTTAACCAAAGGACGAATGGGATCATCTGGATTACGACTAGCAACAACAGCCAGCCGATTAGAGTCTAATTGCACCACAGAGCCAACCGGATAGACGCCAATGCATTTAATAAATGAATCAACCAATTTTGCATCTAATTGGTTAGACTCAGCCAAAGCACGTAAAATGCCAAAGGCTTTAACCTGCGAGTAGCCTTCTTTGTAACAACGGTGCGACGTTAATGCATCAAAAATATCACAGATTGAAATCATGCGCCCATAGATGGATATATCTTTATCTGCAACACCATTAGGGTAACCTTCACCATTTAATTTCTCATGATGTAACGCTGCGACCTCCAAGCTTAACGCACTGATATTTGGAGTTTTTTTAATTATTTCAATGGAGTGGCTAGCATGACTTTTCATAATAGCAAACTCTTCTTCCGTTAATTTACCCGGTTTATCAAGAATTGCCGGAGGAATTTTAATTTTACCAACATCGTGTAAAAATGCACCAATGGCCAATTCTTTTACGATTGCTTTATCAATATTCATGCGGAAAGCAAAAATCGTCATTAACACGGCTACAGCAACGGAATGCTCTAATAAATATTCATCCTTAATGCGAATATTCAATACGCAGGCAAGCGCATCCGGGTTTTTAAAAATGATATCAATAGACTCATCAGTTATTTTTTGCACTGATGATAAATCTAACGGATTACCGTTTTCGGCATCATAAAATAATTTTTTTTGAATTTCTTTCGATTGATCAAACACCGCCTTCGCTTTTAAAACATCTTCCTTAAACAACTGTTGACGAGATTGTACCGGTGGCTTTTTATTTATGGCTCCACTGCGTTGTTTGCTAGTGTCGATAAGCACACGTTCAACACCTTTCAATTTTAAATACTCAATCGCCTTAGGGCTTTCGATCCAACCAACCTTTGCTAGATGAAATTTCCCTTTTGGTGTCGTAATATCAACGATATACATACCTATATCTAACTCGTCGACATGTTGCTCAATCATCATTCAACAGGATCCTCTGTTCATATACATCAAACCTAATTGTAACGACATAAAATATGTTTATCATCTATTAATGATTCAGTTAGTGTTAAGAGCGCCACTATTTATGAATATTATTGGCCTTTCTAGCGGCTAATCAGCCTGTTTTTATTAAACTAATGACATAACTTACAAAATGAACTGTAAGTATTAAAAAATATGCGACGAATTTAACATGATCATTTTTATCTGCTATACCTATATCCATGTTACCTCAATAAATGAGTGAGAAGCAGATGAATCGCTGGGATGATCAACATTTAACTTTAAGTCAAAAATTAAACACACTTAAAGATTTAACTGAAATCGAGAGGGGACCAATTATCAAAGAGGTTATGGCATTGTTAGCTAAATATCAGCCTAATTTACTTGATACGGAAAATGCATTTGATTTTCCACTTAATTTAAAACGACGTCGTTGGTATGACGATGATCCCTATCTATGGGCTATGTTTAATACTTTAAAATGTGCTAATAAAAATTCACTAACAAAAGTAGAACTGTTTCTTAGCAGTGCGTTGGCTAATCAACAAAAAATGATGGGTTAACTTTCATGGTTGGGGATATTGTTCATTCAAAAAAATAAATGTATTTTTTGAATGAACAATTGAGCACAATGATAGTTTTAACAATTAAAATGCTTCCCGACGCGCTTCATAAGCGTTTGAAAAGGCTGTAATTTGCTCATGGTCATAGGGCTTTAATCCAGCAATAACGATTGTTTTAACCCCCCTTCCAATAACTTTATCACCATCAAAAATATCAAAATTCAAAAAGTTATTAGCACGTTTAGGTAACACTTCAAAACTTGCATCGGATAGACTGACATGTAACGGATTAGTGAGCGATAAGGAATCAAACGCAAAGCTCATACTATTATACATCACTAAAGGTCTTGCAGGATTGAACATCACATCGTGTTTTTTCATTAATGGCATGAGTAATGTGGGGAAATTTTGTCCTGAAAAAAGCACATAATTTTTAATCAATGACCCGATTAGAGTCGGCTCTTGACTGTTCGCTCCCTGACGATTAATTTCTAATACACTTTTTCCTTGCTCATTGGTAATAATAATATCTTCACCAGCAACCTCAGGAAAAACCAACCCAACATTATCACCCACCATATTTGTAAAAGTAAAACTCATTGTTTCACTCAAACCATACTCTTGCAGAGCAAGTGCAAACAATAAGTCACCGGGAACACAAAAGCGCTTCGATTCGGGATCATGAATTGGATTGAAATCGCGACATTGTTGTTTAGCAAAATGACTTGCTTGCGTTGCAGATATCGTAATTACATTACCATTTTTCGTGTAATAAGGTGCTAATAACATTTAGATTCTCTTCAATAGCCAATTAGATTCAAAAAGCGAATTATAAGCAGTTAATCGAAAAATGGTACCATTATTGCCAATACATTAATTAACAGATGCTAAATAAATACCTAAACGATTGTTTTGTTTTAATTAAAATTCAGTCTAATAAATATGATTGCGACGATCCCATATTGACAACTTCAACAAACCGTTCAGTCGCATCAAAATCCTCGTTCATTTAGCCACAAATGGTTTTAAACTGTTTGATTTGATACTGGCGATTGAATTATTTTTTGCTCGAGTATTTTTAACAATACCCCATAGGCTGGCAAAAATAACCCAAGGCTAACAATTAACTTAAACACATAATCGACTGTTGCAATTTCCGGCCAGTGTTGCGCCATAAACATATCGCTTGAAGCATAAAATGCAACGCCAAAAAAGACGACCGTATCAACTAAATTTCCGACAATAGTCGACATAGATGGCGCAACCCACCAAGCCCCTATTTTACGTAATTTAGCAAAGACAGTAATATCCATTAACTGACCAACTAAATAAGCAGTAAAACTAGCAAAGGCGATACGAAAAACAAAATCATTAAATTCAGCGAGTGCAGCAACACCTTGAAAACCACCCTGATTAAATACAACACCCATTACATAGGAGATACACAATGCGGGAAACATTGACTTTAAAATTATCTCTCGAGCCGTTTTTTTACCTAAAATACGAACGCTTAGATCCGTTGCTAAATAGACAAATGGAAAGCTAAAAGCACCCCATGTGGTATGGAAGCCATAAATTTGAAAAGGAAGTTGAACTAAATAGTTACTAACACAAATTATTATAATTTGAAAAGCAACGAGGACAACTAATGCACGGCTCATTTGCTGTGTGGTTAACATTAACATATTGTGACCTTTTTAATTAAATAGTGCGGGGTGAGGGAACCCGCTTGAAATTTTATTGATTAACTACCAGTTTTGTCGAAATATTATCAAACATTAAACTTTCCCGATGGAACCCTAATCGGGGGCGGCATTATACCCATACATCTCCTAAATGCAAAGTCAGCAGGAAAATTTCATACTTGTATAATAGTGTATCTATTGACTATAAAGGTAATTGTTTGCTATACAGATAGTTACAGAACTAAACATGCACCTAAAAGCGATACAATAATAATTGTCCCTATAGGTGCACTACCGTTTATTTAACATTATCTTGGAGATCATATGAATTCACCCATGTTTAACACACAAACAGAGACTCAGGGACGCAGCATCTCTATTAACAGAGTGTTAAGAAATACTTATGTTTTGCTGGCAATGACACTAACGGTGTCAGCTGTTACAGCAACGATTGCAACCATCATGAATATTGGCCCAACTTTCTCTTTAATATTAATGCTTGTCGGTTTCGCTTTACTATTTGTTGTTTCTAAAACAGCAGACTCTAGTAAAGGACTGTTTTGGGTATTTATGTTTACCGGGGTGATGGGCGCCTCTTTAGGTAATATGCTTAACCATTACATGGCAATGGAAAATGGCCCTGCATTAATCATGCAGGCGTTAGGTTCAACTGCACTTATTTTCTTTGCTTTATCTGCCTACGTATTAACTTCACGTAAAGATTTTTCTTTTATGGGTGGTTTTCTTATGGCGGGTATGATCGTTGTGCTAATTGCAATGATTGCCAACTTTTTCTTTGCGATTCCAATGATGCAAGTGGTCATTAGCAGTGTCGTGGTGCTCATTATGTCTGGCTTTATTTTGTTTGATACTAGCCGCATTATTCACGGTGGTGAAACAAACTACATACGCGCAACCGTCTCTTTATATTTAAATCTATTCAATATATTTATCCATCTTCTTACTATATTGGGACTTTCTGACGACTAACCCGTTTGATACCGCCTATAACGCTCTGTTCTAGGCGGTTTTTTTACTAACTATTATTTTCCCCCATAGTGATTCCATGGCATGTTACAGCAACTAAATCCTCTACAACCCATTCTTTCATTTGGTGACAGTTTAACTTTTGGTTATCCCGCCTCCCCCCATCAAAGCTACCCCGCACAACTAAGTAAGTTAATTAACCGTGACGTTATTAATGCAGGTGTGAACGGTGAATTAAGCGGGACAGGACGACTTAGGCTAGAAAGGCTATTAGATAGATATGAACCACAGTTATTGCTTTTGTGCCACGGTGCAAATGATATGCTACAACAACGCAGTTTAGATGAAATGGTAGATAATTTACGCGCAATGATCGCACTTGCACAAGCGCGTGATATTCAAGTTGTATTACTAGCAATCCCGAATACCCTGCAATTATTAGCTCCCATTAAACAGTATCAATACGTTGCATCAGAGATGGCTATTCACATTGATACCACTATTTTTACAACAATATTAAAACAACCCTCATTGCTCAGTGATGCCATACATCCCAATGCATTGGGCTACCAAAAGCTAGCCCAAGCAATAGCGCAACTACTTACCAACAGGGTGCAATTTAAGGCTAGTGACTATACCCTAGCTCTTGTGCCGGTTTTATATTACTAGCTCGCCAGGCAGGATAAATAGTCGCTAACACACTCATCACAAAGGCTAACAGTGTAATAATTATTACTTGATTATAATTTATTTGTGAAGGTAAAAAGTCGATAAAGTAGATATCACCCGATAAAAACTTATGGCCCAATAACGCTTCTAAGTGGGTAATCAACTCTGTTAAATTAAGCGCAATATAAATCCCCATCATAGCGCCTAATAAACAACCAACAAAACCATTAAAAGCCCCCTGCACGATAAATATGAAACGCAACGTCCACTTGCCAGCCCCCATGGTTTTCAAAATAGCAATATCACCACGTTTCTCATTAACAGCCATCACTAATGTCGACACGATATTGAAACAAGCGACCGCAACCACCAGCAATAAAATGATATACATTAACGATTTCACCATTTGGATATCTTGGTATAGATAACCTTGACTGGTTATCCAGCTTTTAATATATAAATAATTATCAAGACTGTAGCCAACACTACGCGCGATACTTTGTGCCTTTAATACATCATTAACCTTAAAGGCAATTGCATTAGCGCTATCCATTGACAGTATTTTTTGAGCGTCACTAATGTGAATAAAAGCCAGTGAACTATCTAATTGCCCCCCATCGCAAATATGCCAACCAACTTAAAAGGAATAGAGCGAGGCGCTTTTAAACGAGTTTGAGCGCCCTGTTGTGGTAATAACAAAAAGACGCTATCTCCAATGGACAATTGCAACTTTTCAGCGACACTTTTGCCTAGAATAATCGTATTTTTATTTGGGGATAATAAAGACCAACCCTGCCCTTTTATAAATTTCTCAATATTGGTCACATTGTTTTCAGTGCGAGGATCTATGGCACGTATTTGCAGCGCCTTCATCTTGTTATCTTTTTGTAACAACCCATTCAAAGTAATAAAAGGTGTTGCAGCAACGACATCGGGTTGCGCCTCGATTTTAGCAATGGTTGCATCTATATCGTTGAAACTACCAGACACCATTTCCAATTCAGCATGGGGGACAACGGATAATAATTGATCTCGCAAGGCTTTTTCGAAGCCATTCATGGCAGATAAACCAACAATTAACACCATCACACCTAGTGCAATACCTAATATCGAAGCGATAGAGATAAAAGAGACGAATCTATTTTTATGCTTGGCTTGACTATACCGTAAGCCAATGAACGTCGATAAAGGGCGATACATTATAAGTTATCCTGCAAAATACCACTGATCATGTGTAATTGACGATCCAATTTATTGGCTAATTGTTGATCATGTGTTACCACTACAAAGGCGGTTCCTAACTCATTATTAAGGTCTTTAATTAGCTGATAAATACTTTCTGCACTAACCGCATCTAAATTTCCTGTTGGCTCGTCAGCAAGCACCAGTTGCGGATCATTAATCAATGCCCGCGCGATTGCAACTCGCTGCCTTTCACCACCAGAGAGCTCTGCTGGTCGATGTGCTAACCGTTTATCTAAGCCAACACGAGTCAACATAGCCTGTGCTTTTTGAGTCGCGTCTTTTATGTTTTCGCCGGCAATCAATAATGGCATAGCCACATTTTCCAAGGCATTAAATTCCGATAACAGGTGGTGAAATTGATAAACAAAACCGAGATGTTGATTACGCCATTTTGCCTGTTTATTAGATGATAAGTGATGGATATTATCCCCTAAATAAAATACATTCCCCGTTGTTGGCGCATCTAATGCACCTAACAGGTGTAAAAGCGTACTTTTACCAGAGCCAGAACTACCAACAATCGCTAACAACTCGCCTTTTGCAACGGATAATTCAACCCCTTGTAAAACAGTACTCAATAATTTGCCATCTTGATAGGTTTTACCTAAATCATGGCAAGACAAGATCGTATTATCATGCTCAATGTTATTTTTATTATCTATATTATTCATATCTTAATGCCTCAACGGGACTAACTTTTCCGGCGCGGTATGCTGGGTATAATGTGGCAACTAAGCTCAATAGCATCGCTGACAGCATAATCACGATAATTTGCATGGGTTCAAACAGCACAGGAAGGATTCGCTCTCCTCCCGATGCGTTTGAAAGAAGGTGTAAACCTAAAATCGACATAATTTCGTTAATATAACTACTTAATAAAATCCCCATGATGGTACCAACGAATGCGCCGATAATACCGCTCCATGCTCCTTGAATAATAAAAATTAGATTAAGCGTTCTTCCCTCAATGCCTAAGGTTTTCAAAATAGCGACTTCAGCACTTTTATCACTGACAACCATCACCGATGACGAGAGAATATTAAATGCGGCAACGGCAATGATTAAACAAAGTAGTAACCAAATCATATTCTTTTCCATCTTCACGGCAGCAAATAACTCTCCATGGCTACTCCGCCAATCAGTGAGTAATTGCCCCGGTTTTAAACTTGGAGAATGCCAAGATTCAATGGCAAAAGGGTCAAAGAGATAGATACGCAATCCGGTCACTTGCCCATCATTAATACGTACTAAACGTGCCGCATCATCAACATTCATCAAAACCAGTTGCTGATCCACATCAGAGCCAACATCAAATAAACCGGCAACGGTAAAGTTGCGCTGGCTAGGCATACGCCCAAGCGGAGTATAACGACTCCCCCTTGCAGAGATAACGCGTACTTTATCGCCAAGGGTTACACCGAGTTGGCGCGCTAAATTTTTGCCGATAATAATATGGTAACTACCTACCGTTAAATCACTAATATCCCCTACATACATGCCGGATTTAACGACATCTGCACCATATAAAAGAGGATCAACCCCTTCAAATATAACACCTTGCAAGCTAGTCGCCGTTTGCACTATTGCTTCACTGCTAACGATGGGTTCAACACTTTTAACCTCATCAATCGCTTCAATTTCCGGTATTTGATCATGCCAATCGCTCAGGGTTTGTTGTTCATTACTGATAATCGCGTGCGGTACTGCTCCTAAAATGCGTGTTTTTAACTCATTTTCAAAACCATTCATTACCGATAACACGGTTATTAAAGCTAACACGCCTAAGGTGATCCCGCCCGTAGAAAAAAGGGAAACAAAGGAGACAAATTTATTATTACGTTTTGATTTTGTATAGCGTAAGCCGATAAAAGCACTGAGGGGGTAAAACATAAATTCCTTTGTTTCTTGATTAGTTGACATTGAGTTATAATGACAAAATATTCGTAGTTAGCCCTAAAAAGAATACATTAAATAACGATTAAGACATTGATTACACAATATTCTAATGTATCTTCATAGATCAAGATACCGAAAATTAGATGAAAACAATCACAGTAGACAGAAAATAAGGGAAAATAATGACCAAACATGAATACTTTTTGGTGCACTATCAGCTTGCAATTAATGTTCAACCTCTGCAAGACGATGAAAGTATTCCAGAACAAGGGCAATTTGAAGCGGAGATCCCCGCCCCTTTTCGTATGGCCAGCGACCTTTCTGAACTTGACTCTACAGCGTTGCATCGACTAAAACTAAACAATGAAACAACGCAAACTTTATGGCAATTCTTAGATACACAAAATCAAAAAATAAATATATTGCTAACTTACATATTAAGTCAGCAAGATGAAAGCCAATACCGTTTTAAAACCGATGCATTCAGTGCCGGTTGTTGTTTATTTGATTGCTCAGGAAAAAACTTTTATTTATCACAACTGGTACGCTTAAAAATTTTTTTACCTGAAGAGTCTGCTGCGATCTACTGCTATGCAAGGGTAACCAATATCGATGGAACATCTGTTCAATTAACCTATCAGCGAATACGCGAAGAAGATCGCGAATTACTGATTCGTAGTACATTACATATTCAGTCCAAGCAACTCAAACTGCGTGCAGAGCAACGCACACAATCAATTTAAAAAAGAATAGACAATGAAGCCAGTGCAACTATTATCGATTCCAACACTCAAAAATAATAATGACCGTTTATTACTCGCCAATTTACAGGGCAGCAGCCAAGCATTGGCAATTAGTGAGTGCGCGAAACTGCAATCATCGCCACTCATTTTAATCGTTAACGATACGCCAAGTGCATTAAAGTTACGCCAAGAATTAAGCTATTTTGTTGAGGATAAACTTGAGCTAATTGATTTTCCCGATTGGGAAACGTTACCCTATGACCATTTTTCACCGCATCAAGATATTATTTCTACCCGTATAGAAACCTTGTATCGCTTACCGCAGATGCAAGGGGGCATATTAATTGTCCCCATAACCACGCTTTTACTGAGGCTAGCTCCCTTATCCTATTTACAGCAGCACACGTTAATTGTTAAAAATGGACAGACAATTGATCCGCAACAATTCCGCGCAAATTTACAAGAAGCGGGTTACTATGCCGTTGAACAGGTTATGGACCATGGCGAATTTTGTGCGCGCGGCTCACTACTTGATATATATCCCATGGGCAGTCAACAGCCCTACCGTATCGATTTTTTTGACAATGAAATTGACTCTATCCGCCCCTTTGACAGTGAAAGTCAACGCTCATTAAAGCCAGTCAAAGAGATAAAATTACTCCCCGCACATGAATTTGCAACGGACGCTGATGCATTACAACGTTTTAAAATAAAGTTTAAAGAAAAATTCAATTCTCCACTATCAAGTAGTAAAGAATCGATTTACAACACCATAGAACAGGCAAATTTACCTGCGGGTATTGAATATTATCTGCCACTTTTTTTTGAGCAAACCGCTACCCTTTTTGACTATCTACCAAGTAACTCTCGCCTTGCTATCGTCGGTGATATTAACCAAGCCAGCATGGATTTTTGGCATAATTTACAGTCGCGTTACGAAGAGCGTTGTGTCGACCTCTATCGCCCTCTCTTGCCGCCAGCGGAGTTATATCTACGCCATGAACAATGTTTCGAACAATTAAATAAATGGCCTCGCTATTTTTTCTCGCAGGCGCCAATTAACGAGCATAAAGCAGGAAATACCAACTTCGATATATCGCTCGTTGAAAATGTTCAAATCGAGCATAAAAAAAATAACCCACTGGAAAAAATTGCCCATTTTATTACTCATTTCGATGGCAAAATTCTTTTTAGTGTTGAATCGCCAGGGCGTAAAGAATCGCTATTAGAATTATTAGCACCGTTAAAGATGAAAATAGCTGAGTTTAGCTCATTTACATCTTTTGCCGGCAACACAAAAGCTGTCGGTGTAACCATCAGCCATGTAGCAAAAAGTTTTATATTAAATAGCAGCAAAATCGCATTTATTACCGAAAATGAACTATTAGGGATTAAAGTATCACTACGTGGGCGTCGTAATGAAGCAAATGATGAAAACTTTAATGCTGAACATACGCTGCGTAATTTAGAAGAGCTTAAAATTGGCCAACCCGTTGTCCATATTGATCACGGGGTTGGCAAATATCTTGGCTTACAAACCATCGAAAATGCAGGAAATGTCACTGAATTTGTCACATTAGAATATCTAAGAGGCGATAAGCTTTATGTCCCCGTGACCGCTTTACACCTGATAAGCCGCTATAGTGGGCATGACGTCGACAATGCCCCAATTAATAAACTTGGTAATGACACTTGGCAAAAAGCCAAAAAACGCGCCGCTGAAAAAGTGCGCGATGTTGCCGCAGAGCTGCTCGATGTCTACGCACAACGCGCAGCTAAAATAGGATTTCAATATAAACTTAATAAAGCTAATTATGCAATATTTCGTAATGACTTCCCCTTTGAAGAGACCTACAATCAATCCCTTTCTATCAATGCAGTGATTTCCGATATGTGCTCTAAGCAGCCAATGGATAGATTAGTTTGTGGTGATGTGGGTTTTGGTAAAACGGAGGTCGCAATGCGTGCTGCTTTTATTGCGACTGATAACTTGCGTCAAGTGGCACTGCTTGTGCCTACGACATTATTAGCCCAACAACACTATGAAAGCTTTAAAGATCGATTTGCCAATTGGCCTGTGCGTATTGAGGTATTATCTCGATTTAAAACGGCTAAACAGCAAAAACAGATACTGCAAGAGACCATTGAAGGCAAAATTGACATTTTGATTGGTACACATAAATTATTAAGCAGTGACCTTAAGTTTTCTGACATCGGTTTACTGATTATTGATGAAGAGCATCGATTTGGAGTGCGCCAAAAAGAAAAAATTAAAGCTTTACGGGCACAAGTCGATATTTTAACTCTCACAGCAACGCCTATTCCAAGAACATTAAATATGTCCATGAACGGGATGCGTGACCTCTCCATCATCGCTACCCCACCTTCAAAACGGTTAGCGGTTAAAACCTTTGTGCAACAAAAAACCGACCAAGTCATTAGTGATGCCATCACGCGTGAAATCATGCGTGGTGGTCAGGTCTACTTTTTACATAATGAAGTCGCTACCATTGAGAAAGCGGCAGCAGATATTCAACATTTACTACCGCAAGCTAAAGTCGCTGTCGCACATGGCCAGATGAATGAACATCAGTTAGAACGGATTATGACCGATTTTTATCATCAAAGACAAAATGTCCTCGTCTGTACCACTATTATTGAAACCGGTATCGATATCCCCAGTGCTAATACGATTATTATCAATCGAGCTGATCACTTGGGCCTTGCACAATTACACCAACTGCGCGGTCGTGTTGGACGTTCACACCATCAAGCTTATGCTTACCTGCTTACACCGAATGAAAAATTAATGAGTAAAGATGCTAAAAAACGCCTTGATGCCATCTCATCATTAAATACGCTCGGAGCAGGCTTTACACTGGCAACACACGATTTGGAGATCCGTGGAGCAGGTGAACTACTAGGGGATGAGCAATCTGGCCAAATTAGTAGCATTGGTTATAACTTGTATATGGAAATGCTCAATCAGGCAGTGACAGCATTACAAAATGGTAAAGAACCAACGCTTGAATATCTACTTGCGACTCAAGCAGAAGTGGAATTGCATATTCCAGCCCTTATCCCGGATAATTATATTCATGATGTTAATATGCGCCTGGCCTTATACAAACGGATAGCTAACAGTAAAGATATAACTAACTTAAAAGAATTGCAGGTGGAGATGATCGATCGTTTTGGTTTATTACCCGATGCAACGAAGAACTTAATTGCAATCACCACATTCAAACAACAAGCAGGCTCACTTGGTATACAGCGTCTAGAAGCTCATGCTAAGGGAGGGCATGTCATATTTACAGAAAACACTTCCGTTGATCCTATGTTCTTAGTTTCTTTACTGCAAAAAGATACAAAAACATTTAAACTAGAAGGCCCAACGAAACTTAAATTTAACATTGATCTAACGGATACTCGATTAAGAATTAGCTGGATCACAGAACTGCTGGATGATTTTTCAGCGCATACGCTCAAATAAATAAGATTTAAGGATATGATCTTGAATTACAGACTTATATTGCCATTAATATTACTACTGCATGCCTTTCCTGCCAGCGCTGAGGAGAGATGGTTTGAAATCGAACTATTGCTCTTTCAACGTAATGTTAAGCTACAAGATGTTAGCGAACATTTAACAAATGATAATATTAATATTGATCTATCAAACAGTATACCGCTAATCAAAACAGAAACGGCGTTAGATTGCTATGAAACAACAACCTGCTTACATGTTAGTCATCCTGTACTGATTGATAGCACGCTTTTTGATTCTGAAAATAACAATTTTCAACGACTAACAAATGGTCAATTACAATTAAGTGTAGAGCGAGAAAAATTAAATCGACATGCAGCTTATACGCCCGTACTGCATTTAGCTTGGCGCATGCCTGTCAAGAATCGTTATGCAGCAAAACCTATTCATATTTTTGCAGGTGAAAATTTTGCACAGAGTAGCGCAGATAAAAGCAACGCTTCACAAGAATTACAAGATAGTTTAAGCAATGAAATAGCTATCGCGGTTAATCAAGAAGCGACTCCCCCCGCCGTCGACAAATGGGCTATAGATGGTAATTTCACCGTCTACTTGGACCATTTTTTATATATTGATAGTCAGCTAATCATTCGCCAACAAGTACAACAAGCAACGCCAACCGCAGCAACGCAACAGAATCAATCCGTTGAGGTTGTTAGTAGTGAAAATGATGTACAAATTATTAAACAGAGTGAAGCAATAATGCCGATGGCGATGCAAGAGGTTACAAAACTTACCGACGTTTTATTTGACCAAAGCCGCCGCTTACGCAGTGGTGAGATACACTATTTTGACCACCCTCTGATGGGCATGATTGTACAAATTAGAAAAATCCCAGCGCAGGAGAATTAAACGTTCAGCTCAATGCAGTAGGGGGAATATAAATTCCCCCTACTGTTACTCTTATTTTTAAAGTCGCTGTTAACTATTTTTATCTCGTTTTTCCCATAAACGTTGCGCCTCACCCAAACAATCTTGTTGACTACGTTGCCTATCGAATTGTTTTAGTAATAACGCAATAGTACAGATCACTGCGGCATCACCGTACTCATCTTGCACATTTCCAGACCAAACGTTTTGTAAATATTGAGCTGATACTTCGCTATGTGCGCCACTCGCTTCAATTAAATAAGTAGGCCACTCTTCTTCAAAATAGGTCGCCTCACCATCAATCTGTTGCACGCCACAAATATCACTACTTACCCTTGGATTAACCTCACTCTCACCGCCCTCACCCTTAAAGGCGATCATATTCTGTTCAGCAGTTAATAACGCGGCTTGCGCATGCAGTTTTTCATAACCTTTATGAAAAACGCCGTGAATAGCAAAAGGTGCGTTACTTGGATTAAGGCTACGTGCGACGGTATTAAGAGGTGTGCGTAACCCCACTTTATCGCGCAGGGCTAACAACGGCACAAGCTCAGGGCAATACGCAGATAAAGGAAGGTAACAGATATTACTTTCAGAAAGGAACAGCTCTGCTTGCTCAGGTGTTTCAGCAATTTTAATATTGAGCGTAGGACAAGCTTCTTCTATCTGAAATTTAACCGCATCAATGGAATTATGTCCATGTAAAAGGATGCGTTTACCCTGCGAAGCGATCACTTTGGCTGCTAATAATAACCAAGGAGGCTGACGTTTTTTTCCCGCAAAACAGGGCCAATCAAGATCTACACTAAGTTTTTTCCACTGAGGATCGATCACATCGCGTAGGGCTTGAATGTAACCAGCAGCCTCATCTGCTGTTTCGCAGCGTACCCGTTGCAACATCAACAATACGGCTAGCTGTAATAATTCAGCATCACCATTTAGGTAGCAAGACAAAGCATCATAGGCTTCTTTTTGCGTTAAAGGGCGTCGCCCTTTTTCACCGCGCCCGGTAATTTTTATATATTCACTAAACATCACATTATTTCACTGTTATTGGGGGAATTAAATATATGCATCAAGTTGTTTGGGTAAATTATCTAGAATTGCCAACGGGTTATAAGCAGATAAAGTGCTTTTACAATGTACACCATAACTAACGCCAATACAGTCGATAGTTGCATTATTGGCCATTTCTAAATCATAACTTGAATCACCTATCATTAAAGCTTGGGTTGCCTTTACATCCATTTCAGCCAATATTTTATGTAACATTAGAGGATCTGGCTTTGAAGCTGTCTCATCTGAGCAATAGGCTATTGAGAAAAAATCAGCCATACCATGGGATTCAAGAACATGATTTAAACCATTACGACCTTTACCTGTTGCAATAGCTAAGATATAACCTCGCTGTTTGAGTGTAAACAACCACTCTTTAACCCCTGGATAAAATGGCGTTAATTGACTATTAAAACGCCGATAATCGTCGCGATAGGCATCAATGATAGCCAGTCGCGTTTGTTTCGACTGCTCTGGAAATAACTTATCCATCGCATGGTTCAAACTCAAACCGATAATATGACGAATGGCCTCATTACTAGGGGCTGCAACATCAACCTGTATAGCCGCCCGCTGCATACTCGCTACTATTTTATCAAGCGAATCCATCAAAGTACCGTCCCAATCAAAGATTAACAGTGAATACTTCACCCTAGCACCTCGTTAACTTTTCTAATAAATCGGATAACTCTGCACATAATGGCGCACTCACAGTAATCTCTTTTTCTAATACGGGGTGATAGAAGGTAATATGAGCGGCATGTAAAAACAGACGGTTTAATCCTAACTTTTGCATCTCTTCAGTAAATGACGCATCACCATAACGCACATCACAGGCAATATTATGTCCTTTACAGGCGGTATGTACACGAATTTGATGTGTTCTACCCGTCACGGGACTGGCTTCTAACAATGTAGCACCTTGATAACGCTGCATAATTTTAAAGCGCGTTTCAGAGGCTTTGCCCTCACTACTTACCTTCACGACGGAGTCTTGCTCTATTTTCAGTAAAGGTTCGGTGACAGTGCGCCATTTTTTATCCCAACTGCCTTTAACCAAAGCCAGATAACGCTTATTCATGGTTTTATTACGCAATTGCTCGTGTAATGCCCTTAACATGCTGCGTTTTTTAGCGATCAACAGACAACCTGAGGTATCTTTATCAAGGCGATGCACTAATTCAAGAAAACGCGCATCAGGTCTTAACGCACGCATCCCTTCAATGGCACCAAAATCCAGTCCACTACCACCATGAACAGCAAGTCCTGAGGGCTTATTTAAAATAATCAAAGCCTCATCTTCATAAACAATTCGCGACTCTAATTGCGCGATGCTATTTAATTTAGGTGAAGGTAATGCATTTTCCTTAGCTACTTGCACTGGTGGTATACGTACTATGTCACCAACAGCAAGTTTATAATCAGGTTTTATACGCTTTTTATTTACGCGCACTTCACCCTTACGTACGATTCTATAAATCATACTTTTCGGGACACCTTTCAAATAAAGCCGAAGAAAATTGTCAATTCGTTGTTGTGCATTGTCTTGAGTTACCTCAATCATGCGTACTGAGTGATTTATCTGTTCCATTCGCTAAGCTTATCACGTGTTAAAGGGTTAATATGTAAAAATTTGTATTGCGGCTAAAGGTATATTAATGAGATGATTAGGGTGTTATGACTCGCCAGTCGGCTTGAAGTCAAAATAACAACTATTAAATAAAAAATACAATGTTGAGCCTTTTGCTTATTATCTATTTATTAGCTAATTACAGCAATGATAATAAAATATCTGTTTTCACTTTCCAATGCACCTCTGCATATTTCCCAGTCGAGAGACTGTACAGTCAGACACGAGGTCAAGTGAACAGAAACATAGCCAACATAAACAAAAAATAACGATAAAATATAAGAGTTTATTAAAAATGAAAAGAATGCTAATCAATGCAACTCAAGCTGAAGAGTTGCGCGTTGCCCTTGTCGATGGGCAATTGTTATATGACCTTGATATCGAAAGTCCAGGACATGAACAAAAAAAAGCGAATATATATAAAGGTAAAATCACCCGAGTTGAAGCAAGCTTAGAAGCTGCTTTCGTAGATTACGGTGCTGACCGACATGGTTTCTTACCTTTAAAAGAAATCGCTAAAACATATTTTCCTGCGGGTTATTCCTTTAAGGGCAGACCTAATATTAAAGAGGTAATAAAAGAAGGCCAGGAAGTTATTATTCAAATTGAAAAGGAAGAGCGTGGCAATAAAGGAGCCGCATTAACAACCTTCATCAGTTTGGCTGGTAGTTACTTAGTATTAATGCCTAATAATCCACGCGCAGGTGGCATATCTCGTCGCATTGAAGGAGATGAACGTACTGATTTAAAACAGGCACTTAGCCAGTTAACGCTACCAAATGGTATGGGTCTTATAGTACGTACAGCTGGCGTTGGTAAATCTCCCGAAGAGCTTGAAAGCGATCTATCTGTTCTGGTTAACTACTGGAATAATATTGAAATTGCCGCAGCCTCTAAACCCGCACCTTTCTTAATTCATTCTGAAAGTAATGTTATTTTACGTTCAATTCGCGATTATTTACGCAATGACATCGGCGAAATCGTTATTGATAAAGCAGCGATATTTGAACTTGCTAAAGAGCATATCAAAGTAGCTCGCCCCGATTTCATTAATCGCCTCAAATTATATCAAGGTGAAGTACCTTTATTTACTCACTACCAAGTGGAAAGCCAAATTGAATCAGCCTTCCAACGAGAAGTTAGACTACCATCAGGTGGCTCTATTGTTATCGACCCAACGGAAGCATTAACATCTATCGATATTAACTCTGCACGCGCAACCCGTGGTGGTGACATTGAAGAAACAGCTTTTAATACAAATCTGGAAGCCGCAGAGGAAATTGCTCGCCAGTTACGTCTACGCGATTTAGGTGGATTAGTCGTTATCGATTTTATTGATATGACCCCTCCTCGTCATCAACGGGAAGTTGAAAACCGTATGCGTGAATCGGTTCATCAAGACCGTGCCCGTATTCAACTTGGTCGTATTTCACGTTTCGGGTTAATGGAAATGTCTCGTCAACGCATTCGTCCTTCTCTTGGCGAATCGGCATCTCGTGTATGCCCTCGTTGCCATGGACAAGGTACCATCCGAGATAATGAATCCTTAGCTCTTGCTATCCTACGTTTGATTGAAGAGGAAGGTTTAAAAGAAAATACAGCGCAAATTCAAGCAACGGTGCCCGTTGCTGTCGCGGCCTATTTGCTCAATGAAAAACGCAATGCCGTTAGTAAAATAGAAGAACGTCACGGATGTGAAGTTTACATTATTCCTAACGCCAACCTATTAACACCTCACTTTGAAATCAAACGCACGCGTCAAGATGGTAAAGAAGATGTTAACTACGATGCATTAGAAAAACAGCACTCTGTTTACGTCCCTAATGTAATTAAAGATGAGCAAAATAAAGAGGCTGATCCCGTTTTAACCGGTTTCTCTAGCCCTAAGAAAACACCTGAAAAAAACATCCCAAGTGCCTCAACAGAAAAAGAAAAAACGGCTAACAAACCATCAATTTTAACACGCTTTATCCGATCAATAGCCGCTATTTTCTCAAATAGCGAAGAAACGGTCAGCGAAGAAACTAAAAAGGCTGCAACAGTATCGGAGAAAAAAGCAACAGATCGACAAGCGACACGAAATAACCGCAATCGCAGCCGTAACCGTAACAGAAATCGTCCTACTAATGAGCGTCCTGAGCGTTCTGAACGCCCTAAACGCCCTAAAAAAGACAATAATCAAGTTAAAAAGCAAGAACAGAATGACTCTAACTTAGATAAGAAAGAGTCTGAAGAAGCAGTTGTCGTTCGCCGTAAACGCAGAAATATGCGTAAAAAAGTCCGTTTGCAAAACAATGAAGCCTCTGTTGAAAATAACAGCGTACCAGTAAGTGAAACACCTCCTAATAATGAAGTAAGCAACAAAGATACATTACCTAAAGAAGTAAATAACAATGTTAGTTCAGATTCTGTTGAAAAAGAAGAAGTTGCAATAAAAAGTAGCAAACGACGAGCGCGCTATTTACGTAACAATAATCAACGCAACAAAAAATCGGAACTAAATGAAAAAACGATTGAAACGACAAATCCGATCAATCAACTAGATCCTGTCAGCAGCCGTTACCCGGAATCAACGGATACAACTAACACAAACGAAAGTGTGAATAGCAATACCAAAGCCAGTATCGCAAACGAAATTAGCAATATTGATGGTAATGTGACAACAAGTGAAGTGGTTAAAAAATTACAAAATAGTGCTAACGATGTAACCACTACAATTGCAAAACAGATATTACCAGAAATCCAAATGGAAACCTTTATTGACAATGACAGCAAGGCAACAAAACCCGTAGAAACTTCTCCTATAGCGACTACAACGCTAGCAGAAGAAACACAGGTAGTTGCTGAAGCAGAGCCTATTGTCGTTGAACAAGTTCCTGCGGTCACTGAAGAAGCACCGCTTGTTGTTGAGCAGCCCACTACTGTCACTGAAGAAGCACCGCTTGTTGTTGAGCAGCCCACTACTGTCACTGAGCAAGTAGCTGTGGTTGTAGAGCAAGCGCCGGTGGTTGTTGAACAGCCTACGGTTGTCATTGATGAAGCACCCGTTGTCGTTGAACAAACTCCAACGGTCACAGAAGAAGCACCTGTACTCGTTAAGCAACCAGCAAACGTCACTGAAAAAACACCGGTTGTCGTTAATAATCCTACTTCCGTAATCGAAGTAGATCACAATGCTAGTAAAATTGGGACGGTCAGTAATGTCAGCCAGTACGCGACATCAGTAATGACACGCACGATTAGTGAGCCTTTGGATCTCAATAATGAAATAACCATTATTGCTGCAACCACACGCCTGCCCTTTACTAAATCAACTCAGCAAGCAGGTAGTAGTTTCGCTAGTAATCAGGCAAGTAGTAAAACTGTAAAAGCAACTATTTAACTATCAATAGTTTTAGCCTATCAAAGCAAACGGATATTTCATTGAAATATCCGTTTT
The DNA here is from genome assembly GCF_041080865.1 of Psychromonas sp. MME1. Lineage (NCBI taxonomy): Bacteria > Pseudomonadati > Pseudomonadota > Gammaproteobacteria > Alteromonadales > Psychromonadaceae > Psychromonas > Psychromonas sp. MME1. The sequence goes on along the minus strand of NZ_CP160906.1, from coordinate 894,503 downwards.
TTTATGCTGCTATTTTCTAGCTCCCAGTTTACTATATATAGCAAGTGTTCTGTAAAGTATGATATTTAAGCTACAGGCTAACTCAAATATATTAAGGCATTTTTATGAGTAATAAAACACATCACAAACTAATCATTTTAGGCTCAGGGCCTGCAGGTTATACGGCTGCCGTTTACGCTGCACGCGCTAATTTAAACCCACTTATTATAACTGGCATGCAACCAGGTGGGCAGTTGACAACAACCAGCGAAGTAGAAAACTGGCCAGGCGGCGGTGCTGATATGACAGGCCCCGGTTTAATGGAAAGTATGAAAGAGCATGTACAGCGTTTTGATACTGAGATTGTAGTCGATCACATCAATAGTGTAGACCTAAGCAAGCGACCATTCACTTTAATTGGCGATGCAACCTATACCTGTGATGCATTGATCATCGCAACAGGAGCCTCTGCACGTTATCTCGGCCTTGAGTCCGAAGAAGCATTTAAAGGACGTGGTGTTTCCGCCTGTGCAACCTGTGATGGTTTCTTTTACCGTAACCAAAAAGTAGCAGTTGTCGGTGGCGGTAATACTGCTGTTGAAGAGGCGCTATATTTATCTAACATAGCCGCAGAAGTCCATCTAATTCATCGTCGTACTGGCTTTCGTAGTGAGAAAATCCTGCTCGATCGCTTAAATGAAAAAGTTAAAAACGGCAATATAATATTACATACCGATAGAGTATTAGACGAATATCTGGTGACGAAATGGGCGTTACTGGTTTACGTTTAAAAGATACCTTATCTGATAACAGTGAAATATTAGAAGTGATGGGTGTATTTATAGCAATTGGCCATAAACCTAATACAGACATCTTTGCTGATCAGCTAGAAATGAACCATGGTTATTTAAAAGTTCAAACGGGAAGTCATGGTAACGCAACACAAACAAGTATAGAAGGCGTTTACGCAGCCGGTGATGTTAGCGACCATATTTATCGTCAAGCAATAACATCAGCAGGTACTGGTTGTATGGCAGCATTAGATGCAGAACGATTTTTAGATAGTCAGAAATAACGAGTTAAAAAGGTAGCTTAGGCTACCTTTTTAACAGGGTGAATATTATTTACTCGCTTACTGTTTTAGTTAACTCTTTTTGTAACATCTGCTGAATTGACATTAATTCCATCAGTGAATATTTATACTCAACAAAATCATGAATATTAGTAGCAACGCTCATTTTGAAGTAGTAAATAGCAATTTTCAGCTCTCCAGCCAATTTATGTTTATGGCCCAAGTAAAAATAAGCTTCACATAAACGTTGAGCTAATTCAGTGTTACTCTTCAAACCATTAGATATACTACTCAAAAATTGCTGCTCAGTTATGCGTCCAGCGATAACATCAACAATTCCCCAGGCGAAGTTTTTATCATTTTCAGGTGCTTGCTCTGATTGTAGATCTCTTAATGCCTGATCTTCATCTAGCTGGCTATTGATGATATAGCGCCATAAGACACGGTAAGGGTCAGTTTTATCAAACGCGTAAAATGTTTCTATATCTTTGTTTGCTAATCCATAACGTTTTGCTAAATATAAACCAATTGCTCGGTGAAGATGGCTATATTGCATTTTATCAGACAACTCTAATGCAGAATCGAAGGCATCAAAGGCTTCATCATAGGATTGCACCAAAAGCAAATAAACACCGAGTAAATTATAAGGCTCAGGAAAAGTAGGATCTGCAGTTATGGCCTGGTTAAAATCATAACGACTATGTGCATTTAATCCCATTCGATCATAGGTAATACCACGCTCATAAAAAAGTTGCGCACGCTCTCTCGCGGTCAAATCTTTTTTCTCTGTTAATAATTGACTAAGGCGTAATATTGTAACTTCATCCTCATAACTAACTTGGGTCGCTAAAGCAAGAGGGAAAGCAAACGGCAACGTTTCTTGAGTTTCAGTTTGCTCCGGAGAAACCTCTGTATCTGGAGGTATTGTTTGACAACCACTTAGAAAAGCAATTAGCGTTAATAATGAGATAATAGGAAAATTAAGTTTCATGTATAAACCCTTGTAGATAAGAACGTTAAGAGTGAACCATAATCAGAATAAAGTAAAGAGAGATATAAATTTTGCTTAAATAAATGCGCAATAAATAATGAAAAAACCCGTTATCATTCAACTATATTTGTACTATATAGAATGGTAACGGGTAGGTGAAAAGTGGGTAATATTATAAAAGAGGTTCTTGATCAGCCCCCTCTTTTTCCACAACGACAGGTATCATATGTTCACGATTAATACCTAATTTAACTGCCAATGCACTCGCAACATAAATTGATGAATAGGTACCGATAAAAATACCGATTAAAAGCGCTGTTGCGAAGCCATGAATAATTGCTCCTCCAACAATAAACAGTGATACTAATACAAAAATGGTTGTACCTGATGTAATTAGTGTGCGACTTAAGGTTTGCGTTAGTGATTCATTAACAATATCTTCAGGTGTTGCTGTTACTAACAAACGGAAGTTTTCTCGGATACGGTCAAATACAACTATCGTATCATTGAGAGAGTAACCAACTACAGCAAGTAGTGCCGCGAGGACCGTAAGGTCAACCTCAAGTTTGAAGAATGAAAAAACACCTAATGTTATAATAACGTCATGTGCTAACGCTAATACAGCCCCCATTGCTAAACGCCATTCAAAACGCGCACTCACGTATACAAGAATACAAACTAGCGCGAGAATAATAGCTAATCCGCCATCTTCAGCTAACTCAGCCCCCACGTTTGGCCCAACAAATTCGATACGACGCATATCCACTTGCCCAAAAGAGCCGTGTTGCAAAGCATCCAAAACTTGATTACCAATCACTTCGCCTTTAACACCTTCACGTGGTGCCAAACGAACCATGACATCACGACTACTACCAAAATGTTGCACGATAGCATCGGGAAATCCAGCATCTGCAAGGGTTACACGTACATCAGGTAAGTTTGCTGGCTGCTCAAACCCCACCTCAATTAGTGTTCCCCCGTAAAGTCAAGTCCCCAATTTAGCCAATTAATACTCAGTGATAATAACGAACCAACAATTAACACTATTGAAAACCAATAAGCTGGCTTTGAATAACGCATAAAGGGAATGGTTTGTTTAGCTCTAATTAACTCAAACATAATTTATCCTGCCCTATATTGATAGTTTTTTAATATCATTACGTCCACCCCAGATTGCGTTCACAAGCGCACGCGTTCCAAAAATTGAGGTAAACATTGAAGTTGCAATACCAATTGCAAGAGTCACAGCAAAGCCCTTAATCGGCCCTGTACCCACCGCAAACAAAATAATTGCAGTAATCAGCGTTGTAATATTAGCATCGGCAATCGTCGAAAAGGCATTCGCATACCCTTCGTGAATCGCCTTTTGTACTGATTTACCCGCACGCAACTCTTCTCGAATACGTTCAAATATCAATACATTGGCATCAACCGCCATACCAACAGTCAATACAATCCCCGCAATACCAGGCAAAGTTAATGTTGCCCCAGGAATCATTGACATAACACCGATAATCATAACAATATTGAATAACAAGGCGGCATTAGCTACCACGCCAAATTTACGATAATAGATAAACATAAATAAAACGACCGCAAGTAGTCCGTAAACCATCGCTTTCACGCCGTTATCAATATTTTGCTGTCCAAGACTTGGCCCGATAGTACGTTCTTCAATAATTTGAATCGGCGCGATCAAAGCCCCCGCACGCAATAGAAGCGCGAGATTATGTGCTTCAGCAGGATTATCTAACCCAGTAATACGGAAACTACGTCCTAGTTGAGCTTGGATAGTCGCAACATTGGCGATTTCTTCACGCTTCTTAATTTCGGCTTTACCATTGGCCTTTTTCTTGCCTGTTGGTAAATACTCAATAAATAAGGTTGCCATCGGTTTACCAATGTTACTTTTGGTAAAACGAGACATTTTGCTACCACCAGCCGAGTCCAGAGAAATATTAACTTGTGCACGACCATATTCATCGAGACTCGATTGAGCGTCAACAATGTGATTCCCCGTTAAGATAATTTGCTTTTTAACGACCACAGGACGTCCATCACGATCTTTATAAACAGCAGAAGAAGAAGGTAAACGTCCAGCTAATGCATCATTAAGATCTGTTTCAGCATCTGCTGCATGAAATTCAAGGGTTGCCGTTGCACCAATGATCTCTTTTGCTCGCGCAGTATCTTGAATACCAGGAAGTTCAACTACAATACGGTCACTGCCTTGGCGCTGCACCAGAGGTTCTGCTACACCTAATTCATTGACACGATTACGTAAAATACCTAAATTTTGTTGTAACGCATCTTCTTTCGTTGCCTTTAGCTTTTGCTCGGTCATTGAAATAACAAGCGCTAGCTGATCATTCTCATCCGTTTCGATGAATTGATAACCAGGGTTTATCGGTTTTAAATGATCAACAGCTTTATCTAACCTTTCCTGATCAGCGAAGCGCACCACGACACCCGTTTCACTGCTATCTTTATTGATGCCAATAAAGCGGATCTTTTGCTCACGTAATTCCGAACGGACATCTTGCACCAACTGCTCTTGTGCTTTACTGATAGCTTCCTCCATATCCACTTCCATTAAGAAATGAACACCGCCACGTAGGTCAAGTCCTAACTTTAACGGAGCACCGCCTATTGATTCTAACCATGCAGGAGTCGATGGCGCTAAATTTAAAGCAATAATGAAATTGTCACTAAGTTGACTAGTTAAAGTTTCACGGGCGAGAAGCTGATCTTCACTGGAACTTAAACGTACCAGAATTTGACCGTTTTCTAATTTGCTACTTTTAACAGTGATATTCGCTTCTTTCAGTAAACTTTCGACTTTACCTAGGGTAGCTAGTTCAACTTTTGCTCCGCGGGTCGCAGAAATTTGAATAGATGGATCTTCACCGTAAATATTTGGGGTTGCGTAGAGTAAACTGATTAATACGATAAAACCAAGCAGTAAATACTTCCACAATGGGTATTTGTTTAACACAGTACTGTCCTTGAATTACACACTAAAGAAAATAAATGACAAAATGATAAACCCATTTTGTCATTTTCTTAGAGTAACTTAAACTTTATTAGATAGATTTAAGTGTACCTTTTGGTAATACGGCACTGATAAAAGTCTTTTTAATAACAATGGTATTATTTTCGTTAAGCTCGATTTGAACGTAATCATTTTCAGCTGAAATTTTAACGATACGGCCGATTAATCCACCTTGTGTTAAGACTTCATCGCCTTTGCTTAAACTTGCCATTAGATTTTTCATTTCTTTAGTACGTTTTGCCTGTGGGCGATAAATCATAAAATAAAAAATCGCAGCGAAAATAACCAACATAAAGATCATTTGTGGCCCGCCTTGCTCTGGAGCACCTTCAGCTGCGGCATGTGCTTGTGAAATAAAAAAACTCATTTTGTATCCCTCATTTATTGTTTAAAGATATATTTTATTGTTTAAATTTACTAAATCGATTAATCGATAAGCAATGGCTTCTCTTTACCAATGCGCTTATAAAATTGATCAACGAATTCCTCTAATGTACCTGTTGCGATAGCATCACGCAAACCTTTCATTAAACGTTGGTAATAATGTAAATTATGGATCGTATTTAACCGAGCACCCAATATTTCACTACATTTGTCAAGGTGATAGAGATAGGCACGGGTATAATTTTTACATGTATAACAATCACATTCTGAGTCTAATGGAGTTGTATCTTGGCGATGTTTAGCATTGCGAATTTTGATTACCCCATCACTGGTAAATAAATGACCATTTCGCGCATTACGGGTTGGCATAACACAATCAAACATATCCACACCTCGACGAACGCCTTCAACGAGATCTTCTGGTTTCCCTACCCCCATCAAATAACGCGGTTTATCCTGCGGGATTTTAGGCGCAATATATTCCAAAATTCGATGCATATCTTCTTTTGGCTCACCAACCGCTAATCCACCAATAGCATACCCGTCAAAACCTATTTTGGTTAATCCATCGAGTGAGACATCACGAAGATGTTCATAACAGCCGCCCTGTATAATACCAAATAATGCATTCGGATTTTCTTGTTCATCAAAACGTTTACGACTACGCTCAGCCCAACGTAAAGACAACTTCATCGAAACTTCCGCTTCCATTTCGGTTGCTGGATAAGGTGTGCATTCATCAAAGATCATAACAATATCAGAACCGAGATCATACTGAATTTCCATTGAAATTTCAGGGGATAAAAACACTTTGGCGCCATTGACAGGGCTGCGGAAATAAACCCCCTCTTCTTTAATTTTACGCATTTTGCCCAAGCTAAATACTTGGAAACCACCTGAATCCGTTAAAATAGGCCCTTTCCAATTCATAAAATCGTGTAAATCGCCATGTTGCTTAATCACTTCTTGCCCAGGACGAAGCCAAAGATGAAAAGTATTGCCCAGTAAAATTTCAGCGCCCGTTGCATCAACCTCCTCTGGTGTCATGCCTTTTACCGTACCATAGGTACCAACAGGCATAAAAGCAGGTGTTTCCACCGTCCCCCGTTCGAAGGTCAAACGCCCACGACGCGCACGACCATCGGTCGCTAATAGTTCATATTTCATTTTATTCCTTATCAGATAAACAGTCTGATTGTTATAGTAAAGTATTTTTAGTTAAAAACATGGCATCACCGTAACTGAAAAATCGGTATTTTTCATCAATAGCGACCCTGTATGCATGGTCGATATGATCCTTACCAGAAAAAGCACTCACTAGCATTAATAGTGTCGATTCTGAAAGGTGAAAGTTGGTGATCATGGCATCAATTAAGGCAAATTTGTAACCCGGGTATATGAAAATGTCCGTTTCGGAAAAATACGGCTGTAATGGAATACCTTGCGATAACGCAGCTTGCGCGGCACTTTCGACAGAGCGTACAGATGTAGTGCCTACTGCGATAACGCGCCCGCCTTTGGCTTTTGTAGCATTAATTTTATCAACAACCTGTTGCGATACCTGAGCATATTCACTATGCATTTGATGATCGAGTATATTATCAACTTTTACCGGTTGAAAGGTCCCCGCACCGACATGCAATGTGACAAAAGCAAAATCAACGCCTTTAGCAGTTAATTTATCAAGAATTGGTTGATCAAAATGGAGCCCTGCCGTTGGGGCAGCGACCGCTCCTGGGTTTTTATTATAAACCGTTTGATAGCGCTCTTTATCAGCGTCACTATCGGGTCTATCAATATAGGGTGGTAATGGCATATGCCCTATTGCTTCCAATATTTCAAGCACACTTTTTTGATCATCAACTGCAATTTCAAAAAGAGGACCATGACGAGCTACCATCACCGCATCAACGCGGTTTTCCAAGCGTAATTTACAACCAGGTTTCGGTGATTTTGAACTACGCACATGGGCTAAAAAGCGCTGTTCATCGATTACACGCTCCACCAAGACTTCTATTTTCCCACCTGTCTCTTTTTCACCAAATAAACGAGCAGGAATTACACGCGTATCATTAAAAATCAACAAATCATCCGCATCAATCAAGTCAACAACATCACTAAATTGCAAGTGCTGTAATACTCCATTAACCCCATCAAGGGCAAGTAAACGGCTACTGCTTCGTTCTGCCATCGGGTGACGAGCAATTAGTTCATTAGGGAGCTGAAAAGAGAAATCTGATACTTTCATAAAGGGAAACCTGAAAAATAAAGCGCGTAGTGTATACCTATACCAATGTTACCTCAAGATGATTTCTCAGACGCTCACTCGGATAGCTGATCAAGACCTAAGCAGAGGTAATTGTTATTCACTTTTCGAGAGTTACTGCACAGATCTGCTTTTCTATCTAGTGCCCTGTAAGGCAATAGAACTGCCCCCATCTTTTTTATTATGTATAATAACAATGCTGAAATTTATGCCTAACAAATGGGTACTCTTTTCTACTGGCTTTGCATCTTGGAGTATCATGGTATAGATGCCCCCTGTACAGCTTACTATGAGAGCTTAAATGAATAGGAAATCAATCACTTTATCTAAGAAAAAATGATTGATTAACAAAAAACACAGCGGTTGATTCTTAATTAATCGCCATAATAGGCATCAATTAATTCACCAACGATAACATTTTTAATAAAGTTACGCTCAGCAAGCCAGTTAGTAAAGGTGCTACGATCGTCTTCTGTTGCACTTGCATAACGAGAATAAGGGCTAATGAAGATATTAAAGGTTTCACCACCACCGGCACCACCCATGATTAAATTTCTTGATTCAACAAAATCCATTATCTCAGTAAAAAACAGATCAAAGGTATTTTCATCTATTTCTGATAACTGAAATGAAACTTCAAAGCCCAGCACTTTATATTCATCTAAATATAATTTTTTACGAAGTCGTTTACTTCTTTTTACCTGTGTTTCTGTTTTCATAATATTCTCTTCATTTTACTATTTAGCACAATGCAAATAGAGATTAACTATTTTCACCTGTTATAGCCATATAAGCAATCAATTATTAAGAGGTGTAATGGACTGTACATTATTTTCTTCTGCTGGAACCAATGGCAACGGATTATGTAATTGACTAATTAATATGCCAAGAATAACTACACCTACACTTAACCATTGGTCTATATTTAATACTTCGCCAAGTAATAGTGCAGAGAGTACTAATGAGAAAACTAAGGTTAAATTTGAATAGGCAGCGACTTTCAATATCGACGTTTTACTCAAGGCATAATTATATAAACCATAGGCCCCTAATGTAACGACCGAGCCCAAATAAATAATATTAAGTAACGCATCAATATCATAATGTTGTGGAAAATCAATAAAACAGAGTAAAGTGCCAAAAAATAGCGTTCCACTTGCCCCCTGAATTGCAATCAAAGATAACGGTGAATATCGTGTCAGTAAATATTTAACACTAACGGAATAGTATGCAGCACAAAGCATCGCAGCAAACTCCAATAAATTACCGAGTAAAGGGTTGGGCGCATTATCGGAATGCGGTGACAGTAATGTTAGCGAAACACTGCCAACAATACATAAAGTAAATCCAATAACAATGGCTTTCGATAGCCGTTCTTTGAGCATAAAATAGGCGAGAATGGCAACCAACATCGGTAAACAGGAGATAATCACTCCCGCTTGCGATGCAGAGGTATAGCGTAAAGCATTACCTTCAAATAAAAAATATAGACAAGGCTCTGCTAATGACATACCAATTAAATATTTCCAATCTCCAACTCTATACCGAAAACGCTTAACCCAACGCCATAGCAATAAACAGACAAAAAATGTAGTAATCATTCTAAAAAACATGACAAAAATAGGGTCATAACTACTTATTGCGAATTTCAATGAAACAAAGGAGCTACCCCACAAAAACGTAGCGATAATTAAACAAAATGCGATTGGCATAATAGTATCCGAAAAAGAATATTGCTGGCAGATATATAATAGCAATATATTTTATATTAGATTAAAACCCAAAAAGCCAATCATATGATTGGCTTTATATTCGGCGATAGTAGAGATGCTAGGCGTCTAACAAGTCATGTAATACTTTGCCTAAACGTTGGATCCCTTCTTCAATAACATCAGGCGCTACGCTTGAGAAGTTCAAACGTAATGTATTCAACCCACGTTTATTTACATAGAAGGGGTCACCAGGTACAAAAGCAACTTTCTCTTTAATAGCAAGGTCAAATAATGCCATTGCAGATAGCTCTTTTGGCAATGTTACCCATAGGAACATCCCCCCCTCAGGATTAAAATAAGTCACTTGTTTTGGAAAATACTGTTTAATTGCATTTTCCATCACTTGTTTTTGGTGCCCATAGACACTCACAATCTCTTTAATATGCGCTTGCAGGTCATTATCTTGTAAAAAACGGTGCAATAGGCGTTGGCAGAAATAATTAGAGTGTAAATCACCAGCCTGTTTTGCAATCACTAATTTGGCCATTAATTCTTTCGGGGCGACTATCCAACCTAAACGGAATGAAGGGACAACGATCTTAGAAAAAGAACCTAATAAAATAGTTTTTCCCGGTAATAACGCTTTAAAAGATTGCTTATCTTGACCTGAAAAACGCAGATCACCATAGGGATTATCTTCAATTAATAATATATTCTTATCAGCTAAACAATTTGCAACCGCTTGGCGATTTTCGTCACTGTAGGAAATACCCGATGGATTTTGGAAATTAGGTACTGTGTACATCAGTTTCGCATTACTGCTATCTAAAACATTTTGTAATGCGACTACATCCATGCCAGTTTCATCAACAGGCACAGAAAGAAATTGCGCGGCATATACGTCAAAGGCTTGAATAGCCCCTAAGTAGCCAGGCTCCTCCATAATCACTTGATCACCTTCATTAAGTAATACCTTACCTAATAAATCAAGTCCCTGTTGAGATCCATTGGTGATTAGAATTTCATTAACATCAATATCTAATCCTTTCTTTTTATAATCAGCAGCAATCAATTCTCTTAATGGTAAATAACCTTCCGTATTACTATATTGGAAGATATCTTTACCCGAATCAGCAAAGAGATCATTAGTGGCTTTCTGTAATTCAGCGATAGGAAATAGATCCCGATTAGGCAAGCCACCAGCAAATGAAATAATTGAGGGATCGACTGCAACTTTTAGAATTTCGCGGATGAATGAAGGGGATACACCGGAGATACGATTTGAAAAAAGCTCGTTCATAAAATTATCCATAAAATATTTATTAAATTAGTACAAAAATGCAGGTTAAAAGTTGTCGAATATCGTTAGTTATAATAACAAGGTTTATCTATATAACCATCAAATTAATTCATCACTATAAAAATAATTAATGTTTAGACAAAAAAAAGGAGACATTTAAGTCTCCTTTCAAAAATCTAATTAGTCATCTAATTAAGCAAGTGCTTTTTTAGCAACTTCGACTAAATGTGCAAATGTTGCTTTATCAAATACAGCGATGTCAGCAAGGATCTTACGATCGATTTCAACAGAAGCCTTTTTAAGACCATTGATGAAACGGCTGTAAGATAGACCGCTTATACGAGAAGCAGCGTTAATACGCGCTATCCATAATTGACGGAATACACGTTTACGTTGACGACGGTCACGATAAGCATATTGACCAGCTTTAGTTACAGCTTGTACTGCTACACGATAAACACGTGAACGTGCACCGTAATAACCTTTAGCTTGTTTTAAGACTTTCTTATGACGTGCACGCGCTTGTACACCACGTTTTACTCTAGGCATCTTTTAATTCCTTACTTAAGCGAATGGTAACATTCTGTTAATACTCGGTACATCTACTTTCGCTACCATGCTTTTAGCACGTAGGTGGCGTTTACGTTTAGTAGACTTCTTAGTAAGGATATGACGTAAGTGAGATTGCTTACGTTTAAAACCACCTGAAGCAGTCTTTTTAAAGCGCTTTGCAGCACCTTTGTTAGATTTCATTTTTGGCATTGCGAACTCCGCATTGTTCAAATTTAAATTAAACCAGTAAGGCGAATAAAATCCTGCCGTACACTTTAAAATGTACAGCAAAATAGATATTACTTTATGCCTTAGCTAGCACGTTTAGGGCCTAACACCATAACCATTTGACGACCTTCCAACTTTGGAAAAGATTCGACAACAGATATCTCAGATAAATCCGCTTTTATACGATTTAAAAGATCAACCCCAATGGATTGGTGTGCCATTTCACGACCGCGATAGCGAAGCGTTACTTTAGCTTTATTACCCTCTGTAAGAAAACGAGTCAGGTTGCGTAGTTTTACCTGATAATCGCCTTCGTCAGTTCCAGGACGGAATTTGATTTCCTTTAACTGGACCTGAACTTGCTTTTTCCGTTGTTCTTTAACGGATTTGCTCTTCTCAAAAAGAAATTTGCCATAATTCATGATGCGACATACTGGTGGTTCTGCATTTGGGCTAATCTCAACAAGGTCAAGATTTTGCTCAAATGCCATATCTTTTGCATCTTCTAAAGAAACAACACCAAGAGGTTTGCCTTCTGAGTCAGATAAACGAACTTCTGTTCCTGTGATCTCTTCATTCAAACGATGTTTATTGCTCGCTACGGGAGCCTTTTTTGCACCTTTTATAACAAATTCCTCCAAAAATAATTAACGACGAGTGATAATTTCTTCTTTTATATAAGCAACAAAGTCTTCAACTTGATACTTACCTAAATCATCACCTTTACGAGTTCTTACTGCAACTTCATTTGCTTCGACTTCTTGGTCACCAACAACAAGCAGGTAAGGTACACGCTTCAATGTGTGTTCGCGGATTTTAAAGCCAATCTTCTCATTTCTCAAGTCCGAAATTGCTCTAATACCCGATTTCTTCAATTTATTTACGATTTCTTCAACAAAAACGGCTTGTTTATCAGTAATATTCATAATTACTACTTGCTGAGGTGATAACCATGTCGGATAAACACCCGCGTACTCTTCGGTTAAGATACCGATGAAACGTTCAAGTGAACCTAATATTGCTCGATGAATCATCACTGGCGTATGGCGTTCATTGTCTTCACCAACAAATGAAGCCCCTAAACGGCCCGGCATTGAGAAATCTAACTGGATAGTACCACACTGCCACGCTCTACCCAAACAATCATATAGGGTAAATTCAATTTTAGGGCCATAAAATGCCCCTTCTCCAGGTAAATATTCAAATTGAATATCATTTTCTGTTAATGCGTTAGCTAATGCCGCTTCTGATTTATCCCATGTTGCATCATCACCAACTCGTTGCTCTGGGCGTGTCGACAATTTTACAACGATATTATCGAAACCAAATGTTTTATAGCACTCAAAGACCATGCGAATACAAGCAGACACTTCTTCTAAAATTTGTGCTTCAGTACAGAAAATATGGGCATCATCTTGGGTAAATCCTCGAACGCGCATTAGGCCATGTAAAGAGCCTGATGGTTCATTTCGGTGACAAGATCCAAATTCAGCCAAGCGCAAAGGTAAATCGCGGTATGATTTCAAACCTTGATTAAATATTTGGATATGACCAGGGCAATTCATTGGTTTGATGGCAAATTCACGATTTTCACTACAGGTACAAAACATATTATCTTTGTACTTATCCCAGTGGCCAGATTTTTCCCAAAGTGAGCGATCTAATATTTGTGGCGCCTTTACTTCATCATAGCCAAACGCTTCAGTTTGTTCGCGAACAAACTTCTCTAACTCACGGAAAATTGTCCAGCCATTACTATGCCAAAATACCATCCCAGGCGCTTCGTCTTGCATATGGTAAAGGTCAAGTTGCTTACCAATTTTACGGTGATCGCGTTTAGCCGCTTCTTCTAAACGTTTTAAATAAGCTTGTAACTGCTTCTTATCCGCCCAGGCAGTACCGTAAATACGTTGCAACATTTTATTATTAGAGTCACCACGCCAGTATGCGCCAGATACTTTCATTAGTTTAAAATATTGACTGAATTTCATCATCGGCACATGTGGGCCACGACACATGTCGATATACTCTTCATGATGATAAAGCCCAGGACGGTCATCCTTATCAATACCTTCGAGAATTTCTAACTTATAATCTTCACCGCGCGCCTTAAACACTTCGATAGCTTCAGCAACCGATACTTTCTTTTTAATAACACGGTAATTGGTTTTCACTAATTCATTCATGCGCTTTTCAATTTTAGCGAGTTCCGCTTCATTGATAACAACATCTAAATCAATGTCATAATAAAAACCATTTTCTATGGTAGGACCAATAGCCATTTTGGCTTGAGGGTAAAGCTGCTTGATGGCATGACCAAGTAAATGCGCACATGAGTGACGTAAAATTTCTAAACCTTCATCATCTTTAGCCGTAATAATAGAAACATTAACATCACGATCAATAGGATCACAAGCATCCACTAATTTACCATCGACACGCCCAGCTATACAGGCTTTGGCAAGCCCTGGCCCGATATCAGATGCAATTTCCATAACGGAAGTGGTGTTTTCAAAATGACGTTGATTCCCATCGGGAAGAGTAATAATTGGCATGCGCTTTTCCTCACAGTGATGCTTCCAACCAAAAAGCATTTGTATTGCTTTATAAATAAAGCGCGCATTTTAAAGTAATCTGCCGCACATGAAAAGCAACAATTCAATGATTTATAAACACAACTTATTGGGAACGCTATTCACTGTCTGTTTCTACCCCTGCTGTATAAAGGTTACCCTTGAATAAATTTTGCACAATTTCTTTATTACTTGCGAGATACAGACCTAATTCTTCTAACTGCTCATCGTCAAGGTTAACTGAACTTGCACCTAAAAATGCGGCTAATTGATCTGCACTATCTAGCATTTTATCGTATGCATCAGCCTCTTTCTTACTAGTAAAGGTCATTTTTTCAACACCTTTTCTTTCTACAATGTATTTAATGATGACTGCCACGGTGGCCTCTTTATTTATCTAAAGTTCATGGTTTTATATACAGTAAAATATTAAAAGCAAAAATGCAATCTTTAATAAAGTTTGCTATCTTTAATTAATATTTTATACAGATGAATTAAACCAATGAAAACTATTCTCTGCGGCCATTGTGATATGGTTTCACAACTTCCTGACATACCTGCAGGCCATGTCGCAAAATGCTTTCGCTGTAAGCATACTATTTTCAAACAGAGTCGATATCCTATCTCTACTCTATTAGCTTTATCACTGACCGCATTAATAATATCTCTGCCTGCATTTTATTTGCCTTTATTCTCAATTCATTTATTGGGTAAAACTGAGCCCACAAATATCATTCAAGGTGCATTGATGATGGCCAATAGCGCACCGATTGTCTCCTATGTTGTGCTCTTTTGTGCGGTTGTTGCACCAACGGTATTAATGGTATGCATTACCATTAGTTGTGCCTGTTTAACTTTTGATTATCGCCCCCTATTTTTACGTAGGATTCTAAAAACCACGCATCTACTGCTGCATTGGTCGATGCTTGAGGTTTATGCGCTGAGTTTAATGGTTGCTATCTTTAAGCTAATTAACTATGCGCAGCTATTTATTAACGTTGGCTTTTATTTTTTTATTGGCTTGTTATTGGTTAACTTAACTGTTATTCATCATTACAATCACCATGACTTATGGGAGAGATATATTAATGAATAATATCGCTGTCCCAGGTAAAACTGGCATCGAACAAGGGTTGCAACTATGTAATAACTGTGGGCATTTCAGTGTAAAAAAAGATAACCCACTTTATTGCCCGAACTGCGAAAGCCGAATATCTCAACGGATCCATCATAGCTTACAAAAGACTTTTGCCTTCTTAATTACAGCAACTATATTTATCATTCCGGCAAATCTCTACCCTATTACTTATTTTTTAAAAAATAATGTTTTATATCCAGACAGTATTTTTTCAGGGATTCTAAGTCTCATAGACAGTGGTATGGTTAGCATTGCAATCATTGTCTTTATTGCCTCGATTATCGTCCCTTTTTTTAAAATTTTGGCCTTAGCTGTGATTGCACTATGCGTACATTTTCAACATAATTTAAGTCCCCAAAAACAGTTATGGGCATTCAAGTTAGTTGAGATAATCGGAAAGTGGTCAATTCTCGACCTTTTTGTCATATCAATTATGGTTGCAGTTTTTGATAAAGGACAAATGCTATCGGTTTACCCCGGCTTCGCAGCAACCTCTTTTACTATTGTAGTGCTTACGACGCTCTTTGCTGCACATAGTTTTGATACGCGATTAATTTGGGATTTAACATTAAACCATGACCAGTCGAAGCAATAAGTTGTAAGCATTAGAGTAATCTGGATAATATTGTGGACATCGCTCGCTGAGGGAAAATACGGCAGAGCAATACACACTCCAGGTGATAGCAAACTATTTATTATTTTAACCAGCAAGCTAGATCAGATACTTATACAGATTGCTATTATACGCATAGCAGATTAATAAACTATTTAAGGAACTCAATGGATAACAGCCCGCTTCTACCACAAGCATTCGTAGATAAAATGACGACTATATTGCCCACACATCTTGATATACAAGATCTCATTAATATTAGCCATATTCCACTGCGACGAGCTATCAGAGTTAATACTCTGAAGATATCAGTGGATAAATTCAAACAACGTGCAACGGAACAGGGCTGGTCATTAACTCCAATCCCATGGTGTCAAGAAGGTTTTTGGATAGAAATTGAAGATGAAACCATTCCTCTTGGTAACAGTGCTGAGCATCTCGCTGGACTTTGCTATATTCAAGAAGCTAGCTCAATGATGCCTGTCGCAGCTTTATTTCATTTCTTTTTCCCTACTGAAAGCACTATTTTACTCGATGCAGCTGCAGCCCCTGGATCTAAAACAACACAGATGGCCGCTTTGTTGGAAAATAAAGGGTTAATTATTGCCAATGAATTTTCATCCAGCCGCATAAAAATGTTACATGCCAACATCCAGCGTTGTGGCATCAAAAATGTGGCACTGACGCACTTTGATGCAGCCGTTTTCGGATCATGGTTACCCGATAACTTTGATGCGATTTTATTAGATGCCCCCTGTTCAGGAGAGGGGACAGTGCGAAAAGATAAAAATGCGATGAAAAATTGGAGTCAAGATGCTATTGACGAAATTTCGGCAGTACAAAAAAAACTTATCATCAGCGCATATCATGCACTTAAAGAGAACGGCATTCTAATCTATTCAACCTGTACCTTAAGTTTGGAAGAAAACCAGGATGTTTGCCATTACCTTAAAAATAGCTTTCCCGACGGTGTTGAATTTTTAGATCTTAATACACTCTTCAGCGATGCCCATAGAACCAGAACAGAAGAAGGTTTTTTACATATCTGGCCACAGGTTTATGATAGTGAAGGATTTTTTGTTGCGGCTATAAGAAAAACACAAGCAAGTTTTCCACCACTAGCCGATAAACGTCTTGGTAAGTTCCCTTTTATAAAATGCAGTAAAAAAACTAAAGCGCTGTTGTATGACTATTTTGCAGCACAATTTAACATTAATGATATTACCGGCGAACTCTATCAACGTGACCAGGAGTTTTGGTTGTTGCCAACACCAATAGAGCCACTGATTAATGAATTACGTTTTTCTCGTTTAGGTATCAAAATAGCAGAACAATTTGGTCAGGGTCGTAAAACAGGTTTTAAAACAATGCATGAATTTGTTATCAGCTTTGGCGATCAAGCAAGTAAAAACAAAATCGCATTAAATGCACAGCAGGCTCAACAATTCTTTCAAGGCCGTGATATTCACGAAGTGCAAACAAATAATGCTAAAGGAGAAGTACTACTTTGCTACCGAGACAATATAATCGGTATGGGTAAAGCACTCAACAACCGTATAAAAAACAGCCTTCCACGTGACCTTATTCGTGATAATAACTTATTTATAAAATGATTTTGCGCCATCATTAAATACTCTAAGCGTTATCTAGGTTAAATATAGCCAAATACCGCTAAATGAACTTAGCTAACGTTTAGTGGCGATGACAAAAAATAATTAATAAATCATCGCATAACAGATCTATTTTTATATTTACTACTTTACACAACTATAGATTCGACTAATTGCGAACGAAATAACTGCACCTTATTATGCGACTGGGATTTTGCATGATACATAGCGGTATCAGCTTTATCTATCAGCTCTTCAGGCAGAGTCGCATGCTGTGGATATAAACTGACACCTATACTACCAGCAATAGGAATTTCGTAACCTTCGTAGCTAAATTCCCCCTGAAAACTATCTAATATCCGCTGCGCTATTAGTAATGCTTCAGAGCCCGTATTGGCATCAATCTTAAAGACAAATTCATCCCCACCAAACCGGGAGGCATGATCTTCTTTACGAAGCGTAAAACTTATAGCCTCTGCAACATAAACTAATACTGCATCCCCTGCAGCATGCCCAAAGGTATCATTAATCTCTTTAAACCGATTTAGATCCATGAGCATAATAGCAAAACATGCATCAGGATATTGACGAATATCACTAGTAACCCGCTCCATTAATGCAGCTCGATTGGGTAATTCAGTTAAACTGTCATGGTAAGCTAAAAATTCAATATGTTGCTTAGAATGGTATTGTTCAGTAATATCTGTAAGGACCCCAACAAATCGGCTCGTCCGCCCATCAGCTTCGCGCATCGCTTCACCACACGCAGTAACCCAAAGGTAAGCGCCTGACTTGGCTCGCATACGAAACTCTAATTTGAAGGGTTTACTTTTCTGTAAATGCGCTGTGATTGCAGATCTTGTAACTTCTTGATCTTCGCTATGAATACGTTCAAAAAATGACATATTACGATAGCACAGCTTCTCCTCTTCAGTTATGAAGCCGAGCATTTCAAGCAATTGGTCATTCCACTCCATTAAATTTAGTTCTAGATTCCAGGTCCATATACCATCATTGCTTGCATGAGCAATCACTTCGAGTCTTTTTGCCAAATTCAACGCATTACGCTCCCGATCACGAACACATTCGGTTAATGCTTCACGCTGCATAAATACAGAGATCAGGGAGACATAATAGAAAAACATATTATAGGAAGCTTGATCCATACCGACATCTAGTTTATCAATAATAGTCATCACTCCCCATTTAATTCCTTCTGGAGTAATTGGGATCAAGGTAACGTAAAGTATTTCATTGGCATCATAGGTTGCAATCGGTAATGGCGGAAATTTTTGTATTGCGATCTCACTATTAATATAGCTATCTAAAATAGTACAATCTCCATCACCATCAATCACATCGACCAAGGTGATTCGTTCTTTATCGCGCGATGAATTAAATTGTGATTGCCATTTCCCTAAACAGACACATGTAAAGAATGGCCCCCATAGTTTGGATAGACTAGTCATCCATCGGTAGTCACGCCCTCCTATGGCCAAAGCCAAATTACTGCAATCTTGCATATAGCTAGCGCTTTGTATTTGCTCATTTTCATTATTAGCACAAGGGAGCAAAACTTCATCAGCGCCCCCGCAACTCTCACGGATCACTATACGCGGCGCTATCAATTGTGCGCTTTTAATAAATGGTAGTCCGGATAGGCGTCCCTGAAGTCGATCAATAACTCGCGAAATCATCACAGGTAAGTTCTGATCAATTGAAGTTAAAGTAGGGATACAACTCTCTCCGAGAGGGTTATTATCAATACTTACAATTGCTAGTTGTTGCGGCATGTTAACGCTTTTTTTATCTAATGCATTTACCATTCCTAAAGCCATCATATCTGAGCCACAAATGATTGCACTACAGTCACACGCCTGTGCAATGAACTTTTCACTCGCATTTGCCCCACCAACAATGCCAGGGTCACTTACATCGAATAGCCAATTTTCATTAAAAACCATCGCTTTTTGTGCATAACATTCACGTAACGCTTGATAGCGTAATCTGAAATCGGTGATAAATAGGGTGCCAACAAAACCAATTCTTCGATGCCCTAAGTCATAAAGATGGTCAAAGGCAAGTTGAACGGATGCTTTTTGGTCACTGATAACAGATTCAACCGCTAATGAAAAATACTCTTCTGAGGCTGAAACTACGGGAATATTTCGCGCTAAAAGCTGTTCGACATAAATAGAAGATAATACATCCACTGCAATATAAGCAGCATCAATATAATCAAGTGCTAAGGGCATATTAAAGTCAGTTGTCTCATTGGTTAATATGACAACTAAATCCATCCTACGCAATGCGCACTGTTTTCTTAACTCACTACAAAGCGTACTAAGATAAAAGCCACTCACACTCGGAGCAAAGAAACCGATTGTTGGTCTATCGTTATGAATTCCCATAGTAACCTTACTAAATTGATACCTACTGCCGACAACGTTAAAAATCAATAATACCTAGAAAGCGGTTTCTCTCATATTTAATATTCATTTACACTTAATAAAATGAAGACAAGATCATACTTTGCATAGGTGGTTCAGGGGAAATGGGTACAAACAATTCTTCGATTTATCCAAAAAGCAAAACGACAAAGGCGCTTAATAAATTAAGCGCCTTTGTCGTTACAGAACTAATTTTTACTAACAATTAGCTGATAAAATCTAGCACACCCACTGAATTAGCAAAGACAAATAAAATACCTAATGGTGCAACAAAACGCAGTAATACCATGACTAGACTAAATTGCCACGGCGCTAAACTAAACTCGCTTTTAACAACTTCAGTTTTAATTATCCAACCCGCAAATACCGATATCAATAACCCACCTAGCGGTAACAATATATTCGCCGTTAAATAATCAAGGGCATCAAAAATATTACCGCCCATGAAACCAAAATTAATTTGCGCCCATTCACTGCCTGCTAATGAGCCAATCGTACCCAAACTCAATAGCCAAATGCCACTACCGGCAATAATCGCAGCTTTAACACGTGTTAAACCTTGGCGCTCTACTAAGTATGCCGCAGCAGACTCCAGTAATGCAATTGCCGATGTAAAGGCCGCGAAGACCACCATGATAAAGAATAATGTACCAACAAAATCACCCATTGGCATAGAGCCAAATGCAATTGGTAACGACTGGAACAATAGACCCGGGCCAGCACTTGGCTCTAAACCATGTGCAAAAACGATTGGGTAAATAGCGAGACCGGCAATCAATGCAACAAGCGTATCAGCAATGGCGATCATAACTGATGTTTTAGCGATAGAGACACCTTCCGGTAAATATGCACCGTAAACCATCATAATACCTGAGGCTAAACTTAGCGTGAAAAATGCGTGGCCCAGTGCAACTAATACACCTTTGATCGTTAGCTTAGAAAAATCTACGTCAAACATAAAAGAGAAGGCAGAAGCAAAATCACCGACAATCGCGGAGTAACACATAATACAAACAAGCAGTACTAACAGTGCCGGCATTAAATATGTTACCGCCGTCTCAAGGCCATCTTTAACCCCCTTGGAGATAACATAAACAACAGCAACAACGGTTAATGTCGTCCAAATAAGCAGCTGTGGAACACTACTTACCAGATTGCCAAAAAGTGTGCCGATGGCTTCTGCATGTGTCGCGCTATCCGCAGCAGCGGCACTAAATTCACCGGTACCCGCATACAATACATAGGCAGCAGCCCAACCTGCGATAACCACATAAAAACTAAGAATTAAAAAGCCCGCGAGCACGCCCATCGAGCCGATTACAGACCAGTGTGAAGAGTGTCCAGATTCAACCGACACCATCGCAGCAGCATTGGCTGGTGTAGAGCGACCACGTTTACCAATCGCCACCTCAGCCATCATTACCGGGATACCGATAAAGAGGATACAAAGTAGATAAACAAGAACGAATGCGCCACCGCCATTTTCGCCCATAATGTAGGGAAACTTCCATAAATTACCTAAGCCAACCGCAGCGCCCGTTGCCGCTAATATGTATGCGTATCTACTTGACCATCGATTGGAAACATGAGTTTCAGTATTCATTTAAAACCTTTGAGTTAAGAAAAGATGCATCTTTATAGACAGTTCACGTGGTTAATTCAAGTTTGTAATCATGCATTTTGAAGCAATGAAAAGCAGAATAAAAATCATTACACGAATAAGAATGCAACATTATTGAATAAAAACTTAAATGAGGTTGATTGCATGAATATTAAATCACTTAACGCTATTTAATAATGAATATCACCACACCCCTATAATTACTATAAATGCGATCTAGGTAACAGAAAAAAAATCGTGACTGTGCGCAAGTCGATATTTTAATAAACGATGTAAAAATACAGATAGGTGAATTCACACGCGTATCATTGCCATACCTATAGCGATATATGTCGTCTATTGTTAACGACGTTCCAAAAATAAAAAGGCTAAATAACAAATAGATGTTATTTAGCCTTTTTTGAATGGTATTAAATTAAATGTTATTGACGATATTCTTGACTAATTGTGGGCCGTGATAAATAAATCCAGAATAAACTTGTACTAAACTCGCACCGGCGGCAATTTTTTCTTTTGCGGCTATAACACCATCAATTCCACCGACACCAATTATTGGAATTTCCCCTTTTAAATGAGAGGCGAATTTAGCAATGACTTGTGTACTTTTACTTTGCAATGGACGACCACTTAATCCCCCCGCTTCAGCTGCATGAGACATACCTTTGATCATTTCTCGATCTAAAGTGGTATTCGTTGCAATTAATCCATCAATTTTGTATTTCAATAACGAAGAGGCTATTGACTCAATTTCCTCATCACTCAAATCAGGAGCCACTTTTAAAGCAATCGGTACATATTTATTATATTTAACTTCTAATTCGGCTTGTCTGGTTTTTAATGCATCAAGCAGTTCATTTAACGCTTCGCCATACTGTAAAGAGCGTAACCCTGGTGTATTTGGAGAAGAGATATTGACGGCAATATAACCGGCATGTTGATAAACTTTATCCATACAAAGTAAATAATCGTCTTTACCTTTTTCCACTGGCGTAGTGAAGTTTTTACCAATATTAATCCCTATAACACCTTTAAAATTGCTCTCTTTGACATTTGCAATCAAATTATCTACGCCAAGGTTGTTAAAACCCATACGATTAATGATGCCTTCAGACTCTAATACTCTGAATATACGCGGCGATTCATTTCCCGGCTGCGCAACGGGAGTGACTGTACCTATTTCTATATGGCCAAACCCCATCGCAGCAAATGCATCAATACATTCACCATTTTTATCCAAACCAGCGGCAAGACCGACGGAATTAGGAAAGGTTAACCCCATCACTTGTACAGGACGACTTTGAACCTTTTGACGATAAAAAAGATCTAATATAGTGCCATGTGTTAATTTGAGCTGTTTTATGGATAAATCATGAGCTTTTTCAGGATTTAACATGAATAAAAAACTACGCAGAATACGATAAAACATAACAAAACCTTTTTAAAATTGAGAGATTATAGTGTGATCCATATTGTACCGTTTATATGAGGTAAACATGAACAATAAAAAGAAAATAATAAAAAAAATTATTCAATTCTTATCTGAGGGTAAGCATAAAGGCGAGCTCGCCACCCATTAAGCCAACGAAATTCATCGCGCGGCGCATTTTTTACTCGCCGTGTTAATACTTCATCAGCAGAGAAAGAAAATGCACGTATAGCATCATCATATTGACGCGGCATATTTAAAAGCACTTGTTTTAATCCCCATCCTTGACCTTGATAACGTTCATTATTAGCAACTCCTTCACCTTTAAAATTAACGTAATCAAGTAATACAAAGGTGCCTTTCACGCTATTGGTCAATGAAGATAGATTATGTAACAGCACAGTTTTATCAGCAGGATTGCAGGTCGCAATGATCGATGGTATTGCCTTTTCTAAACGTCTAATAATAAATTTAGCTTGTAAATCAACCTGCTCACTTAAAAACAGACGTAACGAGGCAAGCTTTTCACCTTCAAACTCCTCATAAAATTGCGTTCGTGATTGCCAAGGAGCCAATTTAGTCTGTTCAAGCCAGGATGGAATTTTTACACCAGACTCACGGAAAAAAATAAGTAATTCAGGGAACTGTTCTTTAAAGGGACCTTTTTCTTTAGTTGGATACCAGATAAAGTGTCCTAAGCCGAGAGAAGGAAAATCTTCAGCTTGATTCCATGAAGTTAAGTGCTGTAATTTTTGTTGTCCCTCATTTTGCCAAATAAGTTGCCCTAATTGACTTATTTGAGTTGCTGATAAATTAATTTTATAAGGTTGGCTTTGTAATGAAAAACTCGCACAAACAAAACAGAAAATTGTCAATACACGGAACATAAAACACCTAAATTAGAAGATATATACCCATGATACTTCAAGAAGCAAAGACAGCAAGAAAAAGGACCGATATACTAGGTATAAAATTGAAGTATATATATGCTACATAGCTATTTCATGACAAGGCAGATGAATACTATTTTTCTTGCCCTATGGACACAAATTCGAAAATAAGCACTACGTTGCTGTACTATAAAAATAATTATTTTATGTTAGGTCTTGCTCAGAAATATGGGCTGGCGCCTGACAAAACACCTCGAGATAACAAGGGTATAAACATTTATTAAACAACAAAATGAAAACTCATACTATCAATAATACGTTCTCTTTTTTCTTGTACCGCCACTTGTTGATAAGCTTCTAATGCACCACGCTGCTTAGAGTTTGGTTGATCATAACCAAGAGTTTTATTAATTGACTCTTTCTGCTTTTCCGAGAGGACCATAGAAAAATTTTTCGACGATGCTTTTGGAGTTACAGGTGCAATATCGGTACTGCTAGTAACAGACGATTTTTTAGCAATCGTACTTTTACCAACGGATATTGGACTGAGATGTAAACTGGTATTATTTTGTATTGCCATTAATAATCCACACTTTAACTAAAAAAATTATTCTCTACCAGGTAGCTTTTTCCATGTAACTTTGTCACGAATATATACGGGTGTCGCTAATTCTGGCAACTGCGTTACACCCTTTTCAATGCAATATAATACCTGATCCAACATATATTTGGCGCTCGGAAATTCAATATCAAGGCGCACCGCATTGGCAAAATATGATACCAATTCAGGGTAAGCAGCCCACGCAGATCCTACCAGTGCCGCATTTTTGGATATTAGCGGCTGTTGTGCCAATAAATCAGCAGGTTTTATTACCACTTCTTCATTAACCAATGTCATTAACTGCCCTTGTAACTGATAATGTGCGAAATAAATTTCCCCCATACGCGCATCAATAGCCGCATAGACATCACATGCTTGCTCTGTTTTATAGGCTTGTTGTGCCATCGCCTGCAAAGTCGAAACACCCACCATGTTTTTTTCAATGCCATAGGCTAAACCTTGAGCAATACTTATGCCAATTCTAACACCAGTAAAACTACCAGGGCCACGGCCATAGGCAACGATATCAATATCAGCGAGTGCTAACTTTGCTTGTTGCAAAACTTGTTCAACAGTCGGTAATATTTTATTCGTATGCTCACGGGGGGCCAACATAAATTGGTCATTAATGACAGTGTCGAAGCCGGTAGCACTAAGTACCGCCACCGAACAAGCTTCTGTTGATGTATCAACACATAAAATATTTAATGCTCTGGACATAGTTACTTTATCTCTTATCTATCATGCCTGTATAACATTTATCAGCAACAGGTTTAAGACTTTATTTTCTAATCAATTGTTTCTAAAAAAGCAATCGCATTATCAAGGGATCGCGTACGTGGCATGCACGGTAAACTATTAAGAAATAAATTTCCATATTTACGTGTCACTAAACGGTTATCACAAACAATTATAACGCCTCGGTCTTGCTCTGCACGAATTAAGCGACCAATTCCTTGTTTGAAGGTAATCACTGCTTGCGGTAATTGTACATCTGAAAACGGATCTTTTCCCTTCAATTGTGCGTCTTCAATTCTTGCTTTAAGTAAAGGTTCATCGGGAGAGGTAAAAGGAATTTTATCAATAATAACACAGGATAAAACCTGCCCACGCACATCGACTCCTTCCCAAAAACTCCCCGTTGCAACTAACAACGCATTACCATGACTAATAAATTCATCGAGCAATGCCTGTTTACTCTTTTCACCTTGTATAAGTACGGGCATGGTGAGAGTTTGCCTAAAGCCATTTGCCAATTGGTTCATCATCGCATGGCTTGTACATAAAAAGAAGCACCGCCCTTTACTAGCACGAATAACTGGTGCTAATTGTTCAATTAGTTTTTCGGCTAAGCCTGGGGTTCCTGGCTCAGGCAATAACCTAGGTACTACAAATAAACTTTGTTTGGCATAATCAAACGGGCTACTTAATTGTAAACATTGGCTATTTTGTAAACCAAGCAGTTCTGTAAAATGGTCAAACAGCCCTTTTACTGATAACGTTGCTGAAGTAAAAATCCATGCTGCCTGCTTCTTTTGGCACTCGGATTGAAATCTATCCGCCACACTAAGTGGGGTAATATTTAAGGAAAAGTGCAATTTGGAGCAATCAAACCAATAACTAAAACCAGTTTCATTGACACTATTTAATTTTTTAAGCAACAATGTGAATTGGTTTAGACGATCGAAGCTGTGATCTAACACTTCGCTTTTACCTAACAAATCACCTATCACCTCTTTCAGAAAATCCATCACCTGTAATAATCGCTGCATATGCAATTGCATGATGCGCTCACGTGATTTATCTCGCCAACTGCCGCTACCTTTATCTAAGGCGAAGGCCAAACGAAAATCGAGTGTGCAGATTCGCAATTGTTCAGCCGCTTTAGCCATCTGTTTTGCTTCTTTAAGTTCACTGCGATAAACGAAATCAATCTCTTTGGCCAGATCGATTAATTGCCGGCTAGATAAAGATTCACCGAAATACAAACTCGCAATGTCAGGCAGTTGATGTGCTTCGTCAAAAATATAGACGCCAGCTTCAGGCATTAATTCACCAAAACCGGTCTCCTTAACGGCTAAATCGGCAAAAAACAGATGATGATTAATAACAATCAAATCAGAGTGCATTGCTTTTTTACGCGCTTTGACGATAAAACAGTCATCAAAGCTCGGGCACTGACGACCTAAACAATTATCATTGTTACTCGTGATAGCAGGAATGATTGCGGCATCTTCGGCTAAATCATTAATTTCAGCAATATCACCAACACGGGTTGCCAGTGACCAATTCTTAACTTTCACTAGCTCCGTATGCATATGCTGATCTTTATGTTTAGTTTCCAGCATAAAGCGATTTAAACGTTCGTTACAGAGATAGTTACTGCGCCCCTTTAATAAAGCGACAGAGCCAGTAAACCGGGTCGTTTCGATTAGAATTGGTAAATCTTTAATAAAAAGTTGTTCTTGTAACGCTTTACTCCCTGTTGAAACAATAATTTTTGGTGATTTATCCTTATCAAAAGAGAGAAGAGTGGGAGCAAGATATGCAAAAGTTTTCCCCGTTCCAGTTTCAGCTTCAACCACTAAATTGCTGCTATTTTTAATCGCTATGGCAACAGCCTCAGCCATTTCTAGCTGTGCATCACGGGCAATAAAATGGGGCAATTTTTGGCTTAAAGGACCCGTAGGAGCAAAAAAAGATGAGATCAAAGCAAAATACTCAATTGTGAAGGTATAGATAAACAGCTATTCTACTTTATTTACGGTTAATAGATAAGAGTCAAATTAACGATGTATGTATTCACTGGACGTTTAGCGACTGAATTTAAAACCATTGAAGCAATGGTCAAAATATATTGTCATGGGCACCATAGACAACAAGGAGAGAGCTCCCTTTGTCTTAACTGCAGTGAGTTTATAAACTATGCGAATGAAAAGCTAGATCGTTGTCCCTACGGGCAAAACAAACCCTCATGCAACAAATGCCCTATCCACTGTTATAAAAACAAACAACGCATACAGGCAAAAGAGATAATGCAGTATGCAGGGCCAAGAATGTTACTTAAACATCCAATTTTAGCAGGCAAACATATTTTTTCATTGCAAACTGTACCTACGGATATTCCACATAAAACATCCAATCGACATCAACGCAACAATAAAAAATAGATATAAAAAAACGCTGTTTTTTATTTAAAAAAACAGCGTTAATACTAGTTTCAAATATTTTTACGCTTCTTTAGTAGATCCAAGCCATCTATAAACAACACCAGCTAACATAGCACCAGCTATTGGCGCAAGCCAAAAGAGCCATAATTGCGATAATGCCCAATCACCTTGTAAAATAGCAACACCAGTACTTCTTGCTGGGTTGACCGAAGTATTAGTTACAGGAATACTAATCAGATGAATTAAAGTAAGTCCTAAACCAATCGCAATAGGTGCAAATCCCTGCGGAGCACGTTTATCGGTAGCCCCTAAAATAATAATGAGAAACATAAAGGTCATGACAATTTCACAAACCAAGGCTGCAATTAAACTATATCCACCAGGAGAGTGTTCACCATATCCATTAGTTGCAAATCCAGCTGAAATATCAAAGCCAGCTTGCCCTGAAGCAATAACATATAAAACAGCTGCGCCTGTTAAACCGCCAGCAACTTGCACAACAATATAGGGTACAAGTTCACTGACAGGAAAACGACCACCTGACCAAAGACCTATTGATACAGCTGGATTTAGGTGGCAACCAGAAATATGCCCAATTGCGTATGCCATGGTTAGTACGGTTAAACCAAATGCAAATGATACCCCTAGCAGACCAATGCCTACATTAGGAAAGCCTGCAGCAATTACTGCACTCCCACAACCACCTAATACCAACCAAAATGTGCCAATAAACTCAGCAGATAATTTTTTTATTAGTGTCATTTTAATTCCTTTTAAAATAAATAATTTGCATTGATATCACTAACTCAGCAAAGTTAATGACGCTTAATTATGCACGATGAATCTATAAAAACAACTCAACATGACATTTTAATCACATTAAAATAGCTAAAAACAGACCAAGAAATAAATTTAAAGTAAATTTATCAGTCTATTTTTGACAAAAGCGCTGGATTAACAACCAAATTTCTTACACCATGAGCATGATCTTCATTAAAGACATTGCCTTTACACCATTCACCAACAGACTCTACATTAACCTTCGCAATACTAGGACGTACACTCCATGTAACTTGGAAGGGAGATGCCTGTTCATTGTATGTTGGCCCAGTAGTTGAACCTGCATATTGGATAGGAGTACCTGTATTACTAGGGATATTTAATGCTTGGTATAATCCATTATTCAAACCATAGCTAGTTAGATCAGTAAAATCTAATGCTTTGTTGTCATTTACCAAGACATAAACTTGTGTTTCTACTCGTAATTGAGGATTAACAATTGAATCACTTAAGCAAGAAGCTAAAGTAGGACCTGGAGACACTTGAGCAGTTGAATAGACATAATGCACTTCAATCGTATCACCTGGTGACAGATTGCCATGTTTGCTTGGGCATACCTCCTGATGAACTGGTTTTAACTCATCAGGCTCAAGCATTCCGGAATACATATAACCACTCTGATAACCATGTCCATCACCATTACCAGCATATTTTGTAAACTCTCCCCCTTTATGTTCTGCATTTTTATGAAAATGAATATTACATAGGTTCATATTTGAATAAGGAGGAGCAGAAGAAAAGAAACGCTGATTATTACCTAAAATAGAGTCTATATCACGGGGAGACTGAGGACCAAATCCTTTATCTTTCGTATTTATAGCCAACGTATCACGCTGCTTTGCAATAACTTGATCTGAAACTTGTTCGTGAATACTAGAATGGTTACTTTCAGCATTTGCTGTAATGGGAAGTAGTACAGTATTAAGCACAAGAAAGAGAACATTTTTTTTCATATTAAATTCCATATTATTGAATCAAAAAACTCAATGAATTATATAGCTCAATTTATTTTAAATATACAAAAACACAACAAAAAAGTTATCAACATAATTCAAATTCAAATATCTGGCTATGGTCTATTAGGCGACAATTAGGTTGACCGCTCGAGGCTCTTGCCTATCGACAAACAACCAGGGCACGCGGAGCTTAGCCCGCTCATAGACCTTGGCTAGCGCCAAATTCGCCGCCCTACTCTCACATGGGGAGACCCTTTTGCATTGAAGTCCCTTGAACGAGGTTCAAGGAAACAAGGAGCAACTAAGTACCATCAGCGCAGCTGCGTTTCACTTCTGAGTTAGGAATGGGAAGGAGAGCAAGGTCCGTTAGTTTGCTTGACGTTGATGGGCCACTTTTATCGTCTCTAAAAAGCAAAAAAGCCCTGATATTTCTATCAGGGCTTCTTCTAAATAGGCGTCTAGCAATGGAAAGTCGTCGCAGAGCACCGAAGCTCGTGACACATCGCTATCGCGATACTCGCCCTACTCTCAAGAGTAGTCATAAATCATCAGAATTAAACAAACCCAGTAAGAAAAGACCTACTGGGTTTGTTTAATTGGGCGCTTGGCGATGGAAAGGGCTCGCAGCGCTCACCCGCTCGTGACACATTGCTGTCGCGATACTCGCCCTACTCTCGAGCAGGTCATCGTCGTCAGTACCCTAAAAAGAAAAAATCCCTGCTGACATCGTCAACAGGGATTTTTCGTTTATTAGGCGCTTGGCGATGACCTACTCTCACATGGGGAGACCCCACACTACCATCGGCGCAGCTGCGTTTCACTTCTGAGTTCGGAATGGGATCAGGTGGGACCACAGCGCTATGTTCGCCAAGCTAAAAAGTTAATTAGAAAAGCTGTCTATTATTCTTTAATCTTGCAAGTTGTAAAATATATTGTCGCAAACGTACTTTTTCTTGGTTACATCAACACGTCTTAGGTGTTGTATGGTTAAGCCTCACGGGTAATTAGTACAAGTTAGCTCAATACGTTACCGCACTTACACACCTTGCCTATCAACGTTGTAGTCTCCAACGGCCCTTTAGGGGACTTAAAGTCCCAGTGAGAACTCATCTTGAGGCTCGCTTCCCGCTTAGATGCTTTCAGCGGTTATCGATTCCGAACGTAGCTACTGGGCAATGCCATTGGCATGACAACCCAAACACCAGCGGTTCGTCCACTCCGGTCCTCTCGTACTAGGAGCAGCTCCTCTCAATTCTCAAACGCCCACGGAGATAGGGACCGAACTGTCTCACGACGTTCTAAACCCAGCTCGCGTACCACTTTAAATGGCGAACAGCCATACCCTTGGGACCGACTTCAGCCCCAGGATGTGATGAGCCGACATCGAGGTGCCAAACACCGCCGTCGATATGAACTCTTGGGCGGTATCAGCCTGTTATCCCCGGAGTACCTTTTATCCGTTGAGCGATGGCCCTTCCATTCAGAACCACCGGATCACTATGACCTACTTTCGTACCTGCTCGACGTGTCTGTCTCGCAGTTAAGCTGGCTTATACCATTGTACTAACCTCACGATGTCCGACCGTGATTAGCCAACCTTCGTACTCCTCCGTTACTCTTTGGGAGGAGACCGCCCCAGTCAAACTACCCACCAAACAATGTCCCAAACCCCGATTCAGGGGCCATGGTTAGAACTCAAAACATACAAGGGTGGTATTTCAAGGTTGGCTCCACGTCATCTGGCGACAACGCTTCATAGCCTCCCACCTATCCTACACATGTAGGCTCTAAGTTCACTGCTAAGCTGTAGTAAAGGTTCACGGGGTCTTTCCGTCTAGCCGCGGGTACACTGCATCTTCACAGCGATTTCAACTTCACTGAGTCTCGGGTGGAGACAGCATGGCCATCATTACGCCATTCGTGCAGGTCGGAACTTACCCGACAAGGAATTTCGCTACCTTAGGACCGTTATAGTTACGGCCGCCGTTTACCGGGGCTTCGATCAAGAGCTTCGACCTAAGTCTAACCCCATCAATTAACCTTCCGGCACCGGGCAGGCGTCACACCGTATACGTCATCTTGCGATTTAGCACAGTGCTGTGTTTTTAATAAACAGTTGCAGCCATCTGGTATCTTCGGCCGCCAATAGCTCCATCCGCAAGGGACTTCACCGTCAGCGGCGTACCTTCTCCCGAAGTTACGGTACCATTTTGCCTAGTTCCTTCACCCGAGTTCTCTCAAGCGCCTTGGTATTCTCTACCTGACCACCTGTGTCGGTTTGGGGTACGATCCTTATATTTCTGAAGCTTAGAGACTTTTCCTGGAAGCATGGCATCAATGACTTCATCACCTTAGTGACTCGACATCGTATCTCAGTGTTAAGAAAACCCGGATTTACCTAAGTCTTCCACCTACATACTTGAACCTGGACAACCATCGCCAGGCCCACCTAGCCTTCTCCGTCCTCCCATCGCAAAATATAAGGGTACGGGAATATTAACCCGTTTCCCATCGACTACGCCTTTCGGCCTCGCCTTAGGGGTCGACTCACCCTGCCCCGATTAACGTTGGACAGGAACCCTTGGTCTTCCGGCGGGGAGGTTTTTCACCCCCCTTATCGTTACTCATGTCAACATTCGCACTTCTGATACCTCCAGGATGCCTTACAGCTTTCCCTTCGACGGCTTACAGAACGCTCCTCTACCATGCCTATAAATAAGCATCCGCAGCTTCGGTGATATGTTTAGCCCCGTTAAATCTTCCGCGCAGGCCGACTCGACTAGTGAGCTATTACGCTTTCTTTAAAAGATGGCTGCTTCTAAGCCAACTTCCTAGCTGTCTAAGCCTTCCCACATCGTTTCCCACTTAACATATACTTTGGGACCTTAGCTGGCGGTCTGGGTTGTTTCCCTTTCCACGACGGACGTTAGCACCCGCCGTGTGTCTCCCGTGATTGCACTTGTTGGTATTCGGAGTTTGCATGGGGTTGGTAAGTCGGGATGACCCCCTAGCCCAAACAGTGCTCTACCCCCAACAGTGATACACGAGGCGCTACCTAAATAGCTTTCGAGGAGAACCAGCTATCTCTTGGTTTGATTGGCCTTTCACCCCCAGCCACAAGTCATCCCCTAATTTTTCAACATTAGTGGGTTCGGTCCTCCAGTTGATGTTACTCAACCTTCAACCTGCTCATGGCTAGATTACCAAGTTTCGGGTCTAATCCCAGCAACTATTCGCCCAGTTAAGACTCGGTTTCCCTACGGCTCCCCTATACGGTTAACCTTGCTACTGAAATTAAGTCGTTGACCCATTATACAAAAGGTACGCAGTCACCGAACTAAGTCGGCTCCTACTGCTTGTACGTACACGGTTTCAGGTTCTATTTCACTTCCCTCACAGGGGTTCTTTTCGCCTTTCCCTCACGGTACTGGTTCACTATCGGTCAATTAGGAGTATTTAGCCTTGGAGGATGGTCCCCCCATATTCAAACAGGATTTCTCGTGTCCCGTCTTACTCGTTTTCACTGTAAAGAAGTTGTCATATACGGGACTATCACCCTGTATCGTCGGACTTTCCAGACCATTCTACTAACTTCTAAACAGCTTAAGGGCTGTTCCAATTTCGCTCGCCGCTACTTTCGGAATCTCGGTTGATTTCTTTTCCTAAGGGTACTTAGATGTTTCAGTTCCCCTCGTTCGCTTCGTTAAGCTATGTATTCACTTAACGATGACACTAAGTGCCGGGTTGCCCCATTCGGAAATTCCAGGATATAACGCTTGTTATCAACTCCCCTGGACTTATCGCAGATTACCACGTCCTTCATCGCCTCTAATTGCCTAGGCATCCACCGTGCACGCTTATTCACTTAACCATACAACACCTAAGAAAGTGTCACGCAGTGACGCGTTTTAGGTATTGTTCCCAACAAGAGATTGACGTCTTTTTGTCAATGTCTGAGTGGGCAACACCATTTGGCATCACTACTTAATACTGATTTTTGTTTTGTATGTCGTTTCCAAGACGCTTGCGATTTCTCATATTTTACAATACAAAAAACAACATTCGTTTTTCGTGCACCTATCAATCATATGATTGAGTAGATACGTACTGTTCACATTTCACTACGTGAAAAATGAACTTTTTATTTTTGCTTGATTACAATGATTAATAAATTAATCATTGAGAACAATTTCGTTTCGTTTAAACATATTGATATCTATATCGATACGTTCAAACAGAACTTTATCAGCTTTCCTAATTGTTAAAGAGCAAACTTTTCGTAAAAAAAAGCTTAAGATAAATTATCTAACTTATCTTAAGCCTCTCCCTCTAAAAGAGGTTCATGTTGGTACACTTACTAATGTAAGTGGTGGAGCTAAGCGGGATAAAACCTCCTGCGTGCAAGGCAGGCGCTCTCCCAGCTGAGCTATAGCCCCAACATGGTTTGTATAAACAGATTGTTCACAATTTCAAGTAAACTTACAAGAAATTGGTGGGTCTGGGCAGATTTGAACTGCCTGTCACCCTTATCAGGGGTGCGCTCTAACCAACTGAGCTACAGACCCAATAACGGCCTGTCATACGTCTTTATCATTCTAATCAAACAATCTGTGTGAACACTCATTATTGTGAATTTCTTTACGTAAGGAGGTGATCCAGCCCCAGGTTCCCCTAGGGCTACCTTGTTACGACTTCACCCCAGTCATGAACCACACCGTGGTCATCGCCATCCCGAAGGTTAAGCTAATGACTTCTGGTGCAGCCCACTCCCATGGTGTGACGGGCGGTGTGTACAAGGCCCGGGAACGTATTCACCGTGGCATTCTGATCCACGATTACTAGCGATTCCAACTTCACGGAGTCGAGTTGCAGACTCCGATCCGGACTACGACAAACTTTATGAGATTCGCATACCCTCGCAGGTTAGCAACCCTTTGTATTTGCCATTGTAGCACGTGTGTAGCCCATCCCGTAAGGGCCATGATGACTTGACGTCGTCCCCACCTTCCTCCGGTTTATCACCGGCAGTCTCCCTAGAGTTCCCGGCATGACCCGCTGGCAAATAAGGATAGGGGTTGCGCTCGTTGCGGGACTTAACCCAACATTTCACAACACGAGCTGACGACAGCCATGCAGCACCTGTCTCAGAGCTCCCGAAGGCACTCATCAATCTCTTGGTGATTCTCTGGATGTCAAGGGATGGTAAGGTTCTTCGCGTTGCATCGAATTAAACCACATGCTCCACCGCTTGTGCGGGCCCCCGTCAATTCATTTGAGTTTTAACCTTGCGGCCGTACTCCCCAGGCGGTCTATTTAATGCGTTAGCTTTGAAACCCACGGCATATAGCCACAAACTTCTAATAGACATCGTTTACTGCGTGGACTACCGGGGTATCTAATCCCGTTTGCTCCCCACGCCTTCGCGCCTCAGTGTCAGTCTCTGTCCAGGTGGCCGCCTTCGCCACTGGTATTCCTTCAGATCTCTACGCATTTCACCGCTACACCTGAAATTCTACCACCCTCTACAAAACTCTAGTTAACCAGTTTCAAATGCAGTTCCAAGGTTGAGCCCTGGGCTTTCACATCTGACTTAATTAACCACCTACGCGCGCTTTACGCCCAGTAATTCCGATTAACGCTCGCACCCTCCGTATTACCGCGGCTGCTGGCACGGAGTTAGCCGGTGCTTCTTCTGCGAGTAACGTCACAGATACAGGGTATTAGCCTGCACCCTTTCCTCCTCGCTGAAAGTGCTT
Source organism: Psychromonas sp. MME1 (assembly GCF_041080865.1). NCBI lineage: Bacteria > Pseudomonadati > Pseudomonadota > Gammaproteobacteria > Alteromonadales > Psychromonadaceae > Psychromonas > Psychromonas sp. MME1. Next base: position 859,323 of record NZ_CP160906.1, on the reverse strand, counting down.
TACAACCCGAAAGCCTTCTTCACACACGCGGCATGGCTGCATCAGGGTTTCCCCCATTGTGCAATATTCCCCACTGCTGCCTCCCGTAGGAGTCTGGACCGTGTCTCAGTTCCAGTGTGGCTGGTCATCCTCTAAGACCAGCTAGGGATCGTCGCCTTGGTAGGCCTTTACCCTACCAACTAGCTAATCCCACTTGGGCTCATCTTGTCGCGATAGCTTATAAATAGAGGCCACCTTTGGTCAAAAGACATTATGCGGTATTAGCAGTCGTTTCCAACTGTTGTCCCCCACAACAAGGTAAATTCCCAAGCATTACTCACCCGTCCGCCACTCGTCAGCAAAATAGCAAGCTATTCTCTGTTACCGTTCGACTTGCATGTGTTAAGCCTGCCGCCAGCGTTCAATCTGAGCCATGATCAAACTCTTCAATTTAAAGTTTAATTTGTATCTTTCGATACGACTCAATATTACTGACTAAAACTAAAGAACTTACGTTCTTTTTTTTTTCTGAATTAACCACCAAATATAAATATTTGGCCTGTTAATCATTGAAAGATAAATCTTTCAATGTAAATGAATTAATTCGTGTGTCACTTCTATTGATGTTACCTAAACAAGTTAGGTGTAACTTTCTGCAAGCAGAAGCGTTACTTTTTGATTATTTGAAATCACATCAACAATAAGTGCCCACACAGATTGTTTGATTAAATTGTTAAAGAGCTGCCTTGCGGCGAGGTGCGTATATTACGCGCCTTTCGAACAATGTCAACGTCTTATTTTACATTTCTTACGAAGCGATAAATGCGTTTCTTTTATTCTAAACCCTGGCGGCTAACTTGCGTTACGCCCCGTGTCTGTGGATGCGCATTATAGGGATTTCGATCACATTGGCAAGTGTTTATGGACAAGTTTATTCAAACACGAATCTGTTTGTATATTTAACATACAAAATCACTGTTCTTTGACTAAAAACCATTCAAAAATGGTTTTCTATTTTTATTTCAACACTTGTTGTTGATGATTAAGCGGATTAAGAATGACTAAATCGCCATCTTTTAATCCTTTACGTATTCTATTATCTTCTCCAAGTTGCACTAATTTAGTTTGTATTTTTTCATTTTCTAGTACCTTGACATAATCAATTTGCCCAATCTTATAAATAGCTTCATCAGGTACAGTGATAATATTATCGGTGTCGGTTTCTACCCACACTTTTCCATAACTCCCAGGAAAAACTTGATCTAGATGGTTCAATGCTATTTTAACAATAAAACTATGTGAACTATTATCCGTTGCAGGAGAAACTGTCACGACTTGCCCTTCCCCTTTTATTGCAAAGGTTGGGATTTCATAGCGCAATACTTTATTTAACATTGCTTTATTAATTAATGATTCTGATATATTTGCTTGTAATTGAAGGGTTTGTGGATTGTATAGACTAAGCAGAGCCATTCCAGGAACTGCTGTATCGCCAACATAAATTGATCGCGTATCTATTACCCCAGAGAATGGTGCGGTAATTAAACTATAGCCATAGGTTGTTTCAGCCTCCTCTAAAGAAGCCTTAGCACTTTTAAAGTTTGCACTTTGCGTTTTAAATTGAGACTCGACCTGATCAAATTGTGCTTGTGAAATTAACTTTTTATTTAATAACTGCTGCGCACGTAGAAATTCTTTACGCGCAACATTTAGTTGCGCTTGTGCTGATGACAAAGCCTGTTCTGTTTGACGTACTATCGCGTTGAGAGCAGCACCTTCTAAACGTATTAATATATCACCTTGTTCAACCTTATCGCCCACATCAACTAATACCTCAGCAATTTTTGCGGTTATTCTCGAAGAAAGAATCGCTTTTTGTTGTGCATTTACAATAGCTACAAACTGCCGTTCATTAGTTATATTTCTCGTTGCGAGTTTAATCGTCACCAGATTAGCTATATCATTTACCTCTTCGTGTTGCTGCTGTGCTAATTTAGTGGTAAAAAAACCCGCCATGTAGAGGAATAACAGTGCCAATATTAAAAACAGCCCTGCTGCTAATATAGTTTTTGAATATTTCATGCGCCTTCCTCCGTTATTTGTGGCAAGCCATGGCCTTCAACATCTTTATAGGCAAGATTATAGACAATAGGTACAACCAATAGTGTAAATACGGTTGATGCAGTGATCCCAAAAATAATTGCCCAAGCTAATCCATTAAAAATGGGATCTAATGTAATAACAATATTGCCTAATAACGTTGTGCCTGCTGTTAACAAAATAGGGCGCATACGTACCGCACCAGATTCAATCAAGGCACTTTGTAGATCTTTTCCCTGTTGTAATGATTGTTGGATAAATTCAATCAAAACTAGAGAATTACGTACCACGATCCCAGCAAGTGCAATCATACCTATCATAGCCGTTGCGGTGAACAATACTGGATTCGGGTACCCTTCTATCTCTGCTGAGAAACTATTTAATAGCCAGAAGCCAGGCATAATACCGATCACCGTCAATGGAATGGCGAGCATTATGATACCTGATACAGCAGGCAAGCCTGTTTGCACTAACATAATGATGAAGACCCCCAGTAAAGCCGCACCATAGGCAATCCCTAAATCACGGAATACATCAATGGTAATTTTCCATTCCCCTTCTCCGCTCCAAATAACGGTAATATCGCTGTTCACTTGCCACCCATCGCCAGCACCATTGTTAATATAGCTTCTATCAGAAAATGGTACAGCTGTAGTAGATGAGGGGGCATTTTCATCGGCAATAACGTCGGCAATTACTTCACCAGGAACGAGACCAATTGGCTCAGCGTAAATATAAACGACAGGTTTAAGATTTTTATGAAAAATAGGCTGTTGAACACTTCTTTTTCTAAACGCACCCAATTCTGAAATTTGCACTAGGGGCTGTGGTGCATCAAACAGCGCTCCTTGTATTTCTTGTTTGCTGATACCAGCTTGACCGCGTACATATAAAGAGAGAATTTTATCTAATTTATCTCGTTCATTACTTGGTAAGTGAATCGTGATTGGTAATGGATTTATTTCCCGTTCTGCTTGCAAATAGCCAATCACTAAACCTTTATTGGCGGCCATGATGGTGGCATTGATATCTTTAATTGATATTCCCGAAAGAGCCGCCTTTTCACTGTCAACAATAAATTGCCAAGCTTGATAATCACCTTGAATTGATGTATCCACTTCACTAACAAATTCATTTCTAGCAAGTCGCGCTGCGATTACTTTCGCTTGTTCCTGCAATTTATTATAGGGTGTTGTCTCTTCACCATAAACCTCCGCACTGATCGTTGCCATCACAGGGGGGCCAGGTGGTACTTCAACCAGTTGAATATCTGCGTTATATTGCGTAGCGATACTCTCTAAATCTCGCCGTAAACGGGTAACTATTTCATGAGATTGCTGACTACGACGATTCTTTTGAGCCAATACAATTCGTAATTCACCTTGATGTGGTAGATTACGCATAAAATAGTGGCGTACCATGCCATTGAAATCCATTGGCGATGCTAGTCCAGCAAAGGCAGAAACAGAAACCACCTCAGGAACACGCACTAAATAGTCGGAAAAACCGCGTAGGACATTAGAAGTGTCTACAAAGCTTGCATTTTCAGCCATATTTAAAACAAGTTGGAACTCATTCTTATTATCGTAAGGTAATAATTTTAATGGCACATAACGTAATACAGGCAGTAAAGCTGCAATAACAAATATACAAGCGACTAGCACTAAGAACCCCCAACTGCGCGCCTTACTCGTTAACATCGGCATTAATAATCTTTTATAACCTTTATATAGCAAAGTAGATTCAACCTCATATGCCCCCTCTTGCTCTGCTTTACTAAGAATTTTTTTAGCTAGCCAAGGCGTGATCATAAATGCGACAAAGGTACTAAACATGACACTGATCGGAACATTAAAGGCTAAAGGGGCCATATAGGGGCCCATCATCCCGGTGATAAAAAACATAGGTGTAAAAACAATGACAATCGCAACTGTGGACATTAACAGTGCACTACGGATTTCAGCCATTGCTAATACGATTGCCTTGGTGCGCGATAAATCATGACGCTTTAAGTAACGTTCAATATTATCAATGCTGGCGATAGGATCATCAACAATTAAGCCAAGTGATAGAATCAACGCAAATAGTGTTACCCGGTTAATGGAATAGCCAAAGGCTAAATCTAAGCCTAATGCTGCACCATAACTAATTGGAATGGCAATGCCGACTACGAGTGCACTGCGCCAGTTTAAAAACAGCCCAATAAATACGACAACGGTTAATATTGAAATAGCTAAACTTGAAACTAAATTAGATACTTTGTTAGCGGCTGTCTGCCCATAATTTCTGATGATATCGACTTCGACAACATCAGGAAACTGACTCTGTTTTAATTCATCGAGTTCTCGTAATACACTTTCTGCCACATCAACCGCATTGGCGCCTTTTTGCTTCGCAACTGAAATAAACACGGCTGGTAATGGATCTGATGCACTTCGTTCAGCGCTACCATAACGGATCCAGGTGTCGCTGTGAGGCTCTGTTGGTGCATCAATGATAGTGGCAATATCTTGCAAATAAACAGCCTTACCATTAACAACATTAACGACTAAATTATTTAATTCACTCGCCTTGCTAAAAAATAGGCCTGATTCAAGTTCATAACGCAGGCCATTTACATGTATCGTACCTGCATTTTGTTTACTATTGGTTAATTGAACGGCTCGTTGCACATCAGCAATCGTTGTTTTACGGCTAGCCATGGCACTGCTATCAAATGTAATTTCTATATTCCGGGGTTGTCCACCGATAATATTGACACTATTTGTATATTCGAGCGCCTTAAGTCCTTGTGTTGCTTGTTCTGCAATGCGACGCAATTGATAGGCAGATATTTCCGTAGGGTTAGTTGAATATAATGCAGCAACAACAATCGGGACATCATCAATTTCAACGGGTTTAACAATCCAATTTTGTACCGATGGCGGGATTAAATCCTGATTAGAATAAAGTTTATTGTAAAGCTTTACTAATGCGCTTTCTCGGCCCTCGCCTACAAAATAGCGCACGGTGATCTGTGCATTTCCTTCCTGAGATGATGAATAAACATATTCAACACCATCTATTGCGCTAACGAGTTTTTCAAGTGGCTCGGTTATCTGTTTTTCAATCTGTTTTGCGCTTAACCCAGGAGCTTCGATCAATACATCGGCCATAGGAACAACAATTTGCGGATCTTCTTCCTTCGGTGTTAACCACAGAGAAAAGCCGCCAATAATCAATGTCAGTAGGATAAGAATAGGAGGCAAAAAACTATTCATCACCCTCGCGACTAATCCTTTAGCTAATGGCTTCTCCATGTAAACCTCTACTTAGGTTAAATGTTAATTAGATTTTACTGCACAAACATTATTTCTATACCCAACAATAGGTAAAGGAACGCGTCCTGACAAGTATAGATTAGCGAGTACCATCCCAACGACCATACTCAAAATAAAATACAATATAATATAATTCCCGATACTCGCCATGGCAGGTCCGGGGCAAATTCCCGCTACCCCCCAACCAATGCCAAAAAACATTGCTCCAGACAATAACGTTCCATCAACCTTTGTATTACTCATCCAAGAAAATTTATCACCATTCACAGCTACACAACGTTTTTTAATAATGAAGTGGTAACATGGTGTAAAAACAGCAAGAGCCCCGCCCATCACGAAAGCAAGACTCGGATCCCAATTGCCCGTGATATTTAAAAATGCAATGACATTATGGGGATCAACCATACCAGAAACGATCATCCCACAGCCAAAAAGCAGTCCAGCAATCAGTGCTGCTAGTATTCTCACTGTTTTTACTGATGAACGTGTAGATATTGGCATCACAAGACTCCAAATTGTTTACGTAAAAAAACGACTATCATCGCAGATGCCATAAAGGTACTGGTTGCATATATAGAACGCTTGGAAAAACGCCCCAAACCAATGATTCCGTGACCACTTGTACAACCATTTCCGAGACGAGAGCCGAAGCCAACAAGCAAACCTCCAAGGCACATGACGATAATATTAGTGTGGCTGATATCAGGAAGTGAAAAACCGAAAGGAGCCACAACGACAAAACTAATCGCCATGCCACATAAAAAAGCGATGCGCCAACTCGAATCATGTTGTTGCGGTTTTAACAATCCACCAATCACGCCGCTTATGCCTGCAACTTTACCGCTAAAAAGCATTAAAACAGCAGCCGATAAACCAAGTAATGCACCACCAATAAAGGATTCCCAGGGAATATTGAAATTCATATTTGTACTCATTTACAAAAAATCGTATAAAAACTCGAAAACAACTCCTTCACTCGAGGATCAGCCAAAGAATAGAAAACGGACTGCGATTCTTTGCGAACCTTAACTAAACCATGCTTTTTTAATACCATCAAATGTTGTGAAAATGCAGATTGGCTGAGGGTTGACCCCTCTTGTAATTGGCCAGCTCCTACTTCTCCATCAACCAATTGACAAAGTACCATCAGCCTTTTCTGGATGAGCCATCGTTTTTAGCAATTTAGAGACTTCCATCGCCTTAGATTTCATATCATGAAGTTCCATAATTACCTCTATAATTAGTTTATGATTTGTTTAAATTTTACTAATAGCTAAACATTAGTCAAGATTTAATTTAGAAAAACCTAAACTAGAAAAACAAAACATTAGACTTTTCTAATAAAGGTTATTATAGTACCAAAACAAAACACCTCTAAAGGAGTATATTATGAGTATTGATAATGGCGTAAGAGTAATAGCAGGCTGTATGATATTGCTATCGGTAATTTTAACGGCATTCGTTCACCCAAATTTTGTTTGGTTTACTGTTTTCATTGGCTTTAATCTTATTCAGAGTGCTTTTACTGGCTTTTGTCCTGCAGTAATGATGTTAAAAAAATTAGGTTTAAAATAGGTATTCTATAAAAATTATTGGAGTGTTTCATGACTAAAATTGTGATTATTGGTGGCGTTGCCGGTGGCGCATCAGCAGCTGCGCGTGCGCGGCGTTTAAGTGAAAATGCAGAAATTATAATGTTTGAAAGAGGCCCTTTTGTCTCCTTTGCTAATTGCGGTTTGCCTTACCATATCGGTGGTGACATTGAAAATCGTAACAAACTACTACTGCAAACACCGGATAGTTTCTTGGCGCGTTTTAATGTCGATGTTCGCGTCATGAACGAAGTGCTCAGTATTAATCGAGAACAAAAAACGATCAATATTAGAAATTTAATCGATAATAGTGAATACGCTGAAAGTTACGATTTATTACTACTCAGCCCCGGTGCTAGCCCGATTGTCCCCCCCATCCCCGGGGTCAATAATCCATTAACTCACTCTTTACGTAATATTCCTGATATGGATAATATTATTCAGACAATAGCAACCAATAATGTCGAACATGCCACCGTTGTCGGAGGCGGTTTCATTGGTCTGGAAATGATGGAAGCATTCCATCAAAAAGGGATAAACACCACACTACTAGAGCTGTCCGATCAAGTCATGGCACCCGTTGATAAAGAGATGGCAGGCTTTGCCCATGCTGAAATATGCAGCCATGGGATCGATTTACGTCTCGGTGTTGCGTTATCTGCGGTCGAATATGTGGCAGAAACCCATATGGCTAGCATTAGCGCTGGCGAAGATATAAGCCATCAGCATATCAATGGCCATCTAAATCTATCATTGAGCAATGGGGATGTATTAAAAACGGATATTTTAATCATGGCAATTGGTGTACGCCCTGACATAAAATTAGCTGTTGATGCAGATCTTAAAATTGGAGAACTTGGCGGGATTTACACAAATGAAAATATGCAAACAAGCGATCCATTTATCTACGCTGTGGGTGACGCCATTGAAGAACAAGACTTTGTTACGGGAAACCCAACAATAGTTCCACTTGCTGGCCCAGCTAACCGTCAAGGACGGATGGCTGCAGATAACATGTTAGGACGCAATGAATCCTACCAGGGCACACAGGGTACTGCGATTTGCAAAATATTTGATTTAGCGGTCGCGGCAACGGGGAAAAATGAAAAACAGCTAAAACGTGCGAATGTTTCCTATGAAAAAGTCTATGTACATACAGCAAGCCATGCTAGCTACTATCCGGGCTCAGAAATCGTTTCATTAAAAATATTATTTGATCCGAATAATGGAAAAATTTTAGGCGCACAGGCAGCAGGTAAAGACGGTGTTGATAAACGCATTGATATATTAGCGGTTGCGCAGCGTGCCGGAATGACGATAGAGCAACTGCAACACATTGAACTCACCTATGCCCCCCCCTATGGCAGCGCCAAAGATGTCATCAATCAAGCGGCATTTGTAGCAAACAACGTAATGAAAGGCGACCTTATGCCGATTCATTTTGATCAAATTGATAGCTTAACCGATGATCAAATTCTCCTTGATGTACGTAATCCTGAAGAGTTAAAAAATGTAGGTTACCTAAAAGGTGCGATTAATATTCCTGTCGATAGCTTGCGTCAACGTATGGATGAGTTACCCAAAGATAAAGAGATAATCATTTATTGTCAGGTCGGTTTACGCGGTAATGTAGCTTATCGTCAACTTGTTAATAATGGCTTTAGAGCGCGTAACTTGATTGGCGGTTATCGTACTTATAGCTTTGCAAAAAAATAGCCCGATTAACTATTTTGACACCTGAAAAAGGGGAATAATTTTACTAACGACTGACCTAAAGCAGGCTTATCATAACGAATGTAAAGCCTGCAATTTCAATTTCTCTTATATACTCACTAATTTAATCGTGATGGGCATATACCCACACTACTTCAAGATTCAAAGTTAGCTTCAAAAGCAACCCTAGGTGTTGCATACGAAAAGTAAATAACAATTACCTCATGTTACATATTGCTCAGATATCCGAGCTAGCGCCTGACAAAGCATCTGGAGGTAAAATGGGTATATAACCTCTAAACTATCAGTTAGACTAGCACCTATCGTACTATTTTAATCATGATATTAGCGGACTACGGTACTAATAACGTACTCAATAAGAAAGCTAAGATATATAAAGGCTTAATAATAAATGAGCAGAACAAAAATAAACTGGTTTCCCGGACACATGCACAAGGCACACAAAGAGATAAAAGAGGTCTTGCCGCAGGTAGATATTATCATTGAGGTGGTTGATGCTCGCATCCCCTATAGCAGTGAAAATCCACTAATATCCCATATTCGTGAAAAAACGCCATGCATAAAAGTACTTAATAAATCGGATTTAGCCGATCCAGAAATTACCGCACAGTGGATCACCTATCTCGAGCAAGAACAAGGAATTAGGGCATTGGCCATCACGACGAATAAACCGGAACAAGTTCATCAAATAACAAAATTATGTGAACAAATGTTACCTAATCGATTAGGCCAAGATAAGCAAATTCGGGCAATGATCATGGGCATTCCCAATGTCGGTAAATCAACGATTATCAATATTTTAGCAGACAGAATTATTGCGAAAACAGGCAATGAACCCGCAGTCACTAAAGTTCAGCAGCGTATTCGTTTACCCAGTGGCATTATGCTTTCCGATACACCTGGGTTTTTATGGCCAAATATTGAAAATGTGAATTCTGGTTATCGCCTAGCGGTTACAGGTGCGATAAAAAATACGGCGGTTGAATATGAAGACATCGCTTACTATGCGGCTGAGTATCTACTCGAACACTATCCAGATCGTTTACAAGCGCGTTACGAATTAGACACGTTACCAAAAACGGACCATGAGCTAATGGAAGCAATTGCATTACGCCGCGGCTGTTTACGTGCAGGTGGGCATTTCGACATCTACAAAGTATCTACTATTCTATTAAATGAGCTCCGTGCAGGTGCTTTAGGGGCGATTAGTATTGAAACACCGGATATCGCCATTATAGAAAAAAGAGAAGTAGAAAAAATATTGTTAGAAAAAGCAGAAAATGAACTTGAAAAGAAAAAATCAAGAAAACAAAAATTTAAACGACGATAATTACAGATAACCACAAAATATAGTGAACAGAAAATTTTAAACGCTTGTCATTAACGGTAAGGATACTCAATGAATAAATTACTTTTATATTTTACCCTGATCATTTTACAGTACTGTACTTTATCTAACGCTATAGCAGCAGAAGTAATCACGTCATCTATCAATCCGCGTATTGTGGGTGGTGCCGACAGCGATCCATTTGAATGGCCAACAATGGTAAGCATAAAAGTAAATCGCTTTAGGGGCCAACATTTTTGTGGTGGTTCGTTGATTGCTCCTCAATGGGTGGTCACTGCTGCACATTGTGTATTTGATAATAATGATAATCTCTTTAACGTTAATGATATCGTTGCAACGATTGGTGAATATGACCTTAATTCCTCGCCAGTGACCCCCGCTACTGAGCTCATACAAATCATCGCTCATCCTGATTTCAATAATGAAAGCTTGGTCAATGACATTGCCCTGCTAAAATTGGCTACGGCCGTTGGCAATGATACCCCCATCATGGATATCATCGACACCGAATCAACAACATCCCTCATTTCATTAAACTTTCCGGTGACTGCAATGGGCTGGGGCTCCACTGTCAGCTATGATCCGAATCAGCCAACATCTCCTAGCTATCCCAACATACTACAACAAGTGGAATTAGAACTTTATAGAGATAGCACCTGCTCACAACAATTAGGAAGCAATTATAAACCACAAATGTTATGCGCATCGACACCAGAAGGAGGACAAGATACATGTACTGGAGACAGTGGCGGCCCATTATTAGTTAATAGTAATTTAGGATGGCAACAAATAGGTATTGTCAGTTGGGGATATGGTTGTGCATTAACAAATTATCCTGGTGTATATACGCGCATTTCTTTATATAAAAATTGGATAGCAACAACGACAAAAACATTTTCAGCCACAACAGGATTACAATTTGTACTCTACAATGCCAATAGCAGTGCCAATCAACAAATAACAATTAGCAATAACTCAGACAGTGTAGCGACATTCACTTATGAGTTAACAGGTTCTGAATATTTTAACATTAATGCAAGTTCATGCAATCTCATTGAAGCAAATTCAACTTGCCAAATCACCGTAAACTATACGCCAATGGAGCAAGGTAGCCATAAAGCAACGATTACTATCAATTCAAATATCCCAGACTCAACAACATTAACAACTCAACTTTCTGGTACATTTTTAGCGGTTAGTTCAGAGGGCAGTAGTTCATCGGGATCAACGGGAATAATGATATTGTTGCTCATTCCCATTGCTTTCATGCGCCGTTATATTGCTTATTTTTAGTCACCAACAGAAACCACTTTGTGATACATATCACAACAGCGTATAGTGTCCACTTTTTATACGCTTAACAACAGGAACACCATTTTGAGCTTAAAACCTTTTTCAACTGTAGCACTTAATACAGACCTATTAAAAAACCTAGAATCCCTTGGCTACCATTCTATGACAGAGATTCAAGCACAAAGCTTACCCGATGTACTAGCGGGTAAGGATATTATTGCACAGGGAAAAACAGGCTCAGGAAAAACTGCCGCCTTCGGTTTAGGCGTATTACAAAAACTTAATGTAAAACGTTTCCGTATTCAAAGCTTAATTTTATGCCCGACTCGAGAATTAGCTGACCAAGTGGCCAAAGAGATGCGTATGTTGGCGCGTACTATCCATAATATAAAAGTATTAACACTCTGCGGAGGTGTTCCTTTTGGCCCTCAAATTGGTTCGTTGGAACATGGTGCACATATTATTGTCGGCACACCAGGAAGAATTGAAGATCATTTACGCAAAGGCACCTTACAATTAGATGACTTAGAAATCCTCGTCTTAGATGAAGCGGATCGGATGCTAGATATGGGCTTTCAGGACGCCATTGATAACATCATTGCGCAGATACCCAAAGTTCGCCAAACATTACTATTCAGTGCAACATTTCCTGAGCAAATTAAAAATATTGCTAAAAATATTTTACTTGATCCGATTACGATTAAGGTGGAATCCCATCATGATAACAGTACGATTAAACAATTGTTTTACAAAGTAGAGGACAGTGAGCAGCGTATGGTTGCTCTACGCCTGTTATTACAACAATACCAACCAGATTCTTCGGTTGTTTTTTGTAACACTAAACGAGAAGTCCAAGAAGTAACTAATGAACTTATCAATCGCGGTTTTAGCGCTATCGCATTACATGGCGATTTAGAGCAAAAAGATAGAGATCAAGCCTTGATTCGCTTTGCTAACAAAAGTGCTTGCATACTCGTAGCAACAGATGTGGCTGCACGAGGACTTGACATTGACAATCTCAGTGCTGTATTTAATTATCATATTGCCCATGATCAAGAAGTACACGTACATCGAGTAGGACGTACAGGTCGCGCTGGCAGCAAAGGTCTCGCATTTTCATTTTATGATCACAAGGATAATCATCGTATCGCGCTGTTAGAAGATGAACTAGACCGTAATATCTGTAGCGAAAAGCTACCTGAATATGACATTTTAGATAATGCACCATTACAATCAAGCATGATCACTTTACGCATTGAAGGAGGGAAAAAACAGAAGATTCGTCCTGGTGATATTGTTGGTGCATTAACTGGACAGGATGGAATAATGGGAGAGCAAGTAGGTAAAATACAAATTTCAGACAACTGGGCTTATGTCGCAGTACAAAGAGAGTGCGTTAAAATTGCTTTTAAAAAACTAAGTGAAGGTAAACTTAAGGGCAAAAAATTTAGAGTCAGTGTTATCCGAGGTTAAAATTATCATTGCTAACCATTCGAATGATTAAAATTATGCATGGTTAGCAATTTATTTGTTACAAATTAAATCAACTCCAGCAACAACAATCATAAAATAATAAAAAATAAAGCAACAAGACCCCTCCATATTTGTAACAGAACGTAACACAACTGCAAGTTATGTAAGCAAGTGTAAGCATGGCTAACATACCGAAAAATATGATGATTCCATCACGAAAAATAATTTTTTCTTGTATATACTTGTCTCACTTGAATTGAAGAAACATTCAATTTTAGACAAAAATATTAGATATTTGCTTACTTCAAATGTTACTTAACATTAACAATCTAACTATTATTCATGTTAAGTAGTAATAAGGTAAATAAGTATTTAGTTAACCTGGTTACTAACCTCGCAACGAACAAATAAACCTAATGGAGAGTTGTTCATGAATTTATTCGGAAGTTTACAAAAAGTAGGGAAGTCATTAATGCTTCCTGTATCAGTACTGCCAATCGCCGGTATTTTACTGGGTGTTGGTGCAGCTAAATTTAGCCTTCTACCTGAAGTTGTTTCTCAATTAATGGAACAGGCTGGTGGTGCAGTATTTGGTAATATGGCGCTTTTATTTGCCATTGGTGTTGCCCTAGGTTTCACTAAAAATGATGGTGTAGCTGGCCTTGCTGCGGCTGTTGGTTATTTCATCATGATGAAAACAGTTGAAGTACTTGCACCGGGTGCCGATACTGGTGTCTTAGGCGGTATCATCGCTGGTGGTATTGCGGCGTATATGTTTAATCGCTTCTTCCAAATCAAACTACCTGACTATTTAGGTTTCTTTGCGGGTAAACGTGCTGTTCCAATTTTGACAGGTCTTAGTGCTATCATCATGGGTGCGATTTTATCGATTGTTTGGCCTCCAATTGGGTCTGTCATCGGAACATTCTCTCACTGGGCGGCAGATCAAAATCCTGAACTTGCATTTACTATCTACGGTATTGTTGAGCGTTCTTTAATTCCATTTGGTTTACACCATATCTGGAATGTACCTTTCTTCTTTGAAGCGGGTAGTTGTACAAACGTTGCAGGTAAAGAACTACACGGTATCTTAACTTGTTACTTATCAGCTGACGAAGCAACTCGTGCTGCAGGTAATGGTTTTGGTCAACTTGCTGGTGGCTACATGTTTAAAATGTACGGTCTACCTGCTGCGGCTATCGCAATTGCACATTCGGCTAAACCAGAAAACCGCGTTAAAGTAATGGGTATCATGGCATCAGCCGCGTTAACTTCTTTCCTAACAGGTATTACAGAGCCAATTGAATTCTCTTTCCTATTCGTAGCGCCTTTGTTATATGCAATCCATGCTTTACTAGCTGGTACAGCATTCTTTATGACAAATATGCTTGGAATGGTACACGGTACGTCATTCTCACACGGTTTAATTGACTTTGTTGTTTTATCTAGTAATTCAGTTAAATTCTGGTGGTTCCCTGCACTTGGTCTTTGTTATGCGGCTATTTACTACACTATTTTCCGTGTTGTAATCGCTCAATTTAACCTTAAAACACCTGGTCGTGAAGACGAAGAAGCAGAAGAAGAAGTGCAAGTCGGTAGTACTGAAATGGCTATTCTTCTAACAGCTGCATTCGGTGGTAAAGCGAATATTGAAAATCTAGATGCATGTATCACTCGCCTACGTATTACAGTTAAAGATATTGAACTAGTTGATAAAGCTGAACTTAAAAAACTAGGTGCTGCTGGTGTGGTAGTATCTGGTAACGGTGTTCAAGCTATCTTCGGTACTAAATCTGATAACTTGAAAACAGACATGGAACAATACATGTCTCGTTAATCAATAATTAAGGGCTAGTCATTACTAGCCCTTTCAAAGTAGAAGGATAAACAGCAGTAACATCGCTAATAGACTTCTACTTCCCCCTCTTCTGTTATTAGCGTCTTTTTACCATTGATCAAATCCACTTGAATCACACTATATTCCCCCATCTATTACTCAATCTAACTAGATCTTATAATGAAAGAAATAGCTTTAAAAAGCGTGCCGCAATGCAATAGCAAGCTATTACAATTGAATGCAAACCGCTATCTATTATTTTAGCCATTAATGTAGGTTAAATACTGATGAGCAGGGATTAATGCATCGCATGAATAGCTAATGAAAGTAACCTAACCGTTTCTTCTGCTTGCGCATCGGGATCATTAAAGTAATTACTAATTATCTGTATCATTATGTGCTGTACTTGACTTGTTGTTGCTAAGTTTTGCGTAAATGAAGGCACTAAAGTGCTACTTTTAAAGTCAGCGTAGGATTTTTGTGAACATTGATCAAAATTGCTCATATCAATGTCATTGCGAATAGGAATAGAACCTTTACTGAGGTTGAATTCAAGTTGAAATTTTTTAGATAAGAGTATTTCTGAAAATAAAATTTGCACATTATTTTTCGGTAAAATAGCGTATTTATCAAACATCACAAAACTGTCGATATTATAACTATAGAGCCCCTTACTTTCCGGTACATCTACACAGAGATAATCAACCATCGCAGTTTTCCCCTTAGCTTGCCACATCCCTTTAGCCCAATCCCCCATAAATTGCATGGCCGCTTGATCCGTTGCAATTAATTGACTAGCATAATACCAGTCTTTATCTACGATGGATTTATCTGTATAAGCGGATAGCCCTTTGAATTTTTCAAATACAACAACCATTTCAGGAGAATTCAAGACGGATTCATCAAAGTCAACAAAGGCCTTAATGTATTTTTCTGGCCCTAAAATAGAGAGAGCCATTGATTCAAAGATCAACGCATCTTGCCAAGCAGTTCCACCTAGGGCTAAAGGTAAATAACCAGCGGCTTTAATTTTATCGGCTACGGTAAAAAATTCATCCCATGTTTGTGGTATAGCTAGTTTAAGCTCTTTGAATATTTTTTTATTTAACCATAACCAATTGACCCGGTGTACATTAATGGGAACAGCCATATAATTTCCATCGAATGTCACGGTATTTCTAACCACCTTAGGCATAATATTGGGCCAGTTTGAAGTGTTTATTAACGTGTCAATATTCTCCAACATCCCCACTTTTGCCCACTCTCCGATATCAGGGCCTTTTATCTGTGCTGCATCGGGGGGGGTACCCGATAATGAACGCATTTGTAACACGCGTAAGGCACTATCTCCCCCTCACCGGTGATGGCAAAACTCTGCCATTTTATATCTTTTTCGGCTAATGCTTTTTTGAGTATTAGCTGTGATTGCACCTCTCCTTCAGCAGTCCACCAATGGAGCACTTCTAAAGAGGCTGCAAAAACAGGTTGTGACATAGCAAGAGTAAGAATAAGCATACTATTTTTTAGCATATCGATTTCCATAGAGTCAGCTTAGCTATGCTGATTTATAAATCCGAGGTAAGGTAATAATCACTTCCAAACCGCCATTATGGCGATTAAGTAAATGCAATTGTCCGCTATGAGCATGAATAATATTTCTTGAAATCCCTAATCCCAACCCATATCCTTCCTGATCATTATGTAGGCGACGGTACGGTGTAAAAATACGCTCTAACTCATCAGCCGGTATACCTGGACCATTATCTTGAATAACAATTTGTAGATTTGCATTACTATCGATCACCAGCACTTCAACTCTATTGCCATACTTAACACCATTATCAATCAAATTTGATAAACAACGTTTTAAAGCCAAAGGTTTACCTCGATATAAAGCACAATTATCCGGTGCCAATATTTTAATTTGTTCTGGTTGTGAACTACTGATTTGCTCTAACAATTTAACAATATTCACGGGCTGAGTGTTTTCATGAATATCAGTATCTTTTACCGTCTGTAACGCACCTTTCACTAGCATCTCTAAGTCATCTAAATCATGATTAAATGCTTCTGTTTGTTGCTCATTATCAAGTAATTCTGCACGTAGTCGTAAACGTGTTATCGGTGTTTTAAGATCATGGGAAATAGAGCGAAATAACACTTCTCTATCACCAATATAACGCTGTAATTTTTGCTGCATACGATTAAAAGCTTGAGTCGCAACAACAATCTCTGATGCACCTTCTTCTTTAAGAGGCGCCTGTTCAAGGTCAATGCTCATTTCAGAAACCGCCTTGGCAAGCTGTTTAAGCGGTTTGGTTTGCCAGTAAAAAAGCAAATAGATAAAAATAAGTACAAATGCAGTAGTAAATATCAGTGTGATAAGCTGCTCAGCAGTAATAATTGATTTATCAATTAACAGATAAGGTGGGGGCAAAATAGCCGCTAAATATAACCATTCACGTTCAGCAATCTCGATCTGCAGTACTAAAATAGGCGGTTTGACCGTGGGTATTATGAGCGAATAAGCTCCCCACGAAGGAGGAAGATCCTTAAGTAAAATATCATTTTTTAATACATGGAGATCATCGGGATGAGAAAATTCGATTTCAAGTTTCTTTTTTGCATCGATTCGACGCCTTAATACATCGTGCACCGTATTAATAACACGCGTTTTTAATATGCTATCAGCAATGGGATTAACTTCTATTTTTTCACTGTTTAAAGAGACAAAAAAGCGACTTCCACCTAAATCTCGTAACTGTTGTAGGACTAAGTGTCGGTATTGCAATGGCAAATTTTGAAAGAAGGAGATAGTGCTTAATGCATTTTCAGCTAAATTATTCGCATTCAGCAAAACAGTTTTTTCTTCACTTTCGGCAAATTGATGAACCAAAAAATAACTGCTACATATTTGTGCAACAATCACAGAAAACATGGTCAGTAATAACATCCGAGAAATTAGTGAGCGAAAAATAAAGCGGGCATAATTCATCATTTAGTCTTGTAATTAATTGTCATGTAATTCAGCAATAAAGACATAACCCGCACCACGTACTGTTTTGATCATCGTAGGCGCTTTGGCATCATCGCCTAAACATTGACGCAAACGACTTAAATGCACATCAATTCCCCGTTCATTAGCAAATGCATCTCGTCCATGCAGAGCTTGGCTAATTTGATCTCGCGAAATAGCAGTATTAGGATGAGTCAAAAACAACATTAATAGTTGAAAATCCGCGCCAGTCAAACTAGTTACATTGTCATTTTTATCGATTAAATTATGTTGCAATGTATCTAATGTCCAATTTGCAAATGCTACATAGCGCTTATTCTCTGGTGTTTTCAGGGACTCTTTAGCAAAATTAGTACGCCTTAATAATGCTTTGATACGAGCAAGTAATTCACGCGGGCTAAATGGTTTAGCAATGTAATCATCGGCACC
This sequence comes from Psychromonas sp. MME1, assembly GCF_041080865.1. Taxonomy (NCBI): domain Bacteria; kingdom Pseudomonadati; phylum Pseudomonadota; class Gammaproteobacteria; order Alteromonadales; family Psychromonadaceae; genus Psychromonas; species Psychromonas sp. MME1. Next base: position 841,202 of record NZ_CP160906.1, on the reverse strand, counting down.
AATCTCTAAGCCAAGGACACGGTCCATTTCATCAGAGTTAGCCGTTAACATTATAATCGGAACACTAGAAGTTTGCCGAATACGTTGACACAGCGCAAAACCATCATCACCAGGTAGCATAATATCTAAGATAATAATATCAGGCTGACAGGTTAAGAGATGCCCATCCATCTCTATGCCATCATGGGCTGTTATCACTGAAAAATTATTTTTAGATAGATATTCAGCTAATAATTCACGAATAGCTTGATCATCATCAACGACTAAAATTTGCTTATTTTGGATCACACTCAGCCCTTATAATTTAATATGATTATTGCCGCAACTTTAGCAGAATATCGACAAATTCGATAGCAAGAGTCGATATAATTGGGGTTTAGCTCATATCAAAAAGCGAAATTAATCAAACAAAAAACAACGATTACTTTTCACACAAAAGTAAAAATAAACCATTTAAGTTCAACAGCTTAATGAAAAGTCGTTATTTAAATTAAATATTACACTTGCCACTATAGAAATCGATGATAAAATGCGCCGCTTTAATAATCATTCATTTGAATAATTACCCACTTTTATACAATAAGGAGCGCGATATTATGTTTTTATTATTATCCATCAATCTCGCCGTAAACTTGGTGTATTTTAAGTTATTAACTACATATAAAATTTTTGCACACTACGCAACAGAGCCTTGAACTCCACGCACAACCGTAAGCCTTTACTAAAATTGCAGCAGTGAGCTTCAATGTGGTATTGCGCATAATAACATTCAACTTTTATACCATAACCTTTTTATAGGGGTTCGCCATGAACAACGTTCTCAATATAGCTACAAATTCTACTCTTTCAAATGATCAAGAGATCCCAGTCGTAAAAGAATTATACGATTTAACACCTGATAATATTTTATTGAGTCAGGAACATTATGAGTCGGAAGTTCGCTCTTATCCACGACGTTTGCCTATTGCGATAAAAAATACACGTGGAGTAATTATTGAAGATACTAAAGGACAAGTTTATTTAGACTGCCTTGCTGGCGCTGGTGCACTGCCTCTTGGTTATAACCACAGTGAAATTAATCAAGTAATGATTAACCATATTAATCAAGGCGTTCCTTATCAAACGTTAGATATTACGACTCCAGCAAAAGATCATTTCATTAAATCAGTCATGAAATTTTTACCTACAAATTTTGCTAAAAATGCACACATTCAATTTTGTGGACCGTCTGGCGCTGATGCAGTCGAAGCGGCAATAAAATTAGCGAAGCTCTATACCAAACGCAACACCATGATGTCTTTTCATGGCGCATATCATGGTATGACAAACGGATCGTTAGCCTTAACGGGTAACCTTGGTGCTAAAAACCGCCGTACAGGACTCATGTCCGATGTTCATTTCTTACCTTTTCCATATAGCTTACGTTGTACTTTCGGATTAGGGGGTGATGAAGGTGCAAAACAGAGTCTCCGCTACATTGAATCAGTACTTAGTGATGATGAAAGCGGTATTACTAAACCCGCTGCGATAATTGTCGAACCAGTTCAAGGTGAAGGTGGTGTTATTCCCGCTCCTGCTTTTTGGTTAAAAGAACTGCGCCGCATTACCACAGAGCATGGTATCTTATTAATTTTTGATGAGATTCAATGTGGTGTAGGCCGCACTGGTGATAACTTTGCCTTTGAGGAATCAGGCATTGAGCCTGATATTTTAATCCTATCCAAAGCGATTGGTGGCGGCATGCCAATGTCGATCCTTCTTTACAATAAAAAATTCGATTGTTGGAATGCTGGCGAACATACAGGCACCTTCCGTGGTAACCAGTTAGCGATGGCAACTGGCGCAAAGACATTAGAGATTATTGAACGAGATAATTTAACCGATAATGCAATGCAACGTGGTAAACAATTACGTTCATTATTGCGTGAAATACAAGTTAGCAGTGATTGTATTGCTGAGGTGCGTGGCAGAGGTTTAATGTGTGGTATTGAAATAGTCAAAGCAGGTGAATTTGATCCCCTTGGTCGCCCTGTTAGCGATCCAGCACGAGCGATCAAAATTCAACGAGCAGCATTAGAACGCGGATTAATTATTGAAAAAGGTGGACGTAATGGTGCTGTATTACGCTTTTTACCGCCATTAATCATCAGCGAAACACAAATTAACTTTGTCGCAGAGACAATCAAACAAGCCGTAGCAAGTACACAGGGTTAATATAGTGAATTCAATACAATCACCATGGTTTGAACATTTTTTACAAATAGGATCTGGTAATAATACGCATTTTGAAAAAAGTGCCTCTTTAGTATTATCTCAGATCAATTCTTTATTCTCTGATTGCGATAGCCCCTATTCGGGGCTACCTGCAAATGAATTAAAAAAAGCAATCTATAGTAGTAACTTAGATCAAACCGAATCAATGGATTGGGTGATTAATGAGACCACCCAATTAATCGCTAAAAACTCGCTGATGGTGCAACATCCTCACTGCATTGCGCATCTACATACCCCGCCATTAATGGCTTCGGTATTGGCAGAGTTTTATATTGCATCACTGAATCAGTCGATGGACTCATGGGATCAATCCCCTAGTGCGACTTTCCTAGAGCAATTTATTATCGATTGGTTAGTAAAGACCTATACATTGGGTGATATGGCTGATGGTGTTTTTACCAGTGGTGGTACACAAAGCAACCTAATGGGGCTATTACTCGCCCGAGATTGTTTTGCTAAGAACCATTCTGCACATAATATCCAACAGGATGGCTTACCAGAATATGGCCATAAAATGCGTATTATCTGTTCTAATAAAACCCATTTTACCGTGCAAAAATCAGCCTCATTAATGGGCTTGGGTGAACGAGCCGTTGTTTGCGTAAAAACCAATCAACAGGGGCAGATGGATATTAATGATCTACAGGTGACCATAGATACCCTATTAGCTCAAGGTCTATTGCCTTTTGCAGTGGTTGCAACGGCAGGTACGACGGATCATGGCGCAATAGATGATATCGAAAGCATTGTAAATTTATCTCAGCGCTACAAATTATGGAGTCATGTTGATGGAGCCTATGGTGGCGCATTAATGTTAAGTAAAAAACATAAAGCGAAGCTCAGTGGCATCCAATTAGCAGACTCAGTTAGTGTTGATTTTCATAAGCTTTTCTATCAAACAATTAGCTGTGGTGCGTTATTAATCAAAAATAAAGCGAATTTTCAAAGTTTGCTTTACCATGCCGATTACCTCAATCGTGAAGGCGATGAGCTACCCAATTTAGTCGATAAAAGCATCGCTACCACAAAACGTTTTGATGCCTTAAAAATGTTTATGACATTAAAAGCAGTTGGCGCTGATACACTCGGTGAGATGTACGATAAACTACTCGAATTAACCGGGCAAGTTGCTGAAAAGGTTAAACAAAATGAGAATTTTGAATTGTGTTGTGACCCTTTATTATCAACCGTGCTATTCCGTTTAAGTGACCGTTATCAAGGCACATTGAACGATCAAGAGTTCAATGTATTACATCAAACGCTTCGCTTACAACTTCTAACCACTGGTGCAGCGGTGGTTGCTGAAACTAAGGTAGATGGTAAACTCTACTTGAAATTTACTTTATTAAACCCGTGTTTAAATTTAAGCGATTTTGATTCTTTATTCTTAAAAATTGAATCTCACGCTGCTTTACTTACAGGAAAGGCTTTATAATTATGTCTGTTTTACAAATTGGCGCTGGCGGCGTTGGATGGGTTATTGCCCATAAATGCGCTCAAAATAATGATGTTTTTGGTGATATCACTCTAGCTTCTCGTACGTTTTCTAAATGCGAAAAAATCATTAATTCCATTAAAGGCCGTAACAACTTAAAAGACACCAGTAAAAAAATTGCAGCATTAAGTGTTGATGCTGACAGTGTTGAAGCCTTAATTGCTTTAATAAATCAAGTACAACCAGACTTGGTCATTAACGCAGGCCCCCCTGGCGTAAACGTCAACATCATGGAAGCTTGTGTACAAACCCAAACCTCATATATGGATACTTCAGTTGCCACCGATCTTTGTAGCCCTGGTCAACAAGTCCCTGAAGCTTATGATCCACAATGGGCATTTGCCGATCGTTTTAAAGAAGCCGGTATTACAGGTATTTTAGGCGCAGGTTTTGATCCCGGTGTTGTCAGCGTCTTTGCCGCTTATGGTCACAAACATCTATTCGATGAAATTGATAGCATTGATGTTATGGATGTTAACGCGGGTGATCATGGGCGTAAATTTGCAACTAATTTTGATCCTGAAACCAACATGCTTGAAATTATGGGTGACTCTTTCTACTACGAAAATAAGCAATGGAAAAGTGTTCCTTGCCATAGCCGTATGATGGAGTTTGATTTCCCAGTTGTTGGTAAACAAAAAGTTTATTCAATGGCACACGATGAAGTACGTTCAATGGCTGAATATATTCCCGCTAAACGTATCGAATTTTGGATGGGGTTCTCAGATAACTATCTAAACTACTTCAATGTGATGCGTACAATAGGCTTATTAAGCCAAGAGCCTGTTACCACCAGTGATGGCATTACCGTTGAGCCTCTAAAAGTATTAAAAGCCATCCTCCCTGACCCAACATCGTTGGCTCCAGGGTATACAGGAAAAACTTGTATCGGAACTTGGTTACGCGGCAAAAAAGATGGCAAGGCAAAAAGTATATTTATCTACAACATTTGCGACCATGAAGAAGCCTATAACGAAGTAGAGCATCAAGCTATTTCCTATACGACGGGTGTACCTGCAATCACAGCTGCACTACTTTATTTCCAAAATAAATGGCGTGATGTCGGTTTATTTAATGTTGAGCAACTGAATCCTGATGACTTCCTTGAACTCATGCCAAGCATTGGTTTAACTTGGCAAGTACAAGAATTAGAAGCGTAAGCAAGGTCTATTTAACAAAGCAAAGGTGCTTGCCTTTGCTTTTTTTTGTAAATTTTATCAATCAAGAGATCCGTTATGGGCATCAATGAAAGCCAGTTAGCTACCCCCTACTTTATGATTGATGAGTCAACGCTTATCAATAACCTTGAAACCGCCAAGCTATTAAAAGATATTTCAGGTGCAAAATTAGTATTAGCACTAAAATGCTTCTCCACTTGGGGAACTTTTGAGACAATAAAACCCTATTTAGATGGCACCACCAGCTCAGGTCCCTTCGAAGTAAGATTAGGCCATGAAACCTTTGGCGGTGAAACACATGCCTATAGTGTCGGATATTCGCAGCAAGACATCGATGCGGTTTTACCCCTTTCTGATAAAATAATTTTCAACTCACTTTCCCAACTCGACGCCTATTATCAGCAATGTGCCGAACAAGCCTCGCTTGGTCTACGCATTAACCCAGAAAAAAGTTATGCTGGACAGGATTTAGCGAATCCGGCTCGCCCCTACTCTCGCTTAGGTGTAAAACCGGATTTACTGGATTTATCGATCACCGAGAAAGTGGATGGCTTTATGTTCCACATGAACTGTGAAAATAAAGATGTGGATGCTTTTATTGCCATTTTAGACCATATTTCAGTTACCTTTGCAGCCTATCTAGACAAACTTAACTGGTTGAGCTTAGGTGGCGGTATATTTTTTACTTACCCTAACTATCCGGTAGAAAAATTAGCCTTAGCATTAAAAGCCTTTTCTGAAAAACATAAGGTGCAAATTTATCTTGAACCCGGCGAGGCGATTATTACTCGCAGCGCCGATCTCGTTGTTACGGTTATTGATATTGTAGAAAATGGGAAATTGACCGCGATTGTTGATAGCGCAACCGAAGCACATCGTCTAGATACCTTGATCTACAAAGAGCCAGCTTCCATTTACGAAGCCTCTGAAGAGGGGCAATACCCCTACATTATCGGTTCATGTTCTTGCTTAGCAGGGGATCAATTCTGTGAAACCCAATTTGACCAGCCTCTACAAATAGGCCAGAAATTACATATTATGGATTCTGCAGGCTATACCATGGTAAAACTCAACTGGTTTAATGGTCTAAAAATGCCCAGCATCTACTATAAACGTATAGATGGCCAAATTGAGTTACTCAATGAATTCGGCTATGACGATTTTAAAAGAACCTTAGGTAAGTAAGCAATTCGCTAGCATTGTCACAACAATGCTAGCGCCCCTTTCAAGCCCCTCAATAACCACTGTTATGATGCGCAAAACTATTATTTTTAATCCGTTTGGCAACCACCACAAAACGTAAATCACTCTGTACAATATTGCTATCAAAAGGATAACAGGTGATCAGTGTTAACTGTTCTTGCCCATTATCTTGAATAACAGACATCTCATTTTCATTGACAATTTTTGTCTCTATCACTTGATAAGTTAACAAGGTATCGGCATAGGTTGTGAGCCATATTTCATCATCAATCTGTACTTTTTTAAGTATATTAAAATGGGTATCGTTATGGCCAAATAGGACACTATTACCATTACCATTAAAAGGAGAAGAGTTGATCATCCATGCTGGCGCAAAGGCAAGATTATTGCCCGTGGCACCTGCCAGTATGATTAACGGATCTTCTCCTGCCATTTGCAGTTGCGCTAAGGGTTCACTATCTGCCCAAGGCCATGGTCGATGTAATTCCCCATCCTCTAAATGGCGCGCCCAAGCGAAATTAAGTAACTGTTGTGCAAGCAAGGCCTTGGCTGGCATATAAATGCCTTTAGCAAAAAATGCTAATGCGACAAAGAGAATGATCAACATCAGTTTGCGCAATAATGAGATAGTTGACCAGGACATTTGTAAACGTGACAGTGTCTCGATGCGACTCATAAACAGACTCCTCGCTCTTTTTTAACGGTGACAAAATAATGTTCCACAAACCAACATAGCGTCACGATAACCAATAACAGCAGCGCCCATTGTAGATAATAGCCACTTGCCAATCCCGTTTGCGGTAAACGCATGGTGTTTCCCTTAGGCATCTCGGTTTTTACCTGCTTATCAATCGCATTCAGCGAGGTTGGACGAGCTATTTTCTGTTCAATCGCTAATAAGCTGGTGTACTTGGTCACAATATGGAACTGCATCCCTAATGCGCTTATCTGTTGGCGTTTCTGTTGCGCAGTTAACTGCCGATTTAATGCAATGCTATCAATCTTCTCCTTTGCCCATAGAATATCCAGCCCAGCGGCGTTTTGATATTTTTGCGCTGACAAATCAATCTCCTGCGTCCAATCCTTAGTTGTACCTTGGTCAATACCTATTGCGCTGATCTGCAATGCACTTTTACCTTCTGGAATTTTAAAAACAAACTGTAAGGGCTCTCCCTGATAAAGATCGCTAAGTGGTGCAGGCCAATAATCAACGGCACTGCCATCTGACCATTGCATATTTAAATTGGTTAATACTGGCGCAGCAAGTTGAGAAAATAATGCCGAAATGTGCTGATTAACCTGATTGACATCGCTAATACTGGTGTAGCTACCTTTGCCTAAATTAGCACTATTTTTCATAAAGGAGTGATTTGCCGCTGAACCGATAGCCACCATAAATAATCGACTATCACCGAGATTTTGATCGATCATCGTTAATATCTGCTCTTCATTACTAATACTGGCATCGGTAATAAAGATAACTTGTCGTAATCCCATTTGTTGATTAGCAAAAACGGTGCGTTGACCTAATAAAGCATGACTTAATGCGGAATACATATTGGTTCCACCGGAGGCTTGTAACTGATCAATAAAGCTATTTGCCATCGCTCTACTGCGCAGATCAACGGGCAAGGCATTAGCTGCAAAAAAGGTACTGTTATCACTGAAACTAATGATGTTAAAGGTATCACCGTCGGCTAGCTGCTCGATACCGTAACGCAGCGCCAGTTTTGCCTGTTCAATTGATGTACCCGACATGGAGCCAGAAACATCAATCACAAAGACAACCTCTTTGCTAATACGAGCCGATTCGGTGAACTGTTCGCGGGGGGCATTAACATTAATAAACCATACTGTTCGTTGCTGACCAATTTGTTTTCTATAAATAAGTGACTTTCGGCTTGCTCAGTTTGTTGTACTTGCCAAGTCAGTACAAAATCCTGATTAGCAATCACCTTGGTATTCGCTAATGAGACTATCGCTTCGTTAGGCGCATTTTTTTGCGTGTTAATCTGATGGGAAAGACTCTTAATCGACGTAATAGCCAGAGGGCTATGCAAATTGACTTTAATTGTCATCAACAGCCTTGGATCCTCGTTACTTCTAATATGATCCGTGGTTTGCTCTGCCAGTTGCAGGCTCTCCATCTGCGCTAATAAATCATCCCAACGTTGCTGCCATTCATTAGCAGCTTCTCCAGCGTTAGACCCATTGGCTAAGTTCTGTAAATATTGTTGGCGCTGCTCTGAGGTTAACGCTGTCATAGCAGGCGCATAGCGAGGCGTAATGGTCATCGGAAAATACAAACTAAATACGCCGGATTGATAGCTAATCCTCTGTTGATACTCAATTTCAATGGTGATTTTTTCATGGGGTGCGATGTTAGCAACGTTAGTGGTAAACATATCATTGCGTTTTTGCGTCACTAAACTTGCTTTTTTCCCTGCGACTTGCGCCTTTTGATATTCCCGTTGGGCGACCTCCTTCTCTTTAATCTCCCCAAGGATAACCCGCTCACCAATAATCATGCGCAGATGATCGACCGCTGCATTTTCAGGTAATGGAAAAAGATAGGTCCCATTAATCCAATCATCACTACTATTCACAAAAACCTGCTTTACGGTAACGCGACTAATTAACCCGGTCACATCCATATCGACGGCACTACTCAACAGTGGCGCACTGATTTTTTCGCCACTGTTATTGATATAGACAAGTCCAACCGGATCCTTCTCGACAGGCAATTGTTCCGCAAACAAAGGCGTATGACTAACTGCGTGCATAAATATCACCATCAACCAAAAATGTTTACGGATCAATTTGATGGCGAAAACTTGTTGTAATAGGCTCATATCACCCCCTATAGATCCATTGCAGTGGTGATCGCATTTTTCGTTGGTAAGGCAAAATCATCCGCAAATTCATTTTCCTGTTCATCTAGCACGGCATGACCTTCAATAGCGACAACTTCATTAAGTAATTTTTGCGCAACACGTCTCGCGATTTGCTGCTTTTTAAGTTGATGCTTTTGTTGCTGTAATTGTGTAGCTAACAGGGTTATTTCAGCTTGATAAGGATGTATTTCTACGCGGCGTTGCTGGCGGTGTTCTGTCATTGCCGACTGATTCTTCGCATTCGAATCCCCCAGAGAGAGGATTGACAACTTATCTTCAGCAACCCCTTTCGCAACTAAATACTGGGCAACAGCTTGTGCACGTTGTTTGGCCAACTCGATGTTATATAAAGTATTGCCCTGTTTATCTGCGTAACCGACCACCTGCCAAAGTGTTTGTTGATTGCCCTTGCTTCTTTGCATCTCTAAGGCAGTCTCATTTAATGATTGAAAATAAGCGCTATTAATATCGCTAGAATCAAAAGCAAAAAGCACTTCATTTTTAATCTCAGGATTTAATTGCTGAACATCGCTACTCGTCTCTATTTGAAATTCGCTCACGGGAGCCGTTAGAGCTGTTGTCTCAATAACAACAGCATCATCTTGCATCTCCTCTGGCGATAGGAGTTGAGCTTCAGCTTGCCAAGCTAAATAGTCTATATCGACACGGCTCATTGTTTGGTCAAAGGGTTGCATCGGGTGACCTTCATTTTGTAGAGCCAACAAATCTCGAGCCGAGTAGGATTTTTGCATAACCAACACAGCAATTCCCAAACTTGAGATAATTGCTAGATTCAAGAATGATTTTTTAAAAGAGAGATTTATTTTATTGTTATCCATTTTCTACCCTTACTATTTGTATAGAACAGCTGATATAGCCGTTACTTAATTGATACCGTTATTTAAGCAAAGGGTTATGTTTTTTTAAGGGAGAGAAAATGGCAATTCACTGATCAATTATGTTCAAAAAATGGCAATATGAGTTTCCCCCTATTTACCTTTTTATTTTTGCGTATACTAGGGGCTGTTTATCCAGAAACAGAGAAGTATATTTGCATGAAACGTATCGCCATTATTGAAGATGAAAAAAACATCAGAGACAATTACGCTGATTTAATGAATAGACACGGCTATCAAGTTGACTGTTATGAAGGAAGACTCGAAGCCATGCAAGCTTTTCAGATTCGTTTACCCGATCTGGCTATTATAGATGTCGGCTTAGGCGATGAATATGATGGCGGTTTTCTACTCTGCCAAGCTTTACGAACACTATCTACAACATTGCCTATTATTTTCTTAACGGCACGAGATAATGATTTTGATAGTATTTCTGGCTTGCGTTTGGGCGCTGATGATTACCTCAGTAAAGATATTGGCCTTGAACATTTAATGGTACGAATTAGTGCCCTGTTTAGACGCATTGAAGTGATGCAAAAACCCAATCAACAACAGACAATTTTAACACGGGGAAAATTAACCATCGATAGCGATCGCATGCAAATTTACTGGGCATAATTAGCCCTTAGATTTTACCGTAACCGAATTTTGGATTATTTATGCATTAGCTAACCGCTCTGGTACAGTACGCAATCGCCAGCAATTAATGCAGGATGCCAATATGGTCGTAGATGACAACACCATCACCTCACACATTAAACGCATCCGTAAAAAATTTATTCACCTCGATGCGACATTTAATGAAATAACCGCTATTTATGGCATGGGCTACCGTTGGGATATCACTCAGGACAGAGCTTCTTGAAAAAATTTACCTTCGGCCTGCGTAGTAAAGTTATTATCTTATCAAGCTTTTTATTGATATTACCTTGGTTTGCCTATCAATATGTCTTAGAAATGGATAAATTTTTACGGCTAGGTCAAGAACAAACGCTGATCGGCACTAGCCGTGCAATTGCGATGACACTTCACGAAAGACCAAATCTCTTTAACGAAGATGCCACTTTTTTACCACACATAGAAACAGGTAAAGATCTTTATGTCTATGAACTGAAAAAGAAAATAAAACTCGATGGCGAACTCGACGATTGGCAAGAATATATATCTGAAAGTTTGCACTATGGGGAACAATATACCCGTTATCAGTCCGTTGATAATAACAATAACCCAACCTCTTTTCGCCATATGGTCGGTAAACGACAAGGTTATTTATACGGCTATTTGCAAGTGACTAACCTTTATCCCGTTTATCAAAACAACAATGCACGCACCATCAATAGCAGCGACCATCTTATCATTGCCCTTACTTCACCACAGGGGGAGCTACAACACTATGTTATTTCAGCCCTTAAAAAGGGTTGGATCAATGCCTATTTAAAACCCAATACAGGGGATGAAATGAATCAATTGCAACGGGAAAAACACATTCAAGGCTATTGGCAAGAGAGTGAGTTGGGTTACAATATTGAATTTCGCTTACCACTTGAAATGCTGGGTAATAAGTTAGGATTTGCACTTTATACGGTTACCAATAGCGCTCCTCAGCAGATTAATACGATTATCTCCACCTCCAACATCCACAACAAAGAGCAGCTCGGCACAGTCTTAATCCCCTCACCTGAAATAGAGCAAATAATCAAGGGGATGAGTCATACACAATCACGCATTTTTGTGCTGGATCGTCACCAACGTGTTATCGCAAAAGCAGGGGATATTTTGCAAGCGGATGGCGCATGGCCAAGTGATGCACTACAGCAACAAAGCAATGATTACTTAGAGGTCATTAAGAAGAAAGTGCTGAGCCCTATTTACTCACTGATTCTCGCACCACCGACAAATGATTTTAACGATGACCTAAAGGAATCAACACAGCTTAACAGTGAATTTATCAGACAAGCATTACTAGGCAAATCACACTCCGATTGGTCCTTAAGCAGTGATGGTAAAGCAATGATTTTATCTGCAGCCAGCCCAATCATGGTCGGCAATAAAATAATGGGGATGGTGATCGCACAAGAGACCACCAATGGCATAAAAACACTGCGTAATAAAGCGTTGGAAAAAATATTTAACGTCATTTTGCTGATTATTTTTAGCGCGACATTAGCACAATTTTTATTTGCCTCTAATATTGCTTCTCGTATTCGAAAATTACGCGATCAAGCGGATAACGCCATTGATTCACAGGGGCGTATTTTAACCCTATTTAGCGCATCAAAATCAAAAGATGAGATTGGTCACCTATCGCGAGGACTATTTGATATGGTTAATCGTTTACGACAATACCATTTCTATCTTGAAAATCTTGCATCGCGTTTATCCCATGAACTCCGAACACCCGTTGCCGTAGTCCGATCATCACTAGAGAATTTAACGTTATTACCGCAAAATAGTGAAAATAAGAAGTACATAGAAAGAGCCGAAAAAGGTATTAATCGTCTTAACAAAATATTAACCAGCATGAGCGAAGCAACACGCATTGAACAGAGCCTTCAAGCGTGTGAAAAAATTTCATTTTCTATTAATGAATTACTTGATAATTGCGGGCAAGGTTATCAAATGACCTACCCTAATTATCATTTTCAATTAGAAATTACCGATAAACCCTTATACGTTTGCGCAGATCCAGACTTGATCGTTCAATTACTCGATAAATTGATCGGTAATGCCTTAGAATTTAGCGAAGCACAAAATCCCATTAAAATATTACTCAAACAACAAACCAGTAATGCACTCATTGAAATAAGCAATGCAGGCCCCCTCTTACCGGAGAATATGAGCGATCAATTACTCAATTCGATGGTTTCAATACGAAAACAGAGTCATCAACAGCAAACACATTTAGGTTTAGGGCTCTTTATTGCCAAGATGATCTGTGAATTTCATCAAGGGCAAATTCAGATTCAAAACCGTAGCGATAAGTCCGGAGTACAAGTCTTAGTTACTTTTCCACTGATCAAACATAATTAACGGGTCAATTATTTAAATGCAAATAGGTATGCAATACCTTACGAAGTTTGTAAAATAGTGATAAATCAATGGAGAATAACAAAAATGAATAGATTAACAATAACCCGCCCAGATGACTGGCATGTACATTTACGTGATGGGGATGTGCTAAATGATACGCTACGTGATACAAGCCGTTACATGGGCCGTGCGATAATTATGCCAAACCTCGTTCCTCCGGTTATCGATACGACATCGGCACTTGCATACCAACAACGTATTTTAGCTTGCCAACCAAAAAATAGCTTTACCCCTTTGATGACGCTCTATTTAACAGACAACACGAGCGCTGATGAAATAAAAAAAGCAAAAGCATCAGGCTACGTATACGCCGCCAAATTATATCCAGCTGGCGCGACAACTAACTCAGATTCAGGTGTTACCTCGACACAAAATATTGGCGCAGCACTAGAAGCGATGCAAGAAGTGGGTATGCCACTGTTAGTACATGGTGAAGTTACATCACACGATATTGATATTTTTGACCGTGAAGAACTCTTTTTAAAGACCGTTCTTGCGCCTCTGGTTGCCGATTATCCTAATTTAAAAATAGTTGTTGAACATATAACGACGGCCAATGCCGTTGAATTTGTCAACAATGCTAGTGACAACGTTGCTGCCACAATCACTGCACATCATTTAATGTTTAACCGTAACAATATGTTAGTGGGAGGCATTCGTCCGCATTTCTACTGTTTACCTATTTTAAAAAGAAACACGCACCAGCAAGCATTAATTAAAGCCGCCACGAGTGGTTCAAAAAAATTCTTTTTAGGTACAGATTCGGCACCACATGCGATTGATAAAAAAGAGTCCAGTTGTGGTTGTGCAGGCTCTTATACTGCACATGCGGCAATAGAATTGTATGCAGAAGTGTTTGAGGAAGCGAATGCGCTTGATAAATTAGAAGCTTTTGCTAGTTTTAATGGCCCAGATTTTTATAATCTACCACGTAATAGCGACACCATTACCTTAGAAAAAAGCAGCTGGGATGTGCCTGCAACCTTAGAATTTGGTCATAATCAAGTGGTACCAATCCGAGCTGGTGAGCAATTACTTTGGAAAGTTCTCTAACCTAAAGAGCTAAAATGGTGATCCTGTCGGGTTACCATTTTACACTTGTTATCAATACAATCACGGTAAAATCATAGTGCATTAGAAACGTAAACTTGATTTTTTCCTCGCTCTTTTGCTTGAAATAAAGCATTTTCAGTCAACTTAATAATTGCCTCTAAATCATCCGTCGCACGGGTAACATACACTCCAACACTGACCGTAATATGTAACATATTTCCCTTCCGTTTCTTAGCAACCACACTATTGATTCGTCGCGCTAACGTTTCAGCGGCTTCAGCACTTATCCACTGGCAAAAAATCAAAAATTCGCCACCTCGCCAACGACAGCAGATTGATGACTTTCGGTTAGTTTTAATAATTTGCTTGGCAATTGAGAGGATAATTTAATCACCGGCAAGATGCCCATATTGGTCGTTAAATCCTTGCAAATCATCAATATCAACCATAATTAAAGCAAATTCTACTGGGCTGCGTAATAACCCCGAATAGATGGGTTTTAATATCGTAAAAAAGCCATGGCGATTGTACAGTTTGGTTAGCGGGTCAATAATCATTAACGCACTGTTTTTTAATTTAACATTAAAGGCAAAAACACTGAAGAAGCTCAGAATTAAAACCACAAATAACATTAACCAGATAACAAGTGACGCACTGATAGCCTGCAGCTGAACATCCTGATCATTGATATAGTGCAACATATAAAGCTGTTCATCGATTAAAGGGGCGCTATAGAGTTCACCGCCATCCAGTGATGACCAGGTTGTTTGATTAGTTAGCTTTGGAATACTATCCATAAAAGCGATAGCTTCATTAGTCGTGATAAGCTGCTTATTTTCATTAACCAAAAATGAGACGCCAACCGTCTCCTCAAGTTCAAGTAAAAAAGCCATATAATCAAGTTTAATATCGGTAGACAAAGCCCCTATAAAATGTCCATTAATGATAATGGGGCTTGATATAGTTAACATTATTTCAGGGCTATAGCTATCTTCGTAAACGGGTGTAAAAACCTGCTCAGCCAATGGATTCGCAGCAGGAATCACTTCTTGCCAAAATTTTTTCTGATAAAATTCAGGAAAAAAATACCAATTTTCCAATAACACTTTAGGTGTCAAATAAATAAGCCCCTGTAGCGAAGTATAATATACGCGCTCATCAATCCGCTTTCGCCCGTTAATAGAGTAAGCTCATCATCAATCATACTAATGGCTGTTACTTCGTCATGTAAAACTGTATTTTCAATATTTGATTTAGCACTAACCACTAAAGTGCCTGAAAGCTGTTGTGCAAACTGAGAAGGCGAATGATCTGATATACCATACATATTAAAAGATTTAAGGTATGAAAGAACATCGAAAAGATGAATATTATAATGGTCTTCAGCAACAAGCGCATAGGCATTAACCATTGATTGGCTAAGCTTACTGTTCGTTGCTGATATTAAATGAATATATTGATTAAGTAAGTTATGACGAACAATGATATTTTCATATTCAGATTGTTTTATGCGCTCTACTTGATTAACAAAAGTACGATAACCTATCAAGGTCAAAATAATAGTGATTATCATGGGTAAATAAAAAAACTTGTTGAGCATCCGTAATTCCCTATTACATTCCTATATCCGCTGCTATTGTCCCAATTCGCAGTTTTTTAAAAGTATAGAACATTACCTCACCCTTGCTTTTTAGGGGATCACAAATTACGTTCCTCATTTTTCATCTTTAGCGCATAATGTTATTTCCTTGTAATCTAAAATACGACCGATTACCATCTCACCATGAAAACAAAATATTGCACTAGATATTAAGGATCGCACGTTGGCTCAACTTTATTTTTACTATTCATCAATGAATGCTGGCAAATCAACCTCTCTGCTACAGTCCTCTTATAATTATCGCGAACGTGGTATGAATACATTCGTACTAACAGCCTCCATTGATAACCGTGCAGGTGTTGGTAAAGTTGCATCTCGCATAGGCATCGAAACAGATGCTGCTATTTTTTCCTGCAATGATAATTTGGCAACAATGATCGAAGCGGTACATCAACAGCAGCAACAACACTGTATCTTAATTGATGAAGCCCAGTTCTTAAGCAAAGAACAAGTCAAACAATTAACCCATGTTGTAGATAACCTCGATATTCCCGTTTTATGCTACGGTATAAAAACCGACTTTCAGGGAGAACTCTTTAGCGGTAGTCAGTATCTGCTTGCTTGGGCGGATAAACTTGTTGAGCTTAAAACTATCTGTCATTGTGGCCGCAAAGCAAATATGGTGCTGCGCCATGATCAAGATGGCAACCCAATCAAAGAGGGGCAACAAGTCGAAATTGGTGGCAATGAAAGTTACCAATCGGTCTGTAGAAAACATTTTCGAGCGGTACTGTGGGATTAAACGTATATAACAATAGTACGAGCTTGTGTTTATTTTATGGACAGCTACAATAGCAAACAATAAATATAGTAGGCGAATTTCGTCAGGAAACAAAAATGAATAGAAAGAAAAAATTAAACAAAATTCTCGATAAACGCATCAAAAAAATGAATGCAAAAAAAAATCCAAGTAACAAACCCAAATATATCTCTAAAGCAGAACGCGCAAAGCTCGAAGCATTACAGAATGAAGAACAGGAAAATGGAAACGGCTTGAGTGAATAAGCAATAAAGTTGCATAAAAAAACATTATTTCCCCTTTTTGAATAAAAAAATAGTTCACTTTTATTAACGACATTGATATTCTACCCGCAATTAAATTATTTGAGATTTATGTAACCATGAAATTAGCCATTCTGAAAGTACAACACCACCATCATATCACCTAATCTTTCAGGATTTTTTATTCTTGGAAGAGTTTTTGTGCTTCCAGTGGTTACCAACAAAATAAACCCCCGGAAGGCCAACCTCCCGAGGGTTTTTTAGTTTATAAGGCAAGGAAAATGACTATGTCAGAGCAACGTTTAAGAATCGCAATACAGAAGAAAGGCCGTTTAAGTGATGATACGGTAAAACTACTAAAAGCATGTGGTATTAAAGTTAATTTAAACACCCAACGTTTAATTGCACACAGTGAAAATATGCCGATTGATATTTTACGTGTACGCGATGACGATATCCCGGGTTTAATTATGGATGGTGTTGTTGACCTTGGTTTTATCGGGCAAAATGTACTCGAAGAAGAGTATATGATGCGTACAGTTGCTAATGAACCCACTGGCCATAAAGTCATTAAAGAGCTTTCCTTTGGTGGCTGCCGTTTCTCGCTTGCCGTTGACCATGATTTTGATTATCAAGGTGTACAATCACTTGCCAATCTACGTATTGCAACCAGCTATGTACATATACTAAAACGTTTCATGAATGAAGCCAATGTTCCTTATACCTCTTGTATGTTAACAGGTTCAGTGGAAGTTGCACCACGCGCCGGGCTTGCTGATGCGATCTGTGATCTTGTTTCAACGGGCGCAACGTTAGAAGCGAACGGTTTAAAAGAAGTGGAAGTGATCTACCGCTCCACGGCTGTCTTAATCCAACGCGCAGAGCCTTTAGCAGCCGCTAAACAAGAACTACTAAACCGCCTTTTAGTACGTATTGATGGTGTGCAAACAGCAAAAGAATCTAAATACATCATGCTCAATGCACCCAAAGTTAATCTTGCAGCAATCACCGACCTACTGCCTGGTTCGGACCTACCTACCGTGATGGATTTAGCGGGTAGCAGCGATCATGTTGCACTGCATGTGGTAAGCAAAGAAAATCTTTTTTGGGAAACAATGGAGCAATTAAAAGCACTCGGTGCAAGCTCTATCTTAGTCTTGCCTATTGAAAAAATGATGGAGTAATTGCAATGAAAACTGCAATGCAAACAGTCAATTGGACAAGTTTATCAAATGACGAGCAAAAACAGCTGCTTGCTCGTCCAGCAATGGCAGACTCTTCATCGCTAACCAATACCGTTACTGAGATCATCACATCTGTACGAGCCAATGGCGATCAAGCTCTGCTTGATTATACAAAACGTTTCGACAAATTAACTGGCGATAACTTCACCATCACAAACAGTGATATTGAACAAGCTTGTGGACGTTTAGGTGATGATATAAAAAGTGCCATTGACACCGCTTATCAGCAAGTTGTTAAATTTCATCAGGCACAACTGCAAGACGTTATCCGTGTTGAGACAATGCCCGGTGTTGTTTGTGAAATGCATACTCAGGCGATAGAGTCCGTTGGTCTGTATATTCCAGGTGGTAGTGCTCCACTACCGTCAACGGTTATCATGACGGGTGCGCCTGCGCAAATTGCAGGTTGTTCGCGGATCGTGCTGTGTTCACCACCGCCCATTGCAGATGAAATTTTATATGCTGCATCGCTATGTGGCGTTAATGAAATCTACACCATTGGTGGTGCACAAGCGGTTGCCGCACTGGCCTATGGCACACAAAGCATTGCCGCTGTCGACAAAATTTTTGGCCCAGGTAACTCCTTTGTAACCGAAGCAAAGCGCCAAGTCAGCAATGATTTTGCTGGAGCTGCGATTGATATGCCTGCGGGGCCATCGGAAGTGTTAGTGATTGCAGATGAACACGCTGATCCTGCTTTTATCGCAGCCGATTTACTATCACAAGCTGAACACGGTCACGATTCACAAACCATTTTAGTCACCCCTTGCGCAAAAATTGCGGAGCTGACTGGTATCGAAATCGACAAGCAACTAACACTGCTATCTCGAAGTGAAATTGCCGCCAAAGCCATTGCCCACAGTGTCAGCATTGTCTGCGAAGATATTGAGCAAGCAGCAGAAATATCTAACAGTTATGCACCAGAACACTTGATTGTACAGACGCAAAATCCACGTCTGTTACAACCTAAATTACGTAATGCTGGTTCAATTTTCTTAGGTGCATGGACCCCAGAGTCGGTAGGCGATTATGCCAGCGGCACTAACCATGTGTTACCAACCTATGGCTATACCCGTACCTATTCAAGCTTAGGGCTAGCAGATTTTGTAAAACGCTACACTGTGCAAGAATTAACCATGGATGGACTACGTCGCTTAGCGCCAGCCGTCACTTGCCTTGCTGAATCGGAAGGCTTAACGGCACACGCTCGAGCAGTAACAATTCGTATCGACAAACTTAATAATTAGCAGCAATGGGCAAGCGAGGCGTTCGCGTCTCGCCATTATATATAGCTAGGGAAGATCCAAGAGATGAGCAACACACAACACCTCGCCCGTAAAACGGTACAAGCATTAACCCCTTATCTTTCTGCGCGTCGTATCGGCGGAAAAGGCCATATCTGGTTAAATGCGAATGAAGCACCTGACTGCAGTGAATATCAATTAGATTCAAGCAAATTAAATCGTTACCCTGAATTTCAACCTCCCGCATTAATTAATGCCTACGCGAGTTACGCAGGCGTTAATAACGAGCAATTGCTAACAACTCGTGGTGCCGATGAAAGCATTGAAATTTTGATCCGCACTTTTTGTGAACCGGGTATCGATAGTATTTTAATTTGCCCTCCCACCTATGGCATGTATGCTATCAGCGCAGAAACCTGCGGAGTAGCCATTGAAGAAGTGGCGCTTGATGCACAATTCGATGTCGATTATTTTGCCGTCGAACAGGCCGTCAATAAAAGCGATAGCCAAGTTAAAATCGTTTTTTTATGTGCTCCGAATAACCCAACGGGCAATATGCTTGATAGGGAGAAACTAGTTCATCTGTTACAAGCAACCGCAGGTAAAGCGCTGATTGTTGCCGATGAAGCTTATATCGAATTTTGCCCAGAGCGAAGCCAAGTTGACTTAATTGCGCAACATGAAAATTTAGTGTTAACACGGACACTATCGAAGGCTTTTGCGTTAGCAGCCATTCGTTGTGGCTTCACAATTGCCCAAGCCCCTGTTATCGCAATGTTATCCAAGGTTATAGCTCCTTACCCGATGCCTGAGCCTATTGCACAAATTGCCACACAAGCGCTATCAGAAAAGGGACTCGCGGTGATGCTTGAACGCGTTGCGATCCTCAACAACAATCGCCAACTATTACAGCAAGCCCTAAACGAACTTGATTGTGTTACAGAAGTTTTCCCTGCCACGGGTAACTTTGTTTTAGTACGCTTTAAAGATTCGGCAAAAGTCTTCGCAGCCTTTGCCAATAATGGCATTATCATGCGCGACTTTGCGACCAAAAAGCGCCTTGAAAACTGTATACGTATTACTATCGGCAACCAAGCTGAGATGGAAGCCACATTAACGACCTTAAAATCGCTGTAGGGAACACAAACCATGAGCAAACAAAAATTTCTATTCATCGACCGTGACGGTACCTTA
The DNA here is from genome assembly GCF_041080865.1 of Psychromonas sp. MME1. Taxonomy (NCBI): domain Bacteria; kingdom Pseudomonadati; phylum Pseudomonadota; class Gammaproteobacteria; order Alteromonadales; family Psychromonadaceae; genus Psychromonas; species Psychromonas sp. MME1. The sequence continues at coordinate 820,775 of NZ_CP160906.1, read as the reverse complement.
ATCGATGAGCCCATTACCGATAAGCAAGTGGATAGTTTAGAAAAATTAAAATTTGAAGCCGATGTTATTCCAAGTTTATTAACGCTACAAAATGCAGGCTTCATTTTAGTGATAGTCTCTAACCAAGATGGTTTAGGCACGGCTAGCTACCCACAACAAGATTTTGATATTCCACAAAATAAAATGATGGAAATATTTGCATCTCAGGGCGTTAAATTTGAATCCACCCTACTTTGCCCCCATTTTCCTGAAGACAACTGTAGCTGTCGTAAGCCACATTTAGGCATGGTTAGCGAATACCTAAAATCAGGTCGTATCGATTTTGCTAACTCCTATGTGATTGGCGATCGTCACACAGATATCGGTTTAGCTGAAAATATGGGCTTAACGGGTATTTTGTATAATAAAGAGACCCTTGGTTGGAAACAAATCGTTAAACAACTCACTAGCCGTGGCCGTGTTGCCTCCGTAACCCGCAAAACCAAAGAAACCGATATTACGGTTACTGTCGACTTAGATAACACGGGTGAGAACCAGATCGATACTGGCATGGGATTTTTTGATCATATGTTAGATCAAATTGCCACACATGGTGGTTTCCAAATGAATGTCAGTGTCAAAGGTGATTTGCATATTGATGATCACCACAGTGTCGAAGATACCGCACTGGCACTCGGTGAAGCATTAAACAAGGCGCTTGGTGATAAACGCGGTATTGGCCGTTTTGGCTTTGTTCTACCTATGGATGAAACGAAAGCGAGTTGTACATTAGATTTATCAGGCCGCCCGTACCTGAAGTTTAAAGCGAACTTTCCGCGTGAATTAGTCGGCACCATGTCAACGGAAATGGTTGAGCACTTTTTCTATTCTCTCGCTCAAGCGATGGGTGCAACACTGCACCTTGAAGTAGAAAATGGTAACGCTCATCACATGGTCGAAGGTTTATTTAAAACCTTTGGGCGCACACTACGTCAAAGTATCCAAATCGTCGGCACAGACTTACCCTCGAGCAAAGGTGTTTTATGATCGTAATTATTGATACAGGCTGTGCAAATTTATCTTCGGTTAAATTTGCCATCGAACGTTTAGGTTATGAAGTGACCGTCAGCAAAGAGCCCGCAATTTTGCAGCAAGCTGACAAACTATTTCTACCCGGAGTTGGCACTGCCAAAGAAGCAATGGCGAACCTTATCGACCGTGATTTAGTCGAACAAATTAAAAACCTGACACAACCCGTATTAGGTATCTGTCTAGGTATGCAAATGTTAGCAGAAGCTTCTGAAGAGGGCTTTGGCGAACAGAGCAAAGTGAAAACCTTAGGCATTGTCGCAGGTACTGTCGCAAAAATGGAGGTTGCACCACTACGCTCACCTCACATGGGCTGGAATCAAGTAACCCCTAAAGCGGGTGATCCCTTATTTAAGGATATTCCAGCGGGTACATATTTCTATTTTGTGCACAGCTATGCGCTTCCCGTAACAGAAGATACCATTGCTAGCTGCGAATATGGCGTGCCATTTACCGCAGCGGTAAATAAAGACAATTTTTATGGGGTACAATTCCATCCGGAACGTTCAGGTAAAGCTGGTGCCCAACTGCTGAAAAACTTTTTGGAGCTTTAATAATGATTATCCCCGCATTAGATTTAATTGATGGTAAAGTAGTTCGTTTATATCAAGGCGATTACGCACAAAAAACCGTTTACAGCGACGATCCTCAAAGTCAATTTACCATTTACAATGAGCAAGGCGCCGACTGGTTACACTTAGTGGATTTAGATGGTGCTAAAGATACCAGTAAGCGTCAATTAGAGGTCATTGCCAGTTTAATTAAAAATACACCGGCAAAAATTCAAATTGGCGGTGGTGTGCGTACAGAGCAAGATGTCAAAGACCTACTCGATGCAGGCGCTCAACGTGTGGTAATCGGTTCTACGGCGGTTAAAGAGCCTGAAATGGTCGCAGGTTGGATGAAAAAATATGGTGCCGAGCATATCGTATTAGCGCTTGATATCAACATTGATGGCGATGGTAATAAGATTGTTGCCGTATCTGGTTGGCAAGAAGCGAGTGGTCAAACCATTGAATCTCTGCTTGAAACCTATTTAGCCGTAGGCCTTAAACATGTACTCTGCACCGACATTTCTAAAGATGGTACATTAACGGGATCAAACGTTGACCTATATACTGAGTTAAGTGCAGCCTATCCTCAAGTAGCATGGCAAGCATCGGGTGGTATCGGCTCATTAGATGACATCGCTGCCGTAGCCCGCTCGGGTGCGACAGGGATGATTGTAGGTCGCGCGCTACTGGAAGGAAAGTTCAATGTTGTTGAAGCAATTGCGTGTTGGCAACAAGCTATGCAGAATAAACAATAACATTTACTGTAATACTTTCACCGCTAATTAATACCGATACAAATAATAATCAAGCGATTACTGACGAACGCTTGATTATTATCAATCACCTATTAAACCACCACGATAACCAATACATTGCAGGTAATAATTAATTTTTTGTCTATCTTTGCACTTTAGTGCTTTAATGTAGATAGCAGAATGTTTACGCTTTTGTATGGCATTCGTAGTTAAAAATATAAGGCCAATACCTATGAATCATTTTTTAAAAATATTGTGTTTCTCCCCCCTACTTTTTCTCTGGTCTTGCTCCGCATCTCACTCATCAGTGAATGAAGTCCCGGCAAATGCTTTCCAGTGTAAAGCGCCTAGGCCAGAAGTCTGCACAATGGAATACCTCCCCGTTTGTGCAACTACTAAAAGTGGTGAAACGAAAACGTATTCAACAGATTGCAGCGCATGTGCAGATAGCGACGTCATTTACTACCAAACCGGGGAGTGCAAGTAAAAACAGTCGTCAAGTCAAACAGGGATGATGTTATTGCCTTTACTACAAAGTCATCCCCTCTTTATTTAAGCAGTACAGAAAATAGCATGCAGTACTGCTTATACTATTGTCTAAAAATACTTTCTCAAATCCCCTTTTCTGCTCACTTTGCATATTGAATTAGCATGCATATATGGATTAATAATATTAAAGATATTTTTCAACAATTTGCTCATATTGCGGTGAACTTTTTATCTCCTTGATCGTATTCCAAATTGCTTCTGTTAGGTCTGGATTTTCTAGCACAAACTTGTGAGAAAATACTAAATAATAGGGTATTTGATTGAGTGGTGGATATACTTTGACGATATCTTTGAATTCATTCGGGTGTGTTTTTATCTGAAAATCGGAGACTGTTTCTATATCGGCTAAACCAACAATGCGGCCTGCATTTAGCATACGTAATCCGCTTAGCTGTGAATTAATTTCTTTTACGGCAATCCCCATTTCTTTGAGATAACCAACAACGACATATCCTCTTACCACACCAATACTGCCATTAATTTTCGTGAAACTTTTACCATCCCATTGTATGGAAGCATCTTTATGTTTATAAAGAAAATAGGATTGGTGGACAATTGCTCTACTAGAGTCCAGCTTACTATTTTTCATTGGATAAACGCCACTTAATAAACGTTCTTCGCTAAAAGTAGCGTGAAAAATTCCATCAACAACATTTGCCTTAACCTCTCTCATGCCTCTAGCCCAAGGCCTACGCTTAAATTCAAATTGTATATTTAATTTATTTTCTAACAATTTTAATAGTTCTAATGTGACACCAGGTTTTTGCCAATCAATTGCAGGCCCTTCACCTAAATAGAATGGTGGATTAGGCATTACCTCATAAACCAAGGTTATTTTCTTTTTATCCATTTCAACCGCAGGAACAGGCAAGCTAAAAACCATTAATATCAGAACGAACATCTTCATCATTTATATGCCCACCTATTCTAAAATCGAACTTCAATTACTATCATTATCAATTCAACTATTTCAATAAAAGCAATAAGCTCCCAATTTCATCAGTATGTTTTACAACCACAAATAACCACCTTAATAACAGTCACAATTAAAACAGAACAATAAGATACGATTTTCATTCAATGTTGACACAGCTTACGATGAATAAATATTAGCGACCAAAACTGGCAAACCAATTAAAATGGATTATAGTAAAAATTATACAACAACAGCTAAGTTATCACCTTAAACCATTATGGCAAATAATTCCCCCTGCAGTAATTGTGATAAAAATCAAACTTATAATACCTAACTTACTAGAGATGTCACCCACATCACATAAACACACAGGCAGCAAACCAAAACCACTAATTGGTCTAGCATATATAAGACTATTGACGCAGATTGTTCGGCATTCATAGTACCAATCAGTATTTATGTTGAATTACATTGTGATGATAGCGTTGCGAAAATAAAGGTGGCTATGACTAATTTAATTAGAAACAGCCTTAAAAAGGAGTGATTAATACTTGTTAAAATTAACTCGAAGCTTCAATTATCGATAGCAATTTTGTTATTTTTTAATGAATACTAATCAATTAATAAACGGATAATATTATGAACTTAAAGAATAAAGTGTCGTTGGGTGTCGCACTGGCACTTTCTATGTCGGTATCAGTATCAGCTGCAGCATATAATATAAAAGTGGAAGCTGAAAATTTTATAGCACAAGGAGGAACTTTTGACGACCAACAACCTACGGCAGTAACAAAATATACAATCAATAACCAAACCGCCATCAGTTATGTAAATAGCGGAGATTTTGTTGATTATAATATCGAAGTAGATCAAGCTGGTATGTACAGTGTCAGCTTTAATATTGCTACTGCAATGACAAACAACACTGGGATAGAAGTGCTTGTTTTAGAAAACGGCACATGGGTTTCCTATGCTACCTCAACGGTTCTGCTAATGGATGGAACACATTTTCTACTGTTAATGCCGCAACGGCGGTTAAATTACAGGCAGGCCCACAAAAAATTCGTATCTATGCACTAGGGAGTAACGATTGGCAATGGAATTTAGAATCATTCAATTTTATCTGGAAAAGTGACATTTCAACGTCTCCTGTAAGCGGAGAATTAAGTGAGATCGCCAAATCAGGTTACGCATCGCAAGGTTTAGATGCAAATGCGGTGGAAACGCTCCCCGTCCCAGCACGTATTCAAAGTGGTAAAAAATGGGTTGAGCAAACGGCACAGTCTGATGACTTTAATTATGAATTTGATGCTACTAATGTTAAATCAAACTTTGGACCAGGTAATAAATGGTATAATTTCTACCATAATGCTTGGAATGGCCCTGGTGCTACATACTGGCAATATGATCACGTTGCAGTTAACGGCAATGAATTAGAAATTCGAGCATCACGTAATCCAAGTACCAGTAAGATGAATGTGCCCGGCATTAATGCCGGTTGCATTACTTCTAATAGCCGTGTTTTGTACCCTGTGTTTGTAGAAACAAGCATTAGCCTTGCAAATATTTCATTAGCTTCCGATGTTTGGTTATTAAGCCCAGATGATACTCAAGAAATTGATATTATTGAGGCTTATGGTGGTGTTAACTATTTTGAACAGTTCATACATTTAAGCCACCATTCATTTGTTCGCTCTCCTTTCCAAGATTATCAACCACGAGATCATAACAGTTGGTGGGGACGCAATGGCGTAACCAGTTGGGGTGACTACACGTGGAATAATGGTAATCGTAACTTTATACAAGTTGGCGTAAACTGGGTTTCACCAAAACACTTTGAATATTACATCGACGGCGAATTAGTTCGTGTTGTCTACCATAACGCCTTTGCGACGAAAGGAAAGGATGGCACATGGAGCTATACACAACCATATTTAGATGCAAGCGGTGGTGTGGCATTTGATAATGGATACCAAGCTGTAAAAATACATGGGAGCAATCTCGCATTTTCACAAAATGCATTACAAACGGCAAGTGATACCAATAATATCTCTGCTATTGACCCCCTTAATTTTCAAGGAGGTCTTGGTTTTACTAAGGCAATGGATATTATTATTAACATAGAGTCACAAACTTGGTTAGTTGAAAATAATAGTCCTTCAGACGCTGATTTAGCTGACCCAGACAAAAATACAATGCTGGTTGATTGGATTCGGGTATATAAACCAGAGAATAATTAACCAAATAAGAGATTCAATTAATGATAAAAACATAGCAAAGCTCTGTTTTTATCATTTACTTTCCCCCCTACTATACGCAGTCCCCCTTTTTCACTGCTTAACGTTACATGTATAGGCAAAAAGAAATAAGTCATTAAATGTAACTTAAAAACCTACAAAGCGAAGATGAAAAATTATATACTTAGCAGATACTTAACAAATACTTTAGCAATAATATTGCCAACAACTAATTATTTTGTATGCAAACAGGATTGCTATTTACATTAAACAGAAAAACAAAATATTGGATAACACTTTGATATATATTAGATTAGTGCCAAAGAGGTCAATATGTTAGCAAAACGCATAATTCCGTGTCTTGATGTTAAAGATGGTCAAGTCGTCAAAGGTGTCCAATTTCGTAACCATGAAATTGTAGGTGATATCGTACCATTAGCAAAACGCTACGCCGAAGAAGGTGCCGATGAGTTAGTTTTTTACGATATTACAGCAAGCTCTGACGTTCGAGTGGTCGATAAAAGTTGGGTAAGTCGTGTTGCAGAAGTCATTGATATTCCATTCTGTGTCGCAGGTGGAATCAAAACAGAAGAAGATGCACGACGCATTCTAGAGTTTGGTGCTGATAAAGTATCCATCAACAGCCCAGCTCTCGCAGACCCCAGTTTAATTAATCGTTTATCTGAAAAATTTGGCACGCAATGCATCGTCATTGGTATTGATTCATATTACGATGAAACAACGGGGCAACACCAAGTAAAACAATTTACAGGTAACGAAGATGCCACGGTAACCACAAAATGGAATACCTTTGATTGGATCAAAGAAGTGCAATCACGCGGGGCAGGTGAAATAGTACTCAACGTGATGAATCAAGACGGTGTTCGCTGTGGTTATGATATCAAACAACTTAGCCAAGCTCGCGCTATATGCAATGTACCTTTAATCGCTTCAGGGGGCGCAGGCGAAATGGTTCATTTTGCAGAAGTATTCAAAGAAGCAGATGTCGATGGCGCCTTGGCAGCCAGTGTATTCCATAAACAGATAATTAATATTGGTGAGCTAAAATCTTACCTTAAAACAGAAAATGTAGAGATTAGATGATGAGCAAAGCATTAATGAAAGAAGCAGAATTAAACGCACTTGATTGGTCAAAAGTAGATAACCTTATGCCAGTCATAGTGCAAAATCGCACTTCCGGTAAAGTACTTATGCTTGGTTATGTTAATCAAGAGGCATTAACTGCAACACTTGCTAGTGGCAAAATGACCTTTTTCAGCCGCACTAAACAACGTTTATGGTGCAAAGGTGAAGAATCTGGCCACTTTTTAAATGTTGTGGAAATCAGCACTGATTGCGATAACGATACCCTATTAGCAATGGTTGATCCCATTGGTCCAACCTGCCACCTCGGTACAGAAAGTTGTTTTAAAGGTGAAACTCAACCTGCGCTGACATTTATTGCTGACCTAGAACAGGTGATTGCACAACGTAAAGGGGCGGATGCAGACAGTAGTTACACAGCAAGTTTATATGCGCGAGGCACCAAACGAATTGCCCAGAAAGTCGGCGAAGAAGGTGTTGAAGTTGCATTGGCAGCAATGGCTAAAGATATGGATGAATTAACCTGTGAAAGTGCAGATCTACTCTACCACCTAACGGTTTTATTACAGAACGAAGGGCTAACATTAGCTGATATCGCCGCAAAATTGCAGCAACGCCATAATAAATAATCCCATTATTTATTTGACTAAAAGCATAAGGTGAACTTAATCGTTCACCTTTTTTATTGATTAGCAATAACAGGTTTCCCGAATATGAGCGAACTATCAATTAGTAAAGCACAGTTAATTACCCAATTAAAAGAGACGATGAACGGTAAAATGAGTGCACAACAGCTTCAAGAGTGGATGATCAACCATTTTGATCCACCAGAAGTTGAAATAGGCCCTGGCGAGAGTGAGTGCGTGCAAGAGGCAATGGCTATCATTATGAATGAATATGAATTAGCGAAACTTTCTGTTTTTAAAGAAGAAAGTTACGGTTATGCGCTCGATTTTTTAGACTGTGATGAAACAGATTTCAACCAAAAGAAATACCATTTTTTACATGATGGCTTTTCTGATTAAAAATATATCTCCATGATGCTTCAAGCTGCAAAGTAATGTTTAGGAGAATTACGCTACTAAACATTACAACCAACCTCTATTTTTGTACAGTGCGACGTCTTGATGGGCGCGCCTTTTTCGGTGCGTAACTCACATCGGAAGCGGGTATCTCTAATCTTGGCTCAAAACCAACCACTTCTTTTCTTTCAATAAATTTACCCAAACGATTCTCAATAGCACAGAGGTTTCTAAAATCATCACGAGAAACAAAAGAGATAGCTTCCCCTAATGCACCAGCACGACCAGTTCGACCAATACGGTGTACATAATCATCCGCTTCATCGGGTAAATCATAGTTGATAACAAGGCTAAGATCTTCGATATCAATACCGCGAGCGGCAATCCCTGTCGCTACTAAAAACTTAACCGCCCCGCGTTTAAAATCGGCCAATAACTGCTCACGAACAGCCTGACTACGCCCACTATGAAAAGATTCCGCTGCAATTCCACGCTTTTCAAGTTGGCTGACTAATTTTGCAGCCCCGCGTTTGGTTTCAATAAAAATCAGTGCCTGTTGCCAACTATTGTCAACAATCAAATGACTTAGCAGTGCTGATTTTGCATCTTTATCAACGGCAATTAAACTTTGCTCAACCTGCTCAGTAGCAATATTTTTTGCTGTAATGGATATTTCAACCGCTTTTTCAATCGCTGTTCGAGCAAGAGAGCGCACCTGTTTAGATAACGTCGCTGAAAATAATAAATTTTGTCTTTGTTCAGGTAAACGTTCTACGATTTTATTAATATCAGCAATAAACCCCATATCAAGCATTCTATCGGCTTCATCGATCACGAGCGTTTCCGTTTCATCAAAATGAATAGCACGGCGCGTATACATATCGAGCAAACGCCCAGGTGTTGCCACGAGAATATCCACACCTGCAATTAAACGTTCCTTTTGCGGCTCAACATCAATGCCACCATACATCGCCATAGAAGTGATATTGAGGTATTTAGCGTATTGCACAATATTTGCCTCAACTTGAATAGCCAGTTCTCTCGTGGGCGTCAAAATCAAAGTACGAACACGTTTTGGGCGCACGGCTGGCGCATCTATCATATTTTCTAATATTGGTAATACAAAACTCGCTGTTTTACCCGTTCCCGTTTGCGCAGCAGCAAGCACATTTTTCCCTGACAAAATAACAGGAATTGCCTTATATTGAATCGGTGTAGGCTGCTCATATTGTAATTCTGCTAGCGCTTTTAAAATTGGTTCGCTTAATCCAAGTTGGCTAAATGGCATTAATAATCTCTGTTATTGATAGGATAAGTATTAGTTAGAATCTATTCTAGCAGGAAGAATATGAGAAGTGCTTAAAAGACACTTTACACTCTGCTTACGTTATTCATAATTAAGATAATTACAAATTTTCTGTATATAAAACAGGCCGACATTAACACAAAACAACGACAAAGATCACGTTTTTTGCACATATTTAGGGCTATCAAGCATTTTTTTGGTGCAAATAAGCTAGCAACACAAAACAATTAAATGTAATTGATTGTTTTATAAGGGATTCATAATTGGCATGTTAATTTCATGATGCTATTTGATGCTAACTGACTTGGCATCGTTAAGGAGGTTATTATGAATAGTGACATGATGTTTTTAAGCTATGCTTATCCAACGGTTTGTAAATCATTAATAAACGAGAATAGATATAACTACACCTTACTCAACTACATTGTTCGTCTATAGTCTTACCTGCTAAATGCCTCTTTACAGTGAATATCACCAAGAGGCATTTAGCCTTTCATCTTATAAATGATTATAAAGAAGGGTAATAAGTGAGCTATAACAATGTCATCCCCGCAAAATCTAATTTATTATTATCCGAAATACCAACGGGTCTCAATTCCAACTTAACATCACCTTGAAAATCAACATCAGCACGAATATAAATCCAATCGTCATTACCAGATAATTCAATAATATTATCCTCACCATTAATCACTAAATTAACGGATGCCATTTCATCTCTCAAGGGTTTCACTCTAAAATATAACGAAGCAATTGATACGGAGCGTAAATCAGCAGGACTTTTTATGGTAAGTAACACCGCATTATTATCATTCCAATCAACACGGCTAAAGCCACTTGCGACTAATTCTGCATTATCAAGAAAAAGATAGGCCATATCGTGATACGTTACCTCACCTAAATACTCTAATTGCGTTATATCAATACCCGTTACCGTTTGATTTCCAATAACACCGCGAGAAGAAATATAAGTAACGTCTGTTACATCGATATTTTTGTTGGCAAACCTATCAACATCAAACAACGAATCATCATGGGAATAAGCAGATTGGATAGCTGCCCCTATCTCAACGATATTATTTTCAAGATAAGCACCTTCATTGCTATCGCTATTTGTTGTAAGTAGAAGTGCTGAATTACTATTATCGATTAACTTGGTGTCATCTTCAATTTCTATACCTATCTGCTCAATCTCTTCACTATAACCAGCAGCCGTTGGGAAATCTTCAAAGGCCCTATTCACTAGATTAATTTGATACTCTTGTAATGTATTATTCACTTGTAGAAGTTGGTGTTTTTGCCACATTACAAAGCTAATAAAAATGGCAAAAGTAATGGCAATAAGCCCTATTATGGTGGGAAAATTCGATAAAGTATCGAGAGAGTGGTTATTCATATCTGCTTTTGATTTTGGATACATCACAACGCTCTACAGTTAATATTGTTATAAAATAGAATCCATTCTTTTTTAAACAAAAAGTAGCAACAAAACCGACATCCTATTATCGATTATCTATTTAATCCTAGATCACATTTATATACTGTCAAATAAACTAACCTTGATATATCCATTTAATTGCACAATATAGACTAGAATTATTTATTTTCCAGCACGATCTGATTTACTTCATGCAACAAAGCAAGTACCCTTGCGCGCTTCTTAAATACAGTAACCACTATGATTGATTTATTAAGGTGAAATGTGAAAAACGAAATAAGACCTAATCAGGCGATAAATAAAAAACACACATTACGTACCCTTTTAACTTTTATAATACCGTCAATGATTGGTTTGCTACTGTTCATGACACCAATTAATTACCAAGGGGCAATAACAATCCCGATCGCAATTGGTGCGAAGTCACTACAAAATTTACTCTCCGATTATTTGACCGCACTCATTTTGGCGATTGTCATCATTACAGCGACAATAACTACATTACAGCGCGCCTATACTTTCTCTGTCATTAAAAATAATCGCTTTTTAAATGGATTATTTTCTGTTTCTCCGATGTGGTTAATAATCCGCATTATCGGTGCTATTTTCACTATACTCACTTTTTATGGGGTGGGCCCTGAAATAGTATATTCTAATGATACAGGTTCACTTGTCTTAAATGATCTACTTCCCGTCTTATTTTGTGTGTTTATTTTAGCAGGTATGTTATTACCATTATTACTCAATTTTGGCCTATTAGAGTTATTCGGAACGCTACTAACCAAGGTAATGCGCCCAATTTTTAATCTACCCGGACGAAGTGCCATCGATTGTATCGCCTCTTGGTTAGGAGATGGTAGCGTTGGTATTTTATTAACAGCTAAACAATATGAAGCTCGTTACTATACGCAAAGAGAAGCAGCTGTTATTGGCACCACCTTTTCAGCGGTATCAATAACCTTTTCTTTAGTCGTTATTGCTCAGGTAAAACTAGAACACCTGTTCATTCCCTTCTACCTTTGTGTTTGTGGGGCAGGCGTTGTTGCCGCCTATATAGTCCCTAAATTGCCTCCGCTTTGTTGGAAAAAAGATTTGTTTATCGACCAAAGTGAACGCAATGGTGAAGAGGAACTAACACCACACGGTCACAATGTTTTCACTTGGGGGTTTGCGCTCGCTTTACATAAAGCAGACAATGCTGCAACTTTTATGGAAACACTTAAAGATGGATTAAAGAATGCCACCGATATGCTTTTTGGTATCTTACCTGTTGTGATGGCTATTGGCACTATTGCACTTATTATTGCCGAACACACCCCTATTTTTGAATATTTAGGCTATCCATTTATTCCGTTACTCGAATTATTACAAATTCCAGAAGCAGCCGCCGCATCACAAACCATTGTTGTCGGATTTGCAGATATGTTTATCCCCTCAATTCTCGCTTCAACAATAGAATCTGATATGACTCGTTTTGTTATAGCGGCAATGTCTGTTACTCAGCTTATCTATATGAGTGAAGTTGGGGCTTTGTTATTAGGCAGTAAAATACCGGTGAATATGGTTGAACTATTTATTATCTTTATTTTAAGAACGCTAGTGACATTACCTGTTATTGCAGGTATTGCACATTTAATATTTTAAACATTTTAACGAGTAATAAAAAACTATGGACTTAACGATCTATTTACATGCATTGACGGCACTGTTCGTTATTATAGATCCCATTGGCGCAGCACTTATTTTTAATTCATTGACCACTAACAGTGATAAAAAACACCGCACTGTCATGGCGGTTAAAGCGGTTATAATTAGTGCGACATCATTGGTTTTGTTTGGTAATTATGGTGAAACGTTATTCTCGCAATTAGGTATTAACATCAATTCATTACGGATATCAGGAGGCCTTTTACTCTTTTATACCGCATTTAAAATGATAACTCAGGAGATGGAGTTTAGTGCCTCTAATAAATCTGTGGATATCTCAGTTTTTCCAATGTCAATTCCACTGCTTGCAGGACCAGGAACCTTAACCCTTTCTATTTTACTGTTTTCACACAGTACTCAAAGTAGCGGCGTGATTGCCGTTACTGCGGCAATTATTTCTATATTATCATTAACTTTAGTACTCATGTTGTTATCAAGAAATTTAAAGAAAATCATAGGTAAAACGGGCGATGAAATTTTAAAACGTTTCCTAGGGGTTATTTTAGCCGCGCTCGCTATTCAGTTTATCTATGATGGTATTATCAACTTTTCGCTAAAATAAAAAATGGCAACACCCCCTTAAATTTCAAATATTGTTAATTATTTTTGTAATTTAAAAGCAACTTTTCGCGCCCATCCACGTGGCAGTATCTGTGCCAATAATGCACCCAATTTATTTAGCCATCCCGGTATGACCACTGCTTTGTGCCGATTTACCAGGGAGTAGCTAACTACGGGCTCTTTACTCATTGATCTTAATCTGAACAGTAACGATTCCGACAAATCAGCGACTGTTGCAAATTCGGTTCTTGTTGCGCCAGGGCATAATGCACTGACCATAATATGACTTTCTTTCAACTCCTCGTGAAGCGCCTCAGTAAAGGACAACACAAAAGCTTTACTTGCATAATAGATTGCCACATTTGGACCTGCCTGAAAGGCAGCCGTAGACGCTACATTAATAATAAAACTTTGTGGCTGCAGTTTTAATAAAGGAATCGCTAAATAGGTTAAACTCACTAATGCATTCATATTCACTTGCATTATCTGTAAATGTAGACTCAGCTCTGTTTGGCAAAAACGCCCACGTTGCCCAAAACCGGCATTATTTATTAAACCAATTAAATTGAGTGATTCTCTATCTAAATAGTCATAAATGGCACTAGGAGCACCACTATCGCTTAAATCACAGGGGAAGATATGGACATCAATCGCGCTGTATTTACGTAATAGCTGTTGCTGTCGTTCTATTAACCTTTGCTCCCGCCTTGCCACTAATAGCAGCGAAAAACCTTGCTGTGCAAGTTGTTCACAAAACGCCTCACCTAAGCCCGCACTCGCACCAGTTATCAAAACATAATCTTTCATTTTTTAAGATTCCCTGAATTAAATTAAAGAATGATCAAAAATTAACAACAATTTAAATAAGTGTAAACTGGAACTGATCTGTGCAATCAATATTATCACCTAAACCAATATGCACTCCTAATAAACGTACCGCCTTCCCTTGCCCACGTAACATAGCTTGATCAAGTAAGGTGTCAAAGAGTGAAGCATTAAAATCGTCATATTTCAATTCTTTGGTGGTTTGCTGAAAATCGTTAAATTTAACTTTCACGCCAAGTTTACTTATCACACGTTTTTCAAGATGTTTAACAGCCCGTTGTTGCAGTTCGGGTAGCAAATGCTCATGCATAAAAGCACGTAATTTCGCTATATCCGTCATGTCATGCGCAAACGTTCTTTCTACACCAACAGATCGACGAATGCGTGATGTTTGCACAGCTCGGTCATCAATCCCTTGGCATTTATCCCATAGAGAATAGCCCAGCTTGCCAAACAGACTGACCAAGGTATATTGATCACTAGCGCGGACGTCTTTTCCAAGCTCAAATCCCTGAGCTTTTAATTTATCAAAGGTCACTTTGCCTACCCCGGGGATTTTACTTAAGGGCATCTCTTCAATAAAAGCAATCACATTGCTCGGAGGAATAACGTATTGGCCATTTGGTTTATATAAATCAGATGCAATTTTAGCAAGGAATTTAAGCGGTGCGACCCCAGCCGAAGCCGTTAGATTTAGTTCATTAGCAATGCATGAACGAATATCCTGTGCAATAAGCGTCGCAGAGCCATTGAAAAGCGTACAATAGCTAACATCTAAATAAGCTTCATCAAGGGATAACGGTTCGATGATATTGGTATAACGTGCAAATATTTCATGCAGCTTAACACTAACCGATTTATAAACCTCCATACGACCCGGTAGGATAATTAAGTTTGGGCATTTTTTTAAGGCCAGATGGCTCGACATAGCCGAATGGATACCAAATTGCCGAGCAATATAATTGCAGGTAGATAAAACGCCACGTCGTTCTGACTTGCCACCAACTGCAACGGGTTTATCAGATAATTGTGGGTTATCACGTATCTCAACTGAAGCATAAAATGCGTCCATATCAATATGTATTATTTTGCGTTGTTTAATTACCAAATGCCATCCACATCAAGCTGTTTATACATACAGCTTATTTTCATCTGTTTTTATTAAAATGCAAGCTTTTCTGCTAACCTATTCGCTAACGATATTATCCGCTTATATGAAAAACGGTTACGTCAATTAACATAGCGATGCTCGCTATTTTCCTCTTTAATGTGAAATAGCTTACCTTAATAGCCCAAGCAAGCTAAACTAGTCGGCTATAACTTACCCATTCACCTTAGGCATAACTCTATGAATGAAACACTCAATATTGCGGTTCAAACGCTAGTATTACATCGCCATCCTCGCCATAAACAAGAAACACTACAAGCTTGGGATTCAGCCGATGAATACCTCATTAATTACTTTAATGAAAATGAGTTAGCAAAACAGATCCGTGAAGAGGATCAATTATTATTAATTAATGACGGTTTTGGCGCATTGAGTTGTTACTTTCAAGAATTTCAACGCACCGTTATTTCTGATTCCTATTTATCTTTGAGTTCAATTAAACTAAATATGTTACGTAATAACTGTCCTGAAAATAATATTTTGATTCAAGATAGTCTGCAAAAAATTCCAAATAATGTAAAAATTGTTTTAATTAAAGTTCCCAAAACCTTAGCTTACCTTGAATATCTTCTACAGCAACTACGCGAAGTGATAACCCCTGATACGCTCGTGATAGCCGCAGGGAAAGTTAATATGATCCATAATTCTACATTAGCCTTATTTGACCAGTATATAGGTACAACCAAAACCTCTTTAGCTAAAAAGAAATCGCGCTTAATTTTTAGCTTGGTCGAGTCGCAACAAATAGCAGAAAAAGAGATAGCGATAACGTGGGAAATCGAAAAACTGCAGTGGAAAATACATAATCATGCCAATGTTTTTTCACGCAATCATCTCGATATAGGTGGCCGCTTCTTAATGGATAACCTCCCTAGCGGTGACTTTAGCAAAGTGGTTGATTTAGGCTGTGGTAATGGCATTATTGGTATGGCTGCATCAATGGCTTATCCAAATGCACAGGTAACCTTTATTGATGAATCTTACATGGCTATCGATTCAGCTCGTATCAATATGCTTAAAAATCTACCTGAAGAACAAACTGAGAAAGCGCGTTTTGTCGTAAATAACGGTTTGGTAGGTTTTAAAGCAAATAGTTACGACCTTATCCTATGCAACCCACCTTTTCATCAACAACAGGCAATTACAGACCATATTGCTTGGAGTATGTTTAACGATGCACGTTTTTGCTTAGTAGAAGGTGGAGAATTGGTTATTGTCGGCAATCGCCATTTAGATTATCAAGATAAGTTAGAACGTATTTTTGGTAACTGTGAGTTAGTTACTGAAAATAAGAAGTTTGTTATTCTACGTGCCGTTAAAATGGCTTAATTCCATGGAAGCACTGCATTTAAAATAATTTAGCAAAAAAAAACGCACATTAATATGTGCGTTTTTATTACCATTATAAAACCCATTAACAAGCTCTCCTCGTTAATGGGTATCTTATCAATTAGCTACAGCGTATTTAATCTCCGCCTGCTCCATTAATTCAGCAATAAATGCTTGATAAATTGAATCAGAAGTCGAACGTTGCAATATTTCATTAATTTGCGCAGCCATTGGGCTATTATCCGTGGGCTGTTCAATGACAGAGAGTAATTCAACAACGATATAATCACCTGAAGTCGTTTTAACCCAATCACGCATTACATTTTCATCTACTGGCTTAGGCATCTTAAATAATTTTTCGATCACTTGATAATCATAATCACGACTATAACGAGTAAAATTAACATCATTGACAAAGTTAAGATTTTTATCACTCAATTGCTCTGCAATAGATTCATTGGCATTTAATTTCACGACAATCGACTTAGTAAACGCCATTGCATCTGCACTTGCTTGCTCAGCTTTAAGTTGTGTCGTAATAACATCAGTCACTTCAGTTAACGGTTTTGTAGAAGCGGGCTTATAATTGTTAATTCGTACAACTATTGATTTATTATCACCTAACTCGATTACTTCAGAGTTCACCCCTTCAGCACGGAAATCAGCATCAAATATTTTTTGCAAAACCGCTTTATTTACGAGAGCTTGAGGAGCTTCTTCAGCACTAAATAGTTCAGTATGAACGACTTCACCATTAATGGCGTTAGCTGAATCAGTTAAATCATCAGGTGATTCAAATGAAACTTCGCTAAGTTGCTGGTGCATTTCAAAATAAAGCTCATTCGCTTTATCTTTTAATAGCGCCTTTTTAACTTGCGCCTGCACTTCATTCAAGGGTAAAGTTTTACCTGGTTGAATATCTAACAATTTAATGATGTGGTAACCATATTGAGATTTAACAAGTCCCGATACAGGCGCATCAACTGTCAATGCAAAAGCCGCTTTGTCAAAAGCGGGATCCATCACCCCACCTTCGAACCAGTCTAATTCACCATTATTTTTAGCTGATAAAGTATCCTCTGACTTTTCACGCGCAAGTAAGGCAAAATCACTGCCATTATTAATATCCATTAATATGGCTTGTGCTTTTTGTTTTGCTTGATCGTTATCGCCTTGCACTAAAATATGTGCCACTTTACGACGTTCGCTACGTTTATAATCGGATTGATGATTATCATAGTAATTTTCTATATCCGCTTGATTAACGCTTACCTGAGAGGTTAATTGGTCACCATCTAACAGCACGTAATCAACACTGACTTGTTCTGGATATTGAAAAAGTTGTCGATTATTTTGGTAATAAGCGTCTATTTTATCTGCATTGATTATATTATCTTTGACAAATTCATCAGACTTAACGGTCAACACATTAGCAATACGTTGCTGAGATTGTAGTTGTTGCACCAACGAAACTTCTGTAGGTAGAACAAATTCACTATCAACCAACATTTGTAATAATTGACGACGAGTTAAATCTTGTTTCATACTTTCACTAAATTGTGCCGGGGTATAATTGACACGACGCAACACAGATAAGTATTGTTCATTATCAAATTTACCATCAACTTGAAATTCAGCCATTTCACGAATGGCATTTTTAATTTGCTCATCACCGACACGTAAGCCCATTTCCTTAATAGCCTGCGCTATTAACGCTTCAGAAATTAACGTTTGAGTTGCTTGAGCTTTAAGTTGCTGAGCAAAATTAGGATTGGCGGCAAGAATATCGAATTGTTCACCATATTGTTGCTGCAAACGCTGACGTTCATTTTGATAAGCTTTTTCCACACTTGCTTGGCTAATTTCTTGATCATTAACAATAACGGCAGTCGTAGCACTGCTGCCGCCTAAATATCCACTTATACCTGCTAAAGCAAAAGACAAGATGATAACGCTTAAAATAACTTTAGCCGCAATCCCCTGTGAACCTTCGCGCAATTTATCTAACATAACAATTCTTCTCTGAGAAATTTCAAACAAAAAAGCGCATCAAATGACGCGCTTCATTCATTATTCAACAAACAACAAATTAAACGTTGATCGCATCTTTTAATGATTTACCCGCTTTGAATGCTGGTACTTTAGCTGCTGCAATTTGAATATCGCCACCAGTTTGTGGATTACGGCCAGTACGAGCAGCTCTTTCTTTAACAGAAAAAGCACCAAAACCGATCAGTGAAACATTATCACCTTCAACTAATGCAGTTGTTACACTTTCAATAAAGGCGTCAAGTGCACGACCAGCAGCTGCTTTAGATATATCTGCACTTTCAGCGATATTATCAATTAGTTGTCCTTTGTTCATTTTTTATATCCCCATTATTATAATTTTGTTGTTTATCCAGAAATGAGTGATAAACACGCTTAAACATCCAAGACGTTAGGCTACGTTGCTATTTAAATCGGTGCAAGTAAATTTATAAAAATTTGTACTGAAGCCCCCATTTTATGTAGCTTATGAGCTATTTTTCAATATTTTCCACGGAAAAACCTTTTAAACTATCCTGCAAGGCAACCTCTAATACTTCATCAATCCAACGAACAGGTATAATTTCCAATTGGTTTTTAATATTATCAGGAATATCTTCAAGGTCACGGGTATTTTCAAAGGGAATTAATACCGTTTTAATGCCCCCTCTACGTGCAGCTAATAACTTCTCTTTTAACCCGCCAATAGGTAAAACTTCACCACGTAATGTTATTTCTCCCGTCATTGCCACATCAGCACGAACAGGAATCCCCGTTAAACTAGATATTAATACCGTGCACATCGCAGCGCCTGCACTTGGACCATCTTTTGGCGTTGCCCCTTCAGGTACATGCACATGAATATCACGTTTTTCATGAAAATCAGAATTGATGCGCCATTGTTCCGCCTTAGCACGAACAACCGTCATTGCAGCCTGAATAGACTCCTTCATGACATCACCTAGGGATCCAGTATAAGTTAATTTACCTTTCCCAGGAACAGACGTTGCCTCGATAGATAATAATTCTCCGCCGACCTCAGTCCAAGCAAGGCCGGTTACTTGCCCAACTTGATTGTCTGATTCAGCTTTGCCGAAATCATGGCGATAAACACCTAAGAAATCTTTTAAATTATCAATGGTCACATCGACCTTTTTAAGTTTTTTATCTAACAATATTTGTTTAACAACTTTACGGCAAATTTTTGAAATTTCACGCTCTAAACCACGAACCCCAGCCTCTCGCGTATAATAACGGACAATGCCAATTATGGCGCTATCATCGATATTTATTTCCTTCTCATTTAAGCCGTTGCGTTTAACCTGTTTGCTAATTAAATGCTGCTTGGCAATATTCAATTTTTCATCTTCGGTATAGCCAGATAAACGAATGACTTCCATACGGTCCAATAATGGACCTGGAATATTCATTGAATTTGAAGTGGCAACGAACATAACATCGGATAAATCGTAATCCACTTCAAGATAATGGTCATTAAAACTATTATTTTGCTCCGGATCGAGAACTTCTAATAGTGCCGAGGCAGGATCACCACGCATATCGGAAGCCATTTTATCAATTTCATCCAATAAGAATAGTGGGTTTCTAACCCCCACTTTACTCATTTTTTGAATGATTTTACCCGGTAAAGAGCCAATATAAGTACGACGATGACCGCGTATTTCCGCTTCATCTCGAACCCCACCCAAAGCCATCCTGATATACTTACGTCCCGTAGAACGAGCAATAGACTGACCTAATGAAGTTTTACCAACACCAGGAGGACCAACTAAACATAAGATAGGCCCTTTTAATTTATTAATACGTGTTTGTACCGCTAAATACTCTAAAATACGCTCTTTAACTTTATCTAACCCATAATGGTCAGCATCAAGTATTTCCTGCGCTTTAGCAATATCCTTTTTAACGGCGGTACGTTTTTTCCACGGCACATTAACAAGGCTTTCGATGTAGGTACGAATGACACTCGCCTCTGAAGACATCGGTGACATCATCTTCAATTTTTTAAGTTCAGAAACGGCTTTTTCATAGGCTTCGCTAGACATGCCCGCTTTTTCTATTTTTTCCGCGAGTTGATCATAATCATTTTGACCATCTTCAGATTCACCTAACTCCTTTTGGATAGCTTTCATCTGCTCGTTTAGGTAATAATCTCGCTGACTACGCTCCATCTGTTTTTTAACACGGGTACGGATGCGTTGCTCTACTTTAAGGATGTCTTCCTCATTTTCCATCATCGCCATTAAAAATTCAAAACGTTCGGTAATAGAGGTGATCTCTAAAGCGGTCTGTTTATCTTCAAGATTTAATGGCATATGAGCTGCAATGGTATCAGCTAAGCGCTCAGCTTCATCTATTCCATTAACCGATGCTAATACTTCCGGTGGTATTTTTTTATTTAATTTAATATAGGATTCAAACTGACCAAGTACAGTTCGTAATAAAGCTTCTTCCTCTTTTTCATCCACAGGTTCACTTTCTAACAAACTTACTTCGGCAAAAAAGTATTCATTATTTTCAATATTTTTAGTTAATTGAGCACGTTGTACGCCTTCAACTAATACCTTTACAGTACCATCAGGTAATTTTAATAACTGCAGTATATTGGCAACCGTACCAACACTATGTAGATCTCCTATTTGAGGATCGTCTAATGAAGCTTCCGTTTGTGCAACGAGTAAGACCTTTTTTCCCTGCTCCATCGCAGCTTCTAAACAACTAATCGATTTTTTTCTACCAACAAAAAGTGGAATGACCATATGTGGATAAACCACTACGTCTCGTAATGGTAGGACTGGCAGGGTTAATTGCAGTTCTGATTCTGTTTTCATAATATCCCCAATGCCTGCTTTTGTTTTTTATATGGCAGGTCAGTTTAAATAGCGTTATAGCTAATACTGGGGATTGTATGAAAAATTTCAAGATAGTAAATGAAAAAAGGGAGCAATTTGCTCCCTTTAATGATGATTATGCGTTTGACTGCTTATTTATCAGACGAAATACGTTGAATTTGATCATCACTATAGATCATTATCGGCTGAGATTCGCCTTTAATAACATTTTCATCAACAACCACTTTACTGACATTATCAAGGGATGGTAAGTCATACATTGTGTCGAGTAGTACCGATTCAACGATTGAACGCAATCCACGTGCCCCAGTTTTCCGCTTCATCGCTTTTTTAGCCATTGCAATTAAAGCGTCCTCTCTAAATTCAAGCTCAACATTTTCCAGCTCAAATAGTGCGGCGTACTGTTTAGTAATCGCATTTTTAGGCGCGGTTAATATTTCAACAAGCGCACTCTCATCTAACTCAGTTAAGGTAGCAACAACAGGTAAGCGGCCAATAAACTCAGGAATTAAACCATATTTCGTTAAATCCTGTGGTTCAACTTTTCGGAAAGTATCACTCAATGTAGCCTGACTGTTTTTATCTTTTACTGTTGCACCAAAACCAATGCCAGCGCCAGTATCTACACGTTGTTCAATAATTTTGTCTAGGCCTGAACGCACCACCACAAATAAATAATATTTTTGATGTATCAACCTGAATAAATTCTTGGTTAGGATGTTTACGTCCCCCCTGTGGCGGAATAGAAGCAACGGTACCTTCAATTAATTTTAATAAAGCTTGCTGTACCCCCTCACCTGATACATCACGTGTAATTGAAGGGTTTTCTGATTTGCGCGTTATTTTATCAATTTCATCGATATAAATAATACCGCGTTGTGCTTTAACTGGATCGTAATCACATTTTTGCAAAAGCTTTTGAATAATGTTTTCAACATCTTCCCCAACATAACCTGCTTCCGTTAGGGTGGTTGCATCAGCCATCGTAAATGGCACATCTAACAAACGCGCCATCGTTTCCGCTAGTAATGTTTTGCCACTTCCCGTTGGACCAATTAAAAGAATATTACTTTTACTTAATTCAACACCGTTCGTCACATCACCATGTTTAAGTCGTTTATAGTGATTATAAACCGCCACAGATAATACTTTTTTAGCGGTATCTTGACCAATCACATAATCATCTAAATTGGCGCGAATTTCATGTGGCGTCGGTAATTTTTTATCGCTGATATTAGCTTGAGCTGTATTGCTGATGTCGGCAATTTCTTCTTTGATAATATCATCACACAGATCGACACACTCATTACAAATATAGACCGAAGGACCTGCAATTAATTTTTTTACTTCATGTTGGCTTTTTCCGCAAAAAGAACAATAAAGTAGGCTATTACTATCGCCCTTACTGCCGTACTTATCTGACATTTTTAGTTCTCCTTACTATGCACGCTTAGACAAAACAGAATCAACAATACCATACTCAACGGCTTCATTGGCACGCATAAAGTTATCTCTATCGGTATCTCGCGCTATGATGTCAATATCTTTCCCTGTGTGGAACGCTAACAATTCGTTCATGCGCTGTTTAGTTGCAAGGATCTCTTTCGCATGTATTTCGAAATCAGAAGCTTGCCCCTGAAAGCCACCTAATGGTTGATGAATCATCACTTTTGCATTCGGTAAACAGTGACGTTTACCAGGTGCACCACTTGCTAGTAAAAATGCGCCCATGCTAGCTGCCATGCCCATACAAACAGTACTTACTTCAGGTTTAATAAATTGCATTGTATCATAAATGGCCATCCCAGCACTGATTGAACCGCCCGGTGAATTAATATAGATATAAATATCTTTTTCAGGGCTTTCTGATTCTAAAAAAAGAAGCTGTGCAGTGATAAGGTTAGCCATGTAATCTTCTACTTGGCCAGTTAAAAAAATCACTCGTTCTTTTAATAATCGTGAGTAAATGTCGTAAGAACGCTCGCCTTTTGCCGTTTGTTCCACAACCATTGGAATAAGCGCGTTACTAATTGGATTCGTGTTTACAGCAAATGGATTTGACATTTTCTATCCTAATAAATTTTTAATATTGATACACTAAAGACGAAAATGGCCCGAGTGAGATCACACGAGCCATTGAAATCAAACACTACATAAAATAGACAGCAGGCTATTAAGCAACTGTTTTATTCATAACTTCGTCGAACGATTTGTTCACTTCTGTTACTTTAGCTTTTTCTACTACAAAATCAACAGCTTGCTCTTCCAATGCAACATTTTCAATATTTTGCATCATCTCTTTATTGTTTTTATAGTATTCAACAACTTCAGCTGGGTTTTCGTAAGCTGATGCAGCAGATTCAATTAACACTGTTACTTTATCTTGATCAACTTTTAAATCATTAACCTTGATAAGTTCACCTAGTAATAGGCCTACTTTAACACGTTTTTCTGCTTGCGCAGTAAACAGTTCAGCAGGTAACTCAGGCATGTTTTTAGGATCCATTTGCTGACCGTAACGCTCCATAGCTTGCTTGCGTAGTACGTTCACTTCACCTTCAACTAATGCTTTAGGTACTTCAATCTCATTCGCTTCAACAAGCGCTTCTAATACCGCATTTTTTACTTCATTTTTAAGAGATTGCTCTAATTCACGAACCATGTTCTTTTTAACATCGCTTTTCAGGCTATCAATTTCACCATTTTCAACACCAAATTTTTGCACAAATTCAGCTGTAATTTCAGGTAACACCTGCTCTTCAACTTTATTTAATTTAATAGAAAATTGTGCTGCTTTACCTTTAAGGTTTTCTGCATGGTATTCTTCTGGGAAGTTAACATCGATAATAAACTCTTCACCCGTTTTTTTACCAACGATTCCATCTTCAAAACCAGGGATCATGCGTTTACTACCAAGTACAATTTGGAAACCTTCAGCTTTACCACCTTCGAAAAGTTCGCCATCAATTGAACCTTCGAAATCAATACTTACTTGATCATTATCAGCGGCTTCACGTTCAACAACACTCCAAGTTGCATGTTGTTTACGTAAAGTTTCAATCATTTTATCAAGATCAGCGTCAGTTACTTCTGCAGTCACTTTTTCGATAGATAACTCTTCTAATGCTTTTAACTCAACTTCAGGGTAAACCTCAAAAGTTGCAGTAAATACAAATTCTTCACCTTTTTTACGTGCTTTTGGCGCAACTTTAGGGGCACCAGCTGGATTTAATTTTTCCGCAACTACCGCTTCAAAGAAATTACGTTGCATCACGTCACCAGCAACTTCATGCTCAATTGCCGGGCCAAAACGTTTAGCAATAACAGATGCAGGAACTTTACCTGGACGGAAACCATCAACACGTTGTGTTTTTGATAAATGACGGATTCGGCCATCATATTCTTTTTCAAATACGTCAGCAGCAACAGTAATAGTTAGCGTGCGCTCTAGACCTTGTGTTGACTCAACAGAAACTTGCATTTTATTTCCTTTATCTTTTACGTTAATTTTTAAGTTATCTTAAGACTTTATTAATTGGGATTAATAAAGAAATTTCAAGAGCAATGATGAATTATTTCAGATGGCTCGCTGTTTGACTACTTAAAGTTTATTTGATTGATGAATTTTAAGACGCGCTATTATAAACACTGTTTACGGGTTAGTCGAGTTTTACACCAAGGCAAATGTGTATTCTTGGGCACAGTTTCACTGTTCCCACCTTTCATTTTATATATTTAGTTGACATTTTAGCCCTTATAAACACTATTTATTACCCTTTTGTGGTGACTACTAAGCAAATATAGGAATGGGCTAGAAGGCTAAATTTATGCATTGTTAAACGCATTTTTAATTTAATGATGCCGTTATTCAGTTAAAACAAAAAACCTTTTATACCAGAAAAAACGATTTGCGCGCCGATCGCGGAAACAAATAATCCCGTTATTTTAGGTAAAATTTCTAAACCTTGCTTACCCATTAAATCTTGTAATCTATTGGATACGAGCAAAACCCCCGCAAGAGAAAAGACAGCGGCAAGCAATGCCACGACAACGACAAGAATATCGTAAATGCCTTGTAATTCGGCACCAATAACCATCAATACCCCGATCATCCCGGGGCCGATAGTGCTCGGTATCGCCAAGGGGACAATCGCAAAGTCGCTGCCTCTTTTGGTGTTATTAGACGCCACATCATCACCATCATTGCCACGGATCATATCCAAAGCACTTAAAAACAATACGGTACCGGCACCAATCTTAAAGGCCTCTAGTGTAATACCAAACATACTAAAAATATATTTACCAAATAATAAAAATATTAATCCGGTAATGATAACGGCAACCGACGATTTAAAAACAACATTTTTCTTTTCAATTTTGTTAAGATTTTTACTCATTGTCAAAAACACAGACATCACAAAGAAGGGAGTCATCATAAAAAAGAGTTTTAGATATAAAGTGAAAAATTGATCCATGAAAAATCCTATAATAAGTGCAATCAAGATGGGGGCGATGCTAACATATAAAAATAGGCACCGAAAAAATAAAAACAATTTATTTAGATTTGCTGTTATGGCAAGGTAATACCTTCACACTTTGCGTTTAATAACTGTTGCAGTTTCGATGCGGCCAATTCGATTTCAACGCCTCGTTTACCGGCGCTAACATAAATTGAAGGAAAATTTAAGGCACTATCATCTAACACCGTTACGATCCTTTTTTTTTGCGCAAAAGGGCTAACACCACCTAATACATATCCCGTCGATCGAAGTACATCGTTTTTATCTGCCATCATCGCTTTTTTAACCATAAAATGTTTCGCTATTAATTTCATACTTAATTTTTTTGCCACCGGAATGATAGCAACGACCAATTGATGATTATCTAAGCAGACCACTAAAGTTTTGAAGACTTGCCGCGCATCTAAATGTAGTTTTTGTACGGCTTCTAATCCATAACTTTCACCATTCTTATCGTGTTCATATTGATGTACTTGAAAGTCGATTTGTTGCTTTTTAAGATAATCTATTGCAGGAGTCATATGGGTCTCAAAAATTAAAATAGGGGATATAATTACTCACCGATAATGCGATTTCTACCGCTCTGTTTCGCCTTATATAATAAACCATCAGCACGTTGCACCATAGTTTGAATACTTTCAGCAGCTCTTAATTGAGTGACGCCAAGACTAATAGTAATGCGATGTTGCTCAACGACCATATTTTTTTCTACGTCCTCACGAATACGTTCGCATACAACCAGCGCCCTATCCAAGCTGGTTTCAGGTAATAAAATAATAAATTCTTCCCCCCCCCAACGATAGACCATATCCATATTACGAAGAATATCATTAAAATGGACAACCAATGACTTTAAAAATTTATCACCTAAATCATGCCCATATTTGTCATTTATTTTTTTAAAACGATCGATATCGATAAACGCTAGGCACAATGGATGTTGATGACGAAGATGACGTTCCCGCTCCATATCCGCATTTATAATAAACTTACGGCGATTACCCGCTAAGGTTAAGGGATCATGTAATGCGGCTCTTTCCGCTTCTTCTCGCAATTTATCGGTTAACAGATAAGCAGCCTTTAAGGCCTCTTCACGCATTTTTATTTGCTTAGCTAAATGTCGTTGCAATATCCACAAAAAACCTAACGCAAAGGCGACACTATATAGACCATAACTTAATATGGATATTTGCTGTATCACATCGCGATTAATCCATTCATGGCTAATTTTATCAATAACTGCATTCGATATACGCAACAGGGTCACTACTGCAAACGACAGCACAATACAAAGGGTAAATTTATACTCGGTTGCAGGCCACTTACTATGAATGGGTTTTAATAATACGGCCATTGTCAATATGGAATAGACAAGAACAAATCCAGAAAATACTACAATTTGCATGTTCGCATCAAATTTTATGTAGCGATAATAACTAAATAGAATAATGAAAACGGCGAGAGAGAGTACAACTGATTTAAGGGGGAATGCTAACCCTTGAAAGTCACGTACGCCCTGCCATAAAAAAATTATCCAGAGGAGATAAATAGTATTGGCAATAACGGCTGAAATAAATGAAGGGAAATAGTCGTCAAATGAAATAAGTAAATCACTACTAATCAAACAGATAAAACTTAACGAGATCCAACCTAAGCTAGAACAATACTCCTGCGTTCTCCAAATCACTATCATTAAAATAGCGACAATGAATGAGGTAGAAAGGTTAGCAATAAAAAGCGTTTGAACATCTAAATTCATTAGCGCTCCATAGGGGCTGAAAAGGATAACAGTGCTAGCTACTATTTATTATATTGTAGTCCCAAATCATATTTATATTGTTAATAATTATCATTTTCAAACATTTGTAAGCGCGACACGAGTCGACTTGAACGCTGAGTTTTATCTTTAACCGCATTCGCCAGCAATGCTAAATCAGCAAATAGTGTGAGCCTTTTTTTAGCGCGCGTTACCCCTGTATAGATAAGCTCTCGCGTAACAACAGGAAGATGAGTCTCTGGCAACACCAACAGTGTATGTGCAAATTCTGACCCTTGACTTTTATGTACCGTCATCGCAAAAACAGTTTCTAAACTCGGTAAGCGACTGGTTTGAAAATCAGCAACCGTGCCATCACTCATCTGAAAATAGACACGTAACTGCTGTTTATCGTCCATTAAACATAGGCCGATATCACCATTAAATAGACCTAAATGATAATTGTTTTGTGTGATCATAATTGGACGTCCATGATACCAAGCAGTTCGACTACTGCTACCTGCATTAACGGGTAAGGTTATTAGACCTGCTTTCATTAATACCCGTTCACAACGTTTATTAAGACCTTCAACAGCCCATTCTCCTTGTCGCGTGGCACACAAAATTTTAAATTGATTAAAAGCGTGCAACAACGTCTTGGCGGTCTCTCGATTTGCCTCCCCTATCGCGACTAATTGGGATAAATAAGGGCGATAACCCGCCACAATAAATTCATCTAATTGTGCAAAACTTAATTCATTATTGGGGAAATAGCTAAGATCTGCATATTCATGACAGAGCGATGATATCTGTTTGTTAGTTACACGCCCTGAATTTATCGCTTTGGCTAAATATCCTATGCCAGAAAATTGATCAAAGCGATAACTTTTACGTAATAAACAGAGATTATCTGCCATATTAGCAACGCTTTGAGTTTGCGTTTGTAATGTGCTAAACCCCGTTAACTGCGCAAGTTGCTGCGCTTTTTCATTGCTATAGCCTGACTCGATAAAAGAACAAATATCACCTAAAACAGCCCCCGCTTCAACCGAAGCTAATTGATCTTTATCGCCTAATAAAATTAAACGCGCATGGTCGGGAAGTGCCATTAATAGCTTAGCCATCAGAGGTAAATCAACCATCGAAGCTTCATCCACCAGCAATAAATCTAGATGCAATTTTTTACTACTGTTATGGCGAAAATGGTTGCTATTAGCTTGCACACCTAATAGGCGATGGATAGTGGTTGCTTCACGAGGAATCAATGCTTTGATCTTTTCATCAATATCAAGGTCATCGACAGCATGGCAAATCGACTCAGTTAATCGCGCCGAAGCTTTTCCCGTTGGTGCAACCATTTTTATGACCATTTGCGGTTGTACTTGTAATAACAACGCCAATAACTTCGTCACCGTCGTCGTTTTGCCCGTCCCGGGGCCGCCAGAGATAACGCAACGGGCGGAGGTTAATGCTAACGCTGCACTCACCTTTTGCCAATCACAGCGATCAGTATCAGCAATGAGTTTATCCAGTGCCTGTAAATCATCACAGCCCTTCGCTTCTGTAAAAACGGCTTCTATCTTTGTCCAATCTAAAATATTGTCCGGCAATATATCTAAATAAGTTTCACATAACCGAGCGATTGATTGGCTCTTATCTGCACACCATGCTTGCCAAAGATAAGCGTAATTAATGTTAAACAAAGCGTCTAAATACGTTTTTATATCGCCGTGTAAAACAATTTTTGGTTGATACAAAAATTTATCTACAATTAACTGTTCAAATTGAGCATAACGGGCTAAATACAAGGCATTAAATTGTAACTGCAAGGGAGCCGCATCACCAATACAGGGGGATTCCATCAACAATGCGTGCATTTCTTGGTCGTTATGCAGCAGAGATTCAATATTATGATCCTGACAAAATTGTTGTAGGTTGATATCACTACTTAAACACTTTTCATTTACCCGTTGCACAACCATATCTAGTGGCAAACAGATATGACCGAGCCCTAAATGGTCACTACATAAAGTGGCACATAAGGTGGTGAGGTTATCTCCACCTATATCATGAATGAATTTGCCAAAGTGGTAATCAATAGCACGTAACAACCCTAGTTCTTTCCATTGTTTTAGTACGCTTAACATAGTGACTCCGATGACAAGGTTGGCTCTATTAGAGCTGGCAATGTCTGCCCCGAAAATAATTTATCTAGCCCATCAATCAAGGCAAAACTGGGTTTATTGAAATAGACGCCATAGTGATTATCGCCCTGCATACCACGAATAAAGGTATAAAAAACACCACCAATATGTGTTTCGTAATCATAATTTGGTAAGCGCGACCTCAGCAGACGATGTAATGCCAAAGTATATAATTGATACTGGAAATCATAACGGTGCTCTATCATAGCCAGCTCCATAGCCTCTTGGCTATAGCACTGCAAAGTATCACCAAGGTGATTAGATTTATAATCGAGCAGATAATATTTCCCTTGAAACTCAAAGGTTAGATCTATAAAACCTTTAATAAAGCCTTGCACGCTAGCAAATTGTAAATCACCGGCACGAGCTGAAAGTGGATCAAAATGTTGGATAATTTTATTCACATCTCGCGCATGCAATAATTGCATGTTTATGAAAAACTGCATCTCAACTTTGATTTGCGGCGCACTTAACTGACTCAATGTCAGCCCCTGTACAGGGAGTAACTCCTGGTGCAGAATTTGTTCAAACCAAGTGGTTAGAATAGGCGTCCATAATTCAGCGTGATTATACAGATGTAGTTGTAATTGTTCATCAATAACAGCATGCAAATGGCTACTATCGCTTTCCTGAAAATTTATTAACTCAAATAGATAATGTAAAAAACTACCGTGTTTTGCCCCCCTCGGAAAGGTAAACGGGCTTTTGATGGGGTCCATCACCGCAACAGACTCCCCAGTTGCACTCTGCACATCCTGCGCAACCGTGCTGTGTTGGCGTGATAATGCCGAATAACTACTAATGTAAAAATTTCTTTCGATGTTACCTTTAAAAATAGGCGGCTGCTGTAAATGAGTCGATGGCTGTTGTTGTTGATAACTCACCTCTTCTGCACTCGGCGCTGGACGAGTCGCAATATGATCGGAAGTTCGCGTTAAATCATCGAGTAGTGCTTGTAACTTATCGGTATCCCCCGCTAAGAGATCCTTCGCCCCCTGCAGACAGATATAACCCAAAGCACTTTTTGTCAGTGGGCTATTTTTAGCGTTGCCCTTTTTATAATTGGCAATGCCGAGATAGCAGCGATAAACACTGCGCGTTAATCCCACGTACAATAACCTCAGCTGCTCTGCTAATTGCTCTTTATCCGTTAATACCATGTGCGCATGACTGCTATTGAGATCATAAAAGAGTTGCCCGTGCTGTTCGGGATCATGGTAAAGACATTCACCACTGCTTGGCTGTAACCCCACATAAGGCATAAACACAATGTTGTATTCCAATCCTTTAGATTTATGCAAGGTGCTTACTTGCAGTAGGTCCTTTTCACTTTCAAGGCGTTGCTTTTGCTCACTTTGCGCCCCATTAGCCCGATTAATCTGTTGGCCATACCAGCGTAGTAAAGCAAAATGACCATCATATTCAACACTGTTTTTTTGTAATAATTCAGCAAGGTGTAGAAGATCCGTCAACTCTCTCTCGCCACCAGCAGTAGAAAGTAAATGGGCAGTGATCCCCTGCTCATGAAAAAGTTTGTGCAACATCGCCAATACCCCGACTTTGTTCCAACTATCTCGATAGGCGATAAACTGTGTGATCTTCTCTTCCCATAATTGACTATTACGTTGCAATTGATGAATTTGCACAAGGTTAAGCGCGAATAATTTACAAGCAATAGCACTGCGTAAAAGACGTTCATTTTCGGGTTGTAAACAGGCCTGTAAAATACGTAATAGATCCGCCGCTAAGGGCGTTGCATAAACACTCTCTTTGAGCGACAAATAGACACTGTTAATATTTTCATCAATCAAGGCTTTGCGGATCTGTGCGGCTTCTTTCCCCGTACGCACTAAAATCGCGATGTCATTGGCACGTAATGGTCTTTTTTGCCCATTGGCATCCTCTAAGTAGGCTTCACCACGTTGTGCTAACAGCAGGATTTTTTTTATTTCATTAACACAGGCAATCGTTATAGAGTCTTTAAAACCTTGCGTATTTTCGCCACCAACAAGATGCAAAAACTGGATCGCTGTTTGCGCAAAATCATCGTCATTATTAATATGTAATGTTGTCCGTGCTTTGTTCGGCGCTTTAACCGCGACAAAGGGAATATCATCATTATAAATAAATGGCGAAGGTGAAAATTCAAAAAACGCATTGACCGCATGAATCATCTCCGCTGTGGAGCGATAGTTATAATCGAGGCTATAGTGCGCAGTCACATTTTTTCTTGCCTGCATGTAGGTGAAAATATCGGCACCACGAAAACTGTAAATCGCCTGCTTAGGATCGCCGATCATAAATAATCCCGCACTTTTATCGGCCGTCTCTTGATCACTCTCTGGTTGATAAATCGTTTGGAAAATACGGTACTGTACGGGGTCGGTATCTTGGAATTCATCAATCAAGGCTACCGGATAGGTCGTCTTAATATGTTTTGCCAGATGTCCATTAGCGGATCGTTGTAACGCCTCATCTAAGCGTGTTAGTAGATCATCAAAGCCAAGTAAACTTTGCGCACGTTTACTTTTTTGCAGATGGTCTCGCACCCAATATGTCGCTTTGATCAGTAAGGTATTTTGTAAGGAGAGGTCAACCTCAAGCAACGCTTCTATTTGCGTAAAGACGGCGTGTTTAGGCACAGCTCCTTTGGGCGTTTTTTCATCAAGGGTTTTCTGGGAAAATCGATGTAAGTTTTTAGGTAAGGTTAACGTTTCACTCGATTGCTCTGCCCAATCGCTCACTTCATTTATCCATGCGGGTAAATTTTTCTTGGTATAGCTACGCTTGGAGACATCGGAATGGTCAATAATATCAAATAGATCCTCTACATTTTCTAGCCAAGCATTTTTTAGCATTGCAATTGCAGTCAGCCCTTCAAGATACTTCCTTCTAAAATCAAAATTGCTAATATGCGGTATAAACTGCACATCTTGACGTGCTAAAAAAGGCATTAATTGTGCTTTTAATTCTGAAGGATTTTTCCAATAGCTGTAAATAAGCATACTTAACGGCGTTGATAGATCATAAAAATGGCTACGCCAAAAGTCATTACAGGCTTGCGTCAATAGCGCGCTATCGTCTTCTAATAGATTTTGCTCAAAAAGAGATCCCGATTCAAAGGCATTTTGCATCAACATGCGTTGGCAGAAACCATGAATAGTGTAAATAGCCGCTTCATCCATCTGTAATTCAGCAAAACGTAAGAGACGGATCGCCACCTGCAACTCTTCACTCTCTGCAATCAATGTTTGAATGAATGGATCGTCACTACTGCCCTGTAAAAACGCTAAACGCACCTCGACAATACGCTCTCTAATACGCGAACGTAACTCAGCCGTTGCAGCATCGGTAAAGGTCACCACTAATATTTTATCAACAGTCAAAGGGCTTTGATGACTGTTCTCTTGGCCATGCCCGAGCAATAAGCGGATAAATAAACTGGCGATGGTATAGGTTTTCCCAGTCCCTGCAGAAGCTTCAATCAAACGTTGTCCATACAGCGGAAAAGTAAGCGCATTTAATGGGGTAATCGTCAATTCACTCATTGTACTTGCTCCTGCCATTGATCATATTCAATGGTGCTGATGTTAACCATAATAGGCTTAAATAGCAGCATCGCTACTCTTTCAAACTCCAACCAATGATCCTCTAAATTATCAAAGCAACGTTGGATATAGGGATCATCACCCTCGGCAAAACCACGAGTATTCGCGAAAATTTCCCGTGCTGCCTGCTGTGCGGCTTCCTTAGTTGCAAAGCTAACATCATCGAGAATAAAACAATCAGGTTGTAATGAATGTACGACACAACTCCAAGCAAAGGCACTTTGTACAAAGAAGGGTAATGGTTGCTGTAAACCTGTTTCATATATCGCGATCAGATCGTTTAATTTTTGATAAGCATAATCAGAAGTAACCTCCTCAAAATAGATACCACTCTCTTGCCCAAATAGACTAGAGTTAAGATTTTGACTATGGGCGATACAGTAACAGAGGTGATCAATCCACAGTGCTAAAATATCTTTACCTTTAACATTGCCAGTTTTAACCCGTACTAAGCCATTCTCACAATGGTCATTTAGTTCACCCAACAAACGTTTCTGTGCAAAACGAATGTCGACGTTGATGGTCTCAATTTCACCGATAAAATAACTAGCGATGAGGTCAGCAAGGTCGACCATACTCTGCAAATCTTTGTTGAAAACCAAGGGAGCAAATTCAGCAATAGGTAACTCCCCCGTTGCTTTAATTTCAACAAATAGCTCCTCTAAAGAGCGCCCCTCTAAGGCACAATTAAACTGTAATTTTTTAAGTTGATATTGCTGCAAGTGATTTAATTCAAATGGCTCATCATTATCCTGTTCGCTCTCGTCAATTTCAAAATAGACATCGAGACGCTGATTATAAAATGCCTTACAAGGGTGTCTAAAAAACTGCTGTAACTGACTTAATTGAATATCGATTAGCGGTTCATCCAGCGGTAATAAGGTCGACGACAAATCACTATCGGTTGTTTCTATTGCAAGTGTTTGTGCCAGTGAAGCTGCTTGCCACCAATTCTGGTTATAGGTGGTTAATCCATCTTGATAATAACGGTCACTATAACTCTGCATGGGATAACGGTGCTCGATGAAAGCACGTAATGCTTGCTCTGCAACGACACAACTATCATTAACATTTTCGGCTAACAGATAACTTTGCTGACAATAATTGCATAATTCAGAAAGCAAGACCGATGGCATCTGTTCACTATTATCATTAATATCACGACCAATATAACTGATATAGAGCTTATCTCGCGCAGACAGTAACGCTTCTAAAAATAGGTAGCGATCTTCTTCACGACGGGAACGATCCCCCCTATAACGATGACCTGCCATCAAATCAAATCCCATTGGGACGATATTACGTGGATATTGACCGTCATTCATGCCCAATAAGCAAACTACTTTAAAGGGAATAGAACGCATCGGCATCAAGGTGCAAAAGTTAACCTGTCCAGTTAAAAAGCGCTTGCTATTAGACTGAGCCGCAAGATTGTTCTGCAGGTAATCAATTAATACAAATAATGATAATGGCTGCGAAAAATCGGCCTGTTGTGTGTGAATTAATAGATTATCCATCTGCTCACGGATAAGTGACAACAGCTCACTGTTCTCTTCATCTTCAAGATAAAAAGTCTCAATTAATTGATATACAAAAGTTTGCCACTGGCCAACATCGTGAGATTGCAACAAGCCCGTTTGTAACGCCATCAATGCATCGATAAAGTCGATAAAACGGCCTAGCAGATCGCCCTGTAACCCCTGAATTTCATCAAAGGGAGATATTTCAGCAAACATATCATCACTCATCGCATAGCCAAGCAACATACGTTTTAAACCAAACATCCAACTATTTTGTGGTAACTCTGGCAATTGCCATTGGCTGGCACTTTTTTCATCCAGTCCCCAGCGGATACCACTGTCATTGACCCACTTTTGTAACAAGATAAATTCATCTTGCGTTATTTTAAAACGTTGTAAAATAGTCGGCACTTCTAATAATGCAAAAATATCCTCACGTGTATAACGACTTTGATTAAGATTTAATAACTGTAAAAAGCTAACTAAAATAGGGTTTTCTTGCTGCGCACTGACATCGGAAATAGTAAAAGGGATATAACGATTGTGTTCTACACTGGCGAAAACAGCTTGGATATAGGGTGCATAGAGGTCAATATTTGGCATCATAACAATAATATCTTTACCCGTTAGCTGCTTGTCAGCGCTAAACATCGCCAATAAATTATCATGTAAAATTTCCACTTCGCGCATCATGCTGTGGGCAATATGAATGGTCAGAGATTGATCATCACTGCGGACAACTTGTCGTTGTGACACATCGCTATCTAAAGCGCGACTACTGTCCTGTAACGCCAAAATATCAGCTTGAATGCAATGCAGTAGAGAATCTCTTTCAATATCGACAAAAGCATCGATCTCCTGCTGCTCTAGGGAGTAGAGTTGATATAAAAAATCACGTCCCATTTTGCCCATCGATGCAAGCAAAGGGTTACCCACTTCATTTTCTGGATCACCACTCATCGCCCACTGCAAGTGGCTGCTATCCTTTTGCCAACTAGAATCAGGCAAGCTTTTTAGATTGCCCTGTGCAACGGTTAATTTCGGACGACTTTGCGCGAAGCGTTTACCTAATAATTTAGGATCTACAATATCAGCCCAATAGTAACGACAGGGATTAGTTAATAAAAAATGCACATCACAATGTTTTGCCAGTCCCAGTAATGCTTGCAAATAGGAATCAGGCAGTGCAGAAATACCAAACACAAAAATCCGTTTAGGCAGATGGGGCAATGATTTTTGCTCTTCTAACTGAGTTAAAAAATCTTTATAAAGCCCGGCGCGATGATAAGCCTTACCTTGATGAATAAAAGCCTGCTCAATACGTTGCGCTAACTTTTTCCACAATTTAGCCTGCCAAAGTTGTTCTCCCACCCACCGTGGCACAGCGTTATCACTTTCCACAGACCAACCACTAAACTGTTGCTCAGATGCGTTTTCCCATGCTTCTATCCACTGTGGACGATAGACTAAATATTGGTCAAAAATGTCGGCTATTTTCTGGCTCAGTTGAAAGCGTTTGCGTAGCTGTGTGTCGTCTTCAAGGTAATGCAGTAAAGGCGAAAAATCGGGATCATCTAAACAATCTGGCAATAGCTGCATAATTTGCCAAGTCATAGACATTTTATTAAAGGGACTGTTCTGGAACTTCGGGCAACACGGCTTTAAACTGCTGCCAGATAAAACTTGCTGGCAGTGGAAAATCGAAATTAGCGGCAATCCCCATTTTTTGCGCAATTTGCAGCTGTAACCACTGCGCCATTCCAGGGCTTTGCACCAAAATTGTTTCATTGCCCAAGGGGTCTTGCAATGGTGCCTGCTGCATCAACGCAACGAGCAGATCCTTTAATAAATCCAATCGATTAGAATGATAAACTTGAAACACAAGCAGCTACCTTATGGTTAGTGTGTGGTATTAGTATACTCATAGAGGATAGCAATCTAAATAGTAAAATCAGTAACAAAAACGAGGTGTCATGGGCGTTTTTATAAAAAATAGTACGGTGAATTATGACAATTAATGCAACCTGCTTATAATTTATACAAATTTCCTTAATAACATACTTTATTGAATGAAATTTTTTGTAAGTTAAATAATACAACCACGTTTTAATCTGAAATTGATTACATAAGGATAGTAACTATGTTAGGTGAAAACCACGCGCTACTAAGCGATTTTCCAGAGTATGAAGAGACCATTCGAACATTAACTGAAAATGATCAAAGCTTTTCAGAAAAAGCAAAACAATACCACCTCTTAGATGGCCAAATAAGAAAACTTGAACTCAGAAACTCTCCTGTTAGTGACGATAATATGTTGCAGTTAAAACATGAACGATCTATTTTAAAAGACTTTTTATATCAAAAAATGCTAAATGGCTAAAGCTTGATAGCACTCTGTCATAAATGGAGTAGGAAAAATTCACCTACTTCACTCTTAACGACAAACAAGTACAACCCAAGAAAAAATTGGATATTTACCACTCATTTAAGTAAAAAAAGTAACAGAATTTCGATTTGAATTAACAACCGCTAATCCGTCAGTTAATAGACTATCCAGCAATGCGCTCTATTAATTCGTTCGCCTGTTTATATAGTTCTCCCTGTGCTCCCAAACTAAGACACTTTTCGGACAGAGCACGCGCTTGCTTGTATTTTTTTTGCTGATAACGTAGTAATGCCAAACGATAATAGCTTTCAGGGAATCGGGGGGCAATACGGATAGCGCGCTGAATAGTTGCTTCTGTTGCAGCAAGTTCACCTGCCATCAGCTGTTTATCGGCTCTCTTTAATAAGGCAATGACCGCCGCAGGTGCAGCGACTGCTTTATCAACGACGGGTGGCGGCTCTTTTGGCTCTAGCTTATTTTTATTAGACTCTCTTTGCCCCTCTAAACTAGGCTCAACCACCTCAATGGGAGCCGAAGTTTGCGGTTCAAGAACGGGTTTGCTTGAACAAGCAGCTAAAAGAGCGCTAATAACAAACAGAAAAAACTTAAAAAATTTCAAAATAATCCCCCGATCACTCGACTAATTGACGAAACCAATCCAGTATTTTATCAGCACTATCACGACAACGACGCACTTCTTTTGGTAAATAATCTTTGACAAATGGCATTGTCATTGCGTTAGGACAATCATCCTCTACGGCTTCCCCTGTCAGACTGTCCACCCAAGCCATGCTGATATTTTGCGGAGGAATATTTTGAATAGCAAGTTGCGAACGCTGTGCAAAAATATTAGCCCAAACAGATAAGGCCCCCGTTGCCCCCGTTAATCCCGTATTTGCATTGTCATCTCGTCCAATCCAAACAACAGCAACCATATCACCAGAAAAACCAGCAAACCAACTATCTCGCAGGTCATTACTTGTTCCCGTTTTACCCGCTACTGGAAATTGCGGCAATAAATGTTGCAATGCTTTAGCCGTACCCTCCTGCGTAACCGCTTGTAAAGCATAACGCAGTTGATAAATGGCGACATCACTAAAGCGCTTCTGTATCTCTAATGGGTAGCTTTTGATCACCTTACCAGAAGGTTCCATCACTGCTTGAATAGCTATCAAAGAGGTATAAAATCCCTCACTGGCAATGGTTTGATAAATTTGAGCCATATCCATCGGGGTCATTGCAACCGATCCTAAGGTTAGTGATGGTACAGCAGGCAACCGTTGCTCACTACCAAGTCGCGCTATCGTCTCTACTATTTTATCAATACCAACTATATTACCTAAGCGTGCCGTGGCTTGATTATAGGAAAGCGATAATGCCCGATAAAACATGACGTCACCATGACTGTTTTTATCATAATTTTGTGGTGACCATAACTCCCCATTATCTAAGGTCTGCGTATATGCTTGATCACTTATTAATGTTGCTAAATTATAGTTTTGCGGTTGTTCAAGGGCAGTTAAATATACAGCAGGTTTAAGTAAAGATCCCACCTGTCGACGGGCATCTATGGCACGATTAAATCCTGCATAACGGGCATCTTTACCGCCAACAATAGCGACGACTGCACCTGTGTTTGGATGCGTCACAACTACCGCACCTTGTAACTGGTCGCTACTATCATTGCCATTATATTTAGCAATAGCAGCGCTTAAACTGGTTTCCGCACTGTTTTGTATTAAAGGATCAAAATGGGTAAAAATAGTCAAGCCCGTTGAGTTAAGCTCTTCTAACTTATAATCTCGTTGCAATTGACGACGAACTAAATCTAAATAAGCCGGATAACGTTTATGGTCGGCATTAACCTTGACGCCCATACCAAGCGGCTGTTTTTTAGCATATTCAGCTAAACTTGCTGATAACTTATTTTCTCGAACGGCAATATCTAATACCAAATTTCGCCGTTCGAGTGCGCGTTCAGGATGACGCCAAGGATTGTAAAAGCTAGGACCTTTTACTATTGCGACCAATAATGCTTGTTGATCAAGAGAGAGGTTTGCAAGTGATCTCTTAAAATAATATTGACTTGCTAAGCCAAAACCATGAATGGCACGCGGACCATCTTGGCCAAGATATATTTCATTAATATAAGCTTCTAAAATATCCTCTTTAGCAAAATGCATCTCCAAAAGTAAAGCCATCACAGCTTCCTGCAATTTACGAGAGAAGCTACGCTCTGAACTTAAATAATAATTTTTAACTAGTTGCTGAGTTAAAGTGGAAGCTCCCTGTGATATCCCTCTTTCCTTAATATTGACCAGCATTGCCCTTGCTATGCCACGCAATGAAATACCCATGTGATCATAAAAATCACTATCTTCGACAGCCACTAACATAGTTTGTAACGGTAATGGCATTTCATCCAACTTAACTAACAGACGATCTTCATTATGAGAGGGGTAAATTCCGCCAATCAAAAGTGGATTTAAACGTACAATGACGGCATCATCACTACTCTGTAAAGATGAAATAAGTCCATTATTAAATGCTAAGACTATTTTTCGAGCGGGCGACAATTCATCAACAAACTGAAATTCGGGTATATAAATAGTGATTTTGTGGCGCTCTATTTTGGCCTGCCCAACTGTTTTCACCTGTTTAACAAATTCATACCCAAGCATCTCCAACTCAGATTTCAGATCCGCTTTGGAAACCTTTGCCCCCTCATACAACTCCAATGGACGTGCATATACCGTTGCAGGAACTGCCCATTTTTTACCATTAAAAGTGGCGCTAATAGTGCGATCTAGATCGATAACAAAGTGGCAAATAATGGCAGAAGTAAGGGCTAACAAAGCCAATACAAGGATACGGCGCATGGATAACTTTGCTGACAGATTATTTTTATCTTTTTTCATTTTTTATCCAAAGCATTGCAACATATTAGTCAATAGAACGATGCACTATAACAAATAGGCTAGTGTTAAAATATATTGTTTAGTAAAGTAGATCACTGAAACCATCTCGATGGCAGTTAAGGCTACCAGTGGATCCCTTGCAAAGCGAGCACTGAGCAATTTCTTTTCGTTGTTAACAGGTATATGATTAACTAATTGATAACTAAAATTAATAAGTAATACAGGAAATATCATGCGAGAAAATTCTGACTCTTTATATAAAAACAAAAAAAGCACAGCTATAATTGTTTTAACCATTATCCAAGCGATTATCCTCGTCCTCGTCCTTATTGCTGCTGGAATGTATTTTTTTGATAAAAACAGCCCGAGTACCCCGACTACGCCTATAGAAAATATAACGCCCACTCAGCCCATTGTTATTGAAACCGATACAGTCGCTCCTGTCGAGGA
This sequence comes from Psychromonas sp. MME1, assembly GCF_041080865.1. NCBI lineage: Bacteria > Pseudomonadati > Pseudomonadota > Gammaproteobacteria > Alteromonadales > Psychromonadaceae > Psychromonas > Psychromonas sp. MME1. The sequence continues at coordinate 779,973 of NZ_CP160906.1, read as the reverse complement.
GCCGATAAAACCCAGTGATGAACAATCCGATGATCTAACTAATCAAATAGCCCCCGATATAGAAGATGTAGAGCAACCTCCATTACCCACAATTGAGGAATCAGATCCCTTTACTCTCAATATTATTGAACAATTATTAGCAACGACAGAACAAAGTAAGCTCTTTGCTAAACAAGATATTATTAACAATATCGTTGTGTTTATTAGCAACTTATCACAAGGTGAATTGCTGCATAAGTTCAGCCCGGTTAACAAACCTAGTGATAAATTTACAGTTATTGAAGACGACGGAAAGCTATATCTAAACCCGCAAAGTTATCGCCGTTACGATAGTTATATCACCTTGATGAGTCACCTTGATACTGATGCTGTTGTCACACAATACCATTTATTAAGTCCATTGCTTGAACAAGTTTATGGTGAAGTTGGTCACCCGCAGCAAACATTCAAAAACGCCCTATCCGATGCCATTGATATTTTACTCGCAGCCCCCATTATTGAAGAACCGATCGCCTTGATTTATCCTTCTGTGATGTATAAATTTGCAGATGAAAAATTAGAAAACTTGCCCGCGGCACAAAAATTAATGATACGAATGGGGCCTGAAAACAGTCGTAAATTAAAAGAAAAATTACGACAAGTTCAATCGGCATTAGCAAATAAGTAATTTAATAGATTAGTTAACGTAAATAAAATGAAGGTCATTATGAAAAATTTACCCCTTAGTTTAAGCATGATATTTATCGCACTTTCCTTTGGTTGTGCCCCGAATCCCTATGGCGATACTTACGCCGTTGGTGACGCTCAAAAGGTACAAAATGTAAGTTATGGTGTAATTAAAAAAGTAGAGCCCGTTAATATTGAAGGGGAAGGCAGTACGGTGGGCACCTTAGCGGGAGCTGTTGTGGGTGGACTTATTGGTTCAACCATCGGCGGTGAACGGGATCGAGTATTGCAGCTGTTGGCGGTGCGGTGGCTGGTGGAGTTGCTGGTAACGAAGCCACACAGGCAATCACAAAACGCAATGGCGTAAATATTACAATAACCCTTGATAGTGGTAATACCATTGCGGTGGTGCAAGAAGCCGATCCCAATATGATTTTTCAAGTGGGTCAACGTGTACAAATTAATTCACAGGGTAACAAAACACGCGTAGTGCCTGAATAATGAAATATCAATGGATATTATTTGATGCCGATGAGACATTATTTCATTTTGATGCATTAAAGGGCTTACAGCTTATGTTTTCCCGTCATGGCGTTGATTTCACAGAGCAAGATTATGATCGCTACGAAAAGACCAACAAACCATTATGGGTTGATTATCAAGATGGTAAAATCACAGCAGAACAACTAAAACATACCCGTTTTAAAGATTGGGCGGAAAAGTTAGCAGTTACCACCACCTACTTAAACAAAGAGTTTTTACGCGCGATGGCAGATATTTGCACCCCTTTAGAAGGTGCAAAAGAGCTGCTCGACTCTTTACTTGGAAAAGTAAAAATGGGCATCATTACCAATGGTTTCACCGATCTGCAAGCAATTCGCCTGCAGCGAACCGGTTTTGCAGAGTATTTTTCAACGTTAACAATCTCTGAAGAAGTGGGTGTTGCCAAACCGCATGTAGGGATTTTTTCACACACACTTGCCGCAATAGGAGAACCTGAAAAACATCATGTTTTAATGGTAGGTGATAATCCCCACTCCGATATTTTAGGTGGATTAAATGCAGGTATTGATACCTGTTGGTTGAATATTAAAGGGCATCATGCCCCCATTGATATTGTGCCTCATTATCAAGTTAACTCGTTAAATGAGTTGCAAAGGTTACTACATCAATAGAAAACATGCCTAACACATCATAACGCTTTGATTTCATTACAGTATAAAAGTCTCTTTATACTGTAATGAAAGTTAAATGCGCGATTTACCTAGACGGAAAATGAGGAGCCACAGCCACAGGTTGCCGTCGCATTAGGGTTGTTAACTAAAAAACGAGATCCTTCTAAACCATCGACAAAATCAACGGTGCCACCAACTAAGTATTGCAAACTCATGGAATCAACCACTAATGTAACGCCACTATTTTCTATTAAGGTATCACCTTCATTAACTTTTTCATCAAAGGTAAAGCCATACTGAAATCCTGAACAGCCACCACCAGTGACGTACACCCGTAATTTTAAAGCTGGATTTTGCTCTTCTTCAATAAGCACTTTTACTTTTTTTGCCGCATTATCACTAAAATATATCGGCAACGCTATTTCGACTTCGGATGTCATTAGAACCCCTAAAAATATAAACTATTCACCAGAAACTAACTAAGTATGAATTTCTAGCGCATTATCAAATACCCGACAAATTAAATCAAGTAATACCGCGATATTGGTCCAGCTTAACTCTATAAATTGACTAATAGGTTAAATACTCTCCATTTCCCCTGTTATAGCAAGACGAGTCAAATCTTCAAGACCATACTCCGGCAAGTCTCCATCATCCTGATGAGTCAAACTATTCCACTCATAATTTTGCTCTAGTGTTTGCCTTTTATAGCGACGACTCTTATTGACATCAACTTGTAACGTCACTTCATCAACCGTGATATTTTTAGGTAATTCAAAGCTACCTTTTAAAGTCTGGAAATACTTAAACTTAAATGATAATTGCTCACTATCGGCAAACGTATTGAGCTCACTTAACGCCATATTTGTAATTTCGCCTTCATCAAAGACAGAAAAAAGCAAATCAAACGTTCCCGTTATTAAATGACGATCTTTTTCTGCTTGCATCAAAACTAGTTCATACTCCCATTCATGATCAGCATCTTCATTTTTTGTCACCGTGAAAGAAAATACTTTGATTCCCTTTTCTTCTAATTCAGGCGCGATCACTCGTTCATAAAAGTACAGTTTATTCGCAGCTACATCCATATTCTCATGCAGTTTTTTATTTTCATGCGTCAAGTGCGCAATGATCTTCTCATCAATCATCAATTGTGCCTGATAAGCAGCAGCCTGCTTAGATAACACCATTTTTTCATCTTTGAGCTGGTCTAACTCCATTTCCTGCAATTGCAATGAATCGAGTAAAATATCCTGTTTAAACTTACCCAACAAAAAGCCCAATAATAGACAAATTAAAGAGACGGTGATCCATTTTATGGCATGTTTTCTTAAACGCTGCATTAACTACCCTTGTGCTGTTCGATTTATAGGTTTTCTTTATCTTTATTTAAAGTGCGGAACATCGCTTTACGGATAGTTTCCTGTCGTTTATTACGCATAGAAAGCTTCATTGTACGTTCCAATAATTGTGTATAAATTGGTCGCCCACCTAGCGATTGAGCAACCATAGTCGCCCCCAAGCACGTGACGATTAGGGGTAAAATCATCGAGTAATTACTGGTCATTTCAATGACCAATAAAATACCCGTAATAGGGGCGCGAACGGTTGCGGCAAATAAGCCCCCCATACCGGCAATGGCAAATGTACCTGCGTGCGTTACCGTCTCCGGAAATAACTCATGGCAACCTAGGCCAAATAGCATACCAAATAGCGTTCCGATGGCTAATATTGGCGCAAAAACGCCACCGGGTGCACCGGAACTAAAACAGAGCAAGGTGGTAATGATACGCACAGCAAAGATAACCATTAATGCACCAGCAAAATAATGCCCACCTTCAATTTCAGGGATCAACGCCATGCCGCTTGAGGCAAACTCAGGTTCAATAATCGATAGAGCACCAAAAACAGCGCCAAGAAATAAACCAATGGCAACAAATCGCCAGCGTTGATTATTATGGATAGCTAAATACATGTCCATTGTATTTATTACCATTTTATTAAATAGTACGCCTATCGCTCCGAAACAAAAGCCTAATACTAAATACAGAGGTAGCGACATTAAATCAGGGTGACCATAATGGGTAATATCAACGACAGCATGCTGACTAGACAATGAACGCATTACGATGGTCGCCATTACTGCGCTCATAAAGACACTTTTAGTCGATGTTAAACTGTAGTTAAATTGTGAACGCATCTCTTCAATAACAAACATAATACCCGCAAGAGGGGCATTAAATGCTGCTGCTAACCCCGCTGCAGCACCTGCGGCGAGCAAGGCTTGACCATCAACTTTATTGACCTTAAATAGATCTGAAATCATACGTCCGACATTAGCACCAATTTGTACAGAGGGTCCTTCCCTACCTAGTACCATGCCACTGCCTAGGGTTAACAATCCACCAAAAAACTTAACAGGAAGCACACGTTTCCAGCGAACGGGGCGCATATCTTCCATCGCCCCTTCTATTTCAGGGATACCACTACCACCGGCTTCAGGGGCAAATTTATGGGTCAGGTAAAAAGCAACGCCAGCCATTAGCGATGAGATAGGAATAGCAATCACCCATAGTGGGATATCTGTATCACTGTAATGATGAATCAACGTTAAACGCTGCTCACTTACCCAAACAATGCCATGCTCAAACATAGCGGTGATCACACCTGCTAACGTCCCAATAATCACGGATAGCCAAATCAACAACGCACTACTTTTTCGCGTGAAAAAACGTTCAATAAAAATGCTTAAATAATAGCGCACGGTTGTGAAACTCTTCATATTCATAGGATAAAACAACTAGTTGAGAACGAATTTAAGGTAGCAAACGAATCAATCACAGATAAAAAAAATCGTAATTATATAAAATATATAACTTAATGTAACGTAATCTCTACATATAATAGATAATTATCAATAAGCAATTTATATCATCGCGCAGACTCTGCTATATTAACGTTCATTATTTTCAGTAATTACATAGGATTTTCATGACAGCTTCTGAACAACTTTTTCAACGCGCACAAAATATCATTCCCGGTGGTGTTAACTCTCCTGTTCGTGCATTTAATGGTGTCGGTGGCGGTCCACTATTTATAGAAAAAGCCGACGCCGCATATATTTACGATGTAGATAAAAAAGCCTATATCGATTATGTCGGTTCATGGGGACCGATGATTTTAGGGCATAACCACCCTGCTATAAAAAATGCAGTAGTAACAGCAGCTGAAAATGGTCTTAGCTTTGGTGCACCTACTGAAATAGAAATCATCATGGCAGAAAAAGTGCAAAGCCTCATGCCTTCAATGCAGCAATTACGTATGGTTAGTTCTGGTACTGAAGCTACGATGAGCGCGATACGCCTAGCCCGAGGTTATACTGGACGTGATAAAATTTTAAAGTTTGAAGGTTGTTACCATGGCCATGCAGACTCCTTGTTAGTTAAAGCAGGCTCAGGCGCATTGACCTTAGGTCAACCAAGTTCACCGGGTATACCAGCCGACTTCGCACAACATACACTAACGGCTACCTTCAATGACCTTGACTCGGTACAACGTTTATTTGATGAATATAAAGGGCAAATTGCCTGTATTATTGTTGAGCCTGTGGCTGGTAATATGAACTGTATTCCGCCCATTGAGGGATTCCTACAAGGGTTACGACAAATTTGTGATGACCATGAAAGTTTACTTATTTTCGATGAAGTGATGACCGGATTTCGCGTCGCACTAGGTGGAGCGCAGGCCTATTATGGGATAAAACCAGATTTAACAACGCTTGGTAAAGTAATTGGTGGTGGCATGCCCGTTGGCGCATTTGGCGGATGTAAAAAAGTGATGCAGCACATCGCCCCAACTGGGCCCGTATATCAAGCAGGGACGTTATCTGGTAACCCAATCGCCATGCATGCAGGGCTTGCGGCACTAACCGCGTTAGAAAACTCCGAATATGCACAACTAGCAGAAAAAACAAAAACATTAGCGTTAGGTATTGCGCGTGTTGCTGCTGAAGAAAATGTCCCTCTAGCGGTTAACTATGTCGGCGGTATGTTTGGTATTTTCTTTACTGCCGAAAAAGAGATAACGAACTTTTCACAGGCATGTCATTGCGATGTAGAAAAATTTAAGCAGTTTTTCCATCTTATGTTAGCTGAAGGGATTTATTTAGCCCCATCGGCATTTGAAGCTGGATTTTTATCTTTAGCACATACCGACCAAGATATTGAAAATACACTGATCGCAGCTAAAAAGGTCTTTGCTCAGTTATAATTTCTGCACATTTCAGTTAAAAAATGCACAGCTCAATCGTTGTGCATTTTTTCTTGCATATTTCCTCACAAATCGGCGCTAAATTATCAGCAATTATTTTTAGTAACAGCTAATTACGTTATACTCATCTCTTTTGTAAAATCAGAATAGCAGGGTCAAATAACATGAGCGACGTACTAGATTTAAGCTTGGAAGGTATTGAACAAGCGCCACTAGCTAAATTTACTGAAGAAGCCTATCTAAACTACGCCATGTACGTGATCATGGATCGCGCCCTTCCCCATATTAGCGATGGTTTAAAACCCGTACAACGACGCATTATTTATGCAATGTCCGAGTTGGGTTTATCGGCATTGGCAAAATATAAAAAGTCAGCCCGTACCGTCGGTGATGTATTAGGTAAATACCACCCTCACGGTGATAGCGCCTGTTATGAAGCAATGGTGTTAATGGCACAGCCATTCTCCTACCGCTACCCGTTAATTGACGGGCAAGGTAACTGGGGGGCACCAGACGACCCCAAATCCTTTGCTGCAATGCGTTATACGGAATCGCGTCTATCGCCCTTTTCAGAAGTGCTACTTTCTGAAATAGGTCAAGGTACAACGGATTGGAAACCCAATTTCGATGGCACCATGAAGGAGCCCAAATTACTACCCGCAAGATTACCGCATATTTTACTCAACGGCATAACCGGTATTGCCGTCGGCATGGCGACCGATATTCCTCCACACAATGCGCGAGAAGTGGCCGATGCCTGTATCCATTTGATCGATAATCCCAAAGCGGATCTCAACGAGATTATCGGGTTTATTCAAGGACCTGATTACCCAACTGAAGCGGAAATAATCACACCGCGTAATGAAATAAAAAAAATATATGAAAGCGGGCGTGGCAGCTTTAAGAGTCGCGCAGTATATCTAGTTGAGAACGGCGAAATTATTATCACAGCCTTACCGCACCGCGTTTCTGGTGGCAAAATACTTAAAGATATTGCCAAACAGATGCAAGATAAAAAATTGCCGATGGTAGCCGACCTACGCGATGAATCGGATCACGAAAACCCAACGCGTTTAGTGATCATTCCTCGCTCTAATCGAATTGATATTGAAGCATTAATGCATCATCTTTTTGCCTCTACTGAGCTCGAAGTTAACCATAAAGTTAACCTTAATATGCTTGGTTTAGACATGCGCCCACAAGTAAAAGGGTTGCTAACAATACTAACAGAGTGGTTAGAATACCGCTTTATCACGGTGCGCCGTCGCCTACAGTTTCGACTCGATAAAATTCTAGCGCGTCTACATATTCTCGAAGGTTTATTAATCGCCTACCTCAACATTGATGAAGTGATCGAAATTATCCGTACCTATGATGATGCCAAAGCGGAATTAATGTCGCGCTTTGCGCTATCAGAAATACAGGCGCATGCCATTTTAGAGATAAAACTGCGCCAACTTGCCAAACTTGAAGAGATTCAAATTCGCGGCGAAATGGATGAATTATCAGCAGAGCGTAATAAATTAGAACAGCTACTCAGTTCTGATCGCCGCTTAAAAACTTTAGTTAAAAAAGAGCTTATCGCCGATGCGAAAAAATATGGCGACGATCGACGTTCACCTATCGTGGAACGTATCGAAGCGAAAGCCTTAACAGAAAAAGAGCTCATGCCGAGTGAGCCGATCACCGTGGTATTATCAAGCCAAGGTTGGGTTCGTGCAGCTAAAGGGCATGATATCGACGCACAGGCGCTAAGTTATAAATCGGGAGATGAATATTTAACCAGCGCGCAAGGAAAGAGCAATCAAAGTTGCGTGTTTATAGATGCCAGTGGTCGCGCCTACTCATTAGATGCGCACTCCTTAGCATCGGCACGTTCCCAGGGTGAACCACTAACGGGCCGTTTTAATCAAAATAGTAATGTCCCCTTTGTTGCCACCATCCTTGGTGATGATGACGATCGTTATATCATGAGCAGCGACCACGGTTACGGATTTATCGTCAAATTTAGCGATATTAATAGCCGTAATAAAAATGGTAAAGCGATGATCAATTTGACCGAAAATGCGCTCTTGCTAGCACCAGAAAAGCTCAGTGATAGTGAAACCGATCTTTGCTTAAATATTAGCAATGAAGGACGCATGTTGATATTCCCCGTCACTAGCTTGCCAACCCTTAGCAAAGGTAAAGGCAATAAAATGATTAATATCAGCAATGCAAAAGCGACTAAACGCGAAGAGTTTGTTACTATGATCAAGATTATTCCACAATCAAGCTCAGTGACCCTACACGCAGGAAAACGCAAGTTAACCCTAAAGCCAAGCGACTTAGCACATTACCAGGGGGAACGAGGTAGACGTGGTAATAAACTTCCCCGCGGTTTACAACGGGTAGACAAAATAGACGTTATATTTGAAGAAGAGAACTAAACAACCATGTTATTTATTATTCGTTTTATATTAATTATTAGCGCCGTATTATTGATGAGTGTATACGCTATTTTTTATTGCTTGCTCAGCCCTCGCAATCCGAAAAATACCTATCACTTCGCTCAACTTTTTAGCAAAATGTCACGTTTAGTGGGATTAAAAGTAATTCTACGCATGCCCAAAAATGCTAAAGATAATGGCTCTGTGGTTTATTTGGCTAATCATCAGAATAACTACGACATGGTGACAACAACCGCAGCAGTCCTACCCAACTCAGTGACCATTGGTAAAAAAAGCCTTGTATGGGTCCCCTTTTTCGGCATTATTTACTGGTTAACGGGTAACATTCTTATTGACCGTGATAATAAAGATAAATCACGAAATACCATTAACCAAGTTGCTGCGCGTATGCGTGAAAAAAACTTATCCGTATGGATATTCCCAGAAGGGACTCGCAGTCGTGGACGCGGTTTAATGCCCTTTAAAATGGGGGCATTTCATACGGCATTACAAGCGGGGGTTAATATCGTACCAACCGTGATTTCTGATACCCATAATCAAGTTAACCTAAATCGCTGGGATAATGGCGAAGTGATCGTTGAGATGCTAGAGCCAATTGATATATCACAATATAAAACGCGTGAAATTCGTCGTCTAATGAACGACTGCCACGCCATTATGTTAGAGAAATATGAACAACTAAATAATGAAGTAAAACGCCCAGATAACAACCGTAACTGTTGTGATTAATAGGAATGAATAATGGATAACACGCCAGATTTAAAAGAGTTACTCGAAGAGTTTCGAGTTGAAACAGAAGAGATTGTTGAAGCTATTCTTGAGGATGGCAGCAATCCTGATGCTGTTTATATGATTGAGCACCATCTCTCCTGTAGTGATTTCGACGTGTTAGAAAAAGCTGCTATTGTCTGCTTTAAGAAAGGTTATGAAGTCACTGACCCAGAAGAGTTAGAACTTGAAGATGGCTCTATTATCTTAAGTTTTGATGTGATTGTAGAGATGAATCTCGATGAAGAAGCGATTATGGAGGATGTCGAAAAATTACTTATTTTAGCGCAATCTTTTAATATTGATTATGATGGTTGGGGAACTTACCCAGAAGAGTAATTAGCTTACTGTCATGCCCAATCTATCAAAGATTGGGCATGACAGCGAGATAACCATTAATGTAGCGTCTTTTCTGGTGCGATTTCTGCTTCATTTAATTTTTCAATGATTGAATTTTTAAGCACCATCGCTTCAATTTCCAATCCATAAAGATTTTCATCCCAGTTAACGCCTGCAAATACTTGCTGTTTTTGCATGCCATCCAACCAAGATTCTAAAAACACGGTGAGCGTAATAGGCTGAATTTTGTAATTGGCCCACTCTTCATTTTGCAATTTTTCAGCGAGAGAAGGTTCAGACCAGAAGAGATAAACTGCAGATGCATCACGGTTATCATGCGCATGGCAATTTGCCCACCCTTCATTTTCATCAAACAAACCAAACAACACTTCCTGTTGCGTCACTTGTTCAACAAACATTTCCGCTCTTTTTAAATATTCTTCTTTCATTATGTTTACTTTCTCACTCGTCTTTATTGGCTTCAGAATTTGCAATTTTTGCTTCAAATGCTGCTAATTTATTTTCTAGCTCCGCTAATTTTTCACGGGTACGTAATAATACATGCGTTTGCACTTCAAACTCATCGCGGCTAACCATATCGAGTTTACCCAACTGCGCCTGTAGTACCTGTTTAACTTTACGATCAATCTCTTCACCAAAGCTTTTTACGCCAGCAGGCATTGAGTCACTGACTTGCTTAGCGATCTCTTCTAATTTTTTGGGGTTAAACATGATTACCAAACTCCTTAACTATTTTGCGCTATTGTATACCTGTTACCAAGTAAACACAAAAATCAGCCGATAAAGGTTAAGTAACCTTGAATGACAATTAAGTTCGTTATATCAATAAAAAAAGCGCCAATAATGGGCACAACGACAAAGGCCTGTGGAGAGGGACCATTACGTGAAACAATGCTGCCCATATTCATCACAGCGGTGGGTGTAGCCCCCATCCCAAAACCACAATGCCCGCCAGACATCACAGCAGCATCGTAACTTTTGCCCATAAAGTTAAAGGTCACAAAATAGGCAAAAAGAACAATAACTACCGTTTGCACCACCAATATGAATAACAATGGTAAGGCGAGTTCAAATATTTCCCAAAGACGCAAACTCATCAACGCCATCGATAAAAATAGTGATAGCGAGACCGTACCAAGAATATCCACCGTCTCTGCATTAATCTTATATATTTTAGTCGTATCGGTAATATTGGTAATCACAACCCCAATAAACAGAGCATAAACAAAATCAGGGATTTTCAAATAACTAATATCAAAACTATCAACAAACTCTTTCCCATATTTCGCGCCTGCTACGCAAAATAATAAAATAAACAATGTTTCCTTTATTTTTTTAGAGCTAACTTGATCTTCTTCTAAATCATTATAAGTCACTAACTCAGGATGAGTGTCATGATGGTGGGTTCCTTTACCAAAGGTTGATTGCAGTTTTTTTCCATCAATTAATTTTTGAGCAACAGGGCCGCCGATTAATCCCCCCATCACTAAACCAAAGGTGGCGGCTGCCATCGCAAATTCCAGTGTTTGCACGCCATAGTCTTCACTGAAGGTTTGTGCCCAAGCGGCGCCCGTACCATGGCCACCGGAAAGCGTAATTGATCCCGCAATTAAACCAAGTAAAGGATCTAACCCTAATACATTGGCCATAGCAACTCCAACACCATTTTGAATAATGATATAGAGCGTTGCGACCAGTAAAAAGAAGGCAACTTTAGCGCCCCCCTGCAGCAGCAATTTAAAGTTAGCCGCTAGGCCAACACTACTAAAAAACAGCAGCATCAGCACAGATTGCAGTGGCAACTCAAAATTAACGGTGATGCCTTGCTGATGTAATAGCGTGATCACTGACGCAATCACTAAACCGCCTAAAATAGGCTCGGGAAGATTAAAACGGGCAAGTTGGGGAATAGAAACATTAACAAACCGACCAATAAATAGTACTGAAATGGCTATAATAAATGATTCTAACGCCCCCACCTCGATGACAGATTGCATTTTGACTCCTTTGATTTATAAACGAGAAATCAGTAAGCAAAAGATAAACTGATTTAAAAAGAAGAGTGAATAGCATTATACAATTCAATGTAACTATACCCGTTAGCCAACAAAATGCAAAATTGGCGAAATAATAGATAACAGCGTTGCATTCTATCGTAATAGCCAGATATTTGATAAATCACCCTGATACAGATTTTCACGCCCTCTGAACGTGACATATTCTATTTCGTCAAAAAGGTTTGCTCCAGTAATACGAAACTAGGTGATAATAATTAGACATAATCGAATAAATACAAACAGTAATGGCATTATCATACTGGTGATAATGACGCTTTATATAAAATGAATAGCGCTCTAACGGCGCTATTCATTAGCGAGCAACATTTCTTAAACTAATATAATCCCGTTCTCATTGGCTATCTCTTCAAAAGAATCATTTAAGAATTTTATATTCTTATAACCTTTACTAATCAATGCGGTATAGGCTATGGATGCTCTAGCGCCAGCCCCACAATGGACAATAACTAAGCCAGTTTTTGGAATCATGGCTAAATTTTTATCAAGCGTTTCAAGCGGTATATTAATGGCATTTTTGATGTGCTCACGTGCAAACTCCTCAGTAAATCTAACATCTATAATGGTCGCGTCATTAAATTTTACAGCAGCAACAAACTCAGTTTCATCAATTGCACCTTTGACCAGTTTCTTAACATAGTGAAGTTCTGTGCCAATGGGGGTATTGGCAATCGGCCGCTTTTGTTTATACCAGTCACTCATTCCTCCCTTTAATATCGCCACATTCTTGAAATTCCAAAAGGTTAATATTTCATATGCTTCGATTGCCTCTTCATTTTGACCGCTGTCAGCCACTATGGTGATGGGGGCTTTCCTATCGCGTAAGGCAAAAATAGTCCGTTTTTTGGTGGGTAACTTCTGTTTGTTCCATTTTTGATGCATTGCAACTAGCTGCTCGGTCGGAAGGTGCACCGCACCTTTGATATGCGAACTAGGCTTAGCTCTAACATCAATAATGACATGGTTAATATCAATATTTTTTGCTAGCCATGTGGGATTAACGTAAGCCGGGTAAACTTCTTCTTTCCAAGCCGGAAACCCTTCTACATAGGCTTTAACATTCGAATAGCCATTTTTTTGTGCAATTTTTAACGCTTGGGGACTTAACGGACAAGTCACACCACCACAATAAAAAACTAATAGGGTGTTTTTATCCTCGGGTAACCAAGTTATATGGTCAGCCAATTCATTGGCAGGTGTTGCAACAGCATTAGGCAGGTGTCCAATATTATATTGCTCTACTGGCCGGGCATCGCCGATAAATACTTTTTCACCCGCTTCAATCATCTCAGCCAGTTGCTCAGTACCAATAATTTGTTGCTCGGGAAGTTTAACCAATATTCGTTTAATGTAATTAGCGTACATATCGCTATCAACTGTTGCTTTTATTTTTGTATTAACGGTCAACTCCTCAAAAGATTCTGCACTCTCAAGTTTTGTTTGGTCGTTAAATTTAATGACGGTGACCGCTTTGCTTTTAGGGTTGATCAATTGAATAACTTTTGCCTGTACAGATATAGATTGAATTTTTCCTACAACTTCTGTTGCCATCAATGACAATGACATAGGCAGCAAGGCAATGAGTATGATTATTTTTGTAAACATTATGGCACTCCTGATTGTAAATATTTTAAAGTAGCTGTTTATTCGACTGGCAAAGCAATAGCGATTTTTAACAATAATTTCTATTGCTATATTAGCTTAGACTTCATTAGTTATATTTACATTAGATTTAGCTTGTTTTGCTAGGAGGTGTGCACTGGCTCACGACTCAAACGAGCCGACTCAAACGAGGACATCCATATCTTTTGAACGACGACACAAACGAGGACATCCATAACTTTTCATTTATAAAAAATCTAATAGCCATTCTTTTTAAAAATAATCTTAATCCGCACTTTGCTGTAATGAAATAGTTAAATTCCAGCACTTGATACTCAATTCAATCTGTTTAATCAAATTTTATTAAAATCAACGCATAAAACACCCTTAACGAAGCGTTAATAGTTAATAAAAAATAAATGATGGGGGAGTTAATGCAGCATACAACTTAGTTTGTTTTGCCCAGATACCCAACAGCGACCAGTGTGTTCGGCAAACAAGGCAAGCTCTTCGAGTGAGCCCACTGCACCATGGTAATCTTTACCAAAACTCACCGCTAAGGACAACCAGGTATCACTCTCTAAGCCAAGGGTACTTAATAAGCTTGGCAGTTGGCTCGAAATCACGCCGCGCTTATCCTCTCGAATCGCTCGTCCAGTCCAATCAACAAGCTCTAAATAATCGAGCAAGGCATAGGGAATACCTTCGTGGGGCGCATCACATTCTGCCGCTACAAAACCAAATAAGGGTTTACTGTTATCATGGCAATGCAACGCTTCATCGTGACTACATTTACTGTGGATACGCTCAAATATGGACGTAAATTCCGATGTTTCCACACTCTCTGACATTTTTGCCCGCACGGGGTTTAAATCAACATAAGCCATACAAGTTAATAGTGCTTTTTCATCAAGCAATGCTTGCGACTTAAAGCGCCCTTCCCAAAAGCGTCCTTTACAGTTATCTTCGGCGTTCGCTTTGCGGGCAATAAATTCATTTAACGCACGCATGAACCAAGAGATATCAAGCAGGCGATGACGCCATTTGCTGATTATCTCAAGCGCCACCTCTATTTGACCTGCGCAAGTCAGCTCCCCTTTACGCCATCGAGAAACTATTTCTGAGCCAGAATAAAGTTGATACCAACGTCGGCAAACTTCTTCATCGCTGCAGGCGCTAATCTCGGCTTCATTAGCATGTAAAACAAGGTGATAGTGATTAGACATAATCGAATAAGCGCAAACATCAATGGCAAAGATATCACTTAATTGCCGAATGCGATCGACCATCCATTGCCGGCGATGTGAATAGTTTTTACCGCTGTAATTATCTTCGCCACACAAAAATGCACGGCGAACACATCGAGAAATGCAATGATAATAAGGCGTGTCCACAAGAGAAATTAACGAAGCACGTGATTGTGTCATACCAAACTCCACAACTGTAAACAAAAACACTGTTTATATAGTAGGTGCAATATTCAATTTAGTCAAAAAGGTGTGGGTGTCCTACACTATCCAAAGTAGCCCAACTGCAAACAACAAAACTTAAATCATAAAATTAGAAAACAAGGTGAATTAAGCAAACCCGTTTAGCACAAACTCAACCTAAATATTGCCCCACTTCCAACTACGATTCAAAAAGCCAATTAGCAAACTCGCTCAGGATTGGATCGTGTAAAACACCAAACCAACCAATTTACAATTTCTACATTTCACAATGCGGAGCGAAATTTAACGCCGCAATAAACGGCGCGTAGGTTGGCGCTGTTTTTGCTGCTTTTTGTTTTTAGCAAAAATCGCGACAGCCGTTATGCGTCCGATTTAATTGCCTTGTTAATTTTTAGCGACTTGTTTGCTCTTAGCCTACAAGACACTTAATGCTTGATTTTGTTGTAACTTGAAACAAAAAACGTTGGTTTAAAACAATTTTAAATCAACGAAGTAGCCCAACTACCAACAACAAAACGTAAATCATAAAATTGGAAAATAAGGTGAATTAAGCAAACCCGTTTAGCACAAACTCAACCTAAATATTGCCCCACTTCCAACGACTATTCAGAAACCCAATTAGCAAACTCGCTCAGGATTGGATCGTGTAAAACACCAAACCAATCAATTTATAATTTCTACATTTCACAATGCAGAGCGAAATTTAACGCTGCAATAAACGGCGCGTAGGTTGGCGCTATTTTTGCTGCTTTTGTTTTTAGCAAAAATCGCGACAGCCGTTATGCGTCCGATTTAATTGCCTTGTTAATTTTTAGCGACTTGTTTGCTATTCGCCTACAAGACACTTAATGCTTGATTTTGTTGTAACTTGAAACAAAAAACGTTGATTTAAAATAGTTTTAAATCAACGAAGTAGCCCAACTACCAACAACAAAACTTAAATCATAAAATTGGAAAACAAGGTGAATTAAGCAAACCCGTTTAGCACAAACTCAACCTAAATATTGCCCCACTTCCAACTACGATTCAGAAACCCAATTAGCAAACTCGCTCAGGATTGGATCGTGTAAAACACCAAACCAACCCATTTACAATTTCTACATTTCACAATGCGGAGCGAAATTTAACGCCAAGTTCACCGGCGCAGGTAAGTTGGCGAATTTTTTGGAACAAAAAAGGTGACAGCTTACCGGAGTCCGCGTGCAACTTTTTGTTATGTAATTAATGCACTTAGGTCGATAGGTGTCCTGCAACGGGCCCGACTCCTGTAGCCCATAAACTTTCAACCACTGAGCTTAAAAAAATACGAGAACGAGCTTTTAATGTTTTAACCATAGACACCTCCTTAGTGCTGTCTTGATCCGAAGGAATCAATCTAATACTTACGTAACGCAACAAAAACAACAGAAAGACTACAGAGCCAACAACCGCCATAGGGATTTCAACCCCTCCACCTATTACCCCTATCGGCCTAAATGCACTAATTTAGCTACCAGTCTTATAAAAAGACCGGCTTCCAACCTTTTTATATAATAGCTTATCTTTATCTTGTAAGTGGCGTGCAATTGTTGCAAACAACCACCCAGTTTTGTTATCAATATCATTGCCCTGAGGGTATGCTGACTTCTTTAGATCCAGTTGATCTTTAATAAAAGTAGCAGGAACCCAGCCTTCACTAAAACCTGACTCAGAAGACTTTATAAATTCATGAACCTCATCTGACATTTCATCAAACAATTGGTGTACTTTTTGTTTAAATGACACACACCCTCCTTTTTACATAACGAGGCTGTAGAATTTCTCATTTTCAGCCTGATTATTTTAAATAAAAAACACAATAATTCATAATTTCTTGATATTCAATTAAATATTCTGTTTTTAATAACTGACTGATTAAATTGAGTGATATATCGCTGAATTGGCTTAATTAGGCGGGGGTATTCGATGTTAAGGCATCGCCCTTGGGTTAATGCAGGCTGTTTTTTAACTTCTCAATATTATGCACTAAACAGTACATCTGCCATTGCGCATTCACTTTCTCTTGCCCGCGCAGCGTGAATTTATTCATCCCTTTATTGACCGTAATATTGCCAAATACCGGCTCTATTGCACCTAACCGTTTACTGTATTGTCGCCGTCCGGGGCTACTGTCTATTTTCACCCGCATTTTATCGCTATAAGATATAGGTTTGGTGCTTTTATTGATTTCAAACTGGACTTGTCTGCCTTGTTTAGTCGGCGCGTTGCGCATGCATTGCTTTTGTAGTACGCAGGCCCGGCAATCCTTTAAATAACCTGAGAAACGAACGTATTGCCGACCTGCCGTTTCAACATTTTTAACACTTAACCACATTTCATTACCTGCTGGGCAGCGGCAACTTGAGACCGTTTCATCAAAGTAAAAATCGTGACTAGTAAATAGTCGCGCTCTGCCTTTACTGCGTTTTAATCGCCGTTTTTCTTGTTCTGTTTGATAGGTTTGACTGGTTTGGAATAAAGGATTGCGGCTTCTAAATGCGGTATCTGCTATATAAGTATCTAACCCTGTCGTGGCCATGAACTCAAGGTTCACTTCACTGTGGAAACCACTGTCAGCACTGAACTTGGCATCTTTGAAGGTATCAGGTGTACCTAGCTTCGTAAGTTGTTCTTGCAACTGCTTAACCGCGGGCTTCAATGTCTGCTGCTCACCTACCGAGCCCCATGCCTGCGCTTGCACTATGATTTGGTGTTTATCATCATTGATAGCAATACCGTTATAACCTTGAATCGTCCCTTTACTGGTGGTCATCTTGGCGCTATCTGGGTCGGTGATATTGCTTTTTACTGGTTTATTTCGACTACCTATTTTCTCTTTATTACTCGCAAGGAACGCACTAATTTTATTGGCACTTTCATCTAATTTTTGTTTCTGTTTTAGGTCATGTTGGCGTTCATCTTCATTAAGACCGTCTTGTGCCTGATGTCTTGCAATAATGCGTTGGCTAGCACGTTGCAACTTGCGTTGTTTGCGTTCAAGCTCTGCAAATGTACCACTCCACTCTTTACTCGTATTGCTGCTTATCTTGCAACCATCAATCGCAAACATGTGACGACCTATCAACCCTTCTTTATCGCATATCATTAAGACTTGGGTAAAAAGCGGCTCAATTTTATCTTTCATTTTGGAGATAAAGTTGGCGATTGACGTGTAATGTGGCTGTACATCACCCG
This sequence comes from Psychromonas sp. MME1, assembly GCF_041080865.1. Taxonomy (NCBI): domain Bacteria; kingdom Pseudomonadati; phylum Pseudomonadota; class Gammaproteobacteria; order Alteromonadales; family Psychromonadaceae; genus Psychromonas; species Psychromonas sp. MME1. Next base: position 761,944 of record NZ_CP160906.1, on the reverse strand, counting down.
ATAAACTCATGAAGGTGATATTACGCTCACACGCGTCTGCGATACGGCGACTACTAACAAGGCCACGAGAGTAACCGAACAAGATGATTTTTAGCATAACAGAAGGTGGATAAGCAGCTGCACCGCCATTGTCATTATTGTACCAATCATCAAAGGTGCTTAAATCAAGGTGCTTATCAACGATATGGGAAAGTGCGTACTCAAATGTACCGGGGAGAATTTGCTGTGCAAAGTCAATCGGGATGAATTTACTTTGACAAGATAGGTCTGGTTTGTAATTAGCCATGACGTTTCACTCTGAGCGAATAATAACTATTAGATCACAGCCGATCAGCGCATGCAAGTACATTTTTTATACAATTTTCATTAAATGAAAAACAACGTAAAAACGGTCTTTTTGGAGAAATTCTACAGCCTCAACAGCTTTATAAGTGGCATCATGATGTAATGCACCGCGCCACTTATCTTATTTTAAATAATCATCACAATATCTATTAATCATCATGTAATCAATCAGTTCGCTAACTATTTGTAAAAACTTTGATTTGAGATAGGAATGACACTGCCACCTATCACCTTTTTGAAATCATGCCCTAACCCACTAATTTATATAGCAAATTAACATGTTAACAAATATAACCTGCACGGTGACGTAAAACTAAACGCCACCTATCACCTTTTTGAAATCATGCCCTAACCCACTAATTTATATAGCAAATTAGAATGTTAACAAATATAACCTGCACGGTGACGTAAAACCCAGCGCCACATATCTCATTTTTAAACGCAATGAGATGCCCCCTATCTCATATTTTTTACTTTATAAAAGTAATACCTCTATTATACGCTTCCTTGCGATTCTACAACTAAGATGCGGGCTTCTCCATGCGGGTGTGCAACATGCTCTGTTCCTGTAGATGCGTAAAATATATCACCTGTTTTTAGCACTGATGAACGCTCAATTCCATTTTCTTTAAACAGCATTTCGACAACGCCATCTAAAACAACAAATACTTCTTCACCATCATTTACATGCCATTTATAAGGCTGATTAGTCCAATGTAAACGCGTCGTAATACCATTCATATTTGCGACCTCTTTTGCGCCCCAAGCGCGTTCAGATTTGAACTCTTTACTTCTAATTATTTCCACGACATTTCCAAATTATGAATAGCAGATAAGCGCTTTATAAATGAGATAGCGCAATATACCGCGCTACTTATCTTATTTTAAATAATCATCACAATATCTATTAATCATCACTTTATCAAACGGTTCGCTAACTATTACTTAAAAATTTTACCTGAAATTGTCATGAGACTACCCCCTATTACCATATTGTGTGCAGTGCTATTATTCGCTGCAAATATAACCATTTATGGGTTCACTATTACGTCGAATGAGTAATTGTTTTTTAATAAGATATCTATGTAGTTAACAATATTTAATTATTCTTCAATATTTCATTGAAAAATGTATTAAAGTGCGTTTTTTTGTGAGAGTGTGCCTCCATTTAAGATGCAATTTGCCTTTCACTTTAGCAATTTATTGCTTCGATATTTAATTTTTAACAGGAAATGTCATGAGTAAAACTAAAATAATAACAACCGATGATATTTTGTTGGTTCTTTGTGATTCTGTAAAAGCGGTGCTAACAACGGCAACCGATAAATCTATTAATTATTCCGCAATGGTACAAAAGATTAATAAAACCTGTTTAAAACCTGATTTGGGCTGTTTTGTGCTATTTGACGGTGGCTTTTCTGGGTTGGTTATCATTAATTTTACCGCCAACGCTGCAATTGAAATATACCAAAACTATATGCGACATATGGGGATTCCTGAAAATGAATTAGCACAATCGCATACTTCCGATGAAGTTGGCGATGTAATGGGGGAGTTAATGAATCAAATCGTCGGCGATTTTACCTCTGTTATTGGTCATCAACTGCACACATCGATCACCCAAAATCAACCGAAAATGTTAACCATTAACAAACAGGTACAACTCTCTATCGATACTAATCTTGATCGTCCACAGGCCAGACGAGTGACTTTTACCACAGCTCGAAATAATATTTTCTACCTTGAATTGGCGATGGATAAAACTGAGTTTATCAGACTCTCCACCTTTAAGGAGAAAGAAGCCTATGACGCCGATTCAATTTTAGAAGAAGAGAGAAATAATAAAAAAGAAATCCCCCTATTTAATGAAGAAAAGCCGCAAATCAGTAAAAGTGAACAAGATTTGTTTGATGAGTTAGGTATTTAACTTCTGCACATTGCACGACTGTAATAAATAGCCTAGCTGTTGTAGCGCCTATGTTTACCTTTATTAATATAGGCCAATTATATAGCCGCTAAAATCTCACTGGGTAGAGTGATTTTTAGCGGATCATCGCTCAAGCGTAGTTTCTCTCCTTATTAAATCAACAACATATCAACGTTTATTTTTGAAAATAAAAACCATTAGTTACAATGCTTAACCTCTGGTTATATTAATTTATTCCTCCCCTACATAGCGCCTTCTCTTCAAGTGATAAATACAGTGGTTTAACGGCGTTAATGGTATTCATACCAATATTATGTGCAAAGGTATAATAGCTGCTTTTTATTGAGGTGCTATCATTGGGGAGAGAGATAGTGGCTCCTTTAATGTTCTAGAAAAATTTACTCATCACTTGGAGAAACCATGAACGATATCATTTCACTGCTACAATCACACCGCTCAATTCGCCGCTTTAGTGAAAAAAATGTGCCACAAAAAACAGTCGAAACGCTGGTTCAGGCGGGGCAAGCAGCCGCCACTTCGAGCTTTATCCAAGCCTGTACGGTTATTCAAATCGCGCCCGGTGAGAAACGCAATAAGCTCGCTGAGCTTGCAGGAAACCAACCTTATGTTGCGAATGCGCCCGTTTTTTTGGTATTTTGTGCCGATATGCATCGCCATCAACTCGCCTGTGAAATGCACGGTGAAACGATGCAAAGTGGTTATACGGAACAATTTTTAACGGCTTCCGTTGATACGGCTTTATTTGCACAGAATCTGGTCATTGCAGCTGAGTCATTGGGGTTGGGAAGTTGCTACATTGGTGGAATACGTAATGAAATAGAGCAGGTGACAAATTTATTGGCCTTACCTGAGCTGGTCTATCCCGTATTTGGGTTATGTTTAGGTTATCCTGATCAAAATCACGAAATAAAACCTCGTTTACCGTTATCGATTGTTCTCAAACAAGAAAGCTATGATGCCCCAAACGATGTGGCAGAACTCGCTGTTTATGATCAACAGATACAAAGATATTATCAAACCCGCAGTGCAGGGCAAAAAACAACGAACTGGACAGCGCAAATCGCAACGATGTTACAAAAAGAAGCTCGTCCACACATGTTGCCCTTCCTTAAGCAACAAGGTTTTATCATTAAATAATACCAATTCCACTAAATAACTGATCTATTTTGCTGGTTAAAATAACGAACTTCTGCGTTATAAGTTTTGTAAAGGGAGCAACCATTTACCTCAACTTATGCCTTGAATTTAATCATTTTTCCTACGCCAAATTTAGATCACATAATTAATGGAATTGGTATAATACCATTGCGAGGAAGGATGCAGCACAAAACAAAAAAAGGGCGCATTAAGCGCCCTTTTTCTTATCATTAAATTTATTAAATGGCAGCTAGTGCGGCATTTAATGTTTTACTTGGGCGCATCGCTGCGGCTACTTTGGCCTGATCAGTGTGGAAATACCCACCCAAATCAATGCGCGAACCCTGTGCATCATTTAACTCTTGTACAATCGCGGCTTCATTATCAATCAATGCTTTTGCAAGTGGAGTAAATTTTTCCTGTAACTGAGCATCATTATTTTGTGTCGCAAGCGCTTCAGCCCAATACATAGCTAGGTAGAAATGGCTACCACGGTTGTCCAGTTCTTTCACTTTGCGTGACGGTGATTTATCCTCTTTGAGGAATTTAGCATTGGCCGCATTAAGCGCATTAGCAAGCACAACCGCTTTGCTGTTTGCTGTTTTTTGTGCAATATCTTCAATAGAAACGGCTAAGGCTAAGAATTCACCTAGCGAGTCCCAACGCAAATGCCCTTCTTCAACAAACTGTTGCACATGCTTAGGTGCACTACCACCGGCACCCGTTTCAAATAGACCACCACCAGCAAGTAACGGGACGATAGACAACATTTTAGCACTTGTGCCTAACTCTAATATTGGGAAAAGATCGGTGAGATAATCACGTAATACATTACCCGTTACAGAGATAGTATTGTCACCTGCTTTAACGCGCTTAAGCGTATATTTAATGGCATCATTAGGCGACATAATTTGAATATCAAGGCCATTGGTATCATGGTCTTGCAGATAGGTTTTAACTTTAGTGATCAAATTCGCGTCATGGGCACGATTTTCATCTAACCAGAAAATAGCTGGTTGTCCCGTTGCACGAGAGCGACTAACAGCAAGACGTACCCAGTCACGAATAGGAATATCCTTCGCTTGGCACATACGCCAAATATCACCGCTAGCGACATTATGCTCCATCAATATATTTCCCGCAGAATCGCTCACTTTAACAACACCCGACTCTTTAATTTGGAAGGTTTTATCGTGTGAACCATACTCTTCTGCTTTTTGTGCCATCAATCCAACGTTAGAAACGTTGCCCATGGTTGCTGGGTCAAAGGCGCCGTGTTCACGACAAAATGCGATGGTTTCTTGGTAGATACCTGCATAACAGCGATCAGGGATCAGCGCTTTAGTATCTTCTAATTTGCCCTGTGCATTCCACATTTGCCCAGAAGCGCGCACCATCGCTGGCATAGAAGCATCAATAATTACATCGCTTGGTACATGTAAATTAGTGATCCCTTTATCGGAGTCAACCATTGCCAAGCCTGGACGTTTACCATAAACAGCGGCAATATCCTGTTCAATTTGCGCTTGTTGTGCTGCTGGGAGCTGTTTTATTTTTGCGTAAACATCGCCAAGTCCGTTGCTCGCATCAACACCGAGTTGTGCAAATAATTGCGCATATTTTTCAAATACTTCTTTAAAGTAGACGGTAACAGCATGACCAAACATAATAGGATCAGATACTTTCATCATGGTCGCTTTAAGGTGCAGTGATAACATGACGTTATTGGCCTTTGCATCCTGCATTTGTGCTTCATAAAAAGCACGCAGTGCTGCACAACTCATCACCGATGAATCGATTACTTCATCCTTTAATACGGGTGTTGACGCTTTTAATACGGTCACCGCACCCGATGCGCTAGTGAATTCAATTTTAACATCGTCATCTTGGTTTAAGATCACCGATTGCTCGCTACCGTAAAAATCCCCCTGCTGCATGTGAGCAACGTGCGACTTTGAATCCTTTGACCATGCGCCCATACGATGAGGGTTATCTTTGGCATACTGTTTAACGGCATCGGCAACTCGACGATCTGAGTTACCCTCACGTAGAACCGGATTTACCGCACTCCCTAACACCTTGGCATAACGCCCTTTAATATCAATTTCAGCATCCGTTTGTGGATTTTCAGGATAGTCAGGTAACGCATAACCGTGCGCTTGTAACTCTTTAATCGCCGCTTGTAGTTGTGGAATAGAGGCACTTACATTAGGCAATTTAATAATATTTGCCTCTGGCGTTTTCGCTAGATCACCTAACTCAGCTAAGTTGTCTGGTAGTTGTTGTTCTGCGGAAAGGTAATCAGAAAAATGAGAAATAATACGTGCTGCAACGGAAATATCACGTGTTTCCACCACGATTCCAGCTGCTTTAGTGAAAGCATTAACAATGGGTAATAAAGAGTGAGTTGCTAGTGCTGGAGCTTCATCCGTTTGTGTATAGATGATTTTTGCAGTTTTATCTGTCATATTATTTCCTTTAACAAGAGTTAAGACTTTTAACTAAACGTTCACGTTCAAATTGTTATGAATATGTTACCATTCAAAAAATGAGCTCATATCATAACTAAAACTCTGCAATAATCCAATTTAACAACTCGCTTAGCGGCATTTATTAACCGCATTTCCACAATATTGTTGTTGAACCACGTGAAAAACCTTTTTTCGATACCATGAAACGGCAACCTAGCGATAAAATTCTGCTACAATTCCGACCGCTTATTTAATTTCGAAGGTATCACGTTGATGGTTACGCATAAAAAAACGGCTTTTACACATAAAAAAAAGCTCAATCGTCCGGTACAAAAAACCAATAAAAATATGGTAGCGACGAAGGTCAACACGGCACCACGTAAAATAATCTTATTTAATAAACCCTTTGACGTGTTGAGTCAATTTACCGATCAAGGTAGCACCACTAATAGCCGCAAAACCTTAGCCGATTTCATTGATATTAAAGATGTTTATGCTGCGGGAAGACTCGATAGAGACAGTGAAGGTTTATTACTACTGACTAATGATGGCAAACTACAGGCAAAAATAACTCAACCCGATGCTAAAACCAGTAAAACCTATTGGGTACAAGTAGAAGGCGCGCCAGAGGAATCTGACCTACAGAAGTTACGCGATGGCGTAGAGCTCAAAGATGGTTTAACACTGCCAGCTCAAGTTGCGTTGATGGCTGCACCTTTGATTTGGGATAGAATCCCCCCCATACGAGAGCGAGCCAATATTCCCACCACTTGGCTAAGTATTACCATTAATGAAGGACGTAATCGTCAGGTTCGACGCATGACGGCTAACATTGGTTTTCCAACGTTACGGTTAATTCGCTACCGTATCGGTCATTGGACGATTGATGGTATTGCTAATGGACAATATAAAGTCGTGTAAAATATAACGTGTAGCACTGATTTCTATATACAAAGTATGAACTAAGCAGCAATTTAATTGTACGGTTTCTGTAGGATGACTATACGTCAATCACCTTAGAGAAACAGAATGAAACAGCCAAATGCTTATCAACCTTTTTTAATTTCAAGCATGAAAAAAGACCATACCATTACATTAAGTGACTTAAAATGGACAACATTTGAAGAAAATGATTTTTTAGGGGATGGTGAAGATTGGGGCTTAGTATTAACTAATATGCTCACGGAAAAGAGCCCTGAGTTACTCAGTAAAATTACCTTTGGTAAAGAAACCTTGAGCTTTTGTATTCACAGTGAAGATAAAGAAGTATTAAGAAAAATAGCAGAAATGGTCGCGTCATTTTACGAAAATAAAGCCGAGTTAACGGCGAATATTAAACGTTATGCTATCTATTAAATGATTAACAAATAAGGAGGCAAAAGCCTCCTTATCTTATGAACAAATTAAGCGCTAGCTAATTCTAGCGTATCGCGAGCAATTACCCACTCTTCGTTTGTTGCAATAACCATAGCCACCGTACTACCTTCTTCGGTGATAATACCCTCATTACCGAAACGATTTTTAAGGTTAGCCTCTTGATCCACTTTAAAGCCTAATAGACCTAAGCGAGATAATGTAATATCACGAATTGGCGCTGAATTTTCACCAATGCCGCCCGTAAACACAACCGCATCTAGGCGACCATCTAAAGCAGCTGCGTAGCTACCGATATATTTTGCTAAACGGTAACAGTAAAAATCCATTGCGCGTTTCGCTGCTTCATCTGTTTGGTAGTTATCTTCAACATAACGGCAATCACTCGTCACTTCTGTAATGCCTAATAAACCTGATTTATTGGTTAGCATGGTGTTAATCTCAGCCATACTATAACCTAATTGATCATATAAATGGAAAATAATCGCAGGATCAAGGTCTCCACAACGCGTCCCCATTACTAAACCTTCTAATGGCGTCATACCCATTGAGGTATCAACTGAAATACCATTTTTTATCGCACAAACAGAACCGCCATTACCTAGATGACAGTTAATAATGTTTAACTCTTCAACTGGTTTATTTAATATTTCCGCTGCTTGCAAGCTGATATAGTAATGACTTGTACCGTGCATACCATAACGACGAATACCATTCTCTTTATATAGAGAGTACGGTAAGGCATAAAGGAAAGCCTCTTGCGGCATAGTTTGATGGAAAGCCGTATCGAATACAGCCACATTCGGCAAACTAGGGAAAGCATGTTGCGCTGCACGAATACCAACAAGGTGAGCAGGATTATGTAATGGTGCTAACGTAATACACTCTTCAATACCTTTCATCACTTGATCACAAATGAGAGCTGATTTAGTGAATTTTTCACCACCGTGTACTACGCGATGACCGATTGCAAAAAGATTTTCTTTTAACTCAGGTTTTTGCGTTAAAATGTGCTCTACAATGTAAATTAATGCTTCTTCATGAGCAGCACCCGCACCAAGTTCAGCGGTGCCTTTGTTGCCATCAAGTTTCCACTTAATGCTAGCATTATCTAAATGCAGGCATTCAGCCAGACCCGATAATTTTTCATCGCCACTTGCGGCATCGATAATCGCAAATTTTAACGAAGAACTACCACAATTAAGTACAAAGATCAGCTTACTGTGCATTTTGTGTATCCTATATATAACTAAAACAGAAGGTAAAGTTAAGAAAGTGCGGTCACTTTCCAACAAAATATTAATTTTAAAATTGAGTTAAAAACAAATAGCAACCTTAATCGATTACTATGAACAGAGTTAACAACTACGCTTAAAAAGCGCGCAAGAATACATGGATTAGAAGAAGATAACAAAATATAGTTTTAACTATTTAGTAAATTTATTAACAAATTGACTTTTTTTATATTTACATTCCACCACCAAACACATTTTTTCTTTTAATAACAATGGGATATATCACACCACAGGAGGGGCGCTCAAGGCGTAAATTATTGATAACGAATGAAAATAACTCATCAACCGTTATCAATAGTAGATAGCAATGACACAACCAAGGTGTCTGCTTTACTTAAACCTATAACGAAGAATATTAGCTGCAATATCCCCCTGCATTTTTACTCAATATCTGTTAAAATCCAGCGCAAATCAGTAGGAGAATAATTTATGACAGACAATAGCCAAATAAAAGTGATCGTCGGAATGTCCGGCGGTGTTGATTCATCCGTATCTGCGTATTTATTACAGCAACAGGGATACCAAGTTGAAGGGCTATTTATGAAAAACTGGGAAGAGGATGATACCAACGAGTATTGTGCGGCTGCCCAAGACCTTCAAGATGCACAAGCGGTCTGTGATAAATTAGGCATCACTTTACACACCATCAACTTTGCTGCTGAATATTGGGATAACGTCTTTGAACATTTTCTTGCTGAATATAAAGCGGGGCGTACTCCCAACCCTGATATCATGTGTAATAAAGAGATTAAATTTAAAGCATTTTTAGAATTTGCCGCAGAAGACTTAGGGGCCGATTATATTGCAACTGGGCATTATGTACGTCGCCGTGAGGAAAATGGTCATGTACAGCTACTACGTGGTCTAGACAATAATAAAGATCAAAGCTATTTCCTTTACGCCGTGGGCGAAAAACAGATAGCAAAAACGCTTTTTCCCGTTGGTGAATTAGAGAAACCAGAAGTACGCCGAATTGCTGAAGAGCAAGATTTAATCACCGCCAATAAGAAAGATAGCACCGGTATCTGTTTTATTGGTGAGCGTAAATTTACTGAATTTTTACAAGAATATTTACCCGCACAGCCGGGAGATATCGTCACCCCAAGTGGCGAGGTTATCGGCCAACATCAGGGTTTAATGTATCATACCCTTGGGCAACGAAAAGGCCTTGGTATCGGCGGTTTACAAAATTCCAGCGAAGATCCTTGGTATGTAGTCGGTAAAGATATGCAAAAAAATCAACTATTAGTGGCTCAAGGTGCTCACCATCCTGCGCTATTTTCCTATGGGCTAATTGCTAAACAGTGTGACTGGGTAGATCGCACCGTTAAAAAAGAACCATTTACCTGTACGGTGAAAACCCGTTATCGCCAACAGGATATAGCTTGTACCGTTACGCCTATTGATGACGATACACTCGAAGTTATTTTTGATGAACAACAAGCAGCTGTCACCCCGGGTCAATCGGCCGTATTTTATCAAGGTGATGTGTGCCTAGGTGGCGCAATTATTGAACAACATTTACAAAATAGAGAAGTCAAATAATGCCATTTCATAATTTAGAATCTCGCAGTCTCGCCTTTGCAGCGATGTGCCAAGCGGCTTATTTAGTGGATAAAATTGCCACAAAAGGTGTATGCCCTGACGCCGTTGCATTTAATGCATCATTACACTCCATCATGCGTACCGAGGGGGAATCACCATTAGATATTTTTGGTGGTTATTCATCATTAGAAGTCGGCTTTAAATGCATGCTGGAACAGCTAGATAATGCCAGTAACAGCCGCAATATGCAGGTTACTAAATACCTTGTGGGCATGATTGCACTGGAAAAAAAATTAATAACGAACAGCAATACTCTTAATTTACTCAGTGAACGTATTAACCAAGTTAAGCGTCAACTTAACCACTTTGAAATTGATGACAGTAGCGTATTAAGCAATTTGGACTCTATTTATCGTGACTTAATCAGTAACCTTGGCCCGAAAATTCAAGTTAATGGCAACCCAAGTTGCTTGCAACAACAAGTAACACAGCATAAAATTCGGGCTCTTTTGCTCGCAGGGGTGCGCGCGACGGTATTATGGCGACAAATTGGTGGGAAACGCAGACACCTGATACTCTCTCGTAAAGCCATGATTCATCAAACCAAACAAAATTTACACCGTGTTTAATGCATATTCAATAAGATTAAACACCCATAGTTTTAAAACAACCTACTCTAAAATTTAGGAGCAACAAATGGAACTTTCAGGACTAACTGCCGTATCACCAGTGGATGGCCGTTACGGTAGCAAAACTGCAATTTTACGCGATATTTTCAGTGAATTTGGTTTAATTAAATTCCGCGTACAAGTTGAAGTGCGTTGGTTACAAAAACTAGCACAAACAGATGGTATCGCAGAAGTTCCGGCTTTCTCAGATGCTGCAAACGCACACCTTGATGCAATTGTTGAAAGTTTCTGTGAAGCCGATGCTCAACGCGTTAAAGATATTGAAGCAACAACTAATCACGATGTTAAGGCTGTTGAGTATTTTTTAAAAGAAAAAGTAAGCGGTGTTGCTGAATTAGAAGCCGTTTCTGAATTCATCCATTTTGCATGTACTTCTGAAGACATTAATAACCTATCTCATGCATTAATGCTAGGTACGGCTAAAAAAGAGGTTATTCTTCCTTACTGTCAACGCATCGTTAATGCGATTAAAGAGAAGGCTATTGAATATAAAGCGATGCCAATGATGTCTCGTACACATGGTCAACCCGCTTCACCGACCACTCTAGGTAAAGAGATGGCTAACGTGGTCGCTCGTCTACAACGTCAAGTTAAGCAAATCGAAGCAACGGAAGTGCTCGGTAAAGCCAATGGCGCTGTGGGTAATTATAATGCACATCTTAGCGCTTATCCTGAACTTGACTGGCAAGCTTTCTCTGAGCAATTTGTGACAAGCTTAGGCGTAACATTCAACCCTTACACAACACAAATTGAACCGCATGATTACATTGCTGAGTTGTTTGATGCGATTGCCCGTTTTAATACTATTTTATTAGACTTTGACCGTGATATCTGGGGATACATCTGTCTTGGCCACTTTAAGCAAAAAACCATTGCAGGTGAAATTGGCTCATCAACGATGCCACATAAAGTAAACCCCATTGATTTTGAAAACTCTGAAGGTAACTTAGGTTTAGCGAATGCCATTTTTGATCACCTCGCAGCAAAATTGCCTGTTTCTCGTTGGCAACGTGATTTAACTGACTCAACGGTTTTACGTAATTTAGGGGTTGCTATCGGTTATTCTGTTATCGCTTATGAAGCAAGCCTAAAAGGGATCAGCAAACTTGAAGCCAATGAAGCCAATATGCTTAAAGATTTGGATGCCAATTGGGAAGTACTCGCTGAGCCTATTCAGACGGTAATGCGTCGTTACGGTATTGAAAAACCCTACGAAAAACTAAAAGAGCTAACACGCGGAAAACGTGTTGATGGCCCTGGTATGGCAGCATTCATTGATACACTTGAATTAAGTGATGCGGTGAAAGCGGAGCTTAAGGCGATGACACCAGCTAATTACATTGGTCAAGCGACTGAACTCGTAGAAAAATTAGTCGGTTAAACCGAGCAAACCAGTGCAACTGAAGGCAGCCTATTGGCTGCCTTTTTATTTTCCCTTATCCCTTCTATTATATTTTGATTAATGTCGGTAATCCCTTTTCACGGCTAACGGGTATATAATCAAAACAAGCACCCCCAATTTAATCACTGTAAGAGGCCTTCATGTTTGAACTTAATTTAGATATTAACCATTTTCTCGACACCTACTGGCAAAAAAAACCAACAGTTATTAAACAAGGATTTAGCGATTTTATTGATCCCATCATGCCCGATGAAATTGCCAGGCTTAGCGATGGAAGAAGAGATTGAAAGTCGCCTTGTTTTTAAAGAAGGTGAGCAGTGGCAAGCCGAATGTGGCCCCTTTACTACCTTCGAGAAATTAGAACATGAGGGCGCGAGTTTATTAATTCAAGCCGTTGACCACTGGCATGGCGAGTCTCAAGGGTTAGTTCGCTGCTTTCGCTTTCTGCCAAATTGGCGTATTGATGACCTGATGATCAGTTATTCTACACCACAGGGTGGTGTCGGCCCACATATCGACAATTATGATGTATTTATTATTCAAGGGTTAGGTAAACGCCATTGGCGCGTTGGCGAAAAGAGTGAATTGCATGAATTTGCGGCACATGGCGCACTCAAACATTGTGAGAGCTTTGCAGCGATCATAGATGTTGAGCTTGAGCCAGGCGACATCCTCTATATTCCCTGTGGCTACCCCCACGAAGGTTACGCGATTGAACCATCATTAAACTACAGCGTTGGGTTTCGCGCGCCAGATCAAAATGATCTATTAAGTAGCTTTACCGATTACAATATAGATAATAATGCAACACCAGAACGTTACACGGATCGGGTCATGCAGCTACGCGAAAGACCAGGGCAAATTGAAACCCAAGAACTGCGAGAGTTACATCGCGTTATGCTCGCCAACTGCCAAACTCCCGAAGCGCTAATACCTTGGTTTGGCAAAATGATTAGTGAAGCCAAACATGAACTTGACATTGCCCCCGTTGAACCAGCACTGGAAAATGAAGAGATATTACAACTCCTTGAAGATGGCGCACAATTTATCCGTTTAGGCGGATTACGTGCGGTTTATTTTCAACAAGCAGCAACCTCTTTATTTATTAATGGATTGCACTTTGACTGTACGGGCTTTAAAGAGCTAGGCCATCATCTTTGTGATCAAGATGAGATTGGTAGTGAAGTTATCGATCTGTTACATGAAAATCATGGTGCCCTAACGCTATTTACTGAGCTTGTAAATAACGGCTACTGGTACGCAGAGTAATCACAATAGCTATCCCTATTGCATCTTTTTGCAAGCAAAGAGAAAACGGAGAGGTAAAAATGAAAAAATTAAGCTTATTAATATTGATATTGTTTTGCTCTACACCTGTTTTCAGTGAGCAATTCACCTTGCTTCGTATCGATATGGAAACCTATAAAGAACAGGGTAAAGTTATCTGTATTTATGAAGGCCAATATACGACGATACGTGACAAGTCGACGGGCTGTTTAAAATATATACAAAAAATATAGTAGCGGTTTATGGCTCACAATAGCTGATAGGTTTATCGGATTCGATTGTTATAATATCCGATGATCTATTCTGTTTGTCTTGCCGTTGCTCATTCAACAACGGTAAGGCAAACATCCATTGATAGCTATCTGCAAATAGATTCTCAGCTTGTAAATCACGGGATAGCATATGATACCCCTCTAAATAGAGCTTAAAAGCAACTCTTGCTGGCGCTGATTTACTATTATTTAACATGCTGCACATTGCCTTTTTCGGTATCACTTGATCCTGATTACCATAGACAATAAAACTATTAATCGAGATCTTTTTAGCCGCTAACAATGCGTTATCCATTAAATTAGTTAATCCATATAACGCATCTATACGGGTCTTTTTTATCACCCATTGATCACTCGACATCGCCCGTAACGCAGCAATATTATCGGTGGCTTGAATACCTAAACCTTTGCCCGTCGGTTGCCAATCAGGAAAGGTATGCACAGCAAGCCACAATGACCATCTCTGATACCATGGCTGTGTGCTTCTTGCCCAAACAGCTGGCGCCAATAAAACCACCCCTTGCAGATAATGTGATAACATTAATCTGTTATCCGCCATCGCAGTGAGAATAACCGCCCCGCCCATACTTTCACCAACGACATAAATAGGTAAATCAGGGTATTGCTTTGCTAACAACTTGCTAATAACAGCTAAATCTTGCTGTAATCGCCCAGCTTTTGGCCATAAACCCGCCATTACGGTTTGTCCAAAACCACGTTGATCATAGGCAAAGCAAGCTACATTGCGAGCGACATAATATTCACACATCTTAGTAAAGCCATTGCTGTAATCATTAAAACCATGCAAAGCAATGACGATTCCCTGAGCAGGGCCATCAGGCCAATAGGTATGCAACGGTAGATAGTATCCATCATCAGCAATGAAATAGTTCTTTTGTAATTGAGGGGGTAGGAGAATATCAGAGAGAGGCTGAGTTTGTGGTGAACTACAGCCGTACGACAAAACAACAATAAGAAGCAGTAATAATGGTTTGTATCTACGGGAAAAACAAACTTTCAAGTAGCACTCCTTGCTTGTTGCTAAGCTGTTTTACACGCTAATTTATAATAGTGATTATTGTTAAATTGAAACTCTTCAATTACCTGTAATGCGGTTTTACCTGTATGAGCGTGATAAGATCTTGGATTTATTTTATTAATAAAGGTAACCATCACTGGATAGCGACTAGCCATATGTTGCAGACTAAAAGTGAATATTTTTTCAAAAACGCCCAGACCACGAACACGTTTATCAACACAAATGGGTCCATATTGATAGGAGTTATCAACTGTTAAATTCTGCCCTTCGAAAGGTACATCATGTAAATTTTCGACCATATATTGAAACATCGGCCATTGTTGCCAAAATCCCCAAGAAGCGGACATAGCATAGGCAACGATTTGCTCATTCTCAATAGCTATACAAAGCCCCTGCTCTTTTTCAATTAACGCAACTAAATGTGCTTTAGTAAAAGCGGTTGTAATAAAACCATCTGCTTTGTCATGTTCAGAGATTGAATCTATTTGATATTTGTAATGAAGTGCAAGCACCTCGTCAACATGGTCAATAGTGGCCACTTTTAGCGTTATGTTCACGTCTGCATCTCCTTCCTTGTTTATACCAATTCCGATAAATAGCTGATCTATTTTACTGGTTAAAACAACTTACTGCTGCGTTGTAATTTTCGCAAAGGGAATAACCATTTACGTCAAATTACGCCTTGAATTAAGCTGTTTTTCCTGCGCAAAATCTAGATCACATACTTACCGGAATTGGTATTAGATCCTCACCATAGCAAAATGGTTGTCACATCTGCTATGGCAAGGGAATACACTTATTTATTATTAACAGCCCAAAGATGCATCAGTTCAACGGCAATCGTTGCACCAGCTAATGCGGTTATTTCACTGCTATCATAGGCAGGCGAGACTTCAACGACATCCATCCCCACTATATTAATCCCCTGCAAAGCACGTAACACTTTTAATATTTTATCTGTGCTTAATCCTCCACACACGGGAGTCCCAGTACCTGGTGCATAGGCGGGATCTAAACAGTCGATATCAAAAGTTAAATAAACAGGGAGCGATCCAATTTTAGTACGAATAATATCGCAAATTTGCTCAACACTAAGGTCATTAGCCTGCATCGCATCAATCACGGTAAAAGCGTGATTATTCGGATTATATGACGTACGAATACCGATTTGCACGCTATGGTCGGGATCGATCAATCCTTCATTTGGCGCATGGTAGAACATGGTGCCATGGTCATAGCGGCTGCCACTGTCATAGGTATCTGTATGTGCATCGAAATGAATCAGCGCCATTTTTCCGAATTTCTTATGGTGCGCACGTAATAAAGGCAGAGTAACAAAATGGTCCCCTCCGAGCGCTAACAGCGCTTTATCGGAAGAGAGGATCTCATTGGCGGCCTTCTCTACTTTATCTGTAAATTGTGCGGCATCACCACAATCGTATACTAAATCTCCCGCATCAATGGCACTGATTTGCTCAAGCAAATTAAATTTCCAAGGATAACGATAACCTTCCCATGCCAAATTAATCGAGGCATGACGAATCGCTGTTGGCCCCATACGCGCACCAGAACGCCCAGTGGTTGCTAAATCAAAGGGTAAACCTAATACCGCTAGCTGTGCATTCGCAGCGACGGGATCCATCGCCAATGGCAAGCGTAAAAAAGTCATGGCATTGGAGTAAATTGAATTATCCACTTGCTGAAATAATTGACTCATCTATTGTTCCTTAATAATCTTCTAAATAGGTATAACCTTTCAGGCCTAAAATGAGTTCATCAAAGACCTCTTCACGCTCTTCAGGTGGTAATTTACTATTCACTAATTGAGAATAGGTTTCTTTAAATTCTTCAGAATCTAAGCTGACATAATTGAGCATATCTTCGACAATATTGCCGTGGGCGATTTCGGTCACGTCTATTTCACCATCATCATTGACCATCACCACCGCACTGTGAGTATCACCAAATAGGTTATGCATATTGCCAAGAATTTCTTGATACGCGCCCACTAGGAAAAATCCCATTAGATAAGGTTTCTCCTCTGTCCAACGAGGCATTAATAACGTGCTTTCAATACCCTGCCCATCTACATAATGGTCAATAGCCCCATCAGAATCGCAGGTAATATCAAGTAAAACGGCACGGTTTTGTACCGCATCATCTAATCCATTTAAAGGCAATACTGGGAATATTTGCTCAATCCCCCATGCGTCAGGCAATGACTGAAATAAGGAGAAATTAACAAACAGTTTATCAGCCAATTTTTCGTTTAAATCATCAATAATAGGGCGATGGAAACGATTTTTTTCATCCATTAATTTATTAAGTTCATGACAAACTCGCAGATGTACCTGCTCTGCCCATGCACGTTGCCTCAAGTTAAGTAGACCCGTTGCAAATTGACTGTGCACTTCGGCGACGTCATTTTGTGTATCGTGGTAAATTTCTATTAATGCACGGTCATCATTACGTTTATCTAATTGCTCCCATGATCCCCACATATTTTGCAATAACACTGATTCATCGTCGCTCGGAGGAAGCAATGTTTCTGGTTGATAAGACTCAGCACCAATTACATTGGAAATTAATACCGCATGATGCGCTGTTAATGAGCGACCTGATTCAGAGATAATGGCTGGGACGGGTTGCTGATAGGTATAACAGATATCAGCAATCGTACCAACAATGTTATTAGCATATTCAGCTAAACTGTAATTCATGGAATTAGATGATTGGCTGCGAGTACCGTCATAATCAACAGCCAAACCACCACCGACATCCATATAAGCAACTTGCGCACCGAGTTTACGTAATTCACAATAGAATCGTGCGGCTTCACTCACCCCAAAGCGAACATCTCGAATGTTTGCTATCTGAGAACCGAGGTGAAAATGCACTAATTGTAGAGTATCAAGTTTATTTTCTGCGCTTAACGTATCAACAACAGACAATACCTGTGAAGCAGATAAACCAAATTTAGATTTTTCACCGCCACTTGCTTGCCATTTTCCCTTACCTTGAGAAGCTAAACGAACGCGAATACCTAAGCGAGGCTCAACATTAAGCGCCTTAGCTTCACTTAAAATTAATTTAAGCTCCGACATTTTTTCTAAGACAATATGTACCTTATGGCCAAGTTTCTCACCAATTAATGCAAGGCGAATATACTCTCGGTCTTTATAGCCATTACAAACAATCACCGATGAAGCTTTTTCCGCTAACGCCAATACAGCCAATAACTCAGCCTTACTGCCCGCCTCTAAACCGAGCTGCTTCTCTTCTTGGTCGAACTGACTGGCAATAATTTCATTAACAACTTCGCGTTGCTGATTAACCTTGATTGGATAGACCAGTAAATACTTTTCAGCATAATCATATTTTTGAATGGCATTATTAAAAGCTTCACAGATGCCATTAACACGCTGATGAATAATTTGAGGGAAACGCACCAATACAGGTAAAGATAAACCTTTATCCTGAATTTTTTCGACGACGGTACTAAGGTCAACACACATCTCTGGTTGATTATTTCGTGGGGCAACATAAACATTACCAGCATCGTTAATACCAAAGTAACCTTGGCTCCAATGACGCACATTGTAGCAAGCACGAACATCGTCAAGGGAAGTTTTATTATTCATTAATAGTCCTTAAATTGTAATCTTTACCCATATCACCAGCATAGTGACGTCTAGGAATTAGAATCAAATATAGGTATAAAGTCCAGTAAAGAAAATTATATTTGCTAAATAATATTATTGTTCGATAAATATAAAGAGAATGATTTTGTTACGGGGTAGTAAAAAATTGCAAGGAGCATATCCCGTTACCAATCACAGCGAATTAAAGAAGCAATGGATAACGGGGCGATTAATCAGAAACGACTGTTGGCGTGTCGATATAACTCTTCATATTCAACGGCGGTATGATGCCATGAAAAATCGATGGTCATGCCATTTTGGATCATTTTCGCAAATGCAGTTTTCTCATTGTGATAGATTGAAGCCGCCCATCTCATAGTTGTTCTGAGTGAATCCGTGTGAAGGTCATAAAACTTAAAGCCAGTGGACTTATTGATTCTTTTCGGTGAGTAATTGCGCACCGTATCTTCCAATCCCCCTGTTGATCTCACAATTGGTAGCGTACCGTATTTCATGCTGTACATCTGATTAAGTCCACAGGGCTCATATCTTGAAGGCATTACAAAGAAATCAGAGCCAGCTTCAACCATATGAGCTCGTTTGTTGTTATAACCAATGTAACAGCCGAATTTATTCGGGTAAGCTTTTGCATAGTTAAGCAATGCTGCTTCTTGGGCTATATCTCCTGAGCCAATAATGACAAATTGCACATCATCATTTATGAGCATCTCCTCAACACAATCGATAAAGACATCTAACCCTTTTTGTGTAGCCAGTCTTGATACAATCCCATATAAAGGCACATTAGGGCGTATTGGCAAGCCAAATTCCTTTTGCAATTCCGCTTTACAAATTGCTTTACCACGCAGATCTTTATGTGAAAAATTAGCTGGAATTAATTTATCCGTTTCAGGATTCCACTCTAACTCATCAATACCATTAATAATTCCACGCAACTTTCCTTGTACGGCGCGATGTTGTAAAGAGCGTTGTAATCCAAAGCCATAATCAACCGATAAAATTTCTTTAGCATAGGTTGGACTAACGGTTGTTACAATATCGGCTGTTAGTACACCTGCTTTTAATAGGTTAAGCTGGTCGTAAAACTCAAAGCAATTAACATTAAAGTAATCCCAACCCAATCCAGTCCAATAAAGATTCGCTTTATTAAATACCCCTTGATAACCAATATTATGAATAGTCATAACAGACTTTGTTTCACTAAAATTATCATAGGATTCATATAACCCGCTTTTTAGATAAACACTACACAAGGCCGTATGCCAATCATTACAATGTAGAACGTCGACTTTAAGATCTAATGCGAGTACCGCCTGCATAATAGCTCGGCTTAAAAAGATAAAACGTTCTGCATTATCAGAGTATTCATGTCCATCCCAATCATATAATTTAGGGCGGTCAAAATAGCGATCGAATTCAATAAAAAAGAAGGATAAATTGTCACTAAGCTTATGCTGACGGATACTCCCCCACAACTCATTTTCATCACCAAAAGGAACGCCTAAAAGCTCATGCACACACACGGTATCGGCACATTGTTCTGCCATAACTTGTGGGTAATAGGGCATAAAAACGGATACATGATGGCCATCTTCAGCCAATGCATGTGGCAAGGAAAAAGAGACATCGGCTAATCCACCCGTTTTAGCATACGGTGCTGCCTCACTTGTTGCCCAAACTATATTCATCATTTACCCCTCAAATTTAACCAATAAGCCACTCTGCCACAAAAAACAATTATCTAGTAGATGTTCAACTTTCATGGTAAACATTATTGTTGATTATTATATTTTTTGATTGCTGACGAGAATAAACCTCAAGATTACTATAAAAGCAGGAAGAGCCAAAATTTTATCTCGCTTAGTGAGCAAACTCTTTCCTTTTTTGAGGCGCATTATGGTATAAAATAACGGCAATATTTAATAGCAATCCCATCTAAAGCGATTTTTTGTGAATAAAAAACCAGACAGAATAACTGCCATGCAACAGATAATTGATGCAGTGAAACATGAGTTTCCCTTATATCAAGAGGATACTTTTGTCTGTGGGCCTGACAACAGTTGCGTTGGTTGTAGCAAAAAACTGATGGAGTTAGTGGATTCTGAACTCACCTACTGGCAGCATCAAATTAATCGTAATATTCCCCCTACATTTAATGAACTGGCAAAATTCGGCAAAATGTGTAAAAACGTCCGCCGTGCGTTAGTTCGTAATAATAGAATTTAACCTTTACGCGATGCTCTATTTTAAAAACAGGCTGATCGATAGAAGGTGATAAATAATTATCAACTTTAATTTGAATAAACAATGTAGATGATTAGTTAACTGCAGTAAGAATCTCTACACCCCTTTGTAAAACAAAGGGAGTAGAAGATAATAGAATTGACCGATAAGCCGGGTTCTGTCGTGAATCGTCATTCGTCTAGGCCTGCAATCACTCACAGGCTCAAGCAACCTACCCGCTTCCAGTATGGGCCATACCTCAGGAAGCCTATTTGGTCTTGCTTCGGGTGGAGTTTACCTTGCACCAAACTATTACTAGTTGGCCGGTGCGCTCTTACCGCACCCTTTCACCCTTACCTACAAATAAATTTATAGGCGGTCTTCTCTCTGCTGCACTTGTCGTTAGCTCGCGCTACCCAGGCGTTACCTGGCACCCCGCCCTGTTGAAGCCCGGACTTTCCTCCCCCGTTATCGGTAAAGATAACGGCAGCGACGATTTAGTCAATTCCGCGGCGGATTATACGGGAAGCATGATGATTAATACAAGTATTAACGATCATCCTTACCTATAAATTTTCTAAACCCCATTTATATAACTCATTCTTTTTTTCATCGTGAATTTGAGCGGTTATCGCTGCTGCTTTTTAAGCGGAAGATGCTCTTTTAATAACGCCAAAGTATTTAATGCGACTTGAGAGATACTCTCTTCGTTTTTTTGCGCCGGCTACCATCAAAACAAATTCACCACGACAATGATTACTATCTTGATTTAACCAGTCAACCATTTCACCCGCAGGCATTGCATAAAAAGATTCAAAGGTTTTCGTTAATTCACGGGCAATGACCACCTTTCTATCCGCACCAAAGATTGCAACAATCTGTGCTAATGTATCTTGAATTCGACGAGGAGACTCATAGAACACCATGGTACGGCTCTCTTCAATGAGCATCTTTAATTTATCTTGTTTGCCCTTCTCCTTCGCGGGTAAAAAACCTTCAAAAGAGAAACGATCCGTTGCTAAACCAGCGGCACTTAAAGCGGTGATCACCGCAGATGGTCCAGGAATAGGGACTACATCCACCCCCGCATCGCGACATTCATTAACTAGGTGATAACCCGGATCACTAATTAACGGCGTACCCGCATCGGAAATAAGTGCCACTGATTGCCCCGCTTTTATTTTTTCAATCAATACGTTACCACGCTGACGTTCATTGTGGTCATGAAGTGGAAAAAGCGGTTTTTTTATTTGATAATGACTTAATAGCTTGCCACTGTGACGCGTATCTTCCGCGGCAATCACATCAACTTGCTGTAGGGTTTCGATAGCACGTAGCGTAATATCGCTAATATTTCCGATCGGAGTGGCAACAATATAGAGTTTTGCGGGAAGTAGAGAGGAAATCGGGTGATTTTCGGACATATTGTCGCCTAATAAATGAATAGATAAGTGAATAGGATTGTTTAACTGTGCTGGCAATATTACACTATAGGCAAAGTAGTTGGAAATATTTGCAGTTTTTTTGGCTATCGACATTTATTAAAGTTTGTTAATACATAAGGGATAACATGTTGCACGTTTTAACCTCACCGAAACGATTTTTTTATAGTTTAATAATGATATTAACGGTCACAATTTTGTCTGCCTGTACAAGTACTCCACCTGCACCAGAAGATATTCCGCCAGCACTGTTCTCAAAATTGGACTACGATTCAGCTTATTATCTTAAAAAAGATGAACAGTTAGGAAGTGATAAAAATACATCATGGCAATTTATTACACTGCAAGCATTAATATCAGAGGGTAAATTTACCTTAGCAAACTCTATTATTGAATACTTACAAAGCCAACCGCTGAGTGACACACAACAGTCTGAGCTGTCGCTGTTACTGGCCGATAAATTATACCGACAAAATCGTCTTGGTGAGGCTCAAACTGCACTGAACAAGCTAACGAGCGACAAACTATCTGCCCTTGGCTATCTCTATTATCTAAAGCTACAGACAAAAATATACAAAGAAAGTGGTGATGCTTCAGGCGCATCGGATACATTACTACTGTTAATTCCCGTATCAAGCAATGAACAAGAAAAGCAACAATACACTGATATGCTTCTCGAGCAGTTACTATTATTACCGGAATCTGTATTAAATCAATATGATGAAAATCAGCTTCCAGCAGGTAACATATTAAGTTTTCAAGAAATTAAACAAGGTTGGTATGAACTAGCGATACTTTATCAGCGTTATCAATCTCGCGCTAACCAGCTATTACATGCTTTAGAAAATTGGCAACAACGTTATCCAACACACCCTGCATTATCCTTAATGCCACAAAAGCTAACTGACATCCAAGAATTGAGTGCCTATGAACCGAAAAATATTGCTATTTTAATCCCCCTTTCCGGGCGCTTTGAACAGCAAGGAAAAGCCATTCAATATGGGTTATTACATGCGTTTTATAAACAACAGCACAATAAAGAGAGTGAAAACATAACCACTCAATCTCCAACATTGCACTTTTTTGATACGAATATACAATCACCAGAACAGATCATTACGGCGATGACCGAGCAAAATATCGATTTTGTCATTGGCCCGCTACTCAAAAGAGAAGTTGATTCGTTATTACCTTTAATGGCTGAACTTCCCGTTTTATCATTTAACAGTATTGATAATGAACAAATGGAAGAAAACCGGGTGGCTTGGCATTACGCATTCCCCATTTCACCGGAACAGGAAGCCAAACAAGCGGCGCAACTTATTGCTCAACAACAGCATAAAAAACCGTTAATCATCGCTCCAAATTCAGCCTATGGAAAACGGATTGCTGATGCATTTACAACACAGTGGTTAACTCTAAGTGAACAACAGACTGAACAAGCAGAGCAGGCAGAAGTCCACCTTTTTAACAATAAAGCACAATTAGCTGAATTTATAAGTGGTGTATTACAGATAGACCAAAGTAAAACACGTATCACGCAGATTAAAAACCTAACTGGCCTGCCTTTAGAGACAGAGGTGCGTAGTCGCCGCGATATTGATGCCATTTATATTGTCAGTAATCGTGATGAATTAAATTTGATCAAGCCCTTTATTGATGTTTCTATTAGTCCTTTTGCTAAAGCCATTCCACTTTATGCAAACTCACGTAGCCATGTGGTTGACCATGATGGCAAACAAAACAAAGAGTTAGAAAAAATCACTTTTTCAGATATTAACTATCTCATTGATGTTAATAATACGGTGTTTAACGAGGTTGAACAGGTATGGCCAAAACAGCCCTATTCTACCTTACGTTTATTTGCTTTAGGTTTTGATAGCTACCAGCTAATTAACCAATTAATACCGTTACAAAATATTGCCAATTACAACTATCAAGGATTGGTCGGTGAACTAACTCTTGATAACAGCAATATTGTTCAAGCTAAATTGAGTTGGGCTAAATACCAACAAGGTAACAGTATTGAAATTGACACGGCTATTACAGAAGAGTAATTCTCAGGGCGTAAAGTCTGAGAAACAAGCCCTTAACTATTTACTTAGTCAAGGGCTGACCTTAGTGTGTCAAAATTATTATTGCCGTATGGGTGAGGTCGATTTAATTATGCAGGATCAAGATACCTTAGTATTTATTGAAGTTAGGTATCGCAAAAATAGTGATTTTGGGGGAGCACTCGCATCGATTACAACAGCTAAACAGAAAAAATTAATAAAAACAGCCAAACACTATCTAGCACAACTCGAATACGAGCCTTACTGCCGTTTTGATGCGATTGCCATCGAACAACATTCGAATACGCTAGAGTGGATCCAAAACGCTTTTATAGAATAAGATGAAATATATATTATGATAAATGAAAGAATTCAAGCTCATTTTGCTGAGAGTATTCAAACCAAAATAGTTGCAGCAGAAGCTTTGCCTGAATCCATTGAAAAAGCAGCAAAGGTACTTGCTGCTACTTTGATTAAGGGAAATAAAATTCTGGTGTGTGGCAATGGTGGTGCTGCAGCATTAGCACAAATTTTTGCTTCTCATCTGATCAATAAATATGAAACGGAACGCCCCTCTTTACCCGCGATTGCAATTACAGCAGATGCTGCGTTAGTTTCCGCCATTGCCAGCGATAGCCACTTCGATCAGATTTTTGCAAAACAAATATCGGCACTTGCTCAAGCCGGTGATATATTGTTAACTATTAGTCATGGTGGTAACAGCCGTAACATGATCAAGGCAGTTGAAACCGCACTGAGTAAATCTATTCAGATAATATCTTTAAATGGTGTTGATGGTGGAGAATTAGCCGGTCTTCTCGGATCCGATGATATTGAAATTCGCGCACCAAGTGACAAAGGTTCACGCATTGAAGAGATTCATCTATTAGTTATCAATTGCTTAAGTGATTTAATCGACCATCAACTTTTCCTTCAAAATTAGAGTATTTATGAAAAAATTATTTTACACATTACCTTTATTATTTATATTTTCTCAATTGCAAGGTTGCGTGGCGGGCTTATTCGTCGCCACGGGAACAGCAATAGCGGTCGAAAGTGATTCGCGCAGCGTTAATCAGCAAATAGATGATAAAGAATTAGCCATGAATGCAGCTGAAAAAGTGCAACAATTAAAAATACACCCCGATCTAATCCGTATTAATTACATTGCAAACGATGGACATCTATTACTGATAGGGCAAGTAAATACGCAAGAAAACAAAGATGCCATTGACAAACAAATCAATACCTTAACTAACATAAAAGGGCTCTATAACCAATTACAAATAGGCTCCCCTCTGGGTTTTTCTCAGCAAAGTAAAGATACTTGGATTACAACCAAAGTAAAAACGATGTTGGCAGCAGATGAAGAGATTGACCCATTAAAAATAAAAGTCATCACTGAAAATGGAGAAGTTTATTTAATCGGTCAAATAAGCGCAGAAATGGCAGATAATGCCACCAATATTACGCGAAAAGTGGAAGGCGTAAAAAAAGTGAATCGTATATTTCAATTTACCGATAAATAATAACGAATAATATTGCACGACTACAGCTGAACAATAGAACGTTCAGCTGTAGTCGTAGTCCAGTAGCTCCGTTAACCTTCCTGTAGTGTATAAACGGCCGAAGATTTGCTCTTTAACTCATTACACTTATCACACCAAAAATTAACCGCCCCACAGGCTTTTAAACGCTCCAGCTGCTCACCACACTCATTACAGGTAACTCGTAATGAATAATCACTATTACAAGCCTCACAATGGCGTTTTAATTCGCCACTACGTACAAGTTCATGGCCACATTTAGAACAGTTTAATTGCATCATTATTTTCCTTTTTTATGAAACTTCATCATACGTTTGCGTTTATGCATTTGATTAGGTGTTAATTTATTACGGCGACCTTCAAATGGATTTGTACCTTCTCTGAATTCAATTCGGATCGGTGTCCCCATAATTGCCAAAGAACGACGGAAGTAGTTCATCAGATAACGCTTATAGGAGTCAGGTAGTTTATTTACTTGATTACCATGAATAACAATCAGTGGAGGATTATAACCACCCGCATGTGCATAGCGTAACTTAACACGACGCCCCTGCACCATTGGTGGATTATGGTCATCCGTTGCCATGGTCATAATTCGCGTTAACATTGAAGTTGAAATTCGTTTAGTTGAAGAATCATAGGCTTCATCAACAGATTCATATAAATGACCAACACCCGTACCGTGTAATGCTGAAATGAAGTGAATTTTAGCAAAATCGATGAAACCAAGACGACGATCTAATTCACTTTTAACCCGCTCTTTATCATATTCACTCATGCCATCCCACTTGTTAACGGCAATAACCAGAGAACGTCCTGAATTTAGAGTGAAGCCTAATAATGATAAATCCTGATCTGAAATGCCATCTCGGGCATCAATGATGAGCAGTACAACATTACAATCTTCAATCGCCTTTAGGGTTTTAATAACCGAAAATTTTTCAACGGTTTCATTTACTTTTTTACGTTTACGCACACCAGCCGTATCTATCAGTACGTATTCTCGGCCTTCTCGGCTCATCGGAATATAAATACTGTCTCGTGTTGTCCCCGGCATATCATAAACAAGCACACGTTCTTCACCCAGAATACGGTTAGTCAGTGTCGATTTTCCTACGTTAGGGCGGCCAATTATAGCCAGTTTGATCGGCAGATTTTTTAGACGTTCTTGCTCTTTTAATAGCGATTCTTCATCTTCTTCAACATATTCTGCTTCATCAAAAAAATCGTCTTCTTCATCTACATCAGAAACGACATCAAAAAATCCGTCTAAAGCAATCTCTATCATCTGTAGCACACCTTTACCATGTGCTGCTGCAATTTGATAAACTTCACCTAACGCCAACGCATAAAATTCACCACAAACAGAGTCAGCATCAACGCCATCGGTTTTATTGGCCACTACAAAGACATTCTTATCTTGTTTACGTAAATATTCAGCGATCGCTTCATCTGCTACCGTTAACCCTGCGCGCGCATCAACAAGAAATAATACGGCATCCGCTTCCTCAACCGCCTGTAACGATTGCTCCGCCATTAAGGCATCGATACCTTCTTCATCGCCAGTAATACCGCCTGTATCAATAACAATAAACTCTTTTTCATCGATTTTTGCCTGGCCGTATTTACAATCACGCGTTAAACCGGGAAAATCCGCAACTAACGCATCACGCGTCCGAGTTAAGCGGTTAAATAACGTTGATTTACCCACGTTTGGGCGACCAACTAAGGCGATCACTGGTAACATATTTTCAATCCTATAAAACAAAAAAAGCCCCTAGGCAAAAGCGAGGGGCTAATAGTATACAATAAATAAATAATTAATTATTCGTAATTAATTGTATCGCTGCAATTTAAACCATTTTAGTTTGTGGAAATTAACTAACTAAATGACTAACCGCTATTTTTATAAATAATAATTTACAAATTATTCATTTAATATCGGCTTTTCAATGGCGATCAGGTCCCCACTACGCGTCTGTATATAAAGGTATTTATCCGTTGCAATTGGTTGCATATACAAGCCATCTGAATCAAGTTTCTGCATCGCAACAAAGGAACCATCATCACGATCAATCCAATAGAGGTACCCCTCACCATCACCAACAACAATATACTCATTGGCAACCGTCACACCGGTCACATCACGATAAGATAATTGTCCATTCATCCACTGCTCTGCTCCAGAATTATAGTCAACAGCAAAAATATGGCCACGAGAATCGGTTAAATAAATCGTCGTACCGGATAACGCAATATCGGTATACCCCGCATATTTACGCGCCCAAATTTGCTCACCTTTGAGCAGATCAATAGCAACTAAGTTACCATTATAGGCAAGCGCATAAACTATCCCATTACGAATAATCGGTTGCATATCAACATCAACGATTCGGTCGAGCTCAGTTGCACCACTTGGTCGTGCGACAGGTAGTTGCCATAAGGGACGTCCATCTTCTAATAACGCAACTGAAACAAAGCCATCGGCACGCCCATAGACTACGCCACCCTGCGCGATCGTCGGCGTTGAGCTGCCACGTAAGCTTAGGGTGGGCTGCTTATTATTCAACGTCCAAAGCTTTTCTCCGGTATCACTATCTAAAGCATACAAATTTCCGCGCGTAGTATGAACGATGACTTTTCCCGCTGCATAAGCGGGTTTAGCAACGACTTCACCACCCACGTCGACCAACCACAGTAATTTGCCATCTTGTTTATTGAAGGCTAATACCTGCGCATTTTCTGTGCCAATATAAATAGCATCGGAACCAACGGTAACACCACCAGAGAAACGGGCAGAACGATTTAACTCATTGTGAGGATCATCGCTAAAATTTGTCGACCAGAGTTGTTTACCGTTTTTTATGGAAAATGCTTTAACATAACCATCTCGAGAAGCAACGTAAATGGCATTTTCACCTATACCAGGTTGCAATTGGGAATAATATTTATCGACACCACTGCCGACACTTCTTTTCCAAGCAACACGCGGTTTATAGGTACTTTTAAATACAGGTACTTCAGCCATTTGCACAACATCTTCTTCACTAGAAAATATTGAACAACCGCTTAAGAAAAAAGTAACACTGGCAATAACAGCTAGATATTTAGAGCATTTTTTCATTAATCATCTCAATCTATTGGGCTTATTCAAGCACAGGAGCGGCAACATCGTCAGTTGTCGTTGCTAAGTCATCGAATTGTAGCTGTAATATAGGATCTACACGCCCTTCACTGGCCATAATCGCTTCTTGGAATGCCCCACGAGCTTGCTGCAAATCTCCTTTATGTAAGTAAATATTGCCTTTTTCTTGCGAGGCTTTAGCTAAAAAGCTATTTGACTTAATTAAAGTTAATGTTTGTAACGCAGCTTCATGCTCACCAAGCTCTACTTGGACACGTGCTAAACGCAAGTTAACAACGTCATTAAGCGGTGCAAATTTATTTTCTTTTTGCACTTGTAACAATTGCTCTTTCGCTAATGCAAAATTTTGTTGTTGAATCGCTTCTTTAGACAATAATAACGCTGCTAATATTCCATAGTTATTAGAAATATTATCATTAACGAAAGCACTAATTTGAGTTAAATCTTTTGCGCCATTCTGCGCCTCAAATTGTAATAACATTGTGCTATAAGCTTGGGATTGTTGTTCCTGAGTTGCAATAACAGAGTCGTTATAATAACGCCATCCCCAAAGTCCAGCTAAACCTACTACAGCGCCAATAATTAAGCTGTTACCATTCTCTTTCCACCATTTTTTAATGGCATCTACTTGTTGCTCTTCTGTTTCGTAACCTTCAATAATGTCAACCACGTTACTTTCCTTATAATTTTAATTCATTGAAAATGGTAGGTAATACCTTAACTAGCTCATTCATTGCAACTGTTTGTTGCTCTACATTGCTTTGTAACTCTTTAATTGTGACACAGCCACTCTCAAGCTCACTCTCACCGATAATTAAAGCAATACGAGCACCACTCTTATCGGCACGCTTCATCTGCTTTTTAAAATTACCCGCACCACAGTGATGCATCATTTTAAGTTGTGGAAATTCATTGCGAATTAACTCCGCCATTTTAAAGCCCGCCATATCCGCGCCTTCACCCACTAACACACTATAGATATTAACATCGCCTTTAACATCTGCATTTAACTGTAGTGTTTCCAACATTAATATGATGCGCTCTAATCCCATTGCAAAGCCAACTGCTGGAGTTGCTTTACCACCGAGTTGCTCGACCAATCCATCATAACGACCACCGGCACAAACTGTGCCCTGTGATCCTAATGTATTAGTTACCCATTCAAACACAGTACGATTATAATAATCAAGTCCACGCACAAGTCGCTCATTAATCACAAAATCAATGCCAACGGCACGCAAATATTCTTGTAATTGAGCAAAATGCGATGCTGATTCTGCATCTAGATATTGTGAAAGTTTTGGTGCACCAACTAACAAAGCTTGCACGTCAGGATTTTTACTATCTAAAACGCGTAGTGGATTACTATGCATTCGACGTTTACTATCTTCATCGAGTTGTTCTTGATGTTGAGATAAAAAGGCAACCAATGCTTCTTTATATTCTGCACGTGCTTCATTAGAGCCTAATGAATTAATTTGTAATTCGACATGCTGGTCAATACCGAGGGCCTTCCACAGACGTGCAGATAATAAAATCACCTCTGCATCAATATCCGCACTCGCTATACCAAAAGTTTCCACTCCAAATTGGTGGAATTGACGATAACGCCCTTTTTGTGGACGTTCATGACGGAACATCGGCCCCGTATACCATAAGCGACGCTCTTGATTATATAACAAGCCATGTTCATTACCGGCACGTACGCAGGAAGCTGTACCTTCCGGTCGAAGTGTTAAACTGTCACCATTGCGATCAGCAAAGGTATACATCTCTTTTTCAACGATATCTGTAACTTCACCAATTGAACGTTTGAAAAGGTTAGTATTTTCAACAATTGGCATACGAATTTCAGAATATCCGTAACTACTAACAACCTGTCTTAATAACGATTCTAATTTTTGCCAAACAGGAGTTTGCTCTGGAAGGGTATCGTTCATGCCTCGAATAGCTTGGATCTTTTTTGTCACAGTGCATTCCAAATAGAGTAAAGTGATGATTAAATTGTCGCTTATTATAGGGACTTTTGAACATAGATGAAACCGCAGGATAGGGATAAATCAGAGAAATTTTCACCTCATAAATGATTGCTAAATGAGTACTTTGCAGGATTTGTACAATATTCACTCAGCGATCAGCGAATAAATAACCGCTATCTATTTCTATTACCCTTAAACATCTGTCAAAATAGCCTCAATTTATAATATTAGCAGCAATTATTAACAGCAATCCGCATATATTGTGGTCATCACTTGTTTAGACAAATGAGATAAAGCAGATATTTATGTGGATTGCTATAACATATGGACATGAGCGTTATCGTATGCAGGAATCAAACAACCTTAAAATCCGAATTAATTTTAATAGCTCAAAAAAGAGCGTCGCAAAACAAACCATCGATTACCACTACAATTGGCGTAGAATTGCAGTGGTCAGCTTTGCTGTCATTGCAACAAGCTCTTTAATTATCAAGGGTATTTACTCCCTCAACTCACAAGAGGCTGTTACTCGAGATAGCTCCTTAATCAATTCAGTTAAGACATCGGAACGCCCAAATCATCACGCCCAAGATAAAAATAGTGCGCAACCTGCCACAACTTTCACCGCCAAGCGGGCCATTTTGCCAGCAATGCAGAGACAACAGCCCGTTACAGTCACAGAAACATCTGCAGCCGTGATAAACCCTATCACCAAGAAGATCACTCCCTCAGGAAATAACAGGACAACTAAGCCTACCGATAAGCTTTTTAGCAAACTTAAAACAGAGATTTTTGCGACGCAGATAAATCGTTTCACGCTCGCTAAGGGAATTAACAACAGAGAACCTATAGGCAGTATTAATGACGTTAAATTTAAAAATGAGCTTGCCACTATCTATGCCTACGCAGATATACACGATTTGCAGGATCAAACAATCTATTATCATTGGAGCTTCAATGGTAAACCCGTAGCAAAGGTAAAAGTGGCCGTTCTCGGTGACCGTTGGCGTAGTTATTCAACAAAATTCATACAAGCCCATATGCACGGATTATGGCAAGTTGCTCTTCGCAACAGCAAGGGTGAAACACTTGCTATTCAACAATTTACTTACTAATAGGACGTTTAAAAGTGGCGCGTAATTGTGCCACTTTTTCAAAACAGACACACTCTTTATGGTGGTCATTAACCAATCCCATCGCCTGCATAAAGGCATAGGCGGTTGTTGGTCCGAAAAATTTCCAACCGCGCTTTTTCAGTGCCTTACTCAGTGCGATAGATGTTGCGGTGATACTTGCAATGGGATGTTGATGTGCCTCTTTACCAAGATGCATCTCAACCTTAGAGGGCTCCCATTGCCATATATAAGCTGCAAGCGAGCCAAACTCTGCGACTATCTGTTGTGCACAACGGGCATTATTGATAGTGGCGGTTATCTTACCGCGGTGGCGAACAATGCCTTGATCAAGCAATAAACGGCTCACATCTTTTTCTGTAAAATTAGCCACTTTATTAAAATCAAATTGGGAAAATGCAATTCGAAAATTTTCACGTTTACGCAGAATAGTGAGCCATGAAAGACCAGACTGAAACCCCTCTAAGGACATTTTTTCAAACAATCTAAAATCATCTGCAACGGGATGTCCCCACTCGTTATCGTGATAGTGACGATAATCAAGTTGTTCACTGCCCCACCAGCAGCGTGTCAAACCATCTTCGGCGGTATAGAGATAGCTATTGCTCAAAATGAATACCTAATAAATAATGTGACTGTTATACAATCGGATTAAGTATGTGATCTAAATTTTGCGCAGAAAAAATGGCTTAATTTGAGGCGTAAGTTGACGCAAATGGTTGTCCCTTTGCGAAACTTACAACAAAAAAGTAAGTTATTTTAACCAGTAAAATAAATCTGCTATTTATTCCGATTGGTATTAATATACAGACTACTCAATTTACAGATTGCAGATGGAATAGGCAAATGCAGCATTATAAAAAACTAACTGAACACTATAAAAAAATAGCTAACTTTAACCATTTATATGCCATTACTAGCTGGGATCAAGCCGTGATGATGCCTAACGGAGGCAATAATGCGCGATCCAGTGCCTTAGCTGAATTATCTTTACATGTTCACCAATTGGCAACTGCAGCCCATCTTGGGGAACTCTTTGATAAAGCAGAGTCAGAACAACTTGATCCGATTGAAACGGCGAGTTTATTAGAAATGAAAATGCAGTGGCAAAAATCAGCACTGCTACCCGATGATCTTGTACAAGCACAATCCCTTGCTGGTTCAAAATGTGAACATGCATGGCGAATACAACGACAGGAAAATGATTGGCAAGGCTTCACAAAAAACTTTGCAGAAGTGGTTAATTTAGCACAACAAGAAGCTCAAATTCGCGCACATGCGAACAATCAAACGCCCTATGACGCACTACTCAACCTCTACGAACCAGGCACATCATCAAGTGAAATAGATTCGATATTTGCCAATTTAAAAACCTGGTTACCAACACTAACGCAGCAAGTACAAGAAAAACAAGCGGGTGAAAAAATTGCAATTCCAACCGAGCACTATTCCACTGCACAGCAAAGGGCACTTGGGCTAGATGTCATGAAACTATTAGATTTTGATTTTAATCATGGTCGATTAGATATTAGCTCTCACCCATTTTGTGGCGGAGTTAGTCAAGATGTGCGTATTACCACACGTTACGATGAAGCTGACTTTGTACAATCTTTAATGGGTATCATTCATGAAACGGGGCATGCACGTTATGAACAAGGATTACCTAAATCGCTAGCAGGCCTACCGGTAGGTGAAGCGCGGTCAATGGGCATACATGAATCACAAAGCCTATTTTTTGAAATGCAACTAGGTCGCTCACAAGCCTTTATCGAACAACTCGCCCCACTGACAGGCAAACATTTTCCTAATAATAATCAAGCAATATTTACTGCCAGTAATTTACAAAATATATATACCCGTGTGAAACCCGATTTAATTCGCGTTGATGCCGATGAATTAACCTATCCTGCCCATGTCATTTTACGCTATGAAATCGAGCGTGACTTAATCAATGGAAAAATAAGTTATCATGATATTCCTGAATACTGGGATACGAAGATGCAACAATATCTCGGCATATCCACGGCGGGAAATTATAAAAATGGCTGTATGCAAGATATTCATTGGACCGATGGTAGTTTTGGCTACTTTCCAAGCTACACATTAGGCGCCATGTATGCAGCACAATTTATGGCGGCGATGAAAAAGACGGTTGATGTCGATGCGGCCATTCGCTCAGGCGATCTATCACCAATATTTACTTGGTTATCAAGCAACATCTGGAGCAAAGGCAGTACGCTCGCAACCAATCAATTAGTGATACAAGCAACTGGAGAATCACTAAATCCAGTGTACTTTAAACAACATTTGCAAGATAGGTATCTATAAAGGAGCATGAAAAATAAGCGACTGACTATTTAGTCATTCGCTTAATCGCTATTCCTCCACATTATTCAGCTCAATCACATTCTATTGACCTTAAACCAGTGCCAAAGCCCAAGGGAAAAATCGGGGAATAAATCGATACCTGCAGCGGACTTTAATAAATACATGGCGACAGCAATAAATAAGAGCCCCAATAAAGTCACCACTGAAATTAATAGCACCCCGAGTAAAATCGATATCTGCTTCTCTTTATCAGTGAGTTCTCGTCGATTTTTACCAAGTAAAAAGACAAAATAGAAATGCCACCCACATAAAGGCAGCGTAAAAACAGCTCGCCAATCGAGACTATGCTCCCCTTCACTGCGATCACCAATCGCCTTACGAATATGTATCAGCTGTTGTTCATCAAAACTTTGTCGCACAGACTTTGGCATGCGCTTTAATAGGCGTTTAACCTCAGGATCTTTACGGATATTTTCTACAGGAACGTTGTTTAACTGTTGTATCACGGTTCACTCTATTTAGTGTTATACCAATCGGAATAAATAGCAGATCTATTTTGCGGGTTAAAATAACTTACTTTTTTGTTGTAAGTTTCGTAAAGGAGCAACCATTTACATCAACTTACACCTCAAATTAAGCCATTTTTCCTGCGCAAAATTTAGATCACATACTTAATCCGATTGGTATTATATTTTCTACTAGATACTAGGTAAATAATGAAACCGAATTCACTGTTATCCCTTCTCTGATTTAATCGGCTAGATTATACTCGTGTTCTTAAATTATGGTAATAAAGTTACGCATTTTACTTAAAATAACAGATGCGAAAACTACTATCCTAGATAGTGTTCGAACAGAGTCATTCTGTTATGAGTTATTCTATGAATAGCTGTTTTTGTACTTGAATAAATAGCCTGATGCGCTATGAATCAGCAAATATTAGCTTACCTGATGTGATAAGCGGTGAAGTGGTAACTAAATACAACCAAGACACCGCACAGAATAATGAATGACACCTGTATGTGATATTTTCTAAGGTCTCAATCCACCGACGTCTGACTGAATTTGACTAGGTTCATTTAATATAATACCGGCCAAATTTATAAAACTACGTTTATGTTTGCCAATTGGCGTAATTTTTACACTAGCCAATTGATCAAATCCAATCTCTATTGACAGATAATATAGTTTAGCTATCTCAGGCAACGTAATGGTTTCTGTTATATCGCCAACGCTCACTGTAAACATAGCACCCTCCATATCCCTTGCTATAGCCGATAATAATAACGTTGCCTCTTGATAATTACCCGAACCCTGCAGTGAAAAACTAAAACTATTGAGTTCATTAAATTTCATTTTTACAAAGCCATTTTCAAGCACCCTACCTTGGTCTTTAAATACAAAACGGTTTGAGTCTCGATAGGCAAGCTTACCGCTTGCAATGGCAAAATTTACATCGATAATTTCATCGGCACTAAAACTACTGTTGAAATAAGCACCACTTTTAATACTATAAAATTCTCGTCCATCAAGCTCAACTACGCCCGGTTTATCAATAAAAGTGTACCAAACATCATTACCCGTTTCAGGCTCTTCATCACTGGGTAAGGGAGGTACAACCTCAGGGAGATCAATACAACTTTCACCAGAGTAGGCACTACCCGCTTCATTAAATGAGGCTACTCGATAACAAGATTGCTTTCCTGCAACCCCCGCATAGTCTATGTATGAGGTTTCATTCGGATTTAAAGTCGCAATAAGCGCATAATCACCGTCGCTTTTACGCTCAACAATAAAGCCACTCTCATTGGTTGAATCATCGCGCCAAGAAATAACCACCTCGGAAGCGGTCCCCGATGCTGTTGGAAAGTCTTGCGTTATCTGGTTAATTTGATATATGCGGTATTCATTAAATATCTGATAACCAATGAAAAGAGTTAATACGAGGAGCACACCTAATAGTGGTATAGCGAGCGGCGGTTTAATTCTTGATGTGGGTATTTCTGGTAATTTAAACATAAGCAATCCCTTAGTAACTATCTTTCAGGTTGCAAGCGCTAATTTTAATGACAAAAAACGCGACTTACTGTTCACTTAAATGTAATTCTTTTTACTAAAATTGTGTTGTATAAAACACCATAAGCATAGTCACTCCTGCTATAAATACAAATGCGAGTAAGCACTAAACTTAATAATTATTCTATTTTTTTAAATAATTAAAATGACGATTTATCATATTTATGGCCCGATTTATAAACTGAATCAGTTAAGCTAATAATAACGATATTTAACTAACAGAATTTTATACTATTTTTTATAGTTGCTTCGCGTTACACTTTTTACTCATGTCTCTATAGATGAGGTTAATATGGCGTTAAAAAAAATAAATCTTACTCCTGCGCTGTGCATTTCAGATCTGTGGTTACAGCGCCTAGCAGATGAACCGGGTAAAAAACGCCGCTTAGATCAACGCTCACCTTTCCAGCGTGATAAAGCAAGAGTGCTCCATTCAGCAGCTTTTCGACGTTTACAATCTAAAACGCAAATTCATAATAATGGGCTAAGTGATTTTTATCGAACTCGCTTAACACATTCACTCGAAGTAGCACAAATCGGCGCAGGCATTATTGCCCACCTAACATTATCACAACCTGAATTTTGCCCTTTATTACCAGGACATGATCTTATCGAAACAATCTGCTTGAGTCACGACATTGGTCACCCGCCATTTGGTCACGGGGGAGAAACAGCACTCAATTATATGATGATCAATCATGGCGGATTTGAAGGAAACGGACAAACCTTTAGAATTTTAACCCAACTCGAACCTTACACCGAATATAACGGTATGAATCTAACACGTCGCAGTTTACTTGGCTTGCTTAAATACCCGGTCTGTTTAAGTGAGATTAGCGCCCCGTACCCTCCCGATAAAAGTCGCAACTTTAGAGAACTAAAAACGGAAGAGTGGATGCCTGGTAAGGGGATCTATGATCACGACAAAAACTTACTAGAGGCCGTATTAAGCCCATTATCAGTAGCCGATAAAACGCTCTTTCGTAGCCTGCGTGAACAGGATGGCGATGATAAATCGCATAAAAAATCACGTTATAAATCCTTTGACTGCTCAATTATGGAGATAGCCGATGACATTGCCTATGGTGTGCATGATTTAGAAGATGCCATTGCCATGGGAATAGTCAATAAGCAGTTATGGCAAGAAAAAGTCGTGATAAAACTACAAAAAATTAAAAATTGCTGCCTAGCCGAACAGTTAGATGAGTTAACTAACAACCTATTTTCAGCACAACATTTCAAACGAAAAGATGCAATTGGGGCATTAGTTAATGCATTAATTACCTCTATTAGTATTGAAAAAGTGAATGATGAATTTAGCGACCCACTCCTCGCTTATAACGCTTATTTAGCGCCTGACATGTTTAATGTATTGAATATTTTAAAACGCTTTGTGCTCAAGTATGTGATTAAAAGTCCTGATTTACAAATATTAGAGTATCGAGGACAACAGATAGTGATGGAGCTATTTGAAGCATTTAATACAGGACCACTACGATTTCTCCCTGAGCCAATCAAACAGCTATGGAGAGCACAAGAAGGCGATACCTCCCGCGAGAAACGGGTGCTTGCCGATTATATTTCCAGCCTAACCGACAACCACGCATTACGTTTGCATGCAAGTTTATTTACCAGCAATCAAACAACACCAATGATTGGTCAACATGCCTTTTAGCCATGTTCACAACGCGGTCTAGCGGGAACATTAATATCCGCTAGCGCCATGGGATAATCTCGTTGCTCAGTTAAACGTTGTGCATAGGCAAGAATATCGACTTCTTTGAGCTGCTGCGTTACCTTAAAGTCTCTTTTTTTGCTGGTCTCTGGTGAGAGTAATCGACTACGAATTAACTGTTCAATAATTTCATCGGCAGCGGTTAATACCGACGAAGCTTTAACAATTTCACAACGTGCATACCGCTCTCCTTCAAATGAGACATCAGATGCACGTAAGGATGGATCGCCTCCAGGTATTTGCTGTGCACCAAACAACGGTTTAGAGGCGATAGTCGCCGAACTAAAACGAGGAATGAAAGCCGCTAAATGGTCAATGGCACTTTGACTACGCAGATTTATCTCATTTTCAGCCCAACTTTTATCGATTTTATTAATAAAATCATTACCTAATTTAGGCTGTGCACTTTGTACTGTGCTTGCCACGAGTCCATCTTTAAAAAGAGTAATATTCTGACTCATGCCATGTAATTGGAAATGCCCCTCAGGGTAAGGAGTTAATTGCGCCATCCCATTGGGGGTACCACGCTCACCGTAAAAAATGACCTCTGGCCAACAGTAATTATTTTCATTCCAATGCGTGACATAAGCGGCTTTAAATTCAACTAAACGTTGTCGTTTAAAGCCCAACATATCATCAATAATCCCCGTTCTAAAACCAGCCGCGTTAATTAAGTAATCAACCTTTAACTGTTTCTCTTGATCTACTTGCAAAAAGTCTATTTGCCAACCACCGTTATTTGGCAAGGGATGAATATCACCAACATGACTATTCATGAAAAGCTGGCAGTGACGATTTTCCTGTAGTACAAGTCCAGCTGTCGCTGCCAAACGAAATAGATTTAGGCCATATTCTTGCACCATAATTAACGGAAATTGCAACTTATCTAACTCAATGTTTTTGGCTACAGGGATCATCCACTCCTGCAAAGTTTTAGGCTTTTCAACAACTTCTTGCTCTGCTAACCACTCGACTTCATGACGTTCAAATAATTGATAATACGCCTCACTTTCACCTAATTGTTTATTGGCAATATCTTGATCAATTAAGCGTTGATATTCATTACGTAATTTATTAAGCCTCGGTAATAATTCCTGAGGGGTGCTACTGTGGTTCTTTGGCACGGCAATTACCGTTGGACGATAATCACAGGCGTGCGGATATAAGCGCAAAATATCAATGGATTGCGCTAATAAAGTAAGACATTGCTGATCAGATATCTCTGG
Organism: Psychromonas sp. MME1; assembly: GCF_041080865.1. Lineage (NCBI taxonomy): Bacteria > Pseudomonadati > Pseudomonadota > Gammaproteobacteria > Alteromonadales > Psychromonadaceae > Psychromonas > Psychromonas sp. MME1. Next base: position 722,590 of record NZ_CP160906.1, on the reverse strand, counting down.
GTATAAATTCCCCCCCGCATGAAGATGACAAATAGGAGGTCCATTGACTAAACTTGGTCCCTTTTCCAATAAAGAAACATCGATACCTAATTCTGACAAATAAATTGCAATCGTTGCACCGGCAATACCTCCACCTACAATTGCAACCTTAAGCGAGTTATTTTCAGCCATTTCAATCATATTTTCAGCCCCTATTGCGGCGTTAAACAAGTGACAATATCAGCGAAGTGGGTTAACACAGCTTCGGGTTGATGCAAACCAATATCTTCACCATAATTGTAACCATAGGTTAAACCAATACTATCCATTTTCGCCGCTTTCGCTGCCAAAATGTCATTTTTTGAATCCCCAACCATTAAACATTGATCGACGTTAACTTGTAACTGTTCACAGACATGTAGCAAGGGTAATGGATCGGGTTTACGCTTAGCAAGGGAATCCCCTCCGAGCAATATCTCAAACAAACCGTCGAGCTGCAATCCAGTTAAAATCGGCGCAATAAATTGATAAGGTTTGTTGGTGACGATCACTAGACGATACCCCTGTTCCTTTAACAGTTTTAAACTCGCTAAAACATCATCATAAAGCACAGTGTGGATACATAGATGGGTTTTGTAATGGTTAAGAAAAATCTGCAGCGCATCTGTGAAAAAAGTGTCATCAATATTTGCATCGATTACAGATGATCCAGATAAACCGCGCTTTACCAATACTGCTGCACCATTGCCAACCCATGAACGAATCTCACTTTCACTAAAAGTCGCGCGTTCGAGACGTGTTAACATGTAATTAACCGAGACAGCCAAATCGGGAGCACTATCAATCAGCGTGCCGTCTAAATCAAAGATAATGACTTTTTTATTGTTAAATTTCAATTTTATAGCCTTGCGATAGTAGGGATAATTTTCATCTTACGATAGCAAAGATAAGTAGCGGTTACCATCGTAAATGATTAGTCATTGTTATACCTAAGCGACTTCTGGGGTAAATAGACAGCAGCGCTGAACCAATCTCGTTGAGGTAAGATGAGTTTATAGGAAACGTTTTTTCCATAATTGATTAAGGTAGGTAAACAGTGAGCGATAGGCATGACAATCAGCTTGAAATTGTGCCAAGGGAGCTGACACACGGCACTCATTCAACAAATAATATTCTTCAATCAGCTTGACCTCCTGAACCACACTTAATTGATTGATTGCACTGCAACTACCAACATCGTAAGCAGGAGATGCAAGTACCGCGTATTCCCAATCAATCACTTTAACATCACCTTGAGGGGTTAATAGTATGTTATTTAGCGATAAATCCCCATGACATAAAGTAGTATGATCACCACTGCTATCGAGTTGTTTAGCAAGTTGCAAATAATGATTAAATTGCATCTCATCGGATGTATCGTTCTCTATTTTAAGCCGTTGTAATTGTTCGGCTAAATTTTGTTGTCCAATCGCAATAGCAGGTAATTGATGAATACGACTAAGCTGCAATGCCAGTAAATCAAGGGTTGTAGAAGGGATGGAATGAGTGGGTAAATGGTCGCCATGAATATATTCTTGCAGGCGATAATGGTCACTGCTCATGATCACATTGGGGCTTAACTGATATTCACAGGCAAGCTGCTGTACAAGCAATTCGGTTTCCCTTTGCTGGCGGCTTCGAGCAACGCGATTTAACCGTTTAAAGATATAACGCTGCCGATCTTCATAGCATAACAAAAACACCTTATTGGTTAGCGCATTATCCAAGGCCGTGATCGAAATACAACGCCCAAGGGGACGTTTTGCTAACCAGTTAATTTCATCTTCAAGCAGTTCTGATATTGGCATTAAGTAGTATGTAGGTTAATGGAGCTGATGATTATTCTCTAACCAAGGAGTGATACGTTGTACTTGAAAATTAATGAGCGACTCACCCTTATCAGTTTGTAAAAATTGATTACTGATTAGCAAATCGCCATTATCGGCAACTTTTATATTTTCGGCCAATACTTTGCGCTGCGCCGCTGATACAGGCTGCACGGGTTGCACACGCACACCGATAAAATCAGGCAAAAAATATTTACCAATCATGCCCGCATTTTTATTTAAAACCCCTTGTAATTGTTCACTAATCAAGGCTAGTTTTGAGTGCGTTAAATTCTCTAATTGCGACTCTTTGGCCATTAATGTCACCTGTAAATCACATTGCCTGTTCTCTTGCCCAGATATTAAGCGCACCTCTATAATCGCACCATCTTTACGATGTTCATCGGAAAAAAAAGGTAACAAACGCCCTGCTTGAGTAAACGCGATAGCCTCTCGTTTTTCATCCACAACCATCTCAGCTTGCTCAATTAAACAACCATTGCCACTGTTTTTATCGACTAAAAAAAATGCCGTTGTGACTTGTTCATACTGCAATTTATAGAGGGTTTTCATGTAGCCAAAAAACAACGAGTAATTCAATTTTAATGGCGCACCATTAGCGCTACTTAAAAAACAAAATAGAGAGATAAATAGGGCAAATCGGCGCATTGTCGTACTCATTAGAATCAATAATTAAGCTTCAAATTCATCATTTGGGGTATTTCCATCTTCGCCGACTTCCATGGCAACGACCCCAATGCCACAAATTTGTCGATAAACGATTCCCATTAAATTGAAATAGAAAGGAATAAATAATAGCAATCCTAATCCATAGGGCAATAGTGATAATACAAACAAAACCGCTAATATCATAAACATCAAGGTAAATTGTGATAAATTCTTATGCACTAATTTAAAGGATATTTTCAACGCCATTTGCGCTGATAATTTTTTCTCTGCAATGAGTGGATAGACCAAGCTAAAGGCCATATTCAAATAAAGCAAAAACACTATTGATAACTGAAACCCTAAATCACCTAATGTTTGCGTTAGTGCCATGCTAATAATATTAGAAATCAAACTAATCATCATCGATGCCAATGATAATTTAATGAAAATATTAAAATAGTTAAACAGGTTTAAGGGCTTCGTTTTTAAACCTATCGCATGATGAATCCCCATCATTTGCAAACCGGTCAGTAATGGGGGAGCGATTAGGAGTGTAATCACGTAATTAATAAGCATATTACCGACCTCACCTAAGCTAGCCGATGAATCCAACAGTAGGGTAAAACAGCTTGCTAAAATGGTCAGCGTTAAAATACAAGCGGTGATCAATGCAATATAGTGCTTACGAGTAATGGCATAGGCATCTTTAAAAAGCGCTTGAAAATTGAGTTGATAGCCTTCATTAAGTGATTTATTAATATCACCACCTAATACAAAATGTTTCTTATTCATAACAAGTAAATAACCTTCAGAAAAAATATCTTATTTGCCACACAGTGCCGTTAGAGGCTATACAATAGCAACTTTCAACCATTAAGCGAACCTTAAGTTGGTCATTGTAGGCAGTTCCTTTTTGTTTTCAAGTTTATAAACCTTTTTTATACTGTGCATTGGTTGAATTAGCAATGGCAGCTTTAAGGTGAGCTTCAGCTTCACAATCGCCCTTGAGCAAAGCTTGAAAATGGTCAACTAACCTCTTTTTATCTTGAACAGTCAGAGAGAGTGCCCCTAATTCACTAAAATCGACTAAGAAAGTATTAAATTTATCGCCTAAATCGCTCACTATTTCGCAATTTAGAAAAGCTTGATCGCTGTAAATGCTTGGGTAGCCGCCCTTCTGTTTATCAATAGTAAATGAGACCCCCTGTAAATTAATAATCTGTGCCGATTTATGACATTTTTGTATGCAACGCTGATCAATAGTGAGCTTTTTACAGCCTACGGTTTGTTGGAAAAAACATTGGCGACTACTCATCAATAAAATAGGATGATACATACTATAAAAAAGTGAAAAGTTTTCTGGTGCTTGAATGAGGCTTATCTGTTTTTTATTAATTTCGTTGGAAATAAATGCCCCAGTACAATGAGAGATATTTTGTAAACTTAATAAACTATAGGAGTTGGTAATATTTAAGTAAGGGCCTGCCACCCAGTTAATACCTAGTTGTGCGGCAACGTAAGCAATACCAAGATTATTGGTGACAATCTGTGCTGGCTGTAACTCCTTAAGAAAAGCAACGGCCGCATGGTAATCATCCGCGATTAGTAAAGAAGGAAACCAGGCTATCAACCGTTTATTTTCTTGAAAGAGCTTAATGAAACGGGCATTCTCTTTGGCAAAGCCATCGGGTAATTTATAATGAATATCAATATTCGAGACAGCAGATAATGGCAGGTCATCTATAGAGGATATCAGTACTGATAATGAAGGTGCTACTTGAGTATTAGTTTGGCTTTGTAACGCAGGCAAACTCACTGGCGCAATGCTATCAACAGAACCATTAAGAAAAAAAGCAATACGCTCCTTTATCAGAGATAACTCTTTAAAGGGAATGCTTAACTGCGCATCTAAATTATCTAACTGCAATTGTGCAATAACGACCTGCCCCGTATTTAAACTTTTAAAACGTTTTTCTATGGCACGTCGGTTAATCGATTGCTCATCCGCTTGGCGTAGAAGACTCTGCGAAAGGACGACAAAACGCCCCTGTTTGCTACTTACACGCACCTCTAATGGTCTATTTAATTGCCCAGAGACTTCAATAGTTACTGGCTCGGGGCTAATATCAAGCTCCGCTATTTTTTCAGCAAGCGTCTTAACAAGCTGCTTTTTTTCCTCGTAAAGAGCTTGTTTTGCCTGTTTAATCTTTACGTCTCCCGCCCCCTCATACTGCAGCTCGATATGTTTTAAACTGTGATCGCGCGGGTTATCAATAAACATCAGCTTATTAATATTTCCCTTTAAAAAACCATCCGAGAAATCACGATTAAATACTTTATAGAGCGAGCTATTATCACTGAGTAAGTCATCATTTTGATAGAAACGTTGTAGTTGTTCTCGCCAACTGCTAACCACACTATGGACGTAACTTGCCCCCTTTATCCGCCCCTCTATCTTCAGAGAATAGACACCGGCATCAGCTAAGGCGGGCAAATCAAAGAAAGCAGAATTATCCTTTAAATTAAGTGGATAATCGCTGCCCATAGCGGTTGTTTTATATTGATCTCGACAGGGTTGGCTACATCGACCGCGATTTCCTGAATTACCACTTTGTACTGAACTAATATAACAAATTCCAGAGAAACCAATACAATAGGAACCATGCACAAACACTTCCGTTAAAATATGATGTTTGTATGCAAAAGACGTTAACGATTTTACCTCATCAATATTGAGCTCTCGCGATAAATTAACGCGCGACACGCCAAGCTTGTTGAAGAATGAAATCTGCCCCTCGTTATGCATGGTCACCTGCGTTGAAGCGTGCACATCTAGGCTGGGAAAGTAACTTTTTAAAAGATAAAACAGGCCAAGATCTTGGACAATAACGCCATCAATCTTAATATTGACTAATTGGTTGAGTAGCTTGATTAATGGGCCAATCTCATTCTCAAGAATTATGATATTTAGAGTCAGAAATATTTGGCAGTGGTGTTTATGTGCGAGAGGAATCAGCCCACTTAACTCTTGCAATGAAAGATTGGTCGCACGCTTTCTGGCATTAAAACTATCTAATCCACAGTAAACCGCATCAGCTCCTGCGATAATAGCAGCCTTTATCGAATCAAGGTCACCACCTGGAGCTAATAATTCAAATTGTTGTTTCATAACCGACCAACCTACTTTAAGTGAGGGGGGCGGATATTACCCGAAACCACCACATGATGTCCATTATAGTGGGTTAACTACTAGAAAGAGTCTTCATCTTCTATCTTTTATCGGTACTATAGGTTCACTATAATCACAAACCTTACAATGTCCCTGATAGCCATAGGAGGGAGGTGCATAGGCCATATAGTGGCATTTAGGGCACTCATCTAATAAAAAGTAACCTAAAATTCGTTGAAAAAATGGTCGGGTATCTTGTATATTTACGCTTTTAAGATCATTCATAAAACCTCGAAAATGACAATAGGATCCCCATACTAATAGGACTATTAATCATAGTATCAGTTCATTTTATTATTTAGTTGTTGATATTATTGGAAAATGTTGCCAGTAAAATGGATAAGTCATCATTAATAGTAAAAATAATTCAACAAAGTACAATTATTACTGAAATCATATCCACAAAATGCTAAAACTAGCCACTGGCAATCATCTTTACATGTTTTCCTTAAACGATTCATCTCTATAGCAACCAAGGATTCAACCATGCCTCATACATTCTATTCATTTCGCCGTTGTCCCTATGCAATGCGCGCTCGCCTCGCGCTAAGTATTAGTGGGCAACAGGTCAATTTACGTGAAATTAAACTACAGAATAAACCACCAGCGATGCTCGCCATATCCAAGAAAGGCACGGTACCACTATTACAACTTAATGATGGAACCATACTTGATGAAAGTTTAGATATTATGGTGTGGGCATTACAGCAATCAGATCCGCAGGAATGGTTAAACGGCAATATATCGCAAATGCTAAGTTTGATTGATAAAAATGATAATGATTTTAAATATTGGCTAGACAGATATAAATATGCCGATAGATTTACCGAATATCCCGCTGGCTACTATCGCGAACAAGCGGAAGAATTTTTATTCGATTTAGAGTGCCGCCTGAGCCAACACAACTATCTCTTTGCGGACCATATTAGCCTTGCTGATGCAGCCATTTTTCCCTTTATTCGCCAATTTTCACGTGTCGATCTAAACTGGTTTAACAACTCGCAATATCAACACCTACAGCGCTGGTTAGAAAATTTGATTAACCAGCAGCTATATCGTTCAATTATGAGCCACTACCCGACTTGGCTAGAATCAGAGCAGGAGTTTATATTTCCAGAAAAAAACTAAGCAGTTCCCCCCCAATAGGCCTATTTAATACCACTCAGCAATCAGACAGGAGAGCTAAACTCAACGAATAGCTCTCACCACATTTTAAAACATCAAAAAATTTGAACAAACTATTCTCTTTATCGCTATTGGAATATTCCAAAATTTAACTAAAATGTTACATAAATTAAAGAACATTTAACATTAACAACCAATTTAAGCTAAAGGTATCTCCATGCCACAATCCGTTACCCACTATAATCGTTTATCTAAACTATTCCACTGGACATCTGCCCTGCTCGTGATCCTGCTATTTTCGCTGGGTGTCTGGATGGTTGACCTGAGTTACTATAGCGAGTGGTATAAAACAGCCCCCCATTGGCATAAATCTATCGGCATATGCTTATTTGCGATCACTTTACTGCGCATCATTTACAAAAACGTGACCGCTTCTCCCAAAATAGAAGGCGCACGATGGGAGGTCATTAGCGCAAAAATAGCGCATACGCTTATTTATATTTTATTGTTCACTATATTCATCTCTGGTTACCTTATCTCTACCGCAGATGGCCGCGCTATTGAAATATTTAATTGGTTTTCAATTCCAGGATTCGGATCATTTATTGAAAATCAAGAAGATATAGCTGGTGACATTCATTATTACCTTGCTTACACGTTAATTGCTTTAGCAAGCGTACACGCGCTGGCTGCGCTAAAACATCATTTTATCGATAAAGATAATACACTTAAGAAAATGCTATAAACTCAACTGACTATAAGGATTACCATGAAAAAATCACTGACTACAGCACTGCTAACTGCTGCTTTAATAACTACAGGTTTTGCTAATGCTGCCGATTATACTATTGACACAAAGGGCGCTCATGCTTCGGTAAATTTTAAAGTCAGCCATTTAGGTTACAGTTTTATCCAAGGACGCTTTAACAATTTCAGTGGCGAATTCAGCTACGATGCCAATAATATTGAAAGTGCTAAAGTAAATGTCCTTATTGATACAACCAGCTTAGACTCCAATCATGCTGAACGTGATAAACATATTAAAAGCAGTGATTTCATTAATGCCAGCAAGTATTCAACGGCTAAATTTGTGAGCACTAAGGTGACACAAAAAAGCGATGGCGGTATCGCGATTAGTGGTGACTTAACATTACATGGTGTAACCAAAAATATCACTATTGACGCTAATTTTATTGGCGAAGGTAGCGATCCTTGGGGTGGTTATCGCGCAGGCTTTTCTGGTACAACTCGCTTAGAGCTAGCCGACTTTGGTATTAAAGTGATGGGTGCAAGTAGCTACGTAGATATGCAACTTGAAGTTGAAGGTATCCGTAAATAAGAGGTGGTGAGTTAAAATATATCACACCAAATAACGTGAAGATAACTCAGTGACCCGAACCCACTCTGTGCGCTTTTAATGACAGATAACAGGGGGTATTTTGTGGGGATAATAGTAATGCTACAAATATCCCCATCGAGTAACCCGATTTGCTACTAAAGCGCTATGTAGAATAACGATACTTCAATTTTATGCCTAGCATCTCGGCACTCATTTTATTACTGACTTTGCCTATTCAAGTAACATGAGCTTGACGGGGGAAATATAGTTTGCCACTTAACATGTTTCAGAAACAAAGCTCGCCCCAAATAAAAAAAGAGGCTAGTATATTAGCCCACATTAAATAATGCCATTTCAGCTTAATATTTTTGTCACGTTTTAGGACATCATAAAATTGATCAATTGATATCCTTAGGTAGTTATTTTATGAATATACGAACGATGCTAAACCCATTAGAAATTACAGCTTTAATTGCGGTCATAATCTCATTAATTGCTATTGTGCTTTACCCTTATTCATTTAATAAATCCCTTGTAGTCGATGTTTCCGAACCATATCCCCAAGAGTTAGTAACTGATTCGTATAGTGGAGGAAGTTCAATTATAACTCGAATAAACTCTCCAGATAGTTATAAATGGCGCTGCATAATACGTTCAGGACAGGATTTCCCATACTGCTCTTTCAAATTAGATTTGATAGATCCGCAATCCGGTATGGGGCTAGATTTATCTAGTTACGACAAAATAACAATAGATTACCACATTGACGGTAACGCGGAGGATACTATCCGCCTCTTCTTAAGAACTCATGAGGATGAACTAACGGAACGCGAAGATAAACTCTCTTATAAATTTAATAAACTTGAATTTAAACCAAGTCGATATGGGTCCCCCGTCACCTTTCGTATGTCAGATTTTAACGTTGCTCACTGGTGGGTGCTAGAGCGAGATTTACCCATCGAATCTTCTCGTTTAGATTTCTCTGAAGTAATGTTTATCGAAGTTTTAACGGGTACTCACAGCAGCCTTGGAAAAAAGGAGTTTGAAATACGACACATAACTTTCACAGGAAAAGTGATTAGCAAAGAAAATTTTTACCTCATAGTTATAACCATTTTGCTTTTTAGTCTGTTTTTAGTCATTGGCTATAGACTGTTTTTGCTAAAATCAGCATATAAGCATGCTCAATCTGAACGTGATTTATTAAAAGATATCGCTAACCATGATCAATTGTCACGATTATTAAATCGCCATGCGCTGGATAAATTATTTGCCCAAGTAGAGATAGATTGGAATATTCATCATATAAATTATAGTTTAATTGTCGCTGACATCGACCATTTCAAATCTATAAATGATAACTATGGCCATGCAATGGGCGATAAAGTGATTAAGAACATAGCGGATATTTTACGCACTTATTCACGTGAACAGGATTACATTGGCCGTTGGGGAGGGGAAGAATTTGTCATCTTACTACCCAGCACATCGCCAGAAGCAGCTACAGCATGTGCAGAGAAGCTTAGAATTTATATTGAAGCTTATAATTGGCCACAGGATATGAAAATCACCGCCAGCTTTGGTGTAAGCTCGGTAAAAGAAAAACGCACTTTACAAGAAGTTTTCGCGGAAGCCGACAGAGCACTTTATCACTCTAAAGCGAATGGCCGTAATAAGGTCACCCGAGCAGATAAACTTTAAACGGCATCGAGCAACGTCCCTAAACAGGATTTAAGAATTGTAGCTGAAAAATAGCAACCTATATTTCAGCAACTCGCGATTATTTCATCACATGGACTCTCACTATAGCTTCTACTTTGTTACTGCGATCTTTTAAACTTTGACGGTACTTCTTGCGCATCATTATATAAGTTTAAAAAGTAATAATAGGATAAAAATTTTTATTTATAATTTGCAAACTGATAGTTAATAGGGAATTATAGCACGCTCACAAAAACTTAAATTTTTTGGCAATGCAAGGCAAGGTTAGCTATGCAATTTTTAAATTATCAGGGATCAGAAATAGAGATTGATAGCGGTTTTAGATACGGCAACGAATTTTTTAACCTGTTAAATTTTTTAAGTATACCTAATAACAAAGATGCAAATAGAAACTCGCTAGAACAACAGTGTTACTATTTTTATCGCGATATAATGAACTATGATTTTGTCGACTCCCATAATCAACATCTTCAAGATGGACGATTTGATTTAGCCGCCAAAAATTTAAATGCAATAAATAAGTTATCCTTAGATAAATTAACAGGTTTAAGACGCAAAGAATTTTCAGAACGAAAAATAATCAGTTTAGAAAATGAAGTCTATGAGGGAACTATTTCTGATTTTTCATTAATTATCTGTGACTTAGATAAATTCAAAGAAGTAAATGACAAATTCGGTCATTCCGTTGGTGATGAGACACTCTCCTTATTCGGAAAATTAGTATTGGAATCTTTGCGACCTTCTGACTTTGCTTACCGCTATGGTGGAGAGGAGTTTTTATTTTTGCTGCCAGAAACCAGTTTGCAAGAGGCAACGACCATAGCTGAACGCATCCGTCTCACGATTAAAGATAGACTCCATTTAGGCCATTATGGGTTAAATAAAATTACTGCTCATGATATCTGCAAATCGATGCTGGAAGTAGATATGGCCAGTGGTTCCGATATTACGACTGGAATGAATGATAGTTTCTTTTTATACAGAAGCATTACCTGTAGCTTTGGCGTATCAAATTATTCCCACTGTAGCCAATCAGTGGATAGTTTATTCGCAAATGCAGATGAAAAGTTATATATGGCGAAATCATTAGGACGTGATAAAGTTGTCAGTTAAAAACCGATTTAAAATTAATAAACCTGCTCCCCCTACATTCATCATTTTCAGCAACAGTTAACACACAAAACAGATAATTGATTGATTTTATTGCACATTTAAAACGTTCATCAATCAACTAAAAATCAGTAAAATTATCTTTAAGCAACTTTTTTTGACTCACATTGACTGGCAATGTATTCATCGTATGTGCCATGGAAATTGATCAAGGCTTTATCTTTAATATCGATAATTCGCGTCGCCAATGATGAGACAAATTTACGGTCATGACTGACAAAAATTAATGTGCCTTGATACACTTTTAGTGCTTCATTTAACGCTTCGATCGCTTCAATATCCATGTGGTTAGTCGGTTCATCCATCACTAACACATTAATATCTTGCATCATCAATTTGCCAAAAAGAAGACGATTTTTTTCACCACCCGAACAGTTTCGTGCTTTTTTATTGGCATCATCGGCAGTAAATAATAAACGCCCTAACATCCCACGCACGGCAAGATCATCATGCTTAGCGGTTCGCCATTGCGAAATCCAATCAAACAGCGTTAAATCATTATCAAAATCAGCGCTGCTATCCTGTGGGCAATAACCAATACTGGCATTTTCAGACCATTTAATAACACCCTGTTGATTTTCCAACTCATTGACTAAGCATCGTAATAAAGTGGTTTTACCAACACCATTTTCACCAATAATCGCTAATTTAGCCCCCGCTTCTAAAATTAAATCACCACCCGAAAATAGCTGCTCACCATCGAAACCATGGCCTATCTTTTCTAACACTAAGGCTTGGCGATGCATTTTTTTACCTTCGGCAAAACGTATTGATGGACTCATACGACTTGATGATTTTACTTCATCAAGCTTAATTTTATCCATTTTTTTAGCGCGTGAACTCGCTTGCTTAGCTTTAGATGCATTAGCACCAAAACGGTTAACAAAATCTTGAAGTTCATTAATTTCAGCACTTTTCTTCGCATTTTCTGAGAGCAATTGTTCACGAATCAAACTCGAAGCTGCGAGAAAATATTCATAGTTACCGGGATAAATGCGCAGTTCCCATAATCAATGTCCGCCATATGAGTACACACTGAGTTTAAAAAATGCCTGTCGTGAGAAATAATAATCATGGTGCATTTTCGTTGATTAAGTTCTTCAGATAGCCAATTGATGGTATTTATATCTAAGTTATTGGTTGGCTCATCAAGTAATAAAATATCAGGATTAGCAAACAAAGCTTGTGCCAATAACACACGTAATTTCCAGCCGGGTGCCACCTGTTGCATTAGGCCGAAATGAAATGCTTCATCGATGCCCGCTGCGAGCAATATTTCCCCGGCGCGGCTTTCAGCACTATAACCGTCCATTTCAGCAAAATCATGCTCTAATTCAGCAACGGCCATGCCATCCGCTTCAGACATTTCAGCTTTGGCGTAAATTCGGTCGCGTTCCTGTTTCACTTTCCAGAGCGCCTCGTCTCCCATGATCACGACATCGATAACATTATATTGTTCAAAGGCAAACTGATCTTGGCTTAATGTCCCTAACTTTAAGCCCGTAGCAATTGAGACATTGCCAGAACTTGGTTCCTGTTCACCACTGAGAATTTTCATAAATGTTGACTTTCCACACCCATTGGCGCCGATCAGACCGTAGCGGTTACCGTTACCAAATTTAGCTGAAATGTTTTCAAAAAGAGGCTCTGCGCCAAACTGCATGGTGATATTTGCTGTAGAAATCAAAAAATGTGTTCCTAGGTGGTTACTGACTAATTTTTTAACGAGGAATGTCAAAAAGCGATGCAATAAGAGAAAATAGGCGGCAGAGTATACAGAAGGTCAGCGACAAATGTCGAGCATTACCACAAACAGTATGAAAATAATCTCAAGAATGAAGCAACTCCATTGCTTTCAAATACTGTTCAATACGAATATTTTATGCAGATAATACGGTGAGTTTTGTGCGAATAAAATCATTGTGGCTGACATATATAAGTTGTGATACTTTGCGAATAATCATCTCTTCAATCGGATCTAACTCTCCATCCGCATAGGCTACTTCCCACATTGCCGTCACTAAATTTATACGCATTTCAGCGGATAATCCACGCAATTTATCCGTGAACTCAAACAGTGAATTAGCTTCTTGGCTGATATTTTTAGCGCTTACCATTAATTCATTAATTTGCGTTTTATCCATTAAAAATAGCTTACCGAGTGTCTGCCTAATGGTCGCTTCCTCCTCCTCCGTAATACAATTATCGGCGTTGCAAACTTGCTAAAGTAAAGCGGTAATAGAAAGCATATAGTCATTCTCTGAATGACCAGCATCGTTTTCGACAAGTGTCGTTAAAAAATGTTTAATTTTTGCAATCATTCAAATTCTCCGTTACAAAATGGGTAATTATACAAAATTAGCAAGGGCATAGTGCCCTTTTGTTAGCACTATGCCATTTTTTAAGTTTATCAAAAAAATCCTTCAAGCTCCCGAAATGAAATATCATAAGTGATCAATTCCACTATGGAACAATCTAACGGTGACTAACTTCGCAGCGTCAATGTCACCATAACGACGCCATGATCCGTGCTTTCGCCATCATATTCAAAACTGGGATTAATTAAATGACGATTGTAAGTGTGATAATCAGTCACTGCAAAAATACTGTGTTGGTATGACGCGTTAAATTCACAGGAAAGTAAAATATAATCAAGCACGGAACTTATCTCACCATAATAGTGTGTCGGCGGACGGACAATATGACGATTGTTTTCAGCGCTTGCCTGAAACAGATCCCAAGCATCCCACAAACAATATTGACCAATATACCTCGCGCTGTCGGTTTGTGAGCCAACGCGAAGAGAATGGCTAAGCAGGTGATTTAGAACGCCATCTTTTAAACTATTATTAAAATCTCCGATAAGCAGCATCGCATTCCCTGTTGTCTCTTTACGCGCTATCATTTCAATAAATAGTAGTGCAGCCTCACTACCTCGTTGCATGGTTGATCCCCACTCTCCTGCTATTTGCATTTTGAATTGTTCAACCCTATTTTTTTCAAGCGATAGCGTATTATCCTCAGTAAACTCTAACATGGGACGCTTTGACTTAAAATGGACCACATAGCAGTCACAATCACCAATATGAGGTAAATCCAGCGTCGCTCGCAGGACTTTACGACTAAATGAAAATTCGCGATGTAAGCCCATTTCTTCACTTATTTTTGGATCCGCTACAACGGCTTCAACTTGTTTAATTGGGTAACGCGAGGCAATCGCAACGACCGGATCACGGCAAATATAATCATCCACAACACGCATTTCATCGACAACAGCAAAATATGGGAAGCCACATTGTGCCACTAATGCCTTTAACGATTGCACACTAAACACCTCCTGGAAGCCAATCACATCTGGTTTGTGTTGCTGTAGATAGTGCGTGATCCAACGCTGCTTCTTTTGCCACTGCTCGATGCTGTATATCCGCTCAAAATCATAAAAAGCAAAGGGAGGCTCAAGGTAATTGAATAAATTGAAAGTCGCTATTTTAAGGCTAACATCAGCCACCTCTTCAATAAGAGGCGCGATTTGATTTAACTGTTCGTTATCAATCATTGGCGGTATTACTTTTGAATATCAATTTAGAAGTAAAGTATATCTAAATTCTCCCCCCATTGTTATCAAGTCAATTGTTAATAAGGCACTTAATGTCACAGATAAACTCTACTCGCCTAGGATTGTAAATGAAATGATCCTATATTTAACAGCAAGAAAAAAGCATCGGAAGCAAACTTGATAAATTTTCCTAACAAAAAAATAGATATCCCTTGTTGCCTGATCAATATCGCTATCTATCTAGCCCTATCAGCTCCGACCTTAAGCTTCGCAGAGGTTGTATTAGTTAATCAGCCTCTTTCCGCTCAAGATCAACGCTATGATTATCCACATCGATTACTTAGCGCTATTTTAAAAATAACTGAACCTCAATATGGAATAACCTCGATCGAACAATCCCGATTAAAAATGAGCAGAGCCCGCACACTCAAAGAGATGCAAAAAGGCGTTAATATTCATGTTTTTGCTGAAGCAACCACGCCTTTATGGGAGGACAAGCTGATTCCAATACGCATTCCGATTCGTAAGGGAATACAGGGCTACAGAGTATTTTTAATTCTCGCGAAAAATCAAGCAATGTTATCAAACATAAAAACAGTTGAGCAGTTAAAAAGCATTCCAACAGGCTCAGGTACACAGTGGATATCAACCAAGATACTCGAAAAAAATGACTTTAATATTGTCTTGGGTAATAACTATAATGGACTTTTCTCAATGCTATTCAAAGAACGATTCATTACCTTTATGCGTGGCATTAATGAAAGTGAAGATGAATATAACATCTATAAAGTTAAATGCCCTGAATTACGAATTGAAAAGGATCTATTACTTTATACTGTCCTGCCTACCTATTTTTTCGTGACACCAGCTAAACCCGAACTAGCTAAACGCATTGAGGCTGGATTGCAAATGATGATCAGTGATGGCTCATTCGATAAAATGTTCAATGATGAATTTGCACAACATATAAAAAGCGCAAACCTCGCAGGGAGACGACTTTTTGTCATTAACAATCCAGACCTAACGCCACAAACGCCACTTAATATCAAAACGTATTGGTATCACCCCTCAAGCCAACCTTGATTTAACGCATGAAAAAGACAAACTTTATGAAATTAATAATCACCTATTTGTGAATAGACAGGCTATAAAATAGTGCTATATGACGCAAAACCGATATAAGGTTACCAAGTTTCAACTTACATATGTTGTAAATTCAATTTGTTGGAATATGCTTATAGATGTTACCCGTGCGGTGGCTGACAGTCACGTTACACAATGGATATTATCAGCAATATAAATGATAAATTCTGGTGTCTAAATGGATGATAACAATCGTAAATTGAATTTTTAAGGATGAATAATGGATTGGCTTGCAGAGGATATAGTAGGTAAAGATGACAATAATCTACCGCCATGGAAAATAGCAATTGTTGACGACAATGTTGAAGTACATAAAGTTACCGAGCTAATCTTAAATAATTTTCAATTTGAAGATAGAAAGTTATCTTTCATTAATTTGTATAGTGGTGCAGAAGCTAAACAATGTTTAGCAGCCCATGACGATATCGCCATGGTATTCTTAGACGTAGTAATGGAATCTGATGAAGCTGGATTGGAAGTTGTTAAGTATATTCGTAACGATTTACATAACCATTATAGCCGGATCATATTAAGAACAGGACAACCTGGCATGGCGCCTGAACATAAAGTGGTGCGTGATTATGATATTGATGGCTATAAAGAAAAAACAGAATTAACAACACATGCATTACAACATACCGTGTATACCGCGCTCCGTTCATATCGTGATTTAGTACGTATTCAAAACTATAAAAAAGGACTTGAGGCATTAATCGATTCTATCAACAATATGACACAAATTGATGATGTGCTTGGCCTATCTAGCACCGTACTTAATCAAATTAAAAATGTCTTAAATGCACAAAATACGCACTTTTTGATTAAAAGCACGGAAGCATTAACCATAACTCAGTCTAATCAATATTCATTCAATATTAGTATCGAAGAAACAATGGCATCGTTT
Source organism: Psychromonas sp. MME1 (assembly GCF_041080865.1). Taxonomy (NCBI): domain Bacteria; kingdom Pseudomonadati; phylum Pseudomonadota; class Gammaproteobacteria; order Alteromonadales; family Psychromonadaceae; genus Psychromonas; species Psychromonas sp. MME1. Next base: position 705,889 of record NZ_CP160906.1, on the reverse strand, counting down.
ATAGATGAAAACAGGCTGACAGAATCTAAATCCCCCTTAAGTACAATTGCACAAAGCGCATTTAAGAATAAAAATACGGTGATCGAGCATCCCTATTACTGCCACTATTTTCAATCCCAACGAGGTTCCGAAACGGTATTTATTATTAAATGCTTAGACTATTTAAGTGAAAGCTCTTTACGGCTAATTAAATTGTTTTCTATCAACAGTATTTTAACCATAGAGAACTTGCTTTTGAGACAGAATAATAAGGATACGGGCAGCCCCAGTAATTTATTACACATGATTTAATAGTAGTAATGAGTCACTATTTTAATATATAAGTGTTGGTGAGGTTAAATGCTAAAACCATTAAAATATAAACTTTACACCTTTATTATTATCCTTTCTTTACCGGGAGTGTTGCTGATAGCCATCAATAGTGTCGAGCAATACCAAAACCGTATTAAAAACTACAAACAGCAAGCGATATTAACCTCACAAAAACTAAGCTTCAGACAAATAAAGCTCATAGAAGAGACCCATTCCTATCTAAAATATCTTGCAACCGTGCCTGAATTACAAAATCCAACATCCCCTATTTGTGGCGATTTTTTAAAAAAAATACTTAAAATTAATAGCACCTATACGAACCTCGGCGTTCCCAATAAAGATGGTGATTTACTCTGTAATGCTCTGCCATTGACAGATAAAATTAATGTAAGTGATCGAAAATACTTCCAACGTAGCCTTAAACAGAAACAATTTTCGATAGGTACATTTCAATTAGATCGTGCAACACATAACACTAGCGTTAATTTTGCCTACCCCGTAATAACTAATCACAACGATGTGATTGCCGTTGTTGTTGCTGTACTTTCCTTAGATTGGTGGAGTCAGCAGCTTTCAGAAGAACAACTCCCTAAAGAATCTGTGGCTTTTATTACCGATAAAGAAGGACATATCGTTGCAAATTTTCCCATTGATATTCAGCGGCACGGTCAACAGGCCGACAGCTATGGGCTAAAACCACTCCCCACTATGGGCAATGAATTACAGAGTAATGTCGTCACAGGAAAAGATGGCATCTCACGCATTTATATCCAAGAAAATTTTTATACTACCGATGAAGGGGAAAATATCACCCTTAATATTGCGATTCCCTTAGATAAAGTAGGCAATGAAGCTGCATTATCATTATTAACTAACTTATTGATATTTTTTACTTTATTAGCATTAGTTTCTTTTGTTGCATTTCGAGATTTAACAAACAATGTACGAAAACCATTACAACTACTTTACGAAGCAACGGTAAAATTAAAAAGGGGGCAATATTCACCAATTCATCAGGATATTGCATTACAAGAACTGGCGATGCTAGCCAAAAATTTTGACAAAATGGCTAAGGAAAGGCTCAATGCTGAAAAAAATGCCAATCAAAAAAACCAAGAACTAGATTCTATATTTAACGCATTACCAGACCTTTATTTCAAAATTAGTGATGATGATACAATTATCGATTATCGAGCATCAACCTTAGATGACTTGTACCTTCCCCCTGAAAAATTTCTTGGCCAAAAAATGACCGAAGTCATTCCCGACTATGCAGCATTACTTTATCGACAAAACATAACCGAATTACGCCAAAAACAGCAAATAATAACATGGGAATACTCCCTAGAAATTAATGGCTCATTAGTTTTTTTTGAGGCTCGCGCCAATACAATAAATAATTCTACGGATGTTATTCTTGTGATTCGTAATATTACCAGAAGAGTACACAACGAAAAAACATTACAACTCGCCGCTTCTGTATTCGAAAACAGCAGTGAATGCATGGTTGTCACGGATGCTAATGGTAAGATCCTTAATGTTAATCCCTCTTTTACAGCGGTTACTGGTTATTCCCGAGATGAAGTATTAGGGCATACACCTAATATCTTTGCGTCAGGACTTCATGATGTTACTTTCTATGAGAAAATATGGGCCTCTCTACAGCTAAAAGGACACTGGGAGGGAGAGATTTATAATAAAACGAAACATAATGAGATACTAACTGAATGGGTAAGTATTAATGCCATTTACGATAGTAACAATGAAATTATTAAATACGTTGCTTTATATCGCGACATTTCAGAGCAAAAACATGCTAATCAACTCATTTGGCATCAAGCCAATTTTGACCACCTTACCGACTTACCTAATAGAAATTCCTTAGTCGAACATTTAAATCTTGAAATAATAAAGGCGCGAAGAAATCAAACATATATTGCGACATTATTTGTAGATTTAGATGAGTTTAAACAAGTTAATGATACATTAGGGCATGATAAAGGGGACATACTACTTAAATTAGTCTCCAAACGGCTATTATCAAAAGTAAGGGCTGATGACTTCGTTGCCCGACAAAGTGGAGATGAATTCATTGTTATTTTAGGAAATCTAAAACAGACAAATGCTGCCCTACAGGTGGTCGAGCAACTATTAAGGGGTTTCAATGAACCATATAACATCGCAGGAGAAGCGATATATATATCCGCAAGTATTGGAATATCCTATTTCCCTCAAGACGGTCAATCTTCTGCCGACCTTCTTAAAACCTCTGATCAAGCCATGTATGCGGCAAAGGCCTTAGGTAAAAATTGTTCCCACTGTTTTACACAAGCAATGCAAGATGCAGCAGTCAATAGAACAAGGCTAATTAAAGAGCTTCATGTGGCACTTGAACTTAAACAGTTCCAACTCTATTTTCAGCCAATTATCTCCTTAACAACAGGAAAAATAGTCAAAGCGGAAGCCTTAATTCGCTGGAACCACCCAAGCAAGGGAGTCATCGCACCCATTGAATTTATCGCGATCGCTGAAGAAACTAAATTTATAAATCAAATTGGTGAATGGATTTTTACTGACGCTTGCGCTGCATTATCGAAATTTAAATCTATCTTTGGCGATGAGTTTCAATTAAGTATTAATGTCTCTCCAGTACAACTTTCAGCTGCATCGAAATCGTTACAACAATGGGCAGATAAATTACACGAAGTTGGTATCTCCCCTTCTTCTCTGGTTATTGAAATTACCGAAGGCGTATTAATGTCGACCACCGAAGAGAGTTTAGCATTGCTTTTAAGCTTTCGCGATGTGGGTATTGAATTGGCACTAGATGACTTTGGAACGGGTTACTCTTCATTAACTTATATCCGAGAGTATGATGTAGATTACCTAAAAATTGACCGTGAATTTGTTAGAAATCTAGCTGATTCGCTAGACTCAAAAATCATCTGTGAATCAATTATTGTAATGGCACATAAATTAGGCATCAAAGTGATTGCAGAAGGAATTAAGACGGAAAAACAAAAAGAGTTACTAATAAAAATGGGTTGTGACTTAGGACAAGGCTATCTATTTTCAAGGCCAGTTTGTTACGATGATTTTATCGCACTAGAAGCAAAATAAGAGTAATAAATCAGCTCAAAAAAACGCCCTAAAATCACCATAAAAAGCACTTTTTTATCACATTTATAACAATACAATAGCCATTGGCCTTCCACTTAGTGGTAAGTCGCTCTAACATATACAATATAATTAACTCGGTCATCAAATCAGGATTCGCTTCGATATGAGTTTGCGAAATCCTTTACCACTCTTTTTTGGGGCAAAGATTTATTAATGATTAAAAGGGAAATTTATGTCAACAATAAATAATACGGCATCATCACCACAGCCTTTAATGAACAGCTCATCGGAGGCGTTAAATCCGCCTTTTCTATTTTTTAAGAAATTGCAATCCGTTAGTGCCCGTTTAAAATTAAGCGTTTTATTAACACTTAGCGCACTACTTTTTTTAGCATTTCAAGGCTATTCAGGGATGCAACAGGCAACCAAATCCATTGAAGATTTATTCTTTCAAGGTATGCAACATAGCATCCGAGCAGGAAAAATATTAAATGAACTCGGTGAAGCAAGAAGCGCGCTTTTACTCTCCCTACAACATGATCCCAACTCTCCATTTGCAAAATTACATGATCACCCTATCGATGCGCACATTACAACGATCAACGAATCATTAACCATACTACACCACATCGTTGATAACGAAATTATGAGCTCAGAGTTAGCCGAGGCCGAACAATCACAAGCAAATGAATTAGTTAAAAATCTCGATATCATTACAAATGAAGGTTTTTCCCCAGCGTTAAGTGCATTAAAAGCAGGCGATTACAACCAAACTAATCTCATTTTATTGAAAAAAATTAATCCCGAATTTAAATTAGTCAGTGAAAAAGCACAAGGCTTCCTTAATTTACAAGTCAAAGAAGCAAGAGAAAGTTATGAGCAGGCAGAAGCAGATATTAACGATTTCGAGTATGTCGTCATTATCACCGTCGTGGTCAGCATACTGATTATTTCATTGTTATCATTGATGATTCTTAAACGTGTTAATTTAGCATCGCAACAACTAGAGGCCAGCAGTGATCTAATTTGTGCAGGCGATCTGACACAACGTATCCATTTAAATGGCAATGATGAATTTACACATATCGCCAATTACGTCAATCAAATCGTCGGCAGTTTTCAAAATCTCGTAAAATCGACACATCAATCAACCTCACAGTTAGCGCGCTCTGCAGAAGAAAATTCAGCAGTCGCTCTGCAAACACGGCAAAATGTGGTAGAGCAACAGCTGCAAACACAACTCATTGCTACAGCTATCCACCAATTCACGGCGACTGTTCATGAAGTTGCTCAGAGTGCAAGTGCCGCATCTCAAGTATCTATAAATGCAGACAACGCTTCCGCTGAAGGACAAAAAGTCGTCAAGGAAAGCATCGATATGATTGAAAATTTATCACGTGAAATGCAAGAATCAGTTACAGCAATGCAATCCCTTGCACAACACAGCGAAGATATTGGCAGTGTTATTGGTGTTATTCAAAGCATCTCTGAGCAAACTAACTTGCTCGCTTTAAATGCAGCCATTGAAGCGGCTCGCGCGGGGGAACAAGGGAGAGGATTTGCGGTAGTTGCTGATGAAGTAAGGAGTTTAGCAAGTCGCACACAACAATCAACACAGGAAATACAGCAAACCATTCAAAATTTACAACAGGGTAGTCGCGGTGTTACTCAACGGTTAGTTGAAGGTGCTGAAAATGCTAAAAATACAGCAATGGAAGCACAAAAAGCGGGCGATGCATTAGTAGAAATAACCGAAAACGTTAAGCAAATGAATTCATTGAATGCACAAATTGCCACAGCAGCCGAGGAACAAACATCGGTAACTGAAGAGATAAATCGCAATATTACAAATATTAGTGATATTTCTAACCAAACCGCAAGCGGTGCAGAGCAAAGTAGTGCTGCAAGTGATGAATTAGCTCAATTAGCAGAAACCATGCAAGCTGAAATTGAAATATTTAAAGTTTAATATATAACATGAAAAAAGGGTTGCCCTTAGGTTTCGATTAGCAAATCAAACGAAATCTGGGACACCCAAATGTTTTTTTTACCTAACATTTGATTGATTTGCATCAATCAAATGTTAGGGTGTCCTCAATTGGCGCGACCGCTGTAATTATCTTCGCCACACAAAAATGCACGGCGAACACATCGAGAAATTAACGAAGCACGTGATTGTGTCATGCTAAACCCAATAACTGTAAACAAAAACACTGTTTATATAGTAAGTATAATATTCAATTTAGTCAAAAAGGTTTGGGTGTCCTACACTACTCTACACTACTGTTACTATATGCGAACAGGCAGTGGTGAGACCACAATAAGAGAGCCTCTATATGTGTTTGCTGTAGACGATTGCTCTGACAGCCCATACGACAGATGAAGTAAAATTTTTTGCTGATCATGTTATTCGACCAAAAAGAGGCCGAACAATTTACTACACCCTATTGACAGCGTTGGGGCTCATATGTGTTATGTGCGATTTAGAGAGAACTCAAAATCAAACGCACTTATACCTATAATATCTTCTCTCATAGAACTTATAAATTTTGGCTTTAATTCAAACGCTTTATAATGTTTGTATTCCCCTGCATCTTTATATGTAATTTCCAACTTCAACGAAGGTAATGACTCATCTAAAGGGTGGTCATCAATACTAACCCGATGAGATACAAGTAATGACATTAATGCTTCATATGCTTTTGGTATTTGAATCGTATTTACTGTTTCCATTTGCGAAATAGGAATAAGATAGTCGAACTCTTTGTCTAATCCATAACTAATTGGAAGCTTAAATTTACCATCCTGAAAAATTAAAAATAACTCTGCACCATCCTGAATAATTTGATTGTGAATATCTCTACTTTTCGGGCTGCTAGATATGACCATATCCAATAATTTTTCGTGCTCATAACACCATTTTATTTTTATAGCTTTAGCTACCCCAAGTCCTATATTTACAATTGATAGAGAATGTTCTTCTCCATCTTGTTTTGTATCCCAACTCGTGGGAAATTGGTTTTCGACATCTTGATAAGAAATACGAAAATTGCTATTCAAAACGATAAGATCTGGTTTGAAAGATGATTTTCTCTGCTTAATTATTTCAAATAAGGTTATGAGTGCTATTGTTGCAGCTACCAAAGCCCCTAGACTTGATCCTAAAGATATCCAATCAGAAATTTGCAATACTACTTACCTCCGTGAAGCACCTAACAGCTTTATAAATAGCATGATGTAATGCACCGCGCCACCTATCTTATTTTAAATAATCATCACATTATCTATTAAGCATCATGTAATCAATCAGTTCGCTAACTATTTGTAAAAACTTTGATTTGATATAGGTATAGCAAATTAGAATGTTAACAAATATAACCTGCACGGTGACGTAAAACCCAATGCTAAATTATGAATAAAACAGTGCGTCATGAATTTGATAAGAAGTCTAATAACTATCTTTTTTATCTAAATAATATTTTATTCAGCGGCGTTTTTTCAATCACCTTAACAAAGAGTAAGGTGGTTATAACGGTACCGAATAACATGATGGCATCTCTGGGTAAGCCTGTTATGGCAAAAGCACCAACAATGTTATAAAAAATAATAGCAATGGAAAGATGACTGGCATAAATGGATAATGTGCTGCGACTTAAATAATAGGTTATCGGATGATTGCCCATATTGGGTTTAGTTAATAACAAGAGAAATAACCCCGTCGCCCATAATGGTGTGAAGAGTAAAAAATCATGGCTAGAAAATACCACTCCTTTGGTAAACAACCAGTAGGCTTCAACAAAGTGCCCCACCACCCCTAGTGTTAACAGTAATAAAGCAGACGATGTAGATAAGCGCCACTCTCTACGGCGAATTTCAAAACCAATAACGACCATGAACAAACTGAAAAAGGGGCCATTACGGGTTAAAAATGGTGCGCTGAGTTCCGTTAACGAGGCGTAGCTTCCTGCAAATACCCCATAAAGATAAACGATGAAGCTAACGGGTAGTAATAGGTAAAGCATTCTAAAACGTATAAAAAATGCCATTATAGCGACCGCTATCATTAATGCGGGCAAAAACCATAAATGTACCAAGCCCCCTTCTAGGAAGGAGTTAAGTGGATTTTCGAGTAAAAAATCCCAGTAGGCGATACGTTCTGCTAAATATCCTTTACTCATCAGTGCATCTAAACGTGTCGGTAGTAGTAAGCAAATGAGACTCCACACTACCCATATTTTTAATAACGGTTTGCAATACTGGTGGATGGTCGATATCGGTCTGTTTATCAACTTAGGTTGGATAAAAAACCCCGATAATATAAAGAAAAAAGGGACGGCGAAACGACTAAGCTGATTAAAAATATCAGCGAGCCAAGCGTTGCCATCACTAAATGGAAAATCAACAAATAAACGGATATGAATAATAATGACAGCGAGCATTGCGATAACACGCATCATTTCCAGACTGGCTATTTTTTGTGGATATGGTTTCATTCTATTACTCTTAAGTTCGCTAAAAAAAGGGGCAATAAACAGATAACAGAGAGTATTATCTTTAATTTTTGTAAAGTAACAGAAAATAAAAGTGGATGTTTACTTACCATAAAAAAAATTGCCACACCCCGTGAAATAAGAATTTGCAACAAAAATAGCGTTGCAAATAAAAGCGAAAGCTGTACAGCGTGACTTTAAATAAACGCCATCAATGAGCCTTGTATTGAATAGCACCAAGATTTGGCGAACTGCCGTTATACTGCAAAGCAATGCCATCGCCTTGATTCCAACTCATTGCTTTATTTAAAATAATGGCTTGTTTTTCATAGTCTATTTTGACAATTATTGCGGTTTCACTCTGACCTTGAATTTGTATACTGTCGCCAACTTCCCCGGGGATGGAAAAACCATCATAGAAATATTTAACATCCGCTAGCTGTAGCTGGTTGCCGCTGCCAGTTGGGCTAATGATGGTAGTTAAAAACGCGCCGCTATCTATCATTGGGCTGCTCGCTTGCAGGCGATAATCGTTCTCTTGTTGATCAACAAAAAGTGGATCTTCTTCGAGCGTGTCGATAAATTCCACCAGACCAATACTAATGTAATAACTCAACAGGGAATGGTTTATCGATCGTCCCCAGATACCTAAAACATCGTCATCAACGCTACTGGCAATATTATTGTTGATAAAGCGACCGACTGATTTATTACTGCGCAGTAGAATTTGTACGCCATTATTTTCCTTGCAGTGAGAAGCTGCGAAACCTTGGTTATTCCAAAGGATATTATTGCGATATTCGTTGTCTGTCATGTTGTTGATTGGCGTACCGATTGCGATGGCCGCACACCAATTATCGTGAAAGGTATTATTATAGATGCGATTACCATAGTTATAGGTGGCCTCGCTTTTGTATGAAGCCATGCCAATGCCTGCATTGACATGATAAAAAACATTTCGACGGATAATACCATTTTGCCCCGCATACTGAATGCCATTGCCGCCGCTCGTTGAATAGTAATGCTGCGCATCTTTGAAGATATTATTATCAATCATGTTATATTGCGTACTATTAAGCCGCTCCTTTTGCTGTGCAAATTCACCGTTGCCATGCCAACTCATGGACCCTTTTTCACAATCAAATACCGAGCCTAATTTCTGATTTTTATTGCTAAATAGATTATTACGGATCACATTAAAGCTGCCACATTTTATATTCCATAGATCATGGCCTGCGAGATCCATGCGATTATCGGCGACTAAATTATGGTTAGAATGAACCAGCGCAAGGGCATCAGTACCTTTATAAAAACGGTTATTTACAATGCGATTGTAGTGACTAAAGGCAACATACAACCCACCCCGCTTGCTTTTTCCACGCCCATTTCGCCAGATGGTCGATTCATTAAATTCACTATTAGTGATTATATTGTAATGTGCATTCAAGAGCCGCCCAAAGCCGATAGAGCCTCGGACATCAATGCCATTAATCAATACATAGGAGACTTGATCTAACCAAATGGCACCGTACTCTTCACCGCTATCTTCGCTATTAATATCTAACAGGGTGACCTTTTCATTCGCGTAGGCAGAATATCCCAAATAAGCATCCGCACGCCCTGACGTCGTGACATGTAGTACTTCGTTATAATTTCCCCCTCGAATTAAAAATAAAACGCCCGCAGCAGCGCTTTGTTGTGCTCGTTTGATACTGTGAAATGCCAGTTCAGAACCACTGCCACAGGCACGTAATGCGACGTTATAATTGTCACAATCATCCTCTAAGTGGCGATCTATATAAATATTGCGAGTAAAGGAAAATGAATCGATATCTAATCTTGGTTCAATAACGGGGGCAGACTCAATGGGGGGAATGGCGGCACTATTTGCAACCATTTCCGGATAAACTATTTTATCCGTAGCGACACAGGCAGCGATAAAAAAGAGTGATAGAGCGATGCCTGCCGTTACTACCCGTCTGTTTTTATCCATTTAGTTATCCCACCTGTCTCTCTATTAAATGTTGTCACGATGATGCGCAACTAACCAATTTTGCCGATGCCCTAACGGTACTATTCCATAGAGATTAATAGCCCTTGATATCTGCCATGTTGACCGTTTTGGCGATGCTCGGTAATTGATACAGTTCTAACATATAATAGTAGAGATTAGTGAATTCTTTGAGTAAATTTAAATTGCATTTAAAATGGGGGCGATACACCACGTCAAAATGCACTAGCTTGGTACATAACCACTAATGCCTATTTCTCCATGCTCCCGAAAGGATAAGCATCTGATCTATCTTGTTGATTAAAATAATAGATAGCTGCGTTACATTCAATCGCAATAGCCTGCTATTACTCAGTCATGCGCCTTATACCAATCGGATTAAGTCTGTGATCTAAATTTTGCGCAGAAAAAATGGCTTAATTTGAGGCGTAAGTTGACGCAAATAGGTTGTTCCCTTTGCGAAACTTACAACAAAAAAGTAAGTTATTTTAGGCAGTAAAATAGAATCAGCTATTTCCCGATTGGTATTACTCTCCATCATTTTTCCTCAACAAGCTATGACCATAATATTATCTGAATTGGTATTATAAAAAATTAACTTTGCGCCATTTCAATAATAATGAAATGGGCGTATTTATCCGCAGCAGAAAGCTTAAGGCAGCCCTCTTCACTTATCGTTAAAGAATCTTGCTGGTTGAGTGATGGGTAACCTGCTATTTTCATCGTCCCTTCTATGCAATTAATGTATGCCTGTCTGCCCGGTTTTAATTGAAATTCGACAAGCGTATCTGGCGCTGTTATTTCCGACACGTACAAATTCACATCCGCATTAACATAGAGGGGGGCAGTCTCTTTGTTCTTCGGGTTAGCAACAATATGCAACAGCTTATTTTCACGGTCGCTTAAGTGAAAGTTGCGCTGGTTATAGCGCACTGTCCCACCTTTTGTCGCTGGCATGACCCAAATTTGTAAAAGACGACAGGATTGATCTTGTTGATTCTGCTCGGAGTGCCAAACACCAGTTCCCGCTGAAATAGCCTGCACATGACCTCGACCTATGGTTTCTTGCTGCTCGGTCACATTATCCCAATGGGTTAATTTCCCTGAAATAATATAACTGATTATCTCCATATCTTGGTGTGGATGGCGACCGAAACCACTATGCGGTTTAATCTCATCATCATTTAGGACACGCAGAGCACCAAAGTGCATCCGCACTGGATTGTAATAATTGGCAAATGAAAAATGAAAATAGGTATCTGCGGGATGCACTTCACTACTCGGCAAATAATGTAATTCCGAGGCACTAATTTTTTGATGAGCTGCTTTCATTTTAATTCCCTCACGCTGTTTTGTTCGGTTAATTATATTGAATGAAAGCGATGATTAATAACGGTAATAACTGAACGATCTATTCAAAAATATTGAACTAAAAAAGTCAGCTATTCCCTTTAATATAACGCCCATGGGAATAGCTACCCCGTTACCGTTTTATCGTGGAAGTTGCTCTACCCATGTAGTAAATTTTTCGTATTGGTACAAGGAGGCAAAGGCTTTTTCTGATTTAAAGTGGTCAGCTTTAAATTCATAGGCAAAATAATTTTTTAATACTTTCAGCGCCAGTAGTGCATCATCGGGTTGATTTTTACGTGATAATGCTTGCGCTAACATCCAATAGGCAAGATCCTCTCTTGGATTAATTCTTAAGGCCTTGTTGCCATGTAATATGGCATTATCAATGTCATTAATGGCTAAATAGAGATGACCAATCATCAAATGTACGTGCGCATCTGTCTTAATAATGTCTGCGAATGTTTTTAATGCCGCAATGGCTTCTCTCTCCTGTTTTCTCATAAGGTAAAGCTGAGCCATTAGATAAGAGACGGAGGGGTCATCTCGATAATATTTTTCTAATAGTTGCAGTGCCTTTTTAATCTGCACTTCATCGACCGATGAAGCCATCAGATAAGTCGTCAAATAGACTTTATTGCTAAGTAACGGCTCGGGGATCATTTCTAATTGAGTGATTGCATTATAGGGATTGTTATTATTCATCGCTTGCGTGGCATAGGTAAATTTCTGCACCGATGCTCGTTCCTCTTCATCATCACTGAGAACATGGGCAAACAGGCTAGCACTCTTTTGGCTCTGATAAACACCAATTCCATAATCTAACAGATCAACTATCTTATATTGACCATCTCGCTGACTGACAACAATTGCAGTATATAAACTTTCATGGCCGCGTTTAATGCGAATTTTTATTTGCAACTTATCACTGTCAAGTAAGATCAGCTGAGCATCCTTAAATATCGCTAAATTACTGTTCGTAAGCCTAGCAAAAAGGTCTTTTTTAAGTAGTGTATTTCTCACTAAGTTTGCATTGTAGGGGCTACTAGCCATCAGCCCGACACTGCGCTCTGCAAATTCATTGGCATCCCACATTGCTAGATAACTTTTTTCATCCTGTCTTTGCAACACATCAAATAGCTCAGCGATAAATTCATTCAGTGTGGCACTAGGATAAGCAGGAGACGCTTCTATATCAAGGGTTTGTCTCGCGCTAGTTGAGGATGGTACCGTTGTACTTGCACAGCCGTTAAGCAAGATAAAGCAGATAAAACATAATGAGATCTTCATGATTTTCATAGTCTATCTCCCGTGATGCGATCAATGTGTTTATTAAGGTGTTCAATAAAGGTGCCCATGGTTTGCTCTGTTTGGTTCTTTGTATAGGTTATTTCATACACTTTCGCTAAGCTGTTCTTAGCTTTGCGTAACTTAGCGATATGTTCAGGCACATCTTTGACTGGAATAAAGGCCCCTTTTGATTCATACAGATAACTTGTAATAATCGCTCGGTCGCGATAATCCTCGCTAAAAGAGAGCGAAAAATATGGCGTATCAATCGATTCCGTATTGTTAAATAAAGACATTTTTATCCACTCAGGGTAAGAAATGTAGGATTGATGCATTACTTTTATAGGATAAATGTGTCCCAAGGGAGTCTTACGGTTCACCGTTGTTGGCAGTGTAAAATATTCTGCAATACTATAGGGATAAATATCTGCTAATAGACGCTCTGGTTCTGTTCTAAAAAAGTCAGTAAGACGATAGGACTCAACAACCGTTGCAATATTTTGTTCAGAATCATACTCAAAAGTTAAAGGGGCACCCGCTTGCAAATTTGGGTAAATACGATTCATATAATTGAGAAATTTACGCGCCATGGTCGTTTGACCTTGCGTGATAAATTGAGAATGAATATATTCCGCTTCAATACCGCTATACTCCGTCACGATTCGATAATCCACAGGGGCTTCGTAGGCAATGACGTTAAAATACTCACGCGTACGAATTTCAGCTACCTGCTGAGCCGTTTTGGGCATTTCAACCAGAGCAAGGTATGGGTGGCCAACAACAAGGGCGTTATCATAACTGCGATAGCCAAGGCGATCTAATGCACCGCTCTGCAAGCTTCTCGTTGGATCTAACCAATAAACTTGGTCATCACTTTCGACCCGTGTAATAACATGGTTAAATTCGATAGGGCTAGGTAACTCATTAGGTAGGTTAACCGCCCCAAATGTGGAAACCAAGGCGGGATGAGCGGTGATCCCCAATTTTTCAAGAATGGCGATAAGCAGCAATGTTTTATCTTTACAATCGCCAAAGCGATTTTTAAACACCTCATCTGGATCATGGGGTTGATGGGAATTAACCCCTAACTCGATGCCTAAATAACGAATCTCTCCTTGCACAAACTGCAATGCTTTAACAATTTGTTCTTGCGGCTTTAATGGCTTGATTTTAGAGATAAAGTTCAGCAGTTCAGGATTGCTAATCGTTCTATTTGCGTAAAGAGGCTTTGCCCAAGCACTGACGTCTTTCCAGCTTTGGAAGGATGAAAAAGATAGCTGGGGATAAACGCGATACCATGCTGGATACTCTTTTTCTACAAAAATGGCGGGCGTATTTTTCAGCGTCCATTGATACTCAGTGAACCCATTTTTTTGCGAAATAATGGGTTTATCATCAAATTGATCGAGCTTATATTGAATATCACGACTGTTATCAAAAATAAAACGTCTGTTGAGTTTAACAACGGAACCGTCCAGCCCATAAAGGTATTAAAAAAGGCATGTTGACCATAGATTGGATTGCGACCTTCAATAGAGTAACTGTAATCAATAACATCCCCCTTACGAGTATCATCAATCACCAGCATCGCAGTCACATAACCATCAACAATTTCTTGATCTAAAGACTGCTCCCTTTGCAGCAAGGTAATAGCCGAGGAGGAGAGACGATTCATCTCCTTAGCACCCCGTTTTACGGTGACCTTATGCCACACTAATTTTTGATAAACGGGATTAAAGGAGACTTCTACACGAGAGGATCGCATGACCCCTTCCGTTGTTAACGGCTGTTCAACATTCCGGTTATAAACCGTTGCTTGACCATTAGCGAATTTCACTTGCTGATCAACTAATAGATAGCTAACCGGTTCAGAGGAGTCGCTATCCGGAATATCATAACCATTTATGCTGACCCATAAATCGCTGGGAGCGATACGATAGCTAAAGCCGTTAGACTCAACAAGCTGTGATTGGGTCGCTGCTATGCTGATACTTTGAAAAAATAAAATAACAGCGACAATAAAATAGTGACAACAACATATAGCACTGCTACGACGCAGAAAAATATCCATATACAATCAAATCTCCATAAAGAAAGCAAAAAACGCTCACTAAACCCGCCCCACTATCATAAAAAAATGACAACCATCACCATAAGGAATAATCAGCACCGGAACGACCTCTATTTATTAGCGACTCAGTATAACAGTCAAAAATGTCAAAAATAGGGCTATTATCAATTTGTTAGAGACAAATACAAAAAAACAAAAAATAATCAGGTAAAAAAGGCATGTTTTTTTAAAATCTAAAAAACATATTTTTGATGTTTATTTTTTATTTTAAGTAGAGAAGTTGTTAGGATGGCAAATAAAAATATAACTCCTAGCATGTGGATAAACTATAATTTACTTTAGTAATAATCAGGGCTCAGTTACGATGAGCGAAGGCAATTTATTTTGCCATGGAAAAATATAAAAGGAATTTTCAATGAACATCTCTCAATTAAGCATGGTTTCAGCCATTGGATTGATTAGCCTAGGTTTATCCCCTCAACTAATGGCTTTAGAAAATGCTACAAACTTTGCTATTGACGCAAGCCTATGGCATGCCAATTCAATCAGCGAGCCCTCTCCTTTGAGCTATCGTGATGATTTTTCACTACAATTAGCACAAGTCGAGACGAAAACTAACAATAGCGCACAATCCTCAAAGAAGGCATTAACACCCAACGAAAAGCAGCAAGCGTTAAATGGTGGCTATACGCAGGCTCAAATCAATGAAATGATTAACAACCCGCTGGGTGAGTTATGCTGTTGTATATGCAAAATGATACGACTTGGTACGATGGCGATTATTTAGATTTTCTCGGGGAAGATAAAAAGGTCTATAACACCACCACTATTGAACCTGTTATGCCCTTCCAGCTAACCGAGAATATAAAATATATCTTCCGCCCTGTTATTCCGATTCACAGCTGGGAAACGCCACAGTTAAGACAAGGGGCAACGCAATACCCCGGTGGCGAATTACCCGTTTCGGTTGATTTTGAAAGAAAAACTGAGATGGGCGATATCGTTTTATGGAATGCCTTAGGCAGCAATGATATGGTCAAGCCACCTAATATCATGGGTTTCGGTATTACTGCAATGCTCGATACAGCAACGAACAAAGCCTTTGGAACAGGGAAAAACAGTGTTGGCCCGATGGCTGTTTTGCTACATGTTGGCGCACCTAAAGAGTATATGTATGGCGCAGTCGTACAGCACTGGTGGAGTATTTCAGGCGTTCAAGATCGTGACGATGTGAATATGACAAATATCCAATATATCGCATTTTACCGTTATAATGATTCAACCAATTTTGGGTTTGGCAGTCCGAATATTACAGCGAACGGGAAGCGGATAATGGTGATGTCTGGACGATTCCAGTTGGATTTGGTTTTAATACCATGACAAAAATTGGCCCAATGCCGGTGCGCATAGGAATTGAAGCCTATAAATATATTGAGAAACCAGATAATTTTGGTGCTGAATATGGTTTACGTTTTTATTTCAGTCCCGTTGTACCCAGTCCTGATTTTAGTAAACATGCTCTTTTTTAAATAAAACGCCAAATGACTACTTTGGCGTTATAAGCCAGGGTGTTACAACACCCCGAATTGCATGGCAATATATCGGCATTAATTTAAATCATCGGGGCCAACGCGCACAATTAATTTACCAAAGTTCTCACCTTGTAGTAATCCCATAAATGCAGTCGGTGCATTTTCTAAACCATCGACTAATTGCTCTTTATATTTAATCTTACCGGCACTTAACCAAGCTACCATTGCCTCACTAAACTCGTTATAGCGGTGCCCATAATCATCAAATACGATAAAACCTTGCATCTTGATACGTTTCACCAACAACGTCCCCATTAGCATGGATAACCTATCCAGCCCCGTTGGCAACTCAGTGGCGTTATACTGTGAAATTAAGCCACATAGCGGTATGCGTGCTTTACTATTTAACAGAGGTAGTACGGCATCAAAAACCTTACCGCCGACATTTTCAAAATAGACATCAATACCGTCACAACAAGCTTCTGCCAATTGTTCTGCTAAATTAGCCGATTTATGATCCAAGCAATAATCAAAACCAAGTGCTTGCACTGCATAGTCACACTTTTCTTTTCCACCAGCAATACCCACCACTTTACAGCCATTAAGTTTAGCTATTTGCCCCACTAAGCTGCCCACGGCACCCGTTGCCGCAGCAACCACCACCGTTTCTCCCGCTTTAGGCTGACCAATATCCAACAGCCCCATATAAGCCGTTAATCCTGGCATACCTAAAATGCCTAACGCATATGAGTGATGGGTTAAACTGGCATCTAACTTAAGCAGATTCACACCATCGCTAACGCTATAATCTTGCCATCCAGAAAAAGAGACAACCCAATCCCCAACGGCAAAATCACTATTTAACGATTGCTCAACGCGACATACTGTGCCACCAACCATCGCCGCACCAATTTCAACAGGCGGCGCGTAGGATTTGGCATCACTCATACGTCCGCGCATATAGGGATCTAGTGATAAATAGACCGTACGCAGTAATACTTTCCCCGTTGATATCTGTGGTTTTTCACTTTCAACGAATTTAAAATTATCAGACTTTGGCGCGCCAACAGGGCGCGATGATAATAATATTTGTCGATTAAAATCTTTCGTTTGTGCCATCATTATTTCCATCTATATATTCAGTAAGATTACAAAGCTTGCTCTAATATTTTGCGGCTCTCTGCAATAGTGATCTCTTGTTTTTCACCTAATGCCGTCATGCCATGCGCTTCAAGATTCGCAATGAGCAGATCAATATCTGCTTTTCCTAAATCGACTTCAGATAATCGAACGGGCACGCCCATCTCATGGAAGAAATTTTCCGTCAATGTGATCGCTTGTGCGATTTGTTCATCGTCACTGCCACTGTTGGTATGCCATACACGTTGTGCATATTGAAGTAATTTGTCGTGTTTAGCAGCTTGACGCACTTTCATCACCGCGGGTAAAACGATTGACAAGGTACGCGCATGGTCAATTTCATAGGCACCGGTTAATTCATGTCCTATCATATGTGTTGACCAATCTTGCGGTACACCCGATCCAATTAACCCATTCAGCGCCATCGTTGCTGACCACATAATATTGGCTCGTACTTCAAGGTCGTTTTTCGTTTCTGCTTTAAGCGCTTTCGGCCCTTCCTCAATTAAGGTTTGCAATAACCCTTCTGAAAAACGATCTTGAACTTTCCCATTAACGCTATAGGTAAGGTATTGCTCCATGGTATGAACAAAGGCATCCACTACACCATTGCTAATCTGACGATCCGATAATGATAATGTGACCGCAGGATCTAACACCGCAAATTGAGGGCGAACCAACGGGTTCATAAAGGGTAACTTAGTGCCACCTCGAGTCACAACCGAACCAATATTGGTTTCTGAACCCGTCGCTGGTAGGGTTAATACCACACCAATTGGTAGCGCTTTGCTTATTGGTGCTTGCTTGGCAACGATATCCCAAGGATCATCACCTTCATAAAACGCCGCCGCAGCGATAAATTTACTGCCATCAACAACGGATCCACCACCAACCGCTAATAAATAATCGATACCATGTTCTTTGATAATCGCCTGTGCTTTCATTAACGTATCGTATTTGGGATTTGGCTCAATACCAGAAAACTCAAACCAAGTATGATCTTTTAATGCCGTCACCACTTGTTCATAAACGCCATTGCTTTTTATCGAGCCGCCGCCATAGACGACGAGTACTTTGGCATCCTCTGGAATTTCTTTGCTTATTGCGCTAATTTGTCCTTCACCGAAATGAATACGGGTTTGATTTTCGAAACTAAAATTGAACATACTGTGCCCTCTCTTTAATAATTACGCGTTAATTTGTTTAATTAATTTTTCAGCAACAAGCTCAGAACTAGCGGGATTCTGTCCCGTAATAAGTTGCCCATCCTGTACTGCAAAGGGAGACCAATCCGCTCCTTTTTGATAGTCTGCTCCGCGTTTAATTAATTCATCCTGCAATAAAAATGGCACAATATCGGATAATTGCACGGCATCTTCTTCACTATTACTAAAACCGCTAATGATTTTATCTTTTACAACATATTGCCCGGCATTATCTTTAATATTTAACAATGCAGCAGTCGCATGACAGACTGCCCCTACGGGTTTATTGGCATTAAGAAAAGCTTCTATTAGGGTAATAGAATCACTGTTATCGGTTAAATCCCATAAAGGCCCGTGACCACCAGGGTAAAAAACCGCATCGTAATCAGCTTGATCAATATCAGCAAGTTGCTTAGTCTCTTTTAATTGCAATTGTGCAGCACTATCTGTGGCAAATCGTTTGGTCGACTCGGTTTGAAAATCAGCTAACTCACTTTTCGGATCAATCGGTGGCTGTCCACCAACGGGAGAGGCCAGCGTCACTTCAACGCCTGCGTCTTTAAATAGATAATAAGGCGCGGCAAACTCTTCGACCCAAAATCCCGTTTTTTCACCCGTGTTGCCGAGTTTATCGTGGGATGTTAAAACCATTAATATTTTCTTGCTCATAAATTAACTCCTTTTGATGACCTTACTTTATTTGACGTAGATCAGTATATGCCGCGAATATTGTTTGGACAATGCGCAGTTATTTAACTACATTGTTTCAATAAATTTGACAATAAAAGAATTAATGATGGATATCTCCTTTGAACAGCTAAAAAGCATGGTCGTCTTCGCGCAGGTCGTTGAGCAAGGTAGTCTCAGTGCCGCTGCCAAACATATCGGTTTATCACGCGCGGTCGTGAGCTATCATATAAAAAAATTAGAAACCCATTTAGGCATTAAGCTGCTCAATCGCTCGACTCGTTCAATCACCTTAACCGAAGCAGGCACACAATATTTTCAACGTTGCCGAGTCATCGCAGAGCAAGCTTCTGCCGCCAATCAGCAAATTGAAAATTTAAAAAACGAACCAGAAGGTCTGATAAAAATGACCTGCCCGGTAAATATCGGGCTGCAAACCATTGTGCCAGCGCTCAACTCATTTCGGCAACTTTATCCAAAAGTAGAGTTAGATGTGGTGCTTACCGATGAGGTGGTTAATATTATTAAGGAAGGGATTGACCTTGCTATTCGTGGCGCCCCCTTAGCGGATTCGGGATTACAAGCGAGTAAATTATCAACGCTCACAACTTGCCTATGTGGCTCTCCAGACTATTTTAAAAAGCATGGCTATCCAACGACCCCTGCTCAATTAACTGAACATCAGTGGGTTATCTATAAACTCACCTCCAATACATTAGAGCTTAGCAAAGGTAATCGCTCCTTTAGCATCAAGGTCAAGGGAGGGATCAGCACCAACAATGCTTCAGCTCGCACCGCCTTTGTTGAGGGAGGACATGGCTTAGGTCGGATTCCCACCTACGATGCAAAGCCAAAAATTGCAGCGGGCACGCTAGAGTCGGTTCTCGATGATTACAAACTCTCTGATATTAATGTCTACGGGGTATTCCCTCCGGGTGGCGCGGACTCAAAAAAATTACGTTTATTAATCGATTATTTAAAAGCCTATTTTGTGAAATACAATACGCTCTAATTTATTGTTAAAACAGTGATAGCTGATCGGAAACGATTTGTTCAAAATCCTTACCCAGTAAGGGCAATACCGCTTCGGCAATCGGTTTCAACTGCTTATCAATATAGTGCTGATAATCGATAGCTGAAGCTAAGTACTCCTGAGGCTCGGGGCCATTAATGGTGAACAAATAAGCGATCCGACCGCGCTGCTGATAACGTAAGGGCTTCCCTAATGCGCCATTATGTTGATCCGCTAAACGTGCTGCCCGCACTTGCGGCGGGACATTCTTAATATAGTCCGCCAAAGGACGGCGTAAACGCTTGTGATAGATAAGCTGTTGGTCAAGTTGACCTCGGTTAAGTTGATTAATGGTCTCGATGATCAAATCATCAATAGGCTCATCGGCAAACACTTTGGCGTATAACGCTTGCTGAAAGTTTTGTGCTAACTCGGTCCAATCGGAACGCACCGTTTCTAGCCCTTTGAACAACATTTTTTCACCCGTTGCGGTTTGCTTTAAACCAACATAGCGTTTTTTAGATCCCGTTGTCGACCCTCTCAGGGTGGGCATAAAAAATTTTCTAAAGCAGGTTTCAAACTCAATTTCTAAATAGCTGTGTAATTGGTACTCTTTCTCTAATTTATGCTGCCAGTAATGATTAATGATCTTCTCTAACGTCTGCCCCCGCAGTGCTGCTTGTTCACTATTTTTGCACGCCTTTAACCACACAAAGGTTGAATCCGTATCACCATAAATGACTTGTTCACCTTGCGCTTCGATAACTTGCTTGGTCTCCTTCATGATTTGATGTCCACGCAGGGTAATGGAACTCGCTAAACGGGTATCATGAAAACGACAACCAGCCGAGCCAAGCACACCATAGAGACTGTTCATGATAATTTTAATCGCATGCTGAAATGGTTGGTTGTTCTCTCTCTTAGCCTGCTCTCTGGCGGCACTTAATTTATCCAAAATGCCGGGAAGATGATGGGCACTGCGGCTAAATCGCGCTTCTCTAAAACCGGGGATGGAGAGGGAAGGATCTTCACGTAACCCTTCAATCATCCCCATCGGATCGATTTTAAAGGTACGCATAATTGATGGATAAAGGGATTTAAAATCTAACACTAACACCCAAGAATAGAAGCCCGGATCTGATTCCATTACAAAACCACCGGGAGAGTGCTGCGCCTCAATATCACCTATGTTGGGGGCAATATAACCGCTACGATGTAATAACGGCAGATACAAATTGGTAAAAGCCGCCACCGATGCGCCACGTCTATCTAATGCAAGGCCCGTAAGGCAAGCGCGTTGTATGGCATATTCAATCAATTGCGCCTTTGCAAAAATACGTTCAACCAATAAGCAATCCTGTTGATTATAACGTGCCAGCGCAATCGGATCTTGCTCAAAAAGACGTTGGATTTCCAGCCCTTTATCCTCATTGCTAGCTAGCAATTTGCTTTCGCCCAGCAGCGATTCACTAACAAATTGCAAACTGAAGCTATCAAAGTGCCAACTGGCATTTTTTAACTGATCAATACCATCTAATACGACCCGACCATTGATAATCAATGAGCCTTGGTTTGGATTATCTTGATGCGTTAACCAACGTAATGGCGATTGATCACGGCCGAGACAAAGTGGCATCTTGTGCAATGCAGCACGCTTCACCAATAACTGCATATCAAAATCAACGACATTCCAACCAATAATAAGATCCGGATCATGGTCAATGAACCATTGTTGTAACGCCTCTAATAGTGCTCGCTCATCTTTCACCCATTGAATGTTGATATCTTCAGTTTGCGCTTGTTGGCCGACCATTAAGACCCGTGAATAGGGCGAGCTATTTATCGATGCACTGCTGCTATTCGCATAGGTTAACGCAATCGAATACAACGTTTGCCGTGGACTACATTCAATATCTAAGGAGACAAATTTTAGTTGAGGTGAAGCCGTCCCCGCACTTAATTTAGGAGCAATGCTTGTCCAATAACGTCCATTCCACTCTATATCCCCCTGCACTTTTACTGTGCCATAGATAAAGCGCTCCATGAGATAGCGATCTGCTATTTTTATATCTCCTTCAAAATGCGCAATACCGGCACTATCTAAAATACTTTGTAATGCTCGGAATTGTTTATTATTCAATGTATAAATTGCAGTAACAGGTTGCTGATTGAAAGATTTAATGGATAATGAGCGAATTTGTTGCGGGGTTAGCTTGCTGCTTTGCCATAATGAAATAGCACGCGCTAAATCATCCTGTAAAATCAGAAATACATAACGTTGCGCAGGAATAACTACACGACACGGACCTAAGCCAGTGGCAAGCCATAGAACCAGCTCAACCCCCTGTGCCGTTTCATTTTGCTGTCGAGATAGAATTAAACCTTCAATAGTGTTGCGTAAAAGAATATGACTCAATAGTGGCGACCATTTGTTGATTGAAAATAGTGAATGGGACTCATAATAGAGTTGAATTAAACATATAACCTAAATTTCACACAGAGCAAATAAATTACAATACAGGATAAGCAATTAAATTTACAATGCAGGAAGAGATAACGCCATGCCAATTACCCTATATAGCCAATGAATAATCAAATAAGTAGTCGCACCACTATGACTAGATTAACAATATCAAGTCACACCAAAGAAGCGATTAAAGTCGGCATGGCCTTTGTCATTGCCTATGGTATCGCACTTGGCTCTGGCTGGTTAAATCCCTACTGGTCAGCTCTCGCAGTCGCTATGGTTTCCTTGTCTCCGCCGGGATTATCCTTAAAAAAAGGGATGTTACGGGCTGCGGGCACCATACCTGGCTGCCTAGCCGCTATTGCCATTGTCGCCTTAGCGCCGCAGGAAAGATGGTTATTTTTAGGATTTTGTAGCGTTTTTATTTTCTTTACAAGCTACATGATGGTAATCGATGAGGATAAACCCTATTTCTGGAATGTTATGGGGTTTACTTGTTTAGCCGTTGCGATCACAGCAATACCAGGGGATGTCAATGATTTCTTTCAACATGCTATTGCACGCACCATTGAAACAATACTCGGGGTCGCTGTCTATAGCCTGATTGGCATATTTATTTGGCCACAAAAAAATACCGGAGCAATTAAACAAGCCTATCTTAAACTTATCCATAGCCAAAAATTAATGATCGCCAATTGCCAACAAATAATAGAGGGTTCGCCATCAAGCTTATCGCAGGTTGAATTTGGTAACCAACAAATCACACTGTTAACTAACTTTAGCAATGCAACACAAATAGAAAGTTCTGAAAATATTAGAATATTTAGCAATCGCCACCTCTTGAAAGGGATGGTCGCTATTTTTACTGTACAGACGGAGTGTTTACAAAAATGGCATGCAAGCTTATCGATGCTTTCACATCTCGACCTAAATGCAGTCATACCTAGATTAAATGAACATCTTAGCCAACGAATACAACTATTTAATGAAATAGAGGAGATCGTATCTAATAAGAAATGTCATATCGAACTAAGCGAAATCCCTTTAGTGGCAGATCCTGCCATCTTAAAAACACTCTCTCACTATGATAGAGCGGCTATCTCGTTAACCCTTAAAGAGCTAAAAGAGATCGATAAAAATCTAAAATACACGATTAATTATTTACAAGGATTAATGGGGCTTTTAGCGGCTAATACAGTTGAAATATATCCAACTCCTTCTTTATGGCAAAAAACAATAAAACCAACTTGGATATCGATCTGCAAGGCTTTTTTTCCGCCTCTAGTATTGATTATTGGCTTTATCATTTGGATATACATCGATACGCCCGGACACTATGCTTTATTTGAGTTAGCGGCAATACTTGCCATGAGTGTGAGCTTAAATCAACAAATCAATCTAGCTGAAATATTAAAAAACTTTGTCCTTCTTATTCCCATATGCATCTGTATTTATATATTTATCTTGCCTGAAATCACCCTTTTTGCTGAACTGGCGCTGGTCTTTTTTATTATAGTTTCCTACGCTTCCTACTTTTTTACAGGCACTGGAAAATTGGTTTCGCTGATGAGCATTAATAATATCATCGTAATTTCCAACCAACAAAACTATGACGTAGCAGCAATCTTCAATAAAGGCCTGTTCATGGTTATGGCTGTTTCTTTAGCCTATATAGTCTCTTATTTATTACAATATTCCTCTCCAGAGAAACATGTACAAAAACGCGTGCAATACTTTTTTAAAAAAGCACTGTGGTTATCTGCTAATTCACTCTTTTTTGCCAAAAAAAATAAATCATCTTTTTTTCTGTATCGATTATCGCGACATTTGAATGAAATAAAAGCATTGCCTCAGGATATCGGTACATGGACCCGAGCTATTGATTACAAAACCTTTAATAATACAACGCAACAACAGTCACATGATTTACTCCTTGCCTTGCAAACGTTATCCTATCGAATTGAACAATTACATCAATGTGATGGGATCTACTGTGATAATCTTGAGCTAAATAGACAGTTAAATAAATTTAAAAAATTTATTATGGAGCCTTTACAGTTATGGAGTCGCCCCCCGAATGCAGGAAATGAAGAGTTTATGAGGCAACGACTGGCCAATATGGAGTACCTCACAACACAAATAGTCAATAAAATAGCTAATATCATCAGTGAAGATGAAGCAGAATCAATCTTGCTATTGATTGCAAGTTATCGTGGAATATCAGAAGCAAGTATTAACTATTTACACGCAGCAAAGGCAATAGACTGGCAACAATGGCAACAAGAGAGGTTTGCATAATGCGTTTTATTCCCCATGAATTTGCCCTCGGTGGCGTCTATTTTCCGCCTCTGTTTATTGCTTGGATACTGGCCATCATAGTCTCTATGTTAACCGTCTATTTATTAAACAAGTATGATTTAGCCAAATACTTTTTCTATACCCCGATAGTGTTTATTGCATTTAACATTATTTATACTATTTTCTTTAGTCTTTTTGTCATTCCAGGATAACCTATGGCGACCTTCATTAAACAATATCGAAGTTACTTATTAACGGGAAGTGTGCTGCTCATTGCAGTATTAGCCTTTGCCTATAAATATTATGACTATATAAACCATCCATGGACGCGAGATGGGCAAGTGAGAGCAAAAGTGATTCAAATTGCACCGCGTGTTTCTGGCGAAATCATTACCTTGCCAATAAAAAACAATCAGTTTGTCAAGGCTGGCGAACTGCTTTTTGAGATAGATCCGCGTACCTTTGACAATGCCTTAGCACAAGCAACGGCACAACTTGACAGCGCAGTTAATAATTACAACTCTCTGATTGAGCAAATAAAATCAAGCGAAGCCCATGTTAACGTGTCACTTCATGCCATTACTCAGGCAAATGCGAATATTGATGCAAACCTTGCCACCATTGCAAAAAACAAAGCGGAATATCAACGCCAACAGGAGTTACTGCCACAAAAAGCAACGTCCTTAAAAGCGGTACAACTGGCTAAGGCTAATTACGAAATATCCATTGAACAAAAAAAATCAGCGGAAGCGAGTCTCAGTCAAGCTAACGCCACACTGCTTGCCGCAAAAGCGGATTTGGCACAAAACAGAGCGGCACTTGGCGCAATGGGGGAAGACAATGCTAAAATTCGAGCGGCCCGCGCAGCTGTAGAGCAAGCTAAACTTAACTTACAGTTTACCAAGGTGATCGCGCCCGTTGATGGTTATGTTACCAATTTAAATTTGCGAATCAGTTCTCAGGTGGTGGCCAACCAACCCATTATTGCCTTTGTTGATGTGAATAGTTATTGGATAAGTGGCTTCTTTAAGGAAAACTCCGTCGGAAATATGTGCCCAGGTAATCGTGCAGTTATCACCTTAATGAGCTATCCAGACACTCCGATCGAAGGGGTCGTCACTGATTTAGGTTGGGGGATTGCCCAGCAAACGGGAAGCACTGGATTTGAACTACTTCCCACTATCAATCCGACCTTTGAATGGATTCGACTTGCACAGCGTATCCCTGTTAATATCAAATTACTCGATATTCCTGAAAATGTCGCACTACGTGTCGGCTCAACAGCATCTGTACTGGTTTTTTCCGAACCATGTTCATAGCAATTAATGTCTACACATAAGAGAAAAGAATGGCCGCGTTACCAATAGATCAAGATGATCGTTTAGACCATATGAAAAAAAATAGAGTGATAACACCCTTACTCTGTTTAGTACTTAGTGGCTGTACAACACTGGGTCCTAATTATATCGCTCCTAGCGATAATGACCTCATCCCAGAGCAGACAAAATTTACAGAGCAGCAACAAGAAATGGCGATAGTAGATAAACATGCTGCTATTGAAAACCAACAACCGAGTATTGAATGGTGGAAAAATGCATTCCACAATGAGCAAATTAATGGTCTTGTAGAAGCCGCATTAAAACAAAACCTCAACATTCGCTCGGCGGCGCTACGTGTTTTACAATCACAGCAACAATTGGCGATTGCCACTGCGAATCAATATCCACAACAACAATCCATCACTGCGGGTGTATCAAGGCAAGAAGCAAATGGCAGCGCATTCAACAACTATAATAGTGGCTTTAATTTGAGTTGGGAGGTTGACTTATGGGGCCGTTTTCAGCGTCAAATTGAATCATCTCAAGCGCAACTCGATGGCAATGTTGCCAATTATGATGGCGTAGTCATCTCGCTAATATCACAAGTCGTTAAAAATTACATTTTAATTCGCACCTATCAACGGCGCATTGATGTTTCACAGTTAAGTATCCAACTGCAAGAGGAAAACTACCGCATTGCCTTAGCAAAAGCGAATGCCGGCGATACCAGTGAGTTGGATGTCGATCAGGCATTAAGCTTACTCAACAACAGCAAAGCAAGTGTACCAAGTTTACAGATATCACTGCAGCAATCTAAAAATGCGTTAGCACTACTATTAGGAGAATCGCCGCAAGCACTGAATTATATACTGAACGAGCAACAAGCTATTCCCATTGCTTCACCATTCATCGCCTTGGGAATGCCACAGGATCTTATCCGCCGACGACCTGACATTCGCGTAGCAGAACGTTCGCTGGCCGCTCAAAGTGCACAAATAGGCTTTGCGGCCAGTGAATTATATCCACACTTTTCGATAGGCGGCTCTATCGGAAACAGTGCCGATAGCATGGGTAATTTATTCAATAGTAATAGCAAAACATGGTCGATTTTCAGTGCCTTTGAATGGGATATATTCAATTATGGAAGATTACAGAGTAATGTTCGTTTACAGGATGCCTTATTCCAACAATTATTAATTGATTACAAAAACATCGTTTTATCCGCACAGGTTGAAGTTGAAAATAAAATAGTCGCCTACTTAAAAAATCAAGAACAAGTGACGTTATATGAAACATCGGCGGCAGCAGCAAAACGTGCTGCGGATATTGCCACCTTTCAATATCAAAATGGGGCGGTAAACTTTAATACAGTGATTAACACTTTAGTTTCCTATTCTCAACAAGAAGATTTATTAGCCTCTCACCAGGGAGCGATTGCAGCAAGTTTGGTCGATGTTTACCTTGCACTCGGCGGTGGGTGGCAAATAAGAGAGGATCGTGATCCGGTGGATTTATTACCGCAAGAGATAAAACAAGAGATGAAAGCAAGAACGGCTAATTGGGATGATCTGTTACAATAATTTGCCATAACGTAGCCACCTTCTTTGCGAAGGTGGCTAGCAAATAACGTTAGCTACGCGTTCGGCTGGTATTACGGCGACGCTCATTCGTTTTACGATGCTGACTATGTTTTTTCACCGCGCGACGAATACGCGATTGTGCATTTTTTACTTTACCAATATCGACACGAACCTTACTTTCCGTCTCCTTAGGCATATCCACTAATTTACGTAAATAGTTGACCTCTTTTAGGTTTAACTCTTGCCAACCACCTTGGGGTAACTGTTTATCTAAATGAATATTGCCATAACGTACACGCATTAAACGACTTACCTGTACACCTTGGCTTTCCCATAAACGACGTACTTCACGTGTACGACCTTCTGTTAATACAACATGGAACCAACGATTAATACCTTCGCCACCTGACTCTTTAATTGATAAAAACTTCGCTTCGCCGTCATCGAGTTTCACCCCCATGCGTAAACGGTTAAGCATCGCTTCATCAACATCACCAAAGACACGTACCGCATATTCACGCTCGACTTCATTACTGGGGTGCATCATTTTATTAGCAAATTCACCATCGGTGGTAAATAGCAATAAACCCGAGGTATTAATATCTAATCGACCGATGGAGATCCAACGTGCACCATTTAAACGCGGTAAACGTTCAAATACAGTTTTACGCCCCTCTTCATCACTGCGCGTACAAATTTCGCCTTCCGGTTTGTTGTATGCCAATATGCGACAAACGACGGTTTCTGCGGTTTTATTTTTAACCACATGACCATCGACACGGATCACTTGATCTTCAGTAACACGTTCACCGAGTTGCACAATTTTACCATCGAGACTAACACGTCCTTCGGCAATAATCGTTTCCATTTTACGGCGCGATCCTAAACCTGCACGCGCTAATACTTTCTGTAGTTTTTCACTCATTTTAATATCCTTGGGTAATTCTCATTAAGCCAATACCAACAAGCGCAAAGGCGCTGTTGGCAAATTTAATCACACCTAACAATGGTGCGCTGTTTTTATATAAAGGGGCTTACATCACCAGCACCTTCACGCAAAATAACCACTTCGTCATCGGAAAAATCGATAACTGTCGTTGGTGATTCGCCAAGATAACCGCCATTTAAAATTAAATCTACGCGGTTTTCTAATTTGTCTCTTATATCTTCAGGATCAAACTCCGTACTTTGCGAACCCGGTAAAATTAAACTGGTTGTCATCAAAGGCTCACCAAGCTCAGCCAATAAAGCTAAGGCTATCGCATTATCAGGAATGCGGATACCAATAGTGCGCTTAGTTGGGTTCATTAATCTTTTAGGTAAATCTTTGGTTGATTTAAATATAAAAGTATAGGCACCCGGCGTATTACTTTTCAAAGCACGATAGGCTTGATTATCAACGCGAGCATAAGTGGCTATCTCTGAGAGGTCTCGACATACCAAAGTAAAATTATGCTTTTTATCTAAATCTCGAATCTGACATATACGTTCTAAACCACGCTTATTGTCCATGGTACAACCTAATGCATAGCCAGAATCCGTCGGGTAGATCACTACCCCACCATTTTTTAAAATATCCACCGCCTGCTTCATTAATCGAATTTGTGGATTTTCTGGATGCACGTAAAAAAATTGACTCATTTTAACATTCCGTCTCTACTTAATAGTTCTTTGTAAATAGGCCAATCTGCCCATACTGCTTTACTTATATCGGGTAAATGTAACGATTTACCGAGGTCACGCCAAGGCCCCACAAAATGAAAATCACTCCCCTGCGATGCGAGTAATCCATATTCAACACTCCACATCGCTAACTGCTGACGCATTTGTGGAGACTGCTGCCCCATCGCCACTTCCATGGCATCACCATTAAAACTTTTAAACTCACTAAACAAGCGGCGCATCCATTTATTGGATAGATGGTAATGGTTAGGGTGAGCCAAAATAGCTTGTCCACCCGCTAAATGGACCACTGCAATGGCCTCCGCTAAGTCAACCCAATTATGCGGAACATAGCCGATGTTGCCACGACTTAAATATTTATCAAACACTTTTGCGAAACTTGGTGCAGCGCCTATGGTCACTAAATACCGAGCAAAATGAGCACGCGTGATTGCACCGTCACCAGCCAGAGCTTTCGCCCCTTCATAGACGCCCAATAATTTTGCTTTTTCTAATCGCCTACCCATCTCCATCGCTCGCTCTTCACGCTTTAGCTTTTGCTGTGCGATTAAATCGGTTAATGCGTGATGGCTGGGATCGATATTGACACCAACAAGGTGAATTTCATGATTTAACCAATTCGTGGTTATTTCGATCCCATCAATTAACGTTAACTTTAGATTTTTCTCAGCAATAGTTTGTCGAGCTTCAGCTAAGCCATCAACCGTATCATGGTCAGTAATTGCCAATATATCAACTTGCCGATTTGCTGCGCGCTCAACGAGTTCTTTGGCGGTTAATTGTCCATCCGACGCTTTCGTGTGTGAGTGCAGATCAATTAACATGAATATCCTAAAAATCAACTTGACATTAAAAGCAGAATCGCAAAAAATGGTTACCATAATTTATTGGATGCATAATATATGATTTTAAATACAATTACTCTTAAAGATTCTTGGTGGCACTCATTCTCTTAGGCGAGCAATGAGTTTTTTGTATATTATCGATTTTTCCAGAAAACCTTAAAGCTCGCATAACGCGGGCTTTTTTTGTATTTGCAGCTTTAAAAGTAAAAAAATTAACAACAAATTTTGAGAAGTAATATGGATATAATTGCGCAGATCCTTATACAGCGATGGCGATGGTAAACATAACAAGAATATGCCAACCACAGACTGAATATATGAAAGGATAAGAAAATGAACACATTACACCCCATTGGCGTTTTAAAAAGCATCTCTGCAAATTGCAGATATATCAGTGATTCACTCACATTATTTCAGAGAATCGCAGAAAATAGTCATAACCAACTACTTTTGGACTCCGCTGAAATAGCCAGTAAAGCCCACCTTAAAAGTTTAATGCTACTCGATGCATGTATGAAAATAAGTTGTCACGGCCTCGTTGTGACGCTCGAGGCATTAACCGATAATGGTAAAGACTTACTCACCTTTATTACCCCTCAATTTTCAACACTGATTATTACGCAACAATCTCCCTCCCATTTACAACTGACCTTCCCAGCTTCTGATAACAGTGGTGATGAAGATAAACGCCTTAAATCAGCCTCTCCAGTTGATGCGTTGCGCTGTATTGTTGACAAAGTAAAAAACAGCTCGGCTCACAATCAAGCACTATTTCTCGGTGGAATTTTTGCTTATGATTTCATCGCTACCTTCGAAGATTTATTAGATGTGCCAGAGAGTGATAATATCTGCCCTGATTTTGTCTTCTATGTTGCTGAAACGCTGTTAATTCAAGACCATCAAACACAACAAAGTGAAATTCTCGGTACTGTTTTTGGCGGCCTATATTCCAGTGAGAATGAACAACGCATTCAATCACGTATCAAAGAGATTCAAGACTATTGTGATAACTTTGTTGCCCCACTCCCCTCTATCACACCACTTAATGGGCAGGTCACAACGGATGTATCGGATCAACAATTTTGCCAGAATGTCCAAACCTTAAAAGAGTATATTGTTAAGGGTGATATTTTTCAGGTGGTTCCATCACGTACTTTTTCTCTGCCTTGTCCCGATCCGGTTGCCGCCTATGCCAAGCTAAAAGAGACCAATCCAAGTCCTTACATGTTTTACATTAAAGATGAGGATTTTATTTTGTTTGGCGCATCACCTGAGAGTGCCTTGAAATATACCCAATCTAGCAATGAAGTTGAGATTTACCCAATTGCAGGAACTCGCCCTCGCGGATTTAATAGAGATGGCACTATTAACAAAGATTTAGATAGCCGTTTGGAACTGGAATTACGCTTAGATAAAAAAGAGACGGCTGAACATTTAATGCTAGTCGATTTAGCACGTAACGATGTGGCACGAATTAGTGAACCGGGCTCTCGCCACGTTGCTGATTTATTGCAGGTTGATCGTTATAGCCACGTTATGCATTTAGTTTCCCGTGTGGTTGGTCAATTACGCTCTGATCTAGATGCATTACATGCCTATCAAGCCTGCATGAATATGGGAACCCTAGTTGGTGCCCCTAAAATACGCGCATCGGATTTAGTCCGACAAGTCGAGAAAAAGCGCCGCGGTAGTTACGGTGGAGCGGTGGGCTACATTAATGGCAACGGCGATATGGATACCTGTATTGTTATTCGTTGGCCTTTGTTAAAGATGGTATTGCACAGGCGCAGGCTGGAGCTGGTGTCGTCTTTGATTCTGACCCTCAGGCTGAAGCCGATGAAACGCGTAGCAAAGCAGCGGCAGTTCTCAATGCGATCGCCCTAGCCCACGGCACAACATTACAAGCAGTTTCAGCAACCCCGAGTGTAGGAAAATAAGCAGATGACTAAGACAACAAAACAAACCCTGTTTTTTCTTGATAACTTTGATTCATTTACCTACAACTTAGTGGATCAATTTAAAGCACTTGGTTATCCGGTTAAAATATATCGTAATAGCTTATCTGCAACTCAGATCAAAAGCTATATTGATGCCTGTGAAAATGAAGTCGTATTAGTACTTTCCCCCGGCCCGGGTACCCCCAGTGCTGCGGGATGTTTAATTGAATTAATCAGCTTATGCCGCGGTAAAATACCGATGATCGGCATCTGCCTAGGCCATCAGGCTTTGATCGAACAATATGGTGGCGTTGTTGGCCAAGCAGAACAGATTATGCATGGTAAGTCATCATTAATTAGTCACTGCGGAGACCGAATGTTCGCAGGGTTAAAGAAGCCCTTGTCCGTCGCCCGTTATCACTCATTAATCGGCTCAACTGTCCCCGATAGTCTTGAAGTCGTCGCAGATTACAACGGTATGTGTATGGCCGTTTATAACGAGCAGGATAAGGTTATTGGCTTGCAATTCCATCCTGAATCTATTTTAACCTGCGAAGGCGCTAAATTATTAGAAAATTGCTTAAACTTGGTCACCACTAGGGAGAGTGTTTAATGAATGCATTTAATATCCAA
This sequence comes from Psychromonas sp. MME1, assembly GCF_041080865.1. Taxonomy (NCBI): domain Bacteria; kingdom Pseudomonadati; phylum Pseudomonadota; class Gammaproteobacteria; order Alteromonadales; family Psychromonadaceae; genus Psychromonas; species Psychromonas sp. MME1. The sequence goes on along the minus strand of NZ_CP160906.1, from coordinate 672,907 downwards.
GCTATGTTAGAACAACTTTATCAGGGTAAATCACTTTCTAGCCCACAGAGCCAACACTTTTTTGAACTGGTTGTGCAAGGTGAAATCGACCCAATTGTTTTATCTTCGGTTTTAACCGCTTTAAAAATAAAAGGTGAAACTCCGCAGGAGATCACCGGTGCTGCGCAAGCATTATTAGCGCAGGCGGTAGCCTTTCCCCGCCCTGACTATCCTTTTACCGATATTGTCGGTACGGGTGGAGATGGGTTCGGTACCATTAACATCTCAACGGCGAGTGCCTTTGTCGCTGCGGCATGTGGCGTGAAAGTTTGTAAACATGGTAGTCGTAGCGTCTCAAGTAAGTCGGGCTCATCGGATTTATTAGCCGCCTTTGGTATTAATCTCAATATGAGCCCAGAGATTGCCCGCCAATGTTTAGATGATTTAAATATCTGCTTTATTTTTGCCCCACAATATCATGCAGGTATGCGTTTTGCTGCGCCCGTTCGCGCGGCCTTAAAAACACGTTCTATTTTCAATCTGTTAGGTCCATTAGTCAATCCTGCTCGTCCCGATTTTGAGTTGATGGGCGTCTATGCACCGGAGTTATTGAAACCGATAGCGGAAGTACATAAACAACTCGGCATGAAACGTGTCATGGTTGTCTACGGCAGTGGCTTAGATGAGGTGGCATTACATGGTGAAACAGAAGTTGCTGAACTCAAAGATGGTGAAATTATCGAATATCGTTTAACGCCAGAAGATTTTGGCGTAAAACGCTACCCCATTGAAACCATATTTGGTGGAGATGCCAATGAGAACAAAATAATCATTGAGCAAATATTGCAGGGTAAAGGCAGCGATGCACAGCAAGCTGCTGTGGCCATTAACGTTTCTGCCCTTTTGGTACTAAATGGCTTTGCCGATGATTTTAAAACAGGGGCAAGCATGGCTTTGGATATGATGAAGACAGGTAAACCTTTACAATTAATGCAACAATTAGCGGAGCAGAGTCAATGTTAAATGACCAAAGTTTACAAAATACCATCCTTGGTAAAATTGTTGATGATAAATTATTGTGGGTGGCTGAACGGAAGCAAAAACAACCTTTAATTTCCTTCAAAGATGAGATCACTGAAAGTGATCGTCACTTTTACCAAGCATTAGATCAAGATAACAGTGTCTTTATTTTAGAATGTAAAAAAGCGTCTCCATCAAAGGGGTTAATTCGTCCCGTTTTCGATTTAGATTTAATTGCAGGTGTTTATAAAAACTATGCCAGTGCGATATCAGTTCTAAGCGATGAAAAGTACTTCCAAGGCGATTTTAACTACATTACTCAAGTACGTGAACAGGTTACTCAGCCGGTCATTTGTAAAGATTTTATTGTCGATCCTTACCAAATTTATTTAGCTCGTTACCATCAAGCAGATGCAATATTATTGATGCTATCGGTACTTGATGATGATGCCTATCAAGCTTATCGTGATACAGCACATAGCCTAAATATGGGTGTATTGACCGAAGTGAGTAATGAACACGAATTAGTCCGAGCTATCGCCTTAGGTGCTAAAGTCATTGGTATTAATAACCGTAATCTACGTGATCTCAGTATCGACCTTGATCGTACTAAGGAGTTAGCTGCTCGCATTCCTGCTGATCGTATTGTCATTTCAGAATCTGGTATTTATAACCACGCTCAGGTAAAAGAGTTAAGTAAATATGCCAATGGCTTCTTAGTGGGTAGCTCGATTATGGGGCAACAAAATATTGATCGCGCATGTCGCCGCTTAATCTATGGCGAAAATAAGGTGTGTGGTTTAACCGCGCCTCGTGCTGCAGCCGATGCTTGTCAGGCCGGTGCCGTCTATGGTGGTTTGATCTTTGTAGAAAGATCACCACGTTATGTAGACATGGAACAGGCACGCTTGACAATGGCAGGTGCACCATTGCTGTATGTCGGAGTATTCCAAAATGAAGATCCAGAAATAATTGCCTACACCGTAAAACAGCTTGGGCTAACAGCTGTCCAACTTCATGGTGATGAAACACCTAAAGATATTAAAATGTTACGCGCCATTTTACCAAGCCAATGTGAAATATGGAAAGCGCACGGCATTAGTGACAAACTACCTGAATTTAGTAAATATAATGTGCAAAAACATATTCTCGACACACGCATTGGCAATCAAAGTGGTGGCACGGGTGAAGTATTCAATTGGCAGCTACTTAATGATGCCAGTATCGATAAAAGCACTATTATACTGGCGGGTGGTTTAACACCAGAAAATGCACAGCAAGCGGCATTAATTGGTTGTGCAGGACTAGATTTTAACTCTGGTGTAGAAAGTAAACCCGGCATAAAAGATAGAAGTAAATTAGAAGCAGCCTTTTCAGCTATACGCAGCTACATGCAACGTAATTAAAATATTTTAAAATAAGGTATACAGAACAATGGAAAAATTAAATCCCTATTTTGGACAATTTGGCGGTATGTTTGTACCACAAATTCTGGTTCCAGCATTAAAGCAACTTGAACAAGAGTTTTTAAAAGCACAAACCGATCCTGAATTTATTGCTGAATTTGCAGAGTTATTAACTGAATACGCAGGTCGTCCAACTCCGCTTACTCTATGCCGTAATTTAACTAAAGGTAAAAAAACCAAGCTTTACCTAAAACGTGAAGATTTACTTCACGGTGGTGCGCATAAAACTAACCAAGTTCTGGGCCAAGCACTGCTTGCCAAACGCATGGGCAAAAATGAAATAATTGCCGAGACGGGGGCTGGTCAACATGGTGTTGCTACTGCACTAGCCTGTGCCCTGCTTGGTTTAAAGTGTAAAATATATATGGGTGCAGTCGATTGTGAACGCCAAGAGCCCAATGTATTTCGTATGCGTTTAATGGGTGCAGAAGTAATTCCTGTCACGTCTGGATCAGCGACATTAAAAGATGCCTGTAATGAAGCCCTACGCGATTGGGCGGGTAGTTATGATAGCGCACATTATCTGCTCGGCACCGCCGCAGGACCTCACCCATTCCCAACGATTGTGCGTGAATTTCAAAAAGTTATTGGCGAAGAAGCGAAACAACAAATACTTAAAAAAGAAGGAATATTACCTAATAAGGTTATAGCTTGCGTTGGGGGAGGTTCCAATGCAATTGGGATTTTTAACGACTTTATTGACGATCCTAGTGTTGAACTTATTGGCGTTGAACCCGGCGGTCATGGCGTTGAAACGGGTGAGCATGGCTGTCCTATATCATATGGCTCTAAAGGCATTTTCTTTGGCATGCACTCTTTAATGATGCAGGATAAACATGGTCAAGTTCAAGAATCCTATTCTATTTCTGCAGGACTTGATTTCCCTTCTGTTGGTCCACAACATGCCTATCTTGCTGAAACAGGACGTGCGCAATATGTTAATGCAACGGACAATGAAGCACTAGATGCATTTAAAGCCCTCGCTGAACAAGAAGGGATCATTCCCGCATTAGAGTCGGCTCATGCACTAGCACATGCATTAAAAATAATTAAAGAAGATGATAAAGAGCAAATCATTATTGTTAATTTATCTGGTCGCGGTGATAAAGATATCTTTACCGTTGCCGAGATCTTCACAAAAAAAGGAATGAAAAAATGAAGCAACGTTATCAAGCATTGTTTAATCGTCTAGCAACAGAGCAGCAAGGTGCATTTGTTCCTTTTGTTACTATTGGTGATCCAAACCGTGAACTATCGATACAAATCATTGATACCTTAGTGAAAGCTGGCGCCGATGCACTAGAACTCGGTATCCCATTTTCTGACCCCGTTGCCGATGGCGTGGTTATTCAAGATGCATCAACCCGCGCACTAAATGCCGGAGCAACCCCCGATAGCTGTTTACAGATTATTGCAGAAATACGTAAAATGCACCCAACCATTCCAATTGGTCTGCTTCTTTATGTTAACCTTGTTTATCGCAATGGTATCGAAAACTTCTATCAACGCTGTGCTGAAGCAGGCGTAGATTCGATTCTTATCGCCGATGTACCACTAGAAGAGAGTGCCCCATACCGCGCAGCTGCCAGTAAATTTGGCCTGCAGCAAATATTTATCGCACCACCTAATGGTGATCAAGAAACATTACAACAAGTCGCGGAGTATGGCGAAGGCTATACCTATCTACTTAGTCGCGCAGGTGTCACAGGCGCTGATGCAAAGGCCGGAATGCCCGTTGAACATATGCTAGCAACCCTTAACAAACATCAAGCGCCTCCTGCACTTTTAGGCTTTGGTATCTCAACACCAGCACAAGTGAAAGAAGCGATAAAATCAGGGGCGGCAGGTGCAATATCAGGCTCCGCAGTGGTCAAAATAATAGAAGAAAATGTTAATGATCCGGCGCTATTACTGTCAAAAATGGATAAATTTATCAGTAAAATGAAAGCGGCAACTCATAAATAATTTGCGAGCTAAATAATGAAAAGAGAGAGCGATGAAACAATTCTTTGAGTTTATACCATTAATCATATTTTTTGCCGTCTATAAAATGGTCGACATCTATATAGCCACAGCATCATTAATGGTGACGACGGGGCTAATGCTTGCCTTTAATTATTATAAAAATGGCAAAGTAGAAAAAATGCACCTCATCACTTTTTTAATGGTATTGGTATTTGGTGCATTTACACTTATCTTCCACGATGATCTATTCATAAAATGGAAGGTTACCATCGTTTATGGCCTCTTTTCAGTTGCTTTACTCGTTAGTCAACTATTTTATAAAAAGCCCATTATCAAACAAATGCTAGGTAAAAAAAGCTGTGTTTACCCGATCATATTTGGAATAACATCAATACAGCTTGGGCAATCTTTTTTTCAGCATTAGCCCTATTGAACCTTTATGTAGCATTTAATTTACCTCAAGATGTGTGGGTAAACTTTAAAGTGTTTGGTCTATTAGCCCTAACCCTTGTTTTTACCGTCCTAAGTGGACTATACCTATACAAATACCTTCCTGTAACTACTCAACCAGAGAGTGATAAATAATTATGTTATACGTCATTTTTTCACAAGATATTGAAAATAGCCTAGCACTACGTAAACAAGCTCGCCCTGCACATATTGCACGCCTACAAGCATTAAATGAGCAAGGCCGTTTAGTTATTGCAGGGCCATGCCCAGCGATTGACAGCGATGATCCGGGTGAAGCAGGATTTACAGGCTCAACGGTGATTGCTGAATTTCCATCACTCCAGGATGCTCAGGCTTGGGCCGATAGTGACCCTTATATCGAAGCGGGTATCTACAGCAAAGTAATCGTAAAACCATTTAAGCAAGCTCTGCCTTAGTCAAATAGGTAAATACTATACAAACGGAGAGAGATAGCTCTCCGTTTACCCCTTGCGCTTGCATTGCAATAATACCAATCGGAATAATACCAATTCCGGTAAGTATGTGATCTAGATTTTGCGCAGGAAAAACAGCTTAATTCAAGGCGTAATTTGACGTAAATGGTTATTCCCTTTGCGAAAATTACAACGCAGCAGTAAGTTGTTTTAACCAGTAAAATAGATCAGCTATTTATCGGAATTGGTATAAATAGCTGATCTATTATTTTTTTAACCAATAAAAAAAATCCGATCTCTTGTGAACATCGGATTTCTATTTCATTCAGTTAACCATTAACCGTTTATAATCACGACTAATCATTAAAAAGAGGTCATTCAGCGATTAAAAGTATTCCTGCTCTGCCACTCTTTTTTCAATGGTAAGCGTAGGATCAACCTCTTCTACGACGGTATCAACCCAACCGCCACCCATTGCTTTATAAACATTAACCAACGAATTGTAATAGGCAACTTGCGCATCAACGCTATTTAACTCTGCTTGAAATAACTCTGTATTGGCGTATAACACTTCTAAATAACTCGATGCACCATTGTCAAAACGCATCTGTGCAAGTCTTGCATAGGTGCGTAAAGAGTCTGCTCTTTTACTCTGAGAAGTATACGATTCCGCCGTTGTTTTAGTTGATACAAGCGAATCATTTACTTCGCGCAAAGCATTTAAAATTGTATAACGATAATTTCCTTCAGCCTCATCTCGCGCAGCCTCAGCGGATTTAACAACCCCCTCTACACGTCCAAAAGTAAATATTGGACCAGCAATATTTGCTCCTAGATTCCATGTTCGAGCACTAGTTTGTACAAAATCGCCTAAATCGGAGCTAACTAAGCCAAGCGCACCTGTGATTGATATATCAGGATAATAGAGTGTTTCAGCCACACCTACTTGTGCATTAGCTGCAATTAAATTTTGCTCTGCTTGCATGATATCAGGGCGGCGAGTAAGCAATGAAGAAGGCAAAGCACTAGGTACCTCTGGTAACTTCATTTCAGCTAAATTCAGACCACGTTTAATAGCGTCAGGATTCTTGCCTAATAAGATCGATAGTATATTTTCTTGCGCTGCAATTTTTGCCCGTAACTCAGGAATAGAAGCCAGTGCTTGCTGATACTGAGAATCTATTTGCGCCACTTCCATCATAGATGCGGTCCCAAATTTATGACGAAGTAAAAATATATCTAAGGTCTTTTTATAACTGTCGGCAGTTTCCTGAGCAATAAGTAATTGCTGATCAAGGCCACGCAAACCGATATAACTTGTCGCTACACTTGTCACAACAGACATGATAACACCGCGACGACCTTGCTCAGAGCTATATACTTGAGCAATAGCCGCTTCCGTTTGTCGTTGTACACGGCCAAACAGATCAAGCTGCCAAGTGGCACCTAACGCAGCGTCATATTGGCTATAGTAGGGATCACTTCCCGTACCAAAAGCCTCTTTTGATAGACGAGTTCGCCCTAAATCGCCACTGTAACCAATTTGTGGATAGAACTCTGCGCGAGTGGTATTTAATGCCCCAAGAAATTGTTCTACCCGACTCGCTGCGATACTAATATTGAGATTTTCTTGTAAAGCCACTGAAATTAAATGATCCAACTCTGGATCATTAAATTTTTTCCACCAACTCTCATTCGCTAATTCAGCAGCAGAAGAGTAGTTAACTCTCCAGCTATCAGCCATTTCAATATCAGGACGTTTGTAATCAGGGCCTAAAGTACAGCCAAATAAAACAACCGAACAACATGCACTAACTAAACTACGTTTAAGGAATCTCATCTTAATTTTCCTCCTTAATATTAGCACTATCAATTGCGGCCACTTCACTGCTTTCAGCTGTTTTATGTTCCTTAGAAAACTTAGCACTAACATTCTCAACAATAACAAAAAACATCGGTACAAAAAATGATGAAATAAGGGTCGATGCTAACATGCCACCAATTACACCAGTCCCGATCGCATGTAAACTATTTGCACCAGGTCCTGATGCAATCGCCATCGGTACACAACCAAGAATGAATGCTAATGAAGTCATCACAATCGGTCTTAATCTTAATCTAGCACCTTCTATAGCCGCCTCTTCTAAAGACATCCCTTTACGGAAATTATCTAAAGCAAACTCGGTAATAAGGATTGCATTTTTAGCGGACAACCCGACCAAGGTAACAAGTCCAACTTGGAAATAGACATCATTTTCAAGTCCGCGTCCCCAGGTCATTAAAAGAGCGCCACAAATTGCAAAAGGAACGGCAAGCATAACCCCAATCGGTAGTGTCCACATTTCGTATTGCGCAGCCAAAATCAGGAACACCATGACTAAGCCAAAGGCAAAGGCAATAATTGCAGTGTTACCTGCTTTTTTCTCTTGATAAGCCTGACCTGACCAAGTGTAATCATAACCTTCTGGCAATACCTGTTGCGCTACACTTTCCATTGCTTCAATCGCTTGCCCAGAGCTGTATCCGGGTGCTTGTGCACCGGTAACTTTTGCTGCAGGGAAACCATTAAAACGCGGCAACATATTTGCACCAGCAACATATTTATATGTCGATACTGCAGAAAGTGGTATCTGTTCACCCGTTTGAGATTTAACGTAAATATTATCAAAGTCACTCGGATCATTACGGTATTTACCATCGGCTTGAATAATTACCTGCCAAATTCGACCAAAATCAGTAAATTGTGAAATGTATGAGGAACCAAAATAAACACCAAGCGTCTGATAAATATCAGGTATCGATAATTGCATTAACTCAGCACGTGAACGATCAACATCAAGATAAAGTTGCCTTTCTGACGCTGTAAATGTCGTACTTACGCCCGCTAATTCAGGTTTTTTTCTTGCAGCGGAGAGGAACTCTTGTGTTACTTTTTCCAATTCAGCAGGACTACTTCCGATCTTATCTTGAATATAGAATTCGAACCCTCCCGTTGAACCTAAACCAGGTAATGATGGCGGACTGACTAGCATGCCAATACCATCTTCTATTCCGGCTAAATCTTTGCGTGAGTTTTTAACAACATCAAAGGAACTCATACCAGCTTCTGTACGTTCCTCAAACTCTTTTAATTGCACAAACAATAGACCGGTATTGGTTCTAAATTGTGAATCAAGAATACTAAAGCCGTTTAAAGTCGCAACCGATTTAATCGCAGGTTCATCGTTACGTAGAATAGTCGCAATATTATCATTTACCGCGGTAGTACGCTCAAGACTAGCTGCATCCGGTTGCAGGCTTAAACCAAATAAATAACCTTGATCTTCCTCGGGAACAAAACTACTTGGTAACACTTTAAAGAGCATGACCATTGCAACGATCACACCTAAAAATAGCGATAAACCGATGGTCTTATTGAAGATAAAAAATCTAACACCATGTATATAAAGATCCGTTATTTTATTAAAACCGTTATCAAAAGCGGCAAAAAACGCATGTTTTTTCTTGTCTTCTCTTAGGAGCTTTCAAAATTATTGAGCATAAAGCCGGCGACAACGTTAATGCAACGATACCCGATATCACCATAGAAATGGCAATGGTAATGGCAAACTGTTTATATAACGTACCGGTCATACCACCTAAAAACGCAATAGGTAAAAATACCGACGAAAGTACCAATACGATTGATATTAATGCGCCAGTTAACTCTTGCATCGCCTCTTTTGCTGCAGATTTTGGATCTAACCCCTTACTCTCCATTTTGTGTTCAACGGCTTCAACCACGATAATAGCGTCATCGACCACCAAACCGATAGCTAAGATCATACCGAACAATGTCAGCATATTAGTCGAGAAGTCGAGACCATAAATGCCAATGTAAGCCCCGATAATTGCAATGGGTACCGCAATGACAGGGATAATCGTCGCACGAAGACTTTGTAAAAATAAAAATACAACAATAACAACTAACACTACCGCTTCAAAGAAGGTATGAACAACTTTATTGATAGATTCTTGGGTAAATTTAGTGGTATCTAACACCACCTCATATTCGACCCCTTTAGGGAAGTTAGGCTTTAACTCCTCGAGTGTCTCTTTTACCAAAGTAGCGGTTTTAATTGCGTTCGCACCTGCCTGTTGATATACCACCAATTGACTTGCAATTTTGCCATTTGTTTTAGCGGTCAATGAGTAGTTTCTTGAGCCTAACTCACTATGGCCAATATCACGTACACGTACGATTGATGCGTTATTTTCAGTACCCGCTCTGATCATAATATTGTCAAATTCTTCGGGCTTAACCAACATACCTTGGCTGGTAATCGGAATATTTTGTATTGTACCGGCAGGCGAAGGATTAGCCCCTAACTGACCAATACCAAAGGCTTGATTTTGTCCACTGATCGCATTGGTGATTTCAGGAATAGTAATCCCCATTTGCGCTAGTCTATCTGGCTGTAGCCACAAACGCATAGCGACGTCAGGACTAGGGTAAACCGTTGATAAGTTAGCACCTGGTAATCGCTTGATCGCATCCCAAATATAGAGATTAACATAGTTGTCTAGCTCTACTTTGCTCATTTTCTTTTCATCTGCGGTAAAACTAATTACCATCATGAAAGATTGCGATACCTTTTGCGTTGTTACACCCTGTGCATTTACGATTTCAGGAAGTTGAGCCGTTGCCTGCCCAACCCGGTTTTGCGTGTTAACCTGTGCGATATCTGGATCAGTTCCTGGTTCGAAGGTAACAACGAGTGTCATGTTTCCAGAAGATGAACTTGTGGAAACCATATAGATCATATTATCGACACCATTAACCTGCTGCTCAATAGGCGCAGCAACAGTATTAGCAACCACCTCTGCGGTCGCACCAGGGTATGTCGCAGATACATTGATTGTAGGAGGAGCAATATCGGGATATTGCGAAACAGGAGTGACCGACATAGAGACCAAACCAGCTAATACAATAACGATAGATATAACCGAAGAAAAAATTGGTCTATCAATAAAAAAACTTGGGCCCATTATTATATCCTTAATTAATGCTCAACAGATTCGGTGGTCTTCACCTGATCTTTTGTATTTTCAGGTTTCGCGGACTCTTTTGCTTTAGGAATATAATGTAAAGCTTTCACCTTCATTCCAGGTGCTGTGGTTTTAAAACCATCAACGATTAGCGCTTCCCCACCATTAAGACCATCTTCGATAATCCAACCATCACCTAACCACTCACCGATAACAACTGGCTGAGCTTCGACGATGCCTTTATCATTAACCACTAGAACGATAGGTCCATTAGCACGTTGTTGCACTGCCTGTTGAGGGATAACGATTGAATTAGGACGTTTTGCCCCTAATATATTTGCCGATACAAACATACCAGGTCGTAGATAAAGATTCGGATTTGGTACCACGGCTCTTATTTTCACCGTACCTGTATTTTTATCAAAGATAGGCGAAGAAAAGTCCAAGTAACCTGTATGAGGATATGTACTGCCATCGGCAAGCACGATTTCAAATTTATAATCGCTTTGCTCTGGTGCTGTTATCAAGCCATCTTTTTGCTCTTGCATATACTTAGTTAATTCATTTTGCGATAAAGCAAAATTGACCCAAATAGGATCTAATTGCGCAACGTAAGAGATATAAGCAGATTCCCCCATTGAATTTAAATAGGCTCCTTCACGTTGGAAGGCTGCACCACTTAATCCGGTTACAGGGGCTTTGATAGTTGTATAACTCAGATTCAATTGTGCATTTTTTACCGCAGCTTGAGCTGAATATACGGCGGCTTCTGCAGCCCGTTGTTCGCCTGTTGCTGTATCTAAATCACTTTGGCTCATCGCATCAGCTTCAGCAAGTGGTTTAATACGTTTTAAATTTGCATTGGCGGTCCATAATCTTGCCTGTGCAGCTGCCAACTCACCTTTTGTCGCATCAAGTTCACTTAAAAACGGACGTTTATCCATAATAAACATGACGTCACCTTTTTTAAGAGCAGTACCTTCTTTATAAGCAACTTTATCTAAGAAGCCTGAAACTCGGGCAACGACAGCAACCTCTTTGGAACTCTCTAGCTGAGCCAAACGTGGGATTTTAATATCCACGGTTTTTGGTTCAACAGTAATGACTTTAACCTCTCTGACAACAGGAGGCGGTGCATCAGTTTTTTTATCACATCCAACCAAAAAGAAACCTAACAATAATAATAAATGTTTGCTAGTAAGAGGATATGTCACGTAAAGCCGGCGCCCTATTTTAATCACTATGCGGATTCCTTGTTTTTAACTCTAACGGTAAAATTTTAGACTCACTTAAAAAAAGTGCCAATGAAAGTTCGTTTTAATTCAATAGATTCACTAAATAAAACGGCGATGATCGCACTTTAACAGAGAGAAAGGATAATTCAACATTAAATATATTATTACATGATAAAGCTTGATTTTTATACGCCTTTAATGTGATGTTTATTGGAAAGTAATGAAATATCAACAATGGAGATCATTCATTGTTTGCCACTCTTTATCACTTTTTAAGTTGGCAATTCAAGCATATCTTTCTATGTACAGGCACCAGCAAAAATAATTAATTTTTTACCATTTTTAAAGGATGGCTTAATGAACTACTCATTTATATTTATTAAAATATAGGAATGGGTATAACCCATCATATTGATGGGTTAACTATTAGCAAATCAATCAGCTATGATTAACTGCGCAACAAACAGGACAATGCGTGTGTTTCATTGCCAATTAATCGTGGTTTTTCAGCTGCACAACTATCCGTTGCAATCGGACAGCGTGTACGGAATACACAACCTGAAGGCGGGTTAATTGGCGAAGGTAACTCCCCTTCTAGCATCTGTATTTTTTTATTACGCTCAATACGCGGATCTGGAATAGGCACAGCAGACATTAACGCCTGCGTATAAGGATGTTTCGGATCTGCAAACAACGCTTTACATTCACCAAATTCAACCGGATTACCAAGGTACATCACCAATACACGGTCTGCTATATGTTTCACAACGGAAAGATCATGGGCAATAAAAACTAAGCTCAAACCAAACTCCTGTTGTAATTCTTTCAATAAATTAACAACTTGTGCTTGAATTGATACATCTAAGGCTGAAACGGGTTCATCACAAATGATCATTTTTGGTTTGAGTATTAATGCGCGCGCGATACCAATACGTTGACATTGCCCACCGGAAAACTCATGGGGATAACGGTTAATCACGTTCGGCAATAAGCCAACGCGAGACATCATCTCTTTGACCTGTGCTTTAACCTCATCTTTACTTAAATTGGGGTAAAAAGTACGTAATGGCTCAGCGATAATATCCCCCACATTCATGCGAGGATTTAATGATGCCAAAGGATCTTGAAAAATCATCTGAATTTCTTTACGCTTGAGACGTAAATCTTCATCAGCGAGTTGAGTTAAATCTTCACCTAACCAAACAATGCTGCCGGCAGCGGCAGGTACTAAGCCTATAATCGCACGCGCTAAGGTTGATTTCCCGCACCCTGATTCACCTACGACACCTAAGGTTTCCCCTTCGTACAATTTAAGCGAAACACCATCAACAGCTTTTAACTCTTTTCCATTAGCCCAAGGCCAAATCGATTTAGAAGGAATAGCAAACTGAACTTTCAGATCATTAATATCAAGAATTAATTTTTTATTACTACTCATGACCAAGACTCCCAGTCAGAAAAACAAGCACGGGAGCGCTGTTCTGCAAAAGGTATTAATTGCGGCGCTTCTTTTTTACAACGTTCCATAACACGATGACAACGATCTTGGTATGGGCATCCAGTCGGTAAATTTAATAAATTTGGTGGATTACCCGGAATAGTTGGTAATATATCGCCATCCGTATCTAAACGAGGAATCGCCCTTAACAATCCTTCGGTGTAAGGGTGACTTGGTTTGTAGAAAATTTCATCCACTGTGCCATATTCCATGGTACGCCCTGCATACATCACTAAGACTTTATCACAACTGCCAGCGACAACGCCTAAATCGTGTGTGATCATGATAATAGCCGTATTAAACTCCGCTTTTAATTCATTTAACAACGCCATGATCTGAGCTTGAATAGTGACATCAAGCGCCGTTGTTGGTTCGTCAGCAATCAGCAATTTAGGACGACACAACAGTGCCATTGCGATCATCACACGTTGACGCATACCGCCTGAAAACTCATGGGGATACATATTAATACGTGCTCTTGCTTCTGGTATTTTAACTGCCTCAAGCATTTTTACCGACTCTTCAAAGGCCTCTTTTTTACTCATACCTTTGTGTAAAATTAACACTTCCATCATCTGTGCGCTGACTTTCATGTAAGGATTAAGTGAAGTCATGGGATCTTGGAAAATCATGGCAATTTGTTCTGCACGCACCTTGTTGAGTGCTTTTTCTGGTAAATTGAGAATTTCATTACCTTCAAATTTTGCACTGCCGTTAATTATGCCATTTTTGGCTAATAAGCCCATCAAAGCAAATACAGTTTGCGATTTCCCTGAGCCAGATTCACCAACGATACCCAGTGATTCGCCCGCTTTTAAAGAAAAATTAAGATCATTGACGGCGGTTACATCACCATCTTGTGTGGTAAATTCAACACGTAGATCTTTAACATCTAATAAATTCATTATCTATCCTTCAATTCTTTTATCTGTCTTTTGGATCTAACGCATCGCGTAAACCATCACCGATATAGTTAAAGCAGAAGAGCGTGATCACCATAAACGCGGCAGGAAAAGAGATCTGCCAAATAGCCACTTCCATGGTTTGTGCCCCCTCTTGCAATAAAGCGCCCCAGCTTGTCATCGGCTCTTGTACTCCGAGCCCTAAGAAACTGAGAAAAGATTCCGTTAGGATCATGCTCGGCACTAACAACGTGGAATAGACAGCAACGATACCCAATACATTGGGGATAATATGGCGTCTGATAATATTCCATTTACTGACACCACAGACTTGTGCAGCTTCTATAAACTCCTTGCCACGTAGACTCAATGTTTGCCCACGTACAATGCGCGCCATGTCTAGCCAAGCAATAGCACCAATCGCAACAAAAATAAGAATAATATGACGGCCAAAAAAGGTGACTAATACAATCACCAAAAACATAAAGGGAATAGAGTAAAGTATTTCCAGAATACGCATCATCGCTCTATCGACTTTACCACCAATGAAACCAGAAGTAGCACCATAAACAGTACCAATAATGACCGCGACAAATGCCCCTAAAACACCAACCATTAATGAGATTCGACCACCAATAAAAGTACGCACCAATAAATCTCGCCCAAGGCTATCTGTGCCAAACCAGTGCACACTGGAGGGGCCTTCATGCATGGCATACCAATCGGTGTCATCATAGGCAAACTCTGCAAACATCGGTACAAAAATAACAGATACAGTAATCGCAACTAAAATGAATAGACTCACCATCGCCGCTTTATTGCGCATAAAACGTATTCGCGCATCCTGCCAAAGACTGCGCCCTTCAATCTCTAAATTTTCAGCTAAACTTTCCACTGTGGCGCTATTTTTTTTTGTGTTTAACATAAGATTAGTCCCTTAATAGCGAATTTTTGGATCGACAAAAGCAAGTAAAATATCAACGATCGCATTGAAGATAATGAACAGAAAACCAATTAATATGGTAACGCCCATTACTAAGGAATAATCACGGTTAAAAGCGGCATTAACAAACAACTTACCAATGCCCGGTAAACCAAAAATAGTTTCGATAACAACGGATCCAGTAATGATACCGACAAATGCAGGCCCCATATAAGAGACAACGGGTAACATTGCTGGTTTCAATGCGTGTTTCAAAACAATATAGGAGAAACTCAACCCCTTCGCTCTCGCGGTACGAATAAAATTACTATTTAAAATTTCAATCATACTACCGCGCGTAATACGTGCAAAAGTGGCCACATACATCATCGCCATCCCTAAAACAGGCAGCACAATATATTGTGAAGATCCATCAAGCCACCCCCCGGCAGGAAACCAGCCTAAATTGATAGCAAATATATAAATAAGCACGGGTGCTAGTACAAAGGATGGCATAACGATGCCGAGCATGGCCGTTGACATCACTGTGTAATCTAACCAAGTATTTTGCCGCAGCGCCGCAACAGTGCCGACCAAAACACCAAAAAAGAGGGCAAAAATAAAGGCAATAGAGCCAATGGTCGCCGAAACAGGTAAAGCAGCGCTGACCAACTCATTAACGGTAAAGTCTTTATATTTAAATGAAGGACCTAAATCACCTTGCATCACATTCGTTAAATAGGAGGCATATTGCTCCATAACTGGTTTATCAAGACCATATTTTGCATTAATATTTTGCATGACTTGTGGCGGTAAGGTGCGTTCACTGGAAAATGGGCTACCTGGTGCAAATCGCATTAAGAAAAAAGAGACAGTGATTAATATCAGCATTGTAGGTATTGCTTCAATCACCCTCTTCATGATGAATTTAAACATAATTCACTCAATTTTAGCTAAGTTAAACAAAAAAGAGGCTGCTATAGCCTCTTTGTATTCCGATACAAAAGATATTATTTCGCAATAATATACATATCTTTTGAATAAAGTTTATCTTCTGCATTATTAACCGCATAGCCGCCCACATGAGGGTTGACTAAACGAGTTGTAACATATTGATAAATTGGTGCAATCGGCATGTCTTTAGCAAGTAAAGCTTCCTGTGCGTAGTATAGTTGTTCACGCTCAGCATCGGAGGTTGTTTCAATACCACGTTTGATTAGTTCATCATATTCAGCACTTTTATAATGAATACCACCTGTAGTATTACTGCCTTCCATTAATGAGGTAAAGGTTGATGGCTCATTGTAATCACCACACCAACCAGCACGAGCAGCTTCGAAGTTACCTTGTTTTTTGGTTTCTAGGTAGGTTTTCCACTCTTGATTTTCTAGTGTCACTTCAACACCCAATGTTTTCTTCCACATTGATGCAATCGCAACGGCGAGTTTTTTATGGTTTTCACTGGTATTGTATAACAATGAGAATTTAAGAGGATTCTCTTTATTGTAGCCCGCTTCAGCTAACAATTTTTTCGCTTCTGCAATACGTTCTTTTTGCGTTAATTTACCATAAGGTGGTAATTGAGGCGCAAAGTTAGCAATGATTTCAGGTGTTAAAAAGTAAGCTGGTTTTTGTCCTTGGCCAAGTATTGCATTAGCGACGATATCACGGTCAATAGCGTAGGAGATAGCCTTACGTACACGTAGATCATCAAAAGGTGCTTTATGAGTATTAAAGTTATAATAATAAGTACACAGATTACCTTTAATGGCTAGCGACTCGGCATGTTCTTTTTGCAAACGTTTAAAGTGCTCATTTGGAATTTCATAGGTAAGGTCAATTTCACCAGAAAGGAAGCGATTCATCTCAGCCACTTGATCTTCAATAGGCAAGAATGTCACTTTGGTTAATACTGTTTTTGCATTGTCCCAGTAGTTTTTATTCGGCGTCATTTCAATGCGTTCATTAACAACCCAATTGCTAACCACAAAGGCGCCATTACCAACAAAGTTTTCAGCTTTCGTCCATTTATCGGCGAATTTTTCAACGGTCGCTTTATGGACAGGTTTCATGGTGGTATGGCCCATCATCATAACAAAATAGGGTACCGCATTGTCTAACTCAACCTGTAAAGTATAATCATCAATGGCTTTAACACCGAGAGTAGACTTATCCTTTTTACCTGTGATGATATCTGCAGCATTGGTCATGGTGGTCATTTCAAGATACCATGCATAAGGTGATGCAGTTGTCGGGTCAACGGCTCGTTGAAAGCTATAAACAAAATCATGCGCAGTGACAGGATCGCCATTTGACCATTTAGCCTCTTTACGTAAATAAAAAGTAAATGTTTTATTGTCAATGTTTTCCCAGCGCTCCGCTACGCCAGGAATTGTATTACCATCAGCATCTTGGTTAACTAAACCTTCTAATAAATCACGAATTACATGAGATTCAGGTACCCCCTCTGTTTTATGTGGATCAATCGAAGCGACTTCAGTGCCATTACCACGCACAAGTTCTTGTTTAGCGGCAAGCTTGACACCAGCAGGAACATTTGCGGCAAAGGTTGTGATAGAGGTTGCAGCCAAAGAAAGTCCGGCAGCTAAAAGTAGGGATTGAGTTATTTTATTCTTATACATGTGTAAACTCCATTGTTTGTTTATCTTCCATAAAGTAGTCAAACTTCTTTTGATACAGTTTTTACTGATAAAAACCTGAAATCAGAAAACCAACCGAAAGCATAAATATGCACAAAAAACGCATAAGGAACCACTTTCAGCTGCATATTCACTGCATAACTACTGCATATTTGAAATCGATGCGACAGCAACATAGCATTTTATATTTGTACAACATAATTTAAGATCAATAAAATGCGATTAAAAATGCAGGAATGATAAAAAAAAAGCCATTAACTTACTTTTCCTTCATTTTTATGTTCAATTTGTAGCCGAGGAAACACGTTAAAGCAAGCTAAAAGCTAATAACAAAGTGAGAATCGAGAGTGGAGAGCATATTCAATTTATGCACTTCTGCACTTAATGATAAGAAGTAATAACTAGCTATTACGATTATTTTAACCAACAAGATAGATCAAATACTTATGCGGATTGGTATAAATAAGAGGAGTTGATACCATTTACGTCAAATTACGCCTTGAATTAAGCTGTTTTTCCTACGCAAAATTTAGATCACATACTTACCGGAGTTGGTATGAGTTGAGCCGAGCTACAATGCTGATACAAAAAGCGCATCCAGTATTGGATGTCAGGTACCTTTATGAGATAAGAAAAAGGATAAAAAAATGCCGCTTACTTTCATAAACGGCAATCGATATTTACGCAAATAAATGCAAGCTTAATTAGCCATAGACAGGGTTTGCTTTACAGAACGTGGCAACTTTCACTTTCACACTCTCAATAGCGGCTGCTAATTTCTCTTCGTCTTTAATCGCATCAAGAATATCACAGATCCACCCAGCCAATTCAGTTGCATCCACAGGTGTTGCACCGCGACGCGTGAATGCAGGTGTACCAATACGTAACCCAGAAGTTACAAATGGCGAGCGAGGATCGTTAGGTACTGAGTTTTTATTTACCGTGATATGAGCAAGTCCTAATGCGGCATCCGCTTCTTTACCTGTAATATCTTGGCTGATTAAATCCACTAGGAACAAGTGGTTTTCAGTTCCGTTAGAGACTATTTTATAACCGCGCTCTTGGAATACTTTTACCATCGCTTTTGCATTATCTAACACGGCTTGTTGATAAACTTTAAACTCAGGCTCTGCACACTCTTTGAATGCAACCGCTTTAGCTGCGATAACATGCATTAATGGGCCACCTTGACCACCCGGGAATACTGCCGAGTTAAGTTTTTTCTCAATCTCTTCGTTTGCTTTGGCAAGAATTAAACCACCACGAGGACCGCCCAATGTTTTATGGGTTGTTGTCGTTACAACATCAGCAAAAGGAACCGGGTTAGGATAAAGACCCGCAGCCACTAAACCTGCTACGTGTGCCATATCTACAAATAGGTAAGCACCTACTTTATCGGCAATTTCACGGAATTTAGACCAATCAATAATACCCGAGTATGCAGAAAAACCAGCGACAATCATTTTAGGTTTATGTTCAACCGCTAATGCTTCCACTTCAGCATAATCAATTAAACCTGACTCAGGATTAATGCCATATTGAATTGCGTTGTAAATTTTACCAGAAAAACTAACAGATGCACCGTGTGTTAAATGACCACCGTGCGCAAGACTCATCCCTAAAACAGTATCACCGGGTGCACAAAGTGCTTGGTAAACTGCAGAGTTAGCTTGTGAACCGGCATGAGGTTGCACGTTTGCGTAATCGGCACCAAATAGTGATTTAGCACGTTCAATCGCTAATGACTCAGCTACATCAACATACTCACAACCACCGTAGTAACGTTTACCAGGGTAACCTTCTGCATATTTGTTAGTTAACTGACTACCTTGCGCTTCCATTACACGAGGGCTAGTGTAATTTTCTGATGCAATAAGTTCAATATGCTCTTCTTGACGCTGAACTTCATCTGTCATTGATTTCCATAATTCCGGATCGTAATCTGCAATATTCATATCGCGGTTAAACATGCGCATCTCCTGCTAAAAATGGTAGGTATCTAATAAAATCTAAATGATTCTGTGATGTAGCTCATTTTACGCAAAGTTTTGTCACTTGCATAGCGTAAAAAAATTAATTTTTTTGGGATTTAAGATGAACAAAATTCATAGTAAATAAGTAACAATGAAGATCATTAATTAAAATATATCCGTACAGCTTTTTTACCGTATTCTATAAAATGACAAGTAATAAAGTTTAACCATTTATAACCATGATACTTAAAAATACTAGGAGCTGATTTCCATGTTCTACAGCCGCTAACTAGCAAAGCATCTAGAGGTGACAGGGTTATATTTTAACAAGCATCGTTTTTTGTAGTTGTGAGATAAAGTAACGTACGGCAATGGGCATAAATAAACCAAAACAGATATAAATAGCCCACATAGATGCTGACTTGTAATGCACTAATGCCAATATTTTATCGTATTCATAGTAACCCAACTGCACCATGAAAAGATCAATAATCACAAAAGCCAACATATGCATCGTCATAATATCTTTGGAATGTAAACCGATCGCTTTTAAAGCTCGATTGTTTACCGATACGCTTAAAAAATACGCAACGGAAAATAAGCTAAAACACCCTAGTAATGCACTAACAAGATGGATAGAAAAACCATCTGGGTATTGACTCCAAGACATGCCCAAACGATGAAAAGAGTCATTACCAACGAAGGTAAACATCAATAGTACAGAGATAATGAAGATGTTAAATGAGGCAAATATCTTAAGGTTATTTTGAATTACATATCCAATAGCCAAATACATGTAAGCAACACCTAACTGACAAACAAAATTAATCAACCAATACTCTTTCGGGTTTGGCCAATATTTTTTCACATCAAATAGAGGGGCAACTTCGGCAATTGCAACATAACCGACCAACAGTCCCATAACTAAACACAATAAAGGAACAAAACGCGGCTGCAGATAGGAAAGCATCAAAGTAATCTGCATCTTAAAGAGTGAAGAGATGAGAAAAAATGCAACCAAAAACCAAGCCACCATAAATAAGCTGTTATTATGCATATTGCTTTGAAGCGCAAATTCTAACGGATTAAATTGCCCACTATCAGAAAAACGAAGCACAATTTTTGTAGCAAATATATGGTTAATAACCCAAGTAACTAAACCAATCACCATATACCAAATGGCCATATACAATATATATTTTGTAACACAGTCTTTCAGCCACTTTTTCACATCACGAATCGGTTTCATCACAATGCCACCGATAATAAAAAAAATCGGCATATGGTAAATATAGGGATCATAAATATCCAATGGCATCCAATTATAGTGGCCAATCACCACGGTGATCATGGCAAGTGCTTTGGAGTAAGTAATAAAAAGGGAGTGTTGTTCGGTAAATTTAATATCCACAGCTTAAATATTCGTTTAGTAAAGAAATGTTTTGTGCATTAGTTAAGCATACATAGATAGCCTTGTATCAAAATAGATAGCAAAAACCGCATAACATCACAATTTTTGCCCATATTTTTTTAGATTAAAATTATAATTTTGGCAAATTCGGTACGCGGCCTACTTCGCATGTGATTAGCTATTTATATTTTTAGATATTTCCCCTATTATTCTTACATTTTCAATATGCTAACAAGGGGTCCCTAAATGGCACCATTACCAGATAAATTCATATTTTCAATGAATCGGGTGAGTAAAGTTGTTCCTCCGAAACGTACCATCCTTAAAGATATATCGCTCAGCTTCTTCCCTGGCGCAAAAATCGGCGTACTGGGTTTAAATGGCTCAGGTAAATCAACACTTTTGCGCATTATGGCTGGTGTTGATAAAGAGTATGATGGTGAAGCTCGTGCTTTCCCTGGCACTAAAATTGGTTACTTACCACAGGAGCCCGTACTTGACCTAAACAAAAACGTGCGCGAAATAATCGAAGAAGCAGTTAGCGAAGTAAAAAACGCACTCACTGAGTTAGATAGTGTTTATGCCGCCTATGCTGAAGCAGATGCCGACTTTGATGCATTAGCAAAACGCCAAGGTGAACTCGAAGCGATTATCGAAGTTCACGATGGTCATAACTTAGATAACCAATTAGAACGCGCAGCAGATGCGTTACGTTTACCCCCTTGGGATGCTAAAGTAAATCTATTATCGGGTGGTGAACGTCGTCGCGTTGCACTATGTCGACTACTGCTTGAAAAACCTGACATGTTATTATTAGATGAACCAACCAACCATTTAGATGCTGAATCCGTTGCATGGTTAGAACGTTTTCTACATGATTACGAAGGCACCGTTGTCGCCATTACCCATGACCGTTACTTCTTAGATAATGTCGCAGGTTGGATCTTAGAGTTAGACCGTGGCTACGGTATTCCTTGGGAGGGTAACTACTCATCATGGCTAGAGCAAAAAGATGAACGGTTAAAACAAGAAGGCGCACAGGAAAAAGCACGTCAGCGTCAAATTGAAACCGAGCTTGAATGGGTGCGCTCTAATGCGAAAGGTCGCCAATCGAAAAGTAAAGCGCGTATGGCTCGCTTTGAAGAACTTAATAATCAAGATTACCAAAAACGTAATGAAACCAATGAGCTATTTATTCCACCAGGCCCTCGTTTAGGCACACAAGTCGTTGATGTTAGCCATCTTAAAAAGTCATTTGATGGACGTGTGTTGATTGATGATTTGAGCTTTAGCATTCCACAGGGTGCCATAGTTGGGATTATTGGAGCAAATGGTGCAGGGAAATCGACCCTATTTAAAATGCTATCAGGCACAGAACAACCCGACTCAGGCGAAATCAAAATAGGTGAAACGGTACAACTTGCCAGTGTCGATCAGTTCCGTGATCACATGGATGATAAAATCACCGTTTTCCAAGAAGTATCAGGAGGCAGCGATATTATTCAAATTGGTAATACCGAAATTCCAAGTCGCGCATACCTAGGCCGTTTTAACTTTAAAGGTACCGATCAACAAAAAATAGTGGGTGACCTTTCTGGTGGTGAACGCGGCCGTTTACATCTTGCTAAACTATTAAAATCAGGTGGTAATCTACTGCTCCTCGATGAACCAACCAATGATCTGGATATAGAAACTTTACGCGCTTTAGAAAATGCCCTACTCGGTTTTCCTGGTTGTGTGATGGTCATTTCCCATGACCGTTGGTTCTTAGATAGAATCTCTACTCATATCATCGATTACCGTGATGAAGGGCAGATTAACTTCTATGAAGGTAACTTTACAGAATATGAAGCGTGGTTGAAAAAAACCTATGGTGCCGCTGCGATTGAACCGCATCGAATAAAGTACAAACGTATATCGTGACTTTAACCATAAAAATGATAAGCCTCTAAGATAGAGGCTTTTTTATCATGGTAGTAAAGGTAAATGGCCCGTTTTAACCAAAATAATGGTCTCTTCTTTAACAAAGGGACAGTGGCCACTCATGTGAGGTGAACGGATCCAACTATTTGCAGGACACTCGCCAAATTCATCGATAAAAACACCAGATAAGACTAATATTTCCTCACCACCGAAATGTTTATGGGGCTGAAAACGTTCATTAGCAGGCCACTTAACTAACGCAACATGCTCATGAGCAAATTCATGTAATGGCATCACTTGTAGGCCACCTATCCCCGCTAGCCACATAGAATTATTGGTATCAATATTAACCTGTTGATTGTCTTCAGGTGAAAATTGATTCAGTTTCACAAAAATCGTACAACCTTCACGACTAAAGGGAGTATGGGTACTACCGGGTGGGTTACGGATATAGGAGCCGCTTGGATAGTCACCATTTTCATCGGAAAATACACCTTCAAGCACGTAAATTTCTTCACCCTTTGGATGCAAATGAGCCTTAAAAGAGGATTGCGCTTTATAACGAACAATACTCGTTGTGTGCCCTGATTCTTTTGCTTCTCTTTCTAGCGGCTTACGTAAAACATTAGGGGATGGGCTAATAACCCACTCCATTTGATTACTATCCACAACAATTCGTTTGCTAAAATCCATATTCAACATGTAATTTTCCTCAAATATAGTTGGCTAAAAAAGGTCAAATGCCCCGAGTATAAATAAAAGAAGTGGGTAGAAAAAACAGGTAGGGTATAAATTAAAAGGCAAAGCGAATGCTTTGCCTTGTTATTAACAACTTACTTATGAACATGAACATCCATTTGTGGGAATGGAATATGTAAACCTTCTTTGGCAAAGGTTTTATAAACATTTTCATTCATATCAAAGAAAACGCCCCAATAATCACTGGATTCAACCCATGCTCGAACGGCAAAATTTACCGAACTATCAGCTAATGCAGAAACAACAATCACCACTTCAGGATCTTTCAAAATTCGCGCATCGGCATCACATAATTTACGGATAACCGCACGAGCCTGATCCAAATCATCGCCATAGGCAACACCAATAGTCCAATCAACTCGACGACGGCCTTCCGTTGAAAAATTAACCATAGATCCCGTAGATAAGCCACCATTTGGTAAAATAATGGTTTTGTTGTCAGGGGTTTTTAAGATGGTATTAAAAATTTGGATCTCTTTAACCGCCCCCACATAACCCTGTGCATCAATGACATCACCAACTTTAAAAGGTTTAAAGATTAGGATCATCACGCCACCAGCAAAATTTTGTAAGGTACCCGATAATGCCATGCCCACGGCTAAACCAGCAGCTGCTAAAATGGCAATGAAAGAGGTCATTTCAATACCCAGCATGCCTAACACGGTAATCGCCAATAATACCTTAAGCGTCATGCCAAAAAGGCTAGCTAAAAAAGGTTTTAGGGAGACATCAAGATTACTCTTGTTCATCACCTTATTTGCACCACTAATCAGTAGCTTAATCACCCACATACCGACAACCCAAACGACAATGGCTGCAATTACTTTAGGGCCATATTCTAAGACTATTTCTGTTCCTAAATTGATTATACTTTCTACGTCCATATACTGCTCCTTGCTAAAATAAATCCGAATTGGATATGCAAAACAAATTAATACATTTATATTGTTTTGTAAAATATTTGTGATTTATAAATTAAATTAATTAACCTTACCACTCACTAAAATGAATGCGACTGTCATTTTTAATGATTAATCACGAAAATTATTAAACTGGAAAGCGGCATCTAATTCAGCGCCTTTCACAAGTGCCATAACAGATTGTAAATCATCACGCTTTTTGCCAGTCACACGTAACTGCTCACCCTGTACAGCAACTTGTACTTTCGCTTTACTATCTTTGATAAGTTTGATCAGCTTTTTAGACGTGGGTTGGTCTATTCCCTGAGCGAAAGTTACATTTTGTGTCCATGTTTTTCCACTCGCATTGGCTGTATCTAAACTCATGGCACGAGAATCGACTCCGCGTTTAATAAGGTTAGTACGCAACATATCAGCCAAATGACGTAATTGCGAGTCATGCTCAGCGGTCAATTTTACAACATCTTTTGTTAACGTTATGCTCGCTTTTACACCACGAAAGTCAAAACGCGTGTCTAATTCACGACCGGCATTGTCAACGGCATTTTGAACTTCAGACATATTTATTTCTGAAACGATATCAAATGAAGGCATATTGTATTCCTATAAAGTAAATTTAATAATTGAGGCATAAGTTACCAGAAAAAAAGAGATTCATCTATGTTATGATCTGGCAAAGTAAGTATTTAAAGGTAAATAGCATGTGGCAAATAATAGGCGCTGGCGCAATAGGTTGTTTATGGGCTGCCAATTTAAAACGCATCGGTGAAGATGTTCATTTAATTATGCGCAGAGCCGCACAAAGTAATGCACTCTGCTATCAAGATTTACAGCAACAAATAACAGAGGTAGCAATTTCCTGTAGTGCATCATTAAAAAATGATTACGATCCTATTCTAGTTTGCGTCAAAGCAACGCAAGTTGAACAGGCCATAGTGACGCAACGTACACTAATTAGCGACAAACAACCCATTATTTTAATGCATAACGGTATGGGGTGTGCCGAAAAAGTCGCCAAACTGTTGCCTACAAATCCAATTATTTGTGCAACGACGGCCAATGCGAGTTTACTGAACTCTCACTTAAATATACAACAAACGGGAGTTGGCCCTACCTATTTAGGCGCTTACAATGATTTAGCGATACCATTTAAAGATCTCATTTTGCCATTAAATAAAGCATTAAATGAGACCCATTGGGTTGATAATATCAATGAAAAATTGTGGTTAAAACTGTTAATTAATGTTGCCATAAACCCATTAACTGCAATCTACCAAGTTAAAAATGGTCAACTACTCGCCCCTGAGTTTGCAACGTTAATTAACCGAATTATCAAAGAGAGTGTGCTCATCAGTAAAGCAGAAAAGATGCCATTTTCAGAAGAAGAGCTGCTTGCGACTGTTACGCAAGTAATAAGCAAGACAGCAGAAAATTATTCATCCATGAATCGTGATATTCATTTTAAACGCAAAACAGAAAATGAATATATAAGCGGTTATTTATTAGCAAAGGCAGCTAAACACGCGATCAACGTGCCAACAATTGCCAAGCTACATCAAAAAATCGATCAATACAGCCTCTACAAAGAGGGAGAATCACTAAGTAATTCAATTAAATAGTTAGAGAGTTGGCGATTAATATTATCCTCTAAACGCGGTATAAGTAGCTCTTTTTGTTTAGCGGACACTTTTACGGGCCAGCGTTTATGGCTGAGCATGACACCTTTATCTGCAATGGATAAAGTATAACTCCCGCGCACCCAATACCAACCATCAAGTAAGGTCGGTTCAGTAACGTCTATATCTGCATTTATCTGTAAATCAGCATATTCAACTACGGTGATGCCTAATTGCGCCAATCCACCTTGAATGCTTCTTTTATGACCATCATGGTCGAGTTGTACACTTATTTTTATGGCCGCTAATTTTTCGACGATCAACTGCTCAAGTTTACTATTAGAAAAATCACTCTCAATGCCAGACACGCCCACCTGTTTAAGTTGTAAATTAGCCATCGAGCGCGTTAACTGTAAATCACGCGCTTTACGTAGCGCATTTAAAGAGGCGAGTTCATTGGTGGCGCCCTGACGGCTAAACTCCACCAACTTTAGCGTTGCTTGATCCAAATCCATTATTGATTCGCTTAAACTTAATGCCGCTTTGCGTTTGTTTAACACAGCTAAAGCATAGTATTCGCCCTCTGGGCTTAACCATGTCTCTTTTATCTCAACACCACTGATAACTTGATCTGTCTCGGTTTGGATACTTCGACGTAACTCAGTCGAGCTTTCCATGCTGACACCTAAGGCACTTTGCTGTTTAGTCGCCTCCGTTAATGTATTGGTTTGTGCGTTAACATTAACTAAAAATATTTCGGCCAGATTAGCAATGGCATTTTGCGTCGCACGATCACGCTTATCTGATTGCCCTACAGCCGTTAAATAATCTTGAGCAGCATAGTCTTGGCTGGCGTTATCAATCCATGTGGGGCGTTGTTGGGCTGAATTAAAACTACATCCATAAACAAACAAACAGCTAATAAATATAATTAAAGTGCGGGATAATTTTTTATACATAGCATACTCTTTATAAATCTACTGTTGATAATGAAATACTGAATTAGACAAACCATTAATTAACAAAATATTTTGAGAACCTTTTTCGATTGGCACAACTTTAATTGCATCACCATTATTTTGAACTGATACCCCATTTTCATTGGTCTCTAAATAAGTAAATTGTATGTTTGATGGTAAGGTATTCCAGCTGCGCAAATCAGCTATCTCTGTTAATAGTGTAGCCATATTAACAATCAATCCCAACAAGGGTTCTACATCATTACTCGTATCGACTAATTTGTACTTACTCAACGCCCTCGCCGTCGTCATTAATAGTATAGAAGGATAATCGTCGGACAAATCATCCCTCACTATACCTTCGACATCCTCAACTAACTCTGTGTTTGCTTGCTGCTCTTTTAAAACTAAATTAGCCCTTTTTAGGGGGTAATTTTTTACCGGATAACTCGGAACAGAAATACGAATAACTTGCTCCCCATCATCAACGGGCACCATCAGTGATTTCTGTATTTTATGACTTACGATACCATCAAAGTAAAAGGCAAAAATGCGACTTTTACTATTTTCAGTGGGAAGTGCTAAATTGGCAAATTGCTTTCGATATTGATTATATTGAGCTTGATCACCAATTTTAAAGCTCATACGTAACAGTGATTTTTTTAACCCTAAGGGTAAAGCATATCCTCGTTGCTTTATAATATCAGCGGCAAATTTATAACTAATTAAGGCATTTGATTGTTCATCGAGCATTTCATAAATAACCGCAGACAACAAGTGAGCGCTCGCCAACTGACCTAATAACTCTTGCCGATTAGCCAGCTTCTTCATCGCAACATCCGCTTGCAGTACCTCGACACGCGCCCCATCAATATCATTATTGAATAGGTAGCTAAAAGCTAACATGGTATGCACCATCACTTTATCAGTGGGATAACCACTATAGTTGCGCAAAGTTTCACTAATAGTCGCTGCCGCAAAGTTTTCACTGACCGATGCTGCTTCTAAAACCGCCATTTCACGCTTAGCAAGCGTTAATATATCAATCGCATCATGAAAATGACCGCTTAATAAATAGACCATGCCAATATTTAGATGGAATTGTGCGGAACTACGTTCGCTTGGCTCACTCTTTTGTAATTGTTTAAGTACAGTTTGTGGTTCTTGAGAATAGAGTAAATTAGCTAGTTGAAAGCTCTCTTGCTGCTGTTGCTGCGCACAACCTACCATGGCCATGCACAGCATAATTAATATCACTTTAGGCATCCGTGAATCCGACATATTTAGTCATAAAATAGATAGCGCCATCAAGCTTAAATTATTCACGCAATTTACTATTTTTGATTAACTTCTTGATTTTTTTCTCACCAATCCAAACTTTACGATTATCTTTGATGCTTATTAACTCTAAATTAACTTGGTAATAACGCACCTGTGTTTTACCGTCAATATCAATAATCGTGTTAATTTGCCCTTGCATCATAAAATCAGCGCCATACTCTTGACCCATCTCTTTACGCGTTTCTTCCGATGCATGCAGATCTTGATCACTACGTTCATCACGAATTTCATTTCGTGCGGCTGCAGACGCAACAAACTGTACCTCGCCAGAATTAATGAGCTCACGCTCCATATTGGCAATAAAAGTGTTCGTGTTAATATGCTCATGACTAAGGTTTTTTATCTTACCGACGATGACAACGGGTTGATCACCACTTGCTGTTACAAAGTTTTTCAACCAAGCGCGAGATAATGAATCTTCAATCATCTCTTTGGCAACTAACTGTGAATCGCTATCATTCCACGCCCCACTTAAATCAACCTCTTTCTCGGCATCTAAACGTTCGACAGATGTTGAACAAGCGCTAACAAAAATAGCGACTAACGCTGCTAAGAAAATATTTTTTTTACTCTGCATTTTTTACTCCAAAGAATTATTTTATAAGATTTAATTTCCAGCAACCATTTTACCAAGCGGCTTACCACCGACTAAATGTAAGTGGATATGATAGACCTCTTGCCCACCATCTTGATTACAATTCATTATTAAACGATAACCAGATTCTGCAATCCCCTCCTGCTTCGCTAACATTTTAGCGACACTGTAAAGTTTACCTATCAATAACTCATCTTCAATTTCAATATCATTAACAGTCGCTATCAATTTATTAGGAATAATTAAAATATGTGTTGGCGCCTTTGGTGATATATCACGAAATGCGGTAACAAATTCATCCTGATAAAGCATATCAGACGGAATTTCTTTATTAATAATTTTTCTAAATATTGTCTCTTCGGCCATGTTCCCTCCGTTACGATTCATCGTTCTGTAATTGCGCCTTTACCAATACCTTCATAGGCATACACGGTGATCTTTTGTTCACTATAACGCGCTTTTATTTGCTCACAAATATAATTTGCTAACTCTTCAACGGTGGTATCTCTAGGCAACACTTCAGCTCGACTAGCTGGGAGCAAAAGTTCAAAATACCCTTGTTGTGCATGGTAAGCGGTACATAATTTATCGCTTTTATTCTGTAATACAATAAAAGACAAATCCCCCTTATCTATCACATCTTCAGCACTAACAAGGTAAATATCGCGCCAACGGTTAGCCCAATCCTTGACCAAGGCATCACTGTAAACATCATCAATATAGATATCTATTTTAGAACGATGTCCGTGAGCGATACGTTGACAGTTACCATTATGCTTCTTTAGACCATGAGTATAATGATAGTAAGGTGTTGCAATCTGTTCATTTCTTAATTTCACTTCAAGCCCGGTAATATTATCAGGCAGTTGCAATAAAATAACTTGCTCAAGATAGGTTTCTAATAATTCAAGTGTGACGGTTTCACTCTCTAATAAACAATAGGCTTCATTGGGGCATTTTAATTGAATAGCGCTATTATCATTGAGAATATAATTAACCTGAGAGCGTTCAGCTCCAGGATCACACTGCAATTTTCAGCGGCATGTGGCACAAGCAACTTATGATCTACCTCGGCATCAATGATTGCTTTAATTTTCTTTTTCACCAATGAAAAATCAAGTATCATCGATTGTTCATTGAGCTTACCGTCAAGCGTTATATCAACTTGATAACTCTCTCCAACGAAGCCTCGTTGTGCATCTAAGTATGATGCATCAATAACCGTTAAATCACGTACAAATAATTTCATTCTTCTCTCATTAATTTAGTAATATAGTCATCATACTTCAAGGTACAAAGTCAGTAAGAAACAAAATACTGAGCTGCATGGCATAACTATGCTATTTTCTTGCCCTACGGGGCGCTAGCCCGAAAACCAATGCTGCGTTGTCAAACTCGAAAAACGAATAACAATTCCCTCATTTTACATGAGGCTCAGGTGTCCGAGTTGGCGCCAGACAAGCATCTGGAGATAACATGGGGATAAGCATTAAAATGGTGCTGTATCGTCATTTTCAAGACGGCTATCTGACTCACCAACATCACCATCCCGCTTCAACTGCTCGCGAAGATTAGGTGGGATCCCTTGAATAGTTAGGGTATCGCTATCCGCATCATAATGTATACGTTCACCAAGATGTTTTTGGTCAAAACTAATGCTAATTCCGCCCCCCTGCCCGACATATTTCGTTAATTTACGCATCACACTACGATCAGCAGGAAAACTATTTTCCAATTGATAATCTTCGCTGACAAAATCATAAAAACTACCTTCGAGTTTAGGCGACTCTTGCAGTTGCTCTGATAATACCGAAAGATCAATATCATCACCTTGTTTTAATTGCTCTTTACAATATTCAAAGGCAACTTCCCTTACCTCTTGTTTTTGCGTTATCGGCAAAGCTTCTTTATCACAAAATGCTTCGACCGCTTTCATTAAGCCTTGATTTTGAGCTTTAGCATCAAAACCTTCTTGCGCCCCCATAAAGTCCAAGAAAAAATCAGACACTTGACGCCCAACACGCCCTTTTATAAAGGAGATATAGCGATTTGATTCCGGATCACGAGCAAACAAGGTTAAATCAATACGTGCAACCAGTTGGATTTTAGTCGTTTCAATGTGCTGGCTGACCTGCAATTCTAAATTATCGTTAACACTAACAGACTCATTATTGTGCAATAACGCGATAAATAGATATTCACTAGCAGTCCAACTGTATTTACTAATTAACAATACGCCCTGCTCAGCAAAGTCATACTTTTGTAATTCAGTCACCAAGCAAGTTGCCGCTTGTTGCGATAAACTGACAAAGTCGAGCTCGCCAGCCATCTCTTTTTCTAATGCATCACGAAATAGCGACTCTTTTTCACTATCAGCGGTAAAAGAAGCGAATGCTTTATTCGTTTTACTTTGATAAGTACGATGCAACTCACTTAAAAAAGATTCAATTGATGGTGATATTGGCAATTCACCTTCACGCATTTTACACTGTAGTACACCCTCAGGGCTGTAATTCAATGAATGAAGAATAATGTTCGTTGCAGAGATATTCATAACAAGTGCACCAGATAAAAAAAGTAATTAGTCTGTATGGATTATACAGATACAAACAGCCAATAGTAGCAAGCAAGATACCGATATTGAAAATTTTGCTAATAAAAATAAAAACTAGGTTACCTTTGCCATTGCTATGTTATTATAAAATTATTTATTACTAACGAGTTAACCAATTACTATGCCAATTATTTCTAAGTATTCTAATAAAAAAATTGAAAAAATCTTAAATGAAGTTTTACAAGTATTACATGATAATGATGTCTCCATTGACCTAAGTCTGATGATTTTGGGCAATAGCATTACACATATCATTAATAATAATGTTCCCGTTAACAAACGTGCTGAAATTGGTGAAAAATTTGTTGATGCCTTCACCGCCTCACTTAAAACAGAAGAAAAATAATTAATATGGTTGAAACGGGTAATAAATTCCACGATAACGCCTCTCGCTTAATCAGCTGGGGGCATTGGTTTACTTTTTTTAACCTCATACTCATTTCATTAATCAGCCTTCGCTATATAAAATATGCCGGATTAGCTGACACGCCTGTGGGAATCGCATATCAATTCATTAGCCTAATTGGCCATGCTAGTTTTTTATGCGCAGTGGTATTTGTTGTAATACTCTTTCCCCTGGCGTTTATTATACGAATGCAACGCTTATACCGATTATTAGCAATAATAATAAGTACCGCAGCGTTAACGTTATTAATTGTAGACACACAAATATTCAAGCTATATAGCTTCCATATTACCCCTTTAATTTGGCAATTTTTACAACGTCCAGAACAGGTTGAGCAAATTTACTCAATCAATTTGCACTACATATCTATTCCTATAATTTTCGCCATTGAATTAGCTATCTCTTATTTTGTTTGGCGTAAACGTCGCGTATTGCAAGCTAAAGCCATTGGTAAGCCGATCGCTATATTCCTATTTACTACTTTTGTTATCACCCATTTAACGTTCATTTGGGCTGATGCAACGCAATATCGCCCAATTGTCCAACAGAAATCTATTTACCCACTCTCCTATCCTATGACGGCACGTTCATTTTTGACCAAACAAGGCTGGCTTAGCGATGAAAAATTATTAAAAAGAATTAACCAACAAAGTGCTTATGCCAATGCACAAGTCGAATATCTACACTACCCCAAAAGCACGTTATCTTTTATGAAACCACTAGCAAGCACACCTAAAAATGTCATACTCATCAGTGCAGGTGGATTACGTGCAGATATGCTCAATGAAAACAATATGCCATTTTTACATTCACTGAGTAAACAAGGATTGAATTATACAATGCATTTCAGCGGTGCGACTAATCGTTCGCAGGGAATATTTAGCTTATTCTATGGTTTACCTAATCGCTATTGGCCGGAAATAACCAGTAACTATATTCCACCTATATTAATGACTCACCTATCCAAAGAAAATTACAATTTTGGTCTTTTTTCTAGTATTGGATTTGTACATCCGGAATTTTTGCAGAGCAGTTTTAGCGAAATAAAAACACCTGAATTAGAAAATTATTCAGAACAAAATAGCAATGCGAGTAGCACACTAAAATGGCAACAGTGGATAACTAAACAACCTCAAAATGAAAAATGGTTTAGCTTTATATACTACAAGCAAGGACGTGCTGCAGCGAACAACACAACCCCATTGACGTTAACTGCGCAGTCACAAAAATTAACGCAATACCAGCAGCAAGTATTGGCGATAGATGAACAAATAAACGGGGTCATTTCAACCCTAATAAAAAAGGACTTACTCGAGAATACCATCGTTATCATCACCGGCACAAATGGCAAAACATTTGATAATCTATCCAGTAACGATGCCATGATCCATAACGCCCATGTCCCTTTAGTTGTACTTTGGCCTGGAATACAAGAACCCAGACAAATAACCCGCATGACCAGTCATGTTGATATTGTCCCCACTTTAATGGAGGCGCTATTTGGCAGTAAAGATAACCCAGATCTATACAGCAGTGGTCAAAGCCTATTTGATAACAGAGAGCGCCAATATGTCCTGTCGGGCAGTACGAAAGAATATATTATTTATCAAAAAGAAAAAATAACGCGCTTTTCAAATAACGGCGAGATAGAGAGCATTAACTGGCTTGGTGATGAGCTAAACGAAGATGAAATAGACATTACCCTACTTATTGATGTACTAACCAAACTAAGGCGTTTTAATTAAGAGATATTCCCGATCAAGGCATTAGCTTACACAATAGCGATAATCTTCTATCGCTATTTTTTGTTGATCGGCTAAACCGTTAATAGTAATCCCCTCATGCTCTAACAACCAGTGTTTACGATGTAGCCCCCCCGCGTACCCTGTTAATTTACCATTGCAACCGATAACTCGATGACAGGGAATAATAATCGCAAGCGGGTTTTTAGCATTTGCTCCGCCCACTGCTTGTGATGCTTTAGGGTTGTTAATCATACGTGCAATATCAGCGTAACTAAGCAGTTGACCATAGGGGATTTTAGCTAAGCATAACCAAACAGTTTTTTGAAAATGGCTGCCATGCGGAGCAAGCGGTAAATCAAATGTTTTTCTTACCCCTGAAAAATATTCCGCAAGCTGTATCAGACATAACTCAGTGTGTTGATTCGCATTACACTCACCTATTCGGCTCGCACTAAACTCAACCTCTGTTATGCCTAGCTCAGAAGCGTGGCATTTAATCAAACCTATTGGTGTTTCGATATAATCAAAGTACATCAGTGCGACTCCCTTAAAAGAATAGTTATACCAATTCCTTTGATTATGAAATCTATCTAGGCGTGACAACAAATCGATGAAAGCGAGCGCTACTTTTTAGCAATAGCTTCACTTGCTTTTAATTGAGGCAGGGCAATAAGCTTGTTTTAATCACTTAAGAACAAGCTTATTGCAGTCGCTTTAACTCAGCCGAAATTGTAGTCAGTATCCCGACCAATATCGTAGTTAAAGTCATCGTCGTAGTCGTAGTCATCAAATGTACTATCAAGATCTAATTTCAACAGTCTCTTTTCATGCCATAACTCAATCTCTCTGCGTGTTTGCTCTTTTGAACGAACGGGCATAACCACTTCAAAATCATCGCTATTTACATCAAAATCAAGAAGGTCAATATCATCATCATCAAATAGATCATCTTCTTCTTCGTAATTCATCATAAACCTCCCAAGGTTGGTGATTGCAACTAAATAAATAATTAACCAAATTCTCAATTTTAGAAAGAGAAAAAATTTATTGTGGCTGAACAATTTTTTTTATTAAGACCGAAGCACAGAAAATACTATTTTTAACTTGCACAGATAACCTAAGTTAGCGATATTAGGGACTCATCAATACCCGATATCAATATTACATAGGAAATCATTTTGAATGACTTACTAACGCGTTGTAAAACGTACCTGTTTTGCCTCATTACAGTCGCTAGCTTAACTGCCTGCCAAGGGCTTTTTTCGAAAATAAATGATAATATTTCCGATAATAATAAAACGGAATGTGCAACGGATACGACTGCGGTTTCATTTAAAAAAGTTGCCTATTGGAATGGCGATAATAGCGATGAAATTGATAACCTCTACTACGCATCTCTGACCCACCTAATCTATGGCTATTTACAGTTTAAATCAGATGGCTCACTGGTCGCCTTCAGTGACAGTGAAATCAATGACTTTGAAGATATGATAACCTACGCACAGGGGCAAAATGTCAAAATACTAATTTCTATCGGAGGTGACAGCGGTAGCAGCGCAAACTTTAAGACAATTGCAAGCTCAAGCTCTTTAACCAAAACATGGGTAAATAACATCATTGATTTTATTGAAGATTATGATTTAAATGGTGTTGATCTCAACTGGCAATACCCAAAGGATAAGAGTGAAGGTGATCTTTTTGAAGATTTAGTCTCCGCGCTATCTAGTAAATTACAGGATAAAGGTTATCTACTAAGTATTGCGGTTATCTCTGGTGTTGGTGATGATGAAAATTATGCCGACCTCATTGATAGCACGGTCTTTGATGATGTAAATTTTGTGAATGTCAGGGCTTTTAATACAAGTAACTCCGATAATTTACAATCATCTAAACAAGATGCAATTGATTCTATTGACTATTGGACGGAGCGTTGCTTAATTAAAAATAAACTTGTCCTAGGTATCCCCTTATTTGCTGATAACGGGGAAAGCTTTGACCAAATAGTCAATGAAAGCAGAAGTTATGCGTGCACCGATAATAGCAAAAGTCGAGATTATAATGGTATCCCCACCGTGGTCGATAAAACCGAATACGCGATGAAATATGCGGGAGGCATGATGATGCAATCGCTTGATCAAGATGCCTATAGAGAGTATCCGACCTATTCGTTGCTCGATGCAATCAAAGAAACGGTAGATGGCAACATCGTAACTATCTGCGATTAATCACACCTTAACGCTTGGCTCCACGCCAAGCGTTAATTATTTATTCGCAGGTTGTTTCGCTATTTGACTCGCAGCCCAATCATTCAGCGTTTTATATATACAAGTGCGAGGCTCTTCTTTTTTACCAATACAAGCTTCTTTAATAATTGGTTCCAATTTAATAATCAAGGCTTTATCAGAAATATAATTATTAATACAAGCATGAGCAAAAAAGCTACTAACATAATCAGGAGACAATTCTTCTGTCATTAATAAAAACCCCCTTACCTCACTTTGGAAAAATGGTCCACCCTCAGGAAATATAGTGAGCAGTTCTTGGTATTCATCAACCGCTTCGATAGCTTTTCCACTTTGCACTTGCTCTGCAATCAGCCCTGTTTGATTGGACAAAAAACCGCACATAATTTGTGATGTTTGATTGGCCATCGAGCTAAAAGAGAGAGTCAGCAAAAAGAATAATGAAAAGATCTTACCCATATTATTTTCCTAAATATATTTAAATCGAATAACAAATTACCAGCAGTGATAGTTTTTGTTACCATTATTAACGTAAAAACAGATTCGATTATAGCAAATACAATGCGGTTTCATGAACCAGTAAGAGTAAACAACCAATAATTGTTTACTTAAGAGCAATTTAACGTTGATTTTAATACTGTAGAAACGAAAAAGCCCACTGAAATCAGTGGGCTTTTTCTTTAATGTGGCGGAGGAGGAGAGATTTGAACTCTCGGAGAGCTATTAACCCTCGCTGGTTTTCAAGACCAGTGCATTAAGCCGCTCTGCCACCCCTCCGGAACGAGGCGCATATTAAACATAATTAATAAAAAAGCCAAGCATTATTTTTATTTATTTTAATTTTCATGCCTTTTGAGTATTTGCCCCTTTTATTGAACGGCAATCCCCTTTATATTTACCTACTGTCTTGCCATTCAGTTTTCGTTTGTGCACAGCATTCATTTTAAGGTTTTATTTTATGTTTCAGAACAACCCATTGCTTAGCCAATTAAAAACTCAAATTCAAGAAAACATCCCGAAACGTCAAGGCATTGTAAAAGCAACTGAACGTGGCTATGGTTTTCTAGAAACAGACAAAGGTAAACGCTTTTTTATCCCGCCGAGTGAGATGAAAAAAGTATTGCATGGCGACCATATCAATGCGTTTATTCGTGAAAATGGTGATAAATCAACGGCGGAACCTAACAAATTAAAACAAGCTGGCATTGATGTTTTTATTGCCCGTCTATCAGTGAAAGGCAAACATCTTAATATCGAACCAAATAATCCGCTATTAAAGGCATTTTTCAAGGTCAAAGGCGGCCATCAGCTTTTACAAAATGGCTATCTTGATGGAGATTGGGTAAAAGTAAAATTATTGAGTCATGCCTTAGAAGGCAATGGTTTTATGGTCGAGGTGATTGAGAAGATTGCCGATGGCAGCGATCCCTTTGCCTACCGATTAGTGGCGGTTGCAACACATAATCTTCCCGCTAAAGCCCCTGAATTTGACCATCCATGGCAGGTTATTGATACAGATCTAGAAAGAGCCGATTTAACTAAAACACCTTTTTTTACCATTGATGGTGCTAATACACAGGATATGGATGATGCACTCTATATAGAAGAAAATAGCGCGGGTTGGCTACTAACCATCGCCATTTCCGATCCTTCTGCCTACGTGCCTGAAAACAGCTCCATTGACGATGAAGCAAAACGACGTGCCTTTACTCACTACCTACCCAATTTCAATGTACCAATGTTACCGCGAGATTTAAGCGATAGTCTCTGTTCATTAAAAGAGGGAGAAAAGCGAGCTACACTTTGTTGCGCTGTTCAAATCAATCATGATGGCCAATTAGAGGGGCCAGCAACCTTTTTTGCTGCATGGATAAAATCACATTATCGTCTTAATTATAATGATGTTTCCGATTATCTAGAAAACGAAGAGGGTAATAATGATGTGTGGCAACCTAGTCGTCAGTTAAGTAAGCTATTACACACCTTAAATGAGGCGACATTAAAACGTTTCACATGGCGAAGCGATAATAATGTCGTCTTTAAAAGCCAACCAGACTACACCTTCAAACTCAATAATAAAGGTGAAGTGTACGAAATTATCTGCGAGCCAAGACGCACCGCGAACCGTCTCGTAGAAGAGTCGATGATTGCCGCTAATATTTGTGCGGGTGACTTTTTAGCAAAACATAGAGCGCAAGGCGTCTTTAATAGCCATTCTGGTTTTGCTTCCGACCGTTTAGCTAAAGCCGTCGAATTACTGGCTGAATATGGTATAGAAAGTGATGTTGATGCTTTATCAACGTTAACCGGTTATACCAAAATGCGTCAACAAGTGAGTAACCTGCATAATAACTATTTAGACCATAGACTACGTAAACTGCTTGCCTATGCAGACACCAAAAGTAAACCAGAAGCGCATTTCACCATGGGCGTTGAGCATTATGCGACATGGACATCCCCCATTCGTAAATATGGTGATTTAGTTAATCACCGATTAATTAAGTCAATCCTATTAGAAACAGAGAGCTGCGAAGTCGCTGATGATATTGGTCTGTTACTTAATGAAGCTCGTAAATTACAACGTCTAGCTGAAAGAGATGTCAATAACCTCCTTTATTGTCAGTATCTTAAAAGTCAGGAGCAATCACAGTGGCGTTATAAAGCGGAGATATTTGATATCGTTAAAGCTGGACTACGTGTCCGCGTACAGGAGAACGGTGCAACCTTCTTTATTCCTGCAAGCTTGTTAGTGAAAAATAGTAATGATGCTAAAGCGATAGAATGTAGCCGTGAACTTGGACAAGTTAAAATGGGTGCGCAAACTGAATTACAACTGGGTGATGTTATTGATGTTATGCTCCATAATGTCAACCTTGAGAGTAATCAACTTATTGGCAAATTAGCGGATCCACTTAGCGCGCCACTATAGATATCAGCTGAAGTTAATCCACTATGTTGGATTAACTTCAAGCCGCCTCTAACCCACATAAACTTCGCGGTTAAGAATCCCCCATAGATATGCTAGAATCCCCTTCTCTATATTCCAACATAAGTTAAGTTAGGCAAATACAATGAGCGTTGATTTATTACAAGCTGATAGGCCACTTTTTTCATATCCCAAATATAAATCGCGAACTGAAAAAGCAGCGCCATTTTTGCCTATGTCTCGTAAAGAGATGCAGCAACTCGGTTGGGACAGTTGTGACATTATCTTAGTGGTTGGTGATGCCTATGTAGATCACCCAAGTTTTGGTATGGCCGTTATTGGCCGGACGCTTGAAGCGCAGGGGTATCGTGTCGGGATAATCGCACAACCCGATTGGAGCAGTAAAGATGCCTTCATGCAGCTGGGCAAACCCAATCTCTTTTTTGGCGTCTCTGCGGGTAATATGGACTCCATGATCAATCGCTATACGGCTGAGCGTCGTCTGCGTCATGATGATGCCTACACGCCAAATAATGAAGGTGGCAAACGCCCAGATCGCGCTGTATTAGTCTATACGCAACGTTGTAAAGAGGCTTATAAATCAGTCCCCGTTGTGATCGGCGGCATTGAAGCGAGTTTACGCCGTATCGCCCATTATGATTACTGGTCAGATAAAGTACGTCGATCTGTTATTCTCGATGCTAAAGCGGATATTTTGCTCTATGGAAATGCTGAGCGACCACTATTAGAAGTGGCTTACCGACTCTCTCAGGGTGAACAAATTAAAGAGATGGTCGATATTCGCGGTACCGCGGTGTTAATTAAACAACCCTTAGATAATTGGCAGGGACTCGATTCTCGTAAGGTCGATCAACTCGGCAAGATAGACCCCATTATCAATCCCTATGCCGATATAAACGTTGCCTGTGCCACGCAAAAACTGGCAGATCCTTCTCTTAATGACGCTCCAACACAGGTGATCACGATTCAACCTGAGCAGCATCGACCAGCAAAGCAGAAGCCTTGGGAAAAAACCTATATTCAATTACCCAGTTATGACCATGTCAGTCAAGACAAGGTGCTTTATGCACATGCTTCACGCGTTATGCACCAAGAAACCAACCCCGGTTGTGCACGCGCATTAGCGCAATATCATGGCGAACGTTTAGTGTGGATCAATCCCCCCGCTTATCCATTAACCATGGAAGAGATAGATAGCGTATTTGGACTGCCCTATCAACGCATTCCTCACCCTGCCTATGGAGATGCTAAGATCCCCGCTTACGATATGATCAAATTTTCGATTAATATTATGCGTGGTTGCTTTGGCGGCTGTACCTTCTGTTCCATAACCGAACATGAAGGACGAGTGATCCAAAGTCGTTCGGAAGATTCGATTATCAAAGAGATAGAAACGATTCGAGATAGCGTGCCCGGCTTTACAGGCGTCATATCTGACCTTGGTGGGCCAACGGCAAATATGTATCGTCTGAAATGTAAAAGCCCCAAAGCGGAGCAAACTTGCCGACGTTTAAGCTGTGTCTTTCCTGATATTTGTCATCACATGAATACCAACCATGAACATACGATTGGCTTATATCGCCGCGCACGGAAATTATCTGGTATCAAAAAGATTTTAATCGCATCGGGATCGTTACGACATCGCAGTGGAAGATCCTGCCTATGTGAAAGAGCTCGTTGAACACCATGTTGGCGGCTATTTGAAAATAGCACCAGAGCATACGGAAAAAGGCCCATTAGATAAAATGATGAAGCCTACCATGAGCAGCTATGAAGCGTTCAAAAATATGTTTGAAAAATACTCCAAAGCTGCGGGCAAAAAACAGTACTTGATCCCCTACTTTATTTCTGCACATCCAGGTACTACAGACCTTGATATGGTTAACCTTGCTTTGTGGTTAAAAGAGAATAATTTTAAATTAGATCAAGTGCAAAATTTTTATCCGTCGCCCTTAGCGAATGCAACGACCATGTACCATACGGAAAAAAATCCACTACATAAAGTATCAAAAGATAGTGAGCAAGTATTCACCGCAAAAGGGGGACGTCAACGTAAAATTCATAAAGCAATTCTACGTTAC
This sequence comes from Psychromonas sp. MME1, assembly GCF_041080865.1. NCBI lineage: Bacteria > Pseudomonadati > Pseudomonadota > Gammaproteobacteria > Alteromonadales > Psychromonadaceae > Psychromonas > Psychromonas sp. MME1. The sequence goes on along the minus strand of NZ_CP160906.1, from coordinate 631,815 downwards.
CATGTACCAGAAAACTGGCCATTAATTCGTGAAACATTGAAAAAACTGGGTTTAGCGAGAAAGTTGATAGGTAAAAGCCCACAACATTTAGTGCCGCCTGAATCGCGTAACGAGCAACAAGGGGTGCTACAACAACAGCAGTTTGCAACCAATAAACCAGCTCAAAGCGCAGTCACACGTCATTCGGGTTCTGCACAATTTAAAAAGGCAAACTCATCAACGAGCAAAAGCAACAAAGCGAGCGGCAAAAAAGTTGCTAAATTAACTGGCAGTAAAAAGCCGGTAAAATTGGGGAATTTTAAAAAATAGAACGTCCAGAAAATGAGTGTGACAGTGTGGTACTATCGACAAATTCAAGTTCGCCACCCACTGGCACACCATGCGCAATACGGCTTACGGCGATATTGTATTTTTTTGCTAAGGTCGCAATATAATAAGCCGTTGCCTCCCCTTCTACCGTTGGATTCGTTGCTAGAATAATCTCCTCTATTTTTCCCTTAGCTAATTGGCTTTCCAATAAAGGCAAGCCCAACTGCTCTGGACCAATGCCATCAAGAGGAGAAAGGTGCCCCATTAATACAAAATAGGTGCCAGAAAAAAGCGCAGTTTGTTCGATGGCAAGAACATCCACGGGCATTTCCACAACACAAATTAACGGACTATTATTACGCTTCTCATTACTACAGATGTTACATAACTCGGTTTCCGTGAAGGTGCGACATTGCTGGCAATGACCAATCTCATGAATTGCCCGCTCTAGCACATGGCTCAGCCTTAAGCCGCCTTGACGATTTTTATCTAACAGGTGATACACCATACGTTGCGCTGACTTTGGGCCAACACTAGGTAAGCATTGCAACGCTTGAGTTAGTTCTTCAAGTAAAGAGATAGAGCCCATATACACACTTCTTATGCTATTAAATTAATGATAATGATGCGTGCGATGTTAACACGCCTTGCCAATTTGCTATAGCCATCATCATACAATAGTTACGGCACTAGATTAACCACTGAGCAACAATAATTAGCAACAAAATAAAACTCATACCTTGCCAAAACAGAACCGGATTACGTTCAATGAGTGGCCGACTCGTGCGATTTATAAACCTCTTATTTGGCTGCTTTAAATCATGTATGAATTCCGATAACTCTGCGTAACGCTTTGCAGGTTCAACGTTTAAGGCCTTACGCAAGGTGTCGTCAATCCAGATAGGAAATTCGGTATCATCATTAATTAAACTTGTATAACTCAAACGTCGTTGTGCCGAAAGACTTCTTACCTGCGCTATTTTTGCATGGTATGGAAAACGGCCTGATAACATTTGGTAGGTAATGACCGCTAGTGCATAAATATCGGAACGGGCAGTGCCAACTTCACCTAAAAAATATTCAGGAGCAGAGTAACGCATAGTACCTCTTACTGCTTCTTCATTTTTAATATCCGTTACTCCCGCGATGAAGGTCGAACCAAAATCGATGATCTTAACGGTCTGGTTATGGTCAATCATAATATTATCGGGGCGTAAGTCTTGATGAACCATCTCTTGTCGATGAAACGCTTGCAACCCCTTTGCAACTTGTCCAATAATATCTCTTACTTGATTAATGGTTGCTTGCGGGTTGTCTATCATCCACTGTTTTAATGAAATACCTTCAATATATTCACTCACCAAATATAAGAAATTGCGCTTACGAGTTGGCTCTATTGCTTTCACCACATGCGGATTATTAATACGTTTGGCGATCCACTCTTCGAGCATAAAACGTTCTAGGTATTGTTTATCATTACGCAGTTCCGTTGAGGGGGTTTTAATAACCACAAGTTGCTGACTTTCTATATCAGATGCTAGAAATACATGGCTACGACTGCTTATATATATTTCACGAAGAATCGTATAACCATCAAATACCATTCTCGCTGTTAATCTCGGCGGTAAAGGTAGCATTGAGACATGCTGCTGAACTTCGCTGAGTTGATAATTGGGTAATTTTTCTATCTTAACAATCTGAATAGTTAAGTTATCATCACTACCCGACAACATCGCTTGCTCTATGATCCTCTCTGCGGCAAGCGTTAAATTATCAAATTCTGCAATAGTCGCTAATATATACGCTTCACTAACAAACTCATAGACACCATCAGTAGCGAGAATAAATAGATCCCCCTCTGCGATAATTTCACTGTGATAATCAATATCTAAAGCGGGATCTATCCCTAAAGCACGCGTTAAATAACTCACTTCTGAAGAAACAACGCGGCGATGATCCTGGGTTAATTGTACTAATTGATTATCTGAAATACGCAAAATACGGGTATCACCGCAGTGCAATAAATGGGCTGTATTAGATTTAATGATGAGGGTGCTAAAAGTCGCAATGTAGCCTTTATCTTTTTCATAACGATAGGGGCTATTAGCTGTTTGTGCATATAACCAATGATTGATTGATTTAATGACTTTCTGAGCCGATGTGTTAACAGACCAAGAATCAGAGGTACAATAATAATCTGCTAAAAAACTTGCCACAGCGGTATCGCTGGCTATTTGACTAACATGACTTGAACTGATCCCGTCAGCCATAGCCAGCACAACACCTTTGCTACTTAATAAAGGTTCGTTAGGGATAACATATCCCATTGCATCTTGATTGATTTTTTTAATACCTTTATCGGTTGCTTGACCAATGCTGACAGCTAACGCTTGCTCCATCAATTATCTCCTACCTTTATTACCCGAATGAGATTTTCACCGTGGGATCTGCCCATGTTTTATAGTGTGCCCTAAATAAAAAGGCTCTAAAGTCTTATCACTTTAGAGCCTAAATAAGGCTGCCGATTAACAACAGCGATTAAGCAATTTTACGCACAGGTGATGTTTTAACATGGGTGAAATAAAGTGGTAAACCAACCAGTAACAAGCCACCGACAAGGTTACCTAATACGGTAGGAATTTCATTCCATAATAAGTAATCATAAACTGTAAAGTCTCCCCCCATGATCATAGAGAAAGGGAATAAAAACATATTAACAATTGAATGCTCAAACCCCATGAAGAAGAACAGCATAACAGGCATCCACATGGCGGCCATTTTAGCCCCAGCACTGGTGGAAATCATTGCTCCAACAACCCCCATGGAGACCATCCAGTTACATAACATACCGCGAATAAAAATCGTTATCCAACCACCTAGACCATGTTCTTGATAGCCTAATGTTCTAGCTTCACCAATACTACTTACTTTAGCAGCTAAAGCGCCGCCATCCGTAGAGTAACCATAGGTTAGAATAAACGAGATGAAAAAGGCGGTGGTTAAAGCACCAGCAAAGTTACCAATAAAAACAAGCCCCCAGTTACGAAGCACGCCAGCAGCGGTAACACCTGGACGTTTATCAAATAACGCTAATGGAGCCAGCGTAAATACTCCCGTTAACAGATCAAATTTCATCAAATAAAGCATAATAAAACCGACTGGAAACAGACAAGCACCTAAAATAGGACTCCCTGTTTTTGTTGCCACGGTTATCGCAAACACAGCGGCTAAACCTAAAATGGCCCCCGCCATAAATGCACGTATAAGGGTGTCTTTCGTCGACATGTATACTTTTTGTTCACCAGAATCAACCATTTTGGTGACAAATTCACTCGGTTCTATATATGACATAATACATCCTCTGTATATTGGTTTAAAATTATTTATGCATGCCCTAGATCACGCTATTAACAGATTAGCAACATACATACCAATAAATTAAAATGACATAAGCAATTGATTTTTAATGGCAATATTTTGTTCGATAAGTAAATGATATTTTTACAAGCACCATAACAGTGCTGAAAATGCAGTTTCGCACTAAATTGGGTTAAGTTTTTAACAAAAATTTAACCTGCGGTTAACTTAAAAAGGTGCACCGCATCAACCAAAGGGAGTGCCACACCATGTATCGTGGCGATCAATACATCTAATTAAGCAAATGGCATAGTTTTCGCTTATTACAAATTTCTTTAATGTAAAAGAGCCCCATGCACAGGTAAGTGCATAATCAATAAAAATGAGGTGAATGATGTCTGATTTAACAAATCTACTGTTAGAGGCAAAATCAAATAAAGGCTTATCCTTTACGGATCTCGGGGATGCGCTAGGCAGAAGTGAAGTATGGACCGCTTCACTTATCTATGGCCAAGCCAGTGCATCAATTGAAGAAGCGCAAGCTTTACTTTCCATACTAGAAATTGATTTATCATGGACTAAAGCGCTTACGCAATATCCAGTTAAAGGGCTCATTGATACCGTACCAACTGACCCCTTAATTTATCGCTTCTATGAAATTATGCAAGTTTACGGACTCCCGCTTAAAGATGTTATTCAAGAAAAATTTGGGGATGGTATCATGAGTGCAATAGATTTCACTCTTAGCGTCGATAAAGAAGAAAACCCTGCTGGCGATCGGGTCGTGATCACCATGAATGGTAAATTTTTAGGTTATAAAAAGTGGTAACAGTAATGCCATGAACTAGAGGTAACAATAGCCATTATTCATAATGGCTATTGTTGCTTTATATCTCATTTTAATAAACCAGATCAAATACTATACCCAAATATAGTTATACTAATGAATACGACTCTCCAATATTAAAAATAGACATTAGGCGAACAAGCACTAAATAATGAAGGTAATATGAAAAAAGTATTATGCTTTGCTTTATATATCATACTGTTATTTTTTTCTTTCCCCATATTTGCAAAACAAAAAATATTAATAATAGAAAGTTACCACAGTCAACACAGCTGGGACCAAAGCTATATTGAAGGCATAAAATCTGTACTTAATGATGACTTTGAACTTATCTATTTCCAAATAAATGGCAAACGAATAGCTAAATATCAGTATCAACAGCAAGCCAATTTAGCATGGGAATTTTTTGAGGAGAAACAACCTGATTTAGTTATATTAGGTGATGATATTGCACTACTCCATCTCGGTGAACGTTTAAATCAAACACAAACTCCGGTCATCTATTTGGGAATAAATAACAATCCTCGCAATTACAATATCTATCCCAGTGATAATATTTGTGGAGTGTTAGAACGACCACTCATTAAACGAGCTATTCCAACCATTGCTCAGGTACTTGCTAAAAAAGTAAATCGCGTCTTACTCCTATTTGATAACAGTACCACTTCTCACGTCATTTTAAATGAGGTCTTTGCGAACTCGACTAAGATAAAAGTATCATCGATAGAAGTAGAAATAAAACTTATCGGTAACTGGGAAATTTGGCAGGAGGAGATAAATAATGCAGATGAAAATAATTATGACGCACTATTTATTGGCACCTATCACACCCTTACTAACGATAAAGGCGAACATATTTCAGAAGATACAATTATCAATTGGAGCGTCAACCACACGCCAATTCCTCCCTTTGCATTTTGGGATTTTTCCGTAGGAGAAGATAAAGCAATTGGAGGATTAGTCCTCGTTGGCTTTGAGCAAGGAAAAATAGCAGCAGAAATGGCCAAAGAGGTATTAACTACAGACAAAAAAATGTCTTTATTAAGACCTAGAACAGCCCAAAGAGGGCAATATATATTTAGCCGCCATGGCTTACAAAAGTATGGCATCACACTGCCGGAAGATATTGCAGCTAAAGCAACCTTGATAGATTAATCGCCATCTCACTAAGGCGAGCACCTCCATGAGAGACACAGTAGCATCGATTCTTTACTTAACTAGCTTTATCTTCGCTTTATAATATCATTGATATATATGCTAAAATTAGCAGCGAAGTAATGTTTTTATAAACTATAATAAAAAGCGTTTATACTTTTTATAAACCAATCACAAAGGACGTTGTAATGAAACTCTTTATAAAATTATTTGTTGGAGTGCTAACTCTATTTATCCTTGCCGCTATTCTTTTATTCACACTCGTGGATCCGAATGATTATAAAGAAGAGATCCAGGTTCAGGTAAAAAAAGCGATCAACCGTGATTTACTCATTAATGGCGATCTGGGGTGGACATTTTACCCTCAGTTAGGGTTTAGTAGTGGTGAAATTGAGCTACTCAACCCGAATGGATTCAACCGTAAAAATTTAGCAAAAATTAACGATGCAGCGGTAAGCTTAGCGTTAATGCCACTATTTAAAGGCGAAATCCAGATCGGGAACTGACCTTAAATGGCCTACGTTTCAACTTAATTACGAATAAAAATGGCTTATCAAATCTAGATAATATGGTACCTAAGCAAGCAAGCAGTAATACAACGGCCAAAGAGAATAACAAAACAGAGAGCAGTGATAGTGCTAACAATAATTCAGTAACCCTCGATACCATTAAATTGGCAGGCATCAATATCAATGATGCAATCATAGAGGTGCAAGATCTCACCGTCGGGTCTAAAACCGAAGTTACTATAGAGCAAATTAAATTGGGCTCATTTGAACTTGGCAAAGCGACTGATTTATTAATTATCACCAATATCGTCATTGATAAAATTTACGGACGAGCAGAGTTACAAGCACAATTAATGGTTTCGCCCGATCTCTCAACCATCCAATTAAATGGGTTGAATTTAGAGACTTTATTTGCAGGCGACTCACTACCTAATAAAAAGTTATCAAGCAAAATCAGCAGTAATATAACTTATACCATCCCCAGCAAAAAAGCTGATATTACCGATTTAACCCTCGCGGTTGATGATATTCAATTACAGGGCAAGCTTTCAGTACAAACGACAAACACAACGAAGGTTCGTTTTGATTTGCAGGGTAATGAATGGGATCTAACGCCCTATCTTCCTGCAAAATCGGAAACCGCTGACGTTGAAGGGGCAGATCAAAATAGCGCCGATCCAGCAGCGGAAATTGAGCCCAATTTAGCGTTTTTAAACACGCTTGATGTTAATGGTGCTTTAACAATTGCAGGCATAAAAGCCAATGAGATTAAAATAGGCAAAATTGATATGAAGGTTTTAGTGAACAAAGGTAAAGCCGAAATTAAACCGCTAACCGCCTTGTTATACGATGGTCAACTAACGGTTAACGCCCTTGTCGATGATGCCAAAGGAATGAATAAGTACAACATTTCGACCACTCTTAAAGATGTTGTCATACGTCAGTTATTAACCGATGCTGCAAAGATAGATTTCCTAAGCGGTAAAACGGCCTTTAATTTTTCAGGCTCAGGTACAGGATTAACCAGTAGTAAAATAAAAGCAGGTTTAATGGGTAAAGGTGATTTTACATTATTAGATGGCGAGATATATGGGGTTAATGTCCCACAGGAAATACGCATACTGAAAGCGAAAATAAAAGGTAAAGAACTACCAACGGAAAAAAGCATTAAAAAGACTGATTTTGCATCGTTAAAAGGGAATTTTACTATCCAAAAAGGACAAGTTGATAACCAAAAGCTATTGATGCTATCACCCGTCATGCGTTTAGATGGCGCGGGATTAGCTGATATTTTAAAAGAATCATTAGACTATAAGTTAAGTATTACCCCACTATCTAAAAGCGATGAAAAAACAGAAGTCTACGACCTAAATGGCATTACCATCCCAATGTTGATCAAAGGTTCTTTCTCTGAGCCAAAATTTAGCCTTGATATGGATGGCGCGTTGAATGAACAACTGAAAGCGAAAGGCAAAGAACTTGAGAATAAAGCAAAGGATAAACTAAAAGAGCAGCAAGACAAATCGAGTGATGAACTCAAAGAAGAAGGTAAAAAAATAGAGGACAAACTTAAAGGTGAACTTGGTAAGCTATTCGGCTAACCACGCAAACAAGATGATAAATGGCCCTAAGTTGTTAACCGTCAACTTAGGGCTTTTTTATAAATTTCAAAGGCATTAAAATTTGCCCATAATAGCTAACAAGTTTACGGTTCACATCCACTCCAAAATAAAAATTTATGATCACGGCAAAAACTAAGCATGGTCATATTTTTGCAACAATTCCCCCTTATTATCAGCTTCATCGAAGAGTATTTATCATTCTAAATAAGGATATTATATGCAATACGACAACCACTATTTTGAGGTAGATAGCACTCACTTATTACATCTCAGCACGAGAAAAAAAGCCCCTAAAGTGAGAAAGTGGCGAGAAATTGAAGCGTTTAAAGCTCGTCAAGCATTGACCAAAGAACTCTATGATTTAGATCCGACCTTTCAACTCTCTTCACTCGATTTTTTATAATAAAACAGCGCCGCGATTAACAATAATAGCGGCGCTTTTTTACCCATGTCATTTATATAGCAAATTAGATGGTTAAAAAAAAACAAAAAAATCGGCAAAAAAATCGAAAAAATCGGACACCCAAACATTTGATTGATTTGCATCAATCAAATGTTTGGGTGTCCCCCTATTGGTGCCTACAGCCGTTATGCGTAATCTTCCCCCGATTTAATTGCCTTGTTATGTTTTTTATACCATAATCCAATACATATTGGTATTAACTAAAAAGGTTTTAACTATGGCTAAAAATACAAGCGTTACTTTAGGTGATCATTTTGATCAATTTATAAGCCAACAACTTCATTCAGGTCGCTACGGTTCAGCAAGCGAAGTGCTTAGAGCTGGTTTGCGAGCATTAGAAGATGAAGAAACCAAACTACTTAATTTACGTACTATGCTAGTTCAAGGTGAACAAAGTGGCACCGTTGAGTATAGCTATGACTCATTAATAGCTGAACTTGATAAAGACAATCACTAATGAAGAAATTCGTATTATCAGGTAAAGCAAAATCAGATTTAATAAAAATTGCAAAATACACCCAATTAACATGGGGTCAAGCGCAACGAAATAGTTATTTAAGAATACTTGATAACTCATTTCAATTATTAGCAGATGCCCCCGAAATCGGAATTAACTGCGATTATATTAGAGAAGGTTATAGTAAGTACCCTCAGGCTAATCATGTTATTTATTACAAAGAGCATAAAGAAAATCAGATACTTATTGTGCGTATTTTACATAAAAGCATGGATGTAAATCGCGCTCTCTGAGCCTGAAACATAACGAGGCTGTAGAATTTCTCATTTTCAGCCTGATTATTTAAAATAAAAATAACATTAATTCACATTTACTTGAGATTCAAATAGATTATTCACTTTTCAATAAATGATTGATTAAATTGAATTGTAAACGTGTTTATGAGGCTAATTTGGTTGGATTATTGCGGTTTAAGGGCTTAACCCTTGGGTTAATGTAGGCAAAACAACAAAATCGGACACCCAAACATTTGATTGATTTGCATCAATCAAATGTTTGGGTGTCCTCAATTGGCGGTATTATTCCAGATCGGGCTTGTTCAACACCCGAATAAGGTGTCGGCTGCGCGACACCTATTCTTGTTTTTTATGTTTTTTTTGCACACTGATCAGTTATTACATCACTAAGTTTGAAAAAAACTAGCTCCTGAAGATACAAAGGAGGTTCTTTATCTCCTTTTAACCAACTCTGCAACGTTCTTTGTGGAACGTCATATAATATAGAGCAAAGTACTTTTTGGCTTACTTTTAATTCTTCTTTCTTCTTCTGTAATTTATGACAAAATAGCATCTTAATCTCTTGACGTTGCGCACTCAGTGCGTAATAATATTTGTAATTCTCTTATTATACCAAAGGTTGCTTAATGTCTAAGCCAATATTGTTCTCTTTCTTCTCCGGCAGTGGTTTTTTAGACCTCGGATTTGAAAAATCGGGCTTCGATGTCCAGTATGTCAACGAATTTCACAAACCATTTCTCGACGCTTATAAATATAGCCGTTCTTCAATGGGGATTTCTGAACCTCAATTTGGATATAGCAATGAGAGTATTGAAGAATTAGTAGAAGGAGATTTAAAAGAATCCTTTTTAGAAACAGTTAATAATGCAAAAAAACAAAATGAGTTAATAGGTTTTATTGGTGGGCCTCCATGCCCTGATTTCTCTGTTGCAGGAAAGAATAAAGGTAAAGATGGTGAAAATGGTCGATTAACACAAGTTTACGTTAATGGAATAATTAAGTTCAGCCCGGACTTTTTTATATTTGAAAACGTTAAAGGCTTATGGCGCACTGCGAGACATAGAGAGTTTTTTGAAAAAGTAAAATTAGAGTTAGAAGAAGCTGGTTATATACTAACAAATCGATTGACAAATTGTATTGAGTATGGCGCGCCTCAAGATAGAGATAGAATATTACTTTTTGGAATAAAAAAGTCCAAATCTAACTCTAAAAATAATGAACAATTAGAAATGGATTTTAATTGGCAATCTGAATTGAAGTACGATAGAAATCTAATATTTCAAAAAATAGAATGGCCTACTCGTGATATATACAAAGAAAATGGTGAAAAAACAATTCCAACTGAAATTAAAAAATATGAAGAATTAACAGTTGAATATTGGTTCAATAAGAATAATGTTAATGCCCACCCTAACTCTAAGCATCATTTTGTGCCTAGAGCTGCATTACCTAAGTTTCAAGTAATTGACGAAGGAGATGATTCTAAAAAATCGTTTAAAAGATTACATAGATGGAGATACTCACCGACGGCTGCTTATGGAAACAATGAAGTTCATTTACACCCTTATAAAAGTAGACGATTATCAGCAGCTGAAGCTTTAGCTATTCAGTCACTGCCAAAAGACTTTTCTTTTCCTGATACGATGACTTTATCGAATATGTTTAAAACTATAGGGAATGGAGTTCCGTACGTAGCAAGCTTAGGACTTGCTCGTACAGTTAAGAAATATCTTGATTCTTTTACTCATTGAGAATGATTTTAAAAGCGTCATCGCAATTTGAATTGCTATTAATGGTAAACACCTCATCAACCGCAGCTTGTGGGGTGGCTTGAACATCGAGAATAGAGTGTGTCGCCACTGTTCGTAATCCACGCCGATCTGCGTCAGATATTTTTGTTGCAGCGCCGTAGTATTTTAAACCCTTAGGATTAATAACCCAATCTCTAGTTTGAAGGTGCACATATGTTGCCTTCATAAGAGAACCTTCATGCGACAATTGCAGCCTACGATCAGGTCGAAATGTTGTTTTGACTGAAAGATAGCCTGATATATTTTCAAATGAACACTTACCAATAAAATGCTGATAGCTTTTTTCTAACTTATCTATTGAGTCAGGGGTAAAACCTGAAATACTTTTTTGGAATTCACCATCAAGTTTAATATTTGTTGTATCAATAATAACAAAATCAGGGTTGGAAGTTATTAATTGTACATCAGCAGTTTTCTTTACCTTTAATAGTAGATCATTAATATAACCATACAGCTCATCGTTATATAGTGCCGCCACGTCAAAACTTGATACATTTGGTAAAAGAAGGAGAATTAAGTTTTTATTGTTTTTGATCCTATAATTCCAAGCATTTGCTGCTAACATCCATTCATACCAATCACCATGACAATTACTTAATGCTCCGGACGTTACTTGAGGATGTTTATCTTTGATTATTTTATCGAATTGTTCTAATAAACCCGAAAAACTTGAATCTTCTGAAGGAAGCTCATAATTAAGAAGAGAGCAAAATGTATCCACTCGCTTTATTTGTGGTTTTCCTTTTTCGGAGAATTCGACTATCGGAGGCATATTTTCCCTTTTTTACAAATAGTTAAAAATACTTTAACTATAATAACCTCCGATTGAAAAACATGAAACTGTTTCTTCCATTCAATTAATCGAAGCTATTCAAGAAATCGGACACCCAAACCTTTTTGTTGATTTACATCAATCAAATGTTTAGGTGTGCTCAATTGGCGCATAATAAAACAGGGCGCTAATAGCGCCCTATTTTATTATATTATTTAAGGAAAGGCGTATTGGTATGCACATGTAAATTTTGTGCACGATGGCGTAACAAATGGTCTAATAAGGTAATTGCCATTTGCGCTTCAGCAATCGGTACCGCCCGAATACCAACGCAGGGATCATGACGACCTTTAGTTATCATCTCAGTGGCTTCGCCATCAGTGGTAATGGTACGTCCGGGAATCGTTAAACTCGATGTTGGCTTTAACGCAATGTGAGCAATAATATCCTGCCCCGTTGAAATACCGCCTAAAATCCCACCAGCATGATTCGATAAAAAACCCTCTGGCGTCATTTCATCACGATGTTCAGTTCCTTTTTGACTGGCAACGGCAAAACCATCTCCTATCTCAACCCCTTTTACGGCATTGATACTCATCAATGAGTGAGCCAATTCTGCATCTAAACGGTCAAATACAGGCTCACCTAACCCGACAGGTACGCCAGATGCAACCACGGAGACCTTTGCTCCGACAGAGTTCCCTTCTTTAATCAGCGCTTTCATATAGTCTTCAAGCGCGGATATTTTGCTTGCATCGGGAAAGAAAAAAGGATTATTTTCAACTTCATCCCAATTCAATTGATCCGGTGTAATATCACCAAGTTGACTTAAATAGCCGCGAATGACAATGCCAAATTGCTCAAATAAATATTTCTTAGCAATAGCCCCTGCAGCTACGCGCATTGCAGTTTCACGTGCCGATGAACGCCCACCACCACGATAATCACGGTGTCCATATTTTTGATGATAGGTGTAATCGGCATGTCCAGGACGAAATAAGTCTTTAATTGCTGAATAATCTTTAGAGCGCTGATCGGTATTCTCAATTAATAAACCAATACTACAGCCCGTTGTTTTTCCTTCAAACACACCAGATAAAATTTTAACCTGATCGCCCTCTTGACGCATTGTAGTATAACGCGACTGCCCAGGACGACGTCTATCTAAATCGTGCTGTAAATCAGCTTCACAAATAGCTAAGTTAGGTGGTATACCATCTACGATACATCCTAATGCGGCCCCGTGACTTTCGCCGAAAGTGGTCACTTTAAAAAGTTGGCCAATACTGCTTCCTGCCATGATTTGTTTTCCTACTATAAATAAATTAAACCAAGGTTATAAACTAACTGAAATATCATCAAGTTGTTCTTTAGTTAACACGAATATACCATGCCCACCGTTAGCAAGCTCTATCCAAGTAAATGGAATCTCTGGATAATTATTCTGTAAATGAACCTGTGAATTACCCACCTCGACAAACAATAAACCGCCGTCGTTGAGTCTATCTGCCGCTTGAGAAAGCATTTTTCGAACTAAGTCTAAACCATCGTAACCACATGCTAACCCTAATTCAGGTTCATGTTTAAATTCTTCAGGTAAGTTTGCCATATCTTGCGCATCAACATAAGGTGGATTTGATACGATTAAGTCATATTTTTCATTTTCTACACCGGAAAATAGATCCGATAACATCGGAATAACTTGCTGCTCTAAACCATGCCCTTGAATATTAATATCAGCAACTTCTAAGGCATCATCAGAAATATCCACCGCATCAACTTCTGCATCGGGGAAGGCATAGGCACAGGCAATAGCGATACAGCCACTGCCTGTACAAAGATCCAAAATACGTTGCGGTGACTGCTTTAACCAAGGAGTGAAACGCGCTTCAATTAATTCAGCAAAGGGAGAGCGTGGCACCAATGTGCGTTCATCAACATAAAACTCTAATCCACAAAACCACGCCGTATTGGTTAAATAGGCGACGGGGATACGTTGATCAATACGTTTAACAATCAGCTCAACTAACATTTCCCGTTCGCGACGAGTAAGACGACCGCTGATAAGCTCACTACTAGCAAAAAAAGGTAAATTAAGTGATGGCAAAATTAAGCGCATTGCATCATCTAACGCATTATCAGCACCATGCCCATAAAAAAGCCCTGCACGGTTAAATTCAGTGGTTGCCCAGCGGATCATGTCTTGAATTGTTAATAACTCATTAACCGCTTCTTCTTTTAAAATGCTATCCAATGTAGACTCCAATTAGGTAATAGCAATCACATTTTCAATGTAATTGGGGTAAACTACTGACATCAAAATAGCGCTTTGGAAAGACCATGACCGATAAAACTAAAAATGATGATTTTTCACTATTCAGTGCAGAGTTTTCTGGTATTAAAAAATTAAAACAGGATACCATAAAACTACCGCCTAAAAACAATAAGAAAAAACAGGTAATTCAAAAAACTATTATTGCTTCCTTTGAGAGTGAACATTTCTCCGATGGCTTTGAGCCACACCTTGCCGAAGAGGGACCGGTTCGTTATATCCGACAAGATGCTCAAAAATATTTAATAAAACAGTTAAGACGTGGTGATTTTGCACCCGAAATTATTTTAGATTTACATGGATTAACTCAAGAGGAAGCTAAGCGCGAGCTCGGTGCTTTGATTGCATGTTGCAAAAAAGAGGGACTATACTGCTGTAGCGTCATGCACGGTGTCGGTAAATATGTGTTAAAAAAACAAGTGCCATTATGGTTGGCCCAACATCCTGATATTTTAGCCTTTCATCAAGCCCCCCTTGAATTCGGTGGTCATGGAGCCCTACTTGTTTTAGTTGAACTTGAAGATTGGCAGATGAAGCGTGAATATGAAAAATAAAAGGTATAGCGCAATTTGACGCATACTTTATAACTATTCATCGCGTTTGGGGAAGCCATTAAAAAAGCCCTCAATATCGAGGGCTTAACATTTATTATCAATAGTTATCGATTAAACGATACAATACATCTTATTGATTTAAATATTTAATTTCTACACGCTGATTGGCAGTACGACCTTCAGCGGTGTCGTTACTCGCAATCGGGTAAGCTTGACCATAACCTGTCGCGAGTAACAAATTACCATCAACTCCCTTAGAAACTAAATAAGCAACAACGCTTTCAGCTCGTTTTTGCGATAACATCAAGTTCGATTTAGCATCACCTGTATTAGATGAGAAACCAATGACAACGGCTTTCTTCGGTTGTCTCATTAAGTTATTAGCTAAAATATTTAACACAGTTTTAGCTTCGTCCGTCAAATCAGAAGACCCTACGTGGAAAGTAACACCACGCAAAATATCCCCCACTTGATGGAGTTTTGCTCGAAACATTGCATACTCTTCAAGATGAGCAGTAAAAACTCCGGCTAATTCTTCTGAACGAACATAACAGGTATCCTCAACAATAGCGCGGTTTGCAACTGCCGAGTCGGCTGCAGCCATTGCTTTATCATAGGTTGATTGTCTTACCTTCTCACGTCCATCAAGAATTGCTTCTGCATTAGCTATATCCATGGCAGCTTGATGTGTTGCAACAATACAAGCACCATCAGGACCTGATTTAGCGGCGTCGATTTTACTCTGAACAGGCCCTACATCGACTGTTGAACAGCCAGAGACAATTAGCAATAAAGATGCAGCAGGTAACGCTTTTTTAAAATTGAACATAACTAACCTCATTTAAATAACAGCAAGTAAAACGAGTATAATACATGGTTAAAGTTATGCAAAAAAAAAGACTAAAAGACGCTGATTTTAATGAAAAACAAACTATCTACGCCACTCAATTAAGCCCATAAAGGATGATTAAAAGGAAAAAATAATTTATCCCCCCTTATAAAATACGTTCACCGAAATGAAAAACGCAAAATTCACCCTCGGACATTTTTACCCACTGTTCATCTTTCGTTAATGGTCTAGTTGCAATAACAGTAACAATATCGCTATCCGATGTCTCCTGCTGAAAATCAACGGTCATATCCTCATCGATCAACTGTGCCTTACCAAAGGGAGCGCGCCGCGTTATCCAATGCAAGTTATTCGTGCAATAGCACATAACGTATTCACCATCGCTTAAAAGCATATTAAACACCCCCATTTTACGGAGCGTATCAGCATAACTGGCGATTTTTTTAAACACTGGCAACATATCTGTAGGCTCATTGGAATAATCTTCAGATATTTGTTCAAGAATCCAACAAAATGCACGCTCACTATCCGTTTCACCAACGGGCAATGCACGCCCCATTGGCAGGGCTTCATAGCCTGTTAGCTGACCATTATGCGCATAGGTCCAATTTTTTCCCCATAGTTCGCGTGTAAATGGATGGGTATTTTCCAAACTCACCCCCCCTCTATTGGCTTGGCGAATATGGCTAATAACGGATTTGCTCTTAATGGGATACTCTTTTACCAACTGCGCAACACGTGAATCGCAACTTGGTCGAGGATCTTTAAAACTACGACACCCCTTTCCTTCGTAAAAGGTAATTCCCCAACCATCCTTATGTGGCCCAGTATCACCACCACGTTTAACTAATCCACTAAAACTAAAACAAATATCAGTCGGTACGTTGGCACTCATGCCTAATAGTTCGCACATTTAAGCAATCCTCAATGATTCAAATACAATTTGATAAGGATAACATGCACAGCCGAATTGATAACTATTCCTAATCGTAAAAAATCTGCTCATACTAATAAAAACCGCATCCATAGTGACTTTGGGTAAGTATAAATTTTGAGACCAGACGCATATATTACCTTGTCTCAAACCATTACGACTATTACTACTGGATTTTTCGATAAATGTCGTTATAGTCATGGTCTTTCTTCAAATCAGGATATGGAATATGGTTATCAGACAATCCTCTGTTATTTTACTTACTAGCTTACTCCTCGCAAGCTGTTCAAATTATTCATTAGAAGCGACTCAAGAAGCAAATACAAATGCGTTTCAACCAATAGCAAAAGCCCGCAATGAATTAGCAAACAAAACCGTTTGTTGTACTACTTTTCAACAATTAAAATATAAAGAGATAAAGAGTGATGGGCCGCTAAGCATCGCGATTACAGATCAATCACAAGCTTATAATTTTGCTAACGGCAAAAGCTTTGTTGAAGCCTATAAAATAACAAGTAAAAGCCAAGAATTAAGATTAGAGATGGATAGTTTAATATTTGATTCAGTGTTAATGCCTGAAGTAACATTATTAGATGCCAACTTTAAAGTGACTCGTACCATCAAAGCCAGACAATTTATTTATAAAGAAGCTAAGGTATTAAAAGGCGACAGGCTATTCGCTTCATTAACTATATATCGCCAACAAGCGAATAATCCTGCGAATGAAACTTATATTTTATTCCATACTTCGCCAGAAAACATGAAGGGAGGCACAACCATAATCCACCCTGCGAAAGCTTTTGCTATTGCTCACAGTACAGTACCACCAGAGATCCCAGATCCGATTATCCCCCATTCTGCAACTGGTTTAATAGAGCTTAATGTTGCGAGTAAAAATACAACAACGGATAGTGAAAATGGCTACAATCCATTGGCAAACCTTTTATCAATCGAGCCTAAATCAGAGTCTATATCGGAACAAGATGCACACTACAACACGGAAATCTTAGCTGCAATTGCAGATAATGAAATTTCTCGTGCACTAACGCTGGTACATGAAGCTGAATCTATAGGTTCCACAACGGCTCGCACGACCTTCACCGATGCACTTAAAAAACGCAACGAAACAGTAGTACTCAGTGAACAAGAATATAACCAAGAAATTATTGATGCGATTTCTGTCAATGAGATAGCGAAAGCGCTCGCATTGGTTGATCAAGCGGAAGCTGCGGGTTCGCCAAGCGCAAGACAGACGTTCCTTGATGCGCTTGATAACAATAAAACACCTCAAACTCGTGTAGAGGTAAAAAAAGATATCAACCAACAAATTAAAGATGCCGTTGCCGCTAAACAAACAGCTAAAGCTCTGCAATTAGTGAATAAAGCAGAATCAGAAGGATCGACAACAGCTAGAAAAACCTTTGTCGACGCCCTTAAAGCAAGAGATGGACAGTAACCCCCATCTTTAAAGTGAACAGGATAAAAAGCCAGTGATGGGCTCCCTCACTGGCTTTTTTTTGTAAAAATTTAAATCTAATATTTACCTGCACCAACCTATTTATACTTATACCAATCAGCATAATATTTTGGTCGTAGCTGGTTGAGGAAAAATGCTAGAGTAACAGCAGAAACGCTGCTATCTATTATTTTAATCACCAAGATAGACCTGAGAGTAAAAAACGACAGCATGAAGTTAGAAATATTGACTTAAATGACTTTATGATATTGGCAGGAGCTATTTAGCGAATAAAAAAGAGAGCTTTAGTTATACTGCTAAAATCACATATCTAGCTTATGCAGGTTGAATATACTTTGAAAATAAAAAAGCATTGATCATCGTCAATGCTTTTTATCAATAAGAATATATTTTTTAGATTGATTTTCTTCGTGAAAAAACTAAACCAGCAAGGCCAAGTAACACCAATGCGAAGGATGTAGGCTCTGGGACTGCTGAGGTGACATTTCCAATTTTAATTGATATAAACTCCCCTGTTAAAACATCAGTGATTGTGTAATCGCCAGCAGTCAAACCAAGATTTGCAAAAGTTCCAGACTTAGACCAAGAAACATCTGGCGTCCAAAAATCACCAATCAAATCAGCAGAAGATATGCCAATTCCAGGAGTGCGAAGAGGATCCATAATATAGGTGGCGAATTGAGTCGTCCCACTCGTTGACCAACCAAAATTCGAAGTAGTGAACATATCCCCTATCCAAGGGCTGAAATCAGTACCATCGTGAAAACCAAATGCCACATCTAGCCCGCCCATAGTAGTATCCCCCATTATGTCGGATTGTTGCGAAGCGTTGGTCTCAACACCAACCCCGCCCCATCCTGACGGTGAGGAAATCCAATTCAGCCGTATTAAGTACGCCAGATGAATTCATTAACACATTACCACCAGACTCAGTGAATGAAAAAACAACACCAGCTTGAGCTTGCAAAGAGATAAAGCCAAGCACGGAAATAGATAATGCACTTTTTATAAATTTGTTCATATGTAATTCCATTTGATAAGTTGAAGTAAACTTAAAGCAAATTTAATACCACATACATAACACGTTGTATTTAATTGTTTTCATATTTTGACTATTTAAGAGTCGTAAAATTATTCGACATTTAAATTTAACATAGGAACAAATGGAATGATTATGTCATTTTTATGTGAAGAGTATTGAGCTAATTGAATTTCTTGTTAATATTATCCACTTGTGTCAGCAATTTGGCTGACAATAGGATAGAATAACTTTTAAAACTTGGTAAATGTTTATTAAGTTGCAGGTAGCAAATAATGTCTTTATTAGAAGTAAAAAACCTTCGCATTGAATACCCTTCTCGGCATGGCGTTCACGCCGCCGTTAAATCGCTTTCTTTAACTATTGAAAGAGGTGAAATTGTAGGTGTCGTAGGTGAATCAGGGGCGGGAAAATCAACTGTAGGGAATGCTGTAATTGACCTTTTAAGCCCACCAGGTGTTATTGCTAATGGAGATATTTATCTCGATGGTGAAAAAATTTCGGGCTTGTCTACAAATCAAATGCGCACTGTTCGCGGCTCTAAAATTGGTTTCATCTTTCAAGATCCCATGACCTCCTTAAATCCTCTTTTTACCGTCGAACAGCAAATAACTGAAACCATTCTGGCTAATCTAGATGTATCACCCGAAGATGCCTTTTCCCGTGCGCTTAGTTTAATGGAACAAGTGGGCATTCCTGAGCCACATATTCGCATCAAACAGTATCCCCATCAATTTTCAGGTGGGATGAGGCAACGTGTTGTTATCGCTATCGCCCTCTCTGGAGAACCTGATTTAATTATTGCTGATGAACCTACCACTGCCCTCGATGTTTCTATTCAAGATCAAATACTGACCCTTATACGTCAACTCTGTGTTGAAAAAAATGTTGGCTGTATGCTAGTTACTCATGATATGGGCGTAGTATCTAATGTGACCGATAAAGTCGCGGTTATGTATCGTGGTGATTTAGTTGAATTTGGCACTACGGCAAAAGTACTTGGCGATCCAGATCATGACTATACTCGCAGCTTGATATCAGCCGTGCCCCGCTCGGATATCAAACTAGACCGATTCCCACTTGTCAGTTATATCGAAGAAGCCAGTGAAATGAAGCAACTCGATATTAAAAATCATTGGCTAGGACAAAGCGAAGATCAAAAAATCTACACAGGACCGCTACTCAATGTGGAAAATGTTAGTTTGCGATTTATTACTAAAGACTCTTTTTTTGCTAGTCATCGAGAGTATGTACAGGCATCTAAAAATGTCACTTTTCATATCAATGAAGGAGAGACATTTGGTTTAGTTGGCGAATCAGGCTCGGGTAAATCAACGATTGCCCGCGTTATTGCAGGCTTATATGGCGCCGATGCTGGTAAAATAACCTTCGAAGGCGTTGATTTAACAGCATTGAAATCAGAAAGCCAACGCCGTCCTATACGTAGACAAATGCAGATGGTTTTCCAAAATCCTTATACGTCAATGAATCCTCGCATGAAAATTTTCGATATTATCTCCGAACCCATTCGCTTTCATAAATTAGCTAAATCTGAAGCTGAAATACGGCAAATAGTGCATGACCTCTTAGATCATGTTGGTCTTGGCCGAATGGCTGGCGTAAAATATCCACATGAATTTTCTGGCGGACAACGTCAACGTATCTCAATAGCAAGAGCATTGGCAACACGCCCTCGCCTATTAATCTGTGATGAACCTACATCGGCATTAGATGTATCAGTACAAGCACAAATTCTTAATTTATTGAAAGATCTGCAAGATGAGCTAAACCTAACTATGTTATTCATTAGTCATGATTTGCCAGTTATTCGTCAAGTGTGCGATCGCATTGGCGTGATGAAGCAAGGGCAACTTGTAGAGGTTGCAGAAACAGAACAGCTGTTTGTCAATCCGCAACATCAATATAGTAAACATCTTGTATCATTAATGCCTGAATTTAAAGGGCTTAGAAACAAATTAGAAAACGCATAGAAAAGATAAGCTGGCTTATCCAAGGTTGAAATATTTTCTAATAACCACCAAACCAAAGGGAAATGTCCCCATTAAAGGAGCTATTTAAAGAAATTTTTAAAAACAAAACTTGCAATTGCTTTATTTGCAGCAGGACTGAGTTTTTCAGCAGCGGCAGCAGACATAACAGTAGCCTATGATGCGGATCCGGTTTCACTTGATCCACACGAGCAGCTTTCTGGTGGCACTTTACAAATGTCACACATGTTATTTGATCCACTTGTTCGTTTTACTAAAGAGTTAGAGTTTGAACCTCGTATAGCTGAAAAATGGGAACGTATTGACGCAAACACTTTCCGCTTCCAACTGCGCAAAGGTGTTAAATTCCATTCAGGAAATAGCCTAACAGCTGATGATGTTATCTGGACATTCAATCGTTTAAAGATTTCTGGAGACTTTAAAGGTGTTTTTGCACCATACGACGCGATGGTTAAAGTTGACGACTATACCGTGGAACTCAAATCGAGTGAGCCTTACCCGTTAGTTTTACAAACTGCGACTTATATTTTTCCAATGGATAGCAAATTTTACTCTGGTGAAATGGATGGCAAAGACAAAGCAGCCATTGTAAAACATGGTGGCTCATTTGCTTCTACAAATGTTTCAGGTACAGGTCCTTTCACGGTAACATCACGTGAGCAAGGTATTAAAGTTGTATTTGAGCGTTTCAAAGATTACTGGGATACTAAATCACCTGGCAATGTTGATAAATTAACGTTAGTGCCAATTAAAGAAAATGCGACCCGTGTTGCTGCATTACTTTCTGGTGATGTTGATTTAATCAATCCTGTTGCACCTAATGACCATAACCGTGTAGAAAAAACCAAAGGTGTTGACTTAATTACAGTACCAGGCACTCGTATTATTACTTTCCAAATGAATCAAGAAAGTAATCCTGCACTTAAAGATGTCCGTGTTCGTCAAGCGATTGTCCACGCCATTAATAACGATGGTATCGTTAAAAAAATCATGAAAGGCTTTGCAACAACAGCAGGACAACAAGGACCTGCAGGTTATGCTGGTTATGACGCAGCACTTGTTCCTCGTTATGACCTTAAAAAAGCGAAGCAATTAATGAAAGAAGCGGGTTATGAAAAAGGCTTCAAACTAACCATGATGGCACCAAATAATCGTTATGTTAATGATGCTCAGATTGCACAAGCAGCTTCTGCTATGCTCTCTAAAATTGGTATTAAAGTTGATCTTAAAACCCTGCCAAAGGCACAATACTGGCCTGAATTCGATCTTTGCTCTGCTGATATGATGATGATAGGTTGGCATTCAGATACTGAAGATTCTGCTAACTTTTCAGAGTTCTTAACCATGACTCGTAACGCAGAAACAGGTAAAGGAGCCTATAACTGTGGTCACTATTCAAACTCAGAAGTAGATGATCTAGTTAATAAATCTAACATGGAAACAGATCCTGCACTACGTGCTAAAATGTTACAACGTGTTGAAAAAATTCTATATGATGAGGCTGCATTTGTTCCTCTACACTGGCAAAACCTAGCTTGGGGAGCAAAATCTAATTTACAAGTAGCACCTATTGTTAATGCTATGAACTTCCCATACTTTGGTGACCTAGTCGTTAAATAATATTTTTATGAGTTTATAACCATAATAACTGGCCCTAAATATTCATTTAGGGCCATATTTTTATCTGCAAATAATCTTATGTCTGAGCATCGGGCATATAAAACATTATTTTTATAAAAGGGATATATCAATGTTTACGTTTTTGGTCCAGCGCCTATTTCAGGCTCTGATAGTGATGTTTGTGATCAGTCTGGTAGCCTTCGCTATTCAGGATAATCTAGGAGACCCATTACGTGAATTAGTCGGGCAATCTGTATCAGAAGAACAACGACAAGTATTACGTAATGAATTAGGTCTCAATGACCCTTATCTGACCAAATATACTCGCTTTATCAGTAATGCCGTAAAAGGTGATTTAGGGAACTCCTATTTCTTCAAAAAACCAGCGGTTGAAATTATTTTAAGTAAGTTACAAGCAACCCTTGAATTAGTATTAGGCGCGACCTTGCTGATTATTTTCATTTCCATTCCGCTCGGTGTCTACTCAGCAATAAATCCTAAAAGTACATGGACTAAAATCATCATGGCCGTGAGTAGCCTAGGTATATCTGTACCTGTATTCCTAACAGCAATATTACTTATGTACTTATTCTCAATAGAACTTAACTGGTTACCTTCCTATGGCCGGGGAGAAACCGTTAATATTTTAGGTTGGGAAACTGGTTATTTAACAAAAGATGGGCTGTTACACCTTATTTTGCCCTGCATTTCATTATCTTCAATAATGATGCCACTATTTATTCGCTTGGTACGTTCTGAAATGCTCGAAGCGTTGAGCTCAGAATATGTGAAATTTGCCACGGCGAAAGGCTTGTCGATGAATAAAATATATTATCAACATGCGCTTAAAAACACTATGTTACCCGTTATTACAGTTGGTGGCGTACAAATCGGCACAATGGTCGCTTACACCATTTTAACGGAAACGGTATTCCAATGGCCTGGCACTGGATTCCTCTTTTTAGAAGCGATAAACCGCGTTGATACCCCCTTAATTACCGCCTATGTCATTTTTGTAGGTTTAATTTTTGTAGTCACAAATACCATTGTCGACTTGTTATATGGGATCATTAACCCAACTGTAAACATTACCGGTAAAGGCGCTTAATTATGAATAACATCACCTCTTCACATGTTCCTTCTCGCTGGAAGCTTTAAAGACTCGGATCTCATTTACTACTTTTTAAGAGATAAAGTCGCCATGCTGAGCTTTGCACTATTTTTAGCGTTCTTCTTAGCTGCACTGTTCGCTCCATTGATTGCACCAACGAATCCCTATGACTTAAATGCGATAGATTTAATGGATTCAGAGCTCCCCCCATCTTGGTTAGAGGATGGCGATACACGCTTCATACTAGGTACCGATGACCAAGGCCGAGATGTTTTATCAACGATTCTTTATGGCTCTCGTTTATCGCTAACGATTGGTTTTTTAGCCGTTGCCGTGCAATTAATACTGGGTATTGTTATTGGCTTGTCGGCAGGCTATTTTGGAGGCCGTATTGATGGCTTTTTAATGCGCTTTGCCGATATTCAGTTATCCTTTTCTACCATGATGGTCGCCATTATTGTGTCGGCTATCTTCAAAGCGACCTTTGGTAGTGAATTTTTTAGTCAATATGCGGTGATCCTATTGATTGTCATCATCGGCATTGCTGAATGGCCACAATACGCACGGACAATACGCGCAACCGTACTCGCAGAAAAACAGAAGGAATATGTTGAAGCTGCACAAGTAATGGGCTTAAAATCACTGCGTATTATGTTTAGACATATCCTACCAAACTGTCTATCACCTATTTTAGTTATCTCAACGGTTCAGGTCGCTAATGCGATTATGTCGGAAGCCGCCCTCTCCTTTTTAGGCTTAGGTTTACCCGTTGATCAGCCTTCACTGGGCGCTTTAATAAGCATCGGCTTCAAATACATATTCTCTGGCGCTTGGTGGATTACCGTTTTCCCAGGGATCGTGTTAGTGACATTAGTTTTGGTCATTAACTTATTGGGAGATTGGCTAAGAGATGCCTTTAACCCAAAGATTTATAAAGGTTAGTTTCTCATATCTTTTATAGCTAAAAGGATTATTCCCTATGGAATAATCCTTTTTATTTATGCGCTCGTCATTGTCAAGTTATTAATCCAATGACGTTTTAAGTAACGAGAAAAACAGAGGATAAATTTTACAACCTCCTCACTTAGCATCATCATATAGACGTATTTAAAATCTAAATGCAGAACAAAAGCGGCAAATGCCGTACTGGAACCCCAACGACCCAAGTTGAGATAAAATCCATACGTAAACAAAACAGGTTATCGCCTCCAGCTCTTAACATCCCATTAATAATAATCATATTGAGCATACGTAACCATATCGCACAGCAAAATATCATTAATGCAGGTGATGCAAGAGGGTAAAGTTCATCACTGGCTAAGTTTAACCATGATAAAATGGTGTGTTGGCCAAGTAGGAGCAATAACCCAATTATACCGCCAAATACCAATACTATTTTGATAAAGTATTTTGACATATCTAATGCTTGGGCAAAATCATCTCTCCCCAATGACTGTCCCAATAAGACAGAACAAGCAACTGAAAGACCAAAAAACAGTGAATAACACAAAGACTCAAAGGGGCCAATCATACTGAAAACCGTCAGTTCTGTGGTTCCCATATGGCCAAAAACCATCTGATAAACAAGCGTACCAATTGCCCAAACTAAAGCACTTGCAGTAGAGGGAACTGCAAGTTTTTTATACGATTTCCATAAAAATGTAGAGTCCTTTAATGGCATAACTGTGAATAACCAATGTTTACGCCAGTACAATAATCCAACCATAAGCATAACTTGCAATAGACGTGAGATCGTCGTTGCTAAAGCAGCACCAGCAACCCCCATTGCGGGTACACCTAATCCGCCTTTAATAAGCCAAAAGTTTAAGGCAATATTAACAATAATAGTTATCATACCTAGATATAAAGGCGTAACGGTATCGCCTGAAGAGCGTAAAGCTGATTCAGAAACAATCACTAAATGCGTTAATAGCAACACAGGAAAGCTGTAATAAAGGTAAGTTGAACCTAATGCAATAACGTTACTATCTGTTGTTTGCAACAACATAATGTAACCAGAAAGTAATGTGATCATTAGCGTAATGGGAATCAGTAATTTAGTACCACAATTAATAACTAATATGGTAATAGTTTTTGCCGCAGAGACATCACCTTTCCCCCAATACTGTGCGACTAAAACACCATGTGCCGATGCCATGCCAGCCATAATAATAATGGCAACAAATTGCCACTTTGATGCGATACCAACAGCCGCTGTCGCACCATGGCCGAAATCACTAACCATTAACACATCAGCTATGGCTAATATTGCAACTAAAGCACTTTGCAGCGCAACAGGAAAAGCAAGCTTAATAACCCTATATAATCCACTGTTTATATGTGATTTATTGTTTTCATTTTGATTTTTCGTAATGGTCATTGAAACTCCTTAGTTTGTGCTGCAACTATAGGAGGATAGTGCGTAAAATAACATGTGTTAAAAAAGAGAAAAACTGTGCAAATCCGTCATCAAAAACAGTAGATATATTTTCTGTTCAATACCGTAGCAGTGAAACATGAATTTATGCTAGGTGAATATGAAATAAAAACATAAACTTATCAACAATATAGACAAATAACACACCTTAGCAATCGCAGTTGATTACTAAGGAGTAATGAACACTAAAGTTACTTGGCCTCTAATACGGCTAAAATATCCTGCATAGAGCGCTGGTATTGCTCCTCATTAGAGTTATGGAATAGCAATAAATCATCATGAATATGAGCTTCATCGATACTGCTTGGAATCGCGAAATTAACTCCTTTAATATACTCATCCCAATTATCAAGTTTCCAGGTATCTCGCGGCGAATTTCGTTCAATCATACGCTGTTTCACAACATCAATATCAGTTGCTACCCAAACAACGGTTAGGCGGGCATTTTTTTCTAATAACTTATCTTTCAACGCATCAATAAAAGCGGTATCTCTTATTTCACGGGTAAAAGGGGCATTAATGAGTACGATATCCTCATATTCCAAGGCTTCCATCGCCAGCGCTAAAATCGCATCATATTCGTAATTACGAATATGCTCTTCAAAAAAATCTGAACTACGGTTCACTTCTGCATTAGCGGCTTTAAAAATCTGGTGAGATAGCACAATAAGTGTATCTTTATCTAAATAGACAACATGTTTAAGCGCTTTGGCTAATTGCTTGGAAATATAGGTTTTGCCACTTGCTGGTGGGGA
The DNA here is from genome assembly GCF_041080865.1 of Psychromonas sp. MME1. Taxonomy (NCBI): domain Bacteria; kingdom Pseudomonadati; phylum Pseudomonadota; class Gammaproteobacteria; order Alteromonadales; family Psychromonadaceae; genus Psychromonas; species Psychromonas sp. MME1. The sequence goes on along the minus strand of NZ_CP160906.1, from coordinate 605,099 downwards.
GGTGACAAGAATTAAGCGTTTCATTATTATTCCTTATTTAAAATATTAAAATGCCATTATACAGCCCCTTAAATACAATATTTCTGACCTAAATTAAGTAAACAAAAGGGGGATTTCACTTTGTATTAACGTGCTATATATATCTAATTGAATCATCACATTATCTATTAATGGCACTAGAATCAAATTGTTCGCTAATAATTTTGCGATATAGTGGATTGGAAAAGTCTTAGATTAAATTTTCAACGCTCAATCATGACGACTCAGCCAGTAAACGAAAGGCGTAAAAATAAAAAAGGTAACCATCAGGCTACCTTTAAAATAGTAATTAACAACTGGTTTTGTAAATGAAAATCAAGAAAAAAGCATGTTACTTATTGTACGAACGCCATGACCTTTACCGCCCACAGCCCACAACCCATTACCACTGACTTGATAACTACCTGACAGGTCGAAATGGATCCAATTTGTCTCGGGTTGGTCAATGAATTTGGCTAAAAATGCGGCGGCTGTCGATGCGCCCGCCATACCTTCACCGCTGTGAATATTGGCAATATCGGCAAATGAGGAGCTAATTTGTTTAAGGTGGAAATCTTCTAAAGGTAAACGCCATACCTTTTCATTTTCACTTTTAGCACATCTAACAGCAGATGAGATTAGGCCTTCATCCATTGATAAAATACAATTATAATCGCGACCTACTGCCATTTTAGCCGCCCCCGTCAGTGTCGCAGCATCGATGATTCGTTTCGCATTACTCTCTTGCGCAGCAATCAGACCATCGGCTAACACTAAACGTCCCTCAGCATCGCTGTTTAATACTTCAACGGTTATGCCATTTTTATAGGTGATCACATCCCCTAATTTTAATGCGTTATTGCTGATCATATTTTCTGCACAACAAAGATATAATTTAACTCTTTTTTGCAAACCATTCGCGATTGCTAATGCAAGCGCAGCGGTCAGCGTTGCCGCTCCCCCCATATCACTTTTCATATAGGCCATTGAATCACTTGGTTTCAAGCTATAACCACCAGAGTCAAAGGTGATCCCTTTACCCACCAACGCATAATCAACAACGGCATCTTGCTCTGCCGTTGGATTATAATCAAGTTCAAGCAAACAAGGGGCACGTGAGCTGCCCTTACCTACTTGATAGATTCCTTGGTAATTAGCCTCTAATAATGCCTCTCCTGCGATAATATTGTATGTGATAGTCTGCTCTGCGGGTAAGACACTTTCAATCAGTGCTACCGCTTTTTCACACAACAATTCAGGGTAGAGTGCTTGCGGACCTAAATTGACGGTTTCTCTGACCCATTCGATGATATTTTTACGCTGAGTAAGCTGCTCTAAATCACTTTCACTGATATCACCGAAATCGACTGGAGCCCCCTTTTTAGCCGTATAAAATCCCTGAGAAAAAGCCCATCGGAGTTCATTATCCCAGCCAGTGCCAATTAATTTTATCGCTTCTATCGCCATTGTATTTAACGTGCGAGCCGCTGTTTGTACCTGTGTAAATAGCACTTTATTATCATCTAAATGGATCTTCGCAGAGCCTTCGCTAAAACTAAGTAACGCATCTTTGCCCCATGCAGCAGGCGCCTTACCAAAGCTTAAAGAGACTTGTAATTCATTGCTCATCATTTTCTATTTCCTAGTAAGCAAAAACGTAAGCCAAAGCTTACGTTTTGTATAAAATAATAACTAAAACTCATCTATCCAACATTGCTGCACGGCTTCTAATATCCGTTCATTACAATGTTTGGGATCATCTGAAAAATCATCTAAAGTTAAGATCCATTCTCGTAAATCGGTAAAGCGAATCTTGCTTGGATCCTGATCTGGATATTTCTCCAGTAATGCTAATGCTAACTCAGTCGAGTCGATCCACTTTAATGGCATATTCACCTCCGATTTATAATCGTTACTTAATGATTTTCCGAAACAATATTGACGGTGTATTTAGGGATTTCAACCACTAAATCTTCATCGCGAACACAAGCTTGGCAACCTAAGCGCGATTCAGGCTCCAACCCCCATGCTTTATCTAGCATATCATCTTCTAGCTCATCGCTTTCATCAAGGGAATCAAAACCTTCTCGAACAATCACATGACAGGTGGTACAGGCACAGGATTTTTCACAGGCATGCTCAATATCAATATGATTTTTTAATGCGACATCTAAAATTGTCTCCCCCTCCTGCGCCTCAACCACTAAACCATCGGGGCACAATTCTTGGTGGGGTAAAAATATTACTTTGGCCATCTTAATAGCACCTTATTCTAGTAAAGAAATTTATATTTGCTTAACAGACTTACCTGTTAATGCTTGTTTAATAGAGGCATCCATGCGTAATGATGCATAGTGATCCGTTAATTTATCGATATCAGTTAATGCTTGTTTGATCGCCTCAACATCACTCCCCTGGGCAATTATTTCAAGTTGTGCAATATTTTCAACAATTGCTTGATACTCATGCTCTGATAACAACTGTTTACCATCTTTAAATAATGCCGCCTGTAAATTTTCTACAACACGTTTAACTTCGACCTGCTGCTCAATCAACATACGTAACTGGATATCTTGTTGCGCATGACTCATTGAGTCTGACAACATTTGCATCACTTGGTTATCACTCAAACCATAGGAAGGTTTCACCTCAATATGAGCTTGCACTCCAGAGGATTTCTCCATCGCACTGACACTTAGTAAACCATCTGCATCGACTTGGAATGTCACACGAATATGAGCGGCACCAGCCGCCATTGGTGGTATATCGGTTAAAACAAAGCGCGCTAATGAACGACAATCATCAACCATTTCACGTTCACCCTGCAAGACATGGATAAGCATCGCCGTTTGACCATCTTTAAAGGTAGTAAATTCCTGTGCTCGCGCCACGGGAATCGTGGTATTGCGCGGAATAACTTTTTCAACTAATCCGCCCATCGTCTCTAAACCGAGAGATAGCGGTAATACATCTAGTAATAACATTTCTGAATCAGGTTTATTACCAACCAAGATATCCGCTTGAATAGCCGCACCAATGGCAACCACTTTATCGGGATCTATGGATGTTAAAACCTCTCGCCCAAAGTAGTGACTCACTTGTTCGCGAACCATTGGTATTCGAGTTGACCCACCTACCATGACCACTTCAACGATATCGGTCAATGATATTGAGGCATCTTTTACCGCCCGTTTACAGGCTCGAATGGTTTTTTTAACCAGCTGATTAATGAGCGTTTCAAATTCACTGCGCGTTAAGGTCAGCGATATCTGTTTATCCTGCAATTCGATAGTCACCTGTGACTGCGCGCTAAGAGCCTGTTTGGCTGAGCGTGCCACCTGTAATAATTCCTGCTGTAATTGAGGGGTGACCGTTCCACAAATATTGGCTTGCGTACGGATCCAATCGACGATGGTAAGGTCAAAATCATCGCCGCCTAGGGCTGAATCACCGCCCGTTGCTAGCACTTCAAAAACGCCTTTATGCAGGCGTAAAATGGAGATATCAAAGGTACCGCCACCTAAATCATAAACTGCAATCACCCCCTCTTGCGCAGAGTCCAAACCATAAGCAATCGCTGCTGCGGTGGGTTCATTCAATAGACGTAAAACATGTAATCCAGCCAAACGCGCCGCATCTTTTGTACCTTGGCGCTGAGCATCATCGAAATAGGCAGGGACAGTGATCACCACACCGTCTAACTCTCCTTGCAGGGCTTCATTAGCACGTGCGCTTAATGCTTTTAAAATTTCACTAGAAGCTTGTATCGCATTAATCGGGCCTTGACGGGTATCTATTTGTAACAAACCACTTTCATGTTCACTAAAGTGATAGGGAACGTGTGTTGTATCGATATCCGTTAATGACTTACCGATAAATCTTTTTACCGACACTAAGGTATTAACGGGATCGCTAAGAAGATAATCCTGCGCTGTCCGTCCGACGGTAATTTGCTCATCGCCATAATGGATCACAGAAGGAAGCATATCCTGTTGCTGATGGTCAACAAGTGTTGCCGCTACGCCACTTCGTACGCTGGCCACTAAGGAGTTTGTTGTGCCTAAATCAATACCGACAGCAAGTTTATGCTGATGGGGAGCCGCCGATAAACCAGGCTCTGCAATTTGAAGTAATGCCATCGTTTGTTATCCTGTTTTACGCTTATTTTCAGTCGAAAAGCTTTTCTTCAACTAATTCAAGTTCTGTTTGTAGTTTGGACATAAATTTAAGTTTTCTAACACTATCTGCAGCTGCTTGAAAATTTTTATTTTGCAGTTGCTCTGCAATCAAAGACTCAAGGCTAGCAACTTGACGCTTAATCTGGATAGCAAAAAGGTCTATCTCATCTTCGTCTTGATCGGTAAAGTCAGCAATGCGCTCTCGCCACTCCATCTGTTGCATCAAAAAAGTAGTATCCTGCAATGTTTTTTGTTCCATCGCCATATCTACCCCAACAAGGGAGAGCATATATTGTGCACGTAAACAGCTGTTTTTTAACGTTTGGTAAGCATCGTTAATTTCGGTACTTTGTTGCATCGCGCGCAAACGTTGGGCATCATCATGCATCGCAAATTTATCTGGATGCGCCTGTTTTTGTAGTTCTCGATAAATTTCAGATAAGCGGGCTTGATCAATTTGAAATGCGACGGGAAGAGAAAATAACTCAAAATAATTCAAAACAATATCCTAGCGAAGGTTGATTTAAAAAAACGCCTCTATCTTAGCAATTTATAAGATAAAAGGCGTTATTATTATCGGTTATAGGTTAAACGCTAAAGCTTTCACCACAACCACACTCGCCATTAGTATTGGGGTTATTAAATTCAAAGCCTTCATTAAGCCCTTCTTTAACAAAGTCCAATTGTGTGCCATCAAGATATACCAAGCTCTTTTTATCAACAACAACTTTCACACCTTTATCGATAAAGACAACATCGTCATCATTGAGTGCATCTACAAATTCAAGGACATAAGCCATGCCCGAACAACCAGATGTTTTAACGCCTAGACGTAAGCCAATTCCTTTACCGCGATTTGCGAGAAAAGCAGCCACATGTTTAGCTGCAGGTTCAGTCATTGTGATTGCCAAAATCCACTCCAATTACACACTAATAATTTCTTAAAAAACATTAATAATACCTAACTTGTCGATTATTTGATACAAGTTAAGAATATGAACTACTTATTTGGATGCTTACTTTTATAATCTGCAATTGCAGCTTTAATTGCATCCTCTGCCAAAATAGAACAATGTATTTTCACTGGGGGCAAAGCTAATTCAGCAGAGATTTCAGTATTGGTAATTTCACTCGCTTGTTCAAGCGTTTTACCTTTAACCCACTCAGTTACCAATGAACTTGAAGCAATCGCACTACCGCACCCATAAGTTTTGAATTTCGCATCAGAAATAATGCCATTATCATCTATTTTTAGTTGTAGCTTCATTACATCGCCACAGGCTGGCGCACCAACCATGCCCGTTGCTACACTTGCATCATTTTTATCAAATGAGCCAACGTTACGTGGGTTTTCATAATGGTCGATTACTTTTTCACTATAAGCCATGATATTTATCCTTTTCTAATTAATTTTAATGCGCCTGAATTAGTGGTGAGACCATTCAATACTATTGATATCAATGCCTTCTTTGTACATATCCCAAAGTGGTGACATATCACGTAGACGACCGATATTTTCACGAATGATTTTAATAGCGTAATCAATTTCTTCGGCAGTAGTAAAGCGCCCAATACTAAAACGAATTGAACTATGCGCTAATTCATCATCACGACCAATTGCTCTTAATACATAGGAAGGTTCAAGGCTCGCTGAAGTACAAGCACTTCCCGAAGAGACAGCCAAATCTTTCAGCGCCATAACCAATGACTCACCTTCAACATAGTTAAAGCTAATATTGATATTACCCGCGACTCGATGTTCCATTGAGCCGTTGACATAAACCTCTTCCATATCACTTACACCGTCTAATAAGCGATTACGTAATGCCAGAATACGCTCATTTTCGGTCGCCATTTCCTCTTTAGCAATACGGAAAGCTTCTCCCATTGCAACAATTTGATGGGTTGCCAGTGTCCCGCTACGCATACCTCGTTCGTGACCACCACCGTGTATTTGCGCTTCTAAACGAACACGCGGTTTACGGCACACATATAATGCGCCAATCCCTTTTGGACCATATATCTTATGAGCAGAAAAAGAGATCAAGTCAACTTTCATTGTTTGCACATCAATCTCTACTTTACCGGCACTTTGCGCTGCATCAACGTGTAATATTGTTTTATTGGCACGGCATAATTCAGCAAATGCGGCAATATCTTGAATCACGCCAATCTCATTATTAACATGCATCAAACTCACTAACACGGTATCTTCTCGTAATGCTGCTTGCAGTTGTTGAGGTGTTACTATGCCATCAGCCTGTGGATCAAGATAAGTGACTTCGTAACCTTCACGCTCTAATTGACGACATGAATCTAAAACCGCCTTATGCTCAGTTTTTGAAGTGATAATATGCTTGCCTTTTTTACCGTAAAAATGCGCAGCACCTTTAATCGCAAGATTATCGGACTCGGTAGCCCCCGATGTAAAAACAATTTCTCGGGGATCTGCATTAATAAGGTCAGCAATTTGTTCACGAGCAATATCTACAGCCTCTTCGGCTTGCCAGCCAAAACGATGAGAACGAGAGGCTGGATTACCAAACTCACCATCCATCGTTAAAAATTGCATCATTTTTTCAGCAACACGTGGATCAACGGGGTTAGTTGCTGCGTAATCAAGGTAAATCGGTAATTTCATTTTTCTCTCCACTGCTAACATTATCGTTATTGAGATTTCACATTAAGTTGCGCAGTTTGATTGTATTTATTATTTTGAATTTCAGATATATGTTGCACATGGTCAGAAGACATTAACTCTTCAAGGGTAATATCATCTAAAAACGAACTAATTCGGTCGCTTAACTGCGCCCATAATGAGTGTGTTAAACATTGCACCCCATCATCGGTGCAACCACCATTGCCAGAGCATTTACGAATATTAATAGATTCATTCACCGCATCAATAATCATCGCCACGGATATTTCATTACGTGGACGTCCTAATTTATAACCGCCACCAGGACCTCTGACACTACTCACTAAATTATTTTTACGTAATTTAGAGAACAACTGCTCTAAGTAAGAAAGCGATATGCCTTGACGTTCAGATATATCAGCTAAGGGCACCGGCCCGGTATGCTCTTTAATCGCGACATCTAACATTGCCGTTACCGCATAACGACCCTTTGAAGTTAATTTCATAATGCATCACTTATGTAGTGGGAAATAAATAGTTTCCATGACTGTATAAGTGTAATTATATATACCTGACAATTTCAGTCAAGTAAAAAACCACATGCTTTACTAGGTTTTTTCTAAACATTTGTTGAGCTATTTATCGTGCTCGGCGGCTTTGTTATCGCTGGATATCGATTTTTGGATGCTACTAAAAATCCCACGCCACATGCGTAACTCTTTAACCTCTGGGCGAGCTCGATTGAAAAAGCGACGTAATTTAGTCATCACTAAACCGGGGTGAGGTACAATAAAACGGGTATCCGTTAGCGTTTGCTCAAGATGTTCAAACATCCCCTCTATTTCATTCGCCAACGGATACTCTTCCTGTTGTTCTGGATAGGCTTTATCGGCTAAAAAGGCCATGCGAACTTCATAACTTAATGTTTGCACTGCCATTGCTAAATTAAGTGAACTATATTCAGGGTTAGCAGGAATAAAAACGTGAAAATGGCACTTTTGCAATTCATCGTTAGTCAAACCACTATTTTCACGACCAAAAACTAACGCTATTGGGTGTTTTTTACCCTCAATAACCGCTTTCTCACCCATTTCACGGGGATCTAACATAGGCCAATCTAATGTACGAGGACGCGCACTCGCACCAATAACTAAACCACAATCTGCAATCGCTTCATCTAAGGTTGCAAATAATTGATGATTTTTCAGCAAATCAGAGGCTCCCGCTGATAGTGCAACGGATTTACCATCAATGTCACATTCAGGAGCAACTAATACTAAGTTTGATAACCCCATGGTTTTCATCGCTCTTGCTGCGCTGCCAATATTTCCCGGATGAGACGTTCCAATCAGTATAATGCGCACATTTTCTAACATGTGTATTCCTTGGTCGTTGAGCTAAAATTTAAATGGGCAGAGTTTACCATTATTTGCATGACAAACAAACTAAGGGAGCGGCGAAGATTTTTATCTGTTTTGTCGATATATTGTTTAAATAATTTGCAGATTTGTGTGATCTCTGTATAATTTTGCGCCGAAGGAATCTCCCTTCAATGTTCTTTTAAAATCTAATGGTGATCCAATGCATCCAATGTTAAATATTGCGATTCGTGCTGCGCGAAATGCAGGTAAAGTAATTGTTAAAGGCTTTGAAAATTTAGAGTCAGTTGAAGTTGAAGAAAAATCATTAAATGATTACGTTAGCAGCGTTGATAAAGAAGCTGAACTTGCAATCATTGGTACATTACGTAAATCATACCCAGACCACTGCTTTATTGCTGAAGAGTCTGGTATCGATGAAGGTAAAGACAAGGATTACCAATGGATTATTGATCCCCTAGATGGAACCACTAACTTTATCCACGGCATTCCTCATTTTGCTGTATCAATTGCCTTAAAAATTAAAGGTCGTACCGAAGTCGGTATTGTTTTCGATCCAATTCGTAATGAACTTTTCTCTGCTGTTAAAGGCCAAAGTGCACAATTAAATGGTTACCGAACACGTATCAATTCTGTGCCTAAATTATCAGGAACATTGATAGCAACTGGATTTCCATTTAAACAAAAACATCACACTGAAACTTACTTAAACATCTTTAAAGAGCTCTTTTTAGATGTTTCAGATATGCGTCGTAGCGGTAGTGCTGCACTTGATCTTGCTTACGTTGCAGCAGGTCGTATGGATGGTTTCTGGGAATTTGGTTTAAAACCATGGGACATCGCAGCAGGTGAACTACTAATAAAAGAGTCTGGCGGCATAGTCACAGACTTTAATGGTGGCAATGACTATATGAAAACTGGCAATGTTGTAGCATCTAACCCAAAACTATTAAAAGAGTTGTTAACGGTTATTCGTAAAAATAACGCATAATCAATTGTTTTATTTAAGCGCAAAGCCTCTTTGCGCTTTATACTTATCACTTGCATTCATCTCCCCAAAATAATCACAAAAAGCTGTTCAAAATAGCGCTAAAATTGGTGAATATTTTCATAAAATAACACCAAATTACTGCTTTTTAAGCTTAATAGAATATCTTTTACTCAGAAAAAATAGATGATCTGCAAATTAGATTATTGGCATTTATCCTACCCTGCTCATAAAAGCGATCATTAAATAAACTTTATTTGCTCTTTTTGCGACCAAAATGTTTGTTATTTAATCGCCCCCTTATTTGTTTCATGTATTATCCTCCAACCTTATTTATTACTATAACTTTCAAAGAGATAAATTAATCGTTATGTGATAAAGGTGAAGTTACGATGCAGGTGCATCTTTGGGCAGGAGCCACTGATAGGTTATACGGACATGTAACAAAAAATATCTATTATAACTTCTGCAAGTTTTAATATAAAAACCTTCACATTATGATTTAAATTAATAATGTGTTGAAAGGATTCGATAATGAAGAAGATATTTACCTTAGGTTTGGTAATGGGTGCTATTAACGTACAAGCGGAAATAGCAGCTACACATATATACCATAATCATATGCCAAACTTTTGGCCTTATTACGATGTGACTAAATACGATGATCTACCCGTTGGAGCACCAATACGCTATACCTATGATGGTCAAGTCATCAATTTGAAAACTAACCCACCAGCTAATTACACCTTTTTTATTCCAGATAGCGGTGCGCCTATGCCACATGATGACCTTGTCGCATATTACTCGCATCATGCTAAAACAGGGGCCTATTTAAGCTGGCCTATGGATACCGCTTTAAATAATAAAAATAATCACCCTCTTAGCCAAACCCACGTGACAATGTCAGCTTCTGTCATAAACAATGTACAAAGCTTTGCCGAGCTTGGTAATTTGGATGGATATAATTTAGGTTGGGGAAATTACTGGAAAAATACTCAGAATAGCACCAAAACCGCCAACGGTCATAATGCACTCGATACTATTCATTTCGCTGGACACCACACAATGGGACCATTAGTCGGAAATGAATATTTCTTAAAAGATCTTATTTATCAAAATGTAACCTTGGCACAAGATTACTTTTTAGGAGATTCATTTAAATCTTCAAAAGGCTTCTTTCCTACAGAGTTAGGTTTTTCTGAACGTATTATCCCTGCTTTGACAAAATTGGGGATCGAGTGGTCAGTATTAGGTAATGTCCATTATTCTCGTACATTACGTGATTACCCATACCTGAATGACCCAGGTAAAGATACGCTTATCTCCCCTCCTAACCGAGCTGATTTACAAAATGAAAGTAACCTAGGAGACTGGGTTGAGTTACACATGTTTAATGAACAGCAAACGACTTTTAATAAGTTTCCATTTGCCTCTATTCCTCATTGGGTACAATACGTTGACCCCTCAACTGGCGAAGAACATACTGTTGCAGGTATTCCCGTAGAACAAGCAAGCTCATGGGAAGAAGGTTATCAAGGTAGTGTGACTGCCTCTGCATTGAAGCCATTTGAAGGTGAAGCAGGGACACTTGGCCGTAAACAATATTTTGTTATCGCACATGATGGAGATAACTCAGGAGGCCGCGCTGGCGATGGTGGAACTTGGGCATCATCTGGAAATATCACATACTCTGATGGCGGTGTAACTGGCATGGGAGTAGATGAATATTTACAAGCCAACCCAATCCCAGCTAATGATATTGTTCATGTTCAAGATGGTTCATGGATAGATACACGTGATTCATCCGCAGATCCAACTTGGTATCATTGGCATATTCCTATGGGTGTTTGGGATACTCAAATGAGTGCCTTCAACATGGCAAACGGTACCGACTTTACTGCAACACGCACACACATGGTTTCATTAGAACTCGGGTATCATTATTTAGAGCGTAATTTTGCATTGCTACAAGCTGCAGAGAATTATGCTAAAACAGCAGAACAAATATGGCTAGATGCAAACCCTAATCACTGGAAACCAACAACAGAGCGAGATCACCAGGTCACTTATGAAGGCAATCAACTCAACCCATGGATGATGTCTTATCCTGTTAAAGGGGATGAAAACAATAATTATGCGGGCGGAGCAAACCCTGCTGAGTTAAGTTGGTATTTCTTATTAGCATCGATTGATTCTGGTTTTGGTTATTACGATGAAAATGTCGATGATGGTGTTAAACCCACAGTCTCGTTTAATCAATCCTTAAGTTTCTCAATGCCATATGTTGACGCTAAGTTAGTAAAAGATAAAACAGGCCCTTCTGTTTGGTGGCCACAACGTTATCCTTATAATCCAGGTAGTGCAAATAGTAGTAAAGCAGAAGGTTGGGCAACAATCTATGCGGACACTACCTTTGCAATTTATACCTACGCATACGATGTCAGTGGCATAACCAACGTACAAGTTAAAGTCCGCGTCCATACTAACAAACGTGCCGATGCAAAAGATAAAACATTTAAACTATATAACCCAGAAGCTCATAGTGCCGACGCAAATGTCAATCCATCACGCGTTGGTGATTGGGAAACGGTTACCATGAAAGTTCGAGATTTATCACCTGATATCAATGGTGTTTCTTGGCAGCCTTCTGGTGAACGAATGTTTAGTGTTGTTCCTGCTCAAAAAATCGGTGATATGTATTACAGCTACTTTAATAAATACCAAGATCAATTATTGGATTATTATATAGAAGCAACCGATAGCAAAGGAAATGTTACACGTAGTGATATTCAACAGGTTTATGTCGGTACTGGTCGCTTTAAAAGTGAAGCTGGTCAAATTATTGAAGATATTAATGGTGATATAGCTGGTGAATCGCTTTTCTTTACTGCCAATGTTGTTCCTGGAAATAAAAGCCCTATCGCAGTTATAACACCAGCAAGTAAAGAAGTTGAAGCAGGCACTGTGGTTACATTAAGCGCGGCCGATTCAACTGATCCCGACGGAGAAATTGTTAGTTATATTTGGAGTACAGGTGAAACGGGAGTTAGTATCGATGTAACCGTTAATGAAAAAAGCACTTACACTGTCACTGTTACTGATGACAAAGGTGCATCAAGATTAGCTACCGTAACTTTAAAAATAATAGGTGAAAGTGTTAGCTCAACTATTTATTACAAAGATACTAATAGCTGGGGCAAAGTATGCTTCCATTATACGGTCGATGGCACTGTGACATGGACTGTTGCACCAGGTGTTGAAATGCTTAGTTTAGGCGAAAACTGGTATACCTATAGTGTTTCACTTGAAGACGATAATAAACTTGAATTTGTTACTAACAACTGTGCAGGCACATGGGATAATAATGGTGGTCAAAATTACTCGGTAGGTGAAGGCATCTGGCAGTTTAATGCAGGAGTCGTTAAATCTGGCACGCCTGAAGAGTTAAGCAACAACCAGCGACCTGTCGCGAAAATTAGTCAAGGCAGTCAAACTGTAGCTAAAGGAACAACACTAACACTTGATGCATCCACATCAAGCGATAGTGATGGTTCAATTGTTGATTATAGTTGGAGCACAGGAGCAAGTGGTGTCACCTTGCCAATTACAATCAATGAGACGCAAACCATTACCTTAACAGTCACTGACAATGAAGGGGCAACGAGTGTTACCTCAATTACATTAACTGTACCTGAAAACATCCCACCTATTGCTGTGATATCGCCTTCTAGCCAAACTGTTGAACAAGGTGAAGCTGTGACTTTATCTGCTACAAATTCAACGGATCAAGATGGCTCTATAGTGAGTTATCTATGGAGTAATGGTGCAACAACGCCAGAAATTACTGTGACTCTAGATATGACTACAACCTTTACGGTTACTATTACAGATAATGAAGGAGCTATTGCATCAACGGATGTTACTTTAACTATTGATAATGGTAATAACGCTAAAAACTTTGCACAATTGTACTTTAGAGGCACAGCAAACAACTGGTCAACCAGTGCAATGTCATTAGTTGCAGACAATACTTGGCAAATAACAGTTAACTTTGATGGCCAAACGGATCAGCGTTTCAAATTTGATCTTAATGGTGATTGGCAAAATAATTATGGCGATAGTAACCATGACGGCACTTTAGAGCAGTCTGGTGCAGACATTTACACATCTGTATCTGGTACCTATCTCATTGAGGTTAATGATTTGACCCTAGCCTACAAAATGGTAAAAATTGGTGATAACAATCCAATAACAGCTAAGAATTTTAACCAGCTATATTTCCGAGGAACCCCAAATAACTGGGCAGCGAGCGCAATGCTATTAGTTACGGACAATACTTGGGAGATAACTATAGATTTTAATGGTCAAACAGAACAACGTTACAAGTTCGATCTAAATGGTGATTGGTCAAACAATTATGGCGATAGTAATCAAGATGGCATTATTGAGCAATCAGGTGCAGATATTTACACTACACTAGCAGGACGATATGTGGTTCGTGTAAATGATTCGACATTAAATTACAGCATAACAGCAGTTGCAAATGACTAAAATAATTTGCTCATAACCAATGTTACAACAATAATACCAATCGGATTAAATTTGACATTGAATATTATGTAAAATAAAGAATGAGTTCTAGTTCTAGCGTAAGTGGATAATCATTTGCGCGACTCCAAACAAGAATCATTTTAACCAGCATAGTTACTCTAGCAATTTATCCGATTGGTATAATTTAATGCTCAATCGCTAAATACAATCATCAGCCAACCTCAAACATATTGAGATTATCTAAGAAATAAAAAAGGCGCTATCATTAAGCGCCTTTTAGTTTTATTTAATATATTACTTAATTAACTTAGCTTACCATGACACTGTTTATACTTTTTACCTGAACCACATGGACAAGGTTCGTTACGGCCAACTTTAGGCTGTTCTCTAACAAATGTTTCATGACTATCTGCCTGTTCATCACTTTGTGTTAGTTCACCATTGCTCGCTTGTGCATGTTGCATTTCAATTTTAGCCATAGCTTCTGCTTGTCTGCGTTGCTCTGCAATCGCATCAACCTCTTCCCTGCTTTGCACTTGCACTTTAGATAAAATCATAACCACATCGGTTTTTAAGTTATCCAACATAGCTAAGAACATTTCAAAGGATTCTCGTTTATACTCTTGTTTAGGATCTTTTTGTGCATAGCCACGTAAATGGATACCTTGACGCAGATGATCCATCGCAGCTAAATGCTCCTTCCACAGAGAATCGATCGTTTGCAACATAACAGATTTTTCAAATGAGGCGATGATCTCCTCTCCAACCAACTCTTTTTTAGCAGCGTAACTCTCTTTGGCATAAGTGAGAATATTTTCACGAATAGTCTCTTCTTGTAAATTAGCATCATCGACAAGCCACTGTTGAACCGGAAGATTGATTAAAAAGTCATTTTTAAGGCGTAGCTCTAACCCCTCAAGATCCCACTGTTCTGTTAGCGAGTTTTGTGGCACATATTCATCAATAATACGATTAAATACATCCCCCCAAATTTGCTCAATTGTTTCACCAATATCATCGCTATCCATCACGCCATTACGCTGTTGATATACTATTTTACGTTGATCGTTAGCCACGTCATCGTAATCTAATAATGACTTACGCATATCAAAGTTACGCCCTTCAACTTTACGTTGTGCATTTTCAATAGCACGCGTAACCCAAGGATGTTCAATGGCTTCGCCATTTTCCATGCCCATTTTTTTCATCATATTGGAGACTTTTTCTGAAGCAAAAATTCGCATCAAAGAATCTTCCATCGAGAGATAAAAACGGCTCTCCCCAGGATCACCCTGACGCCCTGCTCGCCCCCGTAACTGGTTATCAATACGGCGCGACTCATGGCGTTCAGTACCAACAATGTAAAGCCCACCGGCTTCTAGCACCATTTTGTGCTCAGCTTTCCACTTTTCAGTCTCTGCTTCTATTTGCTCAGTTGTCAATTCACCTAATTTTGCAAGGCGAGCCTGCAAATTACCACCTAAAACGATGTCAGTACCACGACCAGCCATATTAGTTGCAATCGTCACAACACCTAAAGCACCGGCATTGGCAATAATATCCGCTTCTTTTGCATGGAATTTGGCATTCAAAACACTATGTTTTATCTTCGCTTTATCCATTAAGTTTGACAAAAGTTCGGAGTTTTCGATAGAGACGGTGCCGATCAAAACAGGCTGACGACGCTCTACACGCGTTTTAATATCAGCTACAATTGCTTGATACTTTTCTTCATCGGTTAGATAAACTAAATCACCACCATCTTTACGGATCATCGGTTTATTAGTCGGTAATACAATGGTTTCTAAACCATAAATAGATTGAAACTCAAAAGCTTCAGTATCCGCAGTACCAGTCATGCCGGCTAGTTTTTTATATAAACGGAAGAAATTTTGGAAAGTAATAGAGGCTAATGTTTGATTCTCATTTTGAATTTTTACACCTTCTTTCGCTTCAACGGCTTGGTGTAAGCCTTCTGACCAACGACGACCAGGCATGGTACGCCCAGTATGTTCATCAACGATGACCACTTCACCTTGATCATTGACAATATATTCGACATCTTTTTCAAAGAGTGTATGAGCACGTAATGCAGCATTTACATGGTGCAATAAACTAATACTCGCAGCAGCATACAATGATTGATTTTCTTCTAATAAACCACGCTCTTGTAAAATTTTCTCTACTTTTTCTTGACCACGTTCTGTTAATAAAACTTGCTTGCTTTTTTCATCAACGGTGTAATCCCCTTCTCCAATATATTCCTCAGTATCTTCTTTATCTTGCTTACTAAGTAATGGAATAACCGTATTTAATTGTGTATAAAGCGAAGAGTCGCCATCAGTTGGGCCTGAAATGATTAATGGTGTCCGAGCTTCATCAATTAAAATAGAATCGACTTCATCGATAATAGCATAATGCAATGGACGCATAACACGTTGCTGAACCTCAAAGGCCATATTATCGCGAAGGTAATCAAAGCCAAATTCATTGTTAGTACCATAGGTAATATCAGCTGCATAGGCTGCTCGTTTTTGTTCAGGCGTCAGGCCCGCGATATTAATACCAACGGTTAAACCTAAAAATTCAAATAATTTTGCATTCCATTGAGCATCACGTTGTGCCAAATAATCATTGACGGTAATAATATGTACCCCTTTACCCGTCAACGCATTCAAATAAGCAGGTAAGGTTGCCGTTAGCGTTTTACCTTCACCAGTACGCATTTCTGCAATTTTATTTTCATTTAAGACCATTCCGCCAATAAGTTGCACATCAAAATGACGCATCCCAAACACACGCTCAGAAGCGCTACGAACGACAGCAAAAGCTTCCACAAGGACATCATCAATGCTCTCTCCGGCTGCAATACGCTCTTGAAATTCAACCGTTTTAGCTTTTAGTTCTTGATCCGATAATGATTGTATTTCCGGTTCAATTTTATTTATTTCATTAACAATTTTACGGAGTTGTTTGATATAACGGTCGTTACGACTGCCTATTATTTTTGTTATTAGCTGTGTGATCATTTTATTTTTCTCATAGTTTAAAAATTAGTTTAAATTAAATTTTTGCAAAGTTAGAAATATCAACCAGTCGTTCTTTGTATATAATAATTTGGATTGATTCTCATCCCATTTCTTAATACTTCATAATGCACATGAGGCCCCGTAGAACGTCCTGTACTCCCCATCACCGCAATGATGTCCCCTTTTTTAACAACATCCCCAATATTTACCTTTAACTTTTTAGCATGCGCATAACGTGTTACCAAGCCATTACCGTGCTGGATCTCAACCATAAACCCATAACCACTTTTTTTCCCAGAATCAGTCACAACACCCGCTGCGGTGGCGATAATTGGCATACCACTATACCCGGCAATATCAACACCTTTATGCCGAGTCATTCTTCCGGTAAAAGGATCTTTGCGAGTACCAAAGGGAGAAGATATCCATGAGCCTTTCCCTTTGACTGGGCGGCCAGAAATATACAGTTGCTTAGTGAGATTGAGATTGTTTAAGGCGATTTCAAGACGTACAAGCTGCTTTTGTTGATTTTCGAGATGTAGCTCAATATTTTCAATGTATTCCAACAGGGGAACAAACTGAGAACTTTGCCCGACTGGATCTATATTTGGGCCGCCAATAGGCAAAGAGGTATCAAAATCAAATTCCTTTTTGGGTAAATTCGATTTATCAATAACACGCTCCCCCAATGCATTTAAGCGATTAATTTGTGCTTCTACATTCGCTATTTTATCAGCTAATACGCCAATCTTCTCATTACTTTGTGCTTCAATGAGCGCTAGATATTGATCTTTACTAACATCTCGATTATTTGTTGCACTTAATTTAAATTGATTTAATTGGCTTTGGTAATAAGATTGTATAAACCAAGCACATCCTATTAATAAGGTGACAAAAAGAAGAAAACTCACCAGAATTCTATTTTTTGTAAACGAAAACGAGTGATCTGTTTCCTCCTTTGAATAGATAATCGTTATACTCATAATACTTAAAATCACTGTTGATGAATTAAATGAATAGAACCCGACAACCTAAAGCTATTTCTTTGCTTTTGCAAAAAAGTAACCTAAAGCCTGACACGAGCCTAATCACGAAGCTCAATAGTTTACTACAAAGCTATTTGAAACAACATAATATAGAAGGCTGTCGAGTAGCTTATTTACAAAATGCGAGCTTGCTTATAGAAATCCCCACCGCAACGTGGTTAATTCGCTTACAATTTATGCGCAGTGAGTTACTTAGCGTAATGCGTCAGGAGATACCCGGTCTTCTTGAGATAAAAATAAAAGTAAACCCTAATCTGACCACGAGCGTAACAAACAACACTAAAAAACGTCACAGGCCCATTAAACGCGCCAGTAAAATGCCGCACGATGTGGCACTATCATTTATAGCGATGGCTGATAATGCGAACCTGAGCTACAGGCTGCATTGCGCTCACTAGCAAGCTATAGCCAAGATAAATAAAAGGGACTAAAAAGCCCCTTTTATTTTACATTGAGATTTTATAACAACGCAGATTATTGCTGATTGGTGCTATTTTCCTTGCCCTACAGAGCGCTAGCGCCTGACAAAGATATTTCGACCATTCAATCAATTTAATTTGAATGCAACATACTATTAAGTTCTACCGCACTCTTATTAGCTAAACATTCAATTTGTCCAGTCATTGAGTTACGACGGAATAATAAGTCATCCTTATTAGCGAGCTCTCTTGCTTTCGCAAATCCAGCTTCTTTCCCTTCTTTATCTAATAATTTAATTTTTGAGCCCGCTGTCACGTATAAACCAGATTCAATGGTACAGCGATTTCCAAGCGGTATACCTAAACCGGCATTGGCACCCAGCAGGCTATTTTCACCAATCGAAATAACCATTTTACCACCACCACTTAACGTACCCATAATGGAAGCACCACCACCAATATCACTTCCTTCGCCAACCATTACGCCAGCCGAAATTCGCCCTTCAACCATACTTACGCCGGTTGTACCTGCATTAAAGTTAATAAAACCTTCATGCATTACCGTTGTACCCTCACCAACATGTGCACCTAAACGAACCCGTGATGTATCCGCAATACGCACACCTGACGGTACAATGTAATCAACCATTTTAGGGAATTTATCAACACAATCAACGGTAATAACTTCTCCATTTAGACGAGCAGCAATTTGACGATCTGCTAACTCAGGTAGATCAATCGCACCTTTGTTTGTCCAAGCAATATTGTGCAATATGCCAAAAATGCCATCTAAAACGATACCATGAGGTTTCACCAGACGATGTGAAATCAATTGTAATTTAAGATAACCTTGAGCTACGGTAGTGGGGGCTTGATCGGTTTCAAGAATAACCAAGATCAATGGCTGTGCCGATTTTGCAGCCGCAATTGCAAAATCCGCATTTTTAGTATCATTTACACCATTAAAAGCAGCCGCTAGTTGCTCTGCTAATTGCGCCGTTATAGTAAACTCTTTATTACCATTATCATAGCCAACTAGGGCAGCAATAACGGCAACAAGATCATCACTTGGATTTAGTAGAGGATTTGGAAAAAATGCTTCTATAATCTTCTGATCACGATTTTTAGTAGCGCTGCCAAAAGCAAGTGCAAATGTAGACATGAATTAACTCCATTTTTTAAATTCGAAATATGACAAAATAGTTATAACTGCCATAATAAAGAAGCAGATCACAGATTTAAAGGGATAAATGCAAAACAAAACAATTAATTGTTAAATTTCATTAAATCAATTTAATTTGTGTACAGACCTTTTACGCCTAACTAGAGAAGTAAGGAATATAAATAGCAAATCTATGGTTAATGTCACAGATAGTGCAAAGGCAATACCTACTGTTATAGCCTCTTTATTTAAGGCAATTTCAGCGCGATAATTATCCTCTGTTTCTAAAAACAACGGATGATTCACTTCCCCAAGGAGGTGAACAAGCGTGAAACTAACGAACCTTGTAAGGCGTTTTGTTGGTTTTTTAAATAGGAGACTCGCGCTACCAATTCTTCAACAATAGAAGCTTCTGCTTCAAATAACGCAACACTACTCTGTTGATGCTTTTTAATTAAGGCATTGATATCACCTGCAAAAAAAAATCTGCGAGTGCTTGATATTTAACTAATTGACCTTCTGCTTCCAGTAAGTGTGCATCTAAACGTGTTTCATACTGGGCAAGAAAATTAGGTAGTTGTATCGCTAATAACAGCGAAGAGACAAACACTAGCTTCAGGCTATAGGATCTAATCAGGCGAATCAGCACTTATTTAAATCCTCTAATTTTACGTAATGTTTCATAGGCACGTTGAATATCTTGCGTTTTCTCCTTTGCCATCGTCATCATCTCTTCAGGTAAACCTTTCGATGCGAGCTTATCAGGGTGATGTTGACTCATTAACTTGCGATAAGCACGCTTAACCTCTTTATCTGTTGCACTACTCTCAATCCCCAACACTTTATAGGAATCCTCTTCGCTCGCCCCTTGATTTTGCTGGGTATTATGAAAATGCTGTTGGCCTTCAAACATCTGTAATAAACGGTCTAGTTCAAAATGAGAAAAACCTAAATGTTCGGCGATAATATAAAGAATTTCTTTCTCTTTGTGGTGAAACTCACCATCTGAATAAGCGGCCTGTATTTGAATTCCCAAAAACATCTGCAAAACATTGCGATCACCACGAACCATTTGCACAAATTCAGTTAATTTTTCTTTTAACGGAAAATGACAATCTTTACCCGCTGCAAATGACTTTTGAGCTTGTGCACGAGCCGCCCCCTGCAACCGCATTTGATCCATGTACGCGGTCGCAATTTGAATATCTGTTTCAGTGACCTGACCTTTCGCTTTTGCAAGATGCCCCATCACGGAAAAAGTCGTGTCAAAGAAATTTTTCTGTCTCTCTTGGCTACTAGCCATATTCGCAAATAAGCCATTTTGAATATTAAAATTCATGGTCATAGCGCGATCAAAACGATGGCCAAGCCAAATACCCAGTAGCATACCAACCACACCACCGAACATAAAACCAAAAAAACCACCTAGTATTTTTCCCCAAATACGCATAACGGTAAAACCTTATAAATGATAGAGAGTAAAAAAATCATCGCTATTTTGACTAAGTATTAACAATTTGGCTAATTTTTTACGCAAAATAGTGAAATTTAACCTATTAATAGAGAACAAAGATTGGAGCAAGATAAAGTTTGCTCTATCATAGCCCCCCAATCTTTGAGATATTTTCGCTTTGTGTATTCAGCGTCCAAGCTACTTATTGTGAGTTGTAAATGTTAAAACTTTTCCCTCTACTGATTATTTTTCTACCTGCATCTTTGGCATATGCCCAGCAGCCAAGTAATACCGATCAATCAATCAGCCAAACAAACTTGAGTACACGTGACAAAAATGTTTTCTTTGCTCAATGTTACCGCATGGTTCCCCTATAATTAAAGATACTAACCCTTTGTCTAGCCAAGAAACACCGGTCAATATTAACGCCCGTCAAGCGTTTGGTTATTCCGATAAATACTTATACCAAGATGAAGTGACCCTAACACAGGGGGATAAGTTTTTAGCCGCAGATAAATTAACCTATCTAAAAAATGAAAATACAATCACTGCTGAGGGCGATGTAAACTATGTCGATGGAGGTGTTACACTTTACTCTGATAAGATTGAATCACAATTAGAAACGAAGCAAGCAACTTTATACAATGCTGATTATCAATTTCACGGTCAAGGAGGGCGAGGAAAAGCAGAGCGCATTTATGATAATGGGTTAGATCTCTATGAATTTAACAATTCAACTTACAGTGCTTGCCCACCAGAAGACAATACATGGGCACTTGATACAAGCACTCTATATATTGATAATGAAAATGATATGGGCACCGCCTATAATGCGGTTCTACGAGTGAAAGATGTTCCCGTGTTCTATTTTCCCTATATAAGTTATCCCATATCAGATAAGCGTAAAACGGGATTATTGCTACCCAATTATGAAATATCTGAAACCAATGGCTTTACTGTTACTCAACCTTTATATATCAATATTGCACCGAACATGGATGCCACAATTACACCGACATATATGACTGATCGCGGTACACTACTGGCGACGGAATATCGTTACCTATTTGATTTTGGTACAGGTACACTACATGCAGAAAACCTCAGTAATGATAGGATCCGTGATGATTCACGCTACCTTTACCATTTTGACCATGCTGGTAATTTTGCTAAAAATTGGCATTTTAGCGCCGATTATACCAAAGTCAGTGACGACTATTACTTCAGTGATATTAATACCAATTACGGGACTCAGAGTGATAACCAATTATTACAGACAGGAAAAATAAGCTATCGCGAAAGTAACTGGAATAGCGAATTAGAGGTGCGAAAATTTCAAATATTAGGAAACGGTGACACCCCGCACATCGTAGAGCCTAAACTCGCTTTTAGCGCATATCAGCCGATCGATTGGCAAAATTTACAATTTGATTGGTATTCAGAAATGACAAAATTTGACCATAATGATGATGATGTTTATCCGGCTCTCGTGTTCATCTCGAGCCGACACTCACCTTACCGCTTTATTACAATTCAATGTTTATCAACACAGAATTAAAGTATATGGCTACGTTCTATAACCAAGATTTACCACAGAGCAATAAAGAAACTTGGTATAATGAGCTAGATGATAATGTCAATCGCTATATTCCCTCTTTTAAAGTTAACTCGGGAATCAACTTTGAGCGTTATTTTAGTGCTTTTGGTGGGCAATATAAACAAACACTGGTACCACAAATTCAATATTTATATGTGCCTTATAAAAATCAAGACAATATTGGTATTTATGATTCAACTAAAATGCAACTCGATTATTACGGACTATTTCGCGATAACCGCTATTCAGGTTATGATCGTATTGCTGATGCCAATCAAATCACAGTCGGGGTGTCGAGCAGTTTTTTAAATCCACAGGGTGAGCAAAAAATGCGCTTTGCAATCGGGCAAAATTATTATTTCAATCCATCGAAGACCAGATTGCCAGAAGAAAAATCATCATCAAAAACTGCAAATCGTTCATCTATTATTGGTGAATTTGATATCAACTTTGATGACCAATATTTTTTCCACTCCGGAGTAGTTTGGAATGCCGATGACAATATCATTGATAAAGCCAATGCAACGTTTGAAAAACGTTGGCTGTACGATACCTATGCACAACTAAACTACCGCTATATTGCCAAACCTAAAAATGATGACCGCTTTGATGAAGTCGCAGGTATCGTTAAACAACTCGGTAGTAAGGTAAACTGGGCAATTAACAGCCAATGGAGTACCTTTGCCAGCTATTACTATGATTTTGAATATAATCATATTTTTGAACAAATCGTCGGTATAAAATATCAATCTTGTTGTTGGGCTTTCGGAATAACTTATGATAACCACATGCTACCTTACTACGGGAGCTTAGACACTATTGGTGAAGATTATGAAACCGAACAGACGATTAGTTTTACTTTTGAGTTAATGGGATTAGGTGGTGCAGGAGATAGCGACACTAGTGATGGGCTGTTCAATTATGGTCGCCCTTTTTACTTACAATAACGGAAAAAAAATGAAAATAATAAAAAATTTAGCTTTAGCATTATCTTGCTCAATATTAACCATTCCTGCTGTTTTAGCCAAGGAAGTACAAGTCGATCGCATTGAAGCTATTGTTAATCAAGAGGTCATTTTAGAAAGTGATGTTAAACGCATGCGCTTATCTGTTCATAAGCATTATAAAAATGAACAAGCCGCGATGCCCTCTGATCAAGAATTACAAAAACAAATTATAGATAAGCTGATTGATGATCGCTTGCAACTGCAAATTGCCGAACGTATCGGCCTACGTATCAATGATGCTCAACTTGACCAAACTATCCAAGAAATAACAAAGGAACAAGGGCTGACAGTCGCACAATTACAGGCAAAGCTCGAAAAGGAAGGTGAAAGTTATAGCGCTTTTGTTGATGATGTTCGTCAAGAGTTAACGATCAATGAAGTTCGTCAAATGCAGGTTCGCCGTCGAATTAATATTTCAGATCAAGAAGTAAACCAAATGGTTGAAAAACTTAACGAGCATGGAGAAAAAAATACGCAATTTAAATTTGTTCATATTATGCTACGAATGAGCTCAAATGCTTCCGTTGAGGAAGAAAAAACGCTCACCAAACAAGCTAATGAGTTGATCTCTCGCATTAAAAATGGCGAAGATATGTCCAACCTTGCGGTGAAATATTCACAGGGACCGAGAGCGCTCGAAGGGGGACATTGGGACTGGCGAACAATTAATGAAATTCCAACTCTATTTGCTGATTCCTTTGATGATATTAAAACCAAAAAAGGCAATATTATCGGCCCCATTCGCAGTAATATGGGGTTACATATCATTGAAGTTGTCGATAAAAAAGGTTCATCTAATGTTATTACCACCGAGGTTAATGCTCGTCATATCTTAATTAAATCCAATATCATTCTCAGTGATGAAAAAGCTAAGGAGCTGTTAACTCAATACCGTCAGGAAATTATTGATGGTAAAGCAAGCTTTGCCCAATTAGCCAGAGAGTATTCACAGGATCCAGGGTCAGCAATCAAAGGAGGAGATCTAGGTTGGTCTGATCCAAGTATGTATGTTCCTGAGTTTAGAGATTTAGCATTATCACTACCGATTGACAAGATCAGTCAACCCTTTAAAACAATGCATGGCTGGCATATTCTTGAAGTAATGAATAGACGAGATTCTGACACCACAGAACAAGCGACCAAACAAAAAGCCTACTCAATTATATATAGACAACGCTTCCCTGCCGAAGCCGCCGTTTGGCTCAATGAATTACGTGAAGAAGCTTATATAAAAATTATGGATCCAGATTATATGATTAAGGCTGTAAAATGATTAATCGTATCGTCATTACCGCAGGAGAGCCAAGCGGCATTGGCCCAGATTTAATTTTACAACTGGCTCAACAAGCGTGGCCAGTACAATTAGTTATTTGTACTGACAAAGCGTTATTAATAGACCGTGCCAAGGCTCTTAATGTAGATGTTAAGTTAATTGATTATGACGCAAATCAAGCAGCATATGCATCACAGCAAGGAACATTGACCGTTGCCCATATAGGCTTAGCAGCAAGATCATTACCCGGTCAACTTAACGTAGAAAATGGACAATTTGTTTTAGATACACTCACATTTGCGAGTCAAGGCTGTTTATCAGGTGAATTTTCCGCGGTAGTGACTGCACCTGTTCATAAAGGAATCATCAATGATGCAGGTTTCTCCTTTAGCGGCCACACCGAATTTTTTGCTGAGCAAGCTGATGTGGATCTTGTAGTTATGATGCTTGCCACTACAGGGCTAAAAGTCGCATTAGTTACCACTCACTTACCATTGAAAGATGTACCTAATGCCATCACCGAAACACGTCTATCTGAAGTAATTACTATTTTAGATGCAGAATTAAAACAAAAATATGGGATTGATAATCCACGAATATACGTCTGTGGATTAAATCCTCACGCCGGTGAAAGTGGACACATGGGTAGAGAAGAGATCGATACCATCATTCCAACATTGGATAAATTACGCAGAAAAAATATAGATTTAGTTGGACCTTTACCCGCAGATACACTTTTTCAAGAAAAATATCTGCAGGATGCTGATGCCGTTTTGGCTATGTATCATGATCAAGGTTTACCTGTTTTAAAATATAAAGGCTTTGGCAAATCGGTCAATATTACCCTAGGACTCCCGTTTATTCGAACATCTGTCGACCATGGTACAGCGTTAGATCTTGCTGGAACAGGCCAAGCTGATGCTGGTAGCCTCTTGTGTGCGGTCAATGAAGCAATCACAATGAGTCACAGTCAACAAAAAGATAAAAGTTAAGGCATATAAATATGAATGACAAAACCCATTTAGGGCATACGGCGCGAAAACGTTTCGGGCAAAACTTCTTACATGATGATTATATTATTGATTCGATTGTTGCAGCCATTGCCCCACAGGCTGATGATAATATCGTCGAAATTGGCCCCGGTTTAGGCGCATTAACCGAACCTGTTGCCGCTAAAGTCAACTGCTTAAATGTGGTCGAACTCGACCGTGATCTGGCGATTAGACTTGAACAACACCCTATATTAAGCAAAAAATTAAAAATTACCCAAGCAGATGCGATGCAATTCGATTTTGGCCAACTTGCCCAAGAGGGTAAACAATTGCGCGTCTTTGGTAATCTACCCTATAACATATCAACACCATTAATGTTTCATCTTTTTGAGTATGCCAATAAAATAAAAGATATGCATTTTATGCTACAAAAAGAAGTGGTTAACCGTCTTTGTGCGGGTCCAAATAGCAAGGCATACGGTCGTCTAACCGTTATGGCTCAATATTACTGCCGTATTATTCCCGTACTTGAAGTGCCACCGACAGCGTTTAAACCAGCCCCAAAAGTTGATTCAGCAGTAGTGCGTCTTGAGCCCTACGACACACCACCTTTCATCGCTAATAGCATGAAAACACTCAATCAAGTCTGTTCTATGGCCTTTAATCAACGTCGTAAAACTATTCGCAACTGCCTGCGCGACATACTCTCGGTGAACAGATGCAGGAGATAGGTATTGACGCAACGAAACGTGCGGAAAATATTAGCGTTGAAGAGTATGTAAAAATCGCTAATTATGTTAATGATTTAAAAGCAGGGCAATAGATGGCCACCTATATTATTGGTGATATCCAAGGTTGCTATGATGAACTAAAGTCTTTACTTAAACTGGTTCAGTTTTCACCTAAACAAGATGAGCTTTGGATAACGGGTGATATTATAGCTCGCGGACCTAAGTCATTAAAAACATTACGTTTTATTAAAAACCTTGGCCCTTGTGCCAAGGTGGTATTAGGCAATCATGACCTACATTTACTGGCAATTGATCAAGGCATTCATAGCAGTAATAAGAAAGATAAACTATCTGGATTATTAAAAGCGCATGACCGTAATGAACTACTAAATTGGTTGCGTATGCAGCCTCTCTTGCTTCGTCACCCTGAATTTAACTTCATCATGGTGCACGCGGGTATTTCACCACAATGGACGCTCACAGAAGCTGAACAACTGGCACAGGAAGTTGAGCAGCAATTACGTAGTGACCATTACCCACAATTTCTAAAAGAGATGTATGGTAATCAACCACAAAGCTGGTCACCGGATCTACAGGGAATTGACCGCTTACGTTTTGCAGTTAATGTATTTACACGTATGCGCTACTGTTTTGCAGATGGCTCCTTAGACTTTGGCTGTAAACTAGCCCCACAACAAATAGAGGATAAGAATCAACTTGTTCCTTGGTTTGAGGTAGAAACTTTAGATAAACGCTGTGAAATCGTTTTTGGTCATTGGGCTGCGCTATTAGGTAAAACCAATAAACCCGGAATTTATGGCTTAGATACAGGCTGTGTTTGGGGGAATAGTTTAACCATGCTGCGCTGGCAAGATAAAAAAATATTTTCTCTCTCTTGCCCAGTCTATAGTAGCTAATACCTTTAATTAGATAACCTATTTATGGGGCAGTTGAGTATTGCGATCATTGATTGCTGTAACTATCCCCATGTCACCTCAAATACTTTATCATCTAGAAGTAGCATGGGAATACTACTGACCTAAAACAACTTGATTACGACCATTTTCTTTAGCCCGATAGAGTCCTTTATCGGCAACATTTAGCGCATCTTCTACCGTATTTATCCTACCAATATAAACACCTATACTGGAAGTCACTTTCAATGAATGCCCATCAGATAAAATAAACGCTTGATCTTCTATCTGTTTACGCAAATTTTCAAAACGCTGCAATGCTTGCTCTGGAGAATGTTCGGGCAATAAAAAGCAAAACTCTTCACCACCATAACGCGCAACTACATCACCATCAGCAAATTCATTACGGAGTATCACGCCTAATTTTTTTAGCACTAGATCACCAGCATCATGCCCGTAGGTATCATTTATTTTTTTAAAAAAATCGATATCTAAAATAGCAACTGCAGCCCTTTTACCATCTTTTTTCTGCTTGATATACTCTTTACTTTGCTCGAAAAAGTAGCGACGATTATATAATCCAGTTAAATAATCACAGCGAGCTAAGTACTGTAATTCACTAATATGTTCAAGTAGCTCCATATTTTGATTGATGCGACAAAAGAACTCTTCTTCTAAAAAAGGTTTGTTAATAAAGTCACTACCACCTATTTTTAAAAAATGGGCTGAAAGCTTGTTATTACCATATGTTGACATACCTATAATTGCCAAATCTTGGCTACTGTAGAGTTGGCGAATATGTTTGGTTAGCTCAACGCCATCCATATTAGGCATATTGAAATCAGTTAACACTAAGCTGATCGAAGGATTGTCTTTCAATATGTGTAGCGCTTCAACGCCATCCTCTGCTTCGAGTACATTAAACTGATAAATAGATAGGAGATGTTTAATATAGCCTCGAACAGATCTTTGAGTCATCAACGATTAATATCGTTTTAGTTTGATTGCGTAACAATTGCTTTAATAATGAAATAACATACTCAACATTCGCAGGCCCCTCCTTTAAAATATAATCCACCACCCCTTTTTTATAAATATTATCACGAAAGAGTTGATCTAATTTCCCGGTAAAGACTATCGAAGGAATGTTATGATCTAACACGTAATCGATAACTTCACCATTCGGTGCATCAGGCAAATTAACATCTAATAAACTAGCAAAAAATGTATGCCTATTTTCCGCTAATAATAATTTCAACTCATTAAAACTAGCCACAGCGATCACTTCGAACTGGTCTACAGATTCAATTTTGCGAGTTAACATACGGGTAAACATTTGACTATCTTCAACAACTAAAATGTATTTATTCGGCGTTTGTGTCATAAATACGTGACTCCTATTTGGCAATATCAATGCCATCAGCAATAAAAAATTTTATACGCTACGATTTAACGTCACAAATTGATAATTATAGTTGTTTTTGTCGTCTGCAACGTGTATTTCACGCTCAGTTTCAATCCAAGTTGCATTTTTCATATAATCAGGAAAACAGGTGTCGCCTGTAACATCTAAATCGATAAAAGTCAGATATAGACGATGCGCTTTAGATAAAAATTGCTCATAGATAGTCGCCCCACCAATGATCATGACTTCCGGCTCATCTTTTACTAGTGCTAACGCTTGTTGTAACGTTTGCACGCAAGTGACCCCTTCAATATCAAGGCCTTTATCACGGCTCAAAACGATGTTGAGCCTCCCTGGTAACGGACGACCAATGGAGAGAAAAGTTTTGCGTCCCATAATAATTGGTTTACCTAGGGTTATACGTTTGAAAAATTGTAAATCAGCGGGTAAATGCCAAGGCATTTTATTATCTAAACCGATCACACGATTGTTCGCCATTGCCGCTATCATCGAAATAATCATATCAATCCTTATTTTTTATCATTGCCCCATTGCCAATAGAGACATTAACGCACACTTGGCATTTGGTTTGGTATTGATAACAGGTTACCATAAAAAAGGAGTAATTCTCTCTGTATCAATACTTTTTACTCTAAAAACCAATGGATACTGGCATAAAATTATATAGCTGAATATACTGCAGAGATTAATTTTTTAACAAATATTTTATTGCCCTCAATGGCAGGAGTTAATAATGACAATTCCATCTAAAAAGACCATCTTAACCACTTTACTCGTTTTAGTATTTTTACTCTGGCTAGTCTCGATTTGGGAGAGCTGGATGCCAGAAAGTTATGATGTCAGCATTCGAGCCAATGCCATTGCCAAAGAACAAAATCATGAAGTCGTAACAGGTTACACAACAACCACGACGTTAATTGATATGGCAAGCTGGTTACTCGACAAGCCTGGCGGTTTTTTATCTAATGATATTACGCCTCCTTCCGTATTTATGGATAATATGCCCTCCTTTGAATATGGTGTATTGGAGCAGGTACGTGATTTAGCATTAGCAATGCGCTTAGACTTTAGCCGCTCACAGTCACAGTCAACGGGTGATAAAGATTTAGAAATCGCACAAAGTAAACTTAACATATCACATAAAAACTGGATGCTACCCAGTGCTGAGAGTGAGTATGCAAATGCAATTAAAGCCCTTAAACGTTATCGCATAAGATTAGTCTCACACAATGAAAAAGATGCGCAATTTTACACTCGTGCTGATAACTTGAATGAATGGCTCAGAGAAGTAGATAAACGATTAGGCTCTATCTCCCACCGATTGAGTGCTAGCGTAGGACAAGATAGATTTAATTTAGAATTAGCCGGTGATTCAACAGCTAAACAAGCGACAAAAACTGCTGATGAGGAGATGGTGAAAACACCGTGGTTACAAATTGATAATGTGTTTTATGAAAGTCGTGGTGCTGCGTGGGCTATTTTACATTTTTTAAAAGCCGTAGAAGTTGATTTTGAAGATGTGCTGAAAAAGAAAAATGCATTAGTGAGCCTTAAGCAGATTATTCGAGACCTTGAGGCAACGCAGGAAATGGTTTGGAGCCCAATGATTTTAAACGGTAGTGGTTTTGGCTTACTGGCGAACCATTCATTAGTGATGGCAAATTATATATCGCGTGCTAATGCAGCACTCATTGATTTACGCGCTTTACTCACGCAAGGTTAATCAATAACAGGTAAAGTTTTAAAGCCGTAAAAAATAACGGCTTTAAAACTCAATATCATTCAGCTGATGCACAGCACTTTTTATACTTTTTACCGCTTCCACAGCTGCATGGATCATTACGATTAGGCTTTTTCGCAAACGTGATTGTGCTGGGTTTATTTAGTACACCTTGTAACTCTATAATATTTTCAGCAACATCACTATTAACTTCAATATTAGCAAAAAGCCCATGCTGCTCAACAATTCCCAGTACTTCTTGTCGACGGTTTTCACTATTAACAGTCAGTGTCAATGGTGACTCTTCTGTTCCTATTTTAACAACACGTTTTGTATTAAAACCATAACTTGCATGTTTTGGTTTTTTTTCTTTTCTACCTTTAAAAAAGAACTTGTCTGACATGGTCAATCCTGCTGAGAAATAAATAAGCGCGAAGCTTACACTAAAATAGAAACAATGTATTAATTTAAACGATAGGTCGTCCACGATAAATCAGTATTGAAGGAATCGCTAATCCAAAACTTAATGCCCCTAAAATAAATAAAGTACGTAAACCATTTTCTACAACCACCTGCATTAATTGTAAACTGTAGCCCAATGTATGTAATTCAAAAATACCAACCAGTGTCGTAAATCCGAAACTACCGGGAATCATTGGAATGACCGAAGCCACAGTAAATACAGGACGAGGGATTAAACGTTTTCTTGACCAATATAAGCCTAAAAAACCCATACTCGTCGAAGCCACTAAGGTAGCCCACTCGATAGGGATGCCAAAATGCATCAGTAAAAAACGTAAACTGTGTGCAAAAGCCCCGCCAATGGCACAATAAACAAGCATTTTTTGGGGAACATTAAAAACCATCGCAAATCCCACGGCGGGAATACTAGCCATCAAAGCATCAAGCAAAAAAAATGTTAATAATTCCATCATGCTATCCACCCCGATACGCCTGTGATTGACATAGAGGCAATAATGCCTAGAGAAACACTAATCATTAATAATGTTGCAAAAACCCAACGCGCAATCCCGGTGCCAATGTGCCCTTTAAGCATGTCCGATGCAGCGTTGATTAATGGAAATCCAGGAACAAATAAGAGGACAGAAGCGGCCATCGCGAGTTCCGGTTTCGCACCAATTTGATAAATAGCACCGAGACTAGCAATCGTCGTTGCTAAAAATGCGCTTAATGCAAAATTGACAAAGGGGTTATGGTGACGATGGGCCAACTCTTGACGCAGTGTCATTGCACAGGCAGAGGCAATAAATGTGGTGATGTAGACAGGTAGGTCACCACCGAAAAAATAACTAAAACTAGAGCAGGAAAAACCAATCATAACCACCACAGCCCAGCGGTTATATTTATAGGGTTCTAAACGAGCTAAACGCTCCTTAACCTCTTTTGCATTTAATAACTGTTTTTCTAACATTACACAAATACGTAAAACTTCGCAAACCATGTGCATATTAATACCGCGATCATAGCAACGGCGCGTGGTTGTTATGCAGTTGCCTTCAAATAAGCTAGTAATAACAATCGCATCACTACTAACAGAAAGCTCAATACTTTGCGCCCCTAAGGCGACACCAATCCGTTGCGTAATTTGCTCAACAAGCCGGCTTTCAGCACCATGTTGAAGTAAAATTTGCCCCGCTTTAACCGCAATGCGCGTTAACTCGGTTTGTCCTTCACGGGTTAAGTTCATTATATTCCCTTACGATGAAAATCACGCTTACATTAAATGATAAATATTGTAAAAAGGAGACTTTGTTTCATAAAAAATAATACCAAATTATAATTGAGACTCAGCAAGTTTTAAATCTAATGTTGCTTTGAGTAACTTAAATAATAAAATAGCCGCATCAATTTCCTCTTTACGATTGGTTAAACTCTCAATATTTAGCCCGAGTGGAATATCAAGGGGTAAGCAAGCTTGTAAAATTTGCTCGAAATTATTACGGCTGATGAGTAACGACTCCTTGAGAGGGTTCTCTGCTTGTAAAATACGCAGACTGGTCGCTTCAGGCACCGAAATCCCTAGCCATTCAATAAACTCTAATGTCTTAGCACTGCCACAGGGTGAGAAAGTTAAAATAACACGTTTAGGCGGTATACCTAGACTCTTACATTGCATTGCGTAACGGGTAAGAAGATCAATCGTTGCCTGAGCATTATAAACCGCTTGCGAGATAAAAAATTCACATCCTTGATGCTCCTTTTCAATCATACGTATATGTTCATTGCCCTTACTCAAATGGCGTTCAGCAATCGTCACCCCACCGAGATGAAACTCAGAACGATGCGCTTTTAATGTTTGATAGGCATCATTTAATGAAAGTTTAATCTCACCTTCAGAAGATGGGCTACCAACCAACACAATGTCTCGAACCGAAAACTGATGCCATGCATCCGATAACCAGCGAGAAAAATCTGCTGCATCACGTTGAGAAACACTTTTATAGGTGATCACTGGCTTATCTGATTTATCATGTAATAATTTTGAATATAATCTTGAATCGTGCGTGTATTTAAAAGGAAATGGTCTCGGTTTTTCGATGCGAGATGTTTCATCTTGAATGTCATAAACAATCAACCCGTCATAATCAATGCATTCTAAACGTTGCAATAGTTTATCTGCGATACCCGAAACCAATTCGATGTCTGTATCTTGTTTCGGTGGAGTGGTTCCTATGAAGTAGACCCCTAGTTTTGGATCGCTGGATTTACTTTTTAATATCGACTTATACATAAAGGCTACTCTAAACTGACAGATGAAATTAGATCCTAAAATTGTCGCATATCTATAGCACAAATGAAATCAACTTGTTGCCATCAAAAATATTTTTTGATGGTTATAACAATTGATATATAAATCACAGATAAAAAAAAGGCTACCCACTGCTGGATAGCCTTTTCACGATTAAGTGATTAAAGAATATTAACCAATAATACGTTGATGTAACTCTTGTACTGAATTAACCGTTGCTTCATCCGCCGTTGGATCGGCAAGATGTGCTTGACACGTTGCAAATGCACCACTTAGCGTAGTGGTGTAATTTACTTTATAACGTAAAGCAGCACGACGAAGTTGACGCGAATCCTCAATAGCAATACGCCCTTCAGTTGTATTTACCATATAAGTATACTCACCATTTTTAGTACGGTCTAAAAGATGTGGTCTGCCTTCATGTACTTTCTTAACAGTACGTACATAAATACCGGCATCTTTAAGTACTTCAGCAGTCCCTTCAGTGGCATCAATTGCATAACCTAAATCTATCAGCTTCAATGCAAGTTTAGCAACACGGGCTTTATCGCTGTTACGAACAGAAAGTAACGCTCGACCGATTGTCGGCACATCTTTAATCGATGCCAGTTCGGCTTTTGCATAAGCCTCAGCAAAACTATCACCCGCTCCCATCACTTCGCCAGTACTGCGCATTTCAGGGCCTAAAATTGGATCTGAGCCAGGGAATTTATTAAAGGGTAAGACCACCTCTTTTACTGAATAATAAGGTGGTACAACTTCTTTTGTAATACCTAACTCTTTGAGTGTTTTGCCAGCCATTACGCTCGCACCAATTTTGGCAATGGGTACGCCTGTTGCCTTAGAAACAAAAGGAACAGTACGCGCTGCGCGTGGATTCACCTCAATCATGTAAATAGTGTCGTCTTTAACGGCTAATTGCGTATTCATTAAGCCAACCACACCTAATTCTAATGCTAAGTGATGAATATAACCGCGCATCTCATCTTGAATTTCTGCACTTAATGTATAAGCAGGCAAGGAACAAGCGGAGTCACCTGAGTGCACGCCAGCCTGTTCGATATGCTCCATAATCCCACCGATGACCACATCGGTACCATCACAGATAGCATCAATATCGACTTCGATAGCATCATCTAAGAAACGATCCAGTAATACAGGCGACTCATTAGAAACACTAACCGCTTCTTTAAAGTAGCGACGTAAATCAACTTCGTCATAAACGATTTCCATGGCACGACCACCCAATACATAGGAAGGGCGAACAACCAAGGGATAGCCAATTTCTTTTGCTGAAGCAACCGCTTGATCAAGCGTTGTCACCGTATCATTCTCAGGCTGTCTTAGACCTAAACGCTCAACAACTTGTTGGAAACGCTCACGATCTTCAGCTCGGTCAATAGCTTCTGGTGAAGTACCAATAATAGGTACACCAGCCGCTTCAAGTGCACGCGCTAATTTAAGTGGTGTTTGACCACCGTATTGCACGATCACACCTTTAGGATTTTCAACACGTACTATCTCTAATACATCTTCAAGGGTAATAGATTCAAAATAGAGACGATCCGATGTATCAAAATCGGTGGAAACCGTTTCAGGATTACAGTTAACCATAATCGTTTCATAGCCGTCTGCACGCAGCGCTTGAGCAGCATGTACACAACAGTAATCAAATTCAATACCTTGGCCGATACGGTTAGGGCCACCACCAATGATCATGATTTTTTCATTGTCAGTAGGGTTCGCTTCACACTCTTCATCATAGGTAGAGTACATGTAAGCTGTATCCGAAGAAAATTCAGCAGCACAGGTATCCACACGCTTGTAAACAGGATGTAGTACAAAACGCTCACGCAACTTACGTATTTCGGTTTCAGAAACACCAACCACTTTTGCGATACGACTATCGGCAAAACCTTTACGTTTGAGACGTTTTAATAATGTCTCATCCAGTAAACGTAACCCACCTTCAGACAATTTCTTCTCTTCATTAATCAGATCTTCAATTTGTACTAAGAACCAATTATCAATCATTGTGATATTATGGATTTCATCCATAGTCATGCCTAAACGGAATGCATCACCGATGTACCAAATACGTTCAGCACCCGCTTCGCGTAGCTCATATAATACTTTATCTTTTGCATCGGGATCATTAAGGTCAACCATCGGGCTGAAACCATCAGCACCAACTTCTAAACCACGTAGTGCTTTTTGCAGTGATTCCTGCTGGTTACGACCGATAGCCATAACCTCACCAACAGACTTCATTTGCGTTGTTAAACGGTCATTAGAATTGGCAAATTTTTCAAAATTGAAACGTGGAATTTTAGTAACAACGTAGTCGATAGTGGGCTCAAAAGATGCTGGCGTTTTGCCACCAGTAATATCATTTTGTAACTCATCAAGAGTATAACCGATGGCAAGTTTTGCCGCGATGCGAGCAATAGGGAAGCCCGTTGCTTTTGATGCTAATGCAGAAGAACGAGATACACGAGGATTCATCTCAATTAACACCATGCGGCCATCAGCAGGGTTAATACCAAACTGAACGTTTGAACCACCCGTTTCAACACCAATTTCACGTAATACCGCTAAGGAAGCATTACGCATTAATTGATACTCTTTATCCGTTAATGTTTGTGCAGGGGCAACCGTAATAGAGTCGCCCGTATGGATACCCATTGGGTCAAAGTTTTCAATAGAACAAACAATAATACAGTTATCGTTTTTATCTCGAACCACTTCCATCTCATACTCTTTCCAACCGATTAAAGATTCATCGATTAGCAATTCAGAAGTAGGAGAAAGATTTAGGCCATTTGAACAGATATCATCAAATTCTTCCTTGTTATAGGCGATACCGCCACCGGTTCCACCCATCGTAAAAGAAGGGCGAATAATACAAGGAAAACCAACCATATCTAAAACTTTGTAGGCCTCATCCATTGAATGGGCAATACCAGCTCGTGGACACTCAAGGCCTATTTTTTTCATTGCTTCATCGAAACGGCTACGATCTTCTGCTTTATCGATAGCATCGGCTGTTGCACCAATCATTTCAACATTATATTTAGCTAAAACACCTTTAGCTTCAAGTTCTAACGCACAGTTAAGTGCAGTCTGTCCACCCATCGTTGGCAGAACAGCACAGGGACGTTCTTTTGCGATAATTTTTTCAACAACTTGCCAATGAATAGGCTCAATGTAAGTTGCATCAGCCATCTCTGGATCGGTCATAATCGTTGCAGGGTTGGAATTAACCAATACAACACGATAGCCTTCTTCTTTTAAGGCTTTACATGCTTGAGCACCTGAGTAATCAAACTCACAGGCTTGGCCGATAACAATCGGCCCCGCACCAATAATTAGGATGGTTTTTAAATCATTACGTTTTGGCATCTGAAATTACCTTTCTATTCTGGTTCTATGTATCCGATTAACTAGGCGTTTTTGTACTGTTCGATCAAATCAATGAAGTGATCAAATAATGGTGCTGCATCGTGTGGACCCGGGCTTGCTTCTGGATGCCCTTGGAAACTAAATGCCGCTTTATCGGTACGATGTATGCCTTGTAGTGAACCATCAAACAATGATACATGCGTTGCACGTAAGTTTGCAGGTAATGTCGCTTCATCAGCAGCAAAACCATGGTTTTGACTGGTGATCATAACAACGCCACGATCTAAATCTTTTACTGGATGGTTAGCACCATGATGGCCAAATTTCATTTTCAGAGTTTTCGCACCACTTGCCAAAGCAAGTAATTGATGGCCTAAACAGATACCAAAAACGGGAATAGCCGTTTTTAAAATCTCTTGAATCGCAGTAATTGCATAGGTACAAGGTTCAGGATCGCCAGGGCCGTTGGATAAAAAGATACCATCAGGATTAAGTGCAAGTACATCGGCAGCGGAAGTTTGTGCTGGAACAACGGTAATGCGGCAACCACGGTCAGCTAGCATACGTAAAATATTACGCTTAACACCGTAATCGAATGCAACAACATGGTATTTAGCATCAATAATATCTGCAGGCAAACCACCCGTTAACGTCCAACTACCCTGTGCCCATTGATATATTTTATCCGTAGTCACTTCTTTCGCTAAATCCATTCCTTTTAGGCCTGGAAATGCTTTGGCTTGAGCTAACGCAAGCGCTTCATCAATATTTTCCCCTGCAATAATGCAACCTGACTGCGCCCCTTTCTCACGTAAAATACGCGTTAACTTACGTGTATCGATTTCAGCAATACCAACAACATTATGCGCTTTCAGATAATCGCTCAATGATGCTTGACTGCGGAAATTACTAGCGAGTAAGGGAAGATCTCTGATAATTAATCCACAAGCATGGATAGATGATGATTCTTCATCTTCATCATTGGTACCAGTGTTGCCGACATGGGGGTAAGTTAAAGTAACGATTTGACGTGCGTAGGATGGATCAGTAAGAATTTCTTGGTAACCCGTCATTGACGTGTTAAAAACAACCTCACCAACAGAATTCCCATCAGCGCCGATTGAAACACCTTTAAACACTGTTCCATCTTCCAATACCAATATGGCGGAATGACTCAAGATAACCTCCGTGAAAACAAAAAATAAATTTTATGTATCTGATGAAGGCATGCAAAGCATTTTTCACCAGATATCATAAATTTTGGCAAATTCGCGACAGTTTATAGATCTTACGCACAATTGACCAATCAATTTTTAATTTTCGTAAAAAAATCTTAAACGAGGTAAAAATTCTATGAGTTATTAACTAAGAAAAGACGTTAATTAATGTTAATGTAGCAGGTAAAGTTGGAATAAGCATAACGAGCAAAAAACCTAAAAAATAACGAATTGAGTATGGGTCTTTAAAATTATCTTCTGACACTGTCGATTCCTTTAGAAAATTGATAAAATATTGCACTTGATTCTATATCAATTAATTCTACCTTTAAATATCTCATTGAAACACCGATAAAATTTATGGATATTCATTTTTCATCAACATAAGGCCTATCTATGCAACAATTACAAAAAACTAAAGCTGCGCCATTGTGGTCATTTTTTCTTAACATCTGTGCGATTCCACACCCATCTAAACATGAACAAGCGTTAGCCACTTGGATTATCGATTGGGCTGCAAAAAATAATATCACATGTAAACAGGACACTATCGGGAATTTAATTTTATCTAAGCCTGCCAGCACAGGGTATGAAAATAAAACGCCAGTTATTCTGCAAGCACACTTAGATATGGTTCCACAAAAAAACAGACAAACAGAACATAATTTTTTAACAGATCCGATTAAAACCATTATTGATGGGGAATGGTTACACGCCGATAACACAACACTAGGTGCCGATAACGGCATCGGTATGGCTTCTTGCCTCGCCGTATTAGCAGACGACAATATTCAGCACGGCCCACTCGAAGTACTATTAACAACCGATGAAGAGACCGGTATGACTGGAGCTTTTGGTTTACAGTCAGAGTCTCTAAAGGGCAAAATTCTAATCAATACTGATTCAGAGCAAGAGGGAGAACTCTATGTAGGCTGTGCAGGGGGTATCAATGTTAATATATCGCTAGCCTATGAAAAAATGGAGTCAGAGCCAACGGCAAAAGCATTTGAAATCACATTAGGCGGGCTAAAGGGAGGCCATTCCGGTTGTGATATTCATTTAGACCGTGGTAATGCGATTAAAATATTAGCCGACCAATTCGTTAATTTCGATGCCATTCCATTTAATCTCGCTTCCTTTGAAGGAGGTAGTTTACGCAATGCGATTCCTCGTGAAGCCAGTGCTGTAATTGTTTGTGATGAACAATATCAAAATAGCCTTGAGATTATTATTAATAGTTTACAGGCATCACTAACCAATCAATATCAACACAGTGATGAAGATATTCAATTATCGATTTCATCCATTGATTTGCCTGCATCGGTACTAACCCATGAAAGTCAGGATAACTTATTAAATAGCTTGCGAAATTGTGACAATGGCGTATTTACTATGGATCAAAACTTTGCCAATGTTGTACAAACCTCATCGAATTTAGGGGTCATTAAACAAAGCCATAACAATCACCAATTTTTCGATATTCAGGTATTAGTTCGTTCACAAATAGAAACTGAAAAATACGCACTTGCTGATAAAATCACACAACAATTTAAATCTGATACAGCTCAAGTAACACAGGAGGGCAACTACCCGGGTTGGACTCCGAATAAAAAA
This sequence comes from Psychromonas sp. MME1, assembly GCF_041080865.1. Classification (NCBI taxonomy): domain Bacteria; kingdom Pseudomonadati; phylum Pseudomonadota; class Gammaproteobacteria; order Alteromonadales; family Psychromonadaceae; genus Psychromonas; species Psychromonas sp. MME1. Next base: position 565,575 of record NZ_CP160906.1, on the reverse strand, counting down.
TCGCTTATTTATAAAGTAATGGAAGAGCAATACCTTGCGCTATTTAATCGCACACCGAAAACAATGGTCATTCATGCTGGACTAGAGTGTGGTTTATTTAGCGATAAATATCCTCACTGGGATATGATCTCCTTCGGTCCCACGATTAAATTTCCACACAGTCCTGCAGAAAAAGTACATATTAATAGCGTAGATAACTACTGGCAGCTACTTTTAGCGACGTTAAAAGCGCTAGACTAACAGTATTAGTTGGTAGTAACTAAATCTTAAAGCAAAACGTTCAAAGGGGTGTTTCTCCCTTTGAACGAAACATATTTGAGTGATTTTTATTAATTCAAAGCAATGAATAAATAGCACAAAATAGAGATGCTTAAGGGATTTTCAGAGAATCGAGGAGGATAATTTCAACGACTTCCTTCTAAAAATTCTAATTACACTGCTTAGCGGTTGCAAATAACCTAAAGTAATTTTGTGTTGTTACTTGTGCTAGTTCTGCTAAAGAGATGCCCTTTAAATTAGCGACAAATCCTGCGACATCGCGCGTATAGGCAGGTTCATTCTCTTGTCCACGGTGTGGCACCGGAGCTAAGTAGGGGGAATCGGTCTCCACTAACAAACGATCCAGTGGGATAGCCTTGATCACAGCTTGTAGCGCCTTTGCATTTTTAAAGGTAACAATGCCAGAAACCGAGATATAAAAGCCCAACTCCATTGCAGTTTGTGCCATCTGTAGCGATTCGGTAAAGCAGTGTAAAACCCCTCCAACCTCTGCAGCCCCCTCTTCTTGCAAAATAGCTAAGGTCTCTTCACGAGCGTCTCGTGTATGTATAATCAAAGGTTTATTGACCGCACGAGCAACCCGTATATGACAACGAAAAGAACTTATCTGTGCTTCTTTGTTATCGGGCGAATAGTAATAATCGAGCCCCGTTTCACCTATCGCGACTACTTTTTCATCTTGGGCATATTTTAAGAGTAATGCCTCATCAACTACTTCATCTTGATGCAGTGGATGCATCCCCACTGAGCTGGAAATATTTGCAAAAGGGGCAACCAATTCCGCCATTGCTGGATATTTTTTCAATTCCACACAAACACTCAAGAGATGATTAACCCCCTGCGCTTGCGCTTTGCTGACCACATCGGCAAGATCTTTATGTCTATTTTTATAATCTAAACCATCGAGATGGCAATGAGAATCAACCAACATAATCGGGCTCCATAAATTCATTTTTTATTTTTATTAACAATGCATTGATAAGTAACTCTTTCTTCACCGCTGCATGTGATACAAGTAAGTGACGCGTATGCAATATTTCATTATTTATATAACGCAAGCTTTTCAAACTAATTTGTCGCTGCCATATTTGTAATTGGGGCAACGCAAAGCTGTAAATAGCATCATGGTCAAGTGCTGAATCAAGTAGTTTTAATTTATGTAGATCATGGAAAAGGTGAAATAACAGTTGTAGACGTGACTCAACTGCTTCAGCCAAATAGTGACTAAATGTAAATAGCGTGTCAGGTTGATTTAATAGTGCAAAGATACCCTCGATGCAATTTTTACGTTCATCCTCACTCTGCCCAGTTTCAATATTGCGCAGATGATTTAACAATGCTAATGGACTATTTTGAAATAAGCGTAACAGACCAATATCGTCAACCATATAGCCCAACTCGGCTAACCAAGCTAACAGAGTCACATCATCGGGCGTATGGATATGCGTATGTTGCACGCGACTAAGCAGCGTTGGCATCAGTTGATGATGCGTACGAGCGAGCAAAATCAAGTAACTATTCCCCTGCGGCTCTTCCAATGTTTTCAGTAACGCATTCGCAGCTGAGGACGTTAACAAATGCGCATCTTTAATAATAACGACCTTATTTTCACCAAGATGGGGGCGTTCATTCAAGGATGCGATGAGACCTCTGACTTGCTCAATACCGATGGAGTTATTTTCATTGTGTAGAAAATGAAAATCTAAATGATTATGTGCTAAAAAAAGCTTACAAGAATGACAAGCTTGGCAGGCTCCATGGGCCTGTTTATCACTACAAAGTAAGTACTGCGCTAAATTTTTCGCCTGCTTAAATTTACCCACGCCCGCACTACCAGTGAACAATAAACCGTGAGCAAAACGCCCGCTTTGGTAGGTATTTATTAATTGCAGGAAAGCAGGGGTTAACCAAGAAGTGGAAACCAAATCAAATTGATTATTCACTGTTTCAATCATAGTCAGAGAGGCTCGTTAACCAGTTATCCAACTGTAAGAAAATGGCTTTTTCGACCAATTCAGGCGTTTGACTCGCATCAATGCGGTAAGCGCTTGGATCGTTATCAACTAAAGCGTTAAAAACGTCGCGTGTTCGTTGAAAAAAATCAAGCGCTTGTCGCTCAATACGATCTAATTCACCACGCCCTTTTGCGCGACTTAAACCAAGTTCTGGGTCAATATCTAAATAGAGGGTAAAATCCGCTTCAAAATCACCTAGGGCAACCTGTTTAATCTCTTTAATTAGCTGTAAATCAATGCCTCGCCCACCACCTTGATAGGCAAGTGATGAATAATTATGACGATCACCAATCACTACTTTTCCTTCTGCCAAAGCCGGTTTAATCAAATGCTCAACAAGCTGCACTCGCGCAGCGTACATCAGCAGTAGCTCGGCTTTATCGTCAAGCAATTCACCATCGATATCCATTTTGACAATATCACGGATTTTTTCAGCAAGCTCAGTGCCACCGGGTTCGCGAGTATAAACTATTTTATTCTCAGGGATATTTTGTAAAGCCAACCATTTCGCAACATAATTAATGGCAGTGGTCTTTCCAGCGCCTTCAAGACCTTCAATCACAATAAATTTATTGGCTAACTTATCTAACGTTGACATAATTTTATTTCCCTAAAATATATTTTTGTACTGCCCTATTATGCTCAACCAAATTCTTTGAAAAGTAAGAATTACCATCCCCTTTACTCACAAAATATAAATAATTAGTTTTGGCTGGATGTAATGCGGCGTATAACGCTGCTTCGCTTGACATAGCAATAGGAGTTGGCGGTAAGCCATCTATTCGGTAGGTATTATAAGGCGTATTTTCTTGTAGATCTTTTTTGCGTATACGTCCGTTATATCTATCTCCCATGCCATAAATAACCGTAGGATCAGTTTGTAATCGCATCCGTTTATTAATTCGATTAATAAAGACCGAAGCAATTTTGTCACGATCTGCTGCTAATGCACTCTCTTTTTCGATGATCGAAGCCAAAATCAAGGCTTCATAGGGTGTTTTCAATGGTAAATTTGGGTCCCCGTTTTGCTGCCCACAATTTATCAAGCACAGACAACTGCTTTTGATAAGCGGTTTCAATAATGTTATAGGCGCTCATCGAAGCGGTATAATGGTAAGTTTCCGGAAAAAGTAACCCTTCCAGTTTGCTGTATGGACTACCAAGCATTGCTAATATTTGCTGTTCATTTTTTTCTATTGGATTGAGCATTTCGGCATTATTTAATATAGCTACCCACTCTTTAAAGGTACTACCTTCAACAAAAGTAACTTTAAATTGATATTCCACACCTCTATTGACAATAGCAAGAATATCTTCAATCGTTGCCCCCTCGTTAAACTGATAAGTGCCAGATTTAATATCGGTCAACTGCGGATGTAATTTGCCAATCACTTTCCATAATAACAAATCACTCACTAAACCTTGCGTTTTCAGGTGATTACCCAGTTTCGAATAATTACTGCCACTATTAACAGTGAATAACATAGTTTTATCAATGCGTGGTTGCGAAAAATATTCATCTAACTTTTTTTGTGCATAATATAAAGCGGTGAACAATAAGCTCAATAATACAAGTAAGGCTAGGCCGGTTCTTTTACAAGACATCTAATTGTTCTCTTTGATTTAATAAATTTTGCAAAGTAAGGACAGCGACTAACCCTTCCTTCGGATAAACATGATCTTGCAGTTGGCGCACCGCAACGATCCCCATCAACGCATTAGTAATGCATAATCCCTGCGCGTTGAATAATTCATCTACCCGTAGATGCGTCTCTTTAATAGCTATCCCCGATTGCTGCGCAGCATCTAGAATCTGTTGACGTTTAACACCAGCCACTCCACTGGTCTCGAGTTTCGGAGTCAGCCATTGATCATTTAAATAAACGAATACGTTGGCACTGCAGGCCTCTACGACATAGCCGTCATTATCACAGACAATGCCTTCTAATGCCTGCAAAGTTTCCAGTTCGTGTTTAATGAGTATTTGTTCAAGACGATTTAGGGTTTTTATACCAGCGAGTTGGCCGCTACTGGCTAATCTCTGTTGGCATAACTCAATGTTGATCCCTTGCTGCTGCCATGACAAATAAAAATCGGGAAAGGGGTGGCAAGAAACAATACGCAACGGTGTATCACAACCACGACTACTATAGCCTCTACCACCAGAGCCACGCGTCAATATCACTTTAATGACAGCGAGGGAGTTCCCTGAAAGCGTTTTAGCCAAGGTCATAACTTCCTGTTCAAGTAAAAACCAATCAACAACGGGGAAAAATAGACGTTCGGCACCTCGCTTAAAGCGCGCAAGGTGATAATCCCATAGCTGCACAGCACCGTGCTCAACTTTAATTGTCGAAAAGAGCCCGTCACCATAGGCAAGACCACGATCCGTTGCCGCAATTTGATTATTTTCTATTCCATTAATTAACATATTTCACTTTCTTCACATATAAAAAAACCCGACCATGAAATCGGGTTTTTATTATATACCTAAATTACTTAGAAATGCAGTTCAGCTTCAGAGTAACACAGCCAATAGATTAAACGCGTTTAAAAATCAGAGTACCGTTAGTACCACCAAAACCAAAGGAGTTAGATAGTACATATTCGATATCTGCTGGACGAGCTTTACCATCGGTCACATAATCTAGATCACAACCTTCACTTGGATTTTGCAAATTAATCGTTGGTGGCGCAACTTGGTCACGCAATGCTAGCACACTAAAAATAGCTTCGATGGCACCAGCTGCACCTAACAAGTGACCTGTCATCGATTTAGTTGAGCTCATCATCACTTCATTGGCTCGATCACCCCAGATACTTTTAACAGCCTGCGTTTCTGCGATATCTCCAGCAGGCGTTGACGTACCATGGGCATTAATATATTGAATATCAGTTGCGGCGATATTGGCATCTTTAATCGCATTTTTCATTGATAATGCTGCACCTGCTCCACTTTCTGGTGGTGATGTCATATGGTAAGCATCGCCACTCATACCAAAACCAACAAGTTCTGCATAAATTTTTGCACCACGCGCTTTGGCATGCTCATACTCTTCGAGTACTAATACACCCGCGCCATCCCCTAACACAAAACCATCACGATCTTTATCCCAAGGACGACTCGCTGTTTCAGGTGAATCATTACGCGTTGACAAGGCGCGAGCTGAGGCAAATCCCCCCATGCTTAATTCGCTTGAAGCTTTTTCAGCACCGCCCGCTAACATAGCGTCTGCATCACCATATTGGATCATACGTGCAGCCATACCGATACTGTGTGTTCCCGTTGTACAAGCCGTTGTTATCGCAATGTTAGGCCCTTTTAAGCCTTTATTAATTGAAACATGGCCAGAGATCATGTTGATAATCGTTGCAGGTACAAAAAATGGGCTTATTTTACGCGGACCACTTTTTTCGAAATTACGTACATTGTTTTCAATCGTGGTGATACCACCAATACCCGAACCGATGGCGACACCGATTCGCTCGGCATTATCATCATTGATGATTAGCCCAGAATCCTGTAAAGCTTGCTCCGCTGAGGCAACACCATATTGGATAAATTCATCCATTTTACGGGCTTCTTTACGTGGCATATAATCTTCAACATTGAAGTTTTTGACTAATCCAGCAAATTTTGTAGAGAATTTTTCTGTATCAAAATGGTCAATATTAGAAATGCCACTTTGTCCAGCTTGTACTGCTTGCCATGATTCTTCCACCGTATTACCTACGGGTGATAGCATCCCCAAGCCAGTTATTACAACTCTTCGCTTTGACACGATGATCCCTCCTGATTAGGATTATTTAAACTAAATCAATTATCACCATAATAATGCTGATTCATACCAATTAACATAATATTACGGTCATAGCTTGTTGAGGAAAAATGATAGAGAGCAAGGCGCATGATTGAGTAATAGCTCGCTATTACGATTGAATGCAATGCTGTTATCTATTATTTTAACCAACGAAATAGGTCAGATACTTATACGGATTGGTATTAGTTACTTTAATCTGAACCGCTAAAGACACAAAAGGCGGTCATAGGACCGCCTTTTAAAAATACACAATCATTCAGAGTTGAATGAATTATTAAGCGTTGTTTACAATGTAATCAATAGCTGATTGAACAGTTGTGATTTTCTCAGCTTCTTCATCTGGAATTTCTGTATCAAACTCTTCTTCAAGAGCCATTACAAGCTCAACTGTATCTAGAGAATCAGCTCCAAGATCGTCAACGAAAGAAGCTTCGTTTTTAACTTCGTCTAGTTGAACACCTAGTTGTTCAACGATGATGTTTCTTACGCGTTCTTCGATATTGCTCATTTTTATTTTCCTTTGTGGATACGCTGTTGCGTTATTTAGTTGCGACAGTTTATTCTATCACGTTTAATATTCAAGTATTCTATTGCTGGTTAGACCACTTTTTTTGGATCTTAATCAATAAAGATATAAATTCCAACCATTTTCACCAATTTAGCGGTCAATTTTAGACCATATACATGCCGCCATTAACGTGAATTGTTTCACCATTAATGTAAGCTGCGCCTTCTGATGCAAGAAATACAACCGTTGCAGCAATCTCTTTCGGATCACCTAAACGACCTGCAGGTACAGCAGAAAGTGTCGCTGCACGTTGCTCTTCTGTTAATGCTTTAGTCATATCAGTTTCAATAAACCCAGGAGCTACTGTATTAACAGTAATACCACGGCTTGCCACTTCTCGTGCTAAAGACTTAGTAAAGCCAATCACACCCGCTTTTGCAGCAGCATAGTTAGCCTGCCCTGCATTGCCCATAGTACCAACAACAGAGCCGACGTTAATTATACGTCCATGACGTTTTTTCATCATTGGACGCAATGCCGCTTTACTCATTTTAAAGATGGGCGTTAAATTCGTGTTAATGATATCATTCCACTCATCATCTTTCATACGCATCAATAAGTTATCACGAGTAATGCCAGCGTTATTGACTAACACATCAACAGCCCCATATTGTGCTTTGATCTCATCAAAAAGTGTACTGATAGAATCTGTTTCTGTTACATTTAGCACAAATCCTTTACCTGCATCACTTAAATATTCACTGATCGCTGCTGCGCCATTTTCACTCGTCGCTGTACCAAGTACCGTTGCACCTAATGCAACGAAACTTTCAGCAATAGCACGTCCTATACCACGACTTGCACCCGTTACTAATACCACTTGACCTTTCATACTCATTATTGTGCTCCTTTAACTGCTGCCAGTGATTGCTCAAGGCTAGCATTATCATTGATAAAACTGGCAGTAAAACTCTTATCGATACGTCGTACAAGGCCGCTTAACACTTTACCAGGTCCAGCTTCAACTTGTAGTGTGATCCCCTCTGCCGCCATTTTTTCAATCGTTTCTGTCCAACGAACAGGTGAAAATAACTGACGAACTAAGGCGTCTTTAATTTTAGCGGCATCCGTTTCTGCAACGACATCGACATTATTAATAACAGCCATTGTCGGTGTTTTAAATTCAATGTCTTGCAGCGCAACAGCTAATTTCTCTGCGGCAGGTTTCATCAATGCACAGTGTGAAGGAACACTAACAGGTAAAGGAAGTACGCGCTTTGCACCAGCTTCTTTTAATAATAGACCCGCTCGTTCTACCGCTTCTTTATTGCCCGCAATAACAACTTGTCCTGGAGAATTAAAGTTAACAGGAGAAACAACTTGTCCCTGTGCTGCATTTTCACAACAGGTTGCAATAACATCGTTATCTAAACCAATAATGGCAGCCATAGCCCCTGTTCAGCAGGCACAGCCTGTTGCATTAATTGACCGCGTAACTCAACGAGTTTAATGGCATCTTGAAAATTAATAACACCTGCACACACTAAAGCGGAATATTCGCCTAAGCTATGACCAGCAATAACGGTGGGCTTTATACCACCCTGCTCTTCCCAAACACGCCAAATAGCGACTGATGCCGCAAGTAATGCAGGTTGTGTTTTATCTGTCTGATTCAACGATTCGCTCGGACCTTGTTGCACCAGCGCCCATAAATCATAACCTAGTGCAGCACTTGCTTCTTTATAGGTGTCTACAACAACAGGAAATGTCTCTGCTAGTTCAGCTAGCATAGCAACACTTTGCGAGCCTTGCCCAGGAAAGGCAAAAGTAAAGTTTGTCATATTTTAAATTCCTATGAATATAACTGTTTTTAGACTAAACCCACTCATCAAATACTCTATTTAGGCATAGGAAAAATGAATGAAAATAATCATTAAGTATGCGCTTCTGATTAAACAATGAATAACCAAGGTGAAACACTGTTTCACCTTAAGCTAACATCCATTTTAACAAGCATTAATAAGTAGGTAATTACTGAATTGAGTGTTACATACGGAGCAAGGCACTACCCCATGTAAACCCACCACCAAATGCCTCTAGTAAAACTAGCTGACCGGGTTTGATTTTGCCACTACGAATGCCTTCATCTAGCGCCAAGGGCACTGATGCAGCAGAAGTATTGCCATGTTTATCAAGCGTTAGAATAACTTGATCCATGGACATCCCTAATTTTTTAGCCGTAGCACTGATAATTCGCTGGTTCGCTTGATGAGGAACCAACCAATCTAACTCTTCTTTAGCAATATTATTAGCCGCGAGAGTATCAACAACCACTTGACTTAATCTTGTCACAGCAACTTTGAAGACATCGTTTCCTGCCATTGATAAATAGGCCGTATTCAGGGTATCCATATTGCCACGCTCAACATTTGGCAATTTTAATAAATCACCATAACGGCCATCGGCATTGATATGAGTCGATAAAATGCCCACTTCGGTGGTTGCACTAACAATAGCCGCCCCAGCACCATCACCAAATAAAATGACTGTTGAGCGATCCGTTGGATCACAGGTATTAGCTAAACTATCGGCACCAATGACAAGAATGTTTTTAGCACCACCAGCTTTAATAAAATTATCGGCAATGCTTAATGCATAGGTAAACCCAGCACAGGCCGCAGCAACATCAAAAGCGGGGATATTATAAATGCCTAATAAATTTTGTACTTCACAGGCAGCAGAAGGGAAAGCGTTATGATTACTGGTCGTTGCGACAATAATCATATCTAAATCTGACGCGGTTAAACTCGCAGCTTGCAATGCATTAACCGCCGCCTCTTTTCCCATAAAGGCGATTGTTTCTTGTTTGTTTGCGATACGGCGCTCTTTAATACCCGTACGTGTCGTGATCCATTCATCACTCGTGTCGACCATTTTCTCTAAATCGTCGTTTGTACGTATCGCTGCCGGTAAATAGCTACCAGTACCTATAATTTTACTATTCATGTGATAAACAATCTCGCTCTGATAAAACAGTTTCTAACGTCTCAGCTACACACGCAGGGATTTGCCATTGAATCTCTTTGATCGCTTGTTCAATGGCATAGGTAAATGCAACTTCATTTGCACTACCATGACTTTTAACAACAATACCGCGTAGCCCAATTAAACTTGCTCCATTATACATATCCGGATGCAAATGTTTTAACTGCTTTTTTAAAATTGGATTTAATAACCTACCTAACAGTTTACTATAAAAGTTTGTATTCAGTGCTTTATTTAACTGCGATAGATAGACACGGCCCATCCCCTCATAACTTTTTAATGCAACGTTACCACTAAAACCATCGGTTACAACCACATCGGCTTGGCAGGAAAAGATATCGTTCGCCTCAATAAAACCAATGTAATTCACATGCGGAGTCTGCTTTAACAAATCAGCACAGCGTTTAATTATATCATTACCTTTATTATTTTCTTTACCCACATTAAGCAGGGCAACGGTAGGACTTTTAATTTGCTCTACCTTTTCACAAAGTACACTGCCCATAATCGCGAAATTAAACAAAGTGTCACTATCACACTGTAAAATAGCGCCCAAGTCTAAAAGATAAGTGTGGCCAGCACAATTATTGGGCAAACCAGAGACTAATGCGGGTCGAGAGATACCAGGCAAGGTTTTCAATGCCTGTTTTGCTAACAACATTAGCGCCCCTGTATTACCGGCACTAACACATGCATCCGCCTTTCCCTGGGCCACCAAATCTAATGCGAGGTGCATAGATGTACCTGAAACATGGCGTAAAACATATACGGGATTATCTTCCATAGAGATAAACGTATCTGTATGAATAACATGCAAACGAGGATGATTTAGAAGATTATGCTTTTGTAAAAAAGGGTGTAACAGTGTTTGGTTGCCAACTATCAATATTGACAGATTGGTATGTAACTGAAGTGATTTTTTAGCCGCTAAAATAGGAATATGGGGACCGACATCGCCCCCCATGACATCAAGCGCAATAGTAAATTTACGCAAAGTAATCTTATAGGTCGATTACTTTTCTGCCTCTGTAAAAACCATCAGCAGTCATGTGATGACGACGATGAGTTTCACCAGATGTAGAGTCTACAGAAAGTTGAGCACCTGCACCTAGTGCATCATGTGAACGACGCATACCACGTTTTGAAGGAGTCTTACGACTTTTTTGTACTGCCATTTTTAAAATTCCTGCTTGTTACTTGTGCTTTAGCTTAGCTAATGCATCAAATGGGTTGGGACGCTGTTCTTCTTCATCAATTTCACCAAAGGTAACTTCGTACGCTCCGAGCTGACAATCCTCTATTGCATGTTTTGCAATTTGCGGAAGAGCCAGAATCAGTTCGTCTTCAACAACCTGATAAAGATTTACCTCTCCATTTTCATCATAGTAAATGGGTTCATAGGCGTCTGGTAAATTATTTTCCTGTTCTTGGTTATGAACGGGACAATACGTAAATTCAGCTTCACACTGATAAAGCATAGGCTCACTGCACCGTTGACAAATGAGTTCTACTTCAACACTAGCTTTGCCATGAAATATTCTCAGCTTTTGCTTATCAATATCAAATGAAAAAGTCGTGTTGATATCAGACTGAACGCTGATTGTTGACTCTGCCAATCTGTTCAAAAACGACTTAGGAATATGAGCATCAAGTTCCAGTTGTTTTTGAGCAGCGCGAACAGGATCAACGCTAATCGGTAATTTAACCTTTTGCATGGGCGCGAATAATATAGTTTGCTGTTAAGATAGTCAAAGAAAAAGCGACATTTTTTATTATGTTATCGCTTTATTATTTTCAAGCCCATAGAATAACACAATTCATAGATAAAAAAAGAGGCCAATATGCCCCAATTTCTTGTTTTAGCATCCACCTCCCCCTTTCGAAAGCAACTACTGGAAAAATTGCATCTAGCATTTTTAACCGACAAACCCAATGTTGATGAAACCGCCTTGCCCAGTGAAAATGCACAACAATTAGTGACGCGTTTAGCTATACAAAAAGCACAGGCTGTCACAGACAAATATGAGCATGCATTGATTATCGGCAGTGACCAAGTCTGCGTGAATGACGGTGTTATTTTAGGCAAACCAGGTAACTTTGAAAACGCATTTAAGCAGCTCAAAGCCGCCAGTGGTAAACGCATCACCTTTTATACGGGTCTCGCTTTAGTTAACAGTGCAACGGGACGAGTTCAGTCTCTGGTTGAGCCTTATACCGTGCAATTTAGAGAGTTGAGTGATGCAATGATCACTCGTTACCTAGAAAAAGAACAACCGTACAATTGCGCAGGCAGCTTTAAAAGTGAGGGGTATGGTATCGCCCTATTTGACTCTTTTGAAGGCAAAGATCCCAATAGTTTAATCGGCTTACCACTCATATCGCTAATTAAAATGCTAGAGAACGAAAACTTTTCCGTCATTTAATATATCAATGCAACTTGAAGATGACTGATATAACATATTCAAGTTGCATGTATCTTCTATCATGACAAAATTTTCCATCTTGCCATTATCTCCCCAATATTTGTATTAGCAACAACTGACACTGAGGATACGTTGTACTCCCCTTACCCCATAGAAACTAATTGTTCCTGTAATTTAGTAACTTCATCCCTGATTTTTGCAGCTTGTTCAAACTCGAGTTCTTTGGCGTATGTAAACATCTGCTTTTCCAATTTAACGATCTGCTTAAGGATCTCCTGCTCACTGTTAACTTGGTAGTTGGCTTTATACTCAGCGACCTTATCTTGTTTACTATTGCCTTTTTTAAGATTGCGCTGCCCAAGTTGCAGAACATCATTGACCTGCTTATTTAAGCCTTGTGGAACAATGCCATTGGCTTGATTAAAATTATGTTGCAGAAGGCGGCGATCTTCGGTCACCTTCATCGCCTTTTGCATGGATGCCGTCACTTTGTCGGCATATAAAATGGCTTTACCTTTTAAGTTACGTGCAGCACGCCCCATGGTTTGAATTAACGAACGCTCAGAACGTAAAAAGCCCTCTTTGTCCGCATCTAATATTGCCACCAGTGAAACTTCAGGAATATCTAACCCTTCACGTAGTAAGTTGATCCCCACTAATACATCAAAAACCCCTAAGCGTAGATCGCGTATAATCTCAACACGCTCAACAGTATCAACATCGGAATGTAAATAACGTACTTTAATACCATGTTCATTAAGGTAATCGGTAAGATCTTCTGCCATGCGTTTGGTTAAGGTGGTCACTAATACACGCTCATTTAATGGTAAGCGAAGATTGATTTCCGAAAGCAGATCATCGACTTGAGTAGTAACTGGGCGCACCTCTATTTCTGGATCAAGTAATCCTGTCGGACGAATCACTTGCCGTACTACATCACCCTCTGATTTTTCAATTTCATAATCACTGGGTGTGGCAGAAACATAAATGGTTTGTGGTGCCAATTTCTCAAATTCCGCAAATTTAAGCGGACGATTATCCAAAGCCGATGGCAAACGGAAACCGTAATTCACTAAGTTTTCTTTACGGGAACGATCACCTTTGTACATAGCGCCAATTTGTGGGACGGTTACATGACTTTCATCAATAATCAACAAACCATTGTTAGGGAGGTAATCAAATAACGTCGGTGGTGCTTCACCCGGTGCGCGCCCAGACAAGTAGCGAGAATAATTTTCAATACCCGAGCAATAACCTAACTCATTCATCATTTCGATATCATATAAGGTACGCTGAGAAATACGCTGCTCTTCAATGAGTTTATTTTCAGCTAAAAACGCTTTTTTACGTTCATTGAGTTCTATTTTAATGGCCTCAACGGCTTTTAAAATTTGCTCTCTAGGCGTTACATAGTGGGTCTTAGGGTATACGGTCACACGTGTTAGTTTATCGAGCTGTTGCCCCGTTAATGGGTCAAAAATCGTTATATTTTCCACTTCATCATCAAATAATTCGATACGCAACGCCTCTTTTTCCGAATCAGCAGGAAAAATATCAATGACCTCCCCACGTACACGAAAAGTACCACGGCTTAATTCCGTTTCATTACGACTATATTGTAAATCAACCAAGCGTTGCAGAATTTCACGGCTAGAGATTATTTCACCAAGGGTGAGATGCAACATCATTTTTAAATACGCAGTGGGATCCCCTAATCCATAAATAGCAGAAACAGAGGCGACCAACACCACGTCATCACGTTCTAATAAGGCTTTAGTTGCAGATAAACGCATCTGTTCAATATGGGCATTGACCGCGGCATCTTTCTCAATAAAGGAATCAGAACTCGGTACATAGGCTTCTGGTTGATAATAATCATAATAGGAGACGAAATATTCAACGGCGTTATGGGGAAAAAAATCCTTCATTTCGCCATACAATTGCGCAGCTAAGGTCTTATTCGGTGCAAGAATCAATGTAGGGCGATTCAACTGGGCAATGGTATTGGCCAAGGTGAATGTTTTCCCTGAGCCAGTCACTCCCAAAAGCGTCTGGAAAGCGAGCCCCGATTCAATACCATCAACGAGTTTTTCAATCGCTTGAGGTTGATCGCCTGCAGGCGAAAATGTTGATGACAATTGAAATTTTTTTTTCATAACAGCCCTATTACAGCATATTTTATCGTTTAGATAGTTTAACACCATCTGTGATCATGTAACTGACTCTATAAATTATTTTATACTTCATTAAAAGTATATAAATACAAGCTTGATGAAAAAAAATCATCCAAAGCCTCATTTAAAACCATTATCAGCAGATTTATAGCACTATAAAGGTGCACAAAAGAAATCTTCATATGTTACAGAATCATAACAATATGGCTCAGTATTTATTTTGTTAGCATGGTAAGCGCTGCTAAAACAAACAATAAAAATTCACAACAATCAGTTGCTTGTCAATCTATTTATGCAAATAACCGAAAAAATAATTCACAGAAAAGTATTGACTTGTAGCGAAACAATTATCACAAACAAAACATCAAATATAGATTAACAACAAACACTTGACATTCTTAAGTGACTGTTTTTTAATAAATTTAATTTCCGCTTGTTTTTGCAACAACCCACGACAAAGTAAGTAATCATAAGGCTTTCAGCAACTTTTAATAAAACTCCCCACAGAGTTATCCACAGAAAAAGTGGATAACCGTGATGAAGCTAGATAACATGGGCTTTGTAGGATATTGTGAATTATTTTTTTAAATAAATTCAAAAAAGCAAAGTAATAGTTTGATCATATTTCATACAAAAAGGTAAAAAAAGCTGTAAACAGGAATTTACATGATCAATTGTTCCATAATTGTAGAAATAGAAATAAAATTAACCTTCTATTAGCCTATATTTAACATTCAATATTTATCGTGATTAAAAAGCGCACAAAAAAAATAGCAATATGTTTACAAACAAAGAATAAATCACGCCCTTTATTTGCTATGCTCTGTGTCACTAATTAGTCAGAGGATCTACTACCATGCATTTCTTGTTTAAAAAAATATCACTCCAAGTAGGGGTTGTTTGTACAGCATTATTAATGGCTTGCAGCGCTCCGTCAACCACTGTGCAACTTAATCCAGAGCTATCTATTGCAGCAACAAACAACCTAGAAAACAGCAAAGTCACTTGGCACTTAACCAGCCAAGACAGACGAATTGCGCGCCATATTATTGAAATTAGCAAGGGAGATGGCGTTGCTATGTTAGTAAATGAAAGCCAAAGCAGCCGGTTAGTCATTGAAAGGACGCTACGTGAACAATGGCAACAACAGAGCCAAAACTTCCAAGCTGATAGTAGCAATATTATTAATGTTCAATTAATTAAATTACTTGCTAAAGTCGAACAAGGTAGTGTCTCCTTTGAAAATAATGCTGACATTGTTATAAAGATAGAATTAACATTTGATAATCAGATTTTTAGCAAAACCTATAAATCACGATTTGCACAACAAGGCGTGTTTAAAGCAGATAGTGATAAATTGGCTGAACAATTAAATACGCAATTATCACAAATATTAACTGAAATCATTCAAGACCCTGAACTTAACGCTAAACTACAAAAACTCTAATCCTAAGGAATAAATATGAAATACCTGTTATCTGCTTTACTACTAATATTGAGCACCACTAGCTTTGCCGCTGGCAACCCCAGTGTAGTTATCGATACTTCACAGGGGAAAATAGCTATTGAACTTTTCCCCGACCAAGCCCCACAAAGCGTCTCTAACTTTTTAGCCTATGTAAATCAAGATGGTTTTAAAGAGACAATATTTCATCGTGTTATTAATGGTTTTATGATTCAAGGTGGTGGAGAAAATGCCACAGGAAAAAAATTTGTAACCTTTGCTGCGATTAAAAATGAATCGCGTAATGGCTTGAGTAATGAACGCGGTACGATTGCCATGGCAAGAACAAACTTCCCTCACTCAGCAACGCGACAATTCTTTATTAACCAAAAAGATAATTATTTTTTAGATGCTAAAAATGGCAATTGGGGATATGCCGTATTTGGAAAAGTGACTTCAGGGATGGATGTAGTTGATGCAATTGCAAAGGTCAAAACAAACGCGGGAGATCGTCCGACTCAACCTATCATCATTAACAGCATCACTGTTCAAAAAACAACCACAAAATAAGCGATAAAATAGTTCTTAATATGTAGGTATTAACCTAATACCTACACTAAAATAACTTAGGCTATTTTCCATGGCTAACAATCCATTTTTTTAATGTATCAATATCTCCTTCATAACTGGATTTGAACAATTCATGCCAATCATCAATATTATCCCACCAAGCAGGCAATTCTGGTGATTGAATTTTTTGCGCTAACTCCTGAAGACGTATTAAGCCGACTGAAGCAGCTGCACCTTTGATTTTATGTGCCTCACTCACTATTCCCTTTTTATCCTTAGCAATGATATTTGAATCAAGAATTTGTAAATAATCGGGTATCATCTGCGCAAAAAGAGCAACGTTTTCAAGCATTACTGACGTTGGTAGAAAATCGAACAGTTCACACAACATTGGCTCATTGATAATCGTTTCATTAACATCGTTAATCACTATAGGCATATCACTATTATCCTCCTTTTTCTGGTTCGTAAACAGTCTTACGATCATCTCATTAAAGGATTCAATCCCAAGCGGTTTTCCAAGCGCATCATCCATGCCTTGTTCGATAAACTTTTGTTTATCGGCAAAAACATTTGCCGTTAATGCCACAATAGGCGGAAGATCATCTACATATCTATGGCGCAATGCTTGGGTCACTTGATACCCATCCATATCAGGCAACTGAATATCCATTAAAATCAACTGATATTTGTTATTAGCCACTTTATCAAGTGCTTCTTGGCCATTAATAGCGCTATCTACATGGTGCCCTAGCTTTTCTAATAAAGCTTTAGCTACCACAATATTTAAATCTATATCTTCAACCAATAAAATAGATAAGGTGGGCAATGAATGGGAAATAAGTCGATTATTATGATTTGTTTCAGAACACTCTACAGGGATAGATAACTTAAATAGACTCCCTTCACCGAGGGTACTTTGTACCGTAAGCGTGCCCCCCATAGCTTTGACGATTTGTGCGGAAACAGCCAAACCAATCCCTGTTCCCGTTGCATGTCGATTACCTTTAACTTGGTAATACATCGCAAATATTTTTTCTAACTGATCAGTGGGAATACCAATACCAGTATCCTGTACCTCAAAAGTCAGTAGGCCTTGTGTTTCATTAATTGCTTCACTATAACAGTCAATGGTGACAGTGCCTTCTACTGTAAATTTCACCGCGTTAGTAATTAGATTCCAGAGCACCTGCCTAAGTCGAGTATCATCTGCTGTAATATAATTTGGCAGTAAACTTTTCTGCTGAAAACGTAATGCCAACCCCTTTTGTTCAGTTTGAATAAAAGCAAGACTTTTCAGATCGGTAATAAAATCAGGCATGTTAATATGATTACTAACTAAATTTAAGCGTCTTCGATCAAGTTTATCTAAGTCAATAATATCATTGAATATATTGCCCAATGTAATAGCACTAATATGGATAGTTTTAAGGTATTTAATTTGCTCACTGGTCAGGTTTTCATCTAACAGCATACGACTTAGTCCAACGATACCATTTAGTGGCGTACGTAATTCATGACTAATCGTCGCAATAAATGTTGTTTTATCGCGGCTAGCCTTCTCTAAAGACTCTTGGTATTTTTTACGTTCAGTAATATCACGGCCGAAACCAATGATACCAACACATTTCTTATGGCTGTTATACAAAGGTAATGCCCGTACTTCAAAATAAGCTTGTCGTCCATTAGGATAATGCAACCAATGCTCATTAATCTGCTCTTGATTCGTTTCTTGCGTTTTTAAATCTCGTTCAACGACCTGTCTGGCATAGGATTCTGGATATATATCAAAGGGTGTTAAACCTATAAGCTGCTCCTCGGTTTTTCCAGCTAACTCTTCCATCGCCTTATTGCAACTAACAAAGCATCCTTTCAAGTCACGATGAAAAAAGAGATTGGGGGAAGTATCTAAAAAGGAACGCAATAAAATAGCCGTTTCTTCAAGTTGCCTTTGGCTCTTCTGATGTTCAATAATTTCACACTCTAAAGCATCCGTTTTTTCCTGATCATTTTTTAACATCACTTGCAATTTTGCAACGGTGTTTCCTAAGCGCTGTCTGGCGTCTTCTAGATCTCCAACCACCACAGTTAAAAAATAAACAGCCCAAGGTGTAATAATTAACCCTAAAATGAAAGATCGCGATATATCGACAATATCCAAAGGTGCATTGAAGTAGTATCCTAATAAAATCTGCAAAATCGAATCGGCAGTAATAATTGCAACAGCTAAAATCAAACTAAAACGAAATGCTCCGAGTTTTTTTAATAGTGCAACGTAATAATGCACCCATGTTTTTAGAATAAATATATTCACAATGCCCCCTGAAAATTTCGAATGATTTTATTACTTTTAAAAGTGAAAGAAGGACAATTCTATCTACAATTTGATATAAAAGGCTGAAAATAAGTGACTAGTGTCATAAATCACCATAATATACCCATTTTTAATCACTTAACCAAAACAAATGGCTCAAAAAACAGCCACTTTCACTGACTGTTGATAATCCTTTGCATTTCATGGTTTTTAAATGTTTAGAAGACGTCTATAATGCAGCCTTTAAATTATCTATAAATGCTTAATCATGATTAAGGGAGTTTTACCTAATGGCAATGCCAGATATAGCAAATAGTGCACAAGCTCAAACAGAGGGTAAACTTGATCGAGTTGGCATGAGTAATATTGAGTTACCTTTAATGGTACAAACTGATGATTGCGTACCACAACAAGTAAGCGCCAAAGCTGAGGTGTTTGTGAATTTAGGCGATCCTCAAGCCAAAGGCATTCACATGTCTCGTTTGTATCTACAACTTGATCAATTATCAACAGACTCAGAGTTAACGTTAAATACATTAACAGAATTGCTCAATGGCTTCATACAAAGTCACCATGAATTAAGTCAACAGGCCTATGTGAAATTTGAGTTTGATTACCACTTACGACGCAAATCATTAATTAGTGAAAAAAGAGGCTGGAAAGCTTACCCTGTGACGATTATTGGACAGCTTATCGATACACATTTAACATTTGAAATGCAAGTTAAAGTGCCCTACTCATCCACTTGTCCTTGTTCGCTGCGTTAGCAAGACAACTTATTCAACGTGAATTTGCAAATACATATTCACAACAAACAGAAGTGAATAAAGATGAGGTGATGAATTGGTTAGGCTCAACAAAAGGGATAGTAGCAACCCCTCACAGTCAACGAAGCGTCGTAGATGTCAAAGTTAAATTAAATAAATCAAACAAATCATTCCCGGTTATTGAATTAATTGATTTAGTGGAAAGTACCTTGAAAACGCCAGTTCAAGCAGCGGTTAAACGCGAAGATGAACAAGAGTTTGCGCGTTTAAATGGACAAAATTTAATGTTCTGTGAAGATGCTGCAAGACAACTTCAGCATGTTCTTATTCCAGAAATTAAGTTTGATGACTTTTGGTTACGTGTAAATCACTATGAAAGCTTACATGCACATGATGCCGTGTCAATTACCAGTAAGGGCATTAAAGGCGGTTACTCTGCTTAATATTTGATTCAACTGGTATAAATAAAAAAAGGAGCATTTTGCTCCTTTTTTTATTTATTGTTATCTGTAATGGTTATTAGTGCACGCTAATCTGATTTCTGCCAGTTGTTATAGCAGCGTGTAATGCAGTATTAGCCTCTATCATCAAAGATTTCATCGTATTTAAATCACTTGGGAATAAACTAGATAATCCGATACTCATTGTTACAATGTCAGTAGCTTCGGAATGGTCATGTTTAAGATTTGATTTTACTACGCCCTTATGTAGAGATTGTGCGACTTTCAATGCACTCGTTGCATTACCACCTTTCATTAAGATAATAAATTTTTCACCTTCTACATGAGCAACAAAACAACCATTAATGATCGCGATCTTTTGTAAAACAGTTGCCACTGTAATTAACATATCTTCACTAGCTGCAACGCCATAATTATCAATGTAAGGTTGGAAAAAATCAACTTCACACATTAACATTGATAATAGCTCATTTTCTTTTTTACTCTCTTCCCACAGTTTTACAAAGTTATCATGAAAAGAGCCACGATCTGCTATTTTCATATCGCGAATTTTCTGTTTAAAATCTACCGAAGGAGAGTTGCTAAGCGTATCCGCTGCTGCATTTGCTTTTTCTTCGTTAGCTTTAACAGCTTCTGCACTATTATGTTTAATGGAGTCCTCTTCTGTTACTGACTCTCTATTTTCAAGTGCATTATCACTCAACTCTACATTACTTTTATGAGGAAAGATGCTTGAAACTTGATTTCGCCCATCAGCTGTCGCATCATGCAGTGCTCGATTAGCCTCACGGACCAACATTTTCATGGAATTAGGGTATACACTTGAAACACCAATGCTTAATGTAACGACTTTACTAACACTCGAATATTTATGTTCAGTTCGTGATAACTCAACAGATTTACGTAACGCTTCTGCGACTGCTAATGCTTTTTCTTCATTGCCACCTTTCATTAAAATGGCAAATTCTTCATTTTCATAACGAGCTAAGAAACAATCATGCTCTTCACATGCTTTTTTCAGAGCAAGACCAATAACAAGCAGCATGAATGAAGCGCCTTGATGGCCATAATTATCATTATAAGCTTTAAAAAAGTCTATTTCACAAAGCATGACGGAAAGTAATGTGTTTTCATCACTTGCCTCTTGCCATAATTGTGAATATTTATTGTCGAAAGCTCGACGATCTGCAATATTCATTTGCGACATCACCTGTTCAAATGCAGATATTTCTGCGCTAACAGCCTCTTCGGGTTGTTTATATTTAGCAATATTCACAACACCCATATTGTCGCCATTTTTACCTTCTAAAGAAGAAATAAATGAATCAACCTTATTTGTATCTTCAGCCTGTTTGTGTTGCGCCATAAATTATCCCTTTATTAACCTTAATTAAGTTTAAAATTTATTAAGTATTATTTAATTCATCAATGAAAACGCTTATCAACATAAGTAATAGATAAAACCATACGATCAATTATAAACTATACAGTACCATTTATTCTATCGCTATTCTTTAGCAAATAGATATTTATCAAGTAAATGTATAAAAAACACTTGCAAACTGCTCACTTAACAATCAAATTACATTGTATTCTTTAAAAAACCAGAGATCACACGATATTTGCACTTTCATCTAAGTAACTTGCTAGTCTTCACAGTTTAAATGTCTAAAACAGATAAATACTTTATTTTCAAGGATATTTGTGCCTAACATCAATGAACATAAAGTTGATCTTTTCCCGTTTGTTTTGCAATATGTAAAGCGCCTTCTGCTTCTGCTAACAATATTTTTGTCGAATTGAGATCACTTGGGAACAAACTTGATAGCCCCATACTAAGTGTAACTATACGATTAACCGATGAATAAAGATGCTCTATTTTTTCACTCACGACTTCCATGCGAATATTTTCAGCAAGTTTTAAAGCATTCGTTGCATTACCACCTTTAGTTATTATGACAAACTTATCAATATCATATCGTGCGACAAAGCAACCAAACTGTATGCAAAACTTTTCTAAAACATGACTAATGTGTTTGATCAATTGATCACCTTCTAATACTCCATAGTTGTCACAATAAGCTTTAAAGCAATCTATATCACAAACAATAAGGGTTAGCAGGTCTTCTTCTTGATATGCATCTTGCCAAAGTTGCTTAAATTGTAATTCAAAAGTATCACGGTTCGCGATACCTGTTAATTGATCATTTACCATTTTAGATTCAATCTGCACCGAAGCTAGCTGCTGTTTTTCTTGATGTTGCTTCTGCGATGTAATATCTCGCGCAGTAATAACGATCCCACTATAATCATTATCTTGATCATGGAATGCATTTTTTTCTATTTGATAGCATCTTTTTTCACCATCCACAAAAAGAAACTCTTCAAATGTGTGTGCGCTACCGGACTCTATTAACAGTTGATTTTCACGTTCAATCCAGTCTGCACGACCATCTGAAAAAACGTCACTCACTGACAAGCCTATCAAGTTTTCCATATTTACATTGATTAATTTTGCAAAGCATTTATTAGCAACCGTAATTCGTCCCGCTTGATCAAGCATAACTAGGGCATCATCTGTTACCTCTAATGTTCTGCGCAATAATGAATGTTGCACAGACAACGATTTTTCAGCTTCCAGACGTTTTAAGTGTTCTTCTTTTAGCTGTTCATTCAAATTATAAAAATCGGTAATATCACTATCAATACTTAGTACCGCAAAAATAGCCCCTTTATCATTGTATAAAGGCAATTTAACAAAATTCACTAAACTTGATGTATCATAATTTTCATTAATCCATTCTTGTTTATTGTAAATCTCTCCCAACCAAACATTAACTTCTTGCCGCTTCTGCTTTTCAATGACATGCGCAGGAAGCATATCAGCAATGCGACGCCCTGTTGCATGATTAACCGTTGTATTATGCGCTGTCGCCCAAGCTTTATTACAGCCAATGATGGTGCCTTTCGATGATTTAAAGGAAATTTGTTCCGGAATGGAATCAAGCACCTTACGCAACAACTCTCGCTCTTCAGTTAATTCGCGCTCGGCACGCAATAGGGCGGTAACATCTTTAAAATAGCAAAACCAAGCCGTTTTACCTTTATAATGAACTCTCTTTGCGCTTATCTCAACATCGTGAAAACTACCATCAACTAAAATATGTAAGCGTTGCTCATCAATTGTAACTAAATGGCTCGCTTTATTGATGAAAGAGGATAATTGTTGTTGATTTTCAATATCTTCAAAAAGATATTTATTTTTTTTGTAATGGAAAGAAAATAACGATTTAAGTTCATTATTTAAGTAATAGATGTCCTGGCCATCTAATGAAAAAATAGCTAATGGATAGGGAGATGAGTCTAAAATATTTTTAAATTCTTTATCCTTACGGCGTCTCCTATGGCTAAAGATAATTACCAGCAACATAAAAAAGAGAAAAACAAATAATTTAGTTGCCATATCTTTAGAAACGCCCCATATAGGATTTTCAGCATTTTCTAGCAACAAATGGGTATTATCTTCGACTTGCTCAAGCTGATTTCCCCAATTTATCCAATCTAATACAAGTTCTCGCTCAATAGGAACATAAACAAAGAAGGGTTTAGATGTAATATAGTGAGAACTTTTTTCAAATAGCAAAGAAATAATACGATCAACAATATGACGCACTCCCTGACCACTATTAAACAAAATAAAAGCATCTAATTTGCCACTATATATATCAACAAATAAGTCCAATAAACCGGGATACTCTTTGTATACTACCTGCGTGTTGTTGCCGAAAACTAATATTTGCTGAGCCCGAGGAAACAAGCCCCCAACAATTAAAGCTCCTCCATCGAGACCGATGCGATGCTCAATATCTTGCTTATGGGAAGATAAATAGTAAAAATCAGCTTTAAAATCAAATAGCAATTCTTTTTCTAATGAAGCTAAATTCTGCTCTTTCGCCAGCAAGCCGCTATAAATAGCAATAGGATTCGAATTCAATAAATAAAAGAGAGATTCATTGTTGTAGGGATGAAAATTAACTGCAATATCGCTCTGTGTTGACCATAATTGCCAATAATCTACAACGACTCCCTGCGCTTTTTGATTAGCATCAAATCCAGAATAGGGGAGGTTTTGGTCAATGTAAACGTTAAGCACTGACGGCTTTTCTGTCTCATTTAACGCAGCATGAGCAGACATAAAACAGATTAATAAAGGGAAAACAGAAAAAAATTTCATCATAGTAAAATCCAGTTCAGTATGAATTAAAAAAATTTATTTCATTGGCAAATTTCAATCGGCAATAGCGAGATAAATTTAAATATTCCTTAAGATATCGTATACCCATATTAGCTCAATATGCTTTGCTATACGCTAGTTCGGATACCAGTTCAAGACGTAACATAAGGTAAATTTTATTCACTTTCACGCATTACAGCGTAACGCACGTTTTCAGTCTGGCGCCACATAAAGCAAGGAAAATAACAGTAATTGGTTTTGTTAAAAATTGCTATGTCGTATAACGATACTTCTATTTTAAGCCTCGCATCTCGGTACACTTTTTCTTGCTGACTTTGCATTTTGAAGTCGCAGGCTATATAAACCACTAATAATACACTTATTTTAAATAAAAATACGCATACTTATTATAAAGCACTTCCCTGTCCACCGAGTTGTTGCATCAGTTTGGCCATTCTATTCTGTACAGGCCAGCGTTTTTCACTCCACATAGGCGCAAGTAACTCACTGCGTTTTGCCGTCGCTGAAATACGATGATAAACAATATGAGCCGGGGTATGACGAATTAAAGAGACCGCTGCTTGACTATACTCTTCTAATGTCAACGTAGCTAATCGCCCCGCTTGCCATGCTTTTTCCATTATAGCACCTCGTACGATATGCAAGGGGTGTAATTTTAACCCATCAACGCCTGTCGCAACTACTTGATTTAACGTTTGTTGGTAATCGCTCTGCTGCTCATTAGGCAATCCTAGTATTAAATGCGTACATACTTTTATCCCCCTCGCTCGCGCTTTTACACAAACCGCCTCATATTCAGCAAAACCATGACCACGATTAATACGTTTAAGCGTTTTATCATTCGCTGACTGTAACCCTAACTCTAGCCATACCTCGTAACCACGAAAAAGATAACTGCTTAATAAATTTAAAACCTCATCGGAGACACAATCAGGACGTGTACCAACGCAAAGACCTACGATGTTACTATTTAGCGTTGCTTGTTCATATAATGATGCTAATTGCTCTATTTCTGCATAGGTACTTGTATATGCTTGAAAATAAGCTAGATATTTAGTCGCTTTATGGATCACTTCTTGAGCGCGAAGCTGTAATTGATTTTCGATGCTATATGCAGCTTGTCCTTCATCGGCAAAGGCAGCAACACTACAAAAAGTACAGCCGCCTAACCCTAACGTACCATCACGATTAGGACAGCTAAAGTTCCCATGCAATGTTAATTTATGTACTTTTTCCCCATAGCGAAGCTTCAAATCTGCTCCTAAGGTTGTCACAAAGTCAGTGAGCTGCATCAAATGATTCCAAATAAAAAGCCGTTATAGCGGACGTTGAGCTATAACGGCTTTGTAATAACAAATTCAATAAATTATCTTACTTACCAAATAAATAGGTTAAATAGACGTTTACCACGTTTCATCAATGTATATTTACCATATAAAGCATCGGCTTTATAAAGTACGGCTTCACTATTAACTTGTTTCTCACCGTTAACACTCACCGCACCGTTGTTAATAAATTCACGCGCCATTTTATTGGACTTAGCCAATTCACAACTAGTGAGTAATTCAACTAATGATTTTTGTTCACCTTCAACGAGCGTCGTTGGCAACCCATCCTGCGCGAGCTGCGCTAGATCAGATTCACACAATTGACTTAAATCACCAGAAAATAGTGCTTCAGTAATACGTTGTGCCGATGCAAGCCCAGCTTCACCATGAACGATACGGGTCACTTCTTGAGCAAGAATTGTCTGCCCTTCTGGACGTCCGGCTATGGTTTTATCCTTTTCTTCGATAGCGGCGATCTGTTCGATAGACAAAAAGGTAAAGTATCTTAGAAATTTATAAACATCAGCATCTAGTGTGGTGATCCAAAATTGGTAAAAGGCATAGGGAGATGTTTTCTCTGCGTCTAACCAAATAGTACCCGACTCGGTTTTACCAAATTTAGTGCCATCCGCTTTAGTTACCAAAGGAAGCGTTAGGCCAAATACTTTCTCTTTATTCATACGGCGAGTTAGTTCAATTCCCCCAGTGATATTTCCCCACTGATCAGAACCACCAATTTGTAATGAGCAACCGTTTGCTTTATTTAGTGCAGCAAAATCATAGGATTGTAATAACATGTAACTGAATTCAGTAAATGAAATACCCGAACCTTCGCGTTCAATACGTTGTTTAACCGATTCCTTTTGAATCATTGCATTCACACTAAAATGTTTACCCACATCGCGTAAAAATGAAATACTATCCATTTTACCGATCCAATCAAGGTTATTAACCACTTCAGCTGAGTTCTCTTGATCACCAAATTCAATAAAAGCACTCACTTGTGTTTTTATTTTGCTCACCCAACTTTCTACTATGTCATCACTGTTGAGTTTACGTTCTGCGGCTTTAAAACTTGGATCGCCAATTAAACCTGTTGCGCCACCCACTAACGCCAACGGTTTATGCCCTGCTTGTTGAAAACGTTTTAACGTTAAAAGCGGCACTAAGCTACCTATATGCAAACTGTCCGCCGTTGGATCGAAACCACAATAGAGAGTTTTACAGCCTTCCGATAGATGTTCATGTAATTCTTCATCAGCTGTTGTTTGCGCAACAAGTCCGCGTGCTTTTAAATCTTCAAGTAAGGCATTCATCTATTTTTTCCTAGTTTAGCTTGATCAACTTTTAGTGGGGGCGATTTTACACAGTTAGCGCACACAAAAAAACCATAGAGTGAAGATCTAGCAAATTTTATGTTAACATCAGCGTTTTAATAATAGTTTAAAGAGTAAAACCGATGAAAATAGGCATTATTGGTGCAATGGATGAAGAAGTTCGCCTTCTAAAAGAAAAAATGAGTAATGTACAAACGACTATCATTGCTGGATGTGAATTTTACCAAGGTGAATTAGAGAAAAAAGAGGTTATTTTAACTAAATCAGGAATCGGAAAAGTAGCTGCAGCTATTGCGACAACCCTATTATTAGAAAAATTCGCGCCGAATATCATCATTAATACGGGATCTGCAGGCGGTTATGACAGTTCGCTCAATGTTGGTGACATTGTTATTTCTACAGAAGTGCGTTTTCATGACGTAGATTTAACGGCCTTTGGCTATGAAATAGGACAAATGGCTCAGCTACCTGCCGCTTTTAAAGCAGATCAAAAACTAATCGATATTGCACAACAAGCAGCACAAACGTTAGATTCATTGAAAATAATACAAGGGCTTATCTGCTCTGGTGATATTTTTATGGCCGATCCAAATAAAGCAGCCGTGGCACTTAATAACTTTCCAACTATGGCAGCCTGTGAAATGGAAGCAGCCGCAATAGCGCAAGTTTGCCACCAATTTCACATGCCATTTGTCATTATTCGCTCTTTATCTGATATTGCAGGTAAGAAATCAGAACTCTCATTTGAACAATATTTACCCATTGCTGCCAAAAATGCTTCTATACTTGTTGAAGCAATTCTAAAACGAATCGATTAAATGCAATTTATTGAGCAATATAGCGACTTCTTTAGTTTTATAAGCATTGCTGTTGCCTCTTTCTTTATTTCGCTGCCGAAAGATCTTAGCCCCATTTCGGCAGTAGAATTAATGTTTCAGCAGATTGCTAAAAAAGTTAATTTAGAGACACGTAGCGATAGCTATAAACGCTTAGCAAGTGTGTTATCGATTTGTCTCATCTATTTACCCACAATATTAATCATTAGCCAACTCTATAATGTCGTTTATAAGCCGATTATCATTAACGTTATGCTATTGTTTATATTGTTGTCATGGCACGATAAAAGCAGTGCTTATAAAGAGATAATCAATGCCTTAAAACACAATAAATTAGCACAAGCAAAATATACGCTAGCGACTTTAACAGAGCGGCAGACTAAGCCGTTATCGCCACTAGGCGTTAATAAGGCAACCATTGAATCCATGGTTTTACAATTAGCGAACTCCTGGTTTGCGGTTATTTTTTGGTATCTATTAACGGGGATTTATGGCGCGTTATTTTATCGCACCATTCAAATTTGTGCGCAGCAATGGAATAAAAAAAGAGAAGAGTTCGACGCACTAAGCACTATTCCATCATTGATCTACTCACTGATGTTATTTCCGGTACATCTCCTAGTCAGCTTTACCTTTGCATTATATGACAAGCCACTTGAAAATTTACCAACAAAATTTAAACAGAGTATTCACTGGCACCATTTTTCATCGGGATTAATGCTAGCAAGCTTTGCTTTGAGTATGCATATTAGTTTAGGCGGAGTACGTCTTTACCAAACACAAAAAATAAATTATGCCGCCCTTGGTAATGATATCTCCCCGACAATAGAGTCAATCTCCCTCTCCCTACAGCGTATTCGTTTAACGGCTTGGTTCTGGTTAATGTGCATCTCTGGTTATACTTTTTTTCCATTAATCCTTACTTTTATAACTAAAATCCATTAAAAAAGCCCTTCATCTATCACTAAATGAAGGGCTGGCAATAATCGTTTATAATCGGATTTGCTGTTATTTAATCTCTAATAACTCAACATCAAATACTAATGTAGAGTGGGGACCAATCGCCGCACCCGCACCACGAGCACCATATGCTAAGTCTGCAGGAATAGCTAAACGATATTTAGCACCAACAGGCATTAATTGTAACGCTTCCGTCCAACCAGCAATCACACCACCTACAGGGAATTCAGCAGGTTGACCACGTTCAACAGAACTATCAAATACAGTACCATCAATTAAAGAACCATGGTAGTGAACACGAACCGTTGAAGCTGCAGTCGGTTTTTCGCCTTCACCAGCAGAGATAACTTCATATTGAAGACCTGATTCAGTCACTACAACGCCTTCTTTCTTCGCATTTTCAGCAAGAAATGCTTCGCCTGCAGCACCAAGTACTTTTGCTTGTTCCGCTTCTACAGCTTGCATACGTTCAGAGATAACTTGGAAAGCAGCTTGTAAATCAGCTTGGCTAACTTTACTTTCAAGACCCGCAAATGCATCCTTCAGTCCTTGAGAAACAGCTGAAATATCAAGCCCTTCAAATGGATTAGAAGCTAGCTGCTCACCCATTTGCAAACCAATACCGTAACTTACTTGCTGCTCTTGTGTGTTTAGTTGTAATTCAGACATATATATTTCTCTTGTAGTGAAAGAACAGCGCCTAACGCACTTATTCTTTATTAAAATTTAATTCTTTAGCGATAACAACGAAAATAGTAACTGATATTTTATATTGTTAATAAGTAGATATGGGGCAGCAAATTTATTTTTAAAGGGATATTTTAAAATAAATAAAAAAATACCATCACGAGGATGGTATTTTATGCCGATTGGTAAAATAATGGAAATTAACTACTTAAATCATCAAAGAATGTTTTTAAGCTAGCCAAAAAACCTTCCGATTTAGGTTTATGTTTTCCTGAACTAGAAGAACAAAGAGATTCAAACTCTTTGAGTAGTTCTCGCTGTTTAGCAGATAGTTTCACTGGTGTTTCAACGATCACTTTACATAATAAATCACCAACGGCATTACTGCGCACAGATTTAATACCTTTATTGCGCATGCGATAAATTCGCCCCGTTTGAGTTTCAGCCGAAATTTTCAGTTTGACTCGACCATCAAGAGTCGGTACTTCTATTTCGCCCCCCAAAGCGGCTTCTGTAAAGCTAATAGGCACTTCACAATAAAGATTATTGCCATCACGCACAAAAACTTCATGCTGCAAGACATTCATTTGCACATATAAATCGCCCGCTGGAGCACCATTTTCACCAGCCTCGCCCTCACCACTTAAGCGAATACGATCGCCAGTATCAACCCCTGCTGGTATTTTCACAGATAGGGTTTTACTTCTTTCATAGCGCCCTTGACCATGACACTTATGACAAGGATCTGTAATGATTTTACCTTTACCACGACAGGTAGGACAGGTCTGATTGACAGCAAAAAATCCTTGACGCATTTGCACTTGACCTTGTCCATGACAAGTTCCACATGTTTTTGCATCAGTCCCCTTTTTCGCACCAGAACCATTACATTGTTCACAATGAACTAAAGTTGGTACTTGGATCTCTTTGGAAATACCTTTCACCGCTTCTTCAAGCGTCAAATCCATATTATAGCGTAGGTCGGCACCTTGCATTGGGCGTTGAGCGCCACCACGTCTACCACCACCAAAAATATCACCAAAAATATCACCAAACTGATCACCAAAATCACCGTGACCAAATCCACCCTGGCCTTGGTTGACGCCTTCGTGACCATATTGATCATAAGCCGCTTTCTTTTGTGGATCACTTAAAATTTCGTATGCACCCTGTAGCTCTTTAAATTTCTCTTCAAGCTCACCATCGCCTTTTGTACGGTCGGGATGGTACTTCATAGCCAAGCGTTTATACGCTTTTTTAATCTCTTTTTCTGTTGCACTTCGGGTGATACCTAGTACTTCATAACAGTCTCGTTTTGCCATTTTATTTCTCAAACTTATGAAATTTAAACAATAATGCGGATTATAGACAAACCATAACCCGCATTATTTAACATAAAGAGTAACTCATTGAAAATTTAGTTTTTTCGAATTACTTTTTATCATCCTTTACTTCTTCAAACTCAGCATCAACGATATCATCATCTTGCTTTTCATTTTTCTGAGTCGGCTCTGCACCACCCGCTTGTTCAGCTTGTGCTTTTTGTTGTGCAATTTCCATTAGCTTTTGTGATGCTTCAGCAAGGGCTGTTGTTTTAGCTTCAATTGCAGCTTTGTCTTCACTTTTTAGAACATCTTCTAATTCTTTGATAGCCGCTTCAATTTTCTCTTTTTCATCACCAGGTAATGCATCACCAGCTTCTTCAATTTGTTTACGTGTTCCATGGATCATTGCATCTGCTTGGTTGCGAGCCTGTACAACTTCTTCAAACACTTTATCCGCTTCGGCATTCGCTTCAGCATCTCTCACCATTTGTTCAATTTCATCATCACTTAAACCAGAATTTGATTTAATGGTTATTTTTTGCTCTTTATTCGTATCTTTGTCTTTCGCTGATACATGTAGTATACCATCAGCATCCATATCAAAAGTCACTTCGATTTGTGGAGTACCACGGGTTGCAGCACGAATACCTTCAAGATTAAACTGACCAAGCGACTTATTATCCGCAGCACGTTTACGCTCACCTTGTAAAATGTGAATAGTAACCGCACTTTGGTTGTCTTCGGCCGTTGAAAAGGTTTGTGACTGTTTGGTTGGGATAGTGGTATTTTTGTCAATAACCTTAGTCATCACACCACCCATAGTTTCAATGCCCATTGATAATGGTGTCACGTCTAATAACAATACATCTGTTTTATCACCAGACAATACCGCACCTTGAATCGCAGCACCCATTGCCACAGCTTCATCAGGATTTACATCTTTACGCGCTTCTTTACCAAAGAACTCAGCTACTGTTTTTTGTACCAGTGGCATACGCGTTTGGCCACCAACTAAAATTACATCGTTGATTTCACCAACAGATAAATCAGCATCTTTTAGGGCAATACGAAGTGGTTCAAGTGTCGCTTTAACCATATCTTCAACAAGCGATTCAAGTTTTGCACGCGTAACCTTGATATTAAGATGTTTTGGACCAGATGCATCAGCAGTGATGTAAGGTAAATTAATATCGGTATGCTGTGCAGATGAAAGCTCAATTTTAGCTTTTTCTGCTGCTTCTTTAACACGTTGCATTGCCAATGGGTCGCTCGATAAATCAAAGCCTTGGTCTTTTTTAAATTCACTCACTAAGTAATTGATTAAACGGTTATCAAAATCTTCACCACCAAGGTGGGTATCACCATTTGTCGCTAATACTTCAAAGGTTTTTTCGCCGTCTACTTCATCAATTTCAATGATTGAAATATCAAATGTACCGCCACCTAAGTCGTATACCGCAACTACGCTGTCACCCTTAGATGTATTAACACCGTATGCAAATGCTGCAGCCGTTGGCTCATTGATGATACGTTTTACATCTAAGCCAGCGATGCGCCCCGCATCTTTCGTTGCTTGACGTTGTGCATCGTTAAAATAGGCAGGCAC
Source organism: Psychromonas sp. MME1 (assembly GCF_041080865.1). Taxonomy (NCBI): domain Bacteria; kingdom Pseudomonadati; phylum Pseudomonadota; class Gammaproteobacteria; order Alteromonadales; family Psychromonadaceae; genus Psychromonas; species Psychromonas sp. MME1. The sequence goes on along the minus strand of NZ_CP160906.1, from coordinate 533,420 downwards.
AGTAATAACAGCACCGGTAACCGCTTCACCTAAGTAATCTTCCGCTGTTTTCTTCATTTTTTTCAAAACTTCAGCAGAGACTTGTGGCGGCGCCATTTTCTTACCACGCGCTTCAACCCATGCATCATCATTATCTGATTTGATAATTTTGTAAGGCATGATCTTGATATCACGTTGTACTTCTTCATCTTCAAAACGACGACCGATTAGTCGTTTAATCGCAAATAATGTATTTGTAGGGTTAGTCACTGATTGACGTTTAGCTGGTTGACCAACTAAGATTTCACCGCCTTCAGTGTAGGCGATAATTGATGGCGTTGTACGATCGCCCTCTGCATTTTCAATAATTTTAGCAACATTACCATCCATGACAGAAATACATGAATTTGTTGTACCTAAATCAATACCAATTATTTTACCCATTTTTTTGTCTCTCCAATTTTATTCATTATGTAAAGTCAGCATTTTCTGATTTAGTATTGCTGCTTTGATACTCTCTATATATGGGGCTATTTTTTACTTTCAAGGTTTATCTGAAAAAAAAGTTAAATTTTTAAGGTTAAAACTTCTTGCGTCAATCACGCTTAATCGGCGGCCTTAGAAACCATGACCATCGCAGGACGAATTAGGCGACCATTTAATTCATAGCCTTTTTGCATTACCGCAATAACTTTATTAGCAGGAACACCAGCAACAGCTTGCATGCTCATCGCTTGGTGTTTCTCAGGATCAAACTCTTGATCTTGTGGATCGATCATTTTCAGACCAAATTTTTCGATGGTAGAGAGCATTGATTTCAACGTTAGCTCAACCCCATCAACCATTGGTTTTAACGCTTCGTCTTCTTTGTCAGCATGACTGATAGCCATTTCTAAACTATCAATGACAGGTAATAAACCATCGGCAAATTTATCCAGTGCAAATTTATGTGCCTTTTCTATATCCAGCGTTGCTCTACGACGTAAATTTTCCATATCCGCTTGGGCGCGAAGCACAGATTCTTTTTGATCATTAATAGTTTTCTCAGCTAAGGCTAATTTTTTAGTAAGCTCAGAGACAAGATCAACCTCAGCACCAACCTCTGATTCGGTTTCAACTTCAGCTTCTGCTTTAATCTGTTCATCACTTGCTACTGCATCAACTGCATCTAACGCTTCATCAGCTACTTTATTTTCTTCACTCATAACTTATTTACCCTATCTTTACTTGAAATCATTAAGTTGCAGCTAGTATGGGGGCGATAACGACCGTTTCAAGACTTTAACTGCAATTAAATGAAATTCTTTACGATCATTAGTTATTACACAAATGCTATTCTAAAAAAAATAATAGCGTTATACTTACACTTCACAACACCTCTTTTTAAAGGTTTTTCATGACTGGCCAACATACTGATATTTCTGAATTTAAAACCATTGGCTTAATTGCAAAGCCACAACATCCCGAGGCTAAACAAACTTTATTAGCTTTATACGCGTTTCTACTCAAACATAAGCTCAATATCGTGGTCGATTGCCGCGTTGCTGACGATCTCCCCTTTGATAACGTAATAAAAGCAGACTTACTTAAAATTGGCCGGCTCTGTGATTTAGCCATCGTGATTGGTGGCGATGGTTATATGCTCGGTGCAGCACGTGTTTTATCCCGTTTTAATATCTCAGTAATCGGTGTGAATCGAGGCAATTTAGGCTTTTTAACGGATCTTGATCCCGATAACTTTGAGCAGCCATTGGCAGAAGTACTAAAAGGTAACTATCAAACTGAAAATCGATTTTTATTAGAAGCCCAAGTGCACAGTCACGGCCACATGAAAAGTACCAATACTGCGGTAAACGAAGCCGTTCTGCATCCCGATAAAATAGCACACATGATTGAATTTGAAGTTTACGTTAATGATAACTTCATGCTCAACCAACGTGCCGATGGATTAATTATATCGACGCCAACGGGTTCAACGGCTTATTCTCTCTCCGGAGGCGGCCCTATTTTAACCCCCAATTTAGACGCTATCAGCTTACTTCCAATGTTTCCACATACCTTAAATAGCCGCCCTATTGTGATTGATGCTAATAGCTGTGTACGCTTAAAAATGTCACAAAACAATAGTACTGAAATGCAAATAAGTTGCGATAGCCATGTCAATTTATCTGTGTTACCGGGTGATGAAGTGATTATCAAAAAGACAACACATCAGTTAAAATTAGTTCATCCCAAAAACTATAACTATTTCCATGTATTACAAAATAAACTAGGCTGGGGCAATAAACTTTTTTAATAATCATCACAAAAAGTATCAATAAAAAGCACAACCCACTTTACTGTTTAAAAAAACAGTATTAAACTCTGTTTAAAACCAGTCTTTATAACAGTTTTAGGGATGTGATCATCATGCTTAGCCAGTTAACTATCCAACATTTTGCCATTGTACAATTTTTAGAACTCGATTTTCATCAGGGAATGACGACCATCACCGGTGAAACTGGAGCTGGTAAATCAATTGCGATAGATGCATTAGGCCTATGTTTAGGCACTCGAGCAGAAATCAATATGATACGTCAAGATTCTGATAAAGCAGAAGTTAATGCCCGTTTTACCTTAAATGATACGCCGAATGCAGTGACTTGGCTTAAAAATAACGATCTCGAAAATACCGCAGATAATAATGAATGCTTATTGCGCCGCATCATAACGAAAGAAGGTCGTTCACGAGCTTATATTAATGGCACCCCTGTTCCACTCTCTCAGCTAAAAAGCCTTGGGCAACTATTGGTCAATATCCATGGTCAACATGCTCATCAGAGCCTTTTAAAAAATGATATACAGCTTAATATTATTGACGATTACGCCGGGCATCACCAATTACTGCAAAAGGTAAAAGATACTTACCAAGGGTGGCACTTCTTAAATAAACAATTGCAACAGCAGCAACTTTCATTACAAGAAAAACAAGCACGTAAACAGCTTTTGGAGTATCAAATTGAAGAATTAGATAATTTTGCATTGGCTGAAGATGAATTCCAACAAATTGAACAAGAGCATAAACGTTTAGCCAACAGTGGTGCACTTTTAGATAGCTGTCAAATAAGTCTTGACCAACTCTGTGATGGTGATGAAATCGATGCACTCACATTACTCAGAAAAAGCATATCCAGACTTGAGGCGCAAATTGATAACGATGCGCAATTATCTCCCATCGTTAATAGCTTACAGGAGGCACTCATTCAAATTGAAGAGGCGAGTTATGAACTGCGTCATTTTAGTGACAACTTAGAATTAGATCCTGAACATTTTCAAACATTAGAAAATCGCATGAGTGAAGCGCTCTCTTTGGCACGTAAACATCAAATACAGCCAGAGATGCTCTACCCATTTCATCAAAAATTAAGTAAAGAGTATAGACAGCTCAATAATAGCGAAGCGCAGATAGAAGAACTAACCATTGAACTACAGCAAGCAGAGCAGAGCTATTTTCAACACGCTGAAAAATTAAGTAAAAGTCGCATACGTTACAGCAAGGAACTCAGTCAAAAGATAACCAAAAGTATCCAACAATTAAATATGGAAGATGGCCGCTTCCACGTCTCCTTAGAACAAAGTAAGAATAAATATTTAAGCCCACTTGGCATTGATAGTATTGAATTTCAAGTCGCAACCAACGCAGGACAAGAATTAGCAGAGTTAGGAAAAATAGCCTCTGGTGGTGAATTATCACGTATCGGTTTAGCTATCCAAGTCATTATTAGTCAGCGTATATCCACTCCGACACTAATTTTTGATGAAGTTGATGTGGGAATTAGTGGAGCCACTGCCGCTGTTGTTGGCAAGTTATTACGCAGCTTAGGCGAAAATACACAAATCTTTTGTGTTACACATCTTCCACAAGTAGCTGGAAATGGCCACCACCAAATGTTTGTTGGCAAACAGAGCGATGGCAAAACAACTAACACCACCATGAAAAAACTCAATACCGATGCCCGAATTAAGGAACTCGCACGATTATTAGGTGGTGATAGCATTACCGAACGCACTCTTGCTAACGCCCAGGAGTTACTTATTAAATAAGTTACTGAATAATAAATAAGCGACCATTCATCAGTTTAAAATATGCGTATTGAGGAAAAATAAGAGATCAAAAGGTGGATGATGAGTAATAGCTGGCTATTGCGATTGCATGTAACCTAACTATCCCTTATTTTTACCAATAAGATAGATCAGATACTTATGTTGATTGGTATGAGTTGCTTTAATAACAATGCAATACCATACTATGGCTATCTTTTATCAATCAGAGATAGGGATATGTCCGATAGTTTTTTACTTTTTGATAATGAAACAAAAGAACAAATTAGCGCAAACATCTTACCTTTTTTTACCGACAAGGTCTTACCAAAAGAGTGGGTAAATGATGCGCCGGCAAAATTTAGCTCCGAAAGTAGAGTGTATGCCTATGTCAGTGATACAAATGCCCCTGCAATTATTGAAGCAGCAATTGCAGGGCAATGGTTTCTCGCTATTTTACCCCATAAACAATCCTATTATGCACGCCGAGGATTCTGCGTCGAAGATAATTTACAACAAGCAATTCAACAAGCACAACTCGCTCCGCCCAAGAAAGTCGATATACTACGCTGTAATGGCCAATTAGTTTTAAGCTCAGTGGTACTCGGTGAATGTTTTAATCTACTCCCTACAGCGAAAAGCTTGAGTTGGCGAGAACGGATACAATTTGCCATCAAAAGTATCTCGAAAATTCGCATGCTCAGACCACAAAAAATGAGTTTTACAACCGAAAATGAAAATTGCTTTAGCACTGCAGCCATTGGTTTAGTTATCATTGACCATGCCTATGGTTCATCCTTATCCCAGCATATTTTACCAGATACTGATATTAATGATGGCATGTGTCACGCCATGATTGTTGCTCCTCGTAGTTCGATGGAAATTCTCCGTTTTTTTACCATGGCACCGCTACATCGAAGAGTTAAACTGCCGAACTTTCTTGGATTATTAAAAACCAAATCATTTACACTTAGCAGTGAAAATGAGGTCAGTTATAAAATTGATGGCCATGACCATCAAGCAGAGCAGTTGACTATTACTACAGAGGCTCGGGTATTGAATCTGTTAGTGAGTGATGCCTTACCAATAAATGAGACATCGTCGAATCATAAAGAGCAGAGAAAAATATCACGCTTACCTTCAGGTGAAGCGATTTCCGCTATGGTCTGCAAAGAACTACCATTCATCGCCTGTGCTGCAACGGATGAGTTCAAAGAGCTTTATCAACTATTACGTGAAAACGCTTCAGCTTCCCCCACATTTTTAACACTAATGGTTTTAGCGACTTTATTAGCAAGTGTTGGATTATTTGCAAGTTCCGCACCCGTGATCATCGGCGCAATGATCTTAGCCCCTTTAATGGCCCCTATTATATCCCTATCAATGGCGTTAGTAAGGCAAGATCCACAACTGTTAAGCAACAGTATAAAAACACTCTCAATAGGTCTATGTTTATCACTTGGATTCGCCTCCTTAGGTAGCTTTATCATGCCCATGAAAACAGTGACACCAGAGATAGCGGCTAGGTTAAGCCCCAATTTGCTAGATTTAGCCGTGGCAATTATCTCCGGCATCGCTGGTGCCTATGCACATGCCCGTATTGAAGCCGCAAAAAGCATGGCAGGTGTGGCCATTGCTGTCGCCTTAGTTCCACCACTTGCTGTAACTGGCATCGGCTTAGGATGGCTCAATTTTAATGTTGCTTGGGGCGCATTATTACTCTTTTTCACTAACTTAGCAGGTATCGTATTAGCTGCGGCTTTAACTTTTTTAGTGTTAGGTTTTGCCCCTTTTAATCGTGCTAAAAAAGGGTTAACTATCGCCTTTATAGCGGTATTAATTGTTAGTGTGCCACTGGTCATTAGTTTTATGCGGTTATCGGATGAATCATCTATCATACATCAATTACAAGGGAGGCAAATCGGTGAAGTAACTATTCGTCAAGTTCATGCAAGAGCGGTACACCCCTTATCGTTATCCATTGAATTAGTTTCCCCTAGCGGCATAACTGATGAAGAACTCGATACGATAAAAGCAGCAATAGAGTCACAATTACAACGCACAATTATAATGGAAGCACAGGTTATTATTCGTCGATGATAACAAATGTAATAAGTAAAGCTGACCCTAATGAATAGATTTGCTACTATCCTGTTCGCTAAATCCTCGCATTTAATATCGGTATCGTTTTTATGAAAAAATTATTGTTTTCTCTTCTTCTTGTATTGTTCGTTAGTGGATGTGCGCAACGACCAGCGCCACAGATATCATCATGGCAGCAACACCAAGCGCGGTTGCAAGCGTTACATAATTGGGATTTTCACGGCAAAATAGCGTTCTTCACCACAAAGGAAAGACGCAGCTTAAATATACATTGGCAGCAAACAGGCGATGACTTTCATATTAATCTCACTACCTTTATAGGGACCACTATTTTAGACATCCAAAAAAGTGAACAAGGAACGAAGATTACCGATGATGATGGCAAAATATATTGGGGTGATGATGCACAACTGTTAATTAAACAATTATCGGGATTAACGTTACCTATTGATAACCTGCAACAATGGATTAAAGGAAACCCAAACGGTGCTCGCTATCAACTTAACGACCATAACAATGTTGCAACGCTATCTGGTCATGACTTAGAAAAAAGTGACTGGCTAGTCGAATACCAACAATATGAAGCAACACAGGGCATTAACTTGCCTTACAGCATTCAACTCAAACACCACGATTTGCGACTTAAATTTGCCATCTCTGAATGGCACATTGAATAATCTGACAACAAATCCAATGCATTTATATCCTGAACCCAATATTTATAGTGACAATAAAATATGAAAATTCAAACAATTCGTTGGCCAGCCCCTGCTAAATTGAATCTTTTTCTATATATCAATGGACAACGCCAAGATGGCTATCACGAATTACAGACCCTATTTCAATTTATCGATATTTGTGACTACTTAACTATTACACCTAATTCATCTAGTGAAATAACACTATCTGGCGCTATTGCTAATATTGCATTAGAAGACAACCTTATCTATAAGGCCGCCATGTTATTAAAAAAATCAGCGCCAAAACATCTCGGTGCGAATATTAATGTTGAAAAAAATCTACCTATGGGTGGGGGCTTAGGGGGAGGCTCATCCGATGCAGCAACGACCTTAGTGGCATTAAATTACCATTGGCAACTCCAGTTGGACAGACAACAATTAGCTAAATTGAGTATGACACTCGGGGCCGATGTCCCTATTTTTATTTTTGGTAAAGCCGCTATTGCAGAAGGGATTGGGGAAATATTAAGCCCAGTAACTCCAACTGAAAACTATTATCTGCTAGCCATCCCCTCATGCCATGTCTCTACGCCCCTTGTTTTTGGGGATCCAGAGCTAACACGTGATACACGTAAGCAACCCCATCAACGATTAATGCAACAGGCATGGGAAAATGATTGCCAAACTTGTGTAAAAAATAACTACCCCGAGGTTGCCAAGATAATAGAGTGGTTGGTAGAATACGCACCGACTAGGTTAACTGGAACGGGAGGATGTGTTTTTAGCACCTTTAATAATGCAAGTGAAGCCCAAGTTGTAATGGATAAAGCGCCTAAGTGGTTGAATATTCGCACCACTCAAGGTTTAAATAATTCACCACTAAATGAATTATTATCCACTCTAGATCAAAATCAACAAAATATTGTTAATTAGCATGTTGCTATTAACACAAATTCAACAGGATGACAGAGGTCCTCACAGTGCCAAATATGAAACTATTTGCAGGTAACGCCACACCCGATCTAGCACAAAAAATTGCTGATCGCCTTTTCATTAAATTAGGAAGCGCAGAAGTAGGACGCTTTAGTGATGGTGAAATTCACGTACAAATTAACGAGAATGTGCGTGGAGATGATATTTTTATCGTGCAATCGACTTGTGCCCCAACGAATGACAACTTAATGGAATTAATCGTCATGATCGATGCACTTCGTCGTGCATCAGCTGGCCGTATTACTGCTGTTATTCCTTATTTTGGTTATGCTCGTCAGGATCGTCGAGTGCGTTCAAGCCGTGTTCCTATTACAGCAAAAGTAGTCGCCGACTTTTTATCGAATGTTGGAGTTGACCGCGTATTAACGGTGGACCTTCACGCAGAACAAATTCAAGGTTTCTTTGATGTACCTGTCGATAACGTATTTGGCAGCTCTGTTCTTTTAGAAGATATGTTAGAGAAAAAACTCGATAATCCAATGATTGTATCACCTGATATCGGTGGTGTTGTTCGTGCTCGTGCACATGCGAAACTATTGGATGATGCAGACCTTGCTATCATTGACAAACGCCGTCCAAAAGCAAATGTTGCCCAAGTCATGCACCTAATTGGTGACGTTGAAGGACGTCATTGTATCATCGTTGATGATATGATCGATACTGGTGGCACCCTATGTCAAGCAGCTGCAGCCCTTAAAGAACGTGGCGCGCTTTCTGTATATGCATACGCAACACATGCCGTATTCTCAGGTAAAGCCGTTGAAAACATCAAAAACTCTGTCATTGATGAATTCATTGTAACTGACTCTATCCCGCTTTCAGATGAGCTTATTGCAACGGGTAAAGTTAAGCAATTAACATTAAGTGGCATGCTTGCAGAAGCGATTCGTCGCGTTAGTAATGAAGAGTCAATTTCAGCAATGTTCCACTACTAATTTTATAAAATTAATTTTATAAAATTGCATAACGCTTATTAGGGTAACTAATAAGCGTTTTTTTATCCTTTAAATTTGCTTTAACATTGTACAAAATAAATTTCCTACGTTATCATAGCGCGCCTTTTTTATATGCCTCTATTTCGCAGTTAGATAAGGTGGTTGTATCTGGTCGCAAGATATAACCTATTTTAAATTTGCAGAGCTACGATTTAATCACGCTCTCACTATTGGAGTTAAACCATGTCTATTAAATTAATCGCAACAGTCCGTACTGATTTAGGGAAAGGTGCGAGCCGCCGCCTTCGTCATACAGACCTTGTACCTGGAATTGTTTACGGTGCAGGCAAAGAGCCAGTATCTGTAACTTTTGAACAAAAAGAATTACGTAAAGTAGAATCTGTTGAAGCATTTTACTCTTCTGTTCTTAATGTTGAAATTGATGGTGTTTCAGAGCAAGTTGTACTTAAAGCCGTACAACGTCATGCATTTAAAGATTTAATTCAACATTTAGATCTATTACGTGTTGATGCTACTCATAAACTTCACACTATTGTTCCACTACACTTCATCAATGAAGAAACAGCTGAAGCTGTTAAAAATGGTGGTGTTGTTGCACATACAGCAAACGAACTTGAAGTAACTTGTCTACCAGCAGATCTACCATCATTTATTGAAGTAGATATCTGCAAAATGGCAATCGGTGATACCATTCATATCTCTGATTTAGTACTGCCAAAAGGTGTTGAGTCTGTTGAGCTACTAAAAGGTAGTGACCATGACCAAGCTTTAGTTTCTATCTCTCTTTCTAAAACAGCTCCGGCTGCTGAAGAAGAAACTGCTGAATAATTGTGGCAGTAGCAATTAAATTGCTTGTGGGCCTGGCTAATCCAGGCCCCGAATATGCAAACACCCGACATAATGCTGGGCAATGGTACATAAATCAACTCGCCTCCCAAGAAAATATCTCACTTAAAGCAGAAGCAAAATTTTACGGCCTCACCGGACGTATTCACTTTGCAGGTCATGATCTGCGTCTTTTGGTACCAACAACCTATATGAATTTAAGTGGCAAATCTGTTGCTGCAATGGCGAATTTTTATAATATTAAGCCAGAAGAGATCCTTGTTGCACACGATGAGCTAGACCTCCCTCCTGGTATTGCAAAATTTAAATTAGGTGGCGGTCATGGCGGCCATAATGGTTTAAAAGATATTATTAATAAACTGGGTAATAATAAGAATTTTTATCGCCTACGTATTGGTATTGGCCATCCTGGTGATAAAAATAGAGTCAGTGGTTATGTACTGGGCAAAGCCCCAAGTAGCGAACAAAATCTAATTGACCAAACTATCGATGAAGCAGCACGTTGCACCCACATATTAGGGCAAGATGGCTTAGCAAAAGCAATGAATCGATTACATAGTTTTAAAGCTGAATAGAATTATAATTAAAACCACCTCATAAATAACTAACAAAATAGGATAACAATCATGGGTTTCAAATGTGGCATAGTCGGTTTACCAAATGTTGGGAAATCAACATTATTTAACGCGTTAACTAAAGCGGGCATTGAAGCAGCTAACTTTCCATTTTGTACTATTGAGCCAAATACCGGCATCGTTCCGGTACCTGATCCGCGTCTTGATCAACTCGCCGCTATTGTAAACCCACAACGTATTTTACCAACAACCATGGAATTTGTGGATATTGCAGGTTTAGTTGAAGGTGCATCAAAGGGTGAAGGACTAGGTAATAAATTTCTCGCTAATATCCGTGAAACCGATGCAATAGGTCACGTAGTACGCTGTTTCCAAGATGATAATATTATCCATGTTGCAGGAAAAATTGATCCTAAAGGCGATATCGAAACAATCAATACAGAACTCGCATTAGCAGATTTAGAAAGTTGTGACCGTAGTATTTTACGTATCGCTAAAAAAGCGAAAGGCGGCGATAAAGACGCAAAATTCGAACTGCCTGTTTTAGAGAAGATTAAAGCCCACCTTGAAAATGATGGCATGGTTCGAGGATTAGCGTTAGAAAAAGAAGAAAAACAAGCCGTTGCTTATCTTAACTTTCTCACTGGCAAGCCAACAATGTATATTGCCAATGTAAGTGAAGATGGTTTTGAAGATAATGAATATTTAGACATCGTACGTGAAATTGCAGAAAAAGAAGGATCGGTTGTCGTGCCTGTATGTGCCGCGATTGAATCGGAAATTGCCGAACTCGACGAAGAAGATAAAAAAGAGTTTTTAGAAGGTATAGGTCAAGAAGAAGCAGGATTAAATCGTGTTATCTATAGCGGCTATCAACTATTACACTTACAAACCTACTTTACAGCAGGTGTTAAAGAAGTGCGTGCTTGGACGGTAAAAATAGGTGCGACAGCACCACAGGCAGCAGGCGTTATTCATAGTGATTTTGAGCGTGGTTTCATTCGTGCAGAAGTGATTGGATTTGATGACTTTGTACAATTTAAAGGTGAATCTGGTGCTAAAGAAGCAGGAAAATGGCGCTTAGAAGGCAAAAATTACGTTACTCAAGATGGTGATGTGATCCACTTCCGCTTTAACGTTTAAGTAAGCGTTAAATTGAAATAATTTAAAAGCAACCTCGGTTGCTTTTTTTATATACGTAATTTGAGGTTTTTAACTGTGACCGAATTTGAAAAAATGCAATTAAATATAGAATGGGATGATTTTGATCCCGAATTGCTGGCAATGCGAGAACAAGCATTTAATCTATTGCAGCGAATCAATCAAAATACACTACAAAATAGCAGACCATTTTTTATGAGATTATTAAAAAAAATGGCTGAAACAAGCTATATTTATCCTCCATTTCACTGTGAATATGGAAAAACAATCTCAATCGGTGAAAAAACATTTATCAACATGGGGGCAATGATGCTAGATAATGCACCAATAACCATTGGTAAGCATGTTCTCATTGGCCCCAATGCACAATTCTATACCCCTTCTCACCCGCTCGATTATCGTCAACGTAGAGAGTGGAAAACAACTTGCCTGCCCATTGTTGTCGAAGATGATGTTTGGATTGGCGGTAATGTCGTTATCTGCCAAGGAGTAACAATAGGAGCGCGTTCTGTCGTTGCAGCAGGCTCAGTAGTAACCAAAAATGTTGCAGCAGATACAATGGTCGGCGGTCAACCCGCTAAATTAATTAAACGGTTAGATAAATAGCCTAAACATATTTACATCACGCTGCGCTTTTAAAGCCAATAAAAGCGCTATAGACGCCTTTCCCTCTCTATTTCATATCTTACTCATATTCACATCGTAACGCGCTTGTCGTTAACAAATAGAATGGCACCTTGTGTTGCGTGACCGCTGCAAACTTATTTGTGATGAGAATGCTATTTAAGAAAAGTATTCGCTATTGAAAATTGCACTTTATCTGTTTAAAATAAAAACAACTTGTCTAGCATTTAAGCAAACGAAAGAAAAATAACTTTTTTTCTCAAAAATCAGTTGACGACAATCATCGATATCCGCATAATGCGCCCCATCGAAACGTTGCTGGTAACAGACAAGGTTGAGATTAGAAAGTAAAATGGCTACATAGCTCAGCTGGTTAGAGCACATCACTCATAATGATGGGGTCCCAAGTTCAAATCTCGGTGTAGCCACCATTTACTTTTAGTTGCGGAAATGGCGGAATTGGTAGACGCGCTAGATTTAGGTTCTAGTATCGTAAGGTGTGAGAGTTCAAGTCTCTCTTTCCGCACCATTCTTTATTTAATAAAGAATTACCTATAGAGAATTCACTCTTAAAAAATAACAGTTGGGATATCGCCAAGCGGTAAGGCACCGGGTTTTGATCTCGGCATTCAGAGGTTCAAATCCTCTTATCCCAGCCACTTTCACTAATTTGTGTAAACAAATTGGTAAACTTGAAGAAGTATAAACTTACAACTGGGATATCGCCAAGCGGTAAGGCACCGGGTTTTGATCTCGGCATTCAGAGGTTCAAATCCTCTTATCCCAGCCACTTTTTTGCGGAATTGGCGGAATTGGTAGACGCGCTAGATTTAGGTTCTAGTATCGAAGGGTGTGAGAGTTCAAGTCTCTCATTCCGCACCATTCTTTATCGAGATAAAGAAATAAATTAACCAGCTTATTGCTGGTTTTTTTATGCCTGTAAGAAAATGAAAGGAAGAAAGCTAAGATAGGTTCAGCTATTCCTTAAAGAACGCGAAGGGTGTAAAAACTCAACTCTCTCATTCCGCACCATTCTTTATCGAGATAAAGAAATAAATTAACCAGCTTATTGCTGGTTTTTTTATGCCTGTAAGAAAATGAAAGGAAGAAAGCTAAGATAGGTTCAGCTATTCCTTAAAGAACGCGAAGGGTGTGAGAGTTCAAGTCTCTCATTCCGCACCATTCTTTATCGAGATAAAGAAATAAATTAACCAGCTTATTGCTGGTTTTTTTATGCCTGTAAGAAAATGAAAGGAAGAAAACTAAGATAGGTTCAGCTACTACAATTTATTGCAATTGCTAATCATTCCTATTCTAGATCAATTGCTCTAATTGCTTTTTTTAAAAAATTTGATTTATCTTGAAAAGCTTGTTTCACTTGTGCTTTTTTAGCCGCATATAATTGGCTCTCAACGGCAACGAGCTCTTGAAAGAGCCAACCTCGAATCATCATGTAATATCGGGAATCTGTTCCATAAGCTACGATAATCTGTAACGACTGCTTTTCATCGAAAGTATCTAGTGCTATTTGGATTTTTTGTACCATTCGCCCTATTTGATAGGTATTATTATTATTTTCAGAATCTATAATTTGTGCTGCATTACTACTATTAATATAAAAAGATAAACAGAGTAATAAACAGTAACTAAATACATTTTTATTCATCATTGCTAATTCCTCGTTATAATATTTTTTATATTTTGAAAGCGATATTAACGTTCATAACATGTTAAATTACAACGCTAATTTATTGTTTAGAGTATTACCGCATGATCCTTGAAAAAAACTGGCGTATTTTAACCATTGGCGATGGTGATTTATCATTTTCCAATGCATTGCAAACAACCTATGGACCTGCAACGCTAACAGCCACGGTTTATGATTCTCTAGAAGCGATGCGTGATAAATATGATGACCTATTTTATCAACAACTCACAGAAAATAAGATTCAAGTATTATTTGAATTTGACGTTACCGCCCCTAAAACGTGGCAGGGGTTAACAAAACATAGCTTTGATCTGGTCATATTTCAATTTCCATTACTACCTGGATTCAAATCCTTAGAAGAGTATAAAGCACGCTGTAATGGCATTAATGTTAATACCTTAAATAGAGCTTTATTACGCAGTTTTTTAGTACATTCTTTTGCACATTTTCTTGATCCCAAAGGTCAACAGCTCTGTTTTATAACCTCTAAAGATGTCAATCCATACCGCCAGTGGAATATAGAAAATGCCTTACATATTGATACCGATATTCACTATCTCGGGTCAAGCCCCTTTAATATAGATAATTTCCCAAATTACAGAGTGCGTAACGTAGATCGTGATAAACATGTCAAGGATACAAGAGGGATCACCTATGCATGGAGTCTACACAAAAATCATTCACTCGCTAAACAGCTAACGCCGGCAATGTATCAACTAAATAATTGTTGCTCTATGTGTCAAGTCGGCCCATTTATTAATGAGGTTGACCGAAACAAACATAATAATTCAGTGAAACATAAAAAGATGGTCGAATTTGAAAAACTATGGGCAATAAAGTTATCGGAGTAACTTCCCTGCCCAGTACTTATTTTTTCGCCTGTAACGCATGGAAAACCGCCATTTGCTCTTCGCTGGCGGGTTGTTGATGCTTCTCTTTCCATTGCTCATAAGGCATACCGTAAACATGTTCTCTGGCCTGCTCATAATCAAGGGAAAGGTCAGACAATTTAGCCTCTTCAACCATCCATTTGGATAAACAATTGCGACAAAATCCGGCCAAATTCATTAACTCAATATTTTGTACATCCTTGCGACTATCTAGGTGTTTTAATAGTTGTCGAAATGCAGCCGCTTCAATTTTAATTTGTTCTTCACTAGTCATGCTTATTCCTTTTTATCATAATTATTAACTATCATAGCTTGAAGCCCTGAATATTCTCAGAAAAATTTATACAATTGTTATATAGCCATGTTACCTCAAGATGCTTTGTCTGACATATTGAAGTATCATGGATATAGGGTACTAGGTGTTAAACATTGTCTCACTTGCAAAGTAAAACGACTTTACAAAAGTTATTTATCATTTGTCAGTGTTAGCTTTTAATAGGAAATTATTTATGCAGTTAAAATCCAGCCAATCTCAAGGATTATTACTTTTCAAATTATCCGCGTTACAAAGCTTCGCACTAGGCACGCTAAAAATACAAGAAATAATCCCTTTTCAACCATTAACTCAACTTCCCAATGCACAAGCTGATGTCATTGGAGCAGCGAGTTTCCGTGGCATGACACTTTCGGTGATTGATATTGCTGCCGCGGTGGGGTTCCCTGCAATCCCAATTGAAGAAAGAAAAGATTGTGTGATCATTATTACCGATTGTAGCCGTATGAAAGTCGGTTTTTTAGTACGTAAAATAGAGCGAATTATCGAATGTAATTGGCGAGACATCGCTCCACCACCAGCATCATTAGGCAATAGAAGTTATATCACTGGAATCACTCATTTTGAAAACAAACTCATACAATTATTAGATGTTGAGTTATTGCTTTCGCAGGTTTTTCCGAGTCAAGATGAAAAAAATGTCACAATCAATGGTATGCAAAAAGGCTTTTTACAAAATAAAAATATCCTTTTGGTGGATGACTCCGCTGTCGCTCGTAAACAGCTTGAACAGGCATTAACTAATATTGATGTGCCCTTTAAAGTCTGTACCAACGGGATGGATGCATTGGAGATCATAAAAAAACTCGCAAAGACAACCAATGCCATTGATATTCTAGTGAGTGATATTGAGATGCCCGGATTAGATGGCTATGAGTTAACCTTTGAAGTCCGCAGTATGGCTGATATTCCGCAACCCTATATTATTTTACACTCCTCTCTATCGAGTAAAATGAGTGTATCTCAGGCAACACAAGTGGGAGCCAATGAGGCTCTCACTAAATTTGCAGCACAGGCGTTGGTAGATGCCATGTTAAGGGCCAATAGTGATAACAAATAGCCTTTACTATTCATTTAAAAGGCTCTCTTGAGCCTTTTATTGCAGTTTAACCTACTACTCTTTTAAGCGAATACCCTTTTCTTCAATATCAATCAAATGACTGCGATATAGCTGACCAATCGATTTTTTGAAATTACCCTTACTCATTTTTAATATTTTAGCAATTTGCTCAGGGGAGCTTTTATCGGAAAGTTGTAAGAAACCTTGGTGTACCTTCATTGTTTGCAGAATTCGTTCCGCCAATGCATCAACCTTCGCATAACCCACCTTTGTCAGACCAACATCAATTTTTCCATCTTCACGGATCTGTTTGATATAACCAACGCATTTTTTACCAATGCCCATTTCACCAAAAACTTCACTTTCAAATAAAACTCCCCAGTGTTTATTGTTGATAATTGCTTTAAAACCTAAATCGGTTTTATCGGCAATCAACAACTCAACTCTCTCACCCACTTTATAGTTAACGGGCTCCTTATCTAAAAATCGATCTAATTTCGATGAAGCAACTAGCCGCTCACTAATATCGTCTTGATACACATAAACAATGTAACCAAAGCCCACTTTCATAGGAATTTTTTGTTGATTAAAAGGCACTAAAAGGTCTTTAGGTAAGCCCCAATCTAAAAAAGCCCCCGCTCTATTAGTATCAATCACCTTCAATGACGCAAACTGTCCGACTTCCGCTTTCGCTTTTTGGGTGGTAGCAATCAGTCTATCTTCTGAATCAAAATATAAAAAAACAGTGACTTTATCACCCACTTTCATTGCATCTGTAATATAGCGTTTAGGGAGTAATATTTCCCCTTCAGACCAACCATCTAAGTAAAAACCAAAATCAACACGCTTAATAATAGTCAGCTCGTTATAAGCACCTATTTTGACCATAAATTTCTCTTTATTTTAAATTTCAATTAATCATTCAGCGCTGATAATTAAACATCAGTCGCTAAATGCTGTTTCGGTTTATCTAGCACAGCCACCGTCAGGCGCGAACAACAGAGCAGTTGCGCCCTTTCATTAACAATTTCAATATCCCATACTTGTGTAGTACGTCCAATGCGTAGCGGGCGTGCAATTCCCGTAACAATGCCTTGCTTTGCACTACGTAAATGGCTTGCATTTACCTCTAAACCGACGCAAATTTTATTTTCTGATACGGTAAGATTAGCGGCCACACTGCCTAATGTTTCCGCTAACACCACGGAAGCGCCGCCATGTAACAAACCATGAGGTTGATGCGTTCTCGCATCAACGGGCATGGTTGCTTGTAAAAAATCATCGCCGATTTGCGTATAAAAAATCCCCAAATGGGCAATAATGGTATTTTCACTGAGCTTATTTAAACGCGCTAAATCGGTGTTTTTTTTCCAAATTGCCATAATGTTTTACCAACTTATTATAGAATAGACAATAAAGCTTGTACTGGATGTTTTAGCGTCTGCCCTTCTATGCGTTTTACTTGACTACGGCAAGAATACCCCGTTGCCAAACAACGACTGCGGTCACGCTTCGCTATCTCCCTTTCCCAACTCAAACTATAAATAGCTTTAGAATCGCTTAAATGCCCCGCATCATGACCATCGGTTCCCGCCATACCACAACAACCAACGGGCACATTCGTTAATGTTGCACCATAGTGTTTAAATATTTTAGCCCAATCACTGCTTGATGTCGGCTCAGCGGTCACTTCTGTACAATGACCAAATAGGAAAAACTGTTCATTGCTTTGAGGACGTTCGGCTTCGCCTAATCGAGGCAATAACCATTCTTGAAATAGATGCACGTTAAAGTCACCACGCTTATCTCCCAAGGCATGTTTATATTCATCACGGTAGCAGAGCACCATCGCAGGATCAGTACCGAGCATCGGAATATTTAATTGTGCCATTTGATTAAGAAAGGCAGCCGAGTCCTCTGCAGTTTTCGCAAACTGACTTAAAAAACCCTTAATATGCTGCGGCTTACCATTAGGTTTAAAGGGTAACAGTAACGGCTTATAACCTAGCTTTTTAATCGTTAATAATAGGTCTCGTACCACATCAGCATCATAATATGTGGTAAAAGGATCCTGTACGACTAATACGTAAGATTCACGTTCGGCGTCTGATAATACCTGTAATTTTTGTAAATCAAACTCACTAATATCATGTTGTTTAACGGACGACTTCAGTGTCGGTGAGGATAATAAAGGAATATCCACCATACCAACAAATTTCTCAGTTAGTGTCGCCGTCAATTTCATCTTCATAAAAAAGTTAAAGAAATTCGGCATTTTCCCCATCAAAGGTGCATAGGTTTCAACATAGGCAACAAAATAATCCTTTAACGGACGTAAATAACGGTTATGGTAAAGGTGCATAAAACGCGCACGGAAAGTCGGTACATCAACCTGAATAGGACACTGACTCGTACAAGCCTTACAGGCCAAACAGCCCTGCATAGCTTCCATCACTTCATGGGAGAAATCATATTCACCTTTACGTTTTGCGACTGTGTTGAAAAACTTTTTAAAGACAGTGGCATTTTTACCCGCGTAAAGATTGCTCTCCAATTGCAATACATCAATATCATTGTTAGCTAATTGACGCAGCCATTCACGCATCAAACCCGCTCGCCCTTTAGGTGAATGACGACGATCTTTAGTCACCTTCACCGACGGACACATCGGTGAACTGGTATCGTAATTAAAACATAAGCCATTACCGTTACAGTCGATACTCTCTTTAAAACTTTCACGCACTTTAATGGGAATTTGACGGTCGAAGGTGCCACGTTTTAGCGCATCAACACTTACCAATGATTCCATTGAATTAAGTGGAGTACAAATTTTACCCGG
Source organism: Psychromonas sp. MME1 (assembly GCF_041080865.1). Taxonomy (NCBI): domain Bacteria; kingdom Pseudomonadati; phylum Pseudomonadota; class Gammaproteobacteria; order Alteromonadales; family Psychromonadaceae; genus Psychromonas; species Psychromonas sp. MME1. Next base: position 514,592 of record NZ_CP160906.1, on the reverse strand, counting down.
ATTAACACGGTTATTTGGGTCAAATGCCGCTTTAATTTTACGCAGTTCAGTAAATAACTCTTCACCAAAAAACTCAGGGCCATACTCACTGCGAAAACCTTTACCATGCTCTCCCCACATCAACCCTTTATATTTTGCTGTTAAAGCCACCACCTTATCGGAAATATTGCGCATCATTTTTTCTTGTTCAGGATCGCACATATCTAAGGCGGGGCGAACATGCAACACCCCCGCATCAACATGACCAAACATACCGTAATGGAGATTATGTTCATCAAGCAGTTGACGAAACTCAATGATATAGGCCGCTAAGTTTTCTGGTGGCACACAGGTATCTTCGACAAAGGCAATCGGTTTTGCGCTGCCTGCTGTATTACCTAACAGCCCCACCGCTTTTTTACGCATGCCATAGATGCGATTAATATCAGCTAAATCATCACAGATTTGATAACCGATCACGCCATCTTCTTGATTTGCAATCAAGGCATCTAGTTTAGCGGCTAATGCGGCCACTTTTTGTGCCTGTATTTGTGCATCTTCTTCAACAAATTCAACGATATTTAAACCATCAACACACTTCCCAGGGACGTCAGCAATAAGCTCACTAACGCTGTGCCACACGATATCTAACTTCGCTAAATTCATCACCTTAGAATCAATTGTTTCCACGGATAACGCATTGGCATTAACCAAAAATGGCGCATGTTGTAATGCCGATTGGAAACTATCGTACTTAACATTAAAAAGCGTACGGTAAGTCGGAATTTTTTGAATGTGTAATTTAGCTTCGGTGATAAAAGCAAGCGATCCTTCCGCACCACACAAAATACGCGTTAAATCCACCGTGCCCGTTTCTGCATCATAAACGTGTTTTAGGTCATATCCCGTTAAAAAGCGATTTAATTTTGGAAAAGCATCGCTGATTTTCTGTTGCTTAGTAGCACAAGTTTCTAAAATTTGACGGTAAATTTTACCGATACTATCATCTCGCCCCCTCAGTTCAACTAGCTCGGCACCTTTAATAGGGGCGCTATTTAAGAGAGCCCCATCAACTAAAACAGACTGCAGCGCTAATACGTGATCACTGGTTTTACCATAAACTAAAGAGCCTTGCCCTGAAGCATCACAACTTACCATTCCGCCAATTGTCGCACGGTTACTGGTTGATAATTCAGGGGAAAAGAACAAGCCATAGGGACGCAAATAGGCATTGAGTTGATCTTTAACCACCCCAGTTTGTACACGTACCCAACCTTCTTTTTCATTTAATTCAAGAATATTGTTCATGTAACGGGATAAATCTAGAACAAGGTCATTGCTCAATGATTGTCCATTGGTCCCCGTACCACCACCGCGAGGTGAAAAACGAATATCAGCAAACTCATCTTGCTGTGCAAGCTGACAAATTTCGACAATATCCTGCGTAGATTTAGGGAAAAGAACCCCCTGCGGTAAGCACTGATAGACGCTATTATCCGTTGCAACAGCTAAACGACTCGCATAGCTTTTTTCAATATCGCCGCTGTAATCCGTGCGACTTAACGCTTCTAAGAAAGCAAAGTAATCTTTTTTAATATTTTCTTGATGGGTTAATTTGGGGATCATGTCTAAAGCACCCTAGTCCGTTATTGGTTTGTATATTTCAGATAAAAATAGTTGCGCATAATAGCACATATTTATCGCAGCTTGGGGAGAAAAAATCACCTCCCCATTAAGAAAAAGAGTGCCAAGATGCAAGATATAAAATTGAACTACCGTTATTCTACATAGCAATTTTACAACAAAGCTGATCAGGACGATTTACGGGGCCGCAGCGAGCAAACCAGTGCTGCGTAACACGCGAAAGGTGAGGAGCAACAACTTCATTAAAATTTTGATATGATCTATTTGCGCCCTTTATTAACAATACAGAAATGACCACGCTTAGTACGCCATTTTGAACATGTTTCACACTTCGCTGCCTAAGCCATCATCCTTGTTGTTATTCATGTTACCGGATCTCGATAAATATTGGGCTGCCAAATCTGCATTAGCATCTCAGGGTTTTCAATTTCCTTAAAACCAAACTGCGAATATAGCCCATGTGCATCACGTGTTGCGAGTACCATACGCCTTAGCCCTTGTAGCTCGTGATGTTCAATGATTGTTTTCAACAGCCACTTACTTAGCCCCTGCCCACGATAGGTTTCAAGGATAAAAACATCAGCAAGGTATGCAAATGTCGCTTTATCTGTAATTAACCGCGCAAAACCGACTTGTGCCCCCTGACTATCAAAGACAGCAAAGCAAAAAGAGTTAGCGATAGATTTTTTTAACGTCTCTTTAGGAATACCTATCGCCCAATAACTTTGAGAGATGAATTGATAAATAACCTCAAAATCCAACTCGTTATTATTTGTACTTATTCTAAATCCCTTCATTGTATCTTCCTAAGTTAACCTATCATGGAGATCTATACTTTTACTTTATCAAAGAACGGCCATGGATGAGTAATACCAACTCCGGTAAGTATGTGATCTAAATTTTGCGTAGGAAAAACAGCTTAATTCAAGGCGTAATTTGACGTAAATGGTTATTCCCTTTGCGAAAATTACAACGCAGCAGTAAGTTGTTTTAACCAGTAAAATAGATCAGCTATTTATCGGAATTGGTATAATGATATGAAAAGTAAAAAGGCGCAATAAGCGCCTTTATTCATCATTAATGGTGGTAAGTTACCCTATTCCCATTCAATGGTGGCAGGCGGTTTACCTGAAACATCATAAACAACGCGTGAAATACCATCAATTTCATTAATAATACGATTTGATACATGACCAATTAGTTCATAGGGTAGATGAGACCAACGAGCCGTCATAAAGTCTATCGTTTCCACACAACGTAAAGAGACAACCCAATCATATTTACGGCAGTCACCCATTACCCCAACCGAGCGCACAGGCAAAAAGACAACAAAAGCCTGACTTACCTTATGGTACAAATCGGCTTTGTGTAACTCTTCAATAAAAATAGCATCGGCACGGCGTAGTAGATCACAATACTCTTTCTTCACCTCACCTAATACGCGCACCCCTAAACCAGGCCCAGGGAATGGATGACGATAAAGCATATCGTAAGGCAAACCTAATTCTAAGCCGATTTTACGTACTTCGTCTTTAAACAACTCACGAAGCGGCTCAACCAGTCCCATTACCATATCATCGGGTAACCCCCCCACATTATGGTGAGATTTAATAACATGTGCTTTGCCATTTTTAGAAGCGGCAGATTCAATCACGTCAGGGTAAATCGTTCCCTGAGCCAACCACTTAGCATTTGCAAGTTTTTTAGATTCTTCATCGAAAATTTCAACAAAGACACGACCAATAATTTTACGTTTCGCTTCAGGCTCACTGACACCTGCCATTTGCTCAAGAAAACGATGTTCAGCATTAACATGAATGATGTTTAACCCGAAATGGTCGCCAAACATCTCCATTACCTGTTTGCCTTCATTTAAACGCAACAGGCCATTATCAACGAACACACAGGTCAGTTTATTACCAATCGCACGTTGCAGTAACATAGCAACCACGGAAGAATCAACACCGCCAGAAAGACCAAGAATAACTTCATCATCACCAATTTGCTCTTTCATACGAGCAACGGCATCATCAATAATCGAAGCCGGTGTCCATAGCGTTTCACAGCCACAAATATCAACAACAAAGTTACGCAACATACGTTCACCTTGGCGAGTATGTGTAACCTCGGGGTGAAATTGCACACCATAAAAATGCTTTTCTTCATTGGCAATGGCAGCGAACTGACATGTTGCCGTATTAGCGACAGCGACAAAATCAGAGGGAATAGCTGAGACTTTATCACCGTGGCTCATCCAAACATCTAATAATGCATTGCCACTTGGCGCTACCGCATCTTCAATCGACTTAAATAATTCACAGGCAGCTTGCACTTCAACTTGCGCGTAACCAAACTCCCCCTCACCTTCACCCTTGATAACCGCACCACCTAACTGTTGTGACATGGTTTGCATGCCGTAGCAAATGCCTAATACAGGGACTCCGGCCGTAAATACATATTCAGGCGCACGCGGTGAGCCTTGTTCAGTCACACTTTCAGGACCACCCGCTAAAATAATACCGTTAGGGCTAAATTCTTTGATATCTTCTTCGTTAACATCCCAGCTCCAAAGCTCACAGTACACTCCAATTTCACGAATACGACGGGCAATTAATTGTGTGTATTGAGAACCAAAATCTAATATTAGAATTCGCTGTTCATGAATGTTTTTGCTCATTGAAAAATCCTTGCATATAAAAGAACAAAAGACGTCAATACGCCTTTCAAAAATCATCTTAATTAAAGAGGTAAGCGGGTTAACCAATCCGGCACTGAATTGGTTAACTTATCTCGCAAACAATAATTAACCACCGGTGCGATAGTTTGGTGCTTCTTTGGTAATAGCAACATCGTGCACGTGGCTTTCACCCATACCAGCGCTAGTAATTTTTACAAACATCGCTTTGGTATTCATCTCTTTGATTGTTGCACAACCAGTCAATCCCATAGAAGAACGCACGCCACCCATTTGCTGATGGATTATTTCTTTTACTTTACCTTTATAAGGAACACGGCCTTCAATTCCTTCAGGTACTAATTTATCGGCTGCATTATCAGATTGGAAATAACGATCAGACGATCCTTGAGACATCGCTCCTAATGATCCCATTCCACGGTATGATTTATATGAACGGCCTTGGAATAAAATAATTTCACCAGGAGACTCTTCAGTACCCGCAAACATACTGCCCATCATTACACAGGATGCGCCTGCCGCTAAAGCTTTCGCTATATCACCAGAGAAACGAATACCGCCATCTGCAATGACAGGAATACCAGTACCTTCTAATGCGGCTACGGCATCAGAAATCGCGGTGATTTGTGGAACGCCTACACCTGTTACAATACGCGTAGTACAAATTGAACCAGGGCCAATTCCCACTTTTACGGCGCTACATCCAGCAGCAACTAACGCTTTAGCGCCTTCACCCGTTGCCACGTTACCACCAATAATTTGTAGATCTGGATAACTAGCACGAGTCGCTTTAATGCGATCTAATACACCCTGTGAGTGGCCATGTGATGAGTCGATCAGCAATACATCAACGCCCGCCTCAACTAATGCGTCGATACGCTCTTCATTGCCAGCTCCAGCGCCAACTGCCGCACCAACGCGTAAGCGACCAAATCCATCTTTACAAGCGTTTGGTTTGCGTTCTGCTTTACGGAAATCTTTAACCGTAATCATGCCTTGTAACTTAAAGTTATCATCGGTTAACAGTACTTTTTCAATACGTTTAGCATGCATTAATGCTTCAATTTCATCGCGTGGAGTGTCAGGTTTTGCAGTCACTAAATCAGCTTTTCCAGTCATTACTGCAGACACCGGCTTGCTCAAATCAGTTTCAAATAGTACATCTCGCCCCGTTATGATACCGACTAATTCACCCGTTGTTTCCACCACTGGATAACCTGCAAAGCCATTTTGCTCAGTGAGCTTTTTAATCTCTCCAAGTGTCGTTTCTGGTGAAACGGTAACGGGTTTATTAACCACACCACTTTCATGGATTTTAACTAAACGAACTTGTTCAGCCTGTTGCTCAATAGACATGTTTTTATGAATAAATCCCATGCCACCTTCCTGTGCCAAAGCAATCGCAAAACGCGCTTCAGTCACAGTATCCATCGCCGCAGAAACAACGGGAATATTCAAAGATATGGTTGCTGTTAGTTGGGTTTTTAAATCCGCGGTATTGGGTAGTACAGTCGAGTGACTTGGTACTAATAATACATCATCAAATGTTAATGCATCTTTGGCAATTCGTAGCATTGCAATATCTCACTTATAGTTGGGAGGATAGGTATAATATTGCGGATGGATTTTAATCGTTATGCGCGCTAACTACAATTAAAAAATCACTTGTAGACCATTTCTTTTTATCAAATTGAAAAAATGTTAACATCAGGGCTCATATTTCATTTATAAAACAGTGCTGATAAACGATAATGGCTTTACAAAATAAAAACATCTACAGTGTTAGCAGCCTCAATCGCGCGGCTAAAACCTTACTTGAATCTGGACTCGGCGTTATTTGGTTGTCTGGTGAAATATCTAACCTAACTATTGCTGTATCGGGGCATTGGTACTTTACCCTTAAAGATCATAATGCACAGGTACGTTGCGCGATGTTTAAGGGCAACAATCGCCATAGCGGCTTTACCCCAAAACATGGTCAACAGGTTTTAGTTCGCGCTAAATTGAGTCTCTACGAAGCGCGCGGCGAATACCAATTAATTATAGAGAGTATCGCTCCCGAAGGAGATGGTTTATTAAAACAGCAATTTGAACAACTAAAATGCCAATTAGCGGGTGAGGGATTATTTGCACAAAGCCACAAAAAGCCTTTACCACAAATAATTAAACGTATTGGCATTATCACTTCATCTACCGGTGCTGCTCTGCATGATATTCTCAGCGTATTACAACGACGTGATCCTCGCTTGCAGGTAATTATTTACCCCTCCTTAGTACAAGGCGCAAGCAGTGCACAATCGGTCGCAGCACAAATTCAACTCGCCAATGCACGTAATGAATGTGACCTGCTAATTGTTGGTCGTGGTGGCGGCTCTTTAGAAGATCTTTGGTGTTTTAATGAAGCCGTGGTTGCCTATGCCATTTATCATAGTGAATTACCCATTATCAGTGCGGTTGGCCACGAAATAGATGTCACTATCAGTGATTTTGTCGCCGATCTACGGGCGGCAACTCCCTCAGCAGCGGCAGAGTTGGTGAGTGACAATAAAGCCAATGTAGAAACACAACTACAAACCTTAGTTAACCGTTTAAAGCAAGCGATACAGGGGCAATTACAACGGCACCATCATCAACACAGTTTGCTGCAAGAAAAGCTTAGACAACAGGATCCCAAACATAAATTACAGCAACAAAATTTACAGCTTGATGAACTCTCTTTACGTCTTAGCCATGCGATGCAGCAAATATTAAATTCACACGAGCAACATCAACAACAATTACACAATAAATTACGTCACTTTAGCCCAGCACAAACAATTCGCATAGAAGGCCAAAAACAAGCCCAGTTATTAGCCAATTTACAACAAGCAATGCAGCATAAATTAAAAGAGTGTGAAATGGACCTGCACGGTACAATGGCAAAGTTACATGCCGTTAGCCCACTGGCGACCCTCGCTCGAGGCTATGCCATCGTCAAAGATAAAAATGGCAATGTAATAACCAATGCCGATAGCGTCAATGCGAAAGAAAAAATTTCAATTCGCTTGGATAAAGGCGAAATACGGGCACAAGTTCTAGCAGAATAATGTTACAAAGTATGCATGCGTTTATACCCATGTTAATTCAAGATGCAAAGTCAGCAAGGAAAAAGAGTGCCGAGATGCGAGGCATAAAATTGAACTATAGTTATTCTACATCGAGATTTTATAACAAAGCAGATAGGTGCTATTTTTCTTGCCCTACGGGGCGCTAGCTCGAAAACCAGCCCTGCGTTGTAACACTTGAAAAGTGAATAACAATTACCTCGTGTTACGTCTTGCTCTGGTATCCGAACTAGTGCCTGACAAAGCAGCTTGAGGTAACATGGGTATATATTCTTAGTCTGCCGCTTTTTCCATGTGAAAGGAGATCAACTTTTGTTCACCGATTTCGGTGCTTAACTGTTTTTTAACTTTAAAACCAAAGTGTTCAAAAAAAGGCTTAGCTGTAATACTCACCTGTGCAAAGTAACACTTTATTTTTTTCTTCTCGCCTTCATGAAATATCGCCATCATTAATGTTCGCCCAATGCCATGACGTTGATACTGATGGTGGCAAAAAAAATGGTCGATTAGACCATCATTTTGTAAATCGGCATAACCAACTATTTTACCCTCTATCTCTGCAACAAAGGGTTCAATATCAATCATCCTTTTATTCCATATAAAAAGATCCATCGATTCTGCTGCCCATGCTTGTAACTGTTCTTGCGTATAATCCTGTTTATTAATATTACGCACTGTATTAAAGAAGAGTGACCACGTTGCCTGCGCATCCTGTTCATTATATTTTCTAAGTGTAATCATAATAATTATATCCACTAAAATGAGATTTTAATTTACTATCAGCATATAACGAATTTGCTTAACTTAACAACTTATCCATTTTTTAAAAATATCGATCCTTACACTTAACAATATAAAAAGATCAGAGGTGTCACTTGTTTTCTATCGCGGCTAAATCATGGCTTAGTTTATACTTCATCTCTTTCCTCTTTATTTGGGGGGTATTTTTACCTTTTTGGGGCATTTGGCTAGAAGAGCAAGGCATCTCTAGTGAAACAATAGGCCTACTTTTTTCGATTGGCTTAGCTTTGCGTTTTGTCAGTAGTCTGACCTTATTACCAAATATCTCTCGTGGTCCTTCATTATTACAACTAATACGTATATTGGGCTTTTTAAGCTTACTGGCTTTTAGCACCCTATTTTATCTCAAAGGGGAGTTTATTTGGGCGTTAATAACACTATTAGTCAACTTCCTGATGGCTCCGATGATGCCATTAGGCGATATTATTGGTGCGCGATTAGTAAAACAGATTAATTTAGATTATGGACGCGTTAGATTATGGGGATCGGTAAGCTTTATTGCCGGTTAACCTGTGTCGGTTGGTTTATTGGCGAATACGGCAAACAGGCTATCCTGTGGGTAATAGTTTGTGCCACATTGGTCATGTGGCTACTTACTTTATTACAATTATCACCGCAATTAGAAGAACAGGCAACAACATCAAATGAACCTAAGAAATCACTATTTTCACTACTGAAACGTTCCGATGTTCGGCTGTTTATCCTGATCACGGGGGCCATTCAAGGAAGCCACGGAGCCTACTATGCATTTAGTGCTATATACTGGAATCATCAAGGCCTTTCTGAAGTATCAATTGCATGGCTATGGGGAATTGCCGTCTTTGCAGAGGTGATATTAATGCGTTTTAATTATTCATTATTTTCCAAGTGGTCCATAAGACAGATGTTGTTATTAGGGTTAACTGCTGCCATTGCACGTTGGTTAGTACTGGGACTTTCTACTGATGTCTATCTACTCGGCGTAATACAGACATTCCACGCATTCACTTTTGCAGCAACACACTTAGCGGCAGTACGCTACATTGGGCTACAAAAAAATCATGAAATGGTACGTTACCAATCACTTTACTCTGGTATTGCATTGGGTTTAATTATGGCGTTATTTACCTATCTTTCTGGACTATTTTTTAAATCGCTACAGGGAAATATATTTTTAATAATGTCGATAATGCTAATCCCTATATTCTGGTGCATTAAAGTTTGGAAAGTCTCCCCTGAGGAAGATGAGCGGGTAAGCTTATAAACGTCTCATCGTACCAATGTTGATGAGTCCACTGAATATTTTGCGAATATCTTTGTGAATTGATCGTTATCTTTCAATTTTTGTAGTGCCCTATCAATCTCAGGCATTAAGCTAACATATGGCGATTTTTTGCTCATCATAAGATGAAAATCAACGGGGCCAAACCTTACATTCGTTAGCTCAATCTCTTTACTTAGGCCTAATTCAGCAATAATAGGCGACATTGAGAAGGCGACATTAATCATCCCATCAACTTTTTTTGATGCAACAAAACGGGCTGCGTACCTATCTTTTTTTACTATTTCAGTGCGCACGCCCTTTTTTTCAACATTCACACTATGCCACCCATTTCCAGCTGTAGAAACCAATAATAAATTCAACGCTTTAATATCTTCAATGGTTTTTATCTTTTTAATTGCTTCAATGTTGGGGTGATTAGCATAAACATAGAGGTTGAAATATAACTGGTAAAATGGAAACTCCGTTACTGCACTATAAGTGCGCCTCTGTTGGTAGGAATGGTAAGGATAAAGTCGCTATGACCAATCTCCACTTCGAGTTGTGCTCTTTTCCATGGCAGTAATTTATAATTAAGCGCTAAGCCTAGTTCTTGTTCAAATAAAAGGGTTAACATCTCAGGAAATATTCCTCTATTGATATTATCCCCCTCTTTAATATAACGAAAAGGAAACCAATTTTCATCACTGGTTGCATATTCAATAGATGTCTGAGCAGATGTACAGACTGCATAACTCAATAAAAACAGCACAACAAATAATCTGTTTATGAGCTTTATTTTAAGTATGTACAATATAATTAATTCTTCCATAAATTAAATGACAATCATTTGCTACTTTGCAAAACAACCTCAATGACTAAGGCCTGATTTCAATCACAGTTCCTATTTCAACCAATTCCCATATCTCTTTTATTTCACTATTCAATACACCGATACAGCCATTGGTCCAATCTCGATAATAAAATGCAGCTTCCTTTTTTTCCATGCCATTAGGTACGCCATGTATGAAAATATCCCCCCGGGATCCACGCCATTTTGTTTAGCTATTTCTATATCCTTGGCACTGGGATAGGTAATATGTAATGAAAGATGAAATCGACTATTCTCATTTCTGTAATCAATAAGATATCTACCTTCAGGGGTTTTATCGTCGCCCTCCTGTTGCTTATGACCGATGGGATTTTCACCTAGAGAGATGTAAAACTCACGATAAGTCTCTCCATTGCTCATTAAATACATTTTACGCTTTGCTTTTTCGATTAAAACAAGATCGATGTTAGGGTGAACAGTTTGAGCAAAAGCCAAACTGGGAATTAAGCAAATAAAGGTACTGAGCAACGGCGATTTAAAAAAAACTATAATAGACCACAATACTGATACTAATTGCTCAATTTTCCTATATATTCCGCTCATTAAACTGCCTGATATTAAATGTAATACACTGTCGTGGTGATTATACCCCTATTTCATTAACAAGTAACAATTTGTAGCGCGATGATGCTCTTGTTTTCATAAAAATCACTCAAAAAATAACATTCAATAACACTAACAAGACCTCATCCATAGACTAAAATTATAGTAAGTAGGTGTTTTAGGAATCGAAAATGGCTGACTTTGTACAAAAGATTCACTATAAAGGGCAGGCAGAAGAAGATATTTATTTTGCTAAATTAGACCAGCAATTGATACAAGAGCTGCACGATAAGCAAGCCAAACAAGCTGAACAAACAAAAACGGCCTTAAACAAACCATTACTCCTTAAGGATTCTGAAAAAATCACCCATAGCAGCGCCCTAATCGACAAAAAGATTACCAAAAACGGGAGAGAGATAATGAAATATCGACATATTTTAGTTGCAATCGATTTAACTGATTCAAGCGAATATATTATCAATAAGGCAGTTTCTTTAGCGAAAATGAGCAATGCAGAGCTATCATTAATCTATGTTGATATGGATTATAGTAATATTTACACAGGGTTAAGTTATTCAGAATTTACGAAAATTGAGCCAGATAGCCAAAGAGTTACCTCACTACAAAATGAATTAAAATCGTTAGCAGAAAAAGTTGATTACCCTATTAGTCATCGCTTATTTGAAAGCGGTGATTTAAGTAAAAATATTCTGCAATCCACAGAGGAACTAGGTGCAGATCTATTAGTCTGCGGGCACCATCACGACTTTTGGAGTGGACTGTTATCATCATCACGAAAGTTACTTAGAAAATCAGTGATAGATATATTTATCGTGCAAGTTTAATCCGTAAAATTCAAGCCATCAGGTGCGATGGCTTGCTAGCTTAAGTTGATTTGATGGTTAATTTGCATAACAGAGGTTAAACCGTGTAAAACAGCAAAACCATTATCATCTATTTCAACATGCCCAACGGAAGAGGTTGCAAAGGCAGGAACTCCCGCAGAAGGAACCAATTCGCCTATAATATACCCTACTAAGGGGAGATGTGAGACCACTAATAAATTGTTAACGCCCTCTGCTTGCAAAGCTGATATTTCATTGACGGATTTTCTCGCGCTGCCACCTGGTGTTAACGATTTAATGGTTTGAACATTAGCCACCTCAGGAAAAAAAGGGCGAACAGATTCCCATGTTTGCTGAGCGCGTAAGTATGGACTGACTAGAACCGCATCAAGAGTCACACCTCGGTTGGCTAAATGTGTCGCCATTTTTTCTGACTCAGCTTGACCTAATGACGTTAAAGGTCTTTCTGCATCAGAGTTAGCCATCATTTCAGCTTGTCCATGGCGCATAATATATATATTCATTGGTTATCCTTGATAACTCTTTTTCATTGAAGAGTATCACTAAATCAGCTTGCAATGGCTATTTAATAAATATTGCTAAACAACATTAATCTTCAATAGGGGTTTCGCCTAACATATTCAATATAACAGCAGAGACACAAAACACACCAATAAAGCCCATAATAAAAATCACAGGCATGGCAGAGTAACCGAGAATGTGCCAAATAATAGATTCTAATTCACTCATTTTTATTCCTCTTCTTTAAATTAATGGTAAGGATACGTAATAACTAAGAAAAAAACATGCGCAATATCATAATTTTTTAGCTTAGTCGATTATTGACACTATATACAAGGTATTGCATTATTTTAAATAAACTATATATCTTGAAGTTGGGTATCATACTCAGTATATTTTCTTTCTTTCCATAAAAATCAATATTTTAATAGAGTATAAAGATGGCTAAAAAACAACTTGATGCATTACGAACTTACCTTAATAAAATGATTTTAGGACAAAGCGAACTGGTTGATGGCTTATTAATTGCCTTACTTGCTGATGGCCATATCCTTGTGGAAAGCCCTCCAGGGCTTGCAAAAACACGAGCAATCAATGCGTTATCAGAGGGGATTGAAGGTGATTTTCACCGAATTCAATTTACGCCCGACTTGTTACCCTCTGATTTAACGGGCACCGATATATTTCGCCAAGAGACTGGTGAATTTATTTTTGAAAAAGGGCCTCTATTTCATAATTTAATTTTAGCCGATGAGATAAACCGCGCACCAGCCAAAGTACAATCAGCACTATTAGAAGCGATGGCTGAGCGTCAAATTACCGTGGGTAAAAAAACCTATCCATTACCCGAACTATTTTTAGTAATGGCGACACAAAATCCATTAGAGCAAGAAGGCACCTACCCATTGCCTGAAGCACAATTGGATCGTTTCATCATGCATTTAGAACTAGATTACCCTGATGCGGCTACTGAAAAAGAAATTTTACAACTTAATCAAAAAGAAATTTTAAAAGAAAAGGTTGCCGAAGTAACACCACTATTAAACGAGCAAATATTCTCTATACGTGAAGAGATAATGACCATTAATATTGCTCCTCATTTAGAGCAATATTTAATCGACCTCATCATCGCAACACGTCAACCAGAAAAATATGGTGCACAATTAAAAGAGTGGATAAATTATGGGGCCAGTCCCCGTGCAACTTTGGCATTAATGCGTACCGCAAAAGCACGCGCATGGCTTGATAATCGCGATTATGTGATGCCTGATGATATTATTAGCAACCTTTATCCTGTATTACGTCATCGCCTGATACTAAGCTACGAAGCCGAAGCACAGGGCATTAATGCTAACCGCGTTATTCAAGAGATTATCAATCAGGTAGCGATTCCAGCCTAATGAACGTCACTAAACCACAAATTTTTGCTAATACGCCCTATTTAACGGGCGTGGATGTTAGCCTTAATGAATTGCTCAGTTATAAACAACAGGCAAAACTGAAGCTGCAACCCATTACTCATGTTGCGGCAAAGCATTTAGCAGGCAACTATTTAGCCAATATTAAAGGCCGCGGCATGGAGTTTGCCGAAGTACGTCATTATCAACCGGGTGATGATGTCCGCTCGATAGATTGGTCGGTCACGGCTCGCACCGGAAAAGCACATACTAAACTGTTTCAAGAAGAGAAAGAGCGCCCCGTTTTTATTTTACTCGATCTCTCTGACAGCATGATTTTTGGTAGTCAATTTGCGTTTAAATCCGTACAAGCTTGTCATTTAGGGGCTTTATTAGGCTGGCAAGCGAAACAACGTAATGACCGTTTAGGTGGCATAATATTCAATCAGCAGAGTGTCGCAGAGTTAAAACCCGCAGGCCGAAATAGAGGTTTAATGGCATTCCTTCACCAAAGTGAAGCATTATGTCAATCTGCCCCCTTGAAATTGAATGATAATCCTCAAGCTTTAGTATTACAGCTACAACGCCTTTCTCGTTTAGTACAAACGGGCAGCCAAATTCATTTAATTAGCGATTTTTCACAGCTAAACAGTGACTGCCAAAAACTAATTAGCTTGATGCGTCGACATAATCAAATCAATGCATGGCAAATTAGTGATCCGCTCGAGTTAACACTCCCTAAAAATGTACAAAAAATTAATCTGAAAATTAATAGCCTGTACGGCAGCGGCTACTTCAACGAAAAAAATGCACTGCAACAATATCAAAATGATGCGAGTCAGCGCCAACAGCAGATCGCGAGCCTATTTATCAAACAAGGTATCCCACTTCATCAGCTTACGGCAGCAACCTCATTAATGGAGCAATTTCATGTCCCCGCAAGCTAATGCAAGTCCACTCGCTCAACTACATGATGTGATAGCACCGAGTATACCGAGTTGGTGGCCTCTCGCTGCAATATATTGGTTTCTAATAGCGCTTGTTATTGGCTTAGCAATCGCATCTACCTATCTCTATAAAAAACAACAGCAAGAAAAACAGAAACAGCAAAAAGCGCTGCAACAATTACGGCAACTGCAACGCTCTAATGCTAATTTTGTACTGTTAAATCAACTATTAAAAGGTGTCGCATTAAGTTACTTTCCAAGACAAAAAGTGGCATCATTGCATGGTGAACAATGGTTTGAATTTTTACATATCCATGCCAAAGAGCCTATTTTCAACAGCAAAGAAGCCTTTGTAAAACGTCTATATCGAAATGATACACCTGCCTGCACCGATAATGATTATGATCAGGCCAAAAGGTGGATAAAAAACCTCCCTGTACAAATCAGAAAACGAGAACAAGAGGTTAATAAAAATGTTTGAGTTTATTTATTGGTGGATTTTCCTACTTTTACCACTGCCATTAGTGGTACGACAATTGTTACAGGCCAAAAAACAACAGGCTCAGCAAATTTGGCTGCCCCTTGCTCGCGCTCTATCACCACGACAGTCACCACTAAGTAGTAATAAATTTAAGCAATTTATTCCATGGCTTGTATGGTTATTATTACTAACAGCATTAGCCAAACCAATCTGGTTTGGCGAGCCAATACGCCTGCAACAACAAGGCCGAGATATGGTTATCTCATTAGATTTATCAGGCAGTATGCAAGAAGTGGATATGCCCTTAAATGGCAGAAACGTCGATCGCCTTACCCTTGTCAAAGATCTATTAAAAACCTTTATTAACAAACGCGAAGGTGACCGTTTAGGATTAATCCTTTTTGCTGACCATGCGTATCTACAAACACCACTCACCTTTGACTTAAAAACCATTAATCAAATGATTGATGAAACGGAAATTGGCTTGGTAGGTAAACGCACCGCTATCGGAGAATCTATCGCACTGGCGATTAAACGTTTTGTTGAAAACCAAAATGATCAACGCGTACTGATTTTATTGACCGATGGCGCAAATACCGCAGGACGAATTGATCCCATACAAGCAGCTACACAAGCAGCTAAAAATAACATCACCATCTATACCATTGGTATTGGTGCGGATGAGATGATTAAGCGCGATATATTCGGCTACCAGAAGGTAAATCCTTCTGCAGATCTTGATGAAAAGGCGTTAACTGAGATTGCTAAAATTACAGGAGGAAAATATTTTCGAGCCCGCAACCAGCAGGAGCTAGATGATATCTACACACAATTGAATCGACTAGAACCAATAGATAGTGACTTCTTAGAGTTTCGTCCAGAAAAAGATCTTTTTTATTGGCCCCTATCAATCGCCTTGCTGATATTAATCATATCTTCACTGTACTTTAAATTAAGAGGGATTTATGTTGCCTGAAAGCACCTTGATGCCACTGCAATTTTTACGACCTTTATGGTTACTTGGATTGTTTGTTATCCCTCTCTTTTTGTTGATAAAACAACAATCGGCTAAAAAAGAGCGTGCAAACCCGTTAATTGCTCCCCATTTAAGCAAACAGTTAGTGAGTACCGATACCTTCAGCAAAAGCAAACAACTGCTGTTACCTTTACTCACTACGATTGCGTGCATCGCATTATCGGGACCAAGTTGGCGTAGTCTACAATTACCCGTTTATGAGATGCAAAAAGCACAAGTTTTAGTGCTAGATCTCTCCTACTCTATGTACGCAACGGACATCAAACCTAACCGCGTAAGCCAAGCTAAATACAAAGCAATCGATCTTATTAAACAATGGGGGGAAGGCGAAAAAGCGCTAATAGCTTATGCTGGCGAGCCCTTTACTATTTCTCCCTTAACCCCAGATGGTAATTCCATCATCAATCACATAGCCAGTCTTTCACCGGATATCATGCCCGTAACGGGATCGAATGCAGACATAGCGCTAGAGAAAGCCATTGCATTGTTACAAAATGCCAATTACCAACAAGGGCATATTGTTTTTATTAGTGATGGTATTGATGAAGAAACATCACAAAAAATGTTACAACGCATTGAAGGAACAGATTGGATTGTTTCAATGTTAGCTGTCGGCACTAGCAAAGGAGCACCAATAAAATTAACGGATGGCACTCTATTAAAAGATCAGCAAGGGGATATTGTTATCCCGACCTTACAAACTAAAGCGATGTATGCAATAACAAAGGCTAGTGATGGCTTATTTTTAACAATAAAAAATACAAATTCAGATATTAAACAACTCGGCAATTATTTTAGCGTACCAACGGGTCACAAAAGCGAAGACAAAACCTCATCAGCGGATCAATTTCCTAAAGATGATGGCTATTGGATCGCTTTTCTATTGCTACCACTTTTTTTATTACTATTTAGAAAAGGTCTTTTTTATATCGCCTTACTAGGGTTAACGACAACCTTAGTTACCCCGCCAGCGGCACAGGCGTCAATTTGGCAAAATAATCAACAAAATGCCTACCAAGCATACCAAGAAAAAAACTATGACATTGCCGCAGAATTATACAAAAACCCCAATGCAAAGGGCAGCGCGCTCTATCAAAACAAGCAGTACCAAGAAGCACTAGAGCAATATAACAAAGCTACGCGAGCCAATCCCAATGATGCCACGGCTTTTTATAATCAAGGAAATGCCTTAGCACAATTGCAAGAGCTTGATAAAGCTATCACAGCCTATGAACAAGCACTAAAAATCGATCCGACATTACAAGTTGCGGCAGATAATAAAAAATTAATTGAAGAGTTACAAAATCAACAGCAACAAAACGAACAGCAACAAAATGAGCAGCAGCAAAACGAACAGCAGCAAAATGAGCAGCAGCAAAATGAGCAGCAACAAAATGAGCAGCAGCAAAATGAGCAGCAACAAAATGAGCAGCAGCAAAATGAGCAGCAACAAAATGAGCAGCAGCAAAATGAGCAGCAGCAAAATGAGCAGCAGCAAAATGAGCAGCAGCAAAATGAGCAGCAGCAAAATGAGCAGCAGCAAAATGAGCAGCAACAAAATGAGCAGCAGCAAAATGAGCAGCAGCACAATGAGCAGCAACAAAATGAGCAGCAACAAAATGAGCAGCAGCAAAATGAGCAGCAGCAAAATGAGCAGCAGCAAAATGAGCAGCAACAAAATGAACCACAACAATTAGCTGAGCAAGAAAATGGCCCTGAAAAAAATCAAGAGCTTGAAGATCTTCCCATGTGGTTAAAAAACATGCCCGATGATCCCGCTCTTTTATTACGCAACAAAATGCGTTTGGAATATCACAAAAGAGCGGAGTCAAAACCCGTCAAACGACAAAACAGTGGAGACAGTTGGTAATGCGCACACAAATATCTCTTTTTATCGCACTTTTATTAATGTTATTTCAACTACCTAGTGCTTTAGCTAACACACAATTACAAACATCTGTTTCTAGTAATCAAGTTTTCTTAGGTGACCTATTTGTGTTAACTATTGAACTTAATGATACGGGATCAGAATATAAGTTAGATACACGACCACTTGAACAAGAATTCACAGTATATCGCCCCTCTGAAAGCCGAAGCACTCAGATTATTAACGGAAATGCTCAGCGACAAACGGTCTGGCAAATTAATCTACAGGCAAAACGAATTGGTGAGCTAACCATTCCCGCCATCAATATCGGTTCTTTGAAAACAAAACCGATTCAAATTTCCGTCAAAAAACCCTCCGAAGAAGCAACTAAACTTGCCGATAACGCGGTATTTATGGAAAACAGCATCACCAAGAAAAGTGTTTATATTGACCAACCACTGCGATTAACAACAACTATCTACCTAGCGCAAAATAGCCGTGATTTAGAGCTCAACCCTCCCCAACTTAATGGTGCTAAAATAAGTGTGTATGGTGAAGATAAAAATAGCATCACTATTCGTCATGGCATGCGTTATCAGGTAATCACACGACAATATCAAATAGAGCCTACTGAAGTCGGCACGTTTACCATATCATCGCCTTTATTAACCGGAAACTTACGAAAATTAGAGCAAATAAGCGATTGGCAGAACCGCATTGTCTCTGAGCCAATAAATATCCGAGGAGATAGCTTAACGATACAGGTAAAAGCACAACCCCAAAATTACCAAGGAAAATGGTTGATCAGTGAAGATGTACGTTTAATAGAAAATGAGCAGCTAACAGAAAAAAGTTATCACGTCGGAGAGCCCATTACTCGAAAAGTCACACTACAAGTTGCCGGAATTAATAGTGAAAAAGTGTCCGACATTGATTTCAATTACCCTGCAAATTTACGCTATTACCCTGATAAAGATAACTTACAGGAAGAAAATATTAATGGTTTAATTTATGCATCACGAATAATGACTCATGCAATTATTGCAGATAAAGCAGGCCAATTAACCTTGCCAGAAATTAAATTAGCATGGTGGAATAGCATTACCGACAAACAAGAGTTTGCCGTTTTACCAGCACAAACGGTCACCATATTAGCAAACGACAGCAATACGCAAACAATAGTTCAACAAACAGCCCCCCCACTACAGGAGGAGCAAGCCAAACAACCAGTCAATAACATCATAGTTAATAGTAACGAACTTATTTATTGGCAAATAACAACGGCTATACTGCTGTTTGCTTTACTAGTGATGATTATTTACCACTTATACATACGTAAACAATTAACAAATGGAGCCTCCCAAAAAGCAGAACAATCAGTGAGTGAAAATAAACAAGCTTACCTCACACTACAGCAGGCATTAAAGCAGGGGAATGCGCGACAAACCTATCAAGCACTTTTGCACTACTGGCAAGGCGAACTTCCACAACTGAAAAGCCTTAAACAACTCGGCGATCAGCTCAAGTGGCAAAAACAGATGACAATGGAATTATCTGAGGAAATCAAACAGCTAGAAGAAGCCTGCGCCAATCAAAGCAATTTATGGCAGTCAGAAAAATTAGGCGTACTGCTAACAAAATACAACGAATTCAAAAATAAACGCTCAGATAAGGATGATACTGAGATAATGGACATCAATGATAATAATTATTAATTAGATTTCTTTAAGCATGTCGCATTTTTACAAATAAAGACGCATTATTTTAGTGCAACATGCACCAAAACAGTACTTTTTAAAAGCAGTTCTCTTATATAGTGCTACGCTATTTTCATAACGTGGCATTTCATATCACAAATAAGCAATTGAAATACCTAATTTTAAAGAAAAAACACGTTAATTTTAAAATTGGCACAATATCTGCCTTTGTAATAAGTGAATAAGTGAATTCGCTTTATTGAAATTAATCATCATGCCAATTTCAATAGTTAAAGAATCGACGGGTCCAAAGAAAATGAATGTAGGCAAAGGCTGTGCTAAATGTACTGTTATTCAACGGCCTATTTACTTTCAGATACACCAATGACTTAATAATTATTGAATTTGCTACTATCACACTCTATAAGGAAATAAAGATGAAAGTTACAAAAATAGCTTTAGTTTTAGGCATTGCTTCACTCCTTCCTAGTCTATCGTCCGCCTCTACACTCGAGCAAGTTACTAAAAAAGGCGCTTTAAATTGTGGTGTATCCACAGGTATTCCAGGCTTTTCCGCAACTGATTCAAAAGGGGTATGGAAGGGGCTTGATGTAGATTTATGCCGTTCAATTGCCGCGGCTGTATTAGGTGATGCTGAAAAAGTAAAATATATTCCACTAACAGCTAAAGAGCGCTTTACTGCACTTCAGAGCGGTGAAATAGATGTGTTAGTTCGTTCTACCACTTGGACAGCAACGCGTGACACTTCACTTGGTCTTAATTTTGCGGGTGTTAACTATTATGATGGACAAGGTTTTTTAGTTAATAAAAAACTAGGTGTAAAAAGTGCCAAAGAGTTAGATGGTGCAACTTTCTGTATTCAAGCAGGTACAACAACAGAGCTAAACTTGACCGATTACTTTAAATCGACAGGCATGGAATATAAAGCCGTTACCTATGATACATCAGGGCAAACTATTGATGGCTTTAAAAATGGCCGCTGTGATGCAGTAACTTCCGATGCATCTCAGTTGTATGGTTTAAAACAAAAACTTAATGATCCAAACAGTGCCATCGTATTACCAGAAATTATTTCTAAAGAGCCTTTAGGTCCAGTGGTTCGTCAAGGAGATGATGACTGGTTTAATATCGTCCGTTGGACTTTTTACGCAACCCTAGAGGCTGAAGAGCTGGGCGTAACTAAAGCGAATGTTGATACACAACTTAAATCTGAAAATCCAAGTATTAAGCGTTTACTTGGTACTAGCGGTAGTGCAGGTGAAGACCTGGGACTAAAAGCGGATTGGGCATATCAAATCATTAAGCAAGTGGGTAATTACTCTGAATCTTTCGATGCCAATGTAGGTAAAGATTCACCATTAAATATTGATTGTGGATTGAATAATTTATGGAATAAAGGCGGGTTAATGTACTCAATGCCAATTCGATAATATTAATTTAGGGGGTTCGCCCCCTTTTTAAAGGCTACCTATGAACAATAATACACACTCCCCCAAAAACAACAGTTTACTCTCTGCTATTAACAACCCTGACAATCGCGCGGTAATATACCAAATTGCAGCATTGTTAGCGGTATTTATACTGGCATATTACTTTACTAATAATATGTTCGATAATATTGAAAAAAGAGGTATTAGCACAGGTTTCTCATTTCTAAATGAAACGGCTGGCTTTGGCATTAGTCAAACATTGATTGAGTATGACGATGGCGCGTCAACATATTATGATGTATTCGTAGTCGGATTATTAAATACACTACTCGTATCGATAATAGGCATTGTATTGGCGTCATTACTGGGGTTATTAATAGGCGTTGGACGATTATCTAGCAACTTTTTAATATCTAGATTATCAGCAGTTTATATTGAAACTTTTCGTAATATCCCGATTCTCTTACAAATTTTATTCTGGTATAACGTTGTACTTGCAACGCTACCGAGCGCCCGTCAAAGTTTATCCTATTGGGATTCCATTTTTTTAAATAACCGTGGATTATTCCTACCCAATCCAATCTTTGAAAATGGCAGTATGGCTATTATAATCGCTTTTTTACTGGCCTGTGTTAGTGTTTTCTTTTTAGCTCGCTGGGCAAGCAAACGCCACGACACAACGGGTGAAGAATTTCCAATTATCAAAGTATCCATTGCATTACTTGTTACAGCCCCCCTGCTTCTCTATTTTATTACGGGTCAGCCGATCAGTGCAGAATACCCTGTATTAAAAGGATTTAATTTTAAAGGTGGCTTAACCATTATTCCGGAATTATTAGCCCTTATTTTTTCATTAAGCATTTATACGGCAACTTATATTGCGGAAGCAGTACGAGCAGGTATTGAAGCGGTACCTGATGGGCAAAAAGAAGCAGCGAAATCACTCGGATTAAAAGATCACATTATTTTACGCAAGGTTGTTTTACCACAAGCTTTACGCGTGATAATTCCTCCTGTTATTAATCAGTACCTCAATTTAGTCAAAAACTCTTCGCTAGCAACTGCGATTGGTTACCCTGAAATAGTCACATTATTTTCAGGTACAACACTCAACCAAGTGGGGCAAGCTATTGAAATTATATTAATGACGATGGCTGTTTACCTAACATTCAGTATTGTTATTTCACTGTTCTTAACTGGGTGAATGCCAGAATGGCAATTAAAGGAAGATAAAATGGCAGTGTATACTTTAAAAGAAGCGAAACCAGCACCCGCAACCAGTAAAGGATTACTGTTTTGGCTTAGAGAAAACCTTTTTTCAAATATCAGTAACTCACTACTGACATTATTGGGATTTTATATTATTTACTTAACCATCCCACCATTAATGGACTGGATGATTTTCGATGCCACATGGAGTGGAAGTAAAGAGGAGATAGTTAATAGTGGTGCTAGGTGGATATTTATTAGCGAAAAGTTCAATCAATTTATGTATGGATTCTATCCAGAAGATTAGATTTGGCGGCCAAATCTAGTTGCATTGATCAGTGTTGCATTTCTAATTTTATTGCATGTTATTAAAAATTTAAAAATAAAATTAACGATGATGCTGCTCTATCCTATTACTTGTTTTATTTTAATTCATGGCGGCATATTTGGTCTAGAAACTGTAGCGACAGAAAAGTGGGGGGATTAATGCTAACCCTAGTTGTTGCAGCAGTCGGCATTATAGCCTCATTCCCTATCGGCATTGTGTTAGCACTTGGGCGGCAATCGGATATGCCCATTGTGAAAACGTTGTGCGTTGGATTTATCGAATTTATACGCGGCGTGCCGTTAATCACCATCTTATTCATGGCATCGGTTGTCTTACCGCTATTTTTTCATGATGGCATTGATTTTGATAAATTATTACGCGCATTAATCGGCATAACACTCTTTCAAGCCGCTTATATCGCTGAGGTCATTAGAGGAGGATTACAGGCGATTCCCCGAGGGCAATATGAAGCATATAAATCATTGGGGCTGAGCTATTGGCAAGGTATGATTTTAATTATATTGCCACAGGCTCTTAAAATTTCAATCCCAAATTTAGTTGGTTCGTTCATCTCTTTATTTAAAGATACGACCCTTGTCTTAATCATTGGCCTCTTTGATGTATTAGCCATGGTTACCTTAACAACAAGTGATAGTAACTGGCTAGGTTTTGAAGTAGAAGGTTATGTTTTTGTCACCATGATTTATTGGTGTTGTTGTTTTACCATGTCACGCTATTCAAAAGCCGTTGAACGAAAATTTAATACTGAGCATTAATAGGAAAAAACCATGTCTGAACAAGAATTTATGATAAAAATGCAAGATGTCAATAAATGGTATGGTGACTTCCACGTACTAAAAGACGTTAATTTAAATATAAAAAAAGGTGAAAAAGTGGTTATCTGTGGCCCTTCAGGGTCTGGAAAATCAACGACAATTCGCTGCTTAAATCACTTAGAAAAATTTCAAAAAGGGGATATTACCATTAATGGTACAGCTCTAATTGATGATGTTAAAGTGGTTCGTCAAATACGTGCCCAGGTGGGGATGGTATTCCAACATTTCAACCTATTTCCACACCTATCTGTATTAGAGAATCTGTTAATAGCACCAACATGGGTACATAAAAAACCTCGCCAAGAAGCGATAAAAACCGCAATGTATTATCTTGAACGAGTAAAAATTGCCGATCAGGCACATAAATACCCAAATCAATTATCGGGTGGACAACAACAACGTGTTGCGATTGCTCGTTGCTTATGTATCAACCCTGAAATCATGTTATTTGATGAACCCACATCGGCATTAGACCCCGAAATGGTATCTGAAGTATTAGATGTGATGGTAGAGCTTGCTGAAGAAGGTATCACGATGATCTGTGTCACTCATGAAATGGGGTTTGCTAAAAAAGTAGCCGATCGCGTTATCTTTATGGATGCAGGACAAATCATCGAAGAGAATGAACCTCAAGCCTTTTTTAACAATCCGCAATCGGATCGATTGAAATTATTTTTAGATCAAATCCTAGCGCACTAAAATCAAATTAAAGGTTAGGGACTGTTGACCTTTAACATTGATTTTTACAGCAATATTTCGCACTTTCAGAGTGTAGTTATTCTACATAAACTAGTGATTAGCTAGTAGAAAGTGCGAAAACGTGCAGCCCCTAATTACTCATACGCACATTATCTATCATTAACACTACGCCACGTTGATTTCCCCAATCAGGTAAAATAGCAAATGGTGCATTAACATTGCGTAAATCCAATGTCGAGCCTGAATAATTAACCAAATCTTTTAATGTAACCGAGTAATGTGTCCACTTATCCAACTCAGGTTTTCTAATGGGAAACGGCCCCAATTGCAAGGGTGAAAACAATCCATTTTAATAAAAAGACCACCATCATCACGAGGATCTGAAACTAATTTTAAATCAAATTCAAGATAATTATAATCCGAATAATCGATGCCACCACTACTATCGAAATAAGCAACCCCTTTATTTGTGGAATAGCGAACACGGGATACCTGACCGTGTTCTCCATCCATCGCTGTATTAGTCGAAACAGTGTCATATTGCGCATATTTTCTTAAACGATAGGGCTCAGAAACGCCCTCCGTATAAATATCAAGTATTTTCCTTTTTTTAACGGCTGGCATTTCTGGCGTTTTAGCAATGGCAACAGGCTCTGCATCGTTAGCAGATTCATCAATTGCTTTCTTGCTTGCTTCTTTAAGTGCTTTGGCCACTTCAAGTGCGACAGCTTCATCAAACGCCTTCTTTGCTGCAGCAGCTGCGGCAGCCTCATTTTTAGCATCAGAAGTTTTTGTAGACTCAGGGAGCTTCGATTTTTCTAACTCCTTAATTTTAGCGGCAGCAAGAAACTCAGGATCGTCCTTAATGACCTCTTTGACCGATACTTTTTTAGCTTCGGCTATTTTAGCTAAACATAATTTAGAGGCGTCCTTAGAACCTTTACAATATTTTTTCAACGCTACATCAAGGTCTTTAATACAGTTTTTAAAGGCATTTACCGTTTTAGCTGGCATATCAATTTTATTGTAAACCGGCATATCAATTGTTACTCCTCCCTGACGCATTTGAATTTTATCTACAGCTAAGAAAAGGTCGAATAACTCTTTTTTATAAAACAACTCGCCATACACAGAAGTATCATCTGCATACTCATAAATTTTGCCGATTTTTTTATCATAAAAAGCTAACGTACTAGGCTCACCTGGTTTTATTCCATAGGGTAACCAAGATTGCATCCCTTTTTGTAATTCCCCTTCTTTGAGTTCAGCTTGGAAAGTATAAAATACAGGCATTCCCTCTGTCGTTAGATAATCACTATTTTTGTAGGTTAAAACACACGCAGTATCACCGATATTCTGCATACGCACTTCACTATGTTTATTCTCATTATGGGCAACTGTTTTTACCTCAGCTGCAACTGAATAAGAGAGTAAACTCAACGCCACGACTAAAATGTTATTTCGCATATTTTATAATATTCCTTTTATTAAAATATCAAAGCCAATTAACGATATTCATTTATCTAAAATTGACATACCCAACCCAAATTGTAAGCGCTTCCTTTTTTGTAGTTAGTAACTTAAAGAGTAGAAACAGTATCATTTACAAAGATAGCTGCTCTATTTATGCTTTAAAGCAAAATCTATGATAGATGATATTACGCTAACAATTGATCAACATCTAAAGGCAAATTATACAGATTAACGAACAGCCAAAAAGAGAACTACAACACAAATGGAAGCGCTTTCACAAAACAGAGAGTCATTACTTTGATTATATGATTCTATTTATACCAATCGACATAAGTATCTGATCTATCTTTGCGGCTTAAAATAATAAATTGCGGCGTTGCATGCAATCGCAATCGACTACTATTACTCAATTATGTCGCTTGCTCTCCCTTATTTTTCCTCAGCAAGTTATGATCACAATATTATGCGGGTTGGTCTTAGACGTTACAACAAATGGATGATTAGAGAAAAGGAGCAGAGTGTTATCCTCTGCTCAAATAATGGTAATTAATAAGTCATGTTTTAATAGTTTGACAGGGTAATACTATCTACTTGTAATTTAACCCCATTTTGACTTCCCCAATCTGGGAAAACGGCAAATGGCACATAGACATTAATAAGATTAAGGTTCGAACCAGGGTTATTAAGCAAATCCTCTAACGGAACCTTGTAGTGCTTCCACTCTCCAAGTCTTGGTTTTTCTATCTTGTATGGACCTGAACTACAATAACCCGCACAATCCATCTTGATATTTAGATTAAAGTTAGGATGCGGATCTGCGATTAGCTTAAGGTCAAATTCAAGATAAGTATATTCAGAGTAATCTATCGCATTTTTAGTCGCAAAATAGGCAACATCTTTATTGCCCAAATAACTAATGCGCATAATATTACCACGTAACCCACCGTTAGAAATTTTTACATTAGCAGCACTATGTTTGCCATATCGATTAAGTTGATAGGGTCCTTCAGGATTATCAATAAAGATAGAAATTTTCTTCTTGTTTTTTTCTTCAGCAGCTTGTTTTGCCTCTCTAGCAAGAGCTTTAATGCGCGCTTGTTTAAGCGCCTTTGCTACTTCAAGGGCAACAGCATCTTCGAATGCTTTTTTATCTTGACCATCTTGACTTACAACAGGCGTACTTATAGATTCTGATCCCTTTGACTTTTCCAACTCTTTGAGTTTAGCCGCTGCAATAAAATCGGGATCGTCTTTAATAACTTCATTAACAGATGCTTTTTTAGCATTCGATTTTTTGGCTAAGCACTGTTTAGAGGCGTCAGTAGAGCTTTTACAATATGTTTTCAAGGCGCCATTAAGATCATTAACACAACTTTGAAAAGCCTTTATTGTTTTACTTGATATGCCGCTATTGCTATAAACAGGCATATCTATTGTCACACCGCCCTGACGCATTTGAATTTTATCTACATTCAAGAAATGGGTAAACAAGTCTGTTTGATAAAAAAGCTCGCCATAGGAAGAAACTTTATAGGTATACTCATAGATTTTACCGATTTTTTTATCGTAAAATGCTAAGGTACTAGGCTCCCCAGGTTTTATTCCGTAGGGTAACCAAGATTGCATCCCCTCCTGTAACTCGCCTTCTTTGAGCTCAACTTGAAAGGTATAAAATACAGGCATCCCCTCTGTTGTGAGGTAATCACTGTTTTTATAGTTAAAAACACAGGCCGTATCCCCAATATTTTGTACGGTTACTTCACTATTTTCGTGCGCATCAGAGGCTATTGTTTTTACGTCAGCGATAGCTGAACATGACAGAAAGCTTAAAGCAACTGCTAATACTTTTATTTCCATACTTTATAAAATCCCTAATAAAACTTCGCGAATCAGTGTGACACATTTACTAGATGGAGCTAATAATTAGTGACATTATCGCGTTGATAAAATAATTTTTGTAAATATACCATGAGTTTGAATAAATTAACTGTTAGATACGATAATTAAAGATTAAAAGTAATAAATACTTCTCAAAATTAATGTTAATCACGTAACCGTTCGTATTCCAACAAAATCAAATAAAAAAAGACGATACCGCTACAATATTCCTCCTCCTTACTAGGTAAAAGGTAAAACATTCTGCACTAACATTTATCATACGTTTGTTAATAACTTATCTAATATACCGATTAACCCTAACGCCATTTTATTTTTATAATTAGCTCAGCGAATAGCGTTTTTCCCATTTTTTAAAGGCGTAAATAACAGAAAAGGTCAGACACATATACAGCAAACCGGCCATTAAGTAAGCTTCAAATGGGGCATAATAGCGCGCGTTGACGACGCGTGCTGCCCCCGTTATATCGACAATAGTAATAACCCCCGCAATGGCACTACCATGGATCATAAAAATAATTTCATTACTGTATGCGGGTAAAGCTCGACGCATAGAGTTAGGCAAGGTAATACGACGCAAAATTTTCCACTTACTCATACCATAGGCTTTGGCAGCCTCTATTTCACCTGCGGGCATCGTTGCGATAACTCCACGAACGATTTCTGCCGTATAAGCCCCTGTATTTAAAGTAAATGCTAACAGAGCACAAAACCAAGCTTCTTGAAAGTAGTTCCATAACCAACTATCGTGCAATTGTACAAACTGCGCGGAACCGTAATAGATAATAAATAATTGCACTAGCAAGGGCGTACCACGAAAAAAGTACATGTAGAGCCAAGCAGGCCCCTTAACTAAGTAATGATTACTGCCACGTAAAATACCAACGGGAATAGCAATCAATAAACCAAGTACCAATGAAATGGCCACGAGCCAAATCGTCGTCCATAAACCTTGCAAATAGAAAGGAAACTCATTGATTATAATTGAAAAGTCCATGCGCCCTATCTCGTCTGAATGCTATATTTACGCTCAGCATAACTTAAAAATGCAGTTGATACTGAAGTAAAAAAAAGAAAAACTAAGGCAACGGCTAGGTAAAACGTAAAGGGCTGCTGTGTAGAGCCAGCTGCATCTCCTGCTACTTTCACCATATCCTGTAGACCAATAATTGAAACTAATGAGGTGGTTTTTAATAAGACTAACCAGTTATTACCGATTCCAGGTAATGCATGACGCATCATCTGTGGAAACATGACACGTACAAAAATCTTATATGGATTCATACCATAGGCTCTAGCTGCTTCCAACTGGCCTTTTTCAACCGCCAAATATGCGCCACGAAAGGTTTCTGCCATATAGGCACCAAAAATAAAACCAATTGTCATGATTCCGGCAAAATAGGGGCTGACATCAATATAATCGGGCAAAAAGGAGTACCACTCGTGGCTAGGTTGAAAACGGGTAATAATGTCGTTTAACCACTCATTTAAGTTATAGCTCAAGTTATTAACGAGCATCTGCCCACCAAAAAAAATCAACAACATCAGAATTAGATCAGGAATACCACGAATAACGGTGGTATAGAGTGTTGCAATGCCCTTTAACAGACGTGACTGGGATAATTTTGCAAGCGCCCCGAGCAAGCCTAAAATAACCGCTAAAAGCAGAGACAACAATGCCACTTGAACGGTTAGCCAAGCACCAGTGAGCAATATTCCTTGATAATTTATTAATTCATGCATAAGTGATTCTTTCAAAACTCAATAAAAAAGGATGGTTTCCCATCCTTTGTATGGATCCTTAACAAATTTTATTGCTAACCGCCATAAACGTCAAAGCTAAAATATTTGTCTTGGATTGTTTTATACGTACCATTAGCACGAATAGCTTGAATGGCTTTATTAAATTGCTCAACAAGATCTTTATCTTGTTTACGCACAGCAATACCCGCACCTTCACCAAACCATTTTGGATCATTTAATTTTGGACCAATAAAGGCGAACTTTTCCCCGCCCTCTTTATTCAATAAACCATCAGAAATAGCTGCAGAGTCAGCCATTACATAATCTAAACGATTTGCTTTTAAATCAAGATACGCTTCGTCAGCGGAGCCGTAACGTTTGATTTCTGCACTTGGGTAATTATCTGAAATGTATAAATCCATTGTAGTCGCACGTTGTACACCGATTTTTTTGCCCTTCATAAAGGAGTCATCACCTTGGTACTCTGCACCTTTTAAAGCAACAAAACGCGCAGGGATATGTTGATATTTATCAGTAAACGCCACTTTCTTTTTACGCTCAGCGGTAATATCCATTGTTGCAATAATAGCATCATACTTACGCGCCAATAATGCAGGAATAATGCCATCCCAATCCTGTTTAACAAGCGTACATTTCGCTTTCATTTCAGCACAAAGCGCATTAGCAATATCAATATCAAACCCAGTCACACTGCCATCAGCTTCTGTTTTGCTAAATGGCGGGTAGGCACCTTCTACACCAATACGGATCTGCTTCCACTCTTTTGCCTGAGCAACATTAAAAGACAAAGCAAAAAGTGCAATAAGTAAGCTAGTTTTTTTCATTGTATATCCTTATTTAACAGTAAAATTGTTTTTATTAATAAATTACATTAATAAACAGACGAAATAAATTGTTTAAATCGTTCCGATGAAGGGTTATTAAAAATATCTTCAGGTTTCCCCTCCTCTTCGACTAAACCTTTATGTAAAAATAAAACCTTACTCGATACATCGCGTGCAAATGCCATTTCATGAGTGACAACTAACATCGTTCGCCCCTCTTCTGCTAAACCTTGCATTACACTCAGTACCTCGCCAACAAGCTCTGGATCGAGTGCTGACGTCGGTTCATCAAACAGCATCACTTCAGGTTCAACAGCTAAAGCTCTGGCAATTGCAACACGCTGCTGTTGGCCACCAGAGAGCTGCCCAGGATAATAATCCTTACGTTCATATAAACCGACTCGTTGCAAAAATGCCTCTGCTTTAACAATCGCCTCTTTTTTAGGAACGCCAAGTACATGCACAGGAGCTTCAATGACATTTTCTAATACTGTCAGATGTGACCATAAGTTAAAGCTTTGGAATACCATTGCCAAACGAGAACGAATACGCTCTACCTGTTGCATTGAAACAGGCACTGCACCTCGATTTTTATCCACTCTCATTTCAATCAACTCACCATTTACCAGTATGTCACCGGATGTAGGCGTTTCAAGTAAATTAACACAACGCAGTAATGTACTTTTTCCTGAACCTGACGCGCCCAAAATTGATATAACATCACCTTTATAGGCATCTAAATCAATACCTTTCAGTACTTCATTGTCAGCAAATGATTTATGCAAATTTTTTATCGATAAAGTGGGAGTAGTTAGTGTCATTAGTCAAAGTTCATTTTCATAGGAAATTTCTCTAATTCTACCTATTTTATTGAACAACACTAATAAAATTTATACAAACATTTTATCGCTCAGCAAATTAAGTTCGTTAAAACGGAAATAAATTAGAACTGATATATAAATCAACTAAAAACCGATAAAAAGGTGACTTGATATTTATTGTTACAAATCACTTTACAAACATTTTTTCCATGTTATCGTGCGCGCGATCTTCCCTATTCAACTAACAAAAGGTATCTAACGTGTCACAATCTCTAAATTTAGCAAATCCAGGGCCGCTTGGCTTAATGGGTTTCGGTATGACAACAGTCTTACTTAACATTCATAATGCGGGTTTTTTTCCTATTAGTGCAATGATTCTTGCAATGGGTCTTTGCTATGGTGGCGCAGCACAAATCATAGCCGGTATTCTTGAATTTAAAAAAGGTAATACCTTTGGCTTAACTGCATTTACATCCTATGGCTTTTTCTGGGTAAGTCTTGTTGCATTAATCGTAATGCCTACCTTAGGTTGGGCGGAAGCGACACCACATGCATTTATGGCTTGGTATTTAGTCATGTGGGGTGTTTTCACTGCATTTATGTTTATCGCAACACTACGTGGCAACTTTGTGCTTAAGTTTATTTTTGCAAGCCTAACTGTTCTTTTCTTTTTACTTGCTGCTCGTGATTTTACTGGCTCAAGCTTGATTGGCACCATTGCTGGCTTTGAAGGTATTATCTGTGGTCTAAGCGCTATTTACTTAGCAATGGCAGAAGTCATCAATGAACAATTTGGTCGCACTGTTTTACCTATTGGTGAAGCAAAGTAATAAATTTTTCTAGCACACCGACTTTCTTTAGTTAAGCCGAGTCTCACTCGGCTTTTTTATGCGTGTAGATAATTTCCACAACAATGCATCTTCTCAATTTTCTTTCAGGCATAAAAAAAGGAAGCCTAAGCTTCCTTTTTGCAATCAATAAAATGATTATTCTGCTGCTGGTACGTCTTTCTTCTCAGTAGCTTCTTTAATACTTAAACGTACACGACCTTGGCGATCAACTTCTAGTACTTTAACTTTTACTTCTTGTCCTTCAGACAAGTGATCCGCTACTTTTTGTACACGCTCTTCACAGATTTGCGAGATATGAACCAACCCATCTTTACCTGGAAGTATGTTTACAAATGCACCGAAATCAGCTAAACGAACGACTTTGCCCGTGTAAATAGCCCCCACTTCTACCTCAGCAGTCAGTGCTTTAATACGGTTAATCGCATCATCAGCTTGTTCTCCTGAAGTTGCAGCAATTTTAACGGTACCGTCATCTTCAATTTCAATCGTAGTGCCCGTTTCTTCACATAGCGCACGAATAACCGCACCACCTTTACCGATAACATCACGAATTTTATCCGTGTTAATTTTCAGTGTATGAATACGAGGCGCAAACTGTGAAATATCATCACGACCTTCAGAGATAGCTTCATCCATTACAGATAATATGTGTAAGCGTGCCGCTTTTGCTTGGTTTAAAGCAATTTGCATGATTTCACGTGTGATACCTTCAATTTTGATATCCATTTGCAGTGCTGTGATACCGTTAGTTGTACCAGCAACTTTAAAGTCCATATCACCAAGATGATCTTCATCACCTAAGATATCAGAAAGAACAACGAAGTCATCGCCTTCTTTAACAAGACCCATCGCAATACCAGCAACGGAAGCTTTAAGAGGGACACCTGCATCCATCAACGCAAGAGAAGAACCACAAACAGAAGCCATTGAAGATGAACCGTTAGATTCCGTAATTTCCGATACAACACGTACTGTATATGGGAACTCTTCAACCGTCGGCATTACCGCTAAAACACCACGTTTAGCAAGACGACCGTGACCAATTTCACGACGCTTAGGCGAACCAACAAAACCTGTTTCACCTACACAGTATGGAGGGAAGTTATAATGCAATAGGAAGTGATCTTTTCTCTCCCATTAAGCTGTCGATAATTTGTGCATCACGTTGCGTACCTAATGTCGCAACAACTAATGCTTGTGTTTCACCACGAGTAAAGAGTGATGATCCGTGAGTACGAGGTAAAACGCCAGTACGCACATCAAGTGCGCGAACACTTTCAGGATCACGTCCATCGATGCGAGGCTCACCTTTAATGATACGGGTACGTACTACTGTTTTTTCTAAATCATGCAGATATTCACCTACCTGTTTAGCATTTAATGTTTCATCTGCCGCTAATAATTTTTCTTTAACGTCAGTAGTAATCGCTTTAACCGCATCGTAACGCTGACCTTTATCACTGATCTGGTACGCTTCTTCGAAACGCGCACGCGCTTCCTGTGCAACTAAAGCATCTAATGCTTCATTACGAGCAGGTGCAGTCCAATCCCAAGCTGGGCGAGCAACCTCTGCTGCAAACTCTTTGATTGCAGAAATAACCGCTTGTTGCTCATCGTGACCAAATACAACCGCACCTAACATCACATCTTCAGAAAGAATAGAGGCTTCAGATTCAACCATTAATACGGCGCTGTCTGTACCTGATACAACAAGGTCAAGTTCACTTGTTTCTAATTCAGTTTTGGTTGGGTTTAGTAGGTATTGGCCTTCTTTATAACCAACGCGCGCACAACCAATAGGGCCATTAAAAGGCATACCTGAAATAGCTAATGCAGCAGAAGTACCAATCATAGCAACGATATCAGGATTAACTTCAGGGTTGATTGAAACAACTGTTGCAATCACTTGTACTTCGTTTTTGAAACCTTCAGGGAACAGAGGACGCACTGGACGGTCAATAAGACGTGCAATTAGCGTTTCTTCTTCAGATGGACGGCCTTCACGTTTGAAGAAACCACCTGGAATTTTACCCGCTGCATAGGTTTTTTCTTGATAATTCACGGTAAGCGGAAAGAAATCACGCTCTTCATCATCTGCGTTTTTCCCAACAACCGAAACGAATACAGAAGTATCGTCCATGCTACACATTACAGCGGCTGTCGCTTGACGAGCAATTACGCCAGTCTCTAGTGTTACCGTATGTTCACCATACTGGAAACTTTTAACAATAGGAGTCATTTTTTTTCCTTTAATAAATTTAATTTTTATGCTTTTTATCGCGCCGATAGTATAGCTGAAACTGCTTCCAATGAAATAACTTTCCTACGGCATAAACAAAAAAAGAGCCATATAGGCTCTTTTTAAAAGGTTTTTTAAACTCAGAATTAACGACGTAGGCCTAATTCTGCGATTAATGCTGTGTAAGATGCAACATTTTTACGCTTTAAGTAGTCAAGTAATTTACGACGTTGACTAACCATACGTAATAGACCACGACGGCTGTGATGATCGTGGATGTGCTCTTTGAAGTGACCTTGTAAATGGTTGATTTGTGCAGTGTATAATGCAACTTGTACTTCAGTTGAACCAGTATCGCCTTCTGCGCGACCAAATTTTGCTACAATTTCAGCTTTCTGTTGTGCACTTAGTGACATAACATACTCCAGTATTTTGTGGTTAAGTGAATTAACCTATTTTAAATGATTATTGCCGATCACTAATTCAGCAATAAAGTGAAGGGCGCATAATACGGATAACTCAGCAACTAAGCAATCATTATTGATGATTAAATCAATAAAAAAGTCAATATATCATACCCTATCACATAGGGTTACATGGGGGATGATACGGCACTCTATTTGAGTCAGCGCCCGTCGGACAAAAAAAAGCACCACTTGCCAAAGGCAAACAGTGCAAAAAAAATAATAATCGCGTGATTCTCTACTAGGATTTCATTTTAGGTAGCAGTAAATTTAAAGCGATAGCAACCACACCACAAAGGCTAACACCCTGTAAACTAAAGTTACCAAAACCAAATGCCATACCGCCTATACCAAAAACCAAGGTCACAGAGACAATACATAAATTGCGCGAGTGAGACAAATCGACTTGATGACGAATCAAGGTATTTAAGCCTACCGATGCAATAGTACCAAAAAGTAAAATCATGATCCCGCCCATTACCGCCGTGGGAATGGTTTGCAAAATAACCCCAAATTTACCGACGAATGCTAAACATATCGCAATCACTGCTGCCCAGATCATAATTTTAGGGTTAAAATTACGCGTCAACATCACGGCACCAGTCACTTCGCTATAGGTTGTATTCGGTGGACCACCAAACAATGATGCAGCACTCGTAGCTAAACCATCACCAAATAGTGTGCGATGTAATCCCGGCTTCTGTAGAAAATCTTTTCTCGTCACATTGCTAATAGCAAGAATATCCCCTACGTGCTCAACAGCAGGCGCAATCGCAACGGGAATTAAAAATAAGACCGCATGCCAATTCCACTCTGGCGCGACAAAATTAGGCATACTAAACCATGGCGCATTAACAATCGGAGAGAAATCAATAATCCCCAGCAAAAATGATAATAGATAACCGACAATAACCCCTGCGAAGATAGGGATCAATTTGAAAATCCCCTTCGCCATGGTGGAAATCAGTAATGTTGTTAATAACGAAGCGAGCGAAATAATCATCGCCGTATTTTGCTCAACTAACACAATACTGCCATCGCCAGATTTACCCAATGCCATATTTACAGCAAGCGGCGCCAGCCCTAAGCCAATAACCATGATAACAGGTCCAACGACGACGGGTGGTAATAGACGATGGATAAAGTCCACACCGCGCAACTTAACCGCATATGCCATTAACATGTAAACAACACCGGCTGCAAATAGACCGGACATGGTCGCAGGAATACCCCATGTTTGTATACCGAACGCTATCGGTGCAATAAAGGCGAAAGAAGAAGCCAAAAATATAGGCACCTGACCTTTAGTGACAATGTGAAATAATAGCGTACCGATACCCGCCGTAAAAAGTGCGACATTAGCATCAAGGCCAGTGATTAATGGCATCAACACCAATGCACCAAAGGCGACAAAAAGCATCTGTGAACCAGCGAGAATTTGCTTAAACACACTTAAATTTTTTGTAATATCTTCAACGGGAACATCCAACGTCTCTTCCAATTCATTGGTGGAATTAGCCGACATACTTTTCTCCAATAGAGTTATAAACTCTTTTATTATTTAGTACCAAAAATTTTATCGCCCGCATCACCTAAACCAGGAACAATATATCCCTTCTTATTCAAGTGGTCGTCAATTGAAGCAGTGTATAACTCCACATCGGGATGTGCAGCCTCTAATGCCTTTAAACCTTCCGGTGCAGCAACCAAGACTAAAACTTTAATGTTATTACAACCGTTCGCTTTCAATAAATCTAATGTAGAAATCATCGAGCCACCTGTTGCTAACATCGGATCGACGACTAATGCCAAACGATCTTCTATCTGTCCCACCAATTTTTGAAAGTAAGGGACAGGTTCAAGCGTCTCTTCATCACGGTAAATTCCAACCACACTCACCTTGGCACTTGGCATATGCTCTAACACACCATCCATCATGCCTAAACCAGCGCGTAAAATCGGCACGACCGTTGCCTTCTTACCTTGAATTTGTTGTACTTCAATCTCTCCGTCCCAACCATCAATAGTAACGGTTTCCAACTCAAGATTTTTGGTTGCCTCATAGGTCAGTAAGCTGGCAACTTCGCGTGCTAATTCACGAAAATGTTTAGTACTGATATCCCCCTTACGCATTAAACCTAATTTGTGTTGAATTAATGGGTGCTTAACTTCAAATACTTGCATACTTACCTCTTAATTAAATGACTCAATATCTTATTAAAAATAAAAAAAGGGCATACAGATTACGCTGTTGCCCTTTCTTTTGATTAAGTAAAACCAACTTAGTTATTATTTAAATTTGTTGCACCGATTTGGTGGACAGAAAGGTCGGCGCCGTTAAACTCTTCTTCTTCAGACATACGTAGCGGCGCGAATTGATTGACTAATTTATAGACGACAAAACCGCCAACTACCGCAAATAGGACACCAACAATCGACCCAAGCAACTGGCTTATGAAGCTCACGCCCCCGATACCACCAAAACTTTCTAAACCGAAAATACCCGCAGCGATGCCGCCCCATAAGCCACAAACACCGTGTAATGGCCAGACACCTAGCACATCATCAAACTGGGCAAATTTATTTTGTACATAGGTAAATAGCCAAACAAATAGGCCGCCGGCAATAAGCCCAGTCATTAGCGCACCAATAGGATGCATAATATCAGATCCTGCGCAAACAGCGACTAATCCCGCCAAGGGGCCATTATGAATAAAACCGGGGTCTTTTTTACCAATAACCAAAGAACTAATTATTCCCCCAACCATCGCCATTAATGAGTTCATGGCAACTAAACCACTAATACCTTCGATGGCCTGTGCTGACATCACATTGAAGCCAAACCAACCGACAGAGAGGATCCAAGCGCCTAATGCTAGTAATGGGATATTAGAAGGTGCAAATGCAACGACTTTACCACCACGATAACGACCATTACGGCTACCTAAAACAATAATAGCAGCGAAAGCAATCCATCCACCTACAGCGTGAACAACAATTGAGCCAGCAAAATCATGGAAAGCGGCACCAAAACTACTTTCTAACCAAGCTTGAAATCCCCAATTCCCATTCCAAATCAAACCTTCGAATAATGGATATACAATGCCAACACAGAGTGCTGCAGCAATTAACATCGGGTTAAATTTGGCTCGCTCAGCAACTCCACCAGAAATAATTGCCGGTATAGCAGCGGCAAATGTCATTAAAAAGAAAAACTTAACTAACTCATAACCATTGTTTTGCGCCAGTACAGATGCACTATCAAAGAAAGTTACCCCATAGGCCAACCAGTAACCAAAGAAAAAATACACCAAGGCAGAGACGCCAAAATCTGACATGATTTTTACTAATGCATTAACTTGGTTTTTATGGCGAACAGTCCCCACCTCTAAAAATGCAAAGCCAGCATGCATGGCGAAAACCATGATTGCCCCTAGTAAAATAAATAGGGTATCCGCACTACTAACGAGTGCACTCACGTGATTTTGAATAGATTCCATTCTTTCCTCATGAATAAAGTAAATTAAAATTGGTCAGAACATTAACTTATCCGCCGTAAAATTAAAAATACTTTTATCCGATCTAGTACAAAAGACGACAAAAAATGATTAAAAACAACAAATTTAACGATAAAAAAATGATAGAAACTTATTGTTTAATGCGAATTTTCTATCTATTTTTCCCCATGCCACCTCAAGGTGCTTGCTCAGCTACCAGTTCAAATAGCAGATCAAAGTACAACATGAGGTAATTGGTCGTCATTTTTTGAGGGTAATACCAATCTACATAATATGATGGGCATTCTTGTAAACTTGGCCCCTTGAAGTAGCCCGGGTATATTTCTCTGTGGCATACAAAAACGGCAACTTGTAGAAAGCTGCCATTTTTATTTATAGACGTTAACGGTCAAACTCACGTTTAGGTAACGACTAACCTTTAGCAATAAGCTGATTAGGATCTAAGCGGCTTACCCGCGCTCTAATCTTCGCTTCAAGCTGTTCAATGACTTTGTCGTTATCAAATCGATCGCGTTGACGCACACCATCTTCGTAAAACCCGCTCTTATTTTTACCACCTGTGATACCTAAATCTGAAATTAAAGCTTCACCAGGTCCATTGACAACACAACCAATGATAGAAACATCAATAGGAGTAATAATATCTTCTAAGCGCTGTTCCAGTGCATTTACCGTTGCAATGACATCAAATTCTTGTCGGGAACAGGTTGGGCATGCGATAAAATTAATACCACGACTACGAATACGCAGTGATTTTAAAATATCAAAACCGACTTTGATTTCTTCAACAGGATCAGCAGCTAAAGAAACACGCAAAGTATCACCAATCCCCTGTGCCAGTAACATTCCTAGACCTACCGCTGATTTCACTGACCCACTACGTAATCCGCCAGCTTCGGTAATTCCTAAATGTAATGGCTGAATAATTTGTTTTGCGAGCAGCTGATACGATTCAACCGCTAATAATGCATCGGATGCTTTAACGCTCACTTTGAATTGATCAAAATTAAGGCGATCCAAAATATCCACATGGCGTAGCGCTGAGTCAACTAATGCTTGTGCTGTTGGCTCGCCATATTTTTCTTGGATATCAGCTTCTAATGAGCCACCATTGACACCGATACGAATAGGTATGTTTTTATCACGAGCACAATCAACAACACTGCGGATGCGCTGCTCATTACCTATATTACCCGGATTAATCCGTAAACAATCGACGCCATATTCAGCAACCTTTAAAGCAATGCGATAATCAAAGTGAATATCAGCCACCAATGCAATATTGGTTTGCGCTTTAATCTCTTTAAATGCCTCTGCTGCATTCATAGTAGGAATGGAGATGCGAACAATATCTGCACCGACCGCCTCTAAGCGCTTAATTTGCGCAACAGTTGCAGCTACATCGGTGGTTAATGTATTTGTCATAGACTGCACAGAGATCGGTGCATTACCTCCAACGGGTACATTACCAACCATGATCTGTTTTGAAACTCGACGAATAATTGAAGAAGAATGACTCATAATAGTTTTTACTCTTTGCTATGTTCAGCGGATCTATTGCTCGTGGCAGCTTTTATGGAATAGTAAATCGCGTAGTGCGGCCACTTTTAAACTGACCATCAACGATTTCACCTTGATATTGTATCTCAACCGCCGCTGGGTCACCTAATTTCAATTTAAATGGGGCAACACCAATAAGGTTTAATTGCGCCCCTTTTTTATATAAATTAAATGCTAAACGCTTATTGTTTGCATCAAATATTTCCGTCCAGCAATCTTTAGAGAAGGTCAACGTCAATCTCTCTTGACCGATCATCGTATCATCAAGCGTCGTTGTATTTATAGTCGACAGCGATTCACTAACACCATTTTCTAATACGCTTTTATCAAGCGTAGACTCAGGTTCAACACCATTAGAAACAGCAGGTATATCTAACTCGTCATCCATGCTTTGAGTAGAACTATCACTCTCATCTGGCTCAACAGCTTCCTCTATATTATCGCTATTTAATTGACTTTCTTGTGCCGCCGACGTCTCTTCTGTTTGCTCAGCATTTTCGACTATCAAAGTTTCCTCTGCGGCAGAGTGTTGAATATCTTCATCGCTTGGCGCACTATCAATTTTCATCGTTGCATTTTCGGTTTTATTCTCGATAGGGGTATTATCAGTAAATAGTCCCTGTTGATCAGCAAACCAATAAAGCGTAATGAACACAATAGTCGCCAGCAACAATAACCAAGTAACTCTGCGCTTATTTTTTCTTGGCGGCTTTCGCTGCGGAGCTTGAAATGTATATTTATGGTGCTCGGTCAGCTTTTTAAACTCAGCAAAAGCACTTAAGTCATGCAGGCCAACCAGTTTGCCATAATTGACAATGTAACCACGTAAATAGATACTTGGATATTTATCAGAATCAATGGTCACATCCAATTCATTTTCAATATTTAGCACGGTGCTAGCACTCAGATTCAACTTCTCAGCGACATCATCAACGCTTAAGGATGCCACTATTCGAGCATCTTTTAATGCCTGGCCAAGTGGTACGATAATAGCTTGCTCTTGGTTATTCATAGTACTCATGATTTAAATAATCTAAGGCTTGTTGAGAATCAGGGAATTGATTTAATAATTCCCCGGCGTATTTATTAAGAGTGGCACTTTTTTCCGTTGCATAACTCAAACGGATTAATTGCCACAACAATTCAGGCGAAGCTTTATTTTTTTTCTGATAATTAAACAGATTTAGACGTGCTTCTGTAAAGTTTTTTAAAGTAATATTAAACTTTGCCAAATACAAATTTAGATAGTATTTATTCGGGTTATGCGATATTGCGTATTGATAATAAAAAAGCGCCTTATTGATATCGCCAGCCTTTTCTGCACAGGTACCCGCATTTTCATAGGTATTCGCCACATTGGTGTAACTACTTTGTTTAACCGCAGTAAGAAATGCTTTTTCAGCCTCAGCATAACGTGCTTTTTCACATAAAAAAGTACCATAATTATTATAGGTATCAGGATTTTTAGAGTCCATTGAGAGGGATTTTTTATATAACTCTTCGGCCTTTTGATCTTCATTGACTCGCTGGTAATAATATGCAAAAACACGATAAATATTGGCATCATTCGGTTGATATTCTAATGCCTTTTCAATATTTTTTTTCGCTTGCTGCATATCATTTTTTTGTAGATAAAGCAGCGCTAATTTAATGCGAGTATCAGCAGCGGCTTGCGGATCAAAAACCTGTGGCTGTCCACTTCCACCATTACTGGTTGTCACCGATGTTTCACTGGAGACACAAGCGGACAGTAAAAACAAACATGAAATGAGCATAAAAAATTGGTGCATATATTCCTCAATAACTATCCCTGAAATACGCATTTTGCATAACACAGTAGTAATACCATTGTGAACGATATTGCCCCCGCTTGCATCCGTTTTTTCACCGTTATTGAATATCGATCATCTACTTAGTATCATTTAAGCATCAGAAATTACAATATTTTCACCCTTTTGACGTTTCTTCATGGTACGTTTCGTACGATCAATAACATCGCCAACTAATTGACCACAAGCAGCATCAATATCATCACCACGCGTCTTACGAACAATAACCGTGTAGCCATATTCCATGAGCACCTTATTAAAACGATCAACGCGGCTATTGCTTGGTTTTTTATATTCATTATCTGGAAATGGGTTAAATGGAATCAAATTAATTTTACAGGGTGTATCTTTAAGTAAATGCGCCAATTCATGAGCTTGATCCGTTGAGTCGTTATAGTGATCTAACAATAAATACTCAACCGTAACCTTGCCTCGATTCGCATTTGACTTATCAATATAACGTTTAACACCCGCTAAAAAATCAGCAATGTTATACTTATCATTAATCGGCATCATTTCAGAGCGTAATTTATCATTTGCAGCATGCAACGAAATAGCTAAAGCAACGTCGATTCTATCCCCTAAAATATCCAAAGCAGGAACAACGCCAGAGGTTGATACCGTGACGCGACGTTTAGAGAGTGCGTAGCCAAAGTCATCGAGCATCAACTCCATTGCAGGGATAACATTATTAAGATTCAACAATGGTTCCCCCATCCCCATCATCACCACATTAGTAATTGGGCGCTTGCCACTTTCACCCATCACACCAACCACTTTCGCGGCTCGCCATACTTGGCCAATAATTTCAGACACCGCTAAATTACGATTAAATCCCTGTTGCGCCGTAGAGCAGAAATTACAGGCTAATGCACAGCCTACTTGTGAAGAAACACAAAGTGTTGCGCGATCTTTTTCTGGAATATAGACAGTTTCAACATCTTGATCGCCGACAGTCATCGCCCATTTTATCGTACCGTCGCTACTACGTTGCTCCACTTTTATCTCTGGCGCTCTAATTTCCGCCCGCACTTTTAATTTCTCACGTAATGTTTTATTAATATTACTCATTAAATCAAAATCATCACAACCAAAATGATAAATCCACTTCATTACCTGTTCAGCGCGGAACGGTTTCTCGCCTAGTTCAACAAAAAACGCACGTAAACCTTCGCGGTTTAAATCTAATAGGTTTACTTTTTTAATACTCATGGAAGCCTCGTTACAACAAAATGGGGGCAAAATTGGAAAGGGATTGTACAAAGTATAAAAGGATATAGCCAGTCAAAGCGTGCGCTTTATCCTGTACAATACCCATATTTATTTAAATCACTGTTAACGTAGGAATTTGCGCCACTTGCACATAACTGTAATAAATAATAGGTGTTAATTTAGCACCACGTTGGTTAATCGTTTTTTGAATATAACCACGTTTTAACAACACAGCCATCATCGGGGCTAGCCCCTCTTGAGTTAAACGAAAGTGCTTAAGTAGCACCGCCTCATCTACTCTTTTAGCCGCTTTAATATAGTCATTAAGTGATTGTAAAATCATTATTCAGCCTGTTTTACTTGTATATTGGCAAGCACATTACCTTTCCGCTTCAAGGTGTACAACATACTTAAAACAATAAACATTGAAACAAAAAGATAGACTAAACTCATGCTTGGTTGCAGTGTAAAAGTCGCTAATTGATAATAGGAAACCGATACAATATAGGCAATTCCAGTGCTCCATAGAGCGATAAATTTAGCCCATTGACCACCAACCTCACGAACAATCGCCCCCATAGCTGCAGCACATGGTGCATATAATAGGATAAATAATAAATAGGCAAAAGCGGCTTCTTGAGTGACAAATGATGCCTGAATATTGCTATAAATTGCCAGATCTACCCCTTGGTCTTCAGCGGCTACGGATAGATCAGCCACATCACCAACATCTAAACCTAACGGATCGCTAATATTAATATTTAATAAATTTTCAGGAATGGTCTGTAAAGCTTGATTAAACTTTTCAAGCAAAGTGACATCTGATGTGGTTTCTATTGCCTGTGTTAAATATAAATTATTTAGTGTCCCGACAATCGCTTCTTTAGCGAACAATCCAGTAACGATGCCCACCGTTGCAGGCCAGTTATCATTAGTGATACCTAGTGGAGATAATACAGGGGTCACAAACTGAGCTCCTTTACTCAATAAAGATTGATCACTACCTTGATGACCAAAACTACCATCAACACCAACAGAATTGATAACATTAAGCAAAGCGACAACAATCACGATGGTTTGCCCCGCCCCTAACACAAAGTTTTTTAACTTTTGCCATGTTTTAATCAATGTGTTTTTTAAAGTTGGTACTTCATAATCGGGTAATTCTAGAAATAAATTTTCACTTTTACCGGGTAAAATCGTGCGGCTTAATACATAGCCAGTGAGTACAGCAACGATAATCCCTATTAAATAGAGTAGAAAGACAACATTTTGACCACTTTCAGGAAAAAACGCACTCGCAAATAAAGCATATACAGGTAAGCGCGCACCACAGGACATAAAAGGTGACATAATAACCGTCAGTAAACGCTCGCGCTCTTTTTCTAATGTTCTAGCAGCCATAACAGCAGGAACAGTACAACCAAAGCCAACAATCATAGGGACAAAGGATTTGCCTGGCAGCCCTATCCATTGCATCGCTCTATCGATAACAAATGCAGCGCGCGCTAAATAACCCGAACTTTCAAGAATCGCTAAAAAAAGATATAAACAAGCAATAACAGGTATAAATGTCATCACCGTTTGTATGCCGTTACCAACACCATAGGATAAAACATTAATTAACCATTCCGGTGCAGCAAGGTTAGCCAGTAACTGTGCACTCCCATCTACAAAAATAGCACCGGAGGTAATATCAAAGAAATCAATAAATGCACTGCCGATATTAATAGAGAACATAAACATTAAATACATCACAAATAGAAAGAAAGGGATACCCGTAAATCTATTTAAGGTTAATGCATCAATTTTTTCCGTCAGACTCCGCCCCAAATGCCCTTGCATACGGACAGCTTGTTGAGACAATTGATAAATAAAGCTATACCTTGTATC
Organism: Psychromonas sp. MME1; assembly: GCF_041080865.1. Classification (NCBI taxonomy): domain Bacteria; kingdom Pseudomonadati; phylum Pseudomonadota; class Gammaproteobacteria; order Alteromonadales; family Psychromonadaceae; genus Psychromonas; species Psychromonas sp. MME1. The sequence goes on along the minus strand of NZ_CP160906.1, from coordinate 470,035 downwards.
GGCTATTTGTAAATCAATATCAATCGGCAAACTTTGTTTAGCACGCACTATTTCTTGCAATTTTTCGGCAGAAAAAAGTTGCATAATATTCGCGTCATTTTCTAATACTTTTATCGCTAGAGCACGATCTTCTAACCTATGTTCAATACTCGCAAAGAGCGTCGACACATGCTCAATAACCGGCTCTAAAGATTGCCCATAATCTAATGCAATCGCTGCCGTTGAGATCTGTTGCTGTAATGCGGGTAATCTTGCTTTTAGTTTATTAACCGCAACTTGATCATGTGCAGATAAGCTAATAACTGGACACCCTAACTCCTTAGCTATCATTTTTTCGTTGATTACTAATTGTTTTTTTTCTGCAACATCCATTTTATTAAATACAACCACAACAGGTAGCCCAAGTTCTTTAAGTTGTAGTGTTAAATATAAGCTGCGCTCTAAACAACTAGCATCGATAACATTAATAACAATATCTGGCGAGTTATGCATAACATAATCGAAGGCAACACACTCATCCAAAGAGCTACCTTCACTATCATAATCAAGATTGTAGATGCCAGGCAGATCAACCACGGTAATTAACGAATCATCTGCTAATTTAAAATGTCCCGTTTTCTTTTCAACAGTGACACCACTCCAATTACCAACACGCTGATTGGCACCGGTGAGTGCATTAAATAACGTCGTCTTTCCTGAGTTGGGGTTACCAATCGTTGCAATTGTTAAACTCATGACAACACCTCCACTTTAATCTGCTTAAGTAAATTTTTACGTAACGCAATAGAACTATTTGCACAGCGGATCACAATCGGATCGCCCATTGGCGCTATCCGTAATAACTGTACCTCTGCTCTGGGCAAAAAACCTAAATTAAGTAATTTTTTACGCATAGCTGGCTGAATATCTTGCAAACTTGTAATATGCGCAATTTGGCCAACTTTAAGCTCAGATAATCCATTGTATTTCCTAATGTAACAACCAGTTGTTGTTAATAATTATCATTTACATAATAATAAGGCAAATATTCGCGATAAACAATGCTCTAGATCAAATTTAATTTTATATACCTACTTTTATTCAGGGAATTTTTAGGATTATTTACGTTATCAATTAGATTATGCTCTGCTAAACTAACCGAAAAGTAATTTTTGGAATTTATTATGGACTTCAGCGAACTTAACCTTGTTTACTCCACTGACGGTGGAAAAATAGACAAACCTAAAGAAAAGAAAAGCGCACCTGCAGGCGACGGCATCATTCGTATCCACCGCGAAACTAAAGGTCGAAAAGGTAAGGGTGTGATGCTTATTAAAGGACTCTCTTTGGATGAAAAAGCATTAAAACTATTAGCTAAAGAGATAAAAACACGAACCGGAACGGGTGGCAGTGTCAAAGATTTCGTGATTGAAATACAAGGCGATCAACGTGATCTCGTGAAAACACTATTAGAAAAAAAGGCTATCAAGTTAAATTGGCAGGAAGCTAATGTGAGTGACAGTAACAGATTTGCAATACACAAAGCTGTTACTGCTTTATAAAACGAATTATTTCTTAGTTAACGCCTGCCCAGAAAAATGGATAGCAGACCAACCATTAATTATAAATTGACGAATGTTTTGATGATCCTTCGCCTCGGGATGTTGCAATACATGTTCGCGATAATAATGCCCAAAGCACGCTAAGGTTTGTGACTCATTCAATCCTTGTAATTTAGCAAAAGAAAAGAGTTTACATGAGCCAGAATTCTCTTCTGCGGCATTAACTTGCAAACCATTCGTGAATGCTGTTGCAGTAAAATTATAGGTATTATCGATCACATCCATCGTATCACTAAATTCGATAGCCTCGGGCTGTGTTGTCAATTTATCTAAAAACTCAGTTAATAGCATACAAAAAAATCTCCGTACTTAATCAAAGTAGATGGTGTTGTCAGGTTTAATCTGCTCAGGGTCAGCCGGCTCACCTTTAATGCGTTTTTCTTCATTAGCCCATTCACCAAGGTCAATTAGTTGACAACGCTTACAACAAAAGGGTCGATAAATATTTTCTTTACTCCATTCAACTTCTTTTTTACACGTTGGGCAATTAACTTTCATTTTTACTCACCTATATCAGCAACAAATCTGCTGAAATGAAACATTTTCAGCGCGATGATTTTCAATATCCGCATTCATAAAACGGATCGCATAACGATTTTTATGACCACTAATCATCGGATAGACAGCCTGATTTTTTGCTACATTAATAATAACAAAGGAGCAATTTTCTACCTCACCTTGATAAAAACCATTTTGTGCAATTAAGTCACTCGCCACGCCCTGTGAACGTTTCATTTTTAAAAATAGAGAGAGTGCTTTATCTAAATTCACAAAATGACTTAACCACTTTTGTGCATCTTGCTGGCGTTGCGATAACTCACTATTCATCCAGAAATGAAACTGTGGTAAATCAAAGTTACAAGTACCACTTGGGATTGAAAAGCGCTGTTTAAGCGAGGTTAAAAAACGGTTAGTTTTAAAATAACGCAACTGCTTAGGCATATTTGATAGATTAATGACCAGCTCTTCTATCTCAGCAATCATTGTCGATACAGCTTGATGGTCGACTTGATCTAGACTTAACCATTCCTTCATTTGCCCTGAAAGCTGCCGTAAATCTTTAATTAAATCATGGCGGATATCGCATCGCTCAATTAATTCAAGAAGATCAAATAGATTTTTGAAAAAGGCAGTCATATCACTATGATTAGCAAACTGACTAGTCTCATTAATTTGTAAAAAAAGAAATTCAAATCGTAGATAACTACGGATTTTTTCATTTAAAGGGTATTCAAAAGCGATCATTTTTTCTATTTATATTGGTCATAAAGCATTAATCCTACAGTAAAAACAAGTAAACAGGAAAAAAAACATCAGCAATTTTCTTTCTTTTGTAAAAAATTAAAACGCTTGTCTAAATCTAGCACGCTATTTTTTAATTCATTAAGTGATTTGTCACTATTATTGATCACAAAGTCAGCCTGCTTTAAACGTTTCTCGCGACTAATTTGCGACGCTACAATCACTTTAATCTGCTCCGCTGAAACATCATCACGTCGGCTTGCACGTAACACCTGTAGCTCAGGCTCAATATCTACCACCAAATTATAATCGGTCAGATCATCTAATTTATTTTCAAACAATAAAGGTGCTTCTAATAAAATATAACGTCCTGTTGATTGTGCAAGTTGCTGTGAGATTTTATGACGAATTAAAGGATGTAATAAGGCTTCTAGCCATTTTTTTTGCTCTGCATCGTGAAAAATAATCTCACGTAATAGTGCGCGATTTAATTCACCTTCTATTAAAATTTCACGCCCAAAATGTTGTTCTATTGAAATTAATGCCGGTTGCCCTTTAGCAACAACTTCGCGAGCAAGTATATCGGCATCAATAACCGTAACATTTAACGCAGAAAAAAAAGCAGAAACAGTCGATTTACCACTTCCTATTCCGCCAGTTAAGCCGATAATTACTGTCATACGCACTCCTATTTAATCACAAACAACTATTTTATAAGAGTTCTCGTTTGAGATCATTGCTATTAACAAGGTATTGAAGGTAATATTTATTATTATTTATTATTTAATGGGAACAAAGCATGGTTGGAAGTGAAATAGCGGAAAGCGTAAGAATCGCCTTGCATGAAGATTTAAATGGCTTACCAGCCACAGAAGGAGATATTACAGCAAACTTAATTCCTCAAGATAAGCAAGCCAAAGCCCTTGTCATCACACGTGAAGATGCTGTTTTTTGTGGTCAAGCATGGACGCAAGAAGTGTTTAGGCAACTCGGTAACCAAGTAAAAATAACGTGGTTGGTTAAAGATGGTGATTTTGTCCCGGCCAATAGCAAACTATTCTATCTTGAAGGACCCGCTCGCACATTATTAACCGGTGAGCGCACTGCACTTAATTTTATTCAGACACTCTCTGGAATTGCCAGCAAAGTAAAACTCTATATAGACTTAATCGCAGAAACAAAATGTAAATTACTCGATACACGTAAAACTCTACCGGGTTTACGCAATGCGTCGAAATATGCGGTACTTTGCGGCGGTGGGGTTAATCATCGTTTAGGGCTGTTTGATGCCTATTTAATTAAAGAAAATCATATTTTAGCTTGCGGTGGCATTGCTGAAGCTGTCGCGGTGGCAAGAGAACAACATCCAGAACGTTGGGTTGAAGTGGAAGTTGAAAGCATTGACGAGCTAAAGCAGGCATTGGATGCAGGCGCACAGCGTATCATGCTCGATAATTTTACTATTCCGATGATGGTTGAAGCTGTTGCTATCAATAACAGCAGAAGCCACAAAGCCGACTTAGAAGTATCAGGTAACGTTAACCGTAAAACCATCCTATCCTATGCACAAACTGGGGTTGACTTTATTTCCGTTGGCGCGCTTACCAAACATGTACAAGCAATTGATCTATCGATGCGTTTTATTGAATAGCGCGTTATCGTTTGAGTTCACAGTAACACTTTGAATAATTGAAAATTGCAGAAAAACTTCCTAAAATCACATTTTATAGCCCTGCATTTTAGGAAGTATCTTTATGTTTACTCGGTTGACAGTATATTTTGCCTTGTTTTTTTGTTCATTACTGCACGCGATGCCGCCCCCACCTATTCAACTCGCAACAATTTATCATGAAGATATTGATATTACAGAATATTGGGTGAGTGAAAAACTTGATGGCTTTCGTGCATATTGGGATGGTAAACAACTTATATCACGACAGGGTAATGTATATAATGCGCCTGCTTGGTTCACTAACGATTTTCCCTCTGTACCATTAGACGGTGAACTTTGGATTGGACGTAATCAATTTCAAACAGTAGCCTCTGTTGTGCGCAAACATTATCCCATAAATAGTGAATGGAAACGTGTCTCTTTTATGATATTTGACCTTCCTACCTCCCCATTAAACTTTACTCAGCGCATTGATAATATGGAAAAAATTATCGCTAACAGCTCATCACCTTATCTTAAAATGATCCCACAACAAAAAGTACAAAATAATCAGCAATTACAACAAATGCTCGAGCAAGTCTTATCTGGTGGTGGAGAGGGGTTAATGTTGCATAAAGGTACAGCTTTGTACCAAGCTAAACGCAGCCAAGATTTAATGAAGTTAAAACAATATCAAGATGATGAAGCCGTTGTGTTGCAACATGTTCCTGGACAGGGCAAATACGCCGGTAAATTAGGCTCAATACTGGTTAAAAACAGCGAGGGTGCCATCTTTAAAATTGGCACTGGATTTTCCGACACAGAGCGCGAAAATCCCCCACCGATTGGAGCGATGATCACCTATAAATACATGGGCAAAACGGATAATAACATTCCTCGTTTTGCTAGCTATATGAGAATTAGAGAAAATTTTTAAAGTTTTTCTACATAAAACAGCGAGACGGCCCCACTTTTTTATAATTGGGCAATCACGCTTTTATTGGCTTGTGGAAATTCATATAAGCTCAATTGCGCTTGGCTGACCCACTTAATGGGCTGACCTTCTCGTCCCGTTGCGATACCACTAAATTCAGTGACTAGATAAAAATGTAAATGTAACTGCGCATCGCTATAGTTAAACAGCTTAGATTCTATCAGCACATATTGCTGAGCAATTAAACCAACCTCTTCTTTAAGCTCTCGGCACATAGCTTGCGCTGGTTGTTCATCGCTTTCAACCTTACCACCGGGAAACTCCCATTTACCACCTTGATGTACCTGATCGGGGCGTAAACAAATTAAGTAAAGACCATCGCTATTTTTGACAACAGCGATACTGATTTCAGTGATTTTCATATTTTGACTAAACCTATTCTGCCATTCAAAATTAATTATACCACTCGGGTTAAGTATGTGATCTAAATTTTGCGCAGGAAAAATGGCTTAATTTGAGGCGTAAGTTGACGTAAATGGTTGCTCCCTTTTCGAAACTTACAACAAAAAAGTAAGTTATTTTAACCAGTAAAATAGATCAGCTATTTACTCCGATTGGTATTACTTAAAAAATTTAAAGGTAACTTTACTCGTCGCTAAAAATTCAACGTCGTAACAGTCATTTCTATACCCATGTTACAGTGTTACTCATTTTTAAAAAACTCAATGAATATCCCAAACAGTTCTTTGACGCTGCCGAGTTGATGGGATCTATTTAGCGATGTAATGCCTTAGCAAGCGCACTTAGAGAGGATTTTTTAAAAATAATGGTTCAACGATTGTTGAACCAAGCCCTGTATGGCTTACTCCACCCGAATAAGGTAGTGATGAGTTCGGGGAGAACCATATCTTTACACTGTAGTATGACTAGTTTAATGACGTCTGATAGTCCGAAAATATCTTTCTGCCATTATCATCTGTGATATTAATGCTATAGCTGCTCGCAGATGAAAGTGATGAGTCGAATGAAATATTTACCCAAATTCCATCTAATGTAACCGAGTATAGTGCAGAATCTAGCTCTAGATTCGTTTCTCTATCAAATATAGAAACAGTAAACTCCCCAAGATTATTGAATATAGGCAAAATAGCCCGTGACATAGAACCAAGTTGTGTATCCTCTTCAGCAGGTGATTGAACAAGTCCGTGATTGGGAGATAGCCCAGAATAAAAAAATCTATCTTTTATATCAGCCTTGTCTGTAAGAATAGGTCCCTGCTTACTTAAAAAACCAGTACGGCTGGTGAAAGAAAATATATCAGATTCCATGGCAAAAGAAGCAGCAAAACGATTTCCAGGTTGGTAGGTCTGACCATTATCGAATTCCGTTTCAATATCAAAAGAATATGGACGGGGATCAAATTTTGAAATTGAGGCTTTAATACGGCTTTTACCATCATCAATAATTAAAGTCCCATTAAGGAAGTGATTACTATAAATTAATTCAATCGGTTCAGGAGTGGTAATAAATACTGAGACATCTTCACCATTATATTTTGTTATTTGACCATCATAAGCAATGCTATAAATACCCGACTCATAATCGAGCTGTCTCTGCAAACTCATACTGGCAAATTTTACTACTTCATCATCACTCAAATGGTTGCTAGCTATAGTACTTTCTGAAAAATTAAGTGTCGTTAATGTACGATGTGATCCCGTGATTGTTTGTACCAATTCAACATCGAAATCATCTCTAAGTTCGGGCTCTTCATCTAGTGAAGAAGACCAGCTTATATTGCGACTAGAGAGCCTGCCATTCAATGCCAGCAGATAGCCTTCTTTTTCAATATCAGTGAGTTCAAGTACTAACACACCATTAAGATGAGGCAAAAAAACAGAGCAATCGTGAAACTCCATTTGCAATATATTATTATGCAAAGTAGCAGTAAAAGTGCCAAAATTGCACTTGCCCTCCTTGGTCCCCTCCTGTGCATTCAACAGATGTAATGCACTGAGAGTGGTGTCTGCTAAATAAAAATAAGGGTTTAAATTTTCCAAGCTATCACTGGCTATACCATAGGATGCCTTCGTCTGTGCTAGCATCTCCTGATCATTAGTCGAATTCTCCTTGCATCCAGACAAAGCAATAAAACAACATGCTGTTATAAATAAAAACCGTTTAAAACCGTCCATGTACATCGTAATTTCCTTTCCAAGTTTAGGGTTGAGCGTATCAACCATGAAAATGTCACGTATAAAATCGTGGGCCATTTAACGTTTAACGAGGCTATCGCATTTATCACTAGCAGCCTGATTTTATTAAAAAAAATAGTAACTCACAGTTATTTGACAATAAATTAATATTTGTTTTTTTTAATCACTAAATACTTAAATTGAGTAATAAATTTCTTAATTGGGGGGTAATTCGGGGGGTTAATTCGGGGAAAACTGGGTGAATTCGGGGAAAACTGGGGAATTCTCCTTGCATCCAGACAAAGCAATAAAACAACATGCTGTTATAAATAAAAACCGTTTAAAACCGTCCATGTACATCGTAATTTCCTTTCCAAGTTTAGGGTTGAGCGTATCAACCATGAAAATGTCACGTATAAAATCGTGGGCCATTTAACGTTTAACGAGGCTATCGCATTTATCACTAGCAGCCTGATTTTATTAAAAAAAATAGTAACTCACAGTTATTTGACAATAAATTAATATTTGTTTTTTTTAATCACTAAATACTTAAATTGAGTAATAAATCTATCTCTTAATTGGGGGGTAATTCGGGGGGTTAATTCGGGAAAACTGGGTGAATTCGGGGACATCCATATCTTTTCATTTATAAAAATATAATAGCCATTCTTTTTAAAAATAATCTTAATCAGCGCTTTGCTGTAATTAAATAGTTAAATTCCCGCACTTGAGACTCAATCCAATATGTTTAAACAAGTTTTATTAAAATCAACGCACAGAGCCTCCTTAACGAAGCGCTAATAGTTAATAAAAAAACAAATGATTGGGAGTTAATGCAGCATACAACTCAGTTTGTTTTGCCCAGATACCCAACATCGGCCTGTATGCTCGGCAAATAATGTCAGCTCTTCGAGTGAGCCCACTGCACCATGGTAATCTTTACCAAAACTCACCGCTAAGGACAACCAGGTATCACTCTCTAAGCCAAGGGTACTTAATAAGCTTGGCAGTTGGCTCGAAATCACGCCGCGCTTATCCTCTCGAATGGCTCGTCCAGTCCAATCAACAAGCTCTAAATAATCGAGCAAGGCATAGGGTATACCTTCTTGGGGCGTATGACATTCTGCCGCTAAAAAACCAAATAAGGGTTTACTGTTATCATGGTGATGCAACGCTTCATCGTGACTACATTTACTGTGGATACGCTCAAATATGGACGTAAACTCCGATGTTTCCACACTTTCTGACATTTTTGCTCGCACGGGGTTTAAATCAACATAAGCCATGCAAGTTAATAGTGCTTTTTCATCAAGCAATGCTTGCGACTTAAAGCGCCCTTCCCAAAAGCGTCCTTTACAGTTATCTTCGGCGTTCGCTTTGCGGGCAATAAATTCATTTAATGCGCGCATGAACCAAGAGATATCAAGCAAGCGATGACGCCATTTGCTGATTATATCAAGCGCCACCTCTATTTGACCTGCGCAAGTCAGCTCCCCTTTGCGCCATCGCGAAACTATTTCTGAGCCGGAATAAAGTTGATACCAACGTCGGCAAACTTCTTCATCGCTACAGGCGCTAATCTCGGCTTCATTAGCATGTAAAACAAGGTGATAGTGATTAGACATAATCGAATAAGCGCAAACATCAATGGCAAAGATATCACTTAATTGCCGAATGCGATCATCATCCATTGCCGGCGATGTGAATAGTTTTTACCGCTGTAATTATCTTCGCCACACAAAAATGCACGGCGAACACATCGAGAAATGCAATGATAATAAGGTGTGTCCACAAGAGAAATTAACGAAGCACGTGATTGTGTCATACCAAACCCCCACAACTGTAAACAAAAACACTGTTTATATAGTAGGTACAATATTCAATTTAGTCAAAAAGGTGTGGGTGTCCTGAACTACTTGACATCAAACATATTAAAAGACTTTGCCTCACGACAGAATAAAGGTGACTTAGGTTTTACCAGCGTATTACACACACATAATCGTAAAAGAGAATGTCATCCTCATCTACATATCATCGTGCCCAGTGGAAGCTATGATGCAACGAACAAGCAGTGGCATAAAAATGATAAGAAATATCTCTTTAATGAATTGGCACTCGCCAAGGTATGGCGAGCAAGAGTGATTGATGCAATCAATCACCACCCCGAGTTAGCTATGCCCAATGATATTGCTAAAAAATGGGTCGTTGATTGTCGCAAGGTCGGATTTGGTTTGTCATCATTCCAGTATTTATCTCGTTACCTGTACCGTGGCGTGTTACCCGATAAAGACATTATTAATGTCAGCGAAAAAACAGTGACCTTTAGATATAAAGAAGGAGGAACAGATATTATCAAAAAGCGAACATTACCCGTACTTAAATTCTTATGGTTAATCTTACAACATGTATTACCAAAAGGCCTGCAGCGCGTTCGTGATTACGGTTTCTTGAGAGGTAATGCTAAACAACTTCGCTTGCAAATCATGCTGATACTAGGGAGTCATTTAAGCACGGTGGCAATAACACCAAAACGAAAAAAAACCGTCTACATCTGCCCATGTTGTCAGCATGAAATGAGTTTTGTAGGTATAAAGCGACTGAGAAATTAGCGTGTTATCACGCGTGATCTTCTACGAAGAATTCATAACAGAAAGCGAATAAAAAGAGGTGTATTGGCATTCAACCAAAAAAGATAACAGATTGATATAATTGAACTATCAATTGTATATTAGCGAAACTCGCCTAAAGAAAAGTGACAAATTAAATTTAGCCTTCAGCAAAATCCACTATTTACTATAAAGAGAAGCAATTCCCGATCGGGCTTGTTCAACACCCGAATAAGGTGTCGGCTGCGCAACACCTATTCTTGTTTGTTATAGCTCTAGCTTTGCGGGACGGTAATCAAATGAATGAACAATTATCTCTCCTGCATGAACCAAATCATGGCAAGTTTTACATACAACTAGAATATTCTCAGGTGTAGCCTCACCGCCCAAACTATAATCTAAAATATGATGCCCATGTATATCTATATCCGATTCACACCGTAATTCACACCTATATCCTTCTCGAATTTTAGCTAATGCAATAGCACGAGCATGGGCGTGATTTCGGGTACTACTCATCGTTGTCATCGTTATTACCCTCTATTAGCTTAATCCCAGTAGAAGGTGATTCAAGACCTAGCCTTTCAGAAGCAAGGGCGATAACTTCTTCCATAAAATCTTCAATTTTTTCTTCATCACCAGATGCCTTGGCCATAATATCCGAAGCGGATTTGTTTTGTAGCTTACTCTTCTCTACTTTATTTGGAACTTTATTGATTACTAGGTCTTCACCTATTAAGCCTAACTCTTCTGCCTGTTGAATAATTTCATTGAATGCTTCTTCAACTTTAGCATTCTCGCCAGAGAATCTTGCAATGATACTTTTCTTTTCCACACCTACTTCCTTTCAATGATATGAGATACTAGCCCATGCTTTTTAGCCACCTCTTTTATGAGCTTTTTAAGCTCCTTTTTCTTTTCAGGAGGTACACGTCGATAAATTAATGAACCAGTTACTTGATCGCCATCCGTAATCTCAGTACCTGTATTAATTTTCTTAGGAGGTTTAGCCACTTTACTCCTCCCATAGCTCTGCAAGATCATTCAAATCTGCGTCAGCAATTAACTCAAAATCACCATCCCCTTTTGTAATAGCAAGGACATCGAATCCAATTACCTGATTTTCCTTGTCCTTGTCCATCTTCATCTTGTATATAACATACTCGCCAGTATCTTTACTTACGTGAATATCTTGTCCTTCTACTTTTACCACCCGATCACCATTTTTGATGTCTAGGATTTCAAATTTTAAAATATTCATTATTACTCCTTATGAGTTACAAACTTAAAAATATGAGTGAGCTATAACGCCGCTAAACACTGGCGCGTAGGTTGGCAGTGTTTTTGCTGGCTTTTTGTTTTAGCAAAAACAGTGACACCCGTTATGCGTCCAGTGCTTTGCTTTGTTAGTTTTGTCTGCGCGTTGATCTACTTTTATAGACTTTATTCTTTTTTAAAAAGCTAAAGGAATTAATATTAAAGTGTCCACTTCCTAGACTTTTAGGACACACCATTAATTTATTATCTTCTTGTTCATTTGTGATCATTTTTAAACCGCAATGAAACTTTTCTGTATCCGCAGAAATTAATATAAAAATAAATGAGTAGGTTTCATTATGAGAAAATATTGAAGCATCCATTTTACAAATAAACTCTTCGATTTCTCCAGGTTTTAGAAGTTTTTGTATATCAAAACTTTTACTTGTAGCATTAATAGAAGTGTCATCTCCTTTATTTATATATAGCCTATCAATATATAGGTTTTTATTTCCTGAGCATGAAATAAAAAACTTACTTTCGTAAAATTTATTATCATTTTCAATCTTCCAACGGAACGAAATTAATCGACAATTAAACTCTAGCGAATTCCAAATATGAGTTTTAAATATGCTGAATAGTGACAAAAAAACTGCCGATATTGATATTAATACAGTCCAGCTTTTTGCGTCCATATAAATTCCAATTTGAAAATAGATGCCAATTTCTATGGCAAACTAACGCCGCGCTCTGCGGAAATTTAGGAGCGCCAGCGAGTAAATTTTCCGTAGCAGCGCCTTGTTAGATGATTAGTTACACTCAAGCACTTTTACAACTTCGCTTTCTAATCGCTCCCTAAGAGTTTCAAGGGTGCCTTTTGTTAGAGCATTTACATTGTATTGATAAAAGTGCCTTTTCACTATTTCATGGCTTCTATTCACCTTTTCTAGCCCAACCATTGAATATTCTGCAGAAAGCTTTGCTTCGTCATGATTAGTGTGAATCGCAATGCTTGTTGAGATTGCCTCTATGCTGCCGGCAAGCTGGACGAGACCATGTTTATTTAATGAATTCCATGCGTAATAAGGAGAGTGCCTGATCGTAGACACAAGCGCAGCCATGTACATCGCCAACTTATTATGATCAATTTCAGTTTTATCTGTGGTTATGCTTTGAAGGTCATGAAAAAGATACCATTTAAATTCATCTACTATGCTGAAATCGAGAGGGTTTGTTATTGGCGAAAAAATATCATTGTATATTAGAGTTGAAACTACAGGAGAATCAACTTTACCCGGAAAATCTTTGTGGAAATGATGAATAGCATCTGCATCGCTAAACACTCTACAACCTTTACCTCGAGCTTCATGCTTTGCTGCGCGAGTTACGGCATCGCCAAGAATAAATGAACCAAAAGATTCCTTGTCATTTGTTGGTATTATGACCTCGCCGTAACTTAAGCCGCCTCGGCATAACACACCAGAAAGCGTTAACTCCCACATCAGTTCTGACGAAGCCAATAGGAGCTCGCGGCTACTCTCCGACCAAACAAAAGCACAATCTGAGAGCTGCGATATTTTCACATCATATTTGTAGTGAACATTACGGAGCACCTCTCTAAATCGTTTAAGAGTCCATGCTGCAATAATTTGATTAGGGCTTGAAAGCCCTTTGCTTCCATTTATTTCTACTTCATAGATAGAAGTATCTATTTTTTCATTAATTCCATTTAAATTTATCTCGCCCTCAGTAAGCGCGCTCATGCCAAGTATATCAATGAAAAATACAGCGGCTTCTTTCGTCTCAAATTTCATTGATTGGTTATTCCTCTCCATTTTTGGTTTTCATCTAACAGCTTTATAAATGGCATGATGTAATGCACCGCGCCACTTATCTTATTTAAAATGATCATCACAATATCTATTAATCATCATTTAATCAATCAGTTCGCTAACTATTTGCATAAACTTTGATTTGAGATAGGTATGACACTGCCACCTATCACCTTTTTGAAATCATGCCCTAACCCACTAATTTATATAGAAAATCAGAATGTTAACAAATATAACCTGCACGGTGACGTAAAACTCAGCGCCACCTATCTCATTTTTTTAAACAATAAAAAATAGAAAAATAACGATTAAATTCAATTGGTTAAGCCTGATTTGTAACATAACGCCTTCTGAGATAGGTATGACACTGCCACCTATCACCTTTTTGAAATCATGCCCTAACCCACTAATTTATAAAGCAAATTAGAATGTTAACAAATATAACCTGCACGGTGACGTAAAACTCAGTGCCACTTATCTCATTTGGTTAAACAATGCGAAATTAAGAGTATCCACTTTTTTTAATAAAAACAAAAACCAGTCTCACTCTGCTGGCTTCTCTTTGGTATAATTCATGCGCGCCGCGAAAATGAACAAATCGCCCCTCTTATTGATGCGTCTAGCAAAGCGATCAAATATATTATAAATAGTTTGTCATTTTGCTAAATCTAGCCCAATTTCACTACCGCTAACATTTGCAATTTAATGACATGCAATTATGATGGAGGTATCCGAATGTAATAGAAAAGTGAGAATTATAATGATTAAAAACTACTCTGATAGCCTATTTGAAGAAATGAAACTGCTCGCTAAATTCCCTGAAAAATCTCAATTAGAAGGTATTAAAATTCATCACGATGCGAACCCTGCAATGATCTCCGCTGCACAATCTTTATATGATAAAGGGCTGATATCACAACCCGATGGTGGATATTTAACCGATAGTGGTTTAGAAACCGCGGATCATCTTCACCACGTACTTGTCACACTAAGCTAATCGCTACAATTGCCTATTGAGTTCTATCCCTAAGCAAGGTACATTCAGCCTTAATATTTCCCAATTAAGGCTTTTTCTATGAAAGTTATTTCATTTAATATCAATGGGCTACGCGCTCGACTTCACCAGCTTCAGGCTATTATCGATAAACATCAACCTGATGTAATTGGTCTGCAAGAGATAAAAGTTGATAATGACGCTTTCCCGCGTGAAGCGGTTGAGGCAATGGGATACCACGTTTATTTTCACGGCCAAAAAGGGCATTATGGCGTGGCGATGCTCTGTAAAAAGCAGCCAACAGCAGTGCAATATGGCTTTCCTACTGATAATGATGATCATCAAAAACGGATGATCATGGTGACCCTTGATAATGAACATGGTGAAAAAACACAAGTTTTAAATGGCTATTTTCCACAGGGTGAAAGTCAAGACCACCCTATTAAATACCCTTATAAGCGTCAATTTTATCAAGATCTTAATCAATACCTACAAGAACATCACAGTGCTGATGATAATATTATTATTATGGGTGATATCAATATATCCCCACTCGACCTCGATATTGGTATTGGTGAGGTGAATGCTAAACGTTGGTTAAAAACAAAAAAATGTAGCTTTTTACCTGAAGAGAGAGAGTGGCTTGCTAAATTAATGGATTTTGGTTTTGTCGATACCTTCCGTTTATTACACCCAGAAGTAACTGATCAATACAGTTGGTTTGACTATCGTTCTCGTGGTTTTGATGATAATCGCGGACTACGTATTGATGTCATTTTAGCCACGGAAAAACTAGCAGAAAAAAGTATTGAGGCAGGGATTGATTATGAGTTAAGGGGCATCGAAAAACCTTCTGATCACGCCCCTATCTGGACTGAATTTGCATAATCTATCCGCTCAGTAACATTTAGCCGATTTACTGCTGACAATCACCCTGCCCAGAAAATCGACCCATTGCAGTCAATAACATAGGCAATGAGTCGACAATTTCGTGCATGCTAGGGAGCTGCATGAATAACTCTCTCATTGCGACATCTTCCGTCTTCACATGTGCCATTTTGCTCAATAATAGCATCGTTGTTTGCACAATTTGCGCAAATTCTGCCCCCGATTCTTCACTCAATTGCCCCCATACCTCTTCTGCATACTGAAATGCACGTAAGTAGCCCGTAGCAAATGCCATGCCCGCTGCTGTGATTTGCTTATTTTCATCTAACCATGTATCACGCATCATTAATGCAAGAGGTTGCTGGCTTTGATACTGCTCTAAGCAAGCTTGATAAGCGGTTAATATTGTCGTGGCAAATTCATTGGCTAAGGCTTCACTGGTAAAATTAAACGCTTTATCTTGCTGCCACAGCATGGGTAACCAAAGTTGTAATTCGACTTCTTCAGGTAGCGCCGTAATTGCGTATAAAAATCCAATTACCTCATGAAGGTCACGGCCATTCTCTTGTATTTCTTGATGCTCAAATAAAGCCGTTAATAGCGGGTAGAGTTGTTGATGCGAATTCATAATTCAACCTCAATTTTTGGCTATCGTAGATAATAAAAAACCTACCAAGGGTAGGTTTTTAAATTTTGCAATGAGAGCGGTTTAATTTACACTAGCTTTTGCGATAGGTCGTATAAATCTTGACGGAATGTACGCTTCATACTCTCTAAACATTCAATAATATCGTGGTTAACTAGTTTTCCACTTTGAATACCGATACAACGAGCACTCTTACCTTCCATCAATAATTCAACAGCATTAGCCCCCATACGGCTCGCAAGAATACGGTCGAAGGCCATTGGAGAACCACCACGTTGAATATGGCCTAATACGGTTGCACGCGTCTCTAGACCCGTTTTCGCTTCAATTCGTTTTGCTAATTGATTCACATCGGTTACATGCTCTGTAATAGCAACAATTGCATGTTTTTTACCTTTTTCAACACCCGATTTTATTTGCGAAACTAGCGCGTTTTCGTCAAATTCAACTTCAGGCACAATGACAAATTCACTACCACCAGCTATCGCAGCCCATAAGGTTAAATCGCCACAGTAACGTCCCATAATTTCTACAATAGAGATACGTTTGTGTGAAGAAGAGGTATCACGTAGACGGTCTACAGCATCAACAACGGTATTTAACGCTGTCATAAAACCAATGGTGTAATCAGTACCTGCAATATCGTTGTCGATAGTACCGGGTACGCCAATACATGGATATCCCATCTCACTGAGTTTTTTCGCTCCCATATAAGATCCATCACCACCGATAACTACAAGTGCTTCAATACCATGTTTTTCTAAATTTTGGATAGCTTCTCTACGAACACTTTCCTCTTTAAATTGGGGAAAACGCGCAGAGCCTAAGAATGTTCCCCCTTTATTGAGGATATCAGAAACAGAATGACGATGAAGTTGCTTAATTTTATCTTTATGAAGGCCTTCATAACCGTCATAAATCCCGAACACTTCAATACCATTTGCTAAACAGGTACGTACCACCGCGCGAACTGCGGTATTCATTCCTGGAGCATCACCACCACTTGTTAAAACACCAATTTTTTTAATCACTTGTTACCTCTACCAATTACATAAATTGACAATAACCGACATTTTAACCATTCGCGTAAACGAACGGTTAAATCGTTGGACATTATAATATTAAAACCATTACGGCATATACCTATAATCACTCAAATTACGCTCATCAATGTGTTGTTAAGCTTCTTGCAAGACGCTAATAGTTTGCAAGAGTAATTATTATATTGCAAATGAAAACAGGTATATACGATACTGAAAATCCCCGGCGAGAAGATAGAAGCATCATGCTACTTATTATCTCAGCTGCGCCGACAGTAACGAAAACAACTCAAATACAGCACTAGTTATAGTTTACCTTTTTTTATTCAATGTCGTTACTTGATCAAAACAAAATTAACATAAAAACAAAAAACGGCTTATATACAATTATTTGTAGTAATTATACTCAGCTTTGTGCAATTATCTTACAGTAAATATGACCTTTCTTTGTTCTTTCGCAAAATAGTTTCAAATAAAAAATAGCTTTGCACTGTCATCGTCATGTCACATTTCTATATTACTTTATCTCAACAATAAATATAAAGAGAAATAATATGAGAAATAAAAAAAAGACAATACGTAATAAAAACATTTGGTATTCAATTTGGACTTCTAAAATCACAAACTTTAGCCCTAAATGTGATGCTCCGTATCGCCCCATTCGAGTTTCATGCAAATAATAACAACCGATTAAATAATCGATTGTTATTGTTTTACTAACCTAATGTGTCTGAAGCCACTTTATAAGATGGATCTTCAATAAGATTAACTTCAACTAACACGCCGGCCTTGTGCAGTAATTTACGGCAATCACGGCTGAGGTGGCGCACATGCACTTTTTTACCCTCTCGCACATAACGGTCGGTTAATACGCTTATCGCCTCGATTGCAGATTGATCGACAACACGCGATTTGGCGAAATCAACGACAACATGGTGTGGATCATTCTGCACATCAAAGAGCTCTAAAAAGTTACTGACTGAGCCAAAAAATAATGGTCCATCAATACGATAGCTCTTTTCTGTCTTTTCTAAGTTATGTTCAACTTCAGCATGAATATGCTTAGCATGCTCCCAAGCAAAGACTAAAGCTGAAACAATAACACCAACAAAAACAGCTATCGCTAAATCACTGATCACAGTGACAGCACTGACTAAAACGATAACAAAGGCATCTTTTTTAGGTATGTTACGCATCATTTTGAAGGAAGCCCATTCAAAGGTTCCCAATACGACAATAAACATTACACCGACCAGTGCGGCAAGCGGTACAATTTCAATTAGACTAGAGGCAAACAAAATAAAACATAAGAGCCCTAAAGCAGCTGTAATACCAGATAAACGGCCACGACCACCAGAGTTGATATTGATCATCGATTGGCCAATCATGGCGCAACCGCCCATACCACCAAAGAGACCATTAACCATATTTGCAGCGCCTTGAGCAATACACTCTTTGTTAGGACGCCCACGCGTACCAGTCATCTCATCAACAACGGTTAAGGTAAGTAACGATTCAATTAATCCGACCGCGGCCAGAATTAATGAATAAGGGAGAATAATTTGCAATGTATGCCATGAAAATGGCACTAAAGGTAAAGCAAAACTCGGTAGACTGCCGGCTACAGTGGCATTTTCATCCCCCGTCATGGTGCGTAAAAAATCAACAACGGTACGCGTATCTAGAGCCGGAATGAATTGAACCAATAGGGTGACAATAACGATAGCCACTAATGTTGAAGGCACAGCTGTCGTCAATTTAGGTAA
Source organism: Psychromonas sp. MME1 (assembly GCF_041080865.1). NCBI lineage: Bacteria > Pseudomonadati > Pseudomonadota > Gammaproteobacteria > Alteromonadales > Psychromonadaceae > Psychromonas > Psychromonas sp. MME1. The sequence continues at coordinate 451,383 of NZ_CP160906.1, read as the reverse complement.
AAAATGAATAATTAACATCGTTAGCAAGACTAAAGCCAACATAATGTATAATGGCGAGCCTTGTAACCAGTCGAACTCACCCATTGCATTTTTAACTTTAAATTGCCCAAGCTGAGCTAAAAAAATAACAATCGCGAGACCATTAACGAAACCTATCATCACCGAATGGGGCACCATTCTGATAAATTTACCAAAACGGAAAACACCAAACAGTATCTGCAATAGCCCCGTTAATAATACCGCAGCAAATAAAAATTGCAGGCCATGTAATGAAACCAAAGCCACCATAACAACCGCCATTGCGCCTGTTGCCCCCGATATCATACCCGGTCTACCACCAAAAATAGAGGTAACTAAACCAACCATAAATGCAGCATAAAGGCCAACCATGGGGTCAACACCTGCAACAAAAGCGAATGCAACGGCCTCTGGCACTAAGGCAAGGGCGACGGTCAACCCAGAGAGAAAATCATTTTTGACACTGTTCTTACTGAACGTGGGGAAATCAAACACGGCTTATAGTTCCTTAATAGCACGAATAAATGGGGGCAAATTATAGCCATGTTTGATGGGAATTGATAGCTAACGATTAATAATCAATCTTTATAACGCTCATTTATTGCTTGAGTGCTCTCTTGATAACGCTGCATATTCTCTGCTTGTTGTTGCATAGCATGTTGCTGTAAAACAACGCCACGAGCATCTTCATTAGTAGATAAATAATATGCTGTGGGAGCCGATATTCCGTCTCCATTACCGGTCAGGATATTGGCCATATCTGCATGAATTTGATACTGGGCTTGTGCTTTTTTAAATTGCACGTATTGCTGCAACTTCTCACCGGTTAGTGGTGTGTCAGGTTGTTCAGGCAAAGTGACGTTTTGCGACTGAAGCGGTGCCGTTTTTATTGATGCATTTTCACTTTCAGCAAGCTTTATCGCTTGTGCTGAAAAATTAACCTGCACCCCCGGCTCGGCGGTTACAGTGGGAGTTGTTTTTGCGGTATCAACGACAGAGGTCGATGTGGGCATGAGTTGGATCTGTTGATAGCCATTGATTTGCATAAATAGATAGCCTTAACTTAAGTGGAATTCGCATCCTACACCGCTTAATTTTCGCACTTAAGTTGCGCAAAAATCAATCAAATCCATTTGCAGGAGCGAATATACATTAATTATAAAAATAATCAATAGCAGCTCAAAAGGTTATGGCGAAAGCTCTGTCTCTCTTTCCCACGCTTGCTGATGATATTGATATAACTGGTTTGATCCTAAGTAGTTAACTTTTATTTTCTCTTGATCGTCGTAAAAATGTTTATTAAAAATAAAAGCACTATCGATAAGTGGGCTAGTTATCCATTCTGTGACAACGGGGATTTCATTGATTTTCTGCAAACGATGTTTAGCACTAATGCCTCGTTTCGTCGCGATAGTCCACCCCCACTCTCCAAATGAGGGTACATTCTCATGAAATTGTTGAACATGATTAAATTGTGCTTTTTGAACCGTTTTAGCAATCGATATAAAGGCATTTTGAGCATGAAACGGCGAAGTTGACTGCACCACCATAACGCCATCGGCATTAAGTAGATTATTTAAACGGTAATAGAAATTCACACTATAGAGTTTATTGAGATCTGGGTGGCTAGGATCCGGTAAATCAATAATAATCGTGTCAAAAATCAGCTTTTCTTGGAGTAATTGATCAATGGCGATAAATGCGTCATCGTTAATGACCTTAACACGCGGATCATGAAAACTATCTTTATTTAGTGCAGATATTTTACGGGCGAGTTGCTCAGGTAAGTACTCACTGGGTGATTTAAACAAAGCCACTAAATTGGGGTCCAAATCAATCAACGTAACGGCTTCAGGTTGCCACTTCAATACTTCACGTAATGCCAAACCATCACCACCACCAATAATTAGGATGCGCTTGTGTTGATTTGATGCGAGCATGGCTGGGTGCACTAAAAACTCATGGTAAATTTGCTCATCTAAACTAGAAAATTGTAAACGACCATTAATATAAAAATTAATGATCGACTCCATTCCGCCACCTAAATGTCGTTCTGTAAAGACTAAATTTTGATAAGGTGTTTGCGTTTGATAAACCACCTTATCCAGATAGAGCATATTTTGCATCTGCTTTTGCCAAAAACCACCATATTGGAAAACTAACGCGACCAACAAAGCCAAAAGAAAATGTCCACACAGTAAGATTTTAATATTGCGAAGCTGTTTTTTAAAGCGCATTAAAAATACAAAACCAGCGACTAAGTTAAGGCTTGCGGTGATAGCAGCGGCTTGACTGATTTCTATACGTAGCATAAAAATCACCCATATCGCCGCGCCTACCCCCGCACCAATATAATCCGCCCCATAGATAGTCCCCGCATTGTGCGCAAGATAGTGGCCATAAACCTTTTCACGGATACGGGCAATTAAGGGAATTTCCATACCAATTAAAAACCCTAAAATAAATGCAAAAAGATAGGGTAATTGCGTGCTGAACCAACTAAATTTAGCCAGTAAATCTCCCTGAGGAAGCGCATCCATTGGTAGTTGATAGGTATCTGCAATTAAGTGCGGTAAGGTTTGGCTAAAACCAATCACCGAGGCGATAAACAGTGTTGCACTGCAACCAATAAAGGCCACTACTAACTCTAAAATAACAAAGCCTTGAAAAGCATCTTTTACTTTTTTTGCTGCAAATGCGCCTAACCCCATGGAAACAATCATGATGCCGATAATGGCATAAATGACCGTTTCAACACTCCCTAGGATACGGGCAGAATAGTGCGAAAGCAGGTATTCGTAAATCAAGCCGCAACAGGCTAATGCCGCCATAATTACAATTAACAGAGTGTCATCAATTAATAGTTTTAATTTTTTTGCATCAAACATCGATATTCTCAGTGGTCGAGATATAAAAAAAGGCCATCGGGGATGGCCTCATCAAATACTGCTTAAAAAAGGCCATCGGGGATGGCCTCATCAAATACTGCTTAAAAAAGGCCATCGGGGATGGCCTCATCAAATACTGCTTAAAAAAGGCCATCGGGGATGGCCTCATCAAATACTGCTTAAAAAGGCCATTGGGGATGGCCTCATCAAATACTGCTTAAAAAGGCCATTGGGGATGGCCCCATCAAAAACAGTTAATACTGGCATTAACTTAAGCCATTAGTGCCATTAGTAATAAAGCAATGGCAAATGAGATGGCAAATTCTATGGTAGCAATACCGATATTTTCTTGATTTTCTATCTCTTCACGACAATCAATGCCCCATAGAACAATACATTTCGCGAACATGGTTAATACCGTTAATACGACCATTAAAATCAAGCTAATAATTGCCCAAGAGGCAATGCCATCGAGTAAGTTTTGCGCATCATAAACAATGAAGTAACTCGCTGCGGTCACTGACATTGATGTGGAAACAAGGTATCCCGCATAACGGATTGCCAATGCAACTTGTCCAAGTTCTAAGGTTGATTGGAAACTATTGGCATTATGACGTAAGTACTGCCATTCAAAAATACGGGTAATGATAACGAGCATAAGCTGCGATACAATCCATGCACAGAAAATAGCAATAAATGTTTTTATGTTTAGACCATCAACCCAAATAAGCGCAGCTCTCACCACTATCGCGGTGGCGATAACCGATGCCGCATCAACAATACCCACTGAAATATTACGATTTAATATTTGCTCATGTTTGTTGAATTCAGGTAGCGCCATTTTATCATGGATATAACGCCCCGCTTTAATCATCACCAAGCCAGCAAAGCCGTAACATAGCATGCCGATTAACTCGATTAAATATGAGCCTGCAAGCTCCCCGGTAATGGTTCCGCTTAAGGCGATGCCCATCGCAGCAACGCCACCAGCCATACTGATGCCATAGGCAAAATTATCTTTAATGGCAAGTTCTTCATTAGTATTGACTTTACCAATCATCCCCATGGTATAACGCATACCACCTAAGAGCAGAATGGCCACGCCCATATCAATTAAAAGATAACCAATAAGCGAGGCATCTTGCCCTAATAATGCGAATAATTCATTCATATCTAAATCCTATTTTTCACAATTGCCATCACTACGATGGATTAACTGTTGCTAAACTTTTTTAATAAAGGCAATAAAATAAAGTAGCTTATATTTCGCCTATCCCTATTTTATATCTTACTTACCGCGCCTAAACCCGCGAGAAGTTGTCGATTTACTATTCCTAAAACTACTTGATGATTTAGCTTTAGAAAAACTAGATTTCCCAGCAAAAGGCGTTGCTTTTTGCGCCTGGCGACTAGAATTGGAAATACTGCTTGCGCCAGTTTTCGATTTAGCATAAGGACTTTTAAAACCACCTTTGTTAGCAAACTGTTTACGCGTTTTAGTGGCTAAATTATCCTGAGCTTTAGCCTGTTGTGGAGACGTATAACGGTTTCGACCATAGTCATTATAATAGCTATAATCTCGACGTGATGACCAACGGTCATACTGTACAGGACGTGGCGATAGTGCAGAAAACATCGCATACATACCGTACCATTGCCAAAAAGAGATACCACTACTATTGGTTTGCCACTGACCATACCCCGGATTACCGACTAGCTGACTACCTGGCCCAGAGTCTTCTGCGCCGTTAGCCCTTAGGCTTTGTTGCTTGCTAATGGCATTGACACGCGCTAACTGACCATCGGACATATCCGCAATAACATTAATGGGATCTGACAGTGCATCGTTAAAAAGAGCGGGATCAGAGGCGGCAATAAGGTTTTCTGATTCTAATAATTGCGCTTCGATATCGCCGAGCACTTGAGGCTGTTCTTTAAGCGTTTGCGAGCGTTGTAATAACCCCTGCATCATCGGCCCACTACGACTGGCATCTAAACTCAATTGTTGTAAGAGTGGCTGTAACTCTGCTTTTTGCTGCGCTAATAACCTTGCATACTCTCTTAGTAACATGCCATTACGAATGCGGTTGTTATCAAGATCATTGGCCAAGTTATTGAGTAAGTAGTCTGCGGTTTGAATATTACTCTTGAGTTTTTCCGGTCGATCATCACCGCATCCGCTTACCAAAAGAGTGGTACACAATATAAGTAATAGCTTTATTTTCATTACTTTTCCTAATTCGATAAATAATTTATAACACGTTGTAAATCATCTAATGTATCAACACCAGCAGGGGGCACTTCACAGGCCTGTTGCACATCAATTTTAAAACCATGCCACAATACGCGTAACTGCTCAAGCTTTTCAATGGACTCCAGTGGCGAAATGGACAGTTGCGCATACTGTTCAAGGAAACTAACTCGATAGGCATAAATGCCGATATGACGTTGTAAGTTCGCACTATTCACAGACTGTTTGCTTTGATTCTCCGGGGTGAAGTTATCGCGATCCCATGGAATGGTTGCTCGGCTAAAATAGAGCGCCATATTATTTTTATCGCAAACAACTTTAACGGCATTACTATTAAAGACATCGGAAAATTCATTAATGGGGGCACTTAATGTTGCAACACTCGCTTGCTGATTGTTTTGTAAATTAGTTGCCACTTGACTTATCACCGCAGGGGGAATTAGTGGTTCATCTCCCTGCACATTAACAATAATTTCATCACGGTTAAATTGGTAATGGTGACAGACTTCCGCTAAACGATCCGTTCCCGATTCATGGGTTGCTGAAGTCATACACACATCGATATTATTGAGCGCCTTTAATGCATCTTTAATACGGTGATCATCTGTTGCGACAATTACCCTTGATGCACCACTTTTTAGTGCTTGTTCGGCAACACGCTGGATCATTGTTTTACCAACAATATCAAGCAACGGCTTAGCGGGTAAACGGGTAGAGTGATAACGCGCTGGAATAACCACAACAAAAGACATTTTTATCGTTCCTCATCACAGCTTATTTTACGCGCTCGATTGTGCAACAAAGCAGGAATGCCATCTTCAATGGGATAGGCAAGATGGTCAAATTTACAGATAAGCTCATTATTGTTTTTATTAAAGCCTAATTTTCCCTTACAAACAGGACAAGCAATAATATCGAATAGTTTAATATCTAACATTTTATTTCCTTAATTTTATCTAACAACTGCACAGCAAAGGAGTCTGGTAATACCGCTTCGATGGGTAAATACCACCAATTAGGTTGTGCAAAGGCTAAACATTTTACGGCGTCTTTTTCAGTCATCACTAAGGGTCGCTTACTATCGAACTGCTTAAAATCATCTTTACCATAGGCATAGTGATCCGCAAAGGAGACTGTTTTGTGTAATTTATAGTGTAGTTTTTCTAATGTTGTAAAAAATCGTTGTGGGTAACCGATTGCAGCACAGCTATTTATAAGGGTAGGTGGATGTAATTCTCCACCTTGTCCATCGACGCGCACACAGTCACGCGGCTGAAACAGCATAGCGACTTCCGTCTCTGATTGCCCACCATTATTAATCACAAAATCGACTGTTTGTAAACGTGATAGCGGCTCTCGAAGTGGTCCCATGGGCATTAAGTGGCCATTTCCCATGCGCCGCTGCCCATCGACAACCACAATTTCTATATCTCGCTGCAAGGCATAATGTTGCAGGCCATCGTCGCTAATTACAATATCCACGGAACAGTGCTGATAGAGATGATCAACGGCCTGAGTGCGAATGGGATCAACGACAATGGGAATACCAAGACGCTTAAATAACATAACGGGCTCATCACCGGCGACTTTACCACTGACTTGATCCGTGACTAACAGGGGGTATTGACCACTTTTCCCACCATAGCCGCGGCTAACAATGCCCGGTTTGTAGCCCTGTGCTATTAGCAACTCACATAACCATATCACAAAGGGGGTTTTACCATTTCCACCGACAGAGATATTTCCAACTACAATAACAGGTAATGGGCTTTTACGACTTTTAAGCAATCCGCTTTGATATGATTTTCGGCGCAGCGCGCTAATTAGCCATAACAGCAATGAAAAGGGGTATAACCCCCAGCACCACCAACTTACGGGACGATACCAAAATGGCATTACAGCTCCCCTGAAGCTTGCATTTTACATAGGCTATGGTAAATCGCTTTGCCCGATAATAATTCGCTATGAGTCCCCTGCTCAACCACTTTACCTGCATCAATCACCAATATTTTATCGGCATGCTCGATGGTAGATAAACGATGCGCAATAACAATCGAGGTACGGTTTTTCTGTAATATATCTAAAGCCGCTTGGATATGACGTTCAGACTCGGTATCTAACGCCGAGGTCGCTTCATCTAAGATCAAAATTGGGGAATCTCTTAATAATGCACGCGCAATCGCTAAACGCTGCCTTTGTCCACCCGATAACATTAAGCCATTCTCACCGATAATGGTATCTAGCCCATTTGGAAAGCCGTCAATAAATTCCATCGCATGCGCCGTCGTTGCAGCTTGAACAATATCCTCATGGCTGTATTTACCTTCACTTGCATAGGCAATATTATTGGCAATAGTGTCATTAAACAGATGTACACTTTGTGAAACAATAGCAACTTGCTGGCGAAGTGAAGCTAAGGTGTAATCTTCAATATTTTCACCATCAAGTGTGATTTGCCCACTATCAATATCATAAAAACGGGTTAATAAATTAGCGATCGTTGATTTACCACTGCCAGAACGCCCGACTAAGGCGATCGTTTCACCGGCTTTAACAGTAAAACTAATGCCATCTAAGGCTGGTTTTTCAGCCGTAGGGTAAGTAAACACAACATTATTAAGTTGAATATCTCCCTTAGCACGTTGGATCTTAAGTTGGCCATTATCCTTAGCAGGCTCCGTATCTAAAATATTAAACAAACTACTACTCGCAGCAAGACCGCGCTGAATTTCAATATTAACCTGCGTTACCGCTTTAACCGGTTTCATCAACATGATCATAGAGGTAACGATAACAACGAATGTTCCTGGTGTTAGGCTCGCCATGATCTCCGGAAAGGTGGCAAGGTAAAGAACAAACCCCAATCCAAAGGAAGCGATGGTCTGAATTAAAGGGACACTGATTGCCGATGCGCTAGTCAATTTCATGTTTTGTGAGCGCACCCGATTACTGACGCCATTGAAGCGGTTGCTTTCCACATTCTGCCCACCAAACATTAACACTTCCTTATGCCCCTTGAGCATCTGCTCGGAAGCCGTCGTGACAGACCCCATTGCATTTTGTAGATTTTTACCGATTTTTCTAAAGCGTTTACTAACGACACTGATAGCAATACCAACAAAGGGACCAACCAATAAAAAAACTAATGAAAGCTGCCAGCTTTGGAAAAACATCATCACCATCAGTGCTACAACGGTTGCCCCTTCTCGGAAAATTTTGACCATGGCATTACTGGCTGCATTGGAGACTTGGCTAGCATCATAGGTAATTTTCGAAAGGAGATCGCCGGTATTCGTTTTATCAAAATAACTGATGGGTAAAACCATTAAATGGTTAAACAATTGGCGTTGTAACTTCATGACAACATTGTTACCTACCCAAGCCATGCAGTATGAACTTAAAAAAGCAGCGAGCCCCCGTGCCGCGACAATCAGGACAACAAAAAATGGCATAAAGGTAAGAACACTCGGATCATCCCCCGTTAATCCTTTATCCATTAAGGGTTTAATCGAGTACACAAAGGTTGCATCGACAACCGCATAACCGACCATGCCAATCACAGCTCCAAACCATCCCATTTTAAATTCTTTTACATACGAGGCTAAACGTTTAAAGACTAGCCAACTATTCTGTTCTGAGTTTGTCATGAGCATACCAATTCATAAGTTAAATAATTCCGATTAGGTATTATACCAATCGGAATTAAGTATGTGATCTAAATTTTGCGCAGGAAAAATGACTTAATTTGAGGCGTAAGTTGACGCAAATGGTTGTTCCCTTTGCGAAACTTACAACAAAAAAGTAAGTTATTTTAACCAGTAAAATAGATCAGCGATTTATTCCGATTGGTATTATTCTCTTTTCTAAGAAGAAAGAGAATGATGATACCAATAAGATGCAAGATCTTCTCTATATGTTTGTATCTTAATTTGTTCTTTATCGATAGTAAAACGAACAAACCCGCTTAAACCACTATTGACCATTTTAACCGATTGATTTTTATAGCGCAGTTTAACCTGTTCATCGGGAAATCCCCAACGATTCATAAATCCACTCGTAAACACGACCCATTGTGGTGATGCACTACGAATAAATGTAGCACTAGATGAATAGCGACTACCATGATGAGGAGCAAAGAGTATATCACTAGCAAGTCGATGTTCGGCATTTTTTACTAATAATAACTCCTGCTTCTTTTCAATATCCCCGGTCAACAATAACGAATGTAAGCCATCACTAACCCGTAATACACAAGAGTTATTATTGTTATTACGCGTTAATACGTTTGGAGAGAGCGCCGTAATGGTTAATCGCCCCATTAACCAGCGCTGCCCCGCTTTACATTGCCGTGTCACTACCTCTTTATCTAATCCAGGTAATGGTTCGCCCATTATGATTTGCTTTATGGCAAAGTGATGATTAATTGTAGCCAAACCACCCGCATGGTCATTATCACTATGACTAACAAATAAATAGTCTAATGTTGTTATGCCCAGTGAATTAAGATAGGGTAATATTTCACTCTTGGCGGTCACAAAGCCAGATGGATAACTAGGCCCTGTATCATAAAGCATGTATTGACCTTGGCTGCGAATCAACACTGACAACCCCTGCCCCACATCCAACACCTCAACAAACCATTTTTCCTGCTGTTGTTCTTCTTGATACAATGATATGCCAACAAAAAAGACAAGCAGCACTGAAAAAAGATAAGTGACAACAGGCGTTGCGCATCTTTGATAATGGATAATCAAAATAACAACCAACAGGCAGATGGCCATCATAATTAACTTTACCGCAGTAAAAGAATAATCCTCATACCCTTCACTAAAGATTGCAATATAATGTAAAAAATGGCCAATAAGATAATCTGCAAGCGTAAATAAACCACTGGCAAGCGGTTCTGCGAATATGGTTAACAAACAAGCGAATAAAACAAGTGGAATAATTAATAATGAAAATAGCGGCACTGCAATAAAATTAACAACGGGTGCAAATAAGTTGAAAGCTGAAAAACTAAGCAACTGCAGTGGCAGCATCAGCAAGGTTAAACCTAATTGAATCAGTATTAATGCTTTTATATAACCCCTTGATGTTTGCCAGAGAGTTCTTTTTTTGTCGATATTATCTATTTTAAAAACAGAGCTAAAACGCCAGATAATCAGCAAAATAATGGTTATCGCCGCAAATGATAACCACAAACTAAGGCTCAATATCGATAACGGATCCCAAAGCAAAATTAGAAACAGAACCAACATCAAGAGATCTGTTAAAAAATACCTTCTCTTCAAGGATAACAAAAAAACGGCAATCGCCAACATCAGTAATGCCCGTTGTGTTGGCAAAGAAAACCCCGCTAAATAGGCATAAAAACACACCCCACACAACGCGCCATAATTGACAATATAGTATAATTGCCACCCCAAATAATTTTCCGCTAATAATCGCTTACAAAAATAGCTTAATAGTAGATAAAAAAAGGAAAAAAACAGACCAATATGTAAACCTGAAATAGCCAAAAGATGGGTAATACCTAATTTTTTAAATAACGTTTTTTGCTCAAAACTAATTAAGCTCTTATCCGCAAAGGAAAGGGCTAATATGACCCCCTGTTGTGGCAAGGTAGCGATGATTGATTGTACTTTCTCATAAAAACGACCACGCAATGAAGGAATTTGAGAAACGTATCCCAAATAAGACTTTACCGAGGCTTGATAAGCAATATGCTCAGAGTAGCGCCACTTTTGACTATCAAATCCAGCCGGGTTACCTCGCCCCCATATAGGTTTTAAACGCACTTTAAAACGTTGAATTTGCCCCTCCTGAAGCGACACATTAGGAGAATACCAGCTCATCAACAATGATGGATGATAATTTAAGGCCCCACCATCAACTTCCATCAATTTAGCGGTAAAATAGCCTCTATTTTTAACACTTATTAATGAACTAATTTGCACAATTATGGTATGGTCTTTCCCGTCTACTAGCTCTTGTAAAGAAGCGTTATTAGCAATGGGCAGAGCAAATGGCAATGCGCCAGTTAACGTTAGTTGCGCATAACAACTAAAATAGATGGCAGTAACAGGAATAACAGTTAGAATACGAAGCCTTGGTAAAAATAATAAAACGACACAACAGAGAGCCAACAACAAAATGGCATGTTCACTTAATAACTGCGGCCAATATAAGGTCGACATAAAAACTGTAATTGCGAGACTCAAGGCAATACGCATTATTATCCGAATTATTAACAATAAATCCTAATTATATGCCAAAAAAATTTATTCAACGGTTTTCTCCAAAACCAGAAACATTAAAAGCACATCCTCATTTAAAGTATTTAGGTAAGGCGTTGCATAACCCGGGCCTCTGGCATCTAAATAGAAGAAGCGCTTCAGGTGCCATTGCTGTTGGGCTGTTTTGTGCTTGGATGCCAATCCCATTTCAAATGGTGCTAGCGGCCGTTATTGCCATGATTTTTATGGTAAACTTACCTCTTTCTGTTGCTTTAGTTTGGATTTCTAACCCAATAACGATGCCACCTCTTTTTTATGGTGCTTACCGATTAGGGGCTTTTATCTTGCAAGAAAAAGTGGTTGATTTTAATTTTGAACTCTCCTTTTCTTGGCTAGCGCAAATTTTAGAGACCATTGCACCTGCGCTTTTATTAGGATGTTTTATTCTCGGTATTGGTTGCTCATTTTTAGGCTATTTATTAACCCGTTTAATCTGGCGTTTCACCATGGTTCAAAAGTGGCAGAAACGTAATAAAAAAATATAATTAACTCAATATATTAGATTGCCAATCATGGATCATAAACAAGGATTACAAATGATAAACAAACATCTTTTTATTATTCCCCTTGCAACACTCGTCTTTTCCCCTATTAACAGTATTGCAGCAGAAAAAGATTATATTACTGTTAGTGGTTACCTAGGCGGACGAATTAGTAATGACTTAGAAGATAAAGAAACCGATGAAAAAGCGGATCTAAGTAATGATTTATCACAGGCGCTTTCCGTTGCTTGGCGCTATAGCCGTAATAAAGAAACTGAAATTATGTTTTCCACGGCCAAACAAACCTTAACGACCTCTGGCGAACAAAATATAAAAACTGACCTACGCATAAGTTATTTACACTTCGGTGGGCGAGTCATTTTCCCCCATGAAAATGGGTTTTCCAACAGCGTTGGTTTAGGGATAGGGGCAACCGTTTTCTCCCCAGATGATAGTCAATATGACACAGAAATAAAATTCTCAGGGAATATTACCGCGGGACTGCGTTATGAATTAACACCACAATGGGCACTTCGTGGCGATCTACGCGTTTATGGTACGGTATTGAATTCCGATAGCACTATGTTTTGTGATAATGGAACCTGCTTAATTCGTTCCAGTGGAGAAGTTTACGTACAAACGGAAATCATGACCGGAATAGAGTATAAATTCTAATAAAAATATAAAAGGGTAAAATGACCGAATATCAACATTTTACCCTATTAATTTATCAGTCTTCTAATGTACTTAAGTCTCCCTCATCGAGCCCTAATGCACGCGCTTTTAATACACGACGCATAATTTTACCGGATCGCGTTTTTGGTAAACTATCCACAAAGGTAACATCTTCAGGCTTCGCTATTTTACCAAGCTCGTTAGCAACATGCTCTTTTAACTCATCTTGTAATACTTTGTCGCCTACAACGCCCTCTTTTAACAAAACAAAGGTATGGATTGCATTGCCTTTTAACTCATGCGGCAAGCCTATGGCTGCTGCTTCAATAACCGTTGGATGACTCACCAAAGCACTCTCAATTTCCGATGTACCAAGGCGATAACCTGACACTTTCAGCACCTCATCCATCCGCCCGATGACCCATATATAGCCATCTTGATCAATTTTAGCTGAATCTCCTGCTTTATAATATCCTTTACCTTGGTAGTCTCCCCAGTACAGCTCTGCGTAACGTTGATCATCCCCCATAATCGTGCGAGCCATACCCGGCCAAGGATTTTTTATGACCAATTTCCCCTCTTCACCAACGGCTACGGCATTACCATCATCATCAACCACGCCAATTTCATTACCAAAAAATGGCTGTGCTGCTGATCCCGGTTTTAATGGCGTAATTGGTAACGGACAAATCATAAATCCTCCCGTTTCAGTTTGCCACCAAGTATCAATAATTGGGCATTTACTATTACCGATCACCTCGTAAAACCAACGCCATGCCTCTGGATTAATTGGCTCACCCACACTGCCCAATAGCCTTAGTGATGATAGATCATGGCGTTTCGCCCATTGGTCACCAAAACGCATCAGCCCTCGGATAGCTGTCGGTGAGGTATATAAAATATTAATGCCATACTTTTCAACCATTTGCCACCAGCGATTGGGGTAAGGGAAATTAGGAGCACCTTCATACATAATGATAGTGCTAGCATTGATTAAAGGACCGTAAACGATATAACTATGCCCTGTTATCCAGCCTGGATCTGCTGCACACCACCAACGATCAGCAGGTTTAATATCAAAAGCCATGCGGTGCGTTGTGCTAGTATAAACACTGTAACCACCATGGGTATGGAGCATGCCTTTTGGTTTACCCGTCGTACCTGATGTGTAGAGAATAAACAGGGGATCTTCAGCATCTAATTGCACCGTTGCACATTTAGAACTAGCAATGGGCAGTGATTTTAAGTTGTGGTACCAAAAATCACGTTCAGCTTCCATATTGACATCCAAGCCGTTGTATTTAACGGTGATACAGACTTCAATCGTCGGGGAACGCTTCATCGCTTCATCGGCAATACTTTTTAAATCTATTTTTTTACCACGACGGGAACCACCATCCGCGGTAATTAAAACACGACTATTTGCATCACTAATACGTGATGCTAATGCCTCGTAGCTAAACCCTCCATAAACAACACTATGAACCGCACCTATTTTTGCACAGGCTAACATAGCAAAAACTAACTCAGGTATCTGCGGCATATAGATCGTTACTATATCGCCTTTTTTAATACCCATACTGGTTAAAATATTGGCAAACTGACACACTTCACGATTCAGTGCATAGTAGGAAAAACTACGTGTTTCACCACCTTCACTCTCCCAAATTATCGCAAGTTTATTGCAATCTGCACCTTGTAAATGACAATCTATGGCGTTGTGTACAATATTAGTTTGTCCACCAACGAACCATTTATAAAAAGGTTTATTACTATCATCTAAAACTTTATCCCAAGGCTTATACCATTCAAGCAGTGATGCTTGTTCAGCCCAAAAACCTTCTCTATCTTCAATTGAGCGTTTATAAAGTGTTTCATAATTTTGTACATTGGCTTGTTCTACTACTTCAGAGCTAGGGAAATAAAGTTGCTGTTTAGAATCCATCGTAATATACCTCTATTAAAAAAACTAAATTGAGTATAGGATGAATAAAATATTGCTAATTCAAATTACCTTAAAAAGCACATTTCTATTAAAACTATTTGATCTAAAACACAAATGCGATTGTTTTTTCAGGAGTGATATGAGCCAAAGGTCACAAAAAACATTTTTTATTAGAGAAATAAAGAGTTAACTATGAAGTAATAGTCTTATAAACTTTTTACGTTATAATTGCTCCCATGTTCCCGATATAGAATTAAAATAACATGCGCACACCTCGATTTTATGATCCACAACCACTTTTGATTAATAGTGAAATTATGCTTGGCGATGATGCTACTCAGCATATTCGCGTTTTGCGTTTAAAGCCGGGCGCAAACATTATGTTATTCAATGGATCTGGCGGCCAATATCTTGCCACTTTACAAGATGTACAAAAGCGCAGTTGCAGCGCCTATATCGACTCTTTTCAAGAAACAAATAATGAAAGTCCATTAGATTTACATTTAGGGCAAGTCATTTCCCGTGGTGATCGCATGGAGTTTGTTATTCAAAAAGCGGTAGAATTAGGTGTCAACGAGATAACCCCCCTACTCAGTGAACGGTGTGGTGTAAAAATCGATCCTCAACGCATGCAAAAAAAGCAACAACAATGGCAAAAAATAGCGATTGCAGCCTGTGAACAATCGGGACGCAACATGGTTCCCACCATTCATGAAACTCAAGATTTAGCCACTTGGTGTGCTATCCAAGAAACCGCTGTGAAGTTAACATTACATCCTCGTGCATCAATATCAATTAATCAGTTACCTGATAATATTAATAAAATTCGTTTGTTAATTGGCCCCGAGGGTGGATTAACCGACGATGAAATTAACCTAACAGAAAAACTAAACTTTACAGAAACATTACTCGGACCGCGCGTTTTACGTACTGAAACAGCGGCCTTAACAGCAATCACCGCATTACAATGTCGTTTTGGTGACCTTGCATAATCTATTGCCACGACTAAGGAAATAATATGTCCATTAAAATTGGTATCGTCATGGATCCAATCTCTAAGATTAAAATCCATAAAGATTCAAGTTTCGCTATGTTATTGGAAGCGCAAGCGCGCGGATGGGAGCTTTATTACTTAGAAATGCAGGATCTCTATTTAGAGAATGGCCGTACTTTTGCCAGCAGCAAAAAATTAACCGTGCAACGCGATCCTCAACATTGGTATCAACTCGAAGAGAGTATCGACCATCCTCTCGCCGATTTAGATGCTGTATTAATGCGTAAAGATCCACCATTTGATACCGAATATATCTATGCCACCTATTTACTCGAACGAGCAGAAGATGAAGGATGTTTAATCGTAAATAAACCACAAAGTCTACGTGATGCCAACGAAAAATTATTTACCGCATGGTTTAGTGAATTTACTCCCACAACTTTAGTAACACGCAGCAGCCAAAGAATTCGAGATTTTCATAACAAGCATAAAGATGTTATTTTAAAACCCCTCGATGGGATGGGCGGCGCTTCAATTTTTCGTATTAAAGAAAACGATGCCAACATAGGCGTTATCATCGAGACATTAACCGAACACCAACAGCGTTACTGCATGGCGCAAACATTTATACCCGAAATTAAAGATGGCGATAAACGTATCTTAATAGTAGATGGGGAGCCGATGCCCTATGCGCTTGCACGTATTCCAGCTAAGGGAGAAACACGAGGTAATTTAGCAGCGGGTGGAAGTGGTGTTGCACAACCTTTATCGGAAAGTGATTGGCACATCGCGAATACGATTGGACCAAAATTAAAAGAGAAGGGCTTAATTTTTGTCGGGCTCGATATTATCGGTGATAAAGTTACTGAAATTAATGTTACCAGTCCAACCTGCATCCAAGAAATTGATAATGCCTATGGCACCAATATCAGTGGAAAGTTGATGGATGCCATTGAAAAACGCATTAATAATAAATAAAAAAAATAATATACCTAATTTTTGCCATACTTAACGTGTGGCAAGCACAAATTTAACGGGGAGTATCACATGGAAAATATCATCAATGATAACCCTAACAGTACCTATAGCAGTACTGAAACGGAAATAATTGACACGCTAAAGAACCATTTTTTAATTGCAATGCCCTCACTCACCGATCCTTATTTTAAAAAATCAGTGGTCTATATTTGTGAGCATGATGAAAAAGGAGCGATGGGATTTATTATTAATTTTCCGGTAAAGTTAACGCTACAAGAATTATTAAAAAACGTAGAAACCATTTCTCATCAACCAGAGCCACCACTGCTCGATCCTGTTTTTCTAGGTGGGCCATTAGAATTAGAGCGTGGTTTTGTATTGCATTCGCCATTAACAGATAACTCACAAAGCACACAGTTAAATGAACAGCTGATGATGTCTAACTCGAATGCCGTTTTATCAATATTAGGTACCGATAAAGCACCCGAAAAATATATGGTTACCTTAGGCTATGCGAGCTGGGATCCCGGCCAGTTAGAACAAGAGATTAATGACAATAATTGGATCACCATAAAAAGTGAAAACGATATTATCTTTAATACTCCCGCCGCCGATCGTTGGAGTGAATCTTTACATCGACTTGGTATTAACCCGGAACAATTATCAACAACAGCTGGCCATGCCTAAAAGCGAGCCAAAAAAGCGATAAATATGACTGCAATTAAAGAAACACCAAAAACCGTGTTAGGTTTTGATTTTGGCACTAAAAGTATCGGGGTTGCCACTGGGCAGATGGTGACAGCCACCGCACAGCCTCTTGCGGCAATTAAAGCAAATGACGGTATTCCCGATTGGAATATCGTTGAGAAAGTCATTCGTGATTGGCAACCAGACCTAGTCATTATCGGTCTCCCTTTGAACATGGATGGCACGGAGCAGCCTATCACTCAACGAGCTAAAAAATTCGCTAACCGATTGAATGGACGTTTTGGGGTAAATATTGCGCTACAAGATGAACGGCTTACCACGGCTAGTGCTAAGGAATTTATCTTTTCTCACGGTGGTTATAAAGCATTAGAAAAAGGTAAAATAGACAGTGTCTCTGCCGCATTAATTTTAGAAAGCTGGATGGAAGGTTATTACCAATAATAGATAAGCCTCATTTATCTTAAAACGAGACTTATCTCACCACATTATTCTTCTTTGATATGTTTAGCAAGCGCGCTATATTGCGTTGTAACATTGCTGCCAAAGAGAGGATCCATGTAATCTTTATGCTGCCACTGCTGCTCTAAATTTTTCCAATCATCGGCAGTTAAACTCTTTTCAATAAGCGGTAATATTTCTTTCTCTTCATAGTTTAAATGAGAGGATTGCAGATCCACAAACTCCTGCAGTTTAACAATAAAAAGATCCTTAGGGACGATTGCATCAAGTAAAATAATATCTAATAGCTCATCAAACTCTATTGTCACTTTTTTTATGGTTTGGTGCTCTTGCGATAAGCGATTAATGATCTCGTCTGGTACGTCTCGGTACTTAATATAGTAATCGTAAATAAGATCTTCCATTGGATGATGGTATTGATCCGCATATTGGCGTAAATAGGTGATAATGGCTTTAATCAGGCGATAATCGACCTTTTCATCAGCCTCTAACAAACGTATATTTTTGCGTAATAACTTTAAAAGCAGACTCATATTAACATGATCATTATGGATAATTTTTAGCATAATAGATGACTCATCAAGTGATATATAACCAAGAGTATAACCATTCATTAGAAATAATCCGCAGAAGTAAATCACATTACGCATTATTTTATAACAGCGTAATACCAATTCGCATAATATTATAGTCATAGCATGTTGAGGAAAAATGATGGAGAGCAAGAGTATGATTAAGTAATATCTGTCTATTACAATTTAATGCAACGCTGTTATCTATTTTTTTAATCGATAAGATAGATCAGATACTTATGCTGATTGCTATGAAACAATTAGCCCACGGCAACATTTTCTCGTATCATTTATACTCGAGTTACCTCACAATGTTTTGTCAGCCACGAGCTCAAATAGCAGAGCAGCCCCAACGTGAGGTCATTGTTCTTCACTTTTAGAATGTGGCAAGCTAGGACTGCTTTTCGAGCAGGCCCCCCGTTGGAACGCTTGCTAGCTTTGCATTTTAAATATAGCAACATTAATCAAATTTGGTGATCATTGTGAACACATTCAGTCAAGAATTTAATAGCATTAAAGGATGGCAAAAGAGCTTACCTTGCATGACGGCTCTATTAGATAATATTGAAAAAAATGTTAGGGATATTACGGCGGATAACCTTATTTTGCCTAGCAGCAATATGATATTTAATGCATTTAAACATTCCACTTACGAAGATATTTCAGCGGTAATAATAGGGCAAGACCCCTATCACCAAACCGTTGATATGAACGGCCATACCGTCAATCAAGCAATGGGACTCGCCTTTTCTGTCCCCGAAGGGGTTAAATCCCTCCTTCATTAACAAATATACATAAGGAGCTTGAAAATAGTTTTAGCCATTTTACGCGACCAACACACGGCAATTTAACCGCTTGGACATCTCAAGTGCTGTTACTTAATTCATCCTTAACCGTAGCGCACAGCAAACCCGCAGCTCATGCAAAAACAGGGTGGAATAAATTTACCGAGGAGATCGTTAACGCATTAATTCAAAGACAAAAGCCTTTAGTATTCCTGTCATGGGGTAAGCACGCCCATAAAATTACCGCACGCGCAGAAAATACACACCACTATGTCATTAAAACCTCACATCCCAGCCCCCTAGGAGCAAGAAAATCAGGACTAGATTTTGATGCATTTCTAGGCTCAAAGTGCTTCTTAAAAGCCAATGATTTTTTAAAAATGCAAAATCAGCCCCCAATAAAATGGCAAATAGAGTAATAGAGATTGGTATCACACTCTAAAAGTGAATAACAATTACCTCATGTTACGTCTTGCTCTGGTATCCGAGCTAGCGACGGATAAAAAATATTGAGGTCATACCAATCCGCATTACTTTCTACTCAACCTGGTTGCTTAAAATAATAGAGAGCGGCATGCTCCGCGATGAAGCATTAACTTTATGATATTAAAAATTTTTGCGCTTACATTATTCCAAGCTGAGGTTATTTAAAAAACGTTTTAAAATTACAACTTGGAATAATGCTCAGAAAAAGAATAGTAAAAGAAAAAAGAACGCCTTACAGCAAAGGTGAAATTTTCTAGCAATAAAAGAAGCAGATAAAGACCATTTATCCTATTTTCCTCCATTACCATTTTAATTTTAATTTCTTACCTTGATAAACAGATAAGCAATTGTTAAATAAAAGTTAATTACTAACAATTACTTAACAATGACGTTGTATAAAACCGTTATTTATTAAATTGATCTAAAACAATTAAATAACCGATAACTAATTGTACTGTATGGGTTTATTGATTTTTATCAATTTTATTTTAATAAACCGCATTAAAAATACGTGATTATTGATTTACATCAAGCAAAGTTACCCATATAATAAATTCAGAATTATTAAGAACCACGCAAATATAGTAATAAATTTACTAAGTTGTAATTTTATTACTAATTATTTTTATTAAACATATGAATAAGGAGCTTAACATGGCTTTTGGTATCCAAATTACTCAATCTGAAAACAAATCTCTACTTAACTCATTCTGGCTATTAGATGAAGCAAATGCACAAGCACGTTGTTTATGTGTAAAAGATAATGCATATGCTGAAGATCAAGTTGTTTCACTTGCAGAGTTAGGCGACATTCAATACAAAGAAGTTGCTGTTCAAGCTCCAGCAGCACAGGAAGGCGGTCAACATTTAAATGTAAATGTATTACGTCGTGAAACATTAGAAGATGCGATTAAACACCCTGAAAACTACCCACAATTGACTATTCGTGTTTCAGGTTATGCTGTTCGCTTTAACTCTTTAACACCTGAGCAACAACAAGATGTATTAACACGTACATTTACAGAATCTCTATAAGAGAGGCTAGATAATAAAAAGGGAAGCTATTGCTTCCCTTTTTTATTGCTATGATTTTTTACGTCGTTGGCGAATTAATCCCTCTTGAATCGAACTGGCAACCAACTTACCTTCACGAGTAAAGAAACGTCCACTCACTAAGCCTCGGCCATCGGCTGCAACCGTACTTTCGATTTCATATAATAACCAATCATCAAGATGAAAGTCATTATGGAACCACATTGAGTGGTCAATGGTAACAACTTGCATTCCCTCTGATATAAAAGAGACACCGTGTGGTAGTAGCGCTGTTGGCAAAAAATTAAAATCGGAAGCATAGGCAAGTAAATAACGGTGTACACGTAAATCACTCGGCATTTTACCATTTGCCTTCATCCAAATTAATCGCTTAGGTGCTTCTATTTCGGGCTCCACTGGATTAATAAAAAGAACGGGTCGCATCTCAATAGGTTTTTCACAAACAAGTTTATCGCGAATAGATTCCGGTAACATATCACAATGGATCAATGCCATCTCTTGTTCAGAAATAAGATCTTCAGGTGGCGGTGCATCGGGCATGCTATTTTGATGTTCAAAACCGGCTTCTACGGCTTTAAAGGATGCGGTCATATAAAAAATAGCCTGACCGTTTTGAATCGCTTTGATACGTCTTGCTGATAACGTATTACCATCACGAATACGCTCTACATCATAAACAATAGGCTGATTGACATTACCAAGGCGCAGAAAATACGAATGGAAGGAGTGAATGTGCTGTTCTGGAAGTACCGTCTCTTTGGCAGCAGAAAGCGCCTGTCCCATCACTTGCCCACCAAAAACAACCCCTAAACCCAGATCTTGGCTCTTTCCACGAAATAGATTTTCTTCTAATTTTTCTAAACTAAGCTGATCTAAAAGATCCTTTAATACTTTCCCCATCCTAAGCTTCCCTTAAAAAGAGCGTGTCACACGCTCTTTATTATTTGCAGATATCATTAAAGCACAAGCAATTATAAAGCCATTAATAATGCGCGAACTTTTGCAAAATCAGCATTAAACTCCTTTGACAATAAAGCTAAATCTGCACGAGAAGCGAGTTCTTCAGGAATAAATATTTCATGCCCTAAAATATCTTCAACACTCTCTTTAAATTTAGCCGGATGCGCTGTGCATAAGAATAGACCAGTTTCTCCATCATTTAACTGTTTGCTTAATTCATGGTATGCAATCGCACCATGAGGCTCACATAAATAGCCTAATTGATCTAATTCTAATAGCGTTGTTTTAGTCTGGGCGTCGCTCACTTTGCCATAGCCTAGCTCCGCTAAAGACCAGTTTTTTACTTTAAATAATTCTTCAATACGTGGCCAGTTATTTGGCGCACTAACGTCCATCGCATTCGATAATGTTACCACTGTTTTTTTAGGCTCCCAGTTACCTTGGGCAAGATAACGTGGCACAGTATCATTTTCATTTGTTGCAGCAATAAAGCGTTTAATAGGTAAGCCTAATGCTTTAGCTAATAATCCAGCGGTTAAATCACCAAAATTACCACTTGGCACAGAAACGACTAATTCTTTACGCTGCTCCACTGAAAGTTGCGCGAAGGCTTCAAAATAATAACAAATTTGAGCGACTAAACGACTGATATTAATAGAATTTGCAGAGTTAAGTCCAATTGCTTCTTTAAGTTCTTGATCATCAAACGCTTGTTTCACCATTGCTTGACAATCATCAAAATCACCTTCGATAGCGACCGTTGTAATATTGCCACCTAATGTACAAAATAATTTCTCTTGCAATGGGCTGATCTTACCCTTTGGATATAAAATGACGACATTAATATTTTCCATACCATAAAAGGCATGAGCAACTGCCGCCCCGGTATCGCCGGAAGTCGCTGTTAAAATAGTGATTTTATTATCACCTTTAAATTGCCCTAAGCATTGCGCCATGAAACGTCCGCCGAAATCTTTAAAGGCTAATGTTGGTCCATGGAAAAGCTCTAAGGCATTAATATTTTCTGTTACACTTTTTACGGGTGCTGGAAATGTGAAGGCTTTTTCAACAATACTATGCACAACATCTGCGCTTAATTCATCACCGATTAAATGCGATAAAATTGCACTAGAGCGATCAACTAAATTCATTTCCAATAATGCGTCAATATTATCAAGTGGAATAATTTTTTCAGGAAAAAATAGACCTTGACCACGCCCTAAGCCTTGCTTAACGGCTTGCTGAAAATCAACTTGTTCACTGTTATCTTTAATATTGTATAAATTCATAGTTCTGTTCCTAACACGCGTGCGCCTTTTTCATCAAGACGACATATATGACAAAATCCTTCATCATTTTGAAGAAAATTTTCCGTTAACCATTGTTGTAATAATTGTGCTTGCTGAAGGTCAGTCATGACGGCAAAAACCGTCGGCCCAGACCCTGAAATCCCCATCGCCAATGCACCACTTTGCTCAGCAAAAACTCTGGCCTCTTTAAAGCCAGGAATCAATTGTGAACGATACGGTTCAGCAATTACATCCTTAAGCATCTTAGCCGCTAAATCTGCTTGGTCGCTGTAACAAGCATGTACAAATGCAGCTAAGCGACGCCCATAAGTTAATGTTTCGCTTAAACGGTATTGTGCAGGTAAGATATTACGTGCAGCAGATGTCGAAATAGAGATCCCCGGATAAGCAACGACCCAATACCACTCTTTAAATGAAGGGATCATTTGACTGATTATTCCACCTTCATTAATCATTAACTGCATACCACCTAAATAGCAGGGGGCGACATTATCATAGTGAATACTGCCGCTGATCTGCCCTTCCATTTCCCCCATTAATGTCAACATTGTATTTTCATCAAGCAGGTGGTCATGCCATGCATTAAGCGCTTCTAATGCGGCGACAATTGAGCTTGAACTTGACCCTAAACCACTACCAACGGGCAAGTTCTTTTCCAAAATCATTTTGACAGGCAATATCTCTTTATTTATTTTTTTTAATGCTGCCTGGTAGTTTAAATAACATTGATAAACAATATTACTGTCAGCGTCTTTAGGCAGCTTATCTGCATAACGGCCAACACACTCCAAAGAAAAACCAAAATCACCCTTTGATACTTTTACCCTGTCACCGAATAATTCACCACTTATAGGTGCTAAGGCGCCCCCCAATACATCAAAACCAACGCTAACATTGGCTGTCGAGGCTGGTGCGTATGCTACGACACTCATAAATTAAAACTCCTGTTTCCAATTCAGTGTACGTAATACGTCGGCAAATACACCCGCAGCGGTTACTTCCGTACCGGCACCATAACCACGTAAAACCAAAGGAATTGGTTGATAATATTGACTGTAAAAGGCGAGTGCATTCTCACCATCTTTCACTTTATTAAGAGGATCATCGGCCCCCACTGCTTTGATACTACACACGCATTTACCGTTTTCGATACTGCCTATATATCGTAATACTTGACCATTTTCATTGGCTTTTTTCTGTAATTCACTAAAGTAAGCATCGGCATCGCTCAGGCGTTCGATGAACTCTTCAACGCTACCGCTATCATCAAAACCAGGTGGTAAAGCTTGTTCGATTTCAACATCCTCAAGCGAAAGTTCCATGCCTGCTTCACGCGCTAAAATAAGCAGTTTACGCGCCACGTCCATCCCACTTAAATCATCACGCGGATCTGGCTCGGTAAAGCCCATTTTACGCGCTTCTTTAGTCACTTCTGAAAAGCTAAGTCCTTCATCTAACTTACCAAAAATGAAAGATAAAGAACCAGACAGAATACCATTAAACTTAATCAATTGATCACCTGCGTTAAAGAGGTTTTGCATATTTTCAATAACGGGTAAGCCTGCACCAACATTCGTATCATATAAAAATTTACGGCGTTTCATCAGCGCAGATAAACGTAACTGTTTGTAATATTCCATGCTGCTGGTATTCGCTTTTTTATTAGCAGTTACCACATGAAATCCAGCACCTAAAAAGTCAACGTAACGGGCTGCAATGGCATCATTACTTGTACAATCAACAATAACCGGATTAATAATATGTGACTCTTGCACCAAAGACTGCATATTGGATAAAGAAAGCGCTTGTTTGCCATTTTTTAGTAGCTCTCGCCAATTGGCTAAATCAATGCCTTGTTCATTCATTAACATCACACGACTATTAGCAATACCACAAACCCTGATTTGAATATTACGCTCGGCTAAACGATCCTGTTGACGATAAACTTGATCGACAAGCGCCCCACCAACACCACCGCAGCCAATTAAAAACATATCAATATATTGCACACTGCCAAAAAATGATTGATGGCAAGCGATAACCGCATCTTTGGCTTTATCTTCACCAATAACCACTGAAATTGAACGTTCCGAAGAGCCCTGTGCAATAGCACTGATATTAATAGATGCCTCGGATAGCGCAGTCAAGAAACGAGCAGCAACCCCATTCGCTTTTTTCATCCCATCCCCAACCAAGGAGATAATTGCTTGATTTTCCACCAACTCAATAGGCTCTAATAGATTGTTTTTAAATTCTAAAGCAAATTCTTCGCTTAAAACCCGCAATGCTTTAGGTGTATCAGCGGCACCAATACAGAAACTTAAACTATATTCAGATGATGATTGTGTAATCAAAATAATTGACACACCTGGCACGTGATATAGTCGTGAATATACGCCCAGCCATGCCAACAATACCTTTCATGCCGGGACCTGAAATACTTAACATGGTTAAGTCTTTCAAATCTGAAATACCTTTGACTTGCAACGAATCATCTCCTTGTACTTGACCTATCAGCGTCCCATCTGCTTGAGGATTGTGGGTGTTTTTTATTAAACAAGGGATAGCATGTTGTGCAATAGGCGCAATGGTTTTGGGATGCAATACTTTTGCACCAAAGTAAGATAGCTCCATCGCCTCAGCGTAACTCAGTGAGCGTAATAATTTTGCATCTTTTACTAACCTTGGGTCACAACTATATACCCCATCAACATCGGTCCATATCTCACAACACTCAGCCCTTAAACAGGCTGCTAAAACAGCAGCTGAATAATCAGAGCCATTACGCCCCAACACCAGCGTTTCCCCTTGCTCATTACCAGCCGTAAAACCAGGCATAAGATAAATAGCGCCTTGAACAATGGCATCTTTAGCAAACAATGCTCGTGATGCATCTATATCAATTTGAGCTTCTAAATAACCACCTTTATAGGACATCAATTTTTCTTGAGGCTTAATCACCTCAACCGGATGCCCTTTAGCTATCAACAATTGTTTCATACAGGCAACACTTAACAGCTCACCTTTACTTAATATTTTTGCTTCAATATTTTCAGGGCATTGAGACAATAAACGAACACCTTCAAGTAATTCACTTAAATGTAAAAGCTCTTGCTCAAAAATAGTTTTTAGCAAATCATCGGCAAACTCTGCATAAGTACTTTTTAAACCGTTAATTAAATCGGCAAAAATACGTTGAATATCTGTTAAATGAGCTTCTGCAGAGAGCCCTTTACTGGTTTTATCGACAACGGCAACTAAATTATTAGTCACCCCCGCTGGTGCTGATAAAACTAAGGCGATTTGTGACTGCTGATGGTTATTAATAACAATATCTGCAACTTGATTAAAACGTTCGGCATTTGCTAATGATGTGCCGCCAAATTTAAGTACACGCATTTGAACAATCCCTGCTGTAACACAAAAAACCCGCAAATAATCGCGGGCTCTAAAAATGATTTATTAAAATAATTCAAAACTTGCCAGTGACTTATAATAACCTAACAAAAGGGCGTTCAGCACATAATAAGTTATATAAGCGATCATTGAATATTTTACTCTAGGTGATAATTGAAACTTTAAGCGCTATATCATAACAAAGCTTTATCGTGACTGAAACCTGTGAGTGTTTGCTAAACTCACTTTTATTCATAATATTGCTAGAAATGAGCATTTTTATTTTTTAAATTTGTTCCTCGCTTTAACCTTTTTTTTGAAAAGCTCATCAAATATTAATTTACAGTTGATACATATCAATATTAAATCTATATATGTAATTATTTAATACAATTTAGTTGTTATCTTAATGTTAAGTAATTATAGTTATTTGCATAATTACAAGGGTGTGAGTAACGATTAAAAGTCCTTCAACATAGGCGTTTTCTAATACTTCCTTTATCAATACCCTTGCAGTGAAAAAGAATAAAAAAACAACAAAACGTTAACACCTCCAAAACAGAGCTAAAATATCAAAAATCGAGACTATGACCCAGTCCAATAATCAGCAAAATGATTATTTAGATAACTAGCCAACGCTTATCAGCTAGCATGTAAACCTGCGTTTTGAGTGTAACGAATAGACAAGATTGAAAAATAGGAGTCAGCATGTCCACAGCAAATATACTCATAGTAGAAGATGAGCTAGTTACAAGAAAAACCTTAAAAAGTGTTTTTGAAGCAGAAGGTTATAATGTTTTAGAAGCAACTGATGGCAATGAAATGCATCAAATAATTAAAGAACACAATATAAACTTAATTATCATGGATATTAATTTACCCGGTAAAAATGGGTTATTACTTGCTAGAGAATTAAGAGAAATTCAGAATATTGCACTTATATTTTTAACCGGGCGAGATAATGAAGTCGATAAAATTCTCGGCTTAGAAATTGGTGCGGATGATTACATTACTAAACCATTTAATCCAAGAGAGCTAACTATACGAGCTCGCAATCTATTAACACGCACCATGCAAGATAACCTTTACTTTGAGGAAGTACGTCAAAAAGTAGAAAATTATAAATTTAATGGTTGGACCCTGGAAATTGAAAGTCGCTCATTAATCAGCCCTAATGGCGATGTATTTAAATTACCGCGCAGTGAATTTAGAGCTATTTTGCACTTTATTGAAAACCCAGGAAAAATACAAACGCGTGCAGAATTACTCATGAAAATGACTGGGCGCGAATTAAAGTCACACGATCGCACCGTTGATGTCACGATTCGTCGTATCCGCAAACACTTTGAAAGCGTGCCTGAAGGCGGTGAAATTATTGCCACCATTCATGGCGAAGGTTATCGTTTTTGCGGAAAACTTGAATAAATAACAGTAATTGGCAAATAGAAAATCCGGTGCACTCATGCACCGAATTTTATCTCCTCAAGTGCAATTGGTATAATACCGCGCGGCTATTGAGGCCGGCATGTAGCTCGATTTCGCATGACTTACTAGCGCCAGAAGATAACTTTTGTTGTGTCCAAAAGTCTACCCACTCCCCGTTTCCTTGCTCTTCTAAAATAAATTTTTTACTATCATCACTTTGATAATTAAATAAAAGGTGCAATTTCCCAAGCGGTCCCAAATCAAGTTTACCATGCGTTAACGATAAATCATCAAAGACAGTAGTGCCTTGCGTTATAGCCTGTCTAGCTATTAATACTGATAAGCTTTGCTCTGCAAAATCATTTAATTTATATAAGGGATCACCGGATAATAATAAACCTCCACTAGCGAGTAATACATCACGATGAAAATGATAGTTCTCAGCGCAAGTTTCTTGCCCTTCGATAGAGATTAATGTCGCACAATCGGGATCGATGTGCCATAAACCTTTATGCTGCCAACTTCGTAGAAATGTTTGTTTCGCTATTTGTTCAAAACGATATCCCTGTCGTTCAACATCATCGGAAACACGCATCGCATCGACTAAGCCAAGAGAGGGCCACATGGCAGCGTTGCATCCTAATAGCCAGGCATCACCTGCGCCCTTAGCAATAGCCTGCATACCCAGGCGATAAGCCTGAACACCAGTCATCGCCGTATCAAAACGACGTCCTTTTAATATTCCCCAATAATTGGCATCGAGTTTAAATAACTCCACGCCCCACTCTTCACGCATGGTGCGAACCACATGCGTTAAATGAGCGCAGACCTCAGATTGACTGCAGTCCAGAATATACCAAGGTGTACAACGCCATCCGCCATAGGTAACATCTTCAGCTTTCAATAAATCGCCATTTTCATGACGAACAAACCACTCGGGATGTTCTTTAAATAACGTCGACTCTGGTTGTGCAATAAAGGGGGCTAACCAAATAGCCGGTGTTTTACCTTTTGCTTTGATCTTCGCAATTACTTCTTTTACCCCCCCACTAAAATGTGCGGAAGGAGTTAACCAGTCCCCCATATATGCTTGATAGCCATCATCGAGTAGCACCCATTGCAATTCATCGAGTGGTCCAGACATAGCTGTAACATTTTGCAAAATATTTTCTTCTGAAACACTAGCATAATAGGCATACCAAGAACACCAGCCAATCGGCGATGGTTGGTTCACCCCCGCTCTTGGTGGATGATTGACATTAATCAATTGTGTAAAATCATGATACAACTGATTGATATCTCCTCCCTGTAAAACAGTAATCGACTCTAAAGCACGATTGTTCTCTTGGGCTTGTTGCAAGAGGTGTACACTTTCACCATCAATAAAAGCCTTAACACTATTATTCGTAAATTCAAAGTAGCCTGAAAAACAATGGCAGGAGGTAAAACCGAATAAAGTGAACTGCTTACCGTCTGCAATAATCAAGTAACTATAATATCTTTTTGCTAAATGGTTAGCATAGACGCGATAATTTTCATTGTTATCAGGACAACGTCCAAGGTCAATAGGATGGTTTAACGTGCCGATAGTTTGACATAACATTTGTAAACCATCACCTTGGATCGCAGCATCACCATTAACAGATAACTCAAATTCAGCAAAATTAAACTGTTCGAAATGGAAAGTATTGCCTTGTGAGGATGCAAATGTCGTTAATAGTTCATTACCATTTAAACGGTAATCAAGGAGCTCGGATGTGAGATTGACTGAAACTCCACAGGGAAAAGTTAGCGCTGCTTTGGTACTCATATCTTAACTCCTCATTCATTTAATACCAATCGTAATAAATAGCTGATCTATTTTACTGGTTAAAATAACTTACTTTTTTGTTGTAAGTTTCGCAAAGAGAACAACCAATCGCGCCAACTTGCGCCTCAAATTAAGCCATTTTTCCTGCACAAAATTTAGTTCATATACTTACCGGAATTGGTATTAATCCGATTGGTATAAAGAATCAATGTAATATAACCATCTAATTTATGCGACAAGTGTATTCATTTGCTTAATTTTAAGCAAAAAAAAACCTCAGTATAAATACTGAGGTTTTTAAAACTGGTGCCCGGAGCGAGACTTGAACTCGCACACCCATAAGGCGAGGGATTTTAAATCCCTTGTGTCTACCGATTCCACCATCCGGGCAAAACTTTTAAAATTTGGAGGCGGAACCCGGAGTCGAACCGAGATGGATGGATTTGCAATCCACTGCATGGCCATTCTGCCATTCCGCCAAAATTTTGGAGCGGTACACGAGACTCGAACTCGTGACCCCGACCTTGGCAAGGTCGTGCTCTACCAACTGAGCTAGTACCGCATCACATTTCATAATTAAAACTAATTATGTCGATAAGTTACTAACAACATGTTTCCCTATCGATGTGGCGCATTCTAATGATTATTAAGATTGAGTCAACACTCTTCTACAACTTTTTTCGACCTAAGCAATTGTTCGCTGTTTTTTTACACTAAGCAATCATTTATCGGACAAAGTCATCGACTTGATTTCAATGATGGCCATGCAGCCTTTAGATAAACCACCATTGACCAAAGCGTCAAGACCGTTGCAATATATAAACAGAAGAAGCCAACCCACTCCATTTCAATGGAATGTTGCCAAATAAGTAGGAATAACGCGAGCATCTGTGCGGCTGTTTTAATTTTCCCAACCCAAGAAACAGCAACACTGGCACGTTGTCCTAACTCAGCCATCCACTCTCTTAATGCGGATATAATAATTTCACGACATATCATAATCATCGCCGGAATGGTGATCCAGATAACCGCATAATGCTCAACAATCATCACTAAGGAAACCGCCACCATTATTTTATCGGCAACGGGATCCAAAAAAGCACCAAAAGAGGTTTGTTGATTAAGACGACGCGCAAGATAACCATCCAATACATCTGTGATACCAGCTAACCAAAAAATAAAAGCGGCCGCTGGGGCAGACCAATGAAAAGGTAGATAATATAGCAACACAAAAATGGGGATCAGAAAAATTCGAAAAGCGGTTAAAATATTTGGAATGTTTAGCATTAAGATGTCCTTTAAATAACGATACACGTAACGCTTGAACGTACCCTTATTTCTACGATTTGCGCTTACCTCTATTTTGGCATTTTATTGTTTCACAATGCAAATAGATAACGCGCTAAAATCACTAAAGAAGTAAATCAACGAGGCAACATGGATATAATAAAAGCGCAATACACAAAAAACATCCTTACTATCAATCAAAAGTTATGAATGTAACGCTTCATAAATATTTTCTGCCAGTGGTAGACTAATGCCTGGAATTTTGGCTAATTCATCAATACTGGCAGATTTAATCCCCTGTATCCCACCAAAATGGTTAAGTAATAATTGCCTGCGTTTTACTCCGACGCCAGCGATCCCTTCTAAGCTACTGGTGCGCCTTTTTTTATCACGCTGTTGACGGTGCCCCATTATCGCAAAGCGATGTGACTCATCACGAATTTGCTGTATTAAATGTAACGCAGGGGAATCCTCGGGAATTTCTAAAATATCATGGCTATAACCAATAATTAAAGTCTCTAATCCCGCCTTACGCGTCACTCCCTTCGCAATACCAATCAATAAAGGGACTTTATCTGGAAAATTATGCGCTAATGAACTAATAATATTTTCAGCTTGGCTAAGTTGCCCAAGCCCACCATCAATGAAAATAATATCAGGCGTATTTTCCACTGTCTGCAACGCTTTAAAACGACGGCCTAATACTTGAGCCATTGCCGCATAATCATCACCAGGCGTTATACCACTAATATTGAAACGTCGGTATGCTGACTTAGCCGCCCCCTCTCGGTTAAATACGACACAGGAAGCGACCGTTTTTTCTCCCATCATATGAGAAATATCATAACACTCCATACGCTCTATAGAGGTGGTCAACTCTAATTTCTCTTCTAACAATAGATAACGCTTTTGAATACTATTTTTTTGATTAAAGTGAGTAGTTAATGCAATTTGAGCATTGGTGATTGCGAGCTTAACAAACTGACTGCGTTGACCACGCACATCGATTTTCAATTGACATTTATAACCACAATAATCACTAAAGAGTTCAGTAAAAACAGCCCGTTCAGAGAAATCATCACTCAATATAATTTCCTTGGGAATGGCTCGTCCATTCTGCCCGGAAAGATAAAATTGACTCAAAAAAGAGCTCAGTATTTCATCTTTGCTCGAGTTTTTAGGGGTTTTTGGAAAATAATTACGACTTCCTAAAATACGTCCTTGGCGAACAAATAACAGATGCAGACTCGCCACGCCATGTTGGTAAACAAATCCAATAATATCAAGTTGCTCAATATCACCACTTACCCATTGTTGTTCTTGAACCTTTTTCAAGGATTGAATTTGATCACGGCGTTGAGCCGCCTTTTCAAACTCTAATGAGTGACTGGCCTGCTCCATTTCCTCCACCAGCTGCTCAATAACCTGCTGACTTTTACCCTGTAAAAACTCCGTTGCCAGCTTTACCTGATGGCTATACTCCTGCTCTGTCATCGCCTTTACACATGGTCCAAGGCAACGTTTTAACTGATACTGTAAGCAAGGGCGAGAGCGATTACTATAATAACTATCTTCGCATTGGCGAATTGGAAATAATTTTTGCATTAGATGTAAGCTTTCCCTTACCGCACCACCACTGGGGTAGGGGCCAAAATAAGTTCCTTTTCGCTTACGGTTTTGGGCTCTAACGAGCGTCAATTGAGGATGCTTATGAGCGCTGAGAAAAAGGTACGGGTAAGATTTATCATCGCGCAATAACACATTATATTTAGGCTTATATTGCTTAATAAAATTATGCTCTAATATTAACGCTTCCGTCTCTGTATGGGTAACGGTCACTTCAATATTAGCAATATGGCTAACCAAGGCGAGGGTTTTTGGGTGTTTTTGAGTCAGGCTAAAATAACTACTCAAACGTTTTTGTAAATTTTTTGCTTTGCCGACGTAGATAACCTCATGCTGACGGTTAAACATACGATAAACGCCCGGTTGAGTGGTAACTGTCGCTAAAAAATCTTCTGCAGAAAATAGAGTCATAAAAAAAAGACACCCTTAGGTGTCATTATATAAGTTTTTAACAAATGACTATCGTCAATAATGTTAAAGTTTGTCAGCATCAAGCATGCCATATCGAATAGCTAAATGGGTTAATTCAACATCGCCGTTAACACCAAGCTTCTCAAATAGTCGATAACGATAGCTGTTAATGGTTTTTGAACTGAGGCTAAGTTGCTCAGATATATCCACAACACGCTGTCCCTTAGTTATCATCATCATAATTTGCAACTCTCGCTCAGAAAGCACTCTAAACGGATCTTCATTATCAGGAACAATCTGCGAAAGCGCCATTTGTTGTGCTATTTCTGGTGCTAAGTAGCGCTGTCCTGAATTGACCGCTCGAATAGCATTAAGCACTTCATCTGGACAGGCGGCTTTACTTAAATACCCAGCGGCCCCTGCTTGCATGACCTTAGCTGGAAATGGATTTTCAGTATGCATGGTAAGCATGATAATTTTAATATCTTCATTAATGCGTAGAATTTTACTCATCGCATCTAAGCCGCCTATACCGGGCATATTCATATCCATCAACACAACATCAGGATGATTATTACGACACCATTTTACAGCTGCCTCACCACTATCTGCTTCTCCAATTACTTTCATGCCTCGAACATCATCAATGATACGGCGAATCCCTGTACGAACTAACTCATGGTCATCGACCAACAGGATATTTATCACAAAAAATTTTCTCCGTTAATACCTAAAAGGGTTTTAGATATCGAATATAAAGCGCAGTAACTTGCGTTAATTGATAGTAACCAATAAATAATCTTTTACAAAATTAAAAAATATCACGCTTTGCGCCACTTAACAATAATGTAAATCAATCGTGCTAATAACTTACTGCCAATAAATAAAATTGCCAGCGAGATAAAGAAAGATGAGCATGAGATAGATGTAACATACAAAAAAATATGCAACATAAGCCACTTCTATCGGCAATATATCTCAATATACATATCAGGTATTTCGGCACTATTGTCCTTGCAGATTTTGCATCTTGAAATAGCATAAGTATCAATATGGCATAAACAGTGTCATCTTTTTGTCATAATTATTAGGTTATATAGACAACCATCAGCAATAACGAATCAAAGATCATCAAGATCCATAGCGAAGGAATGTAAAATGAGTAAAGCGCCAGCATTAACGCCAAACACAGACAACAATTTTATTGCTCTAATAATGAATGTCAGTAAATATGATAATATCATCTATTTTAATTTCCATCTAGAAACACCGATATGTTTCTATTTTGATCGCGACAGTGGGTGCTTATTACCTGTTACACTTGATGGTAATGGCCATCATTCATTGAACGCTATCGACAATGAAAATAATTATAAGGTCGAAGGATTATTTGATATTAAAACTAAAACGTTCAATTGCCATACCGCAAGGATTAATAATGTAACGCCTGATAATAAAGGCGATTTATATAATGTCATAAAAACGATTGTGCTAAATAACTATAAATACAAAAAATCCCTAGATAAAAAAACAAAAGTCGTCATTAAAGAGCAAGATAGTGATATCACCAAACAACTTTCACTAAAATGAATAATACTTTGATAAATAGTTATTACTGCTTATTGGTAATACTTTAATGCCTATAAAGGGCATTCCTGAGGCTGTTGACCTTGCGAATAAAATTACTGCTAAAATGCAAGGTCAACAGCCCCTAAGGTAACTAAAATTTATGATTATATAAATGAAAACAACCTCCCCCCCACGGAACACCCACTGTTTTACCTGACCAATGCATTCTGCAGTATCTTGCTGAGTTAACGCTTTAGCAAAATAGCTATATACCCATGCCATTTTTAACCATCAATAATATTGAATCAATTTATCACAACTATCAAATATCATTACCCTTCGTTTTATCTTATTGTTTTTAAGCACCAAAAAACTCAAGTGCATTAATTTAATCGATATATTTTTACAAGGAGAAAAGCATGTTCAACAGAAAAATAAAAAATAAATACCAACAACAGAGCGTAAGTTATCGCAGGGATAAACGATGAATACTAACAGAAATTATCCCATTAAGTTAATCAACAGCCATCAACAGCCGTCCGCTCAAAATAGTGTATTAAAACAAGTTGAGCAATATGGTATTTCAAAGGTGCAAAAATCCTTAGCGAAATCCTTTGCATTAGCCATTTTTGCCAGGCGCATTCATCGCTATTGCATTTGTTTTTTATATCACAGTTACCACTGGTGCGAGCAATACCCCATGGGGACTGATTCGATTAGCAGGTGGCATAGCATTCAGCTTAGGTTTAATCCTTGTTGTAGTCTGTGGCGGAGAATTATTTACCAGTACGGTATTAAGCTGTGTAGCGTGGGCTCAGGGATTATGTTCAACAGGACAGCTCTTGAAATGCTGGGGACGCGTCTATTTAGGTAATCTAGTCGGAGCGGCGATAATGTTAGCGTTGGTCATCACTGCTCGCATGCACCTTTTAGATGGTGGGCAGTGGGGGATCAATGCATTACAAATAGCACAACATAAACTTGAACATACTTGGGCACAGGCTTTCGCTCTCGGCATTTTATGTAATCTACTCGTTTGTTTAGGTACATGGATGACGTTTAGCAGCAAAGATACTTTAGCTAAGTCCATGTTACTGATATTGCCAGTTGCCATGTTTGTTAGCAGTGGTTTTGAACACAGTATTGCCAACATGTTTATGGTGCCCCTTGGTCTTACGATTAAATCGATCAGCGATCCCGCTTTTTATATTAATCACGGTCTATTGATAACTGATTTTGCTCATCTCACATGGTCTAACTTCATTTTACACAACCTTATTCCAGTAACGCTGGGCAATATTGTTGGGGGTGGCTTATTCGTAGGTATCGGATATTGGTTGATAGACAGAGAAAAAACCACACCAACAAACAAAAAAACAACAAATAATAAACAATTAACCCCTTTAGGAGATATAGACATTATGAAAACAACATTACAGCACATAACAGTAAAAGATATCATGAATAAAACACCTTTACTGCTAACACAAACTCAAGATATTTACCAAGCACTCGCTTTATTAACCGAAAATGATCTTAGCGCTGCCCCAGTAGTCGATAAAGCACAACAACTGCTTGGTTTTATCTCAAAACAAGATCTTTTAAGACACCTCTGGTCTGAAGAATATTCAATAAAACTAGAATGCCAAATTAGTGATATTATGCAAACAGAGATCCTAACTGTTGATGCCGCACAACCCATCACGACTCTGCTTGAGTTCATGGTAGTCGACAAAGATAAATTATTCCCAGTGAGTGGCTCAGGCATGTTAATCAGCAATCAATATCAAAGTTATGATCAACGTTTGAAATCAGCATCAGCACAACGACCTTCTATATATCCTGTAACAGAGCAAGGCCGATTAGTTGGAGTTATTTCTCGCAGTGAACTCGCAAAATTCGTAGTTAAGCAGTATACACCTAATGACCAATGTAAAATTGAAGCGGCTTAGTTTTATAATCTTACTAATTGCTCATATCAACGAAATTATCGGGTGATTAAATAAAGAAGACTAGTTAATAAACTTAACAAGGTAAGTGTGCACTTACCTTGTTTTTGCTTTTTTAGAATTTGACACTAAACGTTGTGCTTCTCTTAGAACACAATCCCTTAATGGATTTTCACCCGTATTTTTTCGCCATATAAATGAAATACTTCTATCCATATTCAATTGAGGTGTTGACAATATAACTAAATCCCCCTTTTCAACCTCCTGTGCAACATCTAGATAAGGTAAGCAACTTAAATACACACCATTTTCCACTAACGCTTTTAATACTTGAACACTTTCATAAATTTTACATACATCAATATGTTCAATTATACCGTGGATAGCGCCATCAAAAATACGTCGAGTACCCGCCCCTATCTCACGCATCACCCATTTCGCTTGCTCTAATTGCGCACTATTCACTTTATTTAATTTGGCATAAGGATGATTAGGGTTGCAAAAGATAACTAAGTGGTCATCAAGCAATTTTTGCTGATGAAGACCTGTATGGTCAATACGCCCCTCAACCATTCCCAAATCACATTCATAATTTAATAGGCATTGAATAACAGAATCAGTATTCTCCACCATTAAATCTAAATGCAGTTCAGGAAAATCTTCATCAATTTTACTAATTAATTTAGGTAATATATGTTTGGCAGGTGTTTGACTAGAACAAATTGTTAAATTACCACTAATAATCTGTTGGTCGTGTAACCCGAGTTCAATTTGCATTGCCTCTTGTAATAAATGTTTTGCCTTTGGCCTTAACCAACGCCCCCAATGACTTAAAGCAAGTCGGTTCCCTTGCCTAATAAATAATGGTCTATCAAGTACGTGCTCTAATTGAGAAAGGGACATACTAACAGCAGACTGAGTCATTGATAACTGCCGCGCAGCTGCACTAACACTTTCATGCATAGCAACGGCATCAAACACCGCTAATTGTTTTAATGAATACTTCATGAACACGATTCCTGAATGATTTACGACGCCAAGTATCAATTTTTTTGATACCTGGCGTCGTAAATCATAGCGCAGCTATTGTCAGTAAACAATTAATTTAAATAGTAATTTATACCTAAGAAATAATGGCTATTTGATTGACCTAGAAACAATAAAGCCCCAACGTAAGTTGAGGCTTTATTGTTTGAATATGGTGCCCGAGGCCGGACTTGAACCGGCACTTCTTTCGAAAACGGATTTTGAATCCTGATATTACAGGTTACCGTAGTAGTATAGGATACTTAACATATTGTTTCAAATGACTTAGGTTCTTTTCGGTTTAATACAACTTAGACAGGTTTACGCCAAATTTACGCCAAATTTCATACCCACAGAGGCATATTCAATTTAAGTTAAATAAGATTTATTTATTATTTAATTTTAACTAAAAAATAGGCTATCTATTTTTAAGTGCATCAGGTACAGGAACAAATAGTCTCTATGATGTAACCATTAAAAATGGTTATTTAATAGTGAACTAGCAAAAGATAACGTCATAGTGAATTTTATCAATGGCTTGTGTAGCCGTATATGGATTCAAAAGCTGTAAAATCTGACTTTCTAATTTTTCATCTAAATTCGGAAAGTCCATATGACTGTCAAGCAAGTCAAATTCATCCTCATATTTATCTTTAGCACTCTTAATTGATTTAGTTGCTTCTGAGGCTGCTGATTTAAAATTTTTATAAAGCTTCGACTCTCCCAAATACCCCCTCAACTCTCCATCAACAATCTGACCATGAACAGCATCCGCTCCGTATACAGGCATTCTAGGGTTGGTTTTCATTGATACTTTACTCAATAACTTAGGAGCTAATAGATATACGTCAAGTAAGGTAAACAATATCAGTTCTCCCAATTCTCCTTTGGCTGTATGTCTGCTAATTTTTCTAAGTGCTTTTTGAAAAAGATCTTCCGAAGCCGTTACACTTTTTATTCCTAGTTTTTTTCAACTTCAGACAAGAGAATACAAAATTTTGGAGAATACTATTTTTTACACATTCAAAAAAATCTGTATAGTCACTTTTCCCATCTTCAGTACATGGGAGATATACTAGTAGAGTGTTGACATCTCAATCATCTGCTAACTTAAATGAAACTAGCACCTCTTTTAGTATGCTTTTTATTTCATCTACATTTGTTAATTGGGACTGTAAGGTGATATCCATAAACGATGAAAAATCCTCTGAAGCAAATGAGAAACAGCATACCCTATTAAGCATGAGTACCATTATTCAAAATCAATTATTTGTAAGAAAGTGATTTTTTTGTGATGAAAACACCACTTGAAAGCGTTATTTCACATCAAATTATACGGTGTCACAGTTAGGTTAAATATCAAAATTTGGAAAGTACTTCACAGGAGCATCATTTCTGGGGTCAGATCTTGCCTTTTGCTATTACTATTTTGTTGAGAGAAAATCAGGATAAATTGGGTATCTCAACCGATAATAGAGCAAAAGTTCTATCTCGCTCTGTGCCCCAAACCGAGATAGAAAACTAAATTGCAAACGACCCCAAGCGAGTTAGAAGCTATAAAAAGCGACCAGAATTACCAATCCACAACAATTATCAACTATATAAATGCAAACCAATTGTCATTAAAAATACTATATATAAGGAGGTTAGAGTTATTAGAAGAAAGTGTTAACTGGATATAATTGTTCTCCAGAATTTTCAATATCACGTCTCTTTATCTCCGATTCAACCAAGCCTAATAGTGCTAAATTATGGTTCTTGTTAGCGTACCGCTCATTAAAACTTTTTATACTTTGAGCAACACAGCTACCCATTAGTAAGGTCTGAAGTGCTATTGATATCTCTTTAACATTTTTAACCCAGATAGAAAGGTTTAAGGCTTCTAAACGAGCTGCATGGTCGAATTGATCATAGTCTTGAGGAATGACGATGCAGGGCTTCTCGAACTGAAGACAATAATACAAAATGCCAGCGCCACCATGATGGATCACAAAATCGTATTTTGGTAAGTAACATTCATAATTGATGTAAGAAAACCTAAAGCATTGATTATGACTTTTGGCATAACTATCGTTATTGGCATTCCCATCGGTAAAATGAAATACCACATCGGGAAATTGTATCGATAGTTTTTCAACTTCCTGATATATACCTTTTTTACACCAATCGAGGTGCGTTCCAAGAGTTACTAGCACATAGCGTTTATTTTCCTGAAACATAGGGGCTTCATGTGCAGGTTCATCTGTGATTTCAGGAGTATAAAGCATAGGACCAACAAATTTAGCCGCCTTTGGCCAGTTTTTTGAAAACTCAAAATCTTGATAGCCAAGGCATAAAATACAATGTTTTGAATAGATAACTTCTGTGCCATCTTCTCGGTAAATATTATCTAGACCTAAAGAACGAATAGTTTTTTTGCATAAATAAAAAGCACTTCGTTTAAATAGCCTCACCAATTTACGGCCTAACCAATCTCTAGCC
This sequence comes from Psychromonas sp. MME1, assembly GCF_041080865.1. NCBI lineage: Bacteria > Pseudomonadati > Pseudomonadota > Gammaproteobacteria > Alteromonadales > Psychromonadaceae > Psychromonas > Psychromonas sp. MME1. The sequence goes on along the minus strand of NZ_CP160906.1, from coordinate 411,543 downwards.
TTTAACGGCAGACTGTCACTTTCTTTCCAGCCACCTAAATAACTCGGATTCCTGTACTAGATTCAATAACACAGGGCGAAGGCATACTTGTCCACCAAACAATGTCATTTTGATCCGCGACAATACCCGCAACAGGTAATGTGAAATCGGCAATCATTAAGTCACATGAACGTTCAGCGTAAATAGTTTCTAGCTCTGTTTTCAATAGTCTGAAAAAACTTATGACTTGCTTAAATTGAGCAATCAATTTTGTTGGTGAACTTCGTACCGCATAGGCAGGGTTAACACACTCAATCAAGATTTTATCGTCAATGGATGTAAGCAATAATGGTCTAAGACCTGCCGCTTCAATATCAACTTTGGCCGTTTCCGATGATAATACGGTAACGTCAAAGCCATGCGCTAACAGTTGCTTGCCCATCGACAAAATGGGGTGCAAGTGACCTTTGAAAGGGGGGGCTAAGAGATCAATACTAATTTTTTTCACGTGCACTTTTCATGTATATTATTCATTTGATTTTTCTTTATAGAACAGATGACTTGCTGCAAAACGTTTAATATCTCTGTACTCTCGAGATAGTCCATATGACCACAGTCAACGAGATAGTCTACCTCTTTGAAGAATAATTTTGAAAGCCAGTCATTTCTCCCTTGAATCATTGTAACTTGTGTTTTAGGTAGAGTTCTAGCTACAGGTCCATAAGCAATAACATGCATATTTTTAAGTAGTTTAACTGGTAAATGTAAATTATTTAACAACTCAAGCCCACAACTTCCAGCCATTACAATACAGTAACCATATTGCTCAAATTGTTTAATAACCTGTGCTCGGTATTGTTTTTCAAAATGAGGCTTTCTCGATAAAAAGTACTGTAAAGTATTTGATAAACTAGCATTCAATAAGTTAGTTTCATGATAAACATTCATTTGACTATCATACGGAAAATTAAAAGGCGCAACACTAACACCTTCTTCCTCAAGAAAATCAGCAATCTTTTTCTGTTTGGGGCTTAACTGGCAGCAACGCCGGTTGCTTTGCCCTGTTATAAAAATAGCTTTCATCAAAATCATTACTTTTTAATACTGGTAAATTGGCTATTGGAATCCACACGATAAAAACGATTTCTCCAGCGTATTTTTTTACTCATAAATGCATGTACTAAATGAAGTGTTTGTAAACTTTCTGATAAAACAGATAACAACAGACCTTTCATACTCCCGGCAATAATCCACTGTCGTACTATCAGCGTTATGAGTAGTGTCGAAGCACTAATAACTGAAAAGTTAAAAAATAACGTAAACCATAAGCTTAACAATAATAAGGACGGTAACCCGTGCAGTGAGAAAATAATGGCTTTAGTTTTATTGTTCTGTTTAAAGAATAAAATATTAGCAAACACATACCAACGGTGCATTTGCCTAAAATAATGCTTTGCGTCATCAACCGAGGTTGCTATTAGCTGAATAAACGTAGTTTGACGTATCGTACCACCATGGGATAAAACATGTTCTGCCATCGCAAGATCATCCGTCAAACAACCAAGAATGGGTTCAAAGCCACCTATTGTATTTAACTGTTCTCGTTTAAATCCATAACACATGCCATTAATCGTTATTGGTTTCATATAAGGAAGCAAAGATAAATAGGTAAATGAAGCATTATTATTAACAAAAGCCGCAAGTAAGCGTGAATAGAAATCACCTTGTTCACGGTATTGTGGCAAGCCAGTGACTAATTCACAGTGTGCTAAGTCGGCTAACATCATCTGTAATGATGGCTCAGGTAAAGTGGTATCGTCATCAAGCACTATGCAATAGTCTTGCTGACACTGCGATAACACTGCATTTAACTTAAACAGCTTGGGATTAATACTTTCAGGTGCTTCGGGGAAAGATAATTTAACGATATTTTTATCATGATGTCGCTTAATAAGCTCATCAACTATTTCATGCCCTACGGGATCTTCGTCATCAACCAACCAGTAAAAGCAGGCCTCTTTCAGAATAAGAAGATTGCTTTCTAGTGTCCATGACAAGCTAGCATCACCACTAAGTATGGGTTGAAAAATGGCGACGTTCTCTAATAAAACAGGCTTTTGGGGCAAAATGACTGTTTTACAATAAGATCGTGCGCTAAGCTTTTTAAACAGTTGTAGTGATAGATAAAGACAAGCGATCAAAATATTAAACATTTTCTAATTCCCACTGAATAAAGTTTTCAATGCCTTGCTCAATGGTCATTGACGGTGGACCGAAATCAGTTAGCATTTTAGTAACATCAAATGTTTTTGAATTAGCCAAAACACTCACTCCGTAACGAGTGATTGGCGGCTCATTTTTAATGTTGAAAGCGCGATAGCACCATTCAACAATCCCAGCCAACCTCATTGCAGTTTTCATACTGACTTTTTTCTTCGGTTGAGGATATCCAAGACGAGAAAGTACCGAAAGCAAAACGGCTTGTATTTCTATCGGTTTATCATTGGTGAGATTGTAGTCTCCCTGAATAGAGTCAGACTGCGCAGCAAACAACATGTAGTCTGTTAAGCAATCAATATAAATTAAATCACCTATCACAGGCTCTTGTGTCGTAAATAGTGGCAATTTTCCTTTTTCAGCTGCTTTTAGAATACGAGGAAATAATACTTCATCACCAGGACCAAAGATTGCCCGAGGCCTTAATATAACTTTTTTTCCAGAATACTTTTGAATACACTGTTCACCAGCATATTTAGTCGCCGCATAATCGTTAATAAAATCAGGGCCAATTGGACTATTTTCGGTAATATCAAACTGCGGTTTATCGTGATAAAAAACCGAACTGGATGATATATAAATAAGTTTGGGATGGCCATTTTTTTCACAAAAATCAATAACATTTTCAGTAGACAAAATATTGCCTTCAAAAAAAGTTTTCTTACTTCCCCATGGAGATACATGTGCTGCAGCATGAATCACAACATCGGGTTTAAAGTCGATATCAATACCTTTAGATAAATCCACCTGTGAATAATTATCCCAAGGCATAGGGCGTCTAGATATCCCGTGAATCTCAATGCCTTCTTGATCAGAGAAGCGTTTCAAAAAGCTACCACCGACAAAACCAGAGGCACCCGTAATTAAAATTTTCATCATTGTTTTAGTCCACAAAACTTGGTTTTTGATAACAGGCAATCCGGCGCTGCTTCTTCATAAGATCTTGTTTAATGCCCACGTTAAAGTTTATTTCAGGCTTATCAACATTCAAGCCGGTAAATAATTCTGTCAATGTAGCCGTAATATCTTGCTCAGCCTTAGCTGCGTCATCACTTTTATAAGTAAAAGAAATAACGCCACCGTGTTGTGCGATACGGTAGTCAGATACCTGGGTTTGACATATATACATTGCTCGGCGTATCAAATCAGGAAAAATAGCAACTAGTGACCCGTTAGTCGAATGAGGTAACCACAACATATCATCCTCTCGCCCCTCAATTTTTTGTAATCGAGTAAAATGCGAACCACAAGGACAAGACGCTTTTTCTTCGATCAAAATATCATTTAAACGGTATCGAATAATAGGTAAAGTGCGTCGATTTAAGTCAGTGATAATGGGAGCAAAGCGACCACTCTCTTTATCTATCCATTCCTTTTCGACAATCAATATATCTTCATTAATATGTAAGTTACCATGAGAGCAACTAGAGGCAATATAGCCCTCAGTTGCTTGATATATCTCGTGCAATTTACAAGGAAAACGATCTTCTACTCTGTCTCTCATCGAATTTTCCAATACTTCGGCAACAGATATTATTTTATCCGGTTTAATAGTGCTCTGGTGTTTGGCAATAATATCAAGCACATGAGCTGGGGCATCAAAATATGAGGGTTATACGCTTCAAGCTCTGCGATTAAATCATCAAACGATTTGGTAAGATCAAAAAAACGAAAGTCCATAAATAGTCCGTTCGTCGACTCATAGAGGTTACTGTTAGCCCTTAGAAATAATGCAACCTTCTTTTTGCGAAAACTAAATGGGATGTTTTTAGCAATAATATACCCTGCCCACAAAGCTTGTTCACAAGGCGAGACGAGAAAAACACCTCTCTGATTACTAGTACCAGATGAAAGACCAACTGAAACCCCCTTAAGAACAGCGTTAAAATCACGGTCACTTTCAGCTTTAAGTCCGTGCTCTTCGCACTGTTTGAGATCTAACCCTACAGTATTAATTTCATCAAAATGAGCTAAAAATAACGGTTTATCGATTATTGGAAATTTACTTAAGGTTTGATTTTTAAATCTACTGTAAAAATGAGATTTATCTGCAACATGATTAATTAATTTTTGAAAGCGTTGCTGCTGTCGATTAGCCGTTCGTTCTTGCGAGGCAGTCCTACACTTGATAGCAATCATATAGCCATAAATAAAGTAGCAGGCCTGCTTAACTTTCCCCAGCATAAAAGGCCTTATAACTTTGGGTGCAATGTGAAGGTAAAAGCGTTAACTCTGAATTTTGACTATGTAACCGACTCAGCTTGTCTAGTGTGTCGTAGTACTCTCTCGTATTACTAAGAATTATCTGACTGATCGGGTGAGGATATCTCTGCTCTTTGATCGATTCAATGGACCAGCATGCATCACCAATCAAAAAAACGGGTTGTTTATTGCGATAGACCATCAAACCATAATGTCCATGGGCATGCCCAGGTAAAGCTATTGCTATTAGAGAGCCGTCATTAAATACATCATAGCCATATTGAAATGGCGATAACTTACCTGATATTTTTATGGTTTTACACTCTTCGATAAAAATAGTACGTTTAGAAAAGTCATCAGGTAATAAACTCAACAAGCTACCTTGCAATAGATTACCCAAACGAGATCCCTGCATTATGGTTTGTAAAGCCAATTTAGAACATATAAAACGAGCGTTAGGAAAGTCTTTCAAACCAGCAATATGGTCTGCATGAAAGTGCGATATATAAATATACTTAATATCTTGTGCTGCAATATTCTTCTTTGCTAACTGATTCACAAGGCGCTCTGAATCAGGAAGACACATCGGCGTTATCCAGCGATAAAAACGCTCTGGAAACGGCTGAGTAGCAGTCGTAAAGTGGTCGGCATATCCTGTATCAAATATAATATAGCCCTTACTCGGATGCTTTATTAAGCTGACAATCGAAGGAAACTCCGTTGGTTTCCAACTCGCCCCTTTTAACACCATCCTTTCTGGATGAAAGCAGTGACCTACTTTTAATAACTCTAACCTCATAGCGTTAGAATAACTCCGCCAATGCTTAAACCCGCAGAGGTTCCAAGCATTAGTACTTTATCTCCAAATTTAGCTTTACCTGATTGTCGCAACTCATGTAAACCAGATGGAAGAGAGACGGAAATTTGATTGCCTCGATCGTGGAGCAGGTTTATCACTTTTTCTGGCTTAATTCCCAACTTTTTGAAAAGATGTTTCATTGCTAGACCACTAGCCTGATGAGGAATAAGCCAATCAATATCCGCCAACGTCAGCTCTGTTTTGGCAAACAACTCATCCAAAAAAGGCCCTATAACGCTAACAACAGTACGGTAAAGCTCCTTACCCTGCATTTCAAAATAACAGTAAGGAGTGTAATCTTCATTAATTTTGCTAGGATGATTTAAACTACCGCCTCCTCGAACCTGGCAAAGATTAAGACCAACGGGGTATGTTTTAAATTGAGATGCAAGAATTGTTTGATTGGTTTCAGATTCTAGTGAGGGACTGGTCAAAATCAATGCAGCGGCACCGTCACCAAATAAACCAGCACATTCAATATCTTCCCAATTAAGAGCTGGCGAAGCCAAGTCACTCGAAACAACAGCAATGCATTTGTATTGTTTAGTGAGCAATAAAGATGATGCTAAGTCCATAGCTAACAAGCCACTAAGGCAGGTGGCATTTACATCAAAACCAGTAATCGGTTCAAGTAAATTTAACTCGGCAAGAATATTAGCAGCATTACAGGGAATAGCTCGCTCCATAGTACCTGAGGCAGCAATTAAGCAGTCAATATCACTAAGGCTTATATTGGCATCAATTGAGGCTTGATTCAGTGCCTCAACAGCCATAACAGAAGCGGTTTCTATCTGTGCAAAGTGTCGATAGGAAACCCCTGTTCTTTTAACAATGGTGCCCTTTTTTAAACCATGTTTTTTATCGAGTTCTTCGGACGAAACTTGTAAAGGAGGTAGATAGACTCCACTGCCTAAAATTTTAAAAGTACGCATATTTCAAATAGTTTCCAACGGTATATTCCTGCTCTATCGGTATTATCAGAGGAGTTAGGTATAGCTTTTAGCCCTATTTCAAAACGGCTTATTATAAGACTTTAAATGAGCATAGTAACACTTTGTAGATCACTTACAAACACATGTAATTAAGAGGATTTCGTTGACTTGATAGCCTTTAAAGCCCACACCAACGTAGGAAGCTGAGTATTCAGGTTAGACTTCCCAGATTTCACTAAGCCTATTTATAGAAAGATATCTAACTAATTGACTATTAAATCTATCTCGCTCTGTGCCCCTAAACGCCTCAGGAAGCTAAATCGCGAAGTATCCTAAAGTGCACTGACTAACGAAAATTAAAGTTATCACTATAACTGGTTACTCAAAATGAAACATTAGCTCCATCAAAATATCATTAGAAAAACGAGTAAATGTTCCGTTAGGCAATTGCTGCATATAACCAACTTACCTAAGTTCCAGCCTACCGACTAAAAAGTTTCCACAGAATTCAGCTGCCTCGTATTACTGCGTGAAAAGGCTGATGTTGCTAAGCATAAGAAAGAGATCAACAACCATCAATCAGGTATATCAACAAAGTATTTTCAGCTAACCTAACTATATATGCAGATTAAAATCAAATAATACTAACCACGTCACATTTTGGTGGTGTAAACCGTTCTATTACACCAAAAATAAATATTTATAGTCACTCCCGAACTGCAGCGAACCGCAGTATAAGGAAACAAAACTATGACTGATTTAAATGACTTTAATACACACGCAACAAACCTCAATAACTGGCAACCCATGACTAAGGTTGCCGAGGTTTTCCCTCAATTTACTCACACGCAATTAAAACGCCTGTTTTGGCAAAGACAACTACACCAAGGATTATCGACTTGTTACAAACAAGTGGGTAAACGTGGTTATGTTTGCTTGCCATTATTTGGCTTATGGCTAGCTGGAAAATTACCAGAATAAACCACGCAACGGATAAAAAATCCGACACTACCTCCCTATTTACAAGGCCTGCCAAGATATTAGGCGTAAACGAGGCGTAAATAGGGGGTAATTTGAAGGGAGAAACTATAAATACAACATTATTTTAGATAGCAAAATGAAACAAATATTGAAGGCCAGCAATCACACGTAAAAAGTTTAGCTAATACGCAACAATGAACAAGGAAAAATAAATGAAAGTATTATCAACGGCAGAAGTCTGTCAAATAACAGGCCGTCCATACAGCACGATATATCGATGGTGGAAAATTAAGAAGGTTTTCCCAAAACCAATATTACACCACGAGCGAGCTGTTGGGTGGCGTCAAGAGGATGTTGCAGAATGGATGCGAGGTAAACAACCTATGCGTTAACTCAGCAATGACTGTGAAAACGAATGAACGCAAATGAAATACTTTAATCTAGTTTGCTATGTTTATACCCAGTTCTATTAATCAGCTATTGATTAACTAATGCCTATGAACACTATGCATAAAGCTATTAATACAATGAAAACAACTGGGTATTTAATAATATCTATGGTCTTGATCGATTCCTGAAATGTCAAAATATAAAAGTGAAAACCCCATATACAGAACCAAAAACAAAGTGTTTAGAGTAAATAGCGGTAAGAACAAGCCTATTTTTACACATCAAATGAGGAAGATTATTGAGCAAATGGAAAATACTATCACTAAGCATAGTCGAACATTTATTGTCGTATTTGATTTACGAGTTGCCACTTTTTCGTCTGATAACAACGGTCTAAAAATATTATTGAGTAAACTGCGCTTTTACTTAAGACGCTATTACAACATAAAAAGACTAGGTTACACATGGTGTCGAGAACAATATAAATCATCGAAGCAACATTATCATATGGCATTAATGCTTGATGGTTCAAAAATACAATACCCCCACAAACTACTTAAAACAATAAGCAGTATGTGGCATGACATAACAGATGGCGGTCATTTATATACCCCAAAAAATTGTTACTACATGATAAAAAGAGGAGATCCATCATTTGAAGAAACTAAAGCCGAAGCAATTTATCGATTATCGTATCAAGCAAAAGTAAAAACAAAAGAAAAAAACACAGCAAGTACAAATGACTATGGCACGAGTCAATTGAAGCAAAACAAGTAACAGCTAGATAGCTTCATGGTATGCACTAAACAAATAAATACACATTATAGAGTAGATAAATAATAGGAGTCCTTATGGCAACACAATGGCACAAACTACATCAACAGTTTTTAACGGAGTATGCTTACTCAGGAATATCAGTAAAAGCATGGTGTAAAAAGGAGCAAATAAATTATGCAACAGCCCGAAGACATATAAAAATAAATGCGCAGATTATGCCCCCTACGGTGCGCACAATGCGCAGTGATGAAAATGTAAAAACTACGCATTTACCGCTTATTACAGAATCGAATAAGATCAAAAATCAATTAGTTAACGAAATTAACATTGACACTTCTACACACAAAACCACAGATAAAGAAGCCAGCGCCAAGAAACGAGTTGCATCATTGGCTAATCAGAATGCACGTACTTTTGGTCATTACAGTGAATTCATTACGACAAGCGAAGATGCTGTACGATATGCTTCAGCCGCAACGACGAAATTAAATGACGAACTGAAGTTAATGCGTATGCAGCTATCTAATTTAATGGTTGCCATCAAAATGGTTGAAGAAGAGCTACATAGTAATGCCTCCGTTGATCAAAAAATACCATTACATGAATCCTATGAAAAATACCAAACAGCTGCCAGCGTTAAAGTTGCTCGCATAGAATCATTAGAAAATTCAATTATTCGCAACGAAAAAATGAAAGTTGATATACAAAAAACCATTGTTTTAACAGAAAAAGCGCAATTAGAAGCTGATAAATTACGTGCAGAATCAAGTAATGGGAACACCCCCCTTCAAGATATTTATAATGAGATTCTAGCGATGGATAATGATGGTATGATGAATAATATGGACTATTGCATTAACTGTTCAGCCAAAAACAATAATAAGTAAACTACACTTTACTGGACTGTAACCAAATCAAACTCACCTATGCTCGGGGGGTATTGCCAATTAGCCCCTTATTTATCGGGCGTATGACGCCCCTTAGTGAGCTAGATTGATAGAGCGCTACAACGCAATATATACAATCAATTTCACATATTAAATACAACGAAAAAACATTATTTATGCATCAAAAAGCCCACATTTAACATAACAGTCATTTTGTGCATTTATATCTAACGTGTGCGTCTGGGGTCAAATATTGCTTTTTACCTAAAAAGAAAAGGCAATCCCCTCCCCAAAATAATCACGCATTAAGCCAAGGGCGACGCCCTCCCCCCCCATAATCCAACCTAATTAAGCTAATTCAGCGAACTATCACTCCATTTAACCAACTAATTAATAAGAACAATTAATCAAGCAAAGATCACGACCTGTGAGTTATTGTATTTTTTATTTAAAATAATCAGGTAAAAATGAAAAATTATACAGCCTAGTTAGCCACTCAGACACTTGAAATGTAGGCACCCATAACCAACAAAAAAAATAATCATAAAAATAAAGTAATTATCAACTTTATTTTTATGTGATATATTTGTTATTTAATTAACGTCCTCTATATGGAATTAAAATGAGCATGCATGACACATTTCGATTTAATGAAAATCAGCTTAAAACTAAACTTTTATATGATTTAAATCAAAATAAACTATTTAAAAATATAGACAGCATACCCGAACTTAATGGCGCGGCTGTGATTTATATTGATAGCAGTTATACCATCGTAGAATTGAGACCATTTATTCCTACTTGTAGTTTACACCCTATTAAAGTTGTATTGCGAGAACCTCCAAAAATGATGAGTCAAAGTGAATTTGCCGCACATTTAAAAGGTGGTCAAGGGAATATTAGAGAGTCAAAACTTGTAGAAGAGGTTGCTGGTACTGTTTTGAGTTGTGGCGCAGCTTTTTTAGGTTGGATCGTTGTGCTTGGCAGTAGTGCTGCGATTCCTTTGTCGGGCGGAACAAGCTCTGCAATTACTTATCTTGCTGTAGCCGCAAGTGCAGCTAGTTCTGCACAATGCTTCAATGGTATTGCGCGAAGTGGTCTAGAAGTAGCAGCCCCTCAAGTTAATGATTTTCTTGATTCACAAGAGTGGTATCAAAATATGACTACTGCCTTAGATATTATCTCACTAGCAGGAGCTGTAGCTGCTGGTGCCGCTACATTAAAAACCGTAAAGCTTTTAATGGCTAATAGTGGAAAAAGCGCTTCATCAATTTTAAAAGGGTTATCTCGTTCTGAAAGAAAACGATTAACTCAAGAAGTTATTCGTTTAAATAACCCTGGTGTATCGAACAAGCTATTAAAAAGTATGGTGAACAGTGGGAGTTTTCCTAAGCGCTATTCAGGCATACAAATAACACAGTCTCTTAAATTGCAGTTAAAAGATACCATTGGTGCTGCAATGAGTTTTTCAGGTAGTGGATTATCTGGTAATGTTAACTCTATCGCTATAGGGATATATGAGGAGTTAGCTCAATAATGACAAATCAAGAAGGAAAAACAAATTTTCTATTTCCGCCTTGGAAACTGATGAGTAGGTTTCTTTTAGTTACTATGCTAATTATTATCGGGACAGCTCTTTCAGCTGTTATGATTTTTTTTGAATACTTTAACATGCACCCCTCATGGTTATTTGGAGTCGGCTTTCCTGTCATTATTATTTTTTCCATAATAAATTTCAGGGTAATTCGAGGTTCTTTTTTTTGTACTAAAGCTCTAAAATATTACACGTATTTTTTGATAACTGTATAGGGTCATAAAGAATGAGATCTAAAGAGAGATATGGAATTTGGTGAAATTTTACGGTGGTATGTGGTTGAATAAGTAAGTGTGGTGATGATTTTGGCGATAGTTTTATTGTGGTGTTCTAACGGCTGTAAAGCCTGTTGTGGCTTAGTTTAGAGGGGGTCTCTTCTGTTTGATTGCGTGCTGTCCTGGTGCGCTTTAATCTTCCTTTTTGTAATATGGTTATTTGGTTAGATCGTGATCTTGTAAAAATGAGATCTTTTAATCTGATTTGGGGAAAATGCCGTTTAAAATGAGAAACGGCATTTTTCTGTTAAACAAATTTAATGAATGTTTAAACGCTGTTCTTACACATCTTTTGCGATGTGTACTACCTTGCCGATTACATCAAATTGTTCCATGTCTGCTTTTTTTATTTCCATTGGTGGGTAGTGAGAGTTATCGCTGATTAACAGGTAACTACCGAATAAATTTACCTGCACTCTTTTGACTACCAGTTGATCTTCAAGCCTAAATATATAGATATTGCCATCTACAGGTTTGTTTTCTGCTGTATGGACGATTAACGTATTGTTATCACCAATACTTGGCTCCATCGAATCACCTTTCGCCCATAAGGCAATTAGGTCTTGTGGCTTGAACCCCTTGTACTGCAACCACTTCTTACGAAACGCCAAATGTCGAGTAGGAATTTTTTCATCATTACCTACTGAACCAAATCCAGCTGAAACTTGCACGCTATACCCAGGTATTAGTACAAAATCATCAAAATCAGATGGTTCACCTACCGTTGGCGCTTCAAGGTATTCAACCCTTTCAGCTACTTCTTCACCTGTTGCTAGCCACTGAACAGATACACCACCTGCATTAGCGATTGCAATCAACCTTTCAAGATTTGGTGTTGATTCACCATCTATATATTTTCGCAAAGCTGTTGGAGATACTCCAGCTTTCAAGGCTAAAGAGCGAGCGCTGTTTGTGCCAATGATTTTATTTAAGCGCGACTGGAAACATTCAAGTTCACCAGGTTTACTTGAACGAGTGCATTCAAGTTCTTTTTTATCAGTCATATTCTTTTAATCCATTGATAAATATGCTTTTTTGCCTTATTTAAGAGCAAAAGAGACAGTTACTAACTTGAATGGGTTCGTGAATCTCGCATTCAAGTTCAAAAACAACTTGCAATTAAACCCATACAGGTTTATCTTAATTGAAATCGTAAGCAAATGAGTTCACGAAAACAGTTAAATCAAGGAGCAAAAAAAATGCAAGCATTAAACTCACATCAAAATACAAAGCAGGATATGCATCGTGCCGACATTATCGCTGGTCTAAAAAAACGTGGCACCAGCCTCGCAGCCCTAGCTCGTGCACAGGGTTATTCTTCATCTACTTTGCAAAATGCACTTAACAGCAAGTGGCCTAAAGGCGAGCGGATTATTGCCAACGCCCTTGGCCTTGAACCAGCTGAAATTTGGCCAAGCCGTTATAACAAACCTGCTTTCGGAGGTTGCCATGCTTAAAATTCAAGTTCTTACTGCAATAAATCGTATTGTTCGACCTTTGCAAGTTGCAATCGTCCCTCTCCAATCAGCACACCAAAGCGAGCTGGAAACGTTGTTGGTAACAGACACACAATGTCACGACGACCGCCTTGAGCCTCAAACTCATAATTCACAATCTCATTCATCCGCTGGATTGCGCTGCTCAACCTTGCATGAAGCGTTTGAACCAATCGGTAATCTACATCGCGCATCAACTGCCTCACGCTATCGCTTTCGGGTGCAGCCGTACCAAGACGCGTTGTGATTTCATACATGAAATTTGACCACTCTAATTCAGAAAGATCATGTTTGCTGTTAGGTGGCATGTCGATTCCATCAATGAAACGTTGTAATTCGATCTCTATTTCGCCAGCAAAAAATAGTGAGAGGGTTTCTTCTCTTGGTAAAGGCATTGATCTGGTTACAGGTGGTTTCATTTTTAACTTCCTTGGTTATAGGTGTGCCTAGAAGTATATAACAGTTAAGTGTTATAGCGAAAGATGTTAACGAAACAGTTAAAGGGATTAGTAAAATGAAATATTGGTTTTCAGCAACAGAGTTATGTGAGGTGCCTAACCTGCCTAGCACTGTGCAGAACATAAATGCAAAAGCCAACAAAGAGCAATGGCAATCTCGTCCTCGCTCTGGTCAAGGTGGTGGTAAAGAGTTTCACATCGACTCATTACCAACCGAAACACGCGCTCATTTAATGCTTCAAGCATCACAAATTGAAGTGAATGGCACTGTGTTTGACCTACCGAAAAAAGACAGTAGCGAATTAAGTTACTGCCCTGAAGCGCTCTGGTATAGCTATGAAAAAGCAACCAGTAAGCATAAAGAAAAAGCACAGCATAAGTTTACTATTGCCTGTGCAGTCGCAGACTTACGTAGCCAAAACATTCCTATTAAAAATGCATTAGAGATGGTGGCTGAAAAGTTTGAATCTAGTGTGGGGACCGTTCGTCGTACTTTCTATACCGTTGATGGTTATGAACGTTGCGATTGGATCACCTTATTTGTTCCCAAATATAAAGCGCGTAAAGCAGCATTAGATGCAGAATTTACACCTGAAGCATGGGAGTTTTTAAAGGCTGATTATTTGCGCCTTGAGCAACCTTGTTTAACAACAAGTATCGAACGCACCATTATTGCAGGTGAAGATAAAGGTTGGGTTGTACCATCGGAATCTTCCATTATTCGCAAAATAAAGCGTGAAATCACCAAAGATGAAATCGTGCTACTTCGTGAAGGCGAGCATGCACTGATGAGCCTTTACCCATCGCAACGCAGAACGGTTTTAAACATGCATGCAATGGAGCATATCAACGGTGATGGTTACCAACACAATGTGTTTGTTCGTTGGCACAATGGTGAAATTGTTCGCCCTAAAACATGGTTTTGGCAGGACATTTACAGCCGTAAAATTGTGGGTTACTACACCGATATATCAGAAAACACCGACTCTATCCGCCTTGCTTTAATGAGTGTGATTGAACAGTACGGCATCCCGAAAGAAGTCACGATAGATAACACCCGTGCTGCCGCCAATAAAAAAATGACAGGTGGCGTTAAAAACCGTTACCGCTTCAAAGTCAAAGAGGATGACCCAAAAGGGATCATTCCGTTACTTGGCATTAAATTGCATTGGACAAGCATCAACTATGGCAAAGGTCACGGCCAAGCAAAACCGATTGAGCGTGCTTTTGGTGTGGGAGGTCTTGAAGAGATGATCGATAAGCACCCATTAAATGCGGGTGGTTATACAGGCGCTAACCCAATGGCTAAGCCTGACAATTACGGCTCTAAAGCGATTGCAGTTGATGCTTTTTTGCAATCAGTTGAAGCAGGTGTTGCTCAATTTAACGCACGTGCTAAGCGTGAAACTGAAGTCTGTATGGGGCTTTCCTCTTTTAATGAAGTGTTTGATGTGAGTTATCAAGCTTCACAAATCAAAAAAGCAACCAAAGAACAGTTACGTTTGTTAATGCTGACAGCTGAGAGCGTCACGCTACAAAAAGATGGCTCATTTACTCTGCAATCCGGTGGCACGATAGCTAATCGTAAAAACCGTTATAGCAACCTTGAGTTGATTGGAATGCAACTTAAAAGCAATAAATTAGAGATCCGCTTCGACCCAAGAAACCTACATAAAAGCGTGCTTTGCTACAGCCTTGATGGTCGTTTTATCTGTGAAGCTGAATGTATTGATATGGCTGGCTTTAATGATACTAGCGCTGCGCGTGAACAACATAGACACCGCACCCAATACACCAAAGCGACCAAGAAAGCAGCGCAAGCACAGCAAAAAATGGATATAGCAGAAGTGGCTGCACAAATGCCTGCTATTGAACCACCGCCACCGCCAGAAACAAAAATTGTAGAAATGTTCCAACAGGTGGGTAACACCCTACGTAAGCAGCAAGTAGAAGTAGATGAGCGGGAAGATGCATTTTGCAGAGCGATGGACTTAATCCAGCTAGGCGATGAGATATAAAAAAGCCTGCTTATAGGGCAAATATAAACAGGCTTTAAATAACAATTAACTTTCAATTAAGGACAATATTATGACAGAAGAAAATGTAATTTCAATTAACAGTAATGCCAATTCACTGCGTGAGTCAATTAACACGCTTATTAATAGCTCAAGCTACACACAGGCACAGATATCACGTGAAACATCGATTGGTAAAACACGCTTGTCGCAGTTTTTATCTAACAGTTATACCGGTGATAACGCGCCGATTATTAGCACATTAAGTCAATGGCTTGAGCTTCACACTAACAAACAAAGCGTCATGCCCAGTGCACCTGACTTTGTAAAAACAACGACTGCAAAGCAAGTTATTTCAACACTGCGTTATGCACAAGCGAGCCGTGGTGATGGTATGAGTGTCGTAATGGGGGCTCCTGGTGTTGGTAAAAGCGCAGCCGCTAAATATTACGCCGACAATGCACCAAACTGCTGGCTAGTCGTTGCTTCACCAAGTCTTTCTAGCCTTGTAGGTTTTTTCTATGAACTTGCAATGGAGCTAGGCATTGAGAACCCACCGCGTCGTGCTAACTCACTTTGTCATGTTATCCGCCATCGTTTAGAGGGCACTAATGGTCTGATCGTGATTGACGAAGCCGACCACCTGCAGCTAGAAGTGATTGAAGAATTGCGCGTGATGCAACAAAAAGTGGGTGTTGGTCTTGCGTTAGTAGGCAACCCAACGGTGTACGGCAAGATGGTTGGCGACTCTCGCAAAGTTGACCTTTCACGCCTTGAATCACGCATTGCAAAACGCCTTTCTATTCCAAAAGTAAAGCAAAGTGATATTACCTCTATCGCCACTGCATGGGGACTAACCAGTGATGTAGAGCTTGATCTTATTAATAACATTGCAGGAAAACGTGGGCAGTTAAGAAAGTTAAGTCACACATTACGCCTTGCTTCAATGATTGCCCAAGGTAGTAACCAGCGTATGAATGAATCACATATTCGATCTGCTTTTAACGACCTAAAACAAGAGGGAGCCGACCATGTTTAACCGCCGTTTACCTAAAATTCGTGGTGAGTTTATCGTCACCACAAGCAACGATCAATACCTGCTTGATGATGGCTTGCAGTATGAAATATCTGTATCAACAGAAACCGAGTTTGACCTTGATATTGATCTTGATGAAGATTTTAACGTGTGTGAAAAATTAGTGGTCACCTTCCGCCCGAACCGTGCAGGTTGGAAAAAAGCGTACCGCCGTTTACGTCAACAGTTTAAAGGACGTATTCAGTGCTTTGACAAGCGCGTACCACCTACATTAGCAACACGTTTACGTCATAAAAAAATGCTTGAGCAGTTTCACGGCATTAAACAAGGAGCCACACCATGTGCCTAGTTAACAAACTTTTTACTCAGCAAGGTTTTGAAGTGGTCAACGTGAGCCGTACAGGTAAACGCCCAATGGTTTTAGTGCGAGGCATTCCTCATCACTACCGAATTAAAAAAACAGCCTCTCACTGTACTGATGAGTCAGGCATTCAATACCGTCTTGGCATGTGGCTTGGTTGCCATGTTGCCGTTATCCAATAACCAATAGTGCAATCAAAGGAAAACAGCATGAAAGATGAAAAAAACAACATCCCAGAGGGATACCGTCGCAACGCTCACGGCAACCTCGTTCGTATCGAAAACATTAAACAGATTGACCTGTTACGTGATGAGTTAGTCCTGAAAATCGCTGAAAAAGCACAAGGTTTACAAACCCTTATTGCCGAGCATAAAGCCTGGGCGATGGGTGAAATTAACGCCTTTGTTGAGTTGAGCGCCAACGAGTACGACAAAACATTGGGTGGCAAAAAAGGCAATGTGACGTTGCATAGCTTCGATGGTGAGTTTCGCATTAACCGTTCAAAAGCCGATGTACGTCATTTTGATGAACGTATTCAAATAGCAAAAGAGCTTATCGATGAATGTATTCATAGTTGGTCAGATGGTGCAAACCCGAACTTAATGACCATGGTTGATATGGCCTTTAAGGTAGATAAACAGGGCAATATTGATGTTAACCAAGTGCTGGCATTAGGTCGCTTAGATATTCAAGACGATAAATGGGAACAGGCAATGAAAGCCGCACGTGATGCGATTCAGGTCACGGCTTCAATACCTTACCTGCGTATTTATCGACGTGACAAAAACGAAGAGTACCGCCCTGTGGTGCTTGAATATTCCAAACTTTAACCGAGCGAAACACGCTCACTTAATTTAGTGGTCGTGTCTGCCTAGCGTTGTGGCTGGGTACTGATGAGCAGCAAGGAGAATTTTATGAGCTTTAAGATAACAGCATTGCAGATTGCATATGAAATGCAGCGTAATAGAAAATTTTATACCCGTAGAGGGTTAGCAACAGATATGGGTATCCAATACCAGTATTCGGCAAAAATATTTAAAGAGCTGGAAGAAAACCCTATTTATATTATACGCATTCAGGCATCTCCCTACTCAATCAAAGTGCTGAAAATATCTGCAGCGGCGCCAAGCGTTCAATATGACGCAGCTAATAGCCGCGACGCATTAGCAAAATTACGCAAACGTTGTTGGGATTTAGCACTTGGCATGAATGCCTCTCAAGGAGTGTGAACATGGCTTACCCCGTATCAATCAAAACATTAATCACCAAAATCCACATAGCAAAAGGTCAGTTGGGATTAGATGACGACCTTTACCGTGCAATTTTAAAAGAAGCAACAGACAAAACAAGCTGCTCTGAGATGAACTTTGCTGAACTGATGATGGTATTGCATTCTATGGAAAAACGCGGGTTCAAAGCGAAAGCCCCAACGAATAAAAACGGTAAACGTTTCTCTCGCCCAAGCGACCAAACCGCTTATAGCCGTAAACCACAGGATAAAATTGTGGCAATTTGGATAACCATGCAACGTCATGGGTTTGTGAAAGATGGTAGCGAAACGGCGCTTGATAAGTTTATCAACAATCAAACCCGTCAAACGGGCATGTTTGCCGTTACTAGCTTACGTTTTTTAAGCCCACAACAGGCAAGTAAAATCATCGAAACGCTAAAAAAATGGCATATCAGAGAAATGACAAAAGCATTAACGCCACACGAAGTAGTGGGAGTCATGCCTTATGCAGATTTAGTTAATCATTTCAATAATATGTTCCCTGGGCGTGATAGTACCCACCCAAGGCATGATATAGATGCAGAGGATGAAAAATAATGAAGCTAGGTCGTTGCCCGATTTGTCGCACCCACCTGCATTTAGATGCGTTAATCAGCGATGATGCAGGTCGTGAATTATTGGGTGCAATCAGCAAACTTGATAAGCGTTTAGGGCAAGCCGTGGTGAGTTATATCAGCCTGTTTCGTCCTGAAAAAAGCGATTTAAGCAATGCCCGCGCTCATAAATTAATGACCGAAACGCTGGATTTACATAAAAACCCAGCGTGTTTGGCTAAAGCACTCAATGACACAGTGCAAAGTTTACATGCAAAACGTCAGCAACAGCTTAGTTATAACCAAGTGCCTAAACCGTTGGCTAATCATAACTACCTCAAGCAAGTGTTAAACACCATTCAAGGTGAGTTTACTGCCAGTTCAACGCCGGTTAAACAAGGCTCAAGTATCGAGATTAAAGAGTTTGGTGGTGCAGTGACCGATGCCGAAAACGATGCAAAGAGAGATGCTTTGTTTAAGAAATTCAACGCAAAAGTAGGAGTGAAAACCAATGCCTGAAGAGAACCAATTAAGCCTATTGGGTGAGATTGACGAAACCGAGTTGAACGCCCTCAATAAACAGCTTGAAGCGCTGAGCGACGACGATCATCAATGGTCGGTATTGCGCTGGCCAGAACGACTACAAACCTTATATGCCGTGGTATTGCGTGAGCTACAAAGCTTAACATTTGACGATAACAGCAAACATCGTTTAGCGGTCAGCATCATCACTGCGCAATCACACTATTTAGGGGGGCGCGAATTATACCTGCCAACCAACAAAACCTTAAAAGAAGCGTTACGCGACTTGCACATATTCAATCGTTTTAGAGGCAATAACATTAGCCAGCTAGCCCGAGAGCATGATCTCACGGAACGCACTATTTACGACATTCTTGCTAAACAACGCAAAATTCAACTTAACCGCAGACAGAAGAGTTTGTTTTGAAGAAAGCGGTTAGCCGTTAGTTGTTAGTTAAACCACCGCCCCTTCATTGGGGCTTTTTGGTGCAAACCCACCACTTTTGATGGGTGAAAATAGGAAATTTATATGACATTAGAGCAATTTGATAAAACTAGTTTTGGTGCATCAATGAAGTGCATTTATAAGGGAAAGGAAAGATTAATTGGAGGAGTTGAATTTGAAGAGCGATTAATTGGCCTTGTAAATGAGTGTGATGAAGATGACCGCGATTGGGTGAGGTGTGAAAATATTAAGTTGATTTAATTAACCAAATATTTCAGCCCCTTCATTGGGGCTTTTTGGTGCAAACCCACCACTTTTGATGGGTGAAAACAGGAAATGAATATGAAACATGAATTAATTGCTAAACAAGCAGAGGCACAACTAATAGAGTCCAAAGCCATCCAGGCTAATTTAGAAGACCGATTTGGCGCGACTATTCCAGTAGATGAAACCGTCAGCGTATCAGCTGCAAACCTTGCGTTCATGAATGAAATTGTCGCAGAGTATGCACAGTTAAAGCTATCACTCGTTAAAATGATGGATCTTAAAACGATAAAAGCAGGCGAATTAACATTAGAAGGAGTTCATGCTGATATATTTAAATTTGGAATGTCTACTGCACTTGAACTTGTTGGCTCTCCCTGCGTCGAATGACGAAATCTAACTAAACAGATTAACCCTCGCCCCTTCATTGGGGCTTTTTTATGTATTAAATTCTGTTTTACGTGTCATTTAATTTATTAAATAATTAATCTATGTATGATTAGATTCATTATGAATAAAAACAGTCTGCTTGTTCCATACAAGGATATATATGATCAGCAAAACTAATACTTTTGAATTATTCAGATATCAAATTCTACCCGTAGATAGATATTTTCAAGGCGATTTATTTAGTGGAGCTAATAACATTGAAGATATCATTGCTCGTAAGAACTCTTTCTTTAAAGACGCTCTTGTAGGACAAAAAGATTTTTCAAATCAGACCTGTAAAACTGCGGTTAAGCTTTTACATCAGGAAGAAGATTTCTTCTTATATAGACTAGCACATAACAAAACACTACATCTTGAAACTCGGGATTTTAAAAACGAAGCTGTTGATAGTTGGCCATCAATCATGGTTGCAATCTGGAACCATCCAGAAAAGCAATACATTGCTGTACAGAAACGTACAACTGCGTTTGCAAAATGTGAAACGGTGGCGAAGTTAATCCTTGAAAAACTTGAACCTCAATTAACACACTTTCACCTCCGTGCAATCTATGAGCCTTTATTTGAGAAACAGCAATTTTGGACACTCTTAAGGCGGCATAGAGGGAAAATAAAATCAGTTGATTTTGAAATAATAACCCCTAACATGGCAAATATATCAGGCACATTACCTGATGATTTAAAACTATTCGCAAAATGCACCAATTCAACTCGAAACCATTTGAAAATTGAATCGGAACCAGATGCAGCGCTTTACTTAGAAGAAGATAATGCAGCCCTTAAGGGTTTAGTTGACTATAGCAGTGAAGGAGGTGGCAACATTTCAGTTAAAATAGATGGAATTAAAAAGCATCATCAAACCTCTCGCACAGTTAAAGAGTTAACATTAGGAGAAATAGAGATGACTGGCGGTGCAGAACAACTAGCCTCAATTTTAAAAGAGTTACTCAAATGATTTCGCATATTGTAAAAACTTCATTCTTAGCATTAGGTATCGGCTTTATCGCTGAAATTCTAAACCTGTGGCTTTGTTCTGAGTTTCTACATAAGTTTCTTAGTGAAAATTTAATAACAATTCTTATTGCATTGTTGGCAATAAACGCAACAACAATGGGAATTGTTTTAACCAAAGTTAGAGAAATGGTTGATGCGAAAGGTGGAGCTAGTTGTTTTAAAAGAACTAGGGATCAAATGCTTCTTTCCATAAAAGAGCAGATCTCTTTAATTGTTATTTCTATCATAGTTTTAAGCGTAAAAGGTTCTATTCATATATCTTCAATTGAAAACTTACCATTGCTTTTAAATGTTTTGATTATTGGAGTTTTTGCCTACTCGCTACTTGTGCTTTATGATACTGCAAAAAGTGTCCTTATCATTATCGACCATGAAGAATAATTAGAAGAATTAATCACCTACAATATTTTAAGAACACCTACAGCAAGTTATATATCCCGAATCACTTCAAATCCAATAAATCCCCAAGTTCAGCATACTCGAACCATTACCTAATTGGGATTGAGGTCATTCGGGATTAACAATGAAAATTACAAAACACTTCTCAAAAACAGAGTTTCAATGCGCCTGCTGTGGGGAGCAAAAGATAAATTTAGGCTTAGTTATCATCCTTGAAGACCTACGCGCTCACTTCAATGCCCCCGTTTACATCAACAGCGCCTACCGTTGTGAAAAACACAATAAAGCAGTGGGAGGTGCTGAAAATAGCCAACACGTTAAAGGTAATGCCGTTGATATTGTGATGCGCGGTGTTTCACCTCGTCATGTTTATGCCTATTTAGAAGATGCACCTTATGCCAATCTTTTAGGGTTAGGGTTTTACGCAACGTTCACCCATGTAGATTTGCGTGGCACCAAAGCCCGTTGGGGGGAAGTTAATGTGGGATAACATCAAAAATATTATCGGCAGTAGCGCACCATTAATCGGCACCTTAATTGGTGGTCCTGCTGGCGCTGCCGTTGGGGGGATGGTTGCTTCTGCACTGGGTTGTGACAATACGCCCGAAGCGATAGAGCAATCGCTTAAAAGCAATCCTGATGCGTTAATCATCCTTAAAAAATTAGAATTGGATAATCAAATTCAGTTGAAAAACCTCGCCTTTAAACATGCAGAGCTTGAAAGCGATGAACGCAAACATGCACTGCAACAGCAACACGTCACTATGCAAGCTGAACTCGCCAGTCACGATGCCTATGTCAGACGCTGGCGACCGACCTTTGGTTATGCAATGTGCCTCGCGTGGTGCTTGGTTTTTTTTGGGTTGACCTATGCCATGGTCTTTCATCCAGAAAAAGCAGCTGATTTAGTGAATAGCGTGGTTGCGCTTACGCCCCTGTTTGGTATCGCGCTGTCTGTGTTGGGCATTAGCATTCATAAGCGCTCGCTTGATAAACAAGTTGCAGCAGGTATTCAACCAGTCGGCATTTTACAAGGGATAAAGCAGGCCATTGTGAAAACTGGCACACAGGGAGATATAAGCAAATGAGCGACATCATTGATAACGCCAATCAACAGAATGAAGTGTGGTTAGAAAGTCATATCGCTGCACAAAGAGCGCATAAAAACGAGCCAGTACATGTGATTGGTAACACACATTATTGCATTGATTGTAACGAGCCGATTAATCCTGAACGCGTTGCAAAAATGCCATCCGCATCTCGTTGTGTTGACTGTCAAAGCGCAATAGAGAAAAAGGAAAAGCACTTTGTTTGAATTTATTGGGAAATACTGGGTACAAATCTATGCGCTTTTGTCTGTTATTTTTTATGGCACAACGTGGGCGATGAGAAAAACTTACGCTAGCAAAACACATGTTGATGATTTAGAGCGACGAATTACCCAAGTTGTCAATGATGTCAAGCAGTTGCCAACAGATAAAGACATGCACCAACTCGCACTAAAAATAGTTGAAATAGGCGGAAAAATGGATGGTGTGTCAGTGCAGTTATCAAAACTACAGCGCACTACCGAAATGTTGGTTGAAAACGAAATACAGGGAGAAAAAAGATAATGTCGATGAAACAGATCATGCAAGAGCATCAACGCTTGGTGGTTTTGCGCTTATTAAGTGAAGACTTAGGTTATGACTTAAATGAGTCAATTTTACAAGATGGCCTTGGTGTTTATAGCCTTTCTATTAGTCGCGACGCACTGAGAACACAGTTAGCATGGCTTGAAGAGCAAGATTGCATTGAGTTGACGGTATTACAAAACGGCACTCATTTAGCCAAATTAACCTCTCGTGGTTTGGATGTTGCAAAAGGATTGGCAATTCAACCAGGCATTAAGCGTCCACGTCCGGGGGAATAATATGAGCGATAAAGCCACGCGTGGAAAGCGCTCTAAAATTGATTTGCTTCCTGATGACGTTAAAAAACTGTTAGATAGCTTATTGCGTAACAGTAAGCATTCACAAAAAGAGATCGTCGAGGCGGTGCATAGCTACATTGACGAACAAGGTTATGACGAAAGCATTAAACCTTCAACATCGGGCGTTAACCGCTATTCATCGAAGATGGAAAAAGTAGGTAAAAACCTACGTGAAATGCGTGAAATATCACAAGTATGGGTCGCTGAATTGGGCGACAAACCAACGGGTGAAGTCACTAAGTTAGTGCTTGAAATGGGCCGTTCTCAGTTATTTAAAGCGATGATGAACAGCGATGGTGATACTGACGTTGATGTTGGCATGATTAAAGATGTGATGCTTGCATGTCAGCGCTTAGAGCAAACCGCCATGCTCTCTCATAAGCGTGAAAAAGAGATCCGCAAAGCTTTTGCAGAAGAAGCTGCCGCGGTGGCTGATAAAGTAGTGAAAGCAGCTGGCTTAACCAAAGAAGCCGTTGACCAGCTGAAAGCTGAAATATTAGGGATTGCCTAATGGCACAACCAGATCTTACCAAACCCAATATATTTGATGGCACCTCTTTTGATGAAAAGGAAGTGCTATTAGGTTATCAAAAGCGTTGGATTGCTGATGAATCACCTTTAAAGATTGCCGAGAAATCACGTAGAACCGGTTTAACTTGGGCGGAAGCAGCTGATGGAGTATTGACCGCCTCAGCACAAAAAGCGCACGGTGGTTGTCATCATTTTTACGTTGGCTCAAACAAAGAGATGGCGCGTGAATTTATTGATGCAGCCGCTATGTGGGCCAAGGTATTCAATAAAGCCGCAGGCGAAATTCAAGAAGAAGTATTCATCGATGCAGGTGATGGTAAAAGCGGAGACAAGGAGATATTAACCTTTGTTATCTACTTTGCCAGTGGCTTTAAAATTCAAGCGCTATCAAGTAACCCATCAAACCTACGGGGTATGCAAGGTAACGTGACCATTGATGAAGCCGCCTTTCATGACAGACTCGCGGAAGTATTAAAAGCCGCCTTAGCCCTGACTATGTGGGGCAGTAAAATTCGCTTAATCAGTACCCACAACAGCGTTGATAACCTCTTCAACCAACTGATTCAAGATAGTCGAGCAGGTAAAAAAGATTACAGCGTGCATACCATCACCCTTGATGATGCCTGCGCGGATGGGCTTTATAAACGTATCTGCCAAATCACTAAAAAGCCCTGGTCGCAACAAGCGCAAGACGATTGGATTGCAGGGCTACTCAAAGCCACAGCCAGTAAAGAAGATGCGCTAGAAGAGTATTACTGTGTGCCCAAGCAAGGCGGTGGCGCTTACCTGTTGCGAAGCCACATTGAACAGGCAATGAACGCCGATTACCCCATTGTTAAATATGAAGCAGGCGATGAGTTTATTACGTGGAGCAAGCACCGTCGCGAGTTAGAAATTGAAACATGGTGCGATGAAGTTTTAGCGCCCTTGCTTGAAACCTTGAATGATGACCATAGCCATTCCTTTGGGGAAGATTTCGCCCGTAAAGGCGATTTAACCGTTTTGATTCCGATGGAAATCCGCAAAGATTTAAGCAAACACGTGCCGTTTCAAGTAGAGCTGCGCAACCTGACCTACGACCAACAGCGACAAGTACTGTTTTATATGCTCGATTCTATCCCTCGCTTAGTGGGCATGGCCTTTGATGCAACGGGTAATGGCGGTTATTTAGCCGAGCAAGCGTTACTGAAATACGGCGCGGAGATGGTCGAGTGCATCATGCTCAATGAAAAATGGTATCGCGAATGGATGCCCAAACTTAAAGCCGAGTTTGAAGATGGCAATATTCAGCTACCTAAACATGCCGACAATCTTGATGATTTACGCCATATCAAAGTGATCAACGGTGTACCGAAAATAGAGAAAGGCAAAAGCAAAGGTGAAGACGGCAAACAGCGTCATGGTGATATGGCCGTTGGGCTGGCAATGGCAAATCGTGCCAGTGAGATGGAAGGTAGCGCCATTGAGTTTGAAGCGATTCCCGAAAGCGCTTCACGCTTTGACCCGTCAAACGATGACGATGATTTTAACGAATTTCAGCCTAGAGGTTGGTAGGAAAAACAATGCTAATAGATATTCACGGTAACCCGATTAAATCGACCAAACAGCTTGAGCAGCAACAAAGCGATGAATCACAGCTTGCACACTTGCATCAACATATTGATGAGCACCCAACCAGTGGGCTAACACCTACGCGACTGGCGACCATTCTAAAAGAAGCGGAGAGCGGTCATTTAATCTCACAAATGGAACTCGCTGAAGACATTCTTGAAAAAGATGCGCATGTGTACTGTGAAGTTGAAAAACGTCGCAAAGCTTTGTTATGTGTTGAATGGGATATCACCCCACCACGCGATGCAACGCCTGCTGAAATTGAAGATGCGCAGATGATTAAGCAGTCGCTAGATGACTCGATGCTGATGGATGATGCCATTTTAGACATGGCAGATGGTATCTTTAAAGGGTTTTCATGCCTTGAAATTAAATGGCGTAAAGACAATAACCAATGGGTAATTGACGATTTGCTGTTTCGCCCACAGTCTTGGTTTCAGCTAAACCCTGAAAACCGTGAGCAAATCATGCTTCGAGATAACTCGCTATTGGGTGCTGCATTACAACCGTTCGGTTGGGTGGTGCATCAACATAAAGCAAAATCAGGCTACTTAGGGCGTGCGGGTTTAGTGCGTCAAATCGCATGGCCGTTTCTGTTTAAAAACTTATCGGTGCGTGACTTAGCGGAGTTTTTAGAGATTTATGGCTTGCCACTGCGATTAGGTAAGTACCCAAGTGGAGCAAGTAAAGAAGAAAAAGCCACGTTGTTACGCGCAGTGATGAGTATCGGGCATAACGCGGGTGGCATTATTCCCAAAGGCATGGAGCTGGACTTTCACAGTGCTGCCGTGGGTGGTGCTGAGCCCTTTGAAGCGATGATAAGCTGGTGTGAGAAGTCACAATCTAAAGCGATCATTGGTGGAACGCTGACCTCACAGGCCGATGGGAAATCATCAACCAATGCATTAGGTAACGTACATAACGAAGTGCGCTTAGAGTTTCGTAACTCCGACTTAAAGCAGATAGCCGCCACTATTACCCGTGACATTGTTTACCCGTTATACGTAATGAATGGCTCAACGTATCAATCAGAGCGCCGATTACCACGCTTTGAATTCAATCTGGTTGAGCCTGATGATATGAAAAGTGTCGCTGACTCATTACCTGCATTGGTTGGCTTAGGCGCACGTATTCCCGTAAATTGGTTACACGATAGATTACAAATTCCGATTGCCGATAAAGACGAGGCGATATTAGGCACGCCAACTGTCGAGCCGGCTAAACCAAAACAAGCAGAGTTAGTGGCATTAAGTGCCAAGGCAACCCTTCACAAAATTAAACAACTCAGTGATGAGCACGATGCCCCTAGTCAGTTCGCTAAACAATTAGGCGCACAGATGAGTGATAACCTAGACGCGATGAACCAAGCGATTTACCAGCTTGTTGAGCAAGCCAATAGCTTAGATGAGTTACAAACCTTATTGGCAGATACCCATTTATCACTGGATGATGTCACGGAGTTGATGGCGCAAGCGATGGCAACCAGTGAATTAGCGGGTCGTGCTGATGTAGCAAATGAAGCAGAGAGCGAAGCCAATGAGTAGCGCCCGTTATGGCTCGTTACCCTTTAAAGAGCAGATAGACTTCTTTCGGGCCAAGCTCAATATCAGCACAGAAGCGTGGGACGATATTTGGGGCAACGCCCATAACAGCGCATTTATGGTGGCTGGCGCAATGGAAAACGATCTGCTTAATAGTTTTCGTAAAGCGGTGGATATTGCCATTAGTGAAGGCAAAGGCATTGGCTGGTTTAAGTCTGAGTTTAACGAAATCGTAAAGAAGAACGGTTGGCAACATACGGGTAATAAAGATTGGCGTGCGCGTATCATTTACAATACCAACCTACGCCAAAGCTACAACGCAGGCCGATGGGCACAGTTGCAACAGTTTGAATTTTGGCAGTACCAACATGGCGATAGCTTTAATCCACGTATTCAGCACAAAGCGTGGCATGGTCTGACCCTGCCCAGAGATGATTCTTTTTGGCAAACGCATTTCCCATCAAATGGTTGGGGGTGTAAATGTAAAGTGTCTGGTAAACGCAAAGGCACAGATGACAAAGCACCTGATATTGAACTGGTTGATTACATCGACAAGAAAACGGGCGAAGTGATTAAAGTGCCCAAAGGGATTGATCCAAGTTTTGACTATGCGCCTCATGCAAGCGAACAATTAACGCGTCAAAAACAAAAGCTGATCGATTCTGCCGTACCTTATCAAACACCAGAGCGGATTGTGCCCACGGCATTTAGTAGTGTTGAAAAGGTGGATATTCATCGTTTAAATGATGTGTTAGATAAATTAATGTTAACGGATGCAGCCCCTCAAATTCAGCTGTTAAGTGCATTTATTAAAAAGAATAATCGCAAAACGCTATTTATTAAAGAGTCTGAAATGACGTTGAATGCACAGGCGGCTTTGATTGCTAATGACGTTGCTAAGTACCTTGATGTTGAACCTATGGATGCTTTAAAACTGTTTACTGTGAGAAGAGCAAATAAACCATTAGGCTTTACCCGTGCTGATTTTCAGCATATTGTGATCAACACTTTTTTAAACGCAGATCTTAAAAAGGTGAATACACAAGCTATACTTGATGATGTTAAGCTGATTATTCAGCAAGGTATTATGAAAAAAGGTCGTCACCATTTTGATGATGGAGATGAACGTTGGTATGCTTTTGCAGAGGCTGGCGGTGACCTCTATGACAATGAGGCTGTTTTTCTTACTTGGCTACATGAGATGGGGCATCAAGTGCATTACAAGTTAGGCGTTCCTGAGCGCCCAACTGATTTATACTTAACACGCTACGCCAACAAAGACAGCAAAGAGTGGTTTGCAGAGCATTTTACTGCTTACGTCTTAGATCGTAATGAGTTAAACAATCACTGGCCTGATATCGTGGCATGGTTTGATAATATGATGGAAAAATTAAATGAATAAGCTTTCTCTTTTACAGCAGTCAGAGTTAATTTTTAAACAAGATCCTTTAGCTGATGATGCATGGCAACAGCTTGAAGCATTAGAAGCGCAAGCGACAGGTAAAGAAAAAGAGTACATTTCTCTGAGCTTTGAAGCACTGATTGCCAGCGCCACACCTGAACAGTTTGAGCGTTGGAGCCCAGCGCCCACGATTGAAGAGATGGAAGCATTAGGGCTTAACGTATAATGGCAGGCGCATTCCTCTCAGTTGATTTAGTCGGTCAACAATCGATTGCTGATACATTGCAACAACTCGCCAACCGCACCAACAACCTCACCCCTGCACTCAGTGAAGTGGGTGAATACCTTAAAGAGATTCACGCGCAACGCTTCAAAGACCAAGTAGCTCCCGATGGCACACCTTGGCAAGCGGTGAGAGCTGAAACCTTAAAAAACAAAAAACGACCCGATCGTATATTACGTGAAGAGGGAACGCTTGCCGATTTGCTGACTTACCAGATTGGCGATCAACAACTCAGCTTTGGTACTAATATGGTTTATGGTGCGACACACCAATTTGGTCGAGAAGATGCCAATATCGTTGCGCGTGAATGGTTGGGGTTGAATAGTGAACAGGAGCAATCTGTACTCGATATCTTGGTGGGTTATATTCAAACGGCTTAAAGCTCAAAATCGCACGCTAAGCGTCGCAAACAACAAAACCACACAACGAGCGCTTTAAAAATAGTTAAACAAATCTGAGCGTTTTTAAACGGGTTTTAAACGCGGTTCTAATATAAATTGTATTTGCAAAATCCTCTGTTTCCATTTTTACGCAAAAAAGCCTTATAGCACTTCCTGAATCACTTCAATCACAACTCGATTGGCAATCTCGCTAATCTAGCCTCATGAAAAAATTAAATAGCACAAACATCGCGGCACTGGTTGCTGAAATTCTCGACGTAAATGATGGTTGGCATCAACTGCTACCTGCTGGCTTTTTTAAAGCGGTTGATGGTCGCCCTCATGATGTTGCCACTGGTCAATGGTATTTAGATGCGCAGGTTTTCGAGCAGATGAAAGCGCGCACACCGCACCAAGCTTCTGATTTGGTTATCGACTACGAACACCAGACCTTGAATGCTAAAAGCAATGGCAACCCAGCCCCTGCATCGGGATACTTCAATTTAACTGAGCTTGAATTTCGTGAAGGTGAAGGTCTATTTGTGAAGCCTCGCTTTACTGACAAAGCCCTCGCATTCATCAAAAACAAAGAATACCGCTATCTCTCTTGTGTTTTTGCATACGACACAGAGACCGGCAAACCCACTTACCTTCACAGCGCGGCATTGACTAATCGTCCTGGTGTGGATGGCATGGCCCCCCTTGCTGAACTCTCAGCACAACTTTTAATTAATTCACCTCAACACAAGGAAGCAACAATGAACAAACTGCTCATTGATATGCTCGCAAAACTGGGTATTGACCTGCCCGATGCGAACAATGTCACCCCCGAACAAGCCACGGCAGCGCTCTCTGCTCTGGATAATTTACAAACTGATGCCGCTAAGGTCGAGGGCTTAAAGACACAACTTGTTGCGTTAACGGCAGAAAGTACGGGCGTTGATTTAACAAAGTTTGTGCCCGTTGAAACCTATAACGCCTTGAACACTGAATTTGCAGCACTCAGTGCAAACAGCGGTAAAGCGCAGGTTGAAGGCTTAGTAAAGCAAGCTTTTGATGAAGGCAAAATTCGTAAAAGTGAAATGGGTTATTTAACCGATTTAGGCAATCAACACGGTATTGCTGCGCTAACGGCCTCACTCGATGTACGTGTACCGATTGCAGCACTCAATGCAACACAAACCGATGGCAAAGCCCCAACAGATAAAGTTGCTGGTCTTGCTCAACTCTCAGCAGAAGATGTTATTGCAGCCGATTTATTAGGCATTAGCCATGCAGACTTTGCTCAATCAAAAGGTGAAAAATAATGGCGTTAGTAACTCCTGCATTAATTTCAGCCCTGTTCACAGGCTTTAATCGTGAATTCCAAGGTGGCTTAACGGGTGTAGAAACGCAATACACTAAAATCGCCTCTGTTATTAAATCAAGCAGTAAAAGCAATACCTACGGCTGGTTGGGTAAATTTCCATCATTGGCTAAATGGGTCGGCGACCGTCAAATCAAGTCGATGCAAGCACACGGCTACCAAATCGTGAACGAAGATTACGAGTCAACGGTCGGTGTTGATAAGAACGATATCGAAGATGATGAGCTAGGTATCTATTCGCCACTCTTCCAAGAGATGGGTAATGCCGCCGCGATTCATCCTGATGAGTTAGTGTTTGGCATGTTGAGCGCCGGTTTCACGACCCTGTGTTATGACGGACAAAACTTCTTTGATACCGATCACCCCGTGAATGATGCCGTTGATGGCAGTGGTGCGGATGTGTCTGTGGCGAACATGATTGTCGATGGCGCTTATGTCGGTGCACCTTGGTTTATTTTGGATACCTCTCGCGCTATTAAACCACTGATTTATCAAGATCGTAAAGCACCGTCATTAGTCTCAATGACCAAGAATGACGATGAAGCGGTGTTTATGTCGCGTGAGTTCCGCTACGGCGTGGATAAACGTTGTGCGGTGGGCTTTGGTTTCTGGCAAATGGCCTTTGCGATGAAGAAAACACTGAACGGTGATTCTTTATGGGAAGCGATTGAAGCAATGCGCGCTATTAAAGGCGATGGTGGTAAAAAACTGGGTATTAAACCAACGATTCTAGTGGTCCCAACCTCACTTGAAAAAGTGGCTACGCGTTTGCTTGAGCGTGAATTAGATGCAAATAGCTCTAATGAACTCAAAGGTCGAATTGAGTTACTGGTGGCTGATTACCTTTAACCCTTACATTTTTAACTTAGTTCCCATGCTTTGCGTGGGAATTCAGACTTAACATGGAGTAAACATGAAATGGCTAACAAAAGTATTACTGTTTTTAATTCTTCCCATTCTGGCTATCGTCGTGCTGGCCTCGTCTTTAACAAAGGCGATAACGTCATCGACGATGCAACGGATGCGCAAATACACGCGATCACAAATGATAAGCGCTTGGTATTACAAGGAGCCGATAAAGCAGACACCGCTACGTCAGCGGACTTGGTGGCAGGGAATAACAGCCTACAGCAAAGCGTAGAAGGTGATGGCTCAGGTGACGCATTACCACCTGTAGTTGTACCACCTGAAAGTATCGCGTTTCTTGTTGCGATCATGCAATGGTTACAACGTGCAGGCACGTTAGAGCTGACAGGCTCAGGCGCACCTACTACAAAGTGTTTAGAAAATGCGATTGAAGATGATGTGCAAATCAGTGCAGCAATGCGTGATGAAGCGTGGAATTGGTTAAAAGAAAATCCCACTTATCAGGCAGAGCAGGAATCACCAGAAGTTGACGTGACAGAAGACGAAGTAACAGACGTTGAAACGCCTGAAACTGAGCCTGCGACAAGTGAAACTTCAGAAAGCGAAGGTAACGCCTAATGTATTGCAGTGTGAACGAGATGGCTAAGCGGTTCGGCCAAAAAGAGCTAGACAAATTAGCGCGAGCTGATGATAACTCCTTTGATGCCACGCAGGTTGAGCAAGCCATTACGGATGCCACAGACCGTATCGACGGTTATTTAGCCTCTCGTTATACACTGCCGTTTATTAGCGTTCCCACCGTGCTGAACCGTTTGTGTGCGGATATGAGTCGTTACTTTCTCTATGACAGTAACGCGCCAGAGCAAATCAAAACACGTTACGACGAAGCGATTAGCTTTCTGAAAAGTGTTAGCACTGGACAAGCATCATTAGGACTTACCGATGATAACAGCACTCCCGAAAGTAATGATCTGGCGGAAATACAATCCGCAGGCACTTTGTTTGGGCGTGCTGACTCAAAAGGGTTTATCTGATGAACTATTTAGCCTTGGGGGAATTGTTGATCTCGCGTTTAACCGATATCACCGAGTTTATTGATGTGCTATCAGGCGAACAGCTCAGCAAAGTCACGGAAGAGAACCTTAGTACCCCTGCTGCGCATGTTGTGTACCTTGGTGATGCGATTGATAAAACAGCCCAAGGCGGTGTTATCAGCAAAATCAAACAACGCTGGATGGTGGTCATTGCGGTGCAGACCTTTGATAGCCGTGATGCTCAGCAAGAAGCGGGTGAATTAATGGGCAAGGTATTTGAGCAATTACAAGGCTGGAAGCCTGCCCCTGAGTTCACCAATTTACACCGTGAAAGCGCAGGCACGCCACCCCTTTACAAAAATGGCTACGGCTATTTTCCCTTACTTTTTACAACCCACATGACCATTAAAGGAAAACGAACATGAGTGAATCTACAGGCCTGCTCTGTGCAGGTAACTTTTACCTTGAGAAGCTAAACGCCCAAGGTATCGGCGGTGGCTTAATCGGACCGATTAATACCACTAAACTTGAAATTAAACCCACCAGTGAAGATAAAACTCGTAAATCCACTAAAAAAGCCAATTTTGGGCAAACAGCGGATAGTGTAACGATTCCTGGCGCAACAGAAATTAGTATTGCCCTCGATGAACAACCCACTGAAGTAGTTGAAATTGCCCTTAATGGGACCAGTGAAGCGATCAATGTTGGCGCAGGTAGTATCACTGAAGAGTCGGTAGTCTTAGTAAAAAATCGTTGGACAGAGTTTTCACTGAGCAATGTTGTTTCTGATGGATTGGTTATTACTGACACTGATAATGCCGATGCACCGTTAGTGGTTGGTGACGACATTGAAATCAACTACCAGATGGGCATGGTCAAGCCGATTGCAGGCGGCGCAGTGGAAGATGGCGGTAACATCAAAATCACTGCCACCTCAAATGCGATCACCGGCACACGTGTTAAAGCAGGCGCTGCATTAGGCACTAAATACCGTGTTTTATTAGATGGTCAAAACCTTGCTAATGGCAAAAACGTTAAGCTTACCGTGGGTAAATGTACGCTTTCAGCTAGTAACGGCACGGACTTTATGGCGGGTGATTTTGTCAGCACCGAGCTATCGGGCCAAATCGAATTGAGCGCACAAGGTGTGGCTCCGTACTTCTTTGATGAAACGGATGCATAAGTAGAGAGTCGTCATGAGTAATTTATCCTTATCCCTTAATATTGATACGCGCACCACTGGCAGTGAAAGCCTTAAAAAACTCTCTGGTTTGATTGATGAGCTAGGTGAAGAGGCACAGCACACCCACGGTGAGGCGAAGCAGTTAGGGGCGAGGATAAATGAACTTGAGCAACAAAAAGGGGCAATCGCCTCTTTTCGTTCGCTTAAAAAAGAGCTGGGTGAAACCACCGCTAGGCTTGAACAGGCAAAAGCGAAAGCCACGGCATTAGGCCGTGAAATGGGCGAAACTGATAAACCCACTAAAGCGCTTAGCAAATCATTTAACGATGCCAAGAAAAAACTCACTGCACTTAAAACCGCAGAACAGCAGCAAACCCAATCATTACAAGCGATGCGCGGACAGCTTGAGCAATCTGGTATTAAGACCAATCAGCTTAATAACGCCCAAAAGCAGTTAGCTATCCAGTTGCGCGCTACTGACCAGTGGGCAGAGATGTTAAGCAATGAGCTTGAACATCAAAAACGCACGCTTGATAAAACAGCCACTTCAACAGAAAAACTTACCACTAAAAATAAGAAAACTAACCAAAGTTTCAAAGAAGTGACCACGGGTGGTAAAGGCTTTAACGGTCAACTCAATAAAATTACCACAGGGTTGGTTGCTGCAGGTGCTGCCTATGTGGGTATTAATACCGTTACTGGTAGCATTAAAGACCTATTAGCAACGGGTGGTAAGTTTGAAAAATTAGATACACAGATGCGTGGCATCATGGGCAGTATTGAAGCGGGTGATAAAGCAACCGAGTGGGTGAAAGACTTTGCTAAAAATACGCCACTGCAATTAGATGGTGTGACTAAAGCATTCATTAAAGCCAAAGCCTACGGACTCGATCCGATGGATGGCACGCTCCAGGCATTAACCGATTCAGTCTCAAAATTAGGCGGAGGTCAAGAAGAGCTTGAAGGTGTTGTATTAGCCGTTGGCCAAGCATGGAGCAAACAAAAGCTACAAGCTGAAGAAGTTAACCAGCTCGTTGAGCGCGGCATCCCTGTTTGGTCATTACTTGAAACGGCGCTAGGAAAAACCACCGCTGAACTTCAAAAAATGAGCGAAAAAGGTCAAATCGGCCGTAAAGAGATGAAACTGCTGATTGATGAGATGGCAAAATCATCGGCTGGTAGTGCTAAAGCGATGATGACCACCTGGGACGGCATTGTCTCTAACTTGTATGACAACATTGATAAAGTTAAAAATACCATCGCTAAAGCGGGTCTGCTTGATACCTTCAAAGCGGAGCTGTCTGGCATTAGCACTGCGATTGATGAGATGGCCGCCGATGGTTCATTGCAAACCTATGCCAAAGAGATAAGCGATGCGATTGTAGGCACATTAAAAACCCTGAAAAATGGGCTAGTGACTGTTTATGAGTGGCGTGAGGAATTAGCCACGCTTGCAAAAGTGGTGTTAGGCATCAAATTAGCCTCTATGTTCGGTGGGTTCGTTAGTAGCGCAGCAACCGCGACGACTGCATTAGCTGGATACAGTGCAGGATTACTGGCAACTGCGAGTAGTGCTAAAGCATTTACCCTTTCAATTGGTGGTATCGGCCTTGCGATTGCGGCAGGACACTTTGCAATCACCGAAGTGACTAAATACCTCATTGATTATGACAAATCCATCAATGCGGCTAAAGAGTCACAAGCTCGTTTAGTTGAATCAAATAAAGAAGTAAAAGCCAAATTCGCAGAATTCAGTGAACAAGTTGGCATCACCATCAAAGATATCGATCAGCTTGACCAGTTGATTGAGCAGGGGGTGATTGCGTGGGATAACACTGCAAATGCTTACGTCAATGTAGCGAACGCAGCCAAAGCGAAAGCAGACGCGATTAGAAAAGCACGCCAAGAAGAAAAACAAGCAATCCTTGATGCTAGCCCAATGCTTGCGCAGATTGATGCGATTAGCACTGCTATCACCAATCAAGTTAGCGCAATAGAAACCGCCGCATCATCGAACAAATTAGGCGAATGGGCGGAACAATTTTTTATTCAGTTTAACCCTGCATCCATTGAGCAAGTAGCAACATTAACTGGCACGCTAGATGAGATAAACAGTCGTAGTGACCAGTTAGGTAATAAGTTACAAAGCCAATTAATTGATAAATTAAAGGATCTAACGGGTACGCAGTTACTTGCTTTTCAGCAATCAGCACATAAAGCCTTTGAGCAAGGCCATTTAAGTGCGGACGAACTAAGCGATACATTAACAATTAGTTTGTCTTCTGCACTGAAGAAAGTCGCTGTCGATGCTCAGGTGGTAAATGGTGAATTTACCGATATGGGCGTTGATATTGTCAATACCTTTGATGCGATTGTTAGTAACGCAAATGCTTCTTCTGCTGTTATTAAAACTGCCTTTAATGCGGCTTTAAATAAGGTTTCAACACAGGCCGATTTAAACGAATTAAGCACCTCATGGGAGAATTACGCAAAATCTGCCAAGTTGTCAGCCGATGAGTTAGCCCTTGGTTTATTAGAAACCAAAGTAAAAGCGCAGGATTTAACCGGCGCTTATGACTTACTGGGTATCACCTCCGCTGAAAAATTAGCCCTGACCGCGGAGCGTCATAAACAAGCTTACGAACAGATTAAAATCCATTCTGCTAATACGAACGATCATAAGTTAGCGGTGTTAGCCTGGGCGGAAGCTGAAATAGAAGCTGCAACAGCGCAAGGCAGAAGCGTTGACCAATCAGTAGTGCAACAAGCCGCTATTTTAGGCGTCACGCTTGAAATTGATAAGCAAAATAAAGCACTAAACGAACAAGGCAAGCAGCTCGATAAAAACAGGGACAAATATATAAACCGAGCTGCAGCCAGCAAAAGTATTGTTGATGCTGCCGTTGAAGAGCGTAATGCGACAAAGGATACCAGTGAAGCGGTAAAAGAAGGTGGTGACATTATTGTTAATGTTACCAACCGCACAGTTGATGCAAGCGTTTCAATGGCTGGCGCATTCATGGCGGTCGCTGACCAAGCCGACTTAACACAGCTGAGTATTGGCGGGTTAGCGGATAAAATAGAAGAGCTTGAGGGACGTATTTACCAGAATCGTCAAGTTCACAGTGAGTGGTTTAGTGATATGGCTCGCGATCAGATTGTGCTTGACCAGCAATCTCTGAAAATTGCACGCCAAACAAAAACACTACGTGAATTAGAGCAAGCGTTCGGGGCGACTGAAAACCCAACACTGGCAATGATTAATAATACTGAGCATGCAATTGGTAGCTTAAACCGTTTAGATTCAAGTCAGCTTTCTGCGCTTCATAGCCAGTTAGATAGCGCGCGTCAAAAACTAGAATCACTAAAAGCCAGTGCTGAGTCTGCATTAAATAGTGTTCAGGATGAAGTTGATCGGATTGCTG
Organism: Psychromonas sp. MME1; assembly: GCF_041080865.1. Classification (NCBI taxonomy): domain Bacteria; kingdom Pseudomonadati; phylum Pseudomonadota; class Gammaproteobacteria; order Alteromonadales; family Psychromonadaceae; genus Psychromonas; species Psychromonas sp. MME1. The sequence continues at coordinate 374,514 of NZ_CP160906.1, read as the reverse complement.
GTAATGAAGCAGCTATCGAAAAGCGTAAGTATGAAACTAAATTAGCTTCATTAAATAACCAGTTACGTGATGCAAAGCTATATCAAGATACACAATCGATTAATTCTTTAAAAGAAGCAATTCGTTTAACAGAACAGCTATACAAACAAAAGCTAACGGCAATTAAAACTGAAAATAAAAATCAAACTCAAGCACAAAACGCCAATATTTCATCACCTGTTTCAGCGTCACAGCAAACTGTGGTAGTAAAGTTAGAGCTTGGCTCTCAGTCAGCGAATATTCAAACCAATGAGGCGGGTAAAGATGATTTATTACGCTTGTTACAACAAAGTAAATTAACAACTATATAATCATTTTACGCATCATCACGAAGCGCCTCAATCCCCCTCGCCCCTCCATTTTTGCAATACTAATTCCACACCAATATAGGATTTAGTATTGCATGATTTCATTAGATGGCATTGAACTACCAGATGGTTTGCGATGGCAAGCTGATTTGAATTACTGCCCCATTAAACAAGAAGGCAAGCCCTCTATTACGGGCCGACTGGTGCTAAACCGTGGGCGTATGAAAGATGGACGCCCGATTGTTTTGACCAGTGGCAACGCCTGGGCCCCATATTCAAAAATAAAGCTACTCAGTGCATTGCGCCTTACCCCAACAATGATGCAACTCAGCTATCACGGCACGATTTACAACGTGCGTTGGGATTATGCAGATGCAGAGCATTTTGTTGCTACCCCTTTAGTTGAACACACCGACGAACCTACTGACGACGATATCTACCTGCTCCCACTTATTAAACTAATTGAGGTTCTAGATTAAATGCCAATATACAAATCAGATATAAAACTATTTGCCTCCAAAGTCATGACCGATGAAAGTGATGGCGGCGGTGAAATGACGGGCAATGAGATAATTTCAGGCGAGCATAATAGTATCTTTCCTGATGTATCCGACCTCGATAGAGCCTACGGCGTAGTCAATATTCGTAGCGTTCATGCTGCGGTTAAAAGTGCCTTGGCTGAGACTTATTTTGGTGCGACTGTTGGCGTATTAAAGCAACCAGACGATCCCAATGTTTCTATCACGTTAATGAGCCAAAATTCACCTTACGTTATGCGTGACGAGTCCCGCAACGTTATCGAAAGCTATCTTGCGCGCGGCGTAAAATGGCAAGGGGAATTGATGTACGATCAATTAAAAGGCTCTCGCTCTATCCGTCTCATTCAGCGCATCGGCATCAAATTACCTGTTAGCGGTGAAGTGTTAGTGGCAACCGACAAACAAACAGGTAATGAACAATTCGTTAAAATAGTGAATGTGCAATCAGCGCTTCAAAGCTTTTCCTATCCCGGTGTGCCAGATTTCACCCGCCGCGTTGTGACTTGTGAAATATCCGAACCGCTACGTTATACATTCAAAGGTGTTGAACCCAGTCCGTATGATCCCATTAGCAGTAATAGCGCGTGTTATGAAACGATGGTTGCCGATGCAGCAAAATACTACAGCGTAAAACCGCTACGCGAAGATGCCCAATTTGCAGCTAACGAAGTCACGGTGCCGAGTGTTTATAATCAACTTGTACCGAGCGCGTTAATTGAAACCGCGCATGTAAACAAACCCATTGTTGATACGATGGAGATCACCATTAAAAGCAATTCGGCAGGGACGCGCAGCGTTTTAGCACCTGTTTCTCTCGAATCGCAGCTATTACAAGTTACCAAAGAGAATCAAGGCTATGTTTACACGCAAACTCTTGTTCCTACACCATCCCTAGGTACTGTAATAGTATCATACATGGTACAGGGGAAATGGTATGAATTACGCGACCGCGGGGACGGAGTCTTGGAAGGTTTTGACGAAAGCTATGGGACTGGACAGCTCGATGAATTCGGTAATATTGCAATCACACTTGGCGCATTGCCTGATGTAGATAGCCCTATCTTATACCAGTGGGCCAATACCAGTATTACAACAAGACTAATCACTGATATTGCCGCTGATGCAGGATTTAACGTTAATCTGCCAAGCTATCCGCAAGCCGACACGTTAACAATTACGTGGGATGATAAAATGGCAACCGTGAGCAATAACATTATTAGCGGCGATGCAGCGGGCGTCGTTCGAGGGAGAAAAGTTTCATTAATACCCAATGCCTTGCCACCGGTTGGAACCGCTTATCAATTTGATTGGACAAATAAGGCGAATAATAACAGCTATAACTTGCCGTTGAATCCATCAAACAATAAATTAACTTTTACATTAGATGGCAGCACAGACATTAGCCCTAACTCTGTTGAGATAAATTACCCCGTTTCACCAGCAGGCTATCTTGTTACCGATGGACGAGAAAATTTTCAAGATGAATTTATTCAAGTTCATATTATTGATGATGGTAGCGGCAATCTAACTTACAACGGTAATGCGGTTGGTACTATTGATTACCAAACCCGTGAATGTGTGATTAATACCGGTTTTAACGTTGAAGCGATTGCGATTGAATGGACCAAAAACCGTTTAAGTTTTTATGGTCAAGACACCTATAAACGCACCAAATTAACGACTGTTACCGTAATGGGCGAAATTATTGCATTACCACACCATATTAATATTGCGTATACCAATATTAATATAGGCTCTGAAGTAGGTACTCATATTGAAACGCCTGTGTCAATTAACGTTAATATCCAAACAGGTGGCTTTAATGTGATGGCATCCTCGCTTGAATTTATCTTGGCTGGGCTTACATATACAACGATTGGTAATACATTGTACGCGGGGAACTCAAGCAGGAACAATTAACCTTGTTAGCGGTGAATGTGAATTAACGTACTGGGACTCAGGCAGCACAGACGTTGCCTTGGTTGCTGGTTTACTAAAAGCGGCGTTACCAGATAAAACACAAGATCTCGCTTTTGTGACAGCAGGAAATCCCGTTGCCTCTCTTTCATTACAAATAAACGCGATTGCCGCTGATGGTACACCTATTAACTGTACCGTTGATGCCGATGGTAATATTTTAGGTAACGGATTTAGCGGCAAAATAAATTATCAGTTAGGTGTGGTTGAAATCGTTAACTCGATGCAGCTTGATAGCAGTTCCATCAAATACAATTGTGTATCGTACAACTATTTGCCTCTTGATGCCGACCAATTAGGACTCGATCCAATTCGTTTGCCGAGCGATGGCCGTGTAGTTATTTTCAGTAAGGGCGATGTGTGCGTCATTCACCAGGATGAAACAATTACAAAAACCGTTGCCGTTAATGAAGTTGTTAATTTGCCACACGTCCGACTAACAGAATTAACCGTAACCGGTGCCGATTACACTGCCGATTTAGATGCCGGAACAGTAACATTTACAACGGAAGGTGCGGTTACTATTACTTACCGATTTGAAGATATGTTCTTAGTGACGGATGTTGATATTTCCGGTCGCTTAAAAACATCGCGGCCATTAACTCATGCCTACGATGCCGATAAAGCGATGGTTTCCAGTGTGTTGATTGCCGGTGATTTGTTTGCGAGATACACAAATCTGTTTGATCAATCAACGTGGACTGGAGAATTTAGTGATGAACTCATAGGTGGTGAACCTGCCGCTGAATATAACGACACTATTTACCCGTTAATTATGACTAATGACGGTGCAATCACTGAGCGCATGGCCATTGTTTTCACATCCAGCACAAACTTTAAATTGATTGGTGAACATATAGGACAAATTGCCGTGGGGGATGTTAATACCAACTTTGCGCCTATTAATCCAATTTCCGGCAAACCGTACTTTACGCTCAATAAATTAGGCTGGGGAACGGGCTGGGCGACCAATAATGTATTGCGATTTAATTCCATTGGCGCTGTTTATCAGCTTAATGTTATCCGCACTATCTTACAAGGTGAGTCAGAAAACCCGATAGATACAGACACTTTTGCTCTGCAAATACGCGGCAATATCAATAAAGAGGTTGCCTAATGAAAGCACAAATAAAAAAAGCAGGGTTTGGTTTTTCCATCAATGCTGTTGTTGATGTGGTATGCGATGTAGACAACAAGAATTTATTCGTTAAATCAAAACACCTAGCTCGTTCAATCCCAAAATCAGCAGTAGAAATTATCAAGGAAATTACACAATGAAAACATATCCAGTTAAGTTTTATAACGACAAAATGCAAGGCGCACCAACGCATGAAGCATACGGTCTAAAACAGTTGATAAATACGTTAACACCTGTTTTGGTAACAGGGTTTGGCGAGACTGTTTGTGATTCGTTAGTGTTTGACGCAACAAAAGGATGGGCTAAAGCAACTTTTGCGAGTGGTCATAAGTTCCAAAAGCACAGCGTCATTGAAATATTAAACGCCAGTGTTGCAGACTATAACGGTGAGCACCGCATTATGTTGATCGATACAAACAACGTTTGGTTTGAGTTAGACACAGTGCCAAGTGGTGACGCAACTGGCTCAAGCATGAAATACCCATCGCTAGGATGGGAAATCACACATGAAAGCGGCAATGGTGAACAGGTTATTTACGCACCAAAAGGCGATCAGGGTGACGTTAGCTTATATATTGATAACAGCGAGTATAGCGGTGTAAAAGTAGGTTATGGGCGCACAGCAAGAGTAATCATGGTTACTGATGTAGTTGATATCAACACATGGACTAAATGCTTTACAGCTAATGAAAACGCAGATTATTGGCAAAGCGGTGGTGATAATGAGGTAAATATAAACGGGAATGGAGCTGATCGTTTTGCTTGGCAATTGATTGGCAATGGTTCGATATTTAACTACCTACCAGCTATGGCTCATCAACAATACAGATATTGTGGGTACACGGCAGGTTATATCGACTCTTATCGTGTGGCAGATCGCTTTCATTTTGTAATGTTTTGTGGACACGCTAAATCCACTCAGTTATCTGGTAATTCTTGGGGTTACAAAGGGACTGCCGCAAATTATTGTCAAATAGCTAGGGATCACCACCAGCAGTCTGGCGATTGTGTTGCTTACGTTCCATCTATTTCATCTTCTACTGCTAATGTACAATTTAGTCAGTCATCGCCAAATGTAGTTGATAATGGCTTCTACGTTAGCGGTGAAAATCAAATGGTGCTAACTAAAGCAGGGTCTACTTATCTTAGTCACACTAATAACCATGACAGTGCAATTAGAGGAGAAATGCCAATATTGAGAGAGGTGATTGCGAGAATTAGCAGCGGATTCATAGAAAAAAATAACTCACTGCTTTACATAGAGCAGCAGTGTTCAGCGGTTAATTCCACACAAAGTGGTGACTCATATGAAAAAACTTGCGCTTTTGATATTTCAACGGTTGAGGTGTAGTTATGGGGATTCCTTTGGATTTGGGCGATATTATAGTACGGTTTACACCAGACTCTTTGCCTGTTTTCTCAAATAGCAACCAAACAAAAGAGGAGGCTTACCCTAGCCCCACGGTTAGCTTTCAGATTCTTGAGTGTGGCGAGTTAACCAGCTTCCCGACACACGACAGGCTAACGCTAATTGATCCTAATGGCGAACAATACCCAGCAGGTAGAATCAAAGGAACGGTAAAACTGCAAGGAACACCAGTATCGAAAAAGGTGATGTGCTTTACGCAATACGGTCAAATTGTTGCTGAGACTTACAGTGATAAGTTTGGTAACTTTGAGTTTACTGAGTTGCGCCACGATAAAAAGTACATGATAACGGCTCAAGCAGGTCATGAACCTAATGAACCACCAGAACATCACCCTGATACCGTAGGCTACATGACACCAGAGGTTTACAAGTTATGAACTTGAGTTTAAGTTTGAAAACCAAAAGGGCGCAAGCGTTGGTTGATGAAATAGACTCAACCAACGGCAAGCTAAATATGCTTAGCATAGGCGGTGAAGTAATTGTGTCTTTGCCGTTTGCTATACCTTGCGCTTACGCTGTTGAGGATGGGGTAATTACTTTTAATCCTATCACCGAGCAAATGGCGCTACTTAGCTTGGAAGTGTCGAGAGCTGAAATAGTGAGTGATACAGATGGAGTTATCGCAACATTATCCGTTACTGATGCAGATGGCAATGGTGACATAAAACTTAGTCGCACGATGTTTTTTGCAGGGGATTTATTCAAAATGACAAACTGGACTGTATCAGAGCTATGAGCAACGAGCTATCTTTCAGTAAAGCATGGTCTGATGAAGCAACGCTTGATATTGGTGGTAACAGTGGTGAACCCATTGATGTGCCTCAATGGTCAGGCGAGGCTGATTTAAACCTTGAATTTGCGTGGGATAGCGAACCAGAGCTTGAGTTTGTCAGGGTTAATCCGATCCCCCCGACTAATGTTTGGTCGGATAAAGCAGACTTAGATATTGTAAAAGTGTGGTCTGCTGATGTGGATCTTGATATTAGCCCTATTGACGATAGCGATAAGCCACCTGTAACAATTATTGAGGGCATGGGCGAGTCTTATCTTGCATCGCCTATCACCGATTCAACTACGTTTGTTTTTGTAACTGGAGAGTCACACGCAACACTTGATGGTGTATCAACCAACTCAGAAACGAACATTGATATTAATGTTTACCGTGGAATTAGTTTAATAACTGAGTCAAAAACCAGTAATGGAACTAATGTTGATTGTGCGAATGAAAGTCTATTTAGCGATAGTCCAAAACAGCACAACTCAAACGTAGTTAGTATTTTTGATGGTGAAAAATTGGCTAACGGCATCGTTCACTTGGCTTACAACTCACCAAAACTCAGTGATAGCAAAGAGGTTGGGTTTTTTGATGGCGAAAAGCTAGCAAGCAATGAGATCGTTCATCTAGAGAATAGGATGAGCGATATTGACAGTGCCAAATTAATTCAATTTAATGATGCACCAAAACTCAATGCCGACCAATTATCATCACTGTACAAGCACCCACCAAGAGCTGATTGTGAAAGATCATCTCTATGGTTAGATGCTGAGAAATACCATAGAGAGTGGAACTCAGGTTTTGAAAGTGGCTTGCCAATAAAAAGAGAGTGGCTAAGTTACTACGAGGATGCGATAGACCCAACTGGTATAAGGCCAGTTTACCCCATTGAACCCCCATTACCATTGCCAGAGACATTGGCTGATTTAGATATAAAAGTGTTATGGTCTAAATTAGCCGATTTGAATTTGTACGAATAGAACTGGATGCGTTAATTATTATGAATGAAATAGATATTTTTCATGTGGCCAGTGATGGCAAAAAAACAGCTATTCACCCTATAAATGCCACCCTCGACTTTGATATAGATTCATTTGTATGGAGCTTCAATGGGCAATTGTTAGGCAAAGATAACCTGTCATTTTTAACTCATCGCGCCAAGTTTGAGATCAATGTAAATGGTCATCAATTACGCTTCACATTGCGAGAATTTAGTAGAGCAGGCAGTTTTGCTAATGATGCTTATTCATTTACATGTGTAACTAATTCTCAATGGTTAGGTCAGCCGTTTGCCGCGCTGCATAACGGCACAGTTGATAACCCAATCGGAGCATGGCAATTAGTCGAAGAAAAGTTTGCAACTGAAGCCTTTACTTTAAACAGATCATTAACGCCAGAATGGACGCTGCAGACTGATTCATTTAGTTACTTAAATAAATCACCAATCGAACTAGCATTGCAAGTCGCACAAGCATGCGGCGCAATACTTCAACCAGATAAGCTAGAGAACATTATTCATGTGCAACCGCGTTATAAAACCAGTCCATGGAATTGGCATGCGTTAACCAATGAAGAATGTGATCATGTTATTAATGCCGATTATGTAGATACAGAATCAAGCAATGATAACACTACGCCACAAGCCAACAGCGTGTTAGTCAGTGGTGAAACCCATGGCGTGATCACCGAAGTGGTGAAAGCAGGAACCGCTGGCGATGTTCGTGCTAAAGATGTGCTAAGTCCATTATCACAAGATCACAATGTTAATGCAGAGCTAGCGCGTAATATCATTGCAGACAGCGGCGAGCAGGAGGTTCTTGGTTTGAATATTCCATTGTTACCGCCTGATTCATCGTTTGGGTTGCTATTACCAGGGGAAATAATCCGTGTCATTTACCCGGATAAAACCATTACAGGGTTATGTCTCAGCAACAGCGTACCGATTCAATCAATCACAGACGTTTCTCAAACCGTAAAATTGGAGCTAAATAATGGCTACAGTTAATATCACCAAACAGTTTAAATCACTGCTAACCGAAACCGTTCGTTTTCGTGCAAAGGTGTTGCTTATTGATAACGGCTTAAATCGCGTGAAAGTACAATGGGGCCAATCATCTTTGTGGGTAACAGCCATAGAAGCGCTGGCTGTTGATGATCAGGTATTGGTGGAAGATAATAAAGTAGTAACCAAGTTGCCAGAACTGCCTTTTGCGCAAATAGCGATAATTTAATTTAAACGCACATTAAGCATGATTTAAGCATTGATTAATTTTTCTATATTGTGACATCAATCACCTCAGAAAACTCGTTAGGATGCAATCTGAAGCCTCTTTTTAAAAGTTCACTGTAATATAGCATCGTAATCACGCGCATTAAAATGATAAACTACACCACTTAAAACGAGAAAAACCGCAAAGAATGAGATCATCTAGCGGTTTTCATTTTAAGTGGTGATGCGTCTCATTTTTCAAAACGCGCTACAATAACCCTGTGCGCCCCTCTTTTGTTTATAGTTGTTGATAGAAATTATTACCTACTTATATTACTAAATTTCGTAGTGCTAATAAGTACGGTATATTTAATATCAGGAAAGACATATCAGAAATTTGTTCAGTATCAGAACGACTTTTTTAAAGAAATTAAAGAAGCGAAAAATGCGGTAGAAAACGAATTAGCAAAACCATGCAAGCTCAAAAATCGCAGCTAATACAATTTACCATAACACCCGTTATGCGAAGTATTTAAAGCTACCAAAATGGTAGCTTTGTTCTATTTGCAATCTATTAAATCACGAACGCATCTGGCACTAATATTTTCAGGTAAGCAGTTGTATCAACGACAGTTTTTTAGTGCTCAGGTATCAGAAATCTAAATAGCGGTTAGACTTATTTCTTTAAATGGCTTTTATTAACTAATTTTGAGTTTGCACAATGAAAAATAATAGGTGCCGCACAGCCCACACCTTACAATCAATGCTTAGCTTTACAGTGCAATTTTTTTTAGATATCCCCGTACAGTGATCATACTGACACCAATATCTGCAGCAATCTGCATAGCAATAGCATTTTTAGATATTTTAGGATTTTCTTCTTTTAATTTTTTCGCTTCAATTATCGTTTTCTTTATGCGTTCCTCTTTAAGTTTAATTTTAGCCTCACATGCATCTTCTATACGAGACTGACCAGCACAGATCTCTTTTTGATAAGCAGCTATGCCTGTCGTAAGGCCGCCAAAGTAAGCATAATCAATAAGCCCTGATAATTGCTTAAAGTCTCCGTTAAATATAAGCCATGCTTTTTTAAAAACAATATTAATAATATAAGCTATTGCAACCATTAATGCGTTGTTTTCAATGGATCCACGAGCCTCCAAATAAAAACGAAGAGATAACTCCACGCCCTTGTAATTATATAATTTAAATAAATCAGGAGTGATTCCTAATAATTCCAAATCCTTGTAAATTGAATTCAAAATGGACATCTCCTTATCAACAGTAAAAAGGTGCGGGGCACCTTCTCGTACTGGCTTTATTGCTTCGATTTCAATTCGGCTTTGCTCTACGTACTCAGCTTTCATTTTATCGGTAAACGTTTTAAACGGCTTTTCAATAATGCCATCTTTACCACTTTTGGTTTTTAAATATTCTTTGGTAGCAACAGGTATATTAAACACCTTCATATTATCCATTTACAATTCCTCCAAAGACCCTGTCGGTTAATTTTGCTTTATGCGATACGCAAAGATGACTATACCTTTGCGTCATTGTTATCGATTTATGCCCTAGTACTTGAGCTATTTCAAGTAAACTCGCACCATTCATGGCAAGTAAACTTGCGCATGTATGACGTAAATCATGAAATCTAAAATCACTAATTTTTGCATCAGATAATGCAACTCGCCAGTGAATATCAAAATTACGGAAATATCTTTTAGGCTCCCGTGGATGTGGAAAAACATACCCACTTATATTTCTATACTTCATTAACTCAGCAATGACATCAGCGGTTAAGGTTAAAATACGCTGATCACCATTCTTAGTTATAGGAAGGTGTGCTGTTTTGCTTTTAAAATTAATATTATCCCATTTTAATGTAAGCATTTCTGTACGCCTAGCCCCTGTTGTTAGCGCCATTAATACTAATAGATACAACTGTCCCCATGTAGATTCTTTTACAGTAATAAACAGCCTAGATATCTCTTCTGCAGTTAAAAAACGAGTTCGGCCATTATTTTCTGCATATTGCCTAATGCCTTTAACAGGGTTGTAGTCAATATCAAATTCATCGGATAGGTAACTATACAAGGCGCCAATGGCTGCCTTATATCTATTTAAGGTGGCAAGTGCTTTATCATTCGATAGAAGCTTTAATTCATCTTTAATTTGCTGGCGCGTAATTTTACCGACAGTTTTATCAGCAAAGATAGAAACCCAATAATTCAAACGTTGATGTTTACTCGGATCTTTCCCTAAATCTTGAGCTAAAAATTTTTTTACTGCATCAGAGAAAGTTAATGTGGTTAAAATATGATTTGTTAAACTATTAGCGAGATCATCATCCACCAGCAATAATGCCATGAATTTTTGAGCATCTTTTTTTAGTTTAAATGATTTTGAAATTCGATTACCTTCTCGCATGAATTCGACACGATAAGTAATGCTTTTTTTGCCCTTACGGACTTGAAGAGTTGCCATATTATTTCCTTTTACGCCAAATTACGCCAAAAACGTAACCGTGTATCTGGAAAGCAAAACCATATTGACTGTTTAATGTTCCTAACTAGTTGACTAGACTAGAAAAAAAACATGGTGCCCGAGGCCGGACTTAACCGGCACTTCTCTCGAAAACGGATTTTGAATCCGTCGCGTCTACCAATTTCACCACTCGGGCATAAAACGTTAGTAAATAGAAAAGATTATTTACTAAGTGCGCCGATTATACCTAGTGATAATCTTCTGACAAGGTTTTTCATACACTAACGGATCAACTGCTCAAAAAGAGAGCAAGTTAACTCTTTACACTGCTAATTCACAGTCAAAAAAGAGAGTAAACTCTTATCACTACCGAATAATCAATGCTAACTGTTTTGCCTTTTGTTACACTTCAAATTCACCCATTTAAGGAGCTATCATGAGCACGAAGAAGCAAAAAAGTACAACGATACTTACCTCACAAGAACAATATCAGAGCTGCCCAAGAGCTAATTTACTTCGCCGTTTAGGTGCATACATTTATGATCTGTTAGCCGTTATAGCCTTACTCATGCTAGCAACCGTTATTGCCCTTGTCGTTGTCGTGATTGCAGAGGCATTATCAATAATCGACACCAGCGCTTACCCTGACGTTGCAGGCTATCTATCTAATAGCTTGATATTCGCCTCTTATTTAGCTGCAGTTATTATCATCTTTTTTGCTTACTTTTGGAGTACTGCCTGCCAAACGCTTGGTATGAAAGCTTGGCGTTTACGAGTGCAAAATAGTGACGGTAGTAATATCACTATTACGCAATCTTTAATTCGCATGTCTACTTCTGCATTTGGCTTAGGTAACTTGTTTTCCGTCTTTAAGGACAGAAATGCTTTCCAAGATCTATGGGCTGAATGTGAAGTTATTGTATTAACGAAAGAATTAAATAACTGGAAAGGGTTTAAAGGTTTATCGTTTTTACAACAGAAAGATAAATAATTATTACGTAATAAATATCAGTTAAAATAACCGCTGAAACAGATAGTGGTCAGCGGTTATTGCAATTAATGAGTTAGAAAAACGGGTTTAGCATGGTAAAGCGGGATCGTTGTCTGCGTAAAATCATCACAGCCATTGTTTATTAACTGTTCTCTATCAAGCAGATCACTATATTGCACTAAGACCCAAGTACGTCGGTGACGAGTATCAACATCAATCCAGCTATCTTCATTAAAACATTTTTCTACGTGCTCTGCTGGCGATAAAACCCAGCGTTTTTCAGGACCTTCACTTAACCATTTCGCGGCAGCTTTAGTCTGCTTTTCACGGAGAGTATGAAAACCAAACTGCACGACATCGCGCTCACTATGTAGTAGCAACTGCTCTTTAAAGTTAATAATAGCAAGTTCACTTTGCGGTCCGGTGATGGTATTTATCTCAGCCATCATATCTTTAGGAGAGCGTGTAGGCTCCATAAGCCAATAACCAAAAACAGAATAGATCCCCCAGCCTAAAGCCAAACTAATAACGGCACCTCGAATCGGGTTGCGTACACGCCAATATAAGGTTGGCAACAAAAATGCCCCCCCTAAGGCAATAATACAAAGCAGCGTTGCATTGGCTTCCGTCGGTAATTTATCTAAGAGTTGCGGCATAAAAAAGAAACTAATTAACGCGCTGGAAATGAGTGTGGTTGCAATGGCTAAAGGCATTACCCAAGCGATTGCTCTGATACGAATATTGGCGGTTAATTCATCTAAATAGGGTGCTGCAATAAGAACTAGCATTGGGACAATGGGTAAGATATAGACACCACGTTTACCTGGACTATTACTAAAAAAGAGCAACACTAAAATCGCCCAAATCACGGTAAGAAAAACAAGGCGATCACCATTTTTTATCGCTTTAAACCAACGCGGAGCGAGCCACGGCAATAATATGCTTAATGGTAACCAGAATAATGGAATAACAGAGACAATATAATAATAAAAAGGTTTTTGATGGCCGAGAGAATTAACATATCTTTCAGCGGTTTGTCGTAACATAATATTGTCACGATAGGCTAAGTAACTGGCATCTTGATTTACTTCAACGGCGTAATACATGGGGCCCACCCATAAGGCAATCGCTAATAACATGACGATTAATCCCACCGAATGCTGGACAATGCTTTTTATATTAAAGCGACACTGCTCCTGCTTAATCAGCAACCAAATATAAGGGAGGCATAATAAGATAGGTAAGAACCCGACTCCTTTTGTTATAACACCTAACCCCATTGCAAACCAACCTAAATAGTATAATTTCCAACAAGGCCCCTGCAAAAAATGGCGTAATAAGGCGTAATTACCAATCGTTATCCACATACATACGGTCATATCAATTTGAGCAAGCTTTGCTTGCACCATAAACTGAATGGTACATAGCAACAAAATAACAGCATTACGGCCACTATTTTGCCCATAAAAACGTTGTGCCAAATCGTATATTAACGCAACACACACTAAGGCACCTAACAGCGATGGTAATAAAAAAGCAATCTGCATCGAGCCAGTAAGAAGGTAAAAAATGGCTTGCATCCAGACGAAAACAGGGGGTTTATCTGGATAAAGTTCACCACCTCGATGTGGGAACAACCATTCGCCACTGTTAACCATCTCTAAGGCAATCAAGGCAAATCTAGGTTCATCCGCTGGCCAAGGTGAGCGTAGGCCAATACCAATGGCAATGATTACAAAACTTGCAAAAAGTAACCATAATAACTCGCGATAGGATCCATTTTTATCGGTAAAAGAGCGATAGGTGGCGATCATTTATCATCTTCCTTGTTTAATGATGATTGTCGAATTAACCATATATTTCTAAAATAGATAAAAAAACCAATTGATTGCCCAAGAATAAAGACCGGGTCTTGACGATAAATTGCATAACTTAACAACACCGCACTACCAGCAATACTTAGATACCAAAAAGCCATTGGAATAACACTTTTTTTCAGTTTTTCACTCGCCAGCCATTGCACTAAAAAACGGGCTGAAAATATCCCCTGCCCTATCAGACCGACAATCACCCATAGGCTATTGCTCATTCTTGTTCTCCGTATTTTCGGCGTAACAAACGGGATTTTTTTTACGAGCACAAAGCCATTTCACACCAATTAGGTCAACAATACCAACCCATAGGCGGTTTGCTATACCATACTTGGAGGTACCCGCTGTGCGGTGGCGATGATTAACTTCAACAATGATCACCTCTCCACCATTACGTTTAATTAACGCAGGTATAAATCGGTGTACATGGTCAAAAAATGGCAATGCAAGAAATGCGCTGCGTTGCATCGCTTTTAATCCACACCCAGTATCAGGCGTATCATCGTGTAGTAAACGAGCTCGTATATTATTCGCAATCAATGATGACCAACGTTTCGATGTGGAATCATTGCGCTTTTTACGATAGCCAGCCGCACATTGATAACGCGGATCGTGCTTGTTGGCATCTAACAGAGCTTGATAAATCGGTAATATATCCACCGGGTCATTTTGCCCATCACCATCAAGTGTAACAATCCAATCTGCACGCGCATTACGAATACCCGTTAAGACAGAGGCACTTTGTCCAAAACAGCCATTATGACGGAGCACCCTTAATTGCGCATAGCCTTCAGTTTGCAAAGCCGTCAGTTCACTAAAGGTATTATCATTACTTCCATCGTCAACATAAATGAGTTCATACTCAATTTTGTCCTCTAAATGAGATTTTATCTCATTGACTAATGAACGAATGTTTTCCTGCTCATTGTGTACCGGTATAACAATAGAAAGTTGCAAAATAAATTCCCCTTGTATATTTTGCTTTCGAATATCAATGAATGTTAGTTCATTTATATGCAAAAATGGTTGTAAAATTTATGTTTATAAACAGCGCTCAATAAAACAGTCGATTTGCTTTCCAAGCAAATGCTGAAAATAGTATTCAACAAGATTGAGGGACTTACTCGACTGACCAGTACAAACTCATCATGTTTGCCTTTGTAGTAGGTACATAGCGATAGCTAACACGATGAGACTTGGCAACAAGGCTCCTAACAGTGGGGGCAGTGAAAAAACTAGACTAAAGGGGCCAAAAAGCTCCCCCATAATATGGAAAGTAAATCCACTAACAATGGCAAATATCAATCGTGTCCCCATCGTAACACTGCGCAATCCACCAAAAATAAAGGAGACGGATAACAACATCATCACCAATATCGTAAAGGGCAGTACCGCTTTTCGCCACAGAATAAGCCAAAACCCACTTGCTTCTTGTTCGTTTGTTTCTAAGTACTTAATATAGTTATAAATATCACGCATCGGCATGATATCTGGATCGCTTAATACCACTTGTAATTTTTTCGGTGTTAATTCGGTATTCCAAACAGATTCATCATAATGTGTTGTCGCGGTTTTATCCTGAAAAAAAGCTGTGCTACTGACATTTTTTAAAAGCCATTGGCCATCTTGATAAACCCCATTTTGGGCAA
Organism: Psychromonas sp. MME1; assembly: GCF_041080865.1. NCBI lineage: Bacteria > Pseudomonadati > Pseudomonadota > Gammaproteobacteria > Alteromonadales > Psychromonadaceae > Psychromonas > Psychromonas sp. MME1. Next base: position 359,105 of record NZ_CP160906.1, on the reverse strand, counting down.
GTTTCGCCTCAATCAGCTTCATCTGTTCATCGAAAAAATAGATCTGTATCGAAAATAGTTGCGCATTGGAGTTCATGCGACCAATGCTAATAAATGAATTTGCATCTTTAACCCAAACACCATAGGTATTAGTGACACTCTCTTCACCATGTTTGGCAATTGCTCGCGCTGAATAGGCTTCTTTATCTGCGGCTGGAGCAACAAATTCTCCGACCAACATAACCGCAATAACCATAGGAATAGCTGTTTTTAACACTGAGCTAGCAATGCGTAATTTCGATAAACCAGCAGCCTGCATAACCACCAGTTCACTGCTACTCGCAAGCGTTCCTAAACCAATAAGAGCCCCGATTAAAGCCGCCATAGGAAAGAAAATAACCAACTCAGCGGGGATCTTTAAGACAACAAAATAAGCTGCATCCCATACTCCATAAGTGCCCTTACCGACACCTTTCATTTGCTCAACAAACTTAATAATACTGCTTAAGCCCAGTAAGACAAATAAACTTAACATGGTCGCAGAAAAAATTATTTTGCCAACATAGCGATCTAAAATACCCATACTACAATTCCGTTAACCTACTGTTAGGTTTATTTGCGAAAACCAAAAAAAGAAATCTTGCCTAAACTTTGCAGATGTAAAATAACACCAACCGATAAAAATATAATTTGCACAAACCAGATGCTATACACCGGAATAGCGGCCTCTTCAATGAGGCTCTTGGCAGTACTGAGCAATAAGAAATAGGATAAATAGAGTGCTAAAGCGGGTAATAATTTTGCGTAGCGCCCTTCTCGTGGATTCACTTTCGCCAACGGCACAGCCATAAAAGTAAGTAGCAAAATAGATAATGGAATGGCAATTCGCCACTGCAATTCAGCCTGATATTCAGGATCATCGATGCCCATTAATTGCATTGTGGATAATGCCGAAACACCACGCGTTTTCGTTTCAACTTCACGACTAGCAATATGCACTTCAAAACGGTCAAAATTACTCACATCAAACTCATTATGCCCCACATACCCCGCATACCTATCGCCATCAAACAAAGAGACCCAAATACCATCCTTTCTTTCCTCGACAGTACCCGATAGCGAGGTGATTACGGAAGGTTCTTTATTTTCTGGCCAATGTGCGGCAAAAACTTTGTCTAATTGTTGTCCCTTTTTATATTTCTCAACGTAGACCACACCTCCATCGACGGAAGTTTTATGAAAACGACCTTCAATTAAAGTGGCAGTACCCGCATCAGATTCAGCATTTTCAATAACAGCCACCATTTTATCCTCCGCAGAGGGGGCTAGATAAAAGGTGTTATAAATAGCAAAAACAAATGTAAATAGAGATAACAACAGGGCTGATTTCAATGTGCGATTAGGGCTAAAACCACAGGAGGTCATTGCAACCATTTCACTTTCGCTATGTAATCGTCCTAGGGTAAATAAAAGGGCAAGATAAAAACTGATTGGCAGCATTAATATCGCCAACGACGGTAAATTCAGATATAACAGCGTCATCACTAAATCAGTAGGGATCACGCCATTAATAGCCTTCGCTAAAATAGCAATAAATTTTTGACTCACAAAAATAAGTAATAAAACGAACAGGATACCCACCTGGCTTTTAAATATTTCCAGCATTAAGTAACGAAGAAGTATCACCCTGCTCTCCTGTTTAATATGTCTAAGGTTCTGTGAAAAATAGTAAAGATGCTATTTTTAGTGGATTAAGCAAACAAATACGGTAAAATTACTGATTTGATAATAGTTACAAGAATTGTAACACTCCACTCACTTCTATAATAACTGCATTTTAAAAAAAATAGCACAGTTAATATCAACATAATCACAGCATTAAGGATAGATATGGAATTTTTTGTAAAAAGTGGCAATCCTGAAAAACAACGCAGTGCATGTATTGTTGTCGGAGTTTTTGAACCACGTCGCTTATCCCATGCTGGCGAGCTATTGGATGAAATGAGTGAGGGCTACCTAAGTACCCTATTACGCAGAGGTGATATTGAAGGTAAAGTGGGTCAAGTATTATTTCTACATCATGTACCCAATGTATTAAGTGAACGTGTTCTATTGGTCGGTTGTGGTAAAGAGCGCGAGCTAACTGAAACGCAATACAAACAAATCATTACTAAAACCATTGCCACACTAAATGATACGGGCTCTTTAGAAGCCATTTGTTTCCTTTCTGAATTACATATCAAAGGGCGTGATAGTTATTGGGCAGTGCGACAAGCCGTAGAAGCTGCAAAAGATTCTCTATACAGTTTTGACCAATTCAAAACCAACAAAGAGAACACTCGTAGACCATTGCGCAAATTAACTTTTAATGTGCCTAGCCGTAAAGATCTAACACGTGCCGAGCAGGCATTACAGCATGCGTTAGCTGTCGCCCAAGGCAGTAAAGTGTGTAAAGATCTTGCCAATATGCCGCCAAATATTTGCACGCCACTTTACCTATCAGAACAAGCAAAAGGTCTTGCCGAACGTTTTCAAAAGATTGAATGTGAGATTATTGATACCGCGCAGATGCAAGCGTTGCAAATGAACAGTTATTTAGCTGTTGCACAGGGGTCAAAAAATCCAGCTTACATGTCATTAATTCACTATAAGGGTGGTAAAGAAGAGCAAAAACCCATTATCTTAATCGGTAAAGGATTAACCTTCGACTCTGGCGGTATATCACTCAAACCCGGTGAAGCGATGGATGAGATGAAATACGATATGGGAGGCGCAGCTAGTGTCTTTGGTGCAATGCAAGCTCTAGCGGCGTTGGACTTACCTATCAATGTCATCGGTATCTTAGCGGGCGCTGAAAATATGCCAAGCGGTAATGCTTATCGCCCAGGTGATATACTGACAACGATGTCTGGGCAAACCGTAGAAGTGCTTAACACTGATGCTGAAGGTCGCTTAGTATTATGTGATGTTTTAACCTACGTAGAACGTTTTCAACCTGAATGCGTTATCGATGTTGCAACACTGACCGGTGCTTGTATTATCGCACTCGGGCATAATATCAGTGCATTAATGACACCGCACAAAGGGTTGGCCAATGAATTATTAAATGCATCAAACCAGGCCAGTGATAAAGCATGGCAACTACCGATGGATGATGAATTTCAAAAACAGTTAGATAGTCCCTTTGCCGATATGGCTAATATTGGTGGTCGCCCAGCAGGTTCGATTACAGCCGCTTGTTTCTTATCGCGCTTTACTAAAAATTACAATTGGGCACATTTAGATATAGCCGGTACGGCGTGGAAATCGGGAGCCAATAAAGGCTCAACAGGTCGCCCGGTTCCTTTACTTACACAATTTTTAATTAATCGCAGTGAAAGTGATCAAAATGAGAGCCATATTTAAGTGGTAAAGATTTCATGAGCCAAGTTGTTTTTTACATCATAGAAGCGCAACAGGCGACAAGACATAACATGATTAGCGACCATTTTGCCTATGCCTGCTCGCTGGCATCCTTTTTTTATTTACAAAATAAAAAAGTGTTCATCTATACGGACAATCAACAGGATGCCTTTGCTATCGATGAATATCTATGGCAATTTGATGGTGATAGTTTTGTACCACATAACTTACTCGGTGAAGGACCTCGTTTTGGTACCCCCGTAGAAATAAGCTGGCACGCACCGACTCACCCTCGCTCAATATTAATCAATTTAAGTGCGAACGCACCTGAATTTGCGATTAATTTTCAACATATTGTCGATTTTGTGCCCGTTGCAGAACCGTTAAAAATTAACGCGCGAATTCGCTATAGCGCCTATAAAAAAATGGGCTTAACTCTTTCCACTCAATCTGCAGTCAATAACGATGCGATTGAGTTAACCAACCATACAGAAGATTAAAAAATGGAAAAAACATACACCCCCAGTGCTATCGAACAAAAGAATTACCGAATTTGGGAAGAAAAAGGTTATTTCAAACCACATGGTGATACCAGTAAAGAGAGCTACTGCATCATGATACCACCGCCCAATGTCACGGGTAGTTTACATATGGGGCATGCTTTCCAAGATACCATTATGGACACGCTCGTCCGCTATCAACGTATGCAAGGTAAAAACACGCTATGGCAAATGGGTACCGACCATGCGGGTATTGCCACTCAAATGGTCGTTGAACGTAAACTATTTGCAGAAACAGGACAAACTCGCCAAGAGCTAGGTCGCGAAACCTTTATTGATAAAATTTGGGAGTGGAAAGCGGAGTCTGGCGGAAATATATCTCAACAATTACGTCGCTTAGGCACATCCGTTGATTGGGATCGCGAGCGCTTTACGATGGATGAAGGACTTTCTGAAGCGGTAAAAGAAGTGTTTGTGGACCTTTACAATGATGACCTAATCTACCGTGGTAAGCGCCTGGTGAACTGGGATCCAAAACTGCATACCGCAATCTCTGATCTCGAAGTAGAAAATAAAGATGTTAAAGGGTCAATGTGGCATTTTCGTTATCCACTCGCCGATGGTGTTAAAACAGCCGACGGTAAAGATTACCTCGTTGTAGCAACAACGCGTCCAGAAACTATGCTCGGTGATACCGCCGTTGCCGTCAATGGTGAAGATCCTCGCTATAAAGATCTTATCGGTAAAGCTATCATTCTGCCATTTGTAAATCGTCGTATTCCAATTATTGCTGATGAACATGCGGACATGGAAAAGGGCACTGGCTGTGTAAAAATAACGCCGGCACATGACTTTAACGATTACGAAGTTGGTAAACGCAATCAACTGCCCATGATCAATGTATTGACCTTTGAAGCTGCAATTCGCAATGCAGCAGAAGTCTTTAACAGCAATGGCGAAATAAGCGATGTTTATGACACCGCCCTACCAGCACAATTCCAAGGTTTAACCCGTGAAGAAGCACGTAAGTTAGTCGTAAGCTCCCTTGATGATTTGGGGCTATTAGATGAAGTGAAAGCACATGATTTAACCATTCCCTATGGTGACCGTGGCGGAGTTGTCATCGAGCCGATGCTGACAGACCAATGGTATGTACGTGTTGCACCGTTAGCTAAAACAGCAAAAGAGGCCGTTGCTAATGGCGATATCGAGTTTGTACCTAAGCAGTATGAAAACATGTATAACTCTTGGATGAATGATATTCAAGACTGGTGTATTTCGCGACAATTATGGTGGGGACATCGTATTCCTGCTTGGTATGATGAAACGGGCAAAGTTTATGTCGGTCGTGATGAAGCAGAAGTGCGCGCTAAACATGATTTAGGTGATGATATTGTCTTACGTCAAGATGATGATGTACTCGATACATGGTTCTCCTCTGGTCTATGGACATTTTCAACCTTAGGTTGGCCGAAACAAACTTTAGATCTAAAAACCTTCCATTCGACGGATGTACTCGTAACGGGGTTTGATATTATTTTCTTCTGGGTAGCCCGCATGATCATGCTCACCATGCATTTCATGAAAGATGAGAATGGTAAGCCACAGGTGCCCTTCAAAACCGTCTATGTAACGGGACTTATCCGCGATGAAAATGGCGATAAAATGTCTAAGTCAAAGGGTAATGTACTCGACCCCCTCGATATGATTGACGGTATCGATTTAGAAAGCTTAGTGGCTAAACGTTGCGGCAATATGATGCAACCGCAATTGGCTAAAAAAATCGAAAAAGACACGCGTAAAACATTTGAAAATGGTATCGAAGCACATGGTACTGACGCCCTGCGTTTCACATTAGCGGCAATGGCATCAACGGGTCGTGATATCAACTGGGATATGCATCGCCTTGAAGGTTATCGTAACTTCTGTAATAAGTTATGGAATGCTAGCCGTTATGTATTAATGAGTGCTGAAGGTCAAGATTGTGGTTTCTCTGGCAATAACGATATGCAATTTAGTTTGGCAGATCGTTGGGTCCAAGGACAATTGCAAACCATGATTAAAGAGTTCCGTCATGCCTTAGATACTTTCCGTTTTGATATCGCCGCGAATATTTTATATGAATTCATATGGGATCAATTCTGTGGTTGGTATTTAGAGTTAACTAAACCGGTACTATTTAAAGGTAGTGAAGCAGAACAACGCGGCACGCGCCACACATTAATTTCCGTATTAGAAACGTTACTGCGTGTCGCACATCCAATGTTACCTTTTATGACAGAAGAAATTTGGCAGCGAGTTAAAGAATAACAGGGCAAGGTGGTGAGACGATCATGCTCGAAGCATACCCAGAATTTGATGCAGCTAAAGTTGATACCCAAGCGGTAGAAGACCTAGAATGGGTTAAACAAGTCATTGTCGCAGTTCGTAACATCCGCGGTGAAATGGACATTAGTCCGAAAACCCCTTTAAATCTACTAATCAAAAATGCCTCTGCAGCCGATCGCCGCCGTTTTACAGAAAACGAAGCATTCTTAGCTGCATTAGCAAAACTAGAAAGTGTCACTATTGTTGAAGCTGGACAAGAAACACCCGTTTCTGCAACGGCATTAGTCGGTGATTTAGAAATATTAATTCCAATGGCAGGGTTAATTGATACAGAAGCGGAGCTATCTCGTTTAAATAAACAGCTTGAAAAAGCTGAAAAAGAACTTGATAAAATTTCAGGAAAATTAAGTAATGAACGCTTTGTTAGTAATGCACCCGAAGCGGTCATTGCTAAAGAGCGAGCTAGAGAAGCTGAATTACAAACGGCCTGTGATAAATTAAATGAGCAGATATTAGTGATAAAAGCGCTATAGCATTAGCATTGATATGCTAATTATAAAGGGGAGATATTTTTTGATATCTCCTTTTTTATGACATTTTATTATCCTAAAACCTTGTGATATAGCGTTACTTATTAGTATTTTTCCTTCATCTATATTCAATAAACAATCTATAGTTAAGTATCAGCACCAATAAATAAAAGGGGAAATAATGGTAAAATATCTGAGTTTTTTTCTACTACTGTATTGCTCTCTCAGTTCAGCACAGGTAAGCAAAATAAAAGTATGGGAAAGCCTTTATAATAACCCAGATAGACTTATGATGGATTATTTACAAAGAGCCTTACAGGTAACTATACCTGAGTATGGTGATTATGAATTAACTGCATCGGCTCAAATGGAGCAAGGGCGTTCATTAGTAGAGATAGCCAAATTAGAACATTCAAAACTGGATATCGCCGTTTTTGGATCTACGAAAGAACGAGAAGAAGTTGCTATCCCTATACGTATTCCTGGGCTAAGTGGACTGATGGGTTATCGTATATGCCTCATTAAAGAAGGTAATCAAACCATTTTTGATGGTATTAAAAATAAACATCAATTAATCGAAAAAAATATCACAATTGGACAACATCAAGATTGGCCTGACACCACTATTTTACGCGCTAATCATATTTCGGTGCAAACAACCCATAAAAAACAGTTACTTTTCCAACAATTAATTCGAGGACGTTTTGATTGCTTTAGTCGAGGAACTAGCGAAGTTTATGCTGAATATTTGAAATATAAAGAGCAAGGAATCATTATCGAAAAGAACTTGATGATCTACTATCCGCTGCCTTTATTTTTCTTTGTTAATAAGTCTCGCCCTGAGCTGGCAGCACGATTGCAATTAGGGCTACAACGATTAATTGAATCGGGTGAATTTGATAGTATGTTTGAGCAGGTATATGCACCTATAATCAAAGAGCTGAAACTCACTGAACGTACCGTTATTGATTTAAACAACCCGACGTTATCAGATGAAACAGTTGAAGCAATGCGCGAACCCACTCAAAGATTTAGAAATAAACATTTACTCCAGGATTAATATGCAAACTATTTATGCTATGGCGCAGGAGTATGAAAGATGAAACAAAAAAAGATATTCGTTTTAATTATGATGCTAATTTGCTCTGTTAGCCATGCAGGTATAACTAAAGTAGTCGTCTGGGAGCATACATTATACAAGCCCAATTTAATTAGCACTACGTTATTTCAGGCATTAGATATAACTAAAGCAGAGTATGGCGACTATGAAATAATATCATCGCACCCTATGCCGCAAGACAGAGCGCTTAAAGAAATTTCCAATGGAAAACTCGATGTCGGCCATTTTATTGCCACCGAAGAAAGAGAAAAAAATGCTCTCGTTATTCGTATTCCCATTATGCAAGGGTTACTCGGTTATCGTATCTGTTTAATCAAAGAGGGCAACCAGCATATATTTGATAACATCACTAACCAAGTAGAGTGGATTGAAAAAAACATCACGATTGGACAGCAAACCAACTGGCCCGATACTGAAATATTAAAAACGAATGGTTTTAACGTGGCAACTACCTTCAAGTATGAACTCCTCTTTCAGCAACTCGCTAAAGAACGCTTTACTTGTTTTGCCAGAGGTGCAAATGAAATAAATAGAGAATTTATTGAATATGATACGCTAGATTTAGCAATTGAAAAAAATATCGTTATTTATTATCCATTTCCACTATTCTATTTTGTTAATCCGCACAATAAAATGTTAGCAGAACGTTTAGAGTTAGGGCTCAACCGTTTACAGCAAAATGGAACTGCAAATAAATTATTTGAGCAAAATTTCAGCTATATTTTACATGAATTATCGCTCGACAAACGCCATATTTTAAAACTTAACAATCCAACGTTATCAACGGAAACCATCAATGCAATCAATCACTTTCCAATGCTAAAAAAATAAATGCCATTAATTAGCAACACTTTTTAACAAACGATCCATGGCTCTATAATTTAAAGATTCTAATAAATGTGCACGTTGGATATCTTCACTACCAGCGAGATCCGCAATTGACCTCGCTACTTTTAATATACTATGCCAAGATCGCACAGATAGCCCCATTTTATTAATTGCATTCTCTAAAAATTCAGCATCCTTAAAACTTAATTGACAAACATTAGCAATCGCCTGTGTAGTTAATCCATTATTAAGGCATTGTTGTCGTGATACTTGTATATGACGAGCCTGTTGCACTCTTGCTTTTACCTCTGCTGTCGTTTCACCTTTGTTTAATCCTCCAGCCTGTGATGCCGCTAACATCCCCTTTGGCAGTAGTGGCACCATTATTGATAATGCAAACCTATCTAAAAAAGGGCCCGATAAACGACCTAAATAGCGCAATATTTGATCCGGTGTACTGCGCCTCAACTCACCACTAATATGACCACAAGGGCTCGGATTCATCGCTGCTATTAATTGAAAATTTGCAGGAAATGTCACTTGATTGGCGGCACGAGAAATGGTCACTTTATTTGTTTCTAGGGGCTGACGCAAATTATCTAGTACACTTTTTGGAAATTCAGGTAATTCATCTAAGAACAAGACACCATTATGAGACAAGGATATTTCTCCGGGTTTCGGTTTTCCTCCTCCACCAACTAGCGCAACGGAAGAAGCACTGTGATGTGGCGAGCGAAAGGGAGGTAAATACCAATTATCACGTTGTTTACCGCATACAGAATATATAGATGCTGTCTGCAATGCTTGCGCCTCGTTCAACTCTGGTAATAATCCCATAAAACGTTCGGCCAACATGCTCTTACCAGTACCAGGAGGGCCAACTAATAGTAAATTGTGCCCGCCAACAGCTGCTATTTCTAACACCCGCTTAGCTTGCTCTTGACCTAAAACATCACAAAAATCTGCTTCCTTAGTGGTTTTAAGCGGCCTATTTGCCTGTGCTTTAGGTAACTCTTTTACACCTTGTAAAAAAGCACAAACGTCACTAAGCGTCTCTGCAACAAATGCCGTTACCCCCGTTAGGGCACTTTCATACTGATTTTGATTACAAACTATCAATTGACGGTGCTGGCTTTTAGCAGCTAGTGCACAGGGGATCATGCCATCGATTGCGCGTAGCTGCCCCGATAATGCAAGTTCGGCAAAACACTCAAAGTTATCTATTTTGCAATCCGTTAACTGTTCAGAGGCGATTAAAATAGCCAATGCAATAGCCAGATCAAAACGCCCCCCCTCTTTTGATAAATTAGCAGGGGCGAGGTTAACGGTAATGCGTTTATTTGGAAATTTAAAATTGCTATTAATAATGGCACTACGGACACGCTCTTTAGCCTCCTTAACCGATGTTTCAGGTAGCCCGACCAAAGAAAAACTAGGTAAGCCAGTCCCAAGGTGCACTTCCACCTGCACCTCTGGTGCATCAACACCAATTAATGCACGACAATACAATGAAGATAACGACATAAAATAACCATACTAAAAACATAAAAATTTAGTATAGTTTATTTTGGGTCATTGATTAAGTAAAAGGAAATTAATCAAGGACTAAGCGCGTTTTAGCAACAAATAAGAAATGTGACAAATATTGAATAAGCCACCGTATTTTGCTATAAAGACCCACTTTTTTAAGAATAAGTATCTATTAACTTGTCAAATATACAATTTAAACCAACGTCCAACCTTCACTAAATTCAGGAAGAAACTAATGAACGGTGCCAATTTCGTTGTACAAATATTAAAACAAAAACAGATCAAACAAGTCTTTGGCTATCCTGGCGGTGCCATAATGCCACTTTATGATGCGCTTTATGACGCAGAAATTGAGCATCTATTATGTCGACATGAACAAGGTGCTGCTATGGCAGCAATTGGTTATGCACGCGCAACTGGTAATGTAGGTGTATGTATTGCCACTTCTGGCCCGGGGGCAACAAACCTTATTACTGGCCTGGCAGACGCCCTACTTGACTCGATTCCTATTATTGCTATCACAGGGCAAGTTCATAGCCACTTAATTGGTACTGATGCCTTTCAAGAAATAGATGTATTAGGGCTTTCTTTAGCCTGTACCAAACACAGTTTTATGGTACAAAGTATTGATCAACTTTCCGATATTTTTGATCAAGCTTTTGAAATAGCTACAACAGGACGTCCAGGGCCTGTATTAATTGACCTCCCTAAAGATATTCAACTAGCCGATATCGTCGATTACGCTTTATTTAACAAACAAGAAAAGCAGCATAAAAAACACCCAATTGATCCTTTTTTAATCAAAAAATCGAGGGAGATGATCCGCTCAGCTAGTAAGCCTTTACTTTATATCGGTGGCGGCGTTGGTATGGCTGATGCGACTCAAGAACTGCGTAATTTCATTGCCTACACCTATATTCCGAGCGTCTGTACTTTGAAAGGAATTGGTGTTATCGCACATGACTCAGAATATTTCATGGGCATGGTCGGCATGCATGGTAGTAAAGCAGCTAATTTAGCCATCCAAGAATGTGATCTATTAATTGCTGTCGGGGCAAGATTTGATGATCGAGTAACGGGAAAGCTCGATGAATTTGCCAGTCATGCGGCAGTTATCCATATTGATATTGACGCCGCCGAAATTAATAAAATTCGTAAAGCCGATCTTGCCATTTGCGAGGATCTCAAGGAAATTTTACCCGCCCTTGAAGTTGAAACATTCATTAGTGCATGGCAAAAAAATATAGTCAGTATGAAGAATAAGTTTGCATTGAATTATAATCATCCAGGAGAACGGATATACGCACCAGCACTGCTCAATCAATTATCCAAATCAATGCCTAAGAACACGGTCATCTGCAGCGACGTTGGGCAGCATCAAATGTGGGTTGCACAACATATGTTTGTTAGCAACCCTAAAGATCATATTTCTAGTTCAGGATTAGGCACAATGGGCTTTGGCATTCCTGCTGCAGTAGGAGCAAAGCTAGCACGACCTGATGATACCGTGATTGCGGTTTCTGGTGACGGCTCATTTATGATGAATGTACAAGAACTTGGCACAATTAAACGCCAACAACTACCCATTAAGATAGTGCTTATTGATAACCAACGCTTAGGTATGGTACGACAATGGCAAAAATTATTTTTTGAGGGACGCTATAGTGAAACTATTTTAACCGACAATCCTAATTTTGTAACACTTGCGAGTGCTTTTGATATACCAGGAGAAACGATTGTTGCCAAAAGGGAGATACAATCCGCGTTAAAACGGCTATTAGAAAGTGAAGGTCCTTATCTACTTCATGTCTCTATTTCAGAAGAAGATAATGTCTGGCCGCTTGTTCCACCGGGTGCAGCAAATGATAAAATGATGGAGAGCTTATCGTGAAATATTTTTTAATTATTCAGGGTAATAATAGCCCTGAATTTCTAGAGCGCATATTAAGGATCTGTCGACACCGTGGTTTTACTGTGCAAAATTTAAATGCAGAGACAACACAAAACGAAGAATCACTACATATTACGATAACGGTTTGTAGTGAGCGGCCAATTAATCTATTAACGAAGCAGTTAGAAAAAACATTCGGTGTATCGCAAGTTGTCATATTAACACAAAATATAAAAATTCAGGCTAGCGCATAGGCTTGTTAAATGACTTCTTATCTGTTTAAATCAGTTAATAATAAATGAACAAATAACACGCATAAAGCGATGTTTATTATCAATACACAAGGAACTCAAATGCCACAATATCGCTCAAAAACCTCCACTCATGGACGCAATATGGCTGGTGCACGCGCTTTATGGCGTGCGACTGGCGTTAAAGATGATGATTTCGGTAAACCCATTATCGCGATTGCAAACTCATTCACCCAATTTGTTCCCGGCCACGTACATTTAAAAGATATGGGACAACTAGTAGCTGGTGCTGTTGAAGCTGCTGGTGGTATTGCTAAAGAGTTTAATACTATCGCTATTGATGATGGTATCGCAATGGGACACTCAGGAATGTTATATAGCCTTCCTTCTCGTGATCTTATTGCTGATTCAATCGAATATATGGTTAATGCCCATTGTGCCGATGCAATTGTCTGTATTTCTAACTGTGACAAAATAACGCCTGGAATGCTAATGGCTTCACTACGCCTTAATATTCCCGTTATTTTTGTTTCAGGTGGACCAATGGAAGCAGGTAAAACCAAGCTTTCAGATCAAATCATAAAACTTGACTTGGTTGATGCTATGGTGATGGGACCTGATAAGAATGTGTCCGACGAAGATCTTAATAAAGTTGAGCGCAGTGCTTGCCCGACATGTGGTTCATGCTCAGGTATGTTCACCGCAAACTCGATGAACTGTTTAACGGAAGCATTAGGGCTATCTTTACCAGGTAATGGTTCAATGCTTGCTACTCATGCAGATCGCGAACAACTATTTTTAGATGCAGGGCGTCATATTGTCGATATTACACGTCGCCACTATGAACAAGATGACTACTCTGTATTACCGCGCGCAATAGCAAGCAGACCAGCATTTGAGAATGCGATGGCACTCGATATTGCAATGGGTGGTTCAACCAATACCATTCTACATTTATTGGCCTGTGCACAGGAAGCAGAACTAGATTATACCGTCGCTGACATGGATGAAATGTCGCGCCGTATACCACAACTTTGTAAAGTCGCTCCTTCTACACCACTGTATCATATGGAAGATGTACACCGCGCGGGTGGTGTAATGGCTATCCTTGGTGAGTTAGATCGTGCAGGCTTATTGAACAGCGATATACCTACGATCATAAGCCCAACAATGAAAGAGCAATTGGCCAAATATGATATTATGCAAACGACAGATCAACAAATAATTGATTTTTATCGTGCAGGCCCTGCAGGTATTCGCACAACGCAAGCATTCAGTCAATCATGTCGTTGGGACACTGTGGATAACGATCGTGAAGCAGGTTGTATACGCTCAATCGACCATGCTTTTAGCCGCGAAGGTGGTCTCGCTGTATTATTTGGTAATATGGCTATTGATGGTGCCGTTGTCAAAACAGCTGGCGTTGATGATGACAATCTTACCTTTACAGGTCCAGCTAAAATATATGAAAGCCAGGATGATGCTGTTGCCGCAATTCTAGGTGGCGATGTAGTCGAAGGTGACGTCGTAGTTATACGCTATGAAGGCCCACAGGGTGGACCAGGCATGCAAGAAATGCTCTATCCAACCAGTTACTTAAAATCCATGGGGCTTGGTAAAAAATGTGCATTAATTACTGATGGACGTTTCTCTGGAGGAACATCGGGACTCTCTATCGGTCACGTTTCCCCGGAGGCAGCGGCAGGCGGTGTAATTGGTTTAATCGAAAATGGCGATATCATTGCTATAAATATCCCTACTCGTGATATTACGCTGCAAGTTTCTGAAGAACTCCTAGCAGAGCGTCGTATCAAAATGGATGCGCATGGCTGGAAACCACGAGATCGTCAACGTTACGTCTCAACAGCACTGAAAGTTTATGCATCGATGGCAACTTCTGCAGATAAAGGTGCGGTACGAGACTTAAGCAAAATTAAGTAAGTACGATAGTAAATCGCATATAATAAAGCCCGTTGATATCACTATCAACGGGCTTTTTAATTGTAATAATGTCATTACACCTATAAAATCAGCATATTATCATGATGTCCCCTTAGTTTAATGGATAAAACAAAAACCTCCTAAGTTTTAGATACAAGTTCGATTCTTGTAGGGGACACCAATTAATAATACGGAATAGTATTTCGCTACACTCGCCATAATGGAATGCCACACGTAACTACACTCTATATCCAATGTTCCAGTATTCATCGCAATCAAACGCCAGTAATAAAAAAAACAACCCTTAAAGACGGACTGGGGCTATCTTATTATTTATACCAATTCCGATAAGTATGTGATCTAGATTTTGCGCAGGAAAAACAGCTTAATTCAAGGCGTAATTTGACGTAAATGGTTATTCCCTTTGCGAAAATTACAACGCAGCAGTAAGTTGTTTTAACCAGTAAAATAGATCAGCTATTTATCGGAATTGGTATTATAGGCAAAGAAGGGCGCTGGCGGAACAGGGGTAGCAGTACTCACCCGCTCATGACAAGATGCTGTCGCATCATTCTGCCCTATCTATCACATGATTTGAATGCCACTGCGTAGATCTATTTTATAGCCAATATTCGAGTAGCTCATAAATAAACAGAAATACTTGAACGAGGTTCAAGGAAACAAGGAGCAACTAAGTACCATCAGCGCAGCTGCGTTTCACTTCTGAGTTCGGAATGGGAAGGAGAGCAAGGTCCATTAGTCCTTACTTGACGTTGATGGGCCACTTTTATCGTCTCTAAAAAGCAAAAAAGCCCTGATATTTCTATCAGGGCTTCTTCTAAATAGGTGTCTAGCAATGGAAAGTCGTCGCAGAGCACCGAAGCTCGTGACACATCGCTATCGCGATACTCGCCCTACTCTCGAGCAGGTCATCCTCGTCAGTACCCTAAAAAGAAAAAATCCCTGCTGACATCGTCAACAGGGATTTTTCGTTTATTAGGCGCTTGGCGATGACCTACTCTCACATGGGGAGACCCCACACTACCATCGGCGCAGCTGCGTTTCACTTCTGAGTTCGGAATGGGATCAGGTGGGACCACAGCGCTATGTTCGCCAAGCTAAAAAGTTAATTAGAAAAGCTGTCTATTATTCTTTAATCTTGCAAGTTGTAAAATATATTGTCGCAAACGTACTTTTTCTTGGTTACATCAACACGTCTTAGGTGTTGTATGGTTAAGCCTCACGGGTAATTAGTACAAGTTAGCTCAATACGTTACCGCACTTACACACCTTGCCTATCAACGTTGTAGTCTCCAACGGCCCTTTAGGGGACTTAAAGTCCCAGTGAGAACTCATCTTGAGGCTCGCTTCCCGCTTAGATGCTTTCAGCGGTTATCGATTCCGAACGTAGCTACTGGGCAATGCCATTGGCATGACAACCCAAACACCAGCGGTTCGTCCACTCCGGTCCTCTCGTACTAGGAGCAGCTCCTCTCAATTCTCAAACGCCCACGGCAGATAGGGACCGAACTGTCTCACGACGTTCTAAACCCAGCTCGCGTACCACTTTAAATGGCGAACAGCCATACCCTTGGGACCGACTTCAGCCCCAGGATGTGATGAGCCGACATCGAGGTGCCAAACACCGCCGTCGATATGAACTCTTGGGCGGTATCAGCCTGTTATCCCCGGAGTACCTTTTATCCGTTGAGCGATGGCCCTTCCATTCAGAACCACCGGATCACTATGACCTACTTTCGTACCTGCTCGACGTGTCTGTCTCGCAGTTAAGCTGGCTTATACCATTGTACTAACCTCACGATGTCCGACCGTGATTAGCCAACCTTCGTACTCCTCCGTTACTCTTTGGGAGGAGACCGCCCCAGTCAAACTACCCACCAAACAATGTCCCAAACCCCGATTCAGGGGCCATGGTTAGAACTCAAAACATACAAGGGTGGTATTTCAAGGTTGGCTCCACGTCATCTGGCGACAACGCTTCATAGCCTCCCACCTATCCTACACATGTAGGCTCTAAGTTCACTGCTAAGCTGTAGTAAAGGTTCACGGGGTCTTTCCGTCTAGCCGCGGGTACACTGCATCTTCACAGCGATTTCAACTTCACTGAGTCTCGGGTGGAGACAGCATGGCCATCATTACGCCATTCGTGCAGGTCGGAACTTACCCGACAAGGAATTTCGCTACCTTAGGACCGTTATAGTTACGGCCGCCGTTTACCGGGGCTTCGATCAAGAGCTTCGACCTAAGTCTAACCCCATCAATTAACCTTCCGGCACCGGGCAGGCGTCACACCGTATACGTCATCTTGCGATTTAGCACAGTGCTGTGTTTTTAATAAACAGTTGCAGCCATCTGGTATCTTCGGCCGCCAATAGCTCCATCCGCAAGGGACTTCACCGTCAGCGGCGTACCTTCTCCCGAAGTTACGGTACCATTTTGCCTAGTTCCTTCACCCGAGTTCTCTCAAGCGCCTTGGTATTCTCTACCTGACCACCTGTGTCGGTTTGGGGTACGATCCTTATATTTCTGAAGCTTAGAGACTTTTCCTGGAAGCATGGCATCAATGACTTCATCACCTTAGTGACTCGACATCGTATCTCAGTGTTAAGAAAACCCGGATTTACCTAAGTCTTCCACCTACATACTTGAACCTGGACAACCATCGCCAGGCCCACCTAGCCTTCTCCGTCCTCCCATCGCAAAATATAAGGGTACGGGAATATTAACCCGTTTCCCATCGACTACGCCTTTCGGCCTCGCCTTAGGGGTCGACTCACCCTGCCCCGATTAACGTTGGACAGGAACCCTTGGTCTTCCGGCGGGGAGGTTTTTCACCCCCCTTATCGTTACTCATGTCAACATTCGCACTTCTGATACCTCCAGGATGCCTTACAGCTTTCCCTTCGACGGCTTACAGAACGCTCCTCTACCATGCCTATAAATAAGCATCCGCAGCTTCGGTGATATGTTTAGCCCCGTTAAATCTTCCGCGCAGGCCGACTCGACTAGTGAGCTATTACGCTTTCTTTAAAAGATGGCTGCTTCTAAGCCAACTTCCTAGCTGTCTAAGCCTTCCCACATCGTTTCCCACTTAACATATACTTTGGGACCTTAGCTGGCGGTCTGGGTTGTTTCCCTTTCCACGACGGACGTTAGCACCCGCCGTGTGTCTCCCGTGATTGCACTTGTTGGTATTCGGAGTTTGCATGGGGTTGGTAAGTCGGGATGACCCCCTAGCCCAAACAGTGCTCTACCCCCAACAGTGATACACGAGGCGCTACCTAAATAGCTTTCGAGGAGAACCAGCTATCTCTTGGTTTGATTGGCCTTTCACCCCCAGCCACAAGTCATCCCCTAATTTTTCAACATTAGTGGGTTCGGTCCTCCAGTTGATGTTACTCAACCTTCAACCTGCTCATGGCTAGATCACCAAGTTTCGGGTCTAATCCCAGCAACTATTCGCCCAGTTAAGACTCGGTTTCCCTACGGCTCCCCTATACGGTTAACCTTGCTACTGAAATTAAGTCGTTGACCCATTATACAAAAGGTACGCAGTCACCGAACTAAGTCGGCTCCTACTGCTTGTACGTACACGGTTTCAGGTTCTATTTCACTCCCCTCACAGGGGTTCTTTTCGCCTTTCCCTCACGGTACTGGTTCACTATCGGTCAATTAGGAGTATTTAGCCTTGGAGGATGGTCCCCCCATATTCAAACAGGATTTCTCGTGTCCCGTCTTACTCGTTTTCACTGTAAAGAAGTTGTCATATACGGGACTATCACCCTGTATCGTCGGACTTTCCAGACCATTCTACTAACTTCTAAACAGCTTAAGGGCTGTTCCAATTTCGCTCGCCGCTACTTTCGGAATCTCGGTTGATTTCTTTTCCTAAGGGTACTTAGATGTTTCAGTTCCCCTCGTTCGCTTCGTTAAGCTATGTATTCACTTAACGATGACACTAAGTGCCGGGTTGCCCCATTCGGAAATTCCAGGATATAACGCTTGTTATCAACTCCCCTGGACTTATCGCAGATTACCACGTCCTTCATCGCCTCTAATTGCCTAGGCATCCACCGTGCACGCTTATTCACTTAACCATACAACACCTAAAAAGTGTCACGCAGTGACGCGTTTTAGGTGTTGTTCCCAACAAGAGATTGACGTCTTTTTGTCAATGTCTGAGTGGGCAACACCATTTGGCATCACTACTTAATACTGATTTTTGTTTTGTATGTCGTTTCCAAGACGCTTGCGATTTCTCATATTTTACAATACAAAAAACAACATTCGTTTTTCGTGCACCTATCAATCATATGATTGAGTAGATACGTACTGTTCACATTTCACTACGTGAAAAATGAACTTTTTATTTTTGCTTGATTACAATAACTAGAATAAATTCTAATCATTGAGAACAATTTCGTTTCGTTTAAACATATTGATATTAATATCGATACGTTCAAACAGAACTTTATCAGCTTTCCTAATTGTTAAAGAGCAGTGTTAAAAAACACTTTATAAGCATTGTTGCTTATAAAGTACTTTTCACTTAAAACGTAAACTTAGTTCCTACCAAAGGATGGTTAAAAAAGATCACCTATCTTTTTTATCGTATTGGTATCCCCAAGGGGATTTGAACCCCTGTTACCGCCGTGAAAGGGCGGTGTCCTAGGCCTCTAGACGATGGGGACATAGAACTTCTGCACTTCTTCAGTCTAATCAAACAATCTGTGTAGGTACTCATTGTTACTTGCGCTAATGCACCTAAGTACAAAAGATGTGTCTCGATACGTAAGGAGGTGATCCAGCCCCAGGTTCCCCTAGGGCTACCTTGTTACGACTTCACCCCAGTCATGAACCACACCGTGGTCATCGCCATCCCGAAGGTTAAGCTAATGACTTCTGGTGCAGCCCACTCCCATGGTGTGACGGGCGGTGTGTACAAGGCCCGGGAACGTATTCACCGTGGCATTCTGATCCACGATTACTAGCGATTCCAACTTCACGGAGTCGAGTTGCAGACTCCGATCCGGACTACGACAAACTTTATGAGATTCGCATACCCTCGCAGGTTAGCAACCCTTTGTATTTGCCATTGTAGCACGTGTGTAGCCCATCCCGTAAGGGCCATGATGACTTGACGTCGTCCCCACCTTCCTCCGGTTTATCACCGGCAGTCTCCCTAGAGTTCCCGGCTTGACCCGCTGGCAAATAAGGATAGGGGTTGCGCTCGTTGCGGGACTTAACCCAACATTTCACAACACGAGCTGACGACAGCCATGCAGCACCTGTCTCAGAGCTCCCGAAGGCACTCATCAATCTCTTGGTGATTCTCTGGATGTCAAGGGATGGTAAGGTTCTTCGCGTTGCATCGAATTAAACCACATGCTCCACCGCTTGTGCGGGCCCCCGTCAATTCATTTGAGTTTTAACCTTGCGGCCGTACTCCCCAGGCGGTCTATTTAATGCGTTAGCTTTGAAACCCACGGCATATAGCCACAAACTTCTAATAGACATCGTTTACTGCGTGGACTACCGGGGTATCTAATCCCGTTTGCTCCCCACGCCTTCGCGCCTCAGTGTCAGTCTCTGTCCAGGTGGCCGCCTTCGCCACTGGTATTCCTTCAGATCTCTACGCATTTCACCGCTACACCTGAAATTCTACCACCCTCTACAAAACTCTAGTTAACCAGTTTCAAATGCAGTTCCAAGGTTGAGCCCTGGGCTTTCACATCTGACTTAATTAACCACCTACGCGCGCTTTACGCCCAGTAATTCCGATTAACGCTCGCACCCTCCGTATTACCGCGGCTGCTGGCACGGAGTTAGCCGGTGCTTCTTCTGCGAGTAACGTCACAGATACAGGGTATTAACCTGCACCCTTTCCTCCTCGCTGAAAGTGCTTTACAACCCGAAAGCCTTCTTCACACACGCGGCATGGCTGCATCAGGGTTTCCCCCATTGTGCAATATTCCCCACTGCTGCCTCCCGTAGGAGTCTGGACCGTGTCTCAGTTCCAGTGTGGCTGGTCATCCTCTAAGACCAGCTAGGGATCGTCGCCTTGGTAGGCCTTTACCCTACCAACTAGCTAATCCCACTTGGGCTCATCTTGTCGCGATAGCTTATAAATAGAGGCCACCTTTGGTCAAAAGACATTATGCGGTATTAGCAGTCGTTTCCAACTGTTGTCCCCCACAACAAGGTAAATTCCCAAGCATTACTCACCCGTCCGCCACTCGTCAGCAAAATAGCAAGCTATTCTCTGTTACCGTTCGACTTGCATGTGTTAAGCCTGCCGCCAGCGTTCAATCTGAGCCATGATCAAACTCTTCAATTTAAAGTTTAATTAGGTTATTTTCTACGAAGTAGAATTTAACCAAGCTCAATATTACTGACTAAAACTAAGTACCGAAGTACTTGTTATTCTGAATTAATCACCAAACATAAATATTTGGCCTGTTAATCATTGAAAGATAAATCTTTCAATGTAAATGAATTAATTCGTGTGTCACTTCTATTGATGTTACCTAAACAAGTTAGGTGTAACTTTCTGCAAGCAGAAGCGTTACTTTTTGATTATTTGAAATCACATCAACAATAAGTGCCCACACAGATTGTTTGATTAAATTGTTAAAGAGCTGCCTTGCGGCGAGGTGCGTATATTACGCGCCTTTCGAACAATGTCAACGTCTTATTTTACATTTCTTACGAAGCGATAAATGCGTTTGTTTTATTCTCAAACCGGCGGCTAACTTGCGTTACGCCCCGTGTCTGTGGATGCGCATTATAGGGATTCAGATCACATTGGCAAGCATTTATTAACAACACTTAACTGATTGCTTATTTTACAACCAACGTACTAATTTCTTTCATTTATATGCTAATTTTAAATTATGGTTAAATTCATAGTTTTATGATTAGCATCTAGCCATGTGATTTAGGTAACATATACTCTTTTATTTTCCCGTATTTTTTTGAGTGGTATTTTATGACATTTTCTTTAGGCCAGCGTTGGATTAGTGATGCAGAATCAGAATTAGGCTTAGGCACTATAGTATCCATTGAAGGTCGTATGTTAACCTTACTTTTTGCAGCTTCTGGCGAACAGCGCCTTTATTCACGTGAAGAAGCTCCCATCACACGTGTCCGCTTTAATGTTGGTGACGAAATTCTTAGTCATCAGGAATGGAAGTTACTAGTAAAAGAAATTAGCGAAATTGATAACTTAATCACCTATCACGGGATTCGTATCGATACTAATGAAGAATGCCAATTAAAAGAAACTTTTTTAAACAACTTTATTAAGTTTAATAAACCACAAGATAAAATGTTTGCAGGACAAATCGACAAATTTGAACGTTTTGTTTTACGTTATAAAGCACTGTCCCACCAACATCAACAACAAAAATCTAAATTACGAGGTTTACTCGGCGCCCGAGTCGATCTTATTCCCCATCAATTTTATATTGCAGAAGAAGTCGGTAAACGTCACGCACCTCGTATTTTATTAGCCGATGAAGTGGGGTTGGGAAAAACGATTGAAGCAGGATTAATTCTGCATCAACAATTAATTACAGGCAGAGCTAAGCGAGTACTCATCGTATTACCAGAAAATTTGCAACATCAATGGTTAGTTGAAATGGTGCGCCGCTTTAATTTACATTTTAGTATCTTCGATGATGCTCGTTGTAATGAAGCCTACCTAGATGCAATCAACCCATTTGAAACTGAACAATTAGTGTTATGTAGTATTAAATTATTATGTAAAAAACAACATTTTGAACATGCCTTAGAGGCTGATTGGGATTTACTTATTGTTGATGAGGCACACCATTTAGCTTGGGATAAAGAGAAACCAAGTCGCGAATATCAAGTTGTGGAAGCCTTAGCAAAGGATATTCCAGGTGTTCTACTACTGACAGCAACGCCTGATCAATTAGGACATGAAAGCCACTTTGCACGTTTGCGCTTGCTCGACCCTAATCGCTTTTTCGATTATCAAACCTTCGTTAACGAGGAGGCTAGCTATAAACCTGTCGTAACAGCGGTAAATCAATTACTTGATAAACAACAATTATCTGATGAAGCTAAAAACACCATTACTGAGCTTTTAAGTGAACAAGACATACAACCATTATTAAAAATCATTGGCGATCTATCGATTGATGCGGATCAGCGACAACTTGCGCAGCATGAGTTGATCCGCAATTTACTAGATAGACATGGTACTGGACGCTTGCTTTTCCGAAATACCCGTACGGCTATTCAAGGTTTTCCCAAGCGTTGTTTAAAATCTGTTGCCATGCCTTTACCGGAACAGTATAAAACGGCAATTAAAGTGTCAAAAATGATGCCATCGGGTACGCTTGAACAACAAGCATTTAATGCGCTTTACCCCGAGCAAATTTACCAATCCTTTGAAGGTTCAAAAAGTAACTCTTGGTGTGCATTTGATCCACGTATCAGTTGGCTTATTGACCTCGTATTACAATTAAAAGATCAAAAGATATTAATTATCGCCGCACAAGCTGAAACAGCTCTAGCGATTGAAGAAGCGCTACGTACACGTGAAGCAATTAAAGTTGCGGTTTTTCATGAGGGATTATCGCTGATCGAGCGAGATAAAGCTGCCGCCTACTTTGCCGATGGGGAATACGGTGCCCAAGTGATGGTCTGTTCTGAAATTGGTTCTGAAGGTCGTAACTTTCAATTCGCACATCATCTTGTGCTATTTGATCTACCTATTAATCCGGATCTATTAGAGCAACGTATAGGCCGTTTAGATCGCATCGGGCAGCGTTGTGACATTCAAATCTATACACCTTATCTAAAAGATACCGCGCAACAATTTCTACAATCTTGGTATGAGCAGGGGTTATCAGCTTTTACACAGACGGCCCCAACGGGTCATACTATTTATGAAGCCGTTAAAACGGAGTTACTAGCACTATTAGCATCGGGTAACAATGATAACAATGAATTTAATAAATTAATTCAACATACGCGACAGCTTAATGAAGCACTGAAACTTCAGCTAGAACAAGGCCGAGATAGACTATTGGAAATAAATTCAAGTGGCGTGCTACAACCAAGTGATTTACTCGATGACCTGATTGAGGTCGATCAAAAACCCGATTTCACTCAATTCGCGTTGCAATTGTTTGATGTGATAGGAATACAACAAGAAGACCAAAGCGCACATTGTATCGTACTTAAACCGACAGGGCACATGTTGACCTCTGATTTCCCGGGATTACCAGAAGATGGTATTACGGTTACTTTTAATCGCCAAACAGCATTAAGCCGTGATGACGTCCAGTATTTAACTTGGGAGCATCCAATGATAACCGCAGGTATGGAAATGATTCTAAGCGCGGATACTGGCACAACATCCGTTGCAATTTTGAAAAATAACTCATTACCACCCGCTTCCACGTTTTTGGAATTAATTTATGTCGTTGAAGCATTAAATACCGATAATGCACAGCTAAGTCGTTTCTTGCCGACAACGCCAATTCGTCTTTTGGTAGATAAAAATGGCAAAAATTTAGGCGAAAGTGTGACATTTTCAAGCTTTGATCGTCAATTGACTCCTATTAATCGACATATAAGCCGTAAGATTGTAAATACCTCACAGACATTAATACATCAACTTATTAAAGAGTCGTTACCTAGCGCTCAGACTTTGATGAATGATATCTTAGTTGATGCTCGCCAAAATATGCAGCAGACGTTGCAACAAGAACGTAGTCGTTTACAAGCTCTGCAAGCGATTAATGCCAATATTCGTGAAGAAGAGATCCAATATCTACGCGATCAACAGACAAATTTTGAGCAGATTCTAAATCAAACACAGTTGAAGTTAGACGCTATCCGCTTTATCGTCTCAACACCATCATAAAATGTTGTGTGCTGACAGCGAATGCTGTCAGCTTTAACTTAATTCATTAATAAGAAATACTATGCCCAATTTTGTTTACTACCCACCGCAAGCCCCCTATTTGGATATTCTTTATCAAGATGAAGATATTGTTGTATTAAATAAACCCTATGGGTTGTTAAGTGTACCTGGCAGAGAGAAAAAACATCGCGATAGTATCGCACTGCGTATTTTAAGAATATGGCCGAACGCTTGCGTTGTACATCGTCTCGATTTGGCAACCTCAGGTATTCTTATTTTAGCCATGCGTAAATCTGCTCAAAGCCATATTGGACGACAATTTCAACAGAAAATAATAGCAAAAACTTACTATGCTTGCGTTGAAGGCGTTATGAAAGAAGATTCAGGGTTGATTGACCTCCCTTTACGCTGTGATTGGGAAAATAGACCACGACAAATTGTTGACTTTGAACAGGGAAAAAGTTCACAAACACAATGGCAAGTTGTTGCACGAGGCAAACAAACAACGCTCGTCTGCTTAACACCATTGACAGGCCGAACCCATCAATTACGCGTGCACATGCAAGCGATAGGTCATGCCATTATTGGAGACGATTTTTATGCAAGCCCATTGGGCATTAATTTATCTCCAAATAGACTTGCTCTGCATGCAGCAAGTATTACATTGACTCATCCTACTAGCGAAGAAAAAATCACCTTCGATTGCCCACCACCGTTTACGGAATTAGTAAAATAGGCGAGCTCTATTAATCGCATAGGAATAAACATAGGTGAACAGAATAAATTAATTACCCAAAAATTGTTTTTTTGCATATTATTAACTTGATATAGCGATTTGCTATATCAAGTAACGATTTTATTGCAAAAAACTTCTATATAAGTGTTCAAAATAGTAGCCGTAAAGGTATAAATTCTCTAATATTCAGCGCTGGTTTTTTATAACAATAAATAATCACTGATTTTCAAGGAATGGCTATTTTGTCGTTCAGAAAATGACAAAATAACACCAAGGTGTAGGGACACCGACAAAGGCTGACAAAGGTATTAAAATAAATAAATACAAAGACGTATAAATAGATGATGAATATGATCCAGATCTATTTTTCCCTTTTTATTGTACGTAAAATCGACTATTCATAATAACAAGCGATCATGGACTTAACTATGCAAATAGGTATACCTAAAGAGATCCAAGAAAATGAAAACCGCGTTGCAGCGACTCCTAAAACAGTGGAGTTACTGATCAAACAAGGTTTTAACTTTCTTGTAGAAAAAAACGCCGGAGCAGCTGCTAGCTTTTCCGATCAAGCTTACCAAGATTCTGGTGCTGAAATCGGCACTGATACCGATCTAGTATGGCAATCCGATATTATCTTTAAAGTTAATGCGCCGACGGACAGTGAAATTGCAAAAATGAAAGAAGGGGCAACGCTCGTTAGTTTCATTTGGCCTGCACAAAACCCTACATTATTAACCAAGCTAGAAGCTAAAAAAATTAGCGTAATAGCAATGGACAGTGTGCCTCGAACATCTCGCGCTCAAGCTCTTGATGCCTTAAGTTCTATGGCAAATATCGCAGGTTACCGTGCGGTAATTGAAGCTGCAAATCAATTTGGTCGATTTTTTACAGGGCAAATTACAGCTGCTGGTAAAGTGCCACCAGCCAAGGTGTTAATTATTGGCGCAGGTGTTGCGGGACTGGCTGCTTTAGGTGCAGCGGGAAGTTTAGGTGCAATTGTACGCGCATTTGATACCCGTCCAGAAGTTAAAGAACAAGTTGAAAGTATGGGTGCGGAGTTCCTCGAAGTTGATTATACCGAAGAGGTAGAAGTTAGCAGCACAGGTTACGCAAAAACCATGTCGGAAGGTTATCAACAAGCACAAGCATTGATGATGGCTGAACAAGCAAAAGATGTTGATATTATTATTACCACCGCGCTTATTCCCGGTAAACCAGCCCCACTACTGATAACTGAAGAGATGATTGCTTCAATGAAACCTGGTAGTGTTATTGTTGATTTAGCAGCACAAGCTGGAGGCAATGCCGCACTTACGGTTAAAGATGAAATATTCCAAACCGAAAATGGTGTGAAAATAATTGGTTACACCGATTTACCAAGTCGTCTACCAACTCAATCAAGTCAACTATATGCAACTAATTTAGTTAACTTAATGAAGCTACTTTGTAAAAATAAAGATGGTCAAATTGACATTGACTTTGAGGATGAAGTACTACGTGGCGCTACTGTCGTTAAAGATGGTGAAATTTCTTGGCCACCACCAGCAATCAGTGTTAGTGCCGCGCCAGCAGCCAAACCAGTAGAAACAAAAGAAACTGTGGTTGTTGAAGAAAAAGCACCAAACAAGTGGATTAAACCAGTTGCCGCAATTGTCGTTGCAGGTCTCTTTGGATGGCTTGCAGATGCTGCGCCAACAGACTTTTTAGCACATTTCACTGTGTTCATATTAGCCTGTATCGTGGGTTACGGGGTTGTTTGGAATGTAGCTCATTCTCTACATACTCCACTAATGAGTGTAACTAACGCTATCAGTGGCATCATTATCATCGGTGCACTACTGCAAGTAGGTAGTGATAACGCGGTGGTCACCATTCTCTCTACGATTGCAATATTAATCGCAACCATCAACATAGTGGGCGGTTTTACTGTCACGCACCGTATGTTGAAAATGTTCCAGAAGGATAAATAATCATGTCTCAAGGATTAATTACAGCGGCTTATATTGTTGCAGCTATTCTCTTTATCGGCAGTCTTAACGGCTTAAGTAGCCAAGAAAGTGCCAAACGTGGCAACCTGTTTGGTATTATCGGTATGATAATCGCAATTTTTGCGACTATCGCCAGTGCACAGGTTTCTGGGTTAGGTTATATCACCGTGGCAATGGCGGTTGGTGCAGGTGTTGGTGTTCGTTTAGCGTTAAAAGTTGAAATGACTTCAATGCCTGAATTAATTGCCGTTTTACACAGCTTTGTAGGCCTTGCAGCCGCCTTTATCGGCTTTAATTCATACCTTGACCATGGCGTGTTGTTAGGGGTTGAAAAAACGATTCACGATGTAGAAATATTCCTCGGTATATTTATTGGTGCAGTTACCTTCACAGGTTCGATTGTTGCTTATGGCAAATTAAGCGGAAAAATCAACAGTGCCGCATTATCATTACCAGGTAAAAACTGGATCAACATCGTTGCCGTTGCAGCATCGGCATTCTTACTAGTTGCCTTTGTCAGTGGTGATTTGGGTCTATCGGCTCTGATTATTATGACACTTATTGCATTAGCTTTCGGATGGCACTTAGTGGCATCAATCGGTGGTGCTGATATGCCAGTTGTTGTTTCCATGCTTAACTCCTATTCTGGTTGGGCTGCTGCTGCAACAGGTTTCATGCTCGCAAATGACCTATTAATCATTACTGGTGCATTAGTTGGTTCAAGTGGTGCAATCCTCTCTTACATTATGTGTAAAGCAATGAACCGCTCTTTTATCAGCGTGATTTTAGGCGGCTTTGGTAATGAAGAGTTTAGCCAAGAAGATCAAGAGTATGGTGAGCATACAGAAGCGAGTGCTCAGGATGTCGCTGAAATGTTAAATGCAGCTAAAAACATCATTATCGTACCGGGTTATGGTATGGCGGTGGCACAAGCACAGTATCCAGTTGCAGATTTAACCAAACGTTTACGTGCTAAAGGCAAAAACGTACGTTTTGGTATTCACCCAGTTGCAGGGCGTTTACCTGGCCACATGAATGTATTATTAGCTGAATCTAAAGTGCCTTACGATATTGTATTAGAGATGGATGAAATCAATGAAGATTTTCCTGAGACTGATGTTGTATTGGTCATTGGTGCAAATGATACCGTCAACCCTGCTGCGAATGAGCCTGGTACACCAATTTCTGGTATGCCTGTATTGCATGTTTGGGAAGCTGAAAAAGTGATCGTATTTAAACGTTCAATGGGTGCGGGCTATGCTGGCGTACAAAATCCACTGTTCTTTAAAGAGAATTCAGATATGCTATTAGGCGATGCGAAATCATCGGTTGATGCGATACTTTCAGCTCTTTAATTACTTTGTTTCCATAAGCAATAAACAAGCTTAGAAAACATCGAGGCAGGTAGATTCAATCTACCTGCCTTTTTTATTTCTCTTGATAAGAGAAAACTCGCCTTACCCATTTTATTCCCCCTTTACAAAAACAGCCTATTACACTTTATTAAATAAAAATAACTTTATTAACTCAACTTGAAACTCTAGTTACTCCTTCCTATAGTTAAAGAGTCTTTGGATAGTAAAAATGGATCTTAACAGCCTAATAATTTCAAGTACGAGCGAATAGATTAACTGTAATTATTATCCTTAGCATAGCAAACAGTGATAACTAAATTATTACGCTATATTTTGCTTTCAGCCTTTAACAAGGAAGTGTATTAAATGGTCTCGAATAAGAGCAATCCGACAGCGTCTTTAGCTTCTTTTGAGGTAAAGTCCCCCACTCTTGAAATGTATTTAGATGCAGTTTTCAATAATGCAGGCGATCCTATATTCGTAAAAGATGAACACTCCAGATTACTGCTTGTTAATGACGCCTTTTGCAATATATTTAAATTACCGAGAGAGCAAATAATCGGAAAAACACTCGCTGAAAAAGTACCAGCAAACGAGCTAGAACATTTTTTATCTATCGATAGACAAGTGATGGAAACAGGAGAAGAGTGCTTATGCGAAGAAACAATAACAACTGCAGGGCAAAAAACTAAAACGATACTGACTAGAAAAAATCGATTTGTAGATCCCAAAGGTAGCTATTTTTTAGTCGGTGTCATACATGACATTAGTGCACGTAAACAAGTCGAAGAAAAATTAAAACTGGCTGCAAGCGTCTTCTCCCACGCTCGAGAAGAAATTGCTATCACCGACAATTACGCTACGATTATCGAAATTAATGACGCCTTTACAGATAACACGGGATATAGCCGTGAAGAAGCGATTGGTCAAAATCCTCGTATATTAAAATCAGGCCGACAATCCCCCGATTTCTATCGTAATATGTGGAAGTCGCTACGCAAGAAAGGGCATTGGTCAGGTGAAATGTGGAATAAGCGCAAAAATGGTGAAGTATATGCGGTAATGAAAACCATCAGTGCTATATATGATAAGCAAGGAAACACGACCCATTATGTCTCCGTAGGTAGTGATATCACCACCTTAAAAAAGCATCAAGAGCAATTAGAGCACGTTGCTCAGTATGACACACTCACTAACCTGCCAAATCGTTCATTACTTACCGACAGGTTAATTCAATCTATGCTGCAGTGTAGCCGCCACAATAAATCACTTGCAGTTGTCTTTTTAGATTTAGATGGTTTTAAAGCGGTCAATGATAACTATGGGCATGATGTGGGGGATGCACTGCTGATTGCACTGTCTAAGCGAATGCAACAATCATTGCGTGAAGGAGATAGCTTAGCACGCATTGGTGGAGATGAGTTTGTTGCTGTACTTGCTGACTTAGTTAAAGTTGAAGATTGTGAACCGGTTCTGGAAAGGTTGCTATTAGCTTCGTCGGAACCCATTACTGTCAATGATGTCATACTCAATGTATCGGCCAGTCTTGGCGTGACTATTTACCCGCAGGATAATGTCGATGCAGAGCAACTTATTCGTCATGCCGATCAAGCAATGTATATGGCCAAAGCTTTAGGCAAGAATCGTTATCACCTGTTTGATACGACTCAAGATGATGCAGTAAAAATGCAACGAGCATCCTTAGAGGCTATTCGCGGCGCATTAGATAACCATCAATTTATACTCCATTATCAACCTAAAGTTAATATGAAAACGGGGGCTGTTATCGGTGTTGAAGCACTCATCCGCTGGCAACACCCAACACGAGGACTACTCAGCCCAATTGAATTTTTGCCCGCCATTGAAAATAACCCGATGAATATAGAGATGGGCGAATGGGTGATTGATAAAGTATTAACCCAAATAAGTCTGTGGCAAAAAATGGGGCTAAATTTTACCGTTAGTACCAGTATCAACATTGCAGCGGTACAATTACAGCGCTCTGATTTTGTTAATAGACTCGCTTCATTGTTAGCGGCCCATCCCGATGTAGAGCCTTGCTATTTAGAGTTAGAAGTTTTAGAAACCAGTGCCTTGAATGATTTACATCATGTATCCGAAATAATGAATGCCTGTATCGCACTGGGGGTGAATTTTGCTTTAGATGATTTTGGCACTGGGTACTCATCTTTAACTTACCTGAGGCGACTCCCCACTAAATTAATTAAAATCGACCAGAGCTTTGTCCGAGATATGTTAGATGATGCCGATGATTTAGCCATTGTTGAAGGGGTAATCGCCTTAGCGAAGTCCTTCAAACGGGAGGTGATTGCTGAAGGTGTTGAAACTATAGAGCATGGTACAACCCTATTGCGATTAGGATGTGAATTAGCACAAGGTTACGGCATAGCCAGACCAATGCCAGCAAGCGATATTCCCGCATGGATTAACAACTGGAAAGCAGATCTTAATTGGCAAAGCAAAAAATAAATTTAACAACTGATCTACCTCCATACAAAACGTACACTATTCTGTTGCAATTAATTAGAGGAAGCCATTAATGTAAATGGTTATTGCCTTTACGAAAATTACAACATAAAGTAAGTTATTTTAACCAGCAAAATAGATCAGCTATTTACTCCGATTGGTATAATTGTGTAATAACAGGCTATTACGATTGAATGCAATGCTGTTATCTATTATTTTAAGCAACAGAATAGATCTGATACTTATGCAGCTTGCTATAAGTAAAAAACGTGATTTGCATACTGCTTAATCATTCCCCATATTACTGATTTTCTCCACCTTAAAACAACATATCAACTACCCCAACGCTCTTTTGTTAAAAAAAAGTTAAAATGTTTGAAATTTTTTTCACATTACCACGGTATCTATTATTGAATACAACAACAAAGCGTACATGGTACGCATTTCATTTAATAAACATACAGGGTATCCATTATGAAAAAATCTAATATGGCTTTAGCAGCGACAGTTTCTACATTAATTGCAGTGGGTAGTTCAATGATTTCAGCACCAGCAATGGCCGCTGGTAAAGAGAAATGTTATGGCGTTGCAGCAGCAGGACAAAATGATTGCGCGACTAAAACTAGCTCATGTGCAGGCACAGCAAAAATGGATCGTCAAGGTGATGCCTTTATCGCTGTACCCAAAGGGCTATGCGAAAAATTAGCAGGTGGCAGTTTAACACCGAAAATGTAAGATAATTGTTAGTAACTATCATGAC
Source organism: Psychromonas sp. MME1 (assembly GCF_041080865.1). NCBI lineage: Bacteria > Pseudomonadati > Pseudomonadota > Gammaproteobacteria > Alteromonadales > Psychromonadaceae > Psychromonas > Psychromonas sp. MME1. The sequence continues at coordinate 327,554 of NZ_CP160906.1, read as the reverse complement.
GATGGTTAGTCGATATCAAGCTAGCCGTCGTCAATGTAAAGAGGCTGTTGTGAAAAAAATAAACAAAAGTGCATTCGGTATAGGATTACGCCCCATCCATCATCAAGCATTAATGACTGAACAACCATCATTGGGTTTTGTGGAAATACATAGTGAAAATTATTTTAATGCGCATAGTAAAAATCATTATTACCTTGAGCAAGCGGCCAGTTTATATCCGCTGAGTTTTCACGGCATTGGTTTATCCTTGGGCAGCGCAGAAGCAATAAGCATTAACCACTTGCAGAATTTAAAACAACTTGTCGATCGATTTCAGCCCGCTTTAGTTTCCGACCATTTAAGTTGGAGCTCCCTACAAGGCACATATTTTAACGATTATTACCTATTCCCTATACGAATGACTCTTTGTCTTACTTTGTAAATAATGTCAATCAAGTCCAAGATTATTTACAAAGAGAGATAATTATTGAAAATCCCTCATCTTATCTACAATATCTCGACGGTGATTTCAGTGAAGCAGAATTCATCAATGAAATTGCAGAGCAAACAGGATGTGGAATACTACTTGATATTAATAATGTATTTGTTAGCGCAACGAATCATCAGTTTTCCGCAGAAAAATATTTGCATGCCATTAACCATAGCAAAGTAGAGGAGATACATTTAGCAGGCTTTACCAAAAAAGAAATCCAAGGCAGCACTATTTTAATCGATACCCACAGTACCTTTGTCAGTCCTGATGTATGGGCTCTTTATGAGCTCTATATCAAAAAGACGAAAACTGAAGCGGTGAGCTTGATTGAGTGGGATCAAGAGATCCCCTGTTTAAATACATTGCTTGGCGAACAAAATAAAGCGCAAAATATTCGCAAAAAAGTAGAGGGGAGCTATTAATGGAATTAAAAATAGTTCAACAACAATTTAGCGACACACTGCGCTATAAAGAGTCGCTCATCACGACACAAATCAAGGAGTCGGCATCCTTTAAACAAGATGATTTATTACAAATATACCGAAATAATTTTGTTATGGGGGTAACGGAAGCACTATCAGCAACCTATCAACACTGTCTAGCATTAGTGGGTGAAGATTTTTTTAATATAGCGGCAAGAAATTTTATATTAGAACAGCCCCCCCATGAAAATAACATTATCAATTATGGTGATGGTTTTGCTACCTTTTTAAGTCATTTACCACAATTACAAACGCTACCTTATATTGCAGAAATGGCGCGCTTTGAATGGTTGCTTGAGCAGACAAGTAATAAACAGATAGAGCCGCAATCATTCGATTTTGAAAAACTAGTAAAACTACCAGAAACACAATTAGGTGATATTATCTTGCAAGTTCCAACGCAGGTTACCCTATTCTCAAGCGAACAAGATATTTACCAGTTATATAATATGATCATTAAGGATCAAGTAAAACATAGCGATTTAAATAGCAATTGCTATCTTGCCTTAAAAAAAGAGATTGATTTTACGGTTGCCCTGATCCCTTTACAAAAAGCACAATTTTTATTGTTACAACAAATAACTCAGCAGCGGACATTAGCAGAGATCCCCTCTGAATTTCATGCGCTATTACCCTCATTAATCGAACAAAAATTACTCAACGGGTTTACCATTAGGAAATCATTATGACAAAATTACTGCAGTTATATAATTTAACGGTCAATAAAATGATCTGTTTCTCTACACCATTAATATTACTATTTACGCGAATTTGGGTCGCATTAATCTTTTTTAAGTCAGGATATTTAAAAATAACGACATGGGATAGCACGTTATATCTTTTCGAAGAGGAGTATCAAGTACCTATTATACCATGGCAAGCCGCCGCATATTTAGCAACAGCTGCAGAATTAATTTTACCAATATTTTTAATTTTAGGGCTGTTTACTCGCCCCATGGCTGCCATCTTATTTATGTTTAATATAATCGCCGTTATCTCTTATCCAATACTATGGGAGAGCGGTTTCTACGATCACCAATTGTGGGGGTTAATGCTCCTGATTAATGTGATCTGGGGGGCAGGAATATTATCCTTAGACCACCCATTGAGAAGGCACTTTTTTAATAAACAGGGTGTCACAATAGTGAACTAACTATAAAGACTATTGAACCATAAAATCAAAATGTAACCATTGTTCTTGACCATTCACTTGTAGCAAAATTTGCAACTGCCAAATCATGTTTTCAGTTGTACATGCCCCCACCAGGGTTTTAGCTACATAGTGGTGGTCGTTAGCGGCAATAAAAGTGACAGGTATTCGTCCCATGAACATACTTTTTCCTTCTATTTTAGCCTCGATCACTTGCCAATGCTCCACTTCCGATTGCAAACCAAACTGGATCCATTGCTCTGCTTTAATTGGCGGGTTGTTGACCTTCAGCCAAAACACCCCTTGTTCAGTAATATATTCACAGGGGGAAAAGTAATCACAACGAACCATGCTTGTTTGTGACGTTTGCTCCCCTAAAACTTCCACTTGTTTAGTTTTATCCGCAAGAGACATTAGCGTTCGCCAACTAAAAAGAGACACAAGAATAATTAATAATAGTAATAGCTGTAACACTCTCATTTTGTTTAACATTTAAAATCCCTATAAAAATAGTGAGTAAGGTGTGATTTTTAACATAAATCGTCAATTTATTAACAATTAAATAACCAATTTCTGTTCATTTAAAACGACTTCACGTAAACTCTATTGAAAATAAATATATTTTAGTGCTTTCACTATAAATACAATTTATTGTTCAAAAATGAAGCAGGATATTAACACTTCATCAACACGTACATTGTAAATACATGCATGGAATCAAAACAATGACAACCGCAACGATAACTCAACCTGACTACGACTTCAAAGTTGTTCGTCAGTTTACACTTACCACCATCTTCTGGGGTATTATAGGGATGGCAGTCGGCGTGCTAATAGCAGCACAACTGATCTGGCCTGCACTAAATTTTGATACTCCTTGGTTAACCTACAGCCGCCTACGTCCACTCCATACTAATGCCGTGATTTTTGCATTTGGTACCTCGGCGTTGATGGCTACATCATTTTATGTTGTACAACGCACCTGCCAAACTCGACTATTTGGTGGACCATTGGCATCCATTGTATTCTGGGGATGGCAATTAGTTATACTCAGTGCAGCGATCTCATTGCCTTTGGGTTATACAACATCAAAAGAGTATGCTGAACTGGAATGGCCGATAGACTTGCTTATCACTGCCGTTTGGGTTGTTTATGCGATTGTTTTTTTTGGCACACTAGCCATTAGAAAAACATCTCATATTTATGTTGCTAACTGGTTCTTTGGTGCATTCATTTTGACTGTTGCGGTATTACATATTGTTAATAGCTTAGCAATTCCTGTATCAATGGGCAGCATGAAGTCTTACTCCGTTTACTCTGGGGCCGTTGATGCGATGGTACAATGGTGGTACGGACACAATGCAGTTGGTTTTTTATTAACCGCTGGTTTCTTAGGGATGATGTACTATTTTGTGCCTAAGCAAGCAAACCGCCCTGTTTACTCCTATCGCCTTTCGATTGTCCATTTCTGGGCGCTTATTGCTGTTTATATCTGGGCTGGACCTCATCATCTTCATTACACAGCACTACCTGATTGGGCTCAATCATTAGGTATGGTGATGTCATTAATCCTATTTGCACCTTCGTGGGGCGGCATGATCAATGGGATCATGACCTTATCAGGAGCTTGGCATAAATTACGTACCGATCCTATTCTGCGTTTCTTAGTTGTTTCATTGTCTTTCTATGGTATGTCTACCTTTGAAGGGCCAATGATGGCGATCAAAACCGTGAATGCTTTATCCCATTATACCGATTGGACTGTCGGTCACGTTCACTCTGGAGCTTTAGGTTGGGTAGCGATGGTTTCTATTGGGGCATTATACCACCTTGTACCAAAATTATTCGGTCAAAAAGGGATGTATAGCGTTGCTATGATCAACCTACATTTTTGGTTAGCAACTATAGGCACAGTTTTATACATTGTTGCAATGTGGATATCGGGTGTAATGCAAGGCTTGATGTGGCGTGCCGTCAACGATGATGGCACATTAACCTATACCTTCGTCGAGTCATTAGAAAAATCCTATCCTTTCTATACCATCCGTTTTGTTGGAGGATTGGTCTTCTTATCGGGAATGTTGGTAATGGCTTACAATACCTATAAAACAGTTGTTGCTGAAGAAGGCTCTATCAAGCCTCAAGAACTTGGTTAAGTCAGGGAGTGAGATAATGAAGCACGAATTTATTGAAAAAAATGTGGGTTTACTAGCAATATTTATCATCATAGCCATTAGCTTTGGTGGTTTAGCTCAGATCACGCCACTATTATTCCAAAAAGAGACTAACGAACCTGTTGATACGTTACGCCCTTACACTGCACTCGAAATGGAAGGTCGTGATATCTATATCCGTGAAGGTTGTAGTGTTTGTCATAGCCAAATGATCCGTCCATTTAGGGCTGAAACAGAACGTTATGGGCACTATAGTGTGGCTGGAGAACATGTTTGGGAACATCCATTCCTATGGGGTTCAAAACGAACAGGCCCCGACCTTGCGCGTGTTGGTCAACGTTACTCCGATGCTTGGCATGAAGTACATCTACTTAACCCTCGTGATGTAGTACCACAATCAAATATGCCTGGTTTCCCATGGTTAGCAGAGAGCACCTTAACGGGTGAAGATACTGCGCGTAAACTAACCATATTTAAAGATAATTTTGGCGTGCCCTATAGCGATCAAGATATAGCAGGAGCAAAAGCAGCTGTACAAGGAAAAACAGAAATGCAGGCGCTAATTGCTTATTTACAATCACTTGGACACGCATTTAAATAATGACAAAGCTCAGTGATTGAGCTTTGATTTCGGACTACTGGAGGGCTTATGGATTACGCAACATTTAATGGACTATACACACTGTTCTTAATTATTATTTTCGTTGCATTGATTTTATGGGCGTACAGTAAAAAACATAAAAAGTCATTTGAGGATATCGCGAACTCGATACTCGACGAGCCTCAAGACTCAACAACGTATGGCAACGATAAAAACAAACATACGGGAGCTAAAAAATAATGAGCATTTTTTGGACAATATGGATCACAGTGATCACACTCATCGTTATTATTGGTTGTGCTGTATTGTTACGCGCAACATCAAAGAATAGTACTGGTGTTAAAGAAGGTGAACCAATGCCACATACTTTTGATGGCATTCAAGAATTGAATAACCCATTACCTAAATGGTGGACAGGTCTATTTTGGTTCACCATCGCGGTTGGGTTAGTATATAGCTTTGCCTTTCCAACCTATACAGCCAACTGGAATGGGTTACTTGACTGGACGAGTTCAGAACAGAGCGTTATGTCAATAGAGGAATCGCAAGCCTTATCGGAAACGTCACACTCTCAGTATCAACGAGAAATGAATGCGGCCGAAGAAAAATACGGTGAAGTATTCAAACAGCTAGCCTATGATGAAAATGGTGTTTATAAGGATTTAACGTTAGTAGCGAAAGATCCTGAAGCGGTTAAAGTTGGACAACGACTATTTTTACAAAACTGCGCACAATGTCATGGTTCAGATGCGCGTGGCAGTTTAGGTTTTCCAAATTTAACCGATGATGATTGGTTATATGGTGGAGAACCTGAAACGATTAAAAAAACCATCATGGCTGGTCGTAATGGCGTAATGACGCCATGGAAAGAGATTCTCGGTGAGCAAGGCGTCAAAGAAGTGGCTACCTATGCACTAAAACTGAGTGGTCGACGCGTTAACGCCGTTGAGGCTCAAGCTGGCGAAAAGCATTTTGTTATGTGCGCCGCCTGTCATGGCGCAGATGGTAAAGGTAATCATGCCCTTGGCGCACCAAATTTAACCGATAATATCTGGTTATATGGTGGGTCGAGAAAAGCCGTTGAAGCAACAATTAGCTATGGTCGTAATGGTGTTATGCCTGCTTGGGACAGCATTTTAGGTGAAGATAAAGTACACCTTATCGCAGCTTATGTTTACGCACTTTCGGCTCAGTAATAACCGCCATTAAGAAAATAATAACAGCCCCATTTTAAGCCTCGTTTTCGGGGCTTTTTTGTGGTATTAACGAGCACTAAATGTTAAATTTATGGCTATCATATTCCCCCTTTTAGGCTTCCCATGCAAAAAATGAATAAAATTTGGTTTAAACAATTTTGGCCCTGGTTTCTCATCCTACTTCCAATGGCAGCCGTTGTCGGCGGTATTAGCACGCTGATTATTGCCAACAACAATAAACCCAATATGGTCGCCGATGATTACTATATAAAAGGAAAAGCAATCAATAGCGATTTAAGCCAGCTTAAAAATGCACAGCGTTTAAATATTAAAGCAGAGATCCAACAAGTTAATGATCAAATAGTGATCAGCTTAGGTGGTGTGAAAGATAATAGCTCGATATATTTTTCGCTGTTTCATTCAACGCTCGCCGATCAAGATATCACCACATTACTAACAGCAGATGCGCAAGGACGTTATCATTTTGATACAGGCAGTGAGTTAAAAGGTAAGTGGCTGCTACGCATTGAGCCCTTTGATAAAAGTTGGCGTTTACAACAAACCGTACAACTGCCAGCTACCACTATTAATTTATAATGGTAAAAATCGCAACCTGCTTTCATTGTGGAGAGCCAAATCCTCAAAATACGCCATATCAAGTGACCATTAATGGGCAACCACAAGATATGTGCTGCCCCGGTTGCGAGGCGATAGCACAGACCATTGTCGATAGTGGTTTAACCTCTTATTATAGCCACCGCAGCGCAACGGCAGAAAAATCCCCTTCTTTAATTCCAGAAGAATTACAACAACTTGAATATTATGATATTGATCAGATTCAAGCAGACTTTGTCGAACACCACGAAAAAATAAACGAAATAACACTAACGATAGAAGGCATAACCTGTGCAGCCTGTGCATGGTTAATTGAAAAGAAACTACGCTTCCTGCCAGGTTTACAATTCATTAATGTTAATACCACACAACATCGCGCCTTAATAAAATGGGATAATAGCCAACTTAAGCTGAGTACTATTTTAAAAGAAATACAAAAAATAGGCTATAAAGCCTACCCTTTTCAAGTTAACAAGCAGGAAGCATTATATACAGAGCAATCTAAATCTTACCTGCGCCGCCTCGGCTTAGCAGGCCTTGCGACCATGCAAGTGATGATGTTTGCTATCGCTTTATATGCTGATTTTTTTTCCGATATGGAGACGGAGTTTATTAACTATTTCCGCTGGGTAAGTTTAATTTTAGCCACGCCAGTATTGCTCTATAGTGCCCAGCCCTTTTATATAAATGCGTGGCGTAATCTACGCAACGTTAGCCTTGGCATGGATGTGCCAATTTCTATCGCCCTTTTAGGTGCCTATTGCGCCTCCGCTTATGCAACTGTTGTAGGCCGAGGTGAAGTCTATTTTGAATCCATTTCCATGTTCACTTTTTTACTCTTGCTTGGCCGTTTGCTAGAACTTCGAGCAAGACGCAAGGCGTCGGAAACAAGTAGTAATTTATTACGCTTATTACCCGCAATGGCGACAAGATTAGAAGATATTCAGCACCCTGAAAAACAATCTATTATTCCAGCTAAAACACTACAAATCGGCGAGACCATTTTAATCAAAGCCGGTGAGACAATCCCCATTGATGGCATCATATTAACTGGAGAGAGTCATATTGAAGAATCGATGCTAACGGGTGAACACATTCCGGTCAACAAAGGTAAAAATGCACAGGTTTATGCAGGCACAGTGAATGTTAGCAGCCCATTAACAGTACGTGTTGATAAATTAGCAGAGAATACCCTCATCGCTGATATTATTCACTTGCAAGATGTTGCCCAACTCAATAAGCCTCGGATTGAAATCCTTGCCGATAAAGTATCTCGTTATTTTGTAGCAACCTTATTAATTATCTCAGCGTTAACCTATATCGGTTGGAGTGTTATCGCACCAGAGCAGGCTTTTTGGATAACCTTATCGGTATTAGTGGCAACTTGTCCCTGCGCGCTTTCATTAGCAACACCGACCGCACTAACCTGCGCCACCGCACAGCTTAATAAACAAGGTATTTTAATCAAACAGCACCATGCTTCAGACACTCTGTAAAATCAATCATATGTTTTTTGATAAAACGGGAACACTCACTCAAGGTGATTTTTCTTTATTAAAATGTATAACCTATGGTTCCTATTCAGAAGCGGAATGCATTAACTTAGCCGCGCAATTAGAGCAATATTCCGAGCACCCCATCGCACAAGCTTTTCATCAACAACAGCAGGCCCATCTCAATTTAAGTGCTGTAAAAAACATGCCTAGTCAAGGGTTACAGGCGCAATATCAAGGGCATGTAGTGAAACTCGGCAATGCGCTATTTTGTCAGGTAGAAACGCCGCTAAAAAGTGGCGAACAAGTTATTTATCTCACTCAAGGTAGCCAATTACTCGCCGCTTTTGAACTAGGTGATAAACTTAGAGAAAGTGCCACTGAAATTAGCGATTACTGTCACAATGAAAAAATAGAGACAACATTGTTAACTGGCGATATCTCCTTAAAAAGCGAAGAAGTAGCTGAATTACTGCATATTAATCATGTTATTAAAGGGGTAACACCGCAAGGAAAACTGCACCACCTGCAACAAGCACAGAAAAAAGATAAAGTGTTAATGGTTGGCGATGGCATAAACGATGCCCCAGTTTTAGCCGCTGCCCATATCTCTGTTGCACTAGCAACAGGAACCGATATAGCTAAAAACAGTGCCGATGTTATTCTACTTGGTGAAGATCTACAGAAAATAATTACACTACGACAACTAGCACAGAAAACACGCACGATTATTAAGCAAAACCTTGCCTGGGCATTAGGTTATAATCTACTCATTATGCCGCTAGCTATTCTTGGTTATGTTCCGCCATACATCGCAGTTATTGGTATGTCTTTTAGTTCTCTGATTGTAGTGAGTAACTCACTAAGGTTATTAAAATGAGTATTATCTATGTCTTAATTCCTATCGCCATGCTCTTCGTAGCAATCGCTGTCATGGTCTTTTTTTGGGCAGTGAAATCAAATCAATACGACGACCTTGACAGAGAAGGTGTCAATATTCTATTCGATGAAGATCAGCCATTAACAGATAGCGATAATAATAAACCATCTATACATAAAGCTAACAGTTTGACTAAGCAACATGATCAATAATGATTTTATCGCGGCACTCTTAATTGGCTTGTTAGGTGCAGGACACTGCCTCGGAATGTGTTCTGGAATTGCTGGTGCGATTACCTTTTCGATTCACGATAAGCAAAAAAAATCCACATCACTCTTCGCATTAATCTTATATAACCTTGGGAGAGTAAGTAGTTACACCTTAGCGGGAGCAATATTTGCAGGAAGCAGTGGCGCATTAATTGTTTTTTTCGGTGGCAAAGAAGCGTTAATTTACCTGCGCATGGTCGCCGCTATTTTAATGCTACTGTTGGCGCTATATATCTCGCGTATTTGGTTTGCGTTACAAAAACTAGAACAAGCAGGTCAATTGCTTTGGCGATTTATAAAACCCGTTGCGCAATTATTCATTCCCTTGAAACATCCACTCTACGCATTGCCATTAGGTTTTTTATGGGGTTGGCTGCCCTGTGGCTTGGTGTACTCAACACTATCTTGGGCAGCAAGCAGTGGCGGTATGAGCAATGGAGCTCTGATCATGTTCGGTTTTGGTTTAGGTACCATGCCAGCAATGCTAAGTGTTGGCACATTAAGCCACAAACTCAAATACTATTTGAATCATCACCTTTTTAGGTATGCAAGTGGCTTACTACTCGCAAGCTTTGCATTACACACTTTTTACGTGGCATACAAACAACTCATATTGTAAAGGTGCGAAATAAGTTTAGGTAACGTAGATATGGCAACACATCAAGATCCATTACCATTATGGATAATATCAGTTATATCTACCATCTCGAATATGCCCTGTACATTACGTAACAATGCATCAATGTCTTTAATTTTCGTTGCAGAAAATCTTTCTAAATAGGCTATTTCATCACGAAAATATTTGTTAAAAACACGCCCTTTCTTAGTACTACTTATGCGCAATACTCTCGGCTCACCAATACAACGAAGCACATCCAATAATTTTGTTAACTCAACATTTTTATCTGCGCATTGAATTTGTTTTATGAAAAAATATTTATCACCATTACTCTTTATTCTTGGCATAACAACACAGTAAAAAATATTATAGGGATTTTCCTTATTAATAATATCTAGCTGCTGAACAACCAAACTACGAAATGAATCAGTATTCATTAAATTCAATATTTCTAAGGGGGTATCACTTTTAACAGGAGGTAAATCAGAATGGCTTGATAGCGCTATATTCTGGATATATCGGCCTGCCCCATATCTTGCGGTAAGTCCATATGGAACATGAATATTATTTGCAAAGATATTTCTTAACGCGCGAGAAAGACCATAAATTTCATGTTCATTACTCATTGCACGTAAATTATTTATATTTTTACTTATGTAGGAACGTAATAATTTTCGCCCTGAATGATGCGCTGTATTTCCCTCAATATACAACCGATATTCAAGTGCACTATCTTGGCCTACAACATGATAGGGGTGATATTTGCTATTGCCACTATCTTTACTCAACAGTTCAGGAAAACGGATAAGAACATGATTACCAATGTTTAAATCAATAGGGCTTGTGAGTTTAATTTTTAATCCACGAGTAGAAATATTCATTGTTACGCCATCAATAAATTCATCCACGATCTCAGTACGTTTCTTAAGATGAATACTGATAGTATCAAAGAACCTATCTTCTATTCTAAAATCACTTGTTTCTGCATTTACACTAAATAGCTCACTCTGTTGTCCCGGCTTTTGTAATATATATTCGGGTAAATGAATGCTTTTATGGCTATTATCACAACATTCATCTAATAAATTTAGGTAATCAATGGCATCCGAAAAATCACTAATAACTAGCATACGTTTAAGTTTTTTTACCAGTGATTTAACATATTCGAAAGGAGCTTGATTTATGTTTTCAAATAATTCACTAGCAGGTAAAGGCAAACAACTTGGTACATAACACTCAGATTCAGGCGACGTTGTCCCCCCATCAATGCGATATAAGCGTAGTTGCTTTTTTTGTTTTGCCCCACGTGCTATTTTTTTAATGAAATTATTAACGAGAAGAACGGAGTGTGGAAGAGCAATGTAGTATGTTTTACCCTGTTTATCGGTAATTGGTAGAATGAAAATATACTCAATAAATCGTTCTCCAATAGAAAGCTTAGTTTGAATATAAGGCAAAGCACAGCAGGCTCGTAAAAAATCATTATTATCTTTTGAATTTTCGAATAAACCAATATCACCATTATTTTGTGTTTTAAATTGTGCACTAGGTAACCAATATCCCCTTTCAGATGATAAAAATACAGGCAGAGAATTTAAACGAGAGATAATGAACTGTTCCGCTGCTTTGCTCATAACTGCATTAAAAGTATTCTGGTTAGGAATATCAGCAAGTTTTTTTTGTATTTCTACATACTGACTGGCGTAAGCCAAAAATTGCTCTGTTACATTACAGAATTGTTGATAGTGATAATTAAGATTTAAATAAGTATCACTTTTTTCTGTATATGTATGCTCTATTTTGTAGGTAATAATCACGCGTTCAGAAAAATCATATTCATTTTCAATGCCATGCATCCACACATAGACTAAACCTGTGGCACGTATAATTTTATCTGTCGGCACCTTAATGGTTAAAGTGTTATTAGTAAGCACTTTTGCGAAAGCGCAAATAGCAAAATTTGTAAACGCAACCGAACTCATTTTTTCTGGGCTATTAAAAAACAAGCTAACTGGTTTATTAAAATCGAGTTGTAGCTCTTTACGCTGGATAAATTTAGTGAGGTGAATTGATTTAGTCGTAGGGAACGTCGTGGTGTTGCTGTTTAATTTGTGTCGTTTTTTTGCTTGCGATATTACGTATTCGTAAACACCGAGAGTATAAACACCTCGATATTTGCTAATCTCTGTTTCGAATTCTTTCATCGCAATCTGATCTAAAAAGTGAGATATTCCATTGTACTGATATTTATCACAGGCATTGCTAAAATAAGCACGTAAATCAATAACCCGAGAAACACTTCTAGAAAGATTCATTATTTCCATTTTAATCAGAAAACGCTTAGATGCGTTTTCTGTTGGCGCTAAATTCGCGATCTCATCTTCTAAAACAGGTGAATTATATTTATGTCGTAACTCAGTAATGATATCCATATCATTGTTCGCAAGCGATGTATCCATGATCTCACTTAAATGGTTAATTATTAAATAGCAGCTAGAACCCAGAATAAATAACAAAAAAATAGTTATCATTCGTTAATATCAATGAATGTACAAAACATAATCACAGCAGACAACAGAAAGCGCTTACTTTTTAGATCTGGGACATATTTATAATGGATAAATCAGACAGGTTGGGCTGCTTTTATATGAATCAACACCCTTTATTTATTGATTATATGCAACGACGTTAACCCTTTGCAGTGAATAATAGGCAGCAGAACACAAAAGCGATATTATGAAATAGTTAAACGACGATCTTTAACTGAAAAATAACTTAAGTTATGAAAAGACAAACCGCAAAAGACAATTAACGATAAAGTATTCAAAGCAGTCAAAAATAGTGTTAATATTGATTCAAGTCAATTCTGGAAACTAAATATCTATGGAAAAAAGCCATACCAACACCAATCGAATTCAAAATGGTGCCTGTGCCATACGTTGTCAAGACTGTAGTATCAATCAATTATGTATTCCTTATTCACTTAATGAAACAGAATTAGATCGTTTAGACAGCATTATAGAACGTAAAAAACCGATTCAAAAAGGGCAGGAGATATTTAAAGCAGGCCAAGAGATGAAGTGTCTTTATGCAATTCGTTCCGGTACATTAAAATCATACACCATCACCGAGCAAGGAGATGAGCAGATCACGGCATTTCATCTTGCTGGTGATTTAGTTGGTTTTGATGGCATTAGTACGGGGACACATCCTAGCTTTGCACAGGCCCTAGAAACAGCCATGATTTGTGAAATACCCTATGACACGCTTGATACCCTATCAACATCAATGCCAAAACTAAGACAACAGATTTTGCGTTTAATGAGTAGTGAAATTGTTGGGGATCAAAATATGATTTTATTATTATCAAAGAAAAATGCAGAGGAACGTCTCGCCTCTTTCATTCATAATTTATCGGTACGATTTGGTAATCGCGGATTTTCTCCAAGAGAGTTTCGTTTATCCATGACGCGTGGAGACATCGGCAACTATTTAGGGTTAACCGTTGAAACCATAAGTCGGCTGTTAGGGCGTTTCCAAAAAAATGAGATAATTTCAGTAAAAGGCAAATATATTAGCGTGTTAAACGAGCAGATGCTTGCTGAACTTGCCGGTGAAAAGAAAAAAGATTAATTCAATCAGCACAATTAAGAATCTTATCTAATAAATAGCCTTTTCGTGATCAAAAGGCTATCAGTTTCAATACATTTGATCTAAATTATAAGTATCTTGTTTCTATTTAATGAGGCTTACTATGTTTAATTATCATAATCTTTTAGTATTTATTGACCCAACTAAAATGCAACAAGCCGCGCTTGAACGAGCCGCAGATATTGCTGAAAAAGTAGAAAACGTCAAGATAACTTTATTTTTATGCTGCTATGACCTGAGTTATGAAATGACATCGTTAAGTTCAATAGAAGAACGACAAGCGATGCGTAATATTGTGATTAAAGAAAACAAAGACTGGTTAGAAACAGTGGCTCTCCCCTACCAAGAAAAAGGACTCAATATTGCCTGTGAAGTTATCTGGCATAATCGTCCTTTTCAAGCTGCAATTATTGAAGTTTTAAAAAACAACTATGATTTAGTCATAAAATCTACACATCAACACTCAAAGCTTAGCGCTATTTTATTTACCCCAACTGATTGGAATTTATTACGTAAATGCCCGGTTCCCGTACTATTAGTCAAACATCACAAATGGCCAGAAAAAGGTAAAATCCTTTGTGCAATTTCTTGCAAAAGCATTCAAGACGATGAGCATAACCAGCTCAATAAACTAATTTTATCGGAAGCTAAAACGATGGCAAACGTGATTAATGCAGAAGTGCATATTGTCAATGCCTATCCTAGCCCACCGATGAATATCATGTTAGAACTTCCCGAATTTGATCCTGTTAACTATGAAGATGGTTTAAAAAAATTTCATGAAACAACACTTAATGAATATGCACAGGAGTACAAAATATCAAAACAACGTACTCACCTTATGCAAGGCTTACCTGAGGATGTTATCAGCGAGGTTGCCAAAGAAATCGATGCTGAGCTTGTTATTCTAGGTACGGTAGGTCGTTCAGGACTAAGCGCAACATTACTAGGGCATACAGCCGAACAAGTTATTGATAACTTGAATTGTGATCTACTCGCTTTGAAACCAGAAGGTTTTATAAGCCCAATTACACTTTAACAGGAATAGCAATGAAACGATTGATTGCAGGTGATGCTGCACCACTATTTACATTACAAGATGACCAAGAAAATAACATCTCACTAGCCGATTTATCAGGTAAAAAAGTACTCATCTATTTTTACCCAAGGGCCTTAACACCGGGCTGCACTACTCAGGCATGTGGCTTACGTGATGTCAAAGAGGAGCTTGCCGCATTCAATACCGTGGTTTATGGTGTAAGCCCTGATCCAGTGAAAAAATTAGCGAGTTTCGTTGAAAAAAAATCACTGAATTTCCCCTTACTTTCAGATCCAGACCATGCCATTGCAGAGGCATTTGGCGTATGGGGCGAGAAAAAATTTATGGGGAAAATCTATGATGGAATCCATCGAATCAGTTTTTTAATTAATGAGCAGGGAGTCATTGAAAAGGTATTTGATAAATTCAAAACCAAGGAACACCATCAAGTCGTGTTAGATTACCTACAAAAATAGCCTCATTACCTAACATAAAAAGGGCATTATGCCCTTTTTCTCTATTCTCAATTAACCATTTATTGATCTAATTGCTCTAAATGTTCTTGAGTGGGCCAAGCATTCAATACTGCTTTAACTAAAGTCGCCAAGGGGATCGCAAAAAATACCCCCCAAAATCCCCACAAACCACCAAAAACCAACACCGACATAATAATGACAACGGGATGTAAATTAACGGCTTCTGAAAATAAAATAGGCACAATTAAATTACCATCAATAACTTGAATTAATCCATAGGCGACCATTAAGTAAATAAAGTCGGCGGTCACCCCCCATTGAAAAAGAGCAACAAGCGCAACCGGGATAGTAACAGCTGCAGCACCTATATAAGGAATCAGAACCGACAAACCAACCAACAAGGCTAGCAGCGCAGAGTAACGTAAGTCCATCAGTAAAAAGGTAATATAAGTGCTACCACCAACAATCAATATTTCTATGATTTTGCCTTGAATGTAATTCATTATTTGACCATTCATTTCCACCCAAACTTGATCGGTCAATTTACGGTTACGCGGTAAGAATTTTACAAAGCTAGCAATCAGAAATGTTTTATCTTTAAGCATGAAAACCATCATCATAGGCACTAATACAGCATAAATTATTAACGCGGCAATATTTAACAGAGAAGCAAAAGATTGTGATAATAAAAATCCACCACTCTCTAATATATATGAACGCACCTTTACAACGATTTGGTTAATGGTATTAGGATCAATGACATCCGGGTATTGTGCAGGTAAAGTTGAAACATAACCTTGTATTTGATTAAACATAGCAGGTAAATCTTTGATTAACTCAGCACCTTGTTTAAATACTGTTGGCAGTACCCCAAGGAAAGCAAAAATGGCAACAGATACAAACAAAAGCATCACTAAAAATGTTGCAACTGTCCGGTTTAATCTGCAACGCACAAGATAATTAACAGGCCAATCAAGAAGGTATGCAAGTACCAAAGCAACGAAAACAGGAACAAGAATATTTCCCAAGAAATAAAAAATCAAAATAGCGAATGCAAGTAATAGGAATAAAGCACTTAAATTAGGATCTTCAAAGCGATTTTTGTACCATTGTGTTAATTGACCAAACATAAATCCTTGCACCTCTACTCAAAAACTAACTAAAATGAATAACTAACTTTATTATATTCTCGTGCTCATTAATCACATATTGATAGCCCTTTTTATCAAAATAGTCTTTAATATCTTGCAGGCTTCGATAATTATCAAACAGTAAACAAGCTGAGTGGCTTTCAGTGATTGATATTACCTTTTTTTGCGCTAATAAAAACTGTTTAACAATGATTAAAGACATAGGACAACGCATTGATTGTAAATCTATTATTTTCATATCTCTTTACTGGTTAAAAACGACTAATAATTATTACCTTTCCACTGATATAAGACAATCATCGCTTGCAATATATTACAGCTTGTTTATTCTTTTATCATCTTTCTATTAGCTTGTGGTTACCGTGTTTAAGAAATCATTCCCGTTTTCACTTTATCTTTTTTCTATTTTATGGTGTTCAATTGCAACGGCCTCTCAAGAGCTGCCTGATATTGGTACCGTAGGATCTTCTGCATTAACCATAGATAAAGAAAAAGAATATGGTTGGGCCTTTCGAATGATGGCAAATCAAGCACTTCCTATTATCCATGATCCAGTGCTGAATAAATATATTGATGATTTAGGCGATAACCTTGTCGCGCATGCCGATTCAGTAAAATTACCCTTTCACTTTTTTCTTATCCAAGATAAAGAGATCAATGCTGCTGCATTTTTAGGTGGAAATGTAAAAATTCATACTGGATTATTTCTCTATGCAAAAAATGAAAGTGAATTGGCAAGTGTTCTCGCACACGAAATCGCACATATTACGCAACGTCATTTAGCGCGTATGTTAGAACAGCAGTCTATTAATAGCCCGACGACACTAGCCGCATTAGCTGGCTCAGTATTACTTACGTTAGTGAATCCTGCAGCAGGTATAGCCGCACTCAGTACAAGCATGGCAGTATCCATGCAATCACAAATAAATTATACACGCCAAAATGAATATGAGGCGGACAGGATAGGCATACAAACCTTGGCAAACGCAGGTTATGACCCCTATGGAATGGCTAACTTTTTTTCTAAATTAGCAGAAAAATATAAATACGCGACCATGCCACCACAAATGCTATTAACTCACCCAATACCAGAAACACGACTGGCTGAATCTCGCCTTCGGGCAAGCCAATTTCCCGTAAAAAAAGTGAAAAACAATTTAGCTTATCAGCTGAGCAAAGCACGAATCATCGTTCGTTACAATGATGCCCCTGCACAAACATCGATTAACTTTTATCAAAATCAATTAAAAAATAAAAGCTATCAACTTGAAGAAGCTGCTGAATATGGTCTCACTCTTGCTTATTTGCAAAATAAAGATTATGAAAAAGCTCATGAAATGACTTTAGCTTTGTTAAAAAACAATCCCAGCAACCTATTTTTCATCGACCTTTTAGCCGACACGGCGATCAGCGTAAAGAAACCCGAAGAGGCAATTAAGGTATTACAAGCCTATTATAAGCAATCACCTGAAAACCCGGTTTACACTCTGAATTTAGTTAATATATTGCAAATGACGAAACAGTACCAAGAAGCAGAAGAAAAACTAGCACTGTTTATTCGCACACATCCGAATAATATATTGGCACATCAATTAGCAATAGATTTATATCGTCAAATGAAAAAACCGGCAAAAGAGCATGCGAGTAAAGCGCAATACTTAGCTTTATTAGGTCAATTTAGAGAAGCAAGTCAAGAAATGGGCAGCGCACTTATTTATGCCGATAATAAGTTAGATCAAGCTCGTTATGCGGCTCAAATTGAAAATTATAAAAAAGATGATTTAAAATTAAGATCCTTACAAAAGTAACAATACTAATTTATTGGATGATTCCCATTGCTATAATGGCCCCACTTAATTAATTTCAATGAACCAACATGATGGATGACGATGCTAACTTTAGATAGCATCCTATGGAGCTGTAATGGAACTTTCCGTTTTACTTATCTTTGCCCCTACATTTTTTGCCGTATCAGCAACGCCAGGTATGTGCATGACGCTAGCGATGACGCTTGGCATGACTATTGGCGTTCGCCGCTGTTTATGGATGATTGTAGGTGAATTAGCAGGGGTCGCGCTCGTTTGTATTTCCGCGCTAATAGGTGTTGCCACTATTTTGTTAACTAACCCTGGGCTGTTCTTAACACTTAAATATATTGGTGGCAGCTACCTTGGTTATTTAGGCATTCAACTATGGTTATCACGTGGAAAAATGGCTCTCCAAGAGGATTTTTCCATCCCACAAAAAACATCTGCTCCAGCATTAGCAATGCAAGGCTTTATCACCGCTATTGCCAATCCTAAGGGATGGGCGTTTATCATTTCATTGCTTCCCCCATTTATTGACTCTAGCCAACCTCTACATCCGCAAGCAACGATTTTAATTGCTATTATATTATGCTTTGAACTTATTTGTTTGCTACTTTACGCAACCGGAGGAAGAACCTTACGTCACTTACTACAACAACGCGGTAATATCATATTAATGAATAGAATAGCAGGTACTCTTATGATAGGTATTGCACTTTGGTTAGTGGTAATTTAAGGCTATCTTTATACCCATGAGAGTTCAAGATGCAAAGTCAGCAAGAAAAAGAGTACCGAGATGCGAGGCAAAAAATTGAAGTATAGTTATTTTTGATTTATTGAGGAATTACCATGGAATATTCGACATTAGGCAGCAGTGGCCTTTCCGTTTCACGCATCTGCTTAGGCAGCATGACTTGGGGATTACAAAATAATCAACAAGAAGCCAATACGCAGATAGAACACGCTCTTGCACAGGGCATCAACTTTATTGATACTGCAGAAATGTATGCCGTGCCGCCCTCACCTGAAACTTATGGCAAAACAGAAACGATTATTGGTAACTGGTTGGATGCCAACAAAACAGAGAGAAAAAAAATTATTCTTGCCAGCAAAATTGCAGGAGCAGGACTCCCTTGGGTGCGTGATGGAGGCCCAATAACGGGCGCGGCCGTTGAGAAAGCGGTCGAGGCATCACTTAAACGTTTAAAAACTGATTATATCGACCTATTTCAGTTGCATTGGCCGAACCGCACTTCACCACATTTCGGCAAGCACTGGCCTAATCAGTTTAAATTCAGTGATGCTAAAAGCGCAGACCAAAATGCCCAAATGCTAGATATTTTAAAGGGTCTACAACGCTGCATAGCGGCTGGTAAAATTCGCTTTTGTGGACTATCGGACGATTCTCCGTGGGGAATAAATACCTACCTGAAGTTAAGTGCAAAACACGATTTACCCCGAATGGTATCCATTCAAAATGAATTTAACTTGCTACACACTAAAGATTGGCCCTATTTAATAGAAAATTGTGTGCATGAAGATATCGCCTACTTGCCTTGGTCCCCTCTTGCTGGAGGTATGTTAAGTGGCAAGTATCAAAATAATGCACGCCCAGCAGGGAGCCGTTGGACTTTTGCACAACGCAATAGTTTATTCAGAGACACAGCCACAGCGCACCAAGCAATCAAAGCTTATGGCGAAATTGCACAGCAAAACAATATGACAACGGCACAACTCGCGTTAGCATGGTGCAATCAAGTTGATGGCGTCACTTCGACTATCATCGGTGCGACAAGAATGGACCAATTGAAAGAGGATATAGAAGCCTTCTCTAAACCATTGAGTACACAAACACTTGGTGATATTAATAACGTGCTTAAACTTTATCCACAACCGTTTTAATTACCCTGCCGAATAAAAAGCTGTAATTTAATGAACAGCTTTTTATTCATCTTAGCCACGCTTACTTTATTAATTCTTGAGCGTGTTTAGGCAATGCCACATTCACTTCCAATACAGACATGTCATCATCAGCTTTATCTGTAAATTCACAGGTCACATCATTACTCGATATGTCCATATATTTACGTATAACTGCAATAATTTCTTGCTGCATTTCAGGTAAATAAGCGGGTCTAATGGCATTTGAATGTTCATGTGCAACAATAATTTGCAAACGATCTTTGGCAAGTTTAGCACTACCTTTCTTTGGTTTTTCTTGTCTAAAGTACTGTAATATTCCCATTTTACCCTCCAAATATACGGCTTAAAAAACTTTTCTTCTGGTGAGTAATAAAACGAAACTCTCGTTCAATACCCATTAAACGATCAACCGTATCTTGGTATGCTTTTCCTGCATCGCACTCTTGATTCAAAATAATTGGCTCACCTAAATTTGATGCATTTAGCACATCTTGAGATTCAGGAATAACCCCTATCAACTCAATACCGAGTAAATCATCAATATCCTCTATACTTAGCATTTCCTCTCTTTCAACACGCTCAGGACTGTAGCGAGTAATGAGCAAATGGACTTTAACTGGCGAAAGTTGTTGTTCTGAACGATATGATTTACTAGATAACATACCCGTTATACGATCAGAATCTCGTACTGAGGATACTTCTGGATTAGTCGTGACAATCGCTTCATCAGCAAAGTATAAAGCCATCATAGCCCCCTGCTCTATGCCAGCGGGGGAATCACAAATAATATATTCAAAGCCTTCCTCTTTTAAGGTGGAAATAACTTTATCAACACCCTCTTTAGTCAATGCATCTTTATTTCTTGTTTGTGATGCCGGCAGTATATACAAATCATTAATACGTTTATCTTTAACTAATGCTTGTTGTAGATTTGCTTCACCATTAATCACATTGATAAGATCATAAACAACACGGCGTTCACATCCCATAATTAAATCAAGATTACGTAAGCCTATATCAAAATCAATTACGACAGTTTTAGCACCACTCTTTGCAAGGCCACAGCCAATTGCAGCACTACTCGTCGTTTTTCCAACCCCACCCTTACCAGATGTTACGACAATAACTTTTGCCATTTTCATTCCTTAACTAATTAAATTTGAGTTAACTTGTTTAATACGATTTGTTCATCTTGTAATGAAACCATACAATTCCCACCTACAAAATGAGTATCAAGATCATCACTTAATTTATATACACCAGCAATAGAAACAAGCTCAGGGCTCAATATTTGACAGAATATTGCTGCACTTTTATTGCCCATAGCACCAGCCAATGCTTTACCGCGTAATGCACCATATATGTGAACACTTCCATCGGCAATCACTTCGGCTCCTGCGCCAACGTCACCATTGATGACTAAATCACTTTCCTTTGCATAAATCTGCTGCCCTGATCGTACACGTCCACTATAAATTGTTGTTTTTATGCTCGGCGGAATAAATGCACTGGGTTCAACGACAACCTCACCACTGCTTTCAATATCACTTTCAACTTCTTTTTCTACTTTATCACGACGAGGACTATGCTTAGAACTGCTCAATATAGCAATTTTTGCTGCTTTTAACTGCTCTTTTTGTGATACAGAAAGCTCTCCGGTCACCCCCACTAAAATAAATGCCTGCTCATGCACTATTGCTTGTAACTGGGCAAAATCGATGCTAATTGCTTCATTATCAACTTTAATAACAATCGGTGCACCATTAAAGAAATCTGGTGCCATAGCCCGTTTTTTAATAAGCACATCAGAAAAAACAGACAGATCTTCACTGTCAATATCCACCACCAACAAGGTGAAATTTAAAGATTTCAATGCCATAATCATCCTATATTTAAAATATTGTAAGTGCCTGACGTAAAAAATCAGTAATTTTCTATAAAAATTAATTATCTAGGCATGTTATAGTTTGCTATAACAATAGGCAAGTAAAGGGCTATATTACTATTATGTTATGTGCTGTATATAAAAGTATTCGTAAACAACAGACTTATCTTTTTATCGCCAAAAGAGATGACTTTTCGATGGTACCAGATGCGCTACTTACACAATTTGGTCCACCACAGCTAGTCTCTTTACTCAATATTAAAGAAGAAACCAAACTTGCGTTAACAGAGGCAAAAAATGTCCTTTCTGCGATCACAAAAACTGGTTATTATTTACAACTACCTCCCCCACCCATTGACCATTTAGCTGAGCACAAAAAATGGCAAAAAAAACAACAAGGACACAGTAATGAAATTGATTAACTCAGCACATCGCTGCACCTTACTAAAAAAGTTATATATTTCGGGATTAGTACTTTTATTTGGCACATCACTCGTGCAGGCCGAGGAACAGCAGAAAATACCATTTGAACAATATGTTGAGCAACTAAAGAGCGAAGCCAAGGCAGCAGGTATTGATGCCAATGTTGTCGATAATGCATTTCAAAACGTAGAGTTTCTTCAACGCAGCATTAAATCAGATAAAGCACAGCCAGAATTTAAACTCACCTTGGATACTTATATTCCTCGTGCTGTACCAAATTGGAAAATAGAACAAGCTCGGGAAGCTTATAAAAAACATTATCATCTACTACACAAAATAGGTAAAGAGTACGGCGTACAACCCCGCTTTATCGTTGCACTATGGGGAATCGAAACAAATTTCGGCAAACTAACGGGTAACCATTATATTATCTCCGCTTTAACCACCATGGCCTATGATGGACGTCGAGAAGCATTATTCAAAAAACAATTATTTGCTGCATTAACCATATTGCAACAGGGCCATGTTAGCCAAGATAACTTTTTAGGTTCATGGGCTGGCGCCATGGGGCAAGTACAATTTATGCCAACCTCTTATTTAAATTATGCGGTTGATTACGATGGTGATGGCAAAAAAGATATTTGGAATAATTATGCCGATGTGTTTGCTTCAGCGGCCAATTATTTAAAAACAGAAGGTTGGGATTCCACAGAAACGTGGGGCCGACAAATTTTATTGCCCGAAAATTTTGATGTAACGTTAGCGGGACTCGACAAACAAAAATCGTTACCCGAATGGCAAGCGCTAGGGATTCGTCGCTTTGATGGTAGCGCATTACCAAAAGTCGATATCATGGCCTCCATTGTTATTCCGGATGATGCTAGCGGTCGAGTCTACCTCGCTTACAATAATTACCGTGTATTAATGCACTGGAATCGTTCTTACTACTTTGCAACGGCAGTCAGCTATCTATCAGAACGAATTAACTACCCTCGCATAGCACCACCATTACAATAGGATCAACATGGCTAAATTTTGGCAAGAAAAAACACTTTCTCAGATGACTACCAGTGAATGGGAATCATTATGCGATGGATGCGGGAAGTGTTGTCTAAATAAAATAATTGATGATGATACAGAAGAGCTATATTTTACCAATGTAGCTTGTCATTTATTAAATACTAAATCATGTCAATGTAAAAAATATGATCAACGTTTTAAATTAGTCAAAGATTGCGTCAAAATTTCGCTAGATGATATTAACCAATTTCATTGGCTACCAGGCAGCTGTGCTTATCGCTTACTCGTTGAAGGTAAAGCATTACCGGCATGGCACCCCTTACTCACAGGCAGTAAATCAGCCATGCATAAAGCAGGTGCATCCATTCGTGGAAAAATTATCTCAGAGACAACGATTGATCCGGAAAACCTGGAAGATTACATTGTGCTTTGGCCTGCTGAATAATATAAGAAAGATACACTAAATAAGGAGTAACCATGACAGATATTATCATTTACCATAATCCCCGTTGTTCGAAAAGTCGCGAAACCTTAGCCCTTATTGAAGGTAAAAGTGATTCGATCGAAATAATAAAATACCTTGATACGCCACCAACGAAGGCGACATTACAGCAAATTATCTCACAGTTAGGCTTCACTTCTGCGCGACAACTGATGCGCACTAAAGAAGCGTTATATAGTACATTAGCTTTACAAGATGAGAAAGACGAATCGGTTTTACTGACGGCAATGATAAATAACCCTAAGCTAATTGAACGTCCCATTGTTATTGCCAATGGCAAAGCTGCAATTGGTCGCCCACCAGAAACGGTTCTTGCTATTATCTAAATGGTTAAAGGGGCAACAATCCCCTTTAATAACATCTATTATTGATTAAGTTACCAACATGAAAATAGAACATTACCGATTGTCAGCAAAAATAGGCTATTTTGGGCTATTGCTCCTCATACCTTGTTGGCATCTATGGTTATCACCACCTACATTAAACCTTTCTGGATGGCTTGTTAGTGCAATTTGGCTTATTCCTCTCTTATTTCCCTTGAAGGGAATAATCAAGGGTTCCCCCTATACTTATGCATGGAGTGGCTTTATTGCGCTATTTTACCTAATGCATGGGATTGTGATTTTAATTAGCTCTGAGACGGAAAGAATACTGGCAGGTATTGAGTTATTATTAACCCTTCTCTTTTTAATTGGGGGTATCTATTATGCAAAATATAAAGGGCAAGAGTTAGGGTTAAGTATCCGGAAAAAAAAACAATAAAATTAAAGGTCTAACACCTCTTTTACAAATGGAATGGTCAACTTACGCTTGGCCACCAAGGACGCGTTATCAAGACGGTCAAGAGTTGTTAATAATGTTTTCATTTCCCTCGATAGACGATTTAATAAGAACCGCCCAACATCTACGGGCAATTTCATTCCTTTTAATTGCGCACGAAGTTGCAATGCACCAAGTTTCTCTTCATCGCTCAAAGAGGCTAAGTGATAACAGGCCCCCCACTCAAGCCTAGATACTAAATCGTCAAGCTTAATCCCCAATTTTTTAGGTAAATTACTCGCACACAATACCAAACTTGAACCTGCTGGACGACTTTTTTCACTATCGGACCAACGATTATAAAAATCAAATAGCGCTTTTTCCCATTTGGCATTACCCGCTATCGCATCAATATTATCAATACACAGCAGTGTGACTGACTCCATATTCTCAAAAATATCTAAGGTCATCCCCTGATAATGATGCAAGGGGATATAGGCTACACTATCGCCCCGTTCATCAACTTCAGAGCAAAGGGCATGTAACAGGTGTGAACGTCCACTTCCAGACTCCCCCCACATATATAAGACAGGAACACCTAGTCCAACGACACTGTTTTTTAGTTGCGTTAATAGATCTGCATTTTGTCCCGGGTAAAAACTAGCAAATGTTTCATCATCGGGTAATTTTAGTGCTAGTAATGGATATTGAAAGCGCAATTCATCCTGCGGCATATTGCTCCCCAATTAACGCCAATTAAAGTTAAATTCGTTACTATCTGATAGTTCTGCTTGTAAATGAGGCTGAGCAAGAAGGCCATTTTTGAAACTATCTAGTCCACCATTTACTTGTATATCTATAGTGACGGTAGAAACATCCACATGCGCAATTGAATAACTTGATACTGATAATAAATTCCCCAATAAGGCCGTCAATTCGGTGAGCTGGGCAAGAGACGTAATACCATTAACGGTAATCGTCTGACTCAACTCTCCATCTGGATTAATAGAAATCGCATATTGACCGGCATAATAATCAGCGACTTTATCAATCATCGCAGTTATCAATGACTCTTTACTACCGCGAGACTCTTCGTTTATAAGTACTCTACTCTGTTTATTTTGCTCATTATAAGTCACTAGCTGCCATGTTAACGTCCCCATCGAGGTACTATCTTCCTGCCATTGAGCGACCACAAAATGATTCGTATTGTAGCGCATTGAGGCTGAGGCTATTTGCCCATAAAAACGCCCAGAAACATCGGAAACAGAGATAGCCAAATTATCATCAAGATCCATCAAAGGAAACTGTAATTTAATACCACGATTTAGCTGTTCATTTTGCAACGTTTGTGACAAGACATTATCGCTCGCACTGGTGATCACATTGTCGGAAACAAGCTTTCGCTCACCTTGTCCATCACTAATTAACCAGACTAGCGTTATTGGTCGGGTATCTCCCCAAATAGATTGCTGCATATCTGTTAGCGCTTGATTAATTTTATGTTTATCAAAGACAGCCGTAAAATAACGTGTGCTACCTAAGTTCACATAACCATATTGAGAAAGCATGGTATTGATATTTTGAAATAAGCTATTACTATCGCTAAGCGCTGTTATTTCCTTATTACCAGAAACTTTTATCAACACTTGCTTAAGTGCTAATGACTTTAATTGCGCTTCATTTTGATTTTCGACAACAATATACCCTTGATAAGGGTCGTCAAATTGAGTGGCATTAATTAAACAACTAAATAAAAAAAGTAAAATACATAAACTGCGTAACACAACAATTACTCTCATTAATCTAACTACCAATAGCAAGGGACAAAATTAGATCATAAGCAGATCTAATTGTATTGCAAGGTGATAATAACAATAAAATGGTCAAACTTATCAATTCCCCTAAAACAGCTTCTATCTCAACGGAAAAAACGGCTAATTTCATCGAAAATAGAATAAATTCATAATCAAATTTAAAATCAATTGATAAATCATTAGATCCTGCTCATATAAATGCTAAAATACCCCCGGTCATAAATTCAATAAAAGCGACAATCGCTTTTAAATTCTGCGGGGATTGCAAGTGAGCAAGGAAAAAACCTCTTTAAGCTATAAAGACGCTGGCGTTGATATTGACGCGGGTACAGCATTAGTTGAACGTATTAAAAGTGTAGCAAAACGCACTAAACGCCCAGAAGTAATGGGAGGTTTAGGTGGTTTTGGTGCTTTGTGTCAGCTACCAACCGGGTATAAAGAGCCTTTATTAGTTGCAGGTACCGATGGTGTAGGTACAAAACTGCGTCTGGCAATTGATTTAAAAAAACATGATACCGTTGGTATCGATCTCGTGGCCATGTGTGTTAACGACCTTATTGTACAAGGTGCCGAGCCACTATTTTTCTTAGACTACTATGCAACAGGTAAACTTGATGTTGACGTAGCAGCAGATGTAGTAACAGGTATTGGCGCGGGTTGTGAGCTTTCAAATTGCTCACTTATCGGTGGTGAAACAGCTGAAATGCCAGGTATGTATGAAGGTGATGATTATGATATAGCCGGCTTTTGTGTTGGCGTTGTTGAAAAATCAGAAGTCATCGATGGGACAAAAGTGGCTGCTGGTGATGCATTAATCGCGGTTGCTTCAAGTGGCCCTCATTCAAATGGCTACTCTTTAATTCGTAAAATTTTAGAAGTCTCGGAAGCAGACACAAGCGCGGCATTTGGTGAGTCAACCCTTGGTGAAACGCTATTAACGCCGACTAAAATTTACGTAAAATCAACCTTAGAACTCATTAAAAACTGTCCAGTACATGCGATCTCACACATCACTGGCGGTGGTTTTTGGGAAAATATTCCACGCGTATTACCTGCCGGTAGCAAAGCTGTTATCGATGGGAAAAGTTGGCAATGGCCTGAAATATTTAATTGGTTACAAGAAAATGGCAATGTTGAAACAGAAGAGATGTATCGCACATTTAACTGTGGTGTTGGCTTAATGATCGTTGTACCTGATAGTGAAAAAGAGAAAGCAGTTGAGATTTTGTCAGCACAAGGCGAAAACGCTTGGGTATTAGGACACATAGAAAACGCAGCTGAAAATGAAGCGCAGGTAGAGATAAACTAGGTATTTATGACAACTTTAACAACTAAAAAGATAGTCGTACTTATTTCTGGAAATGGCAGTAATCTGCAAGCTATCATCGATAAAGTGCATAACAAAACATTTGCTCAGCAAACTGCTGAGCTCGTTGCCGTTATTAGCAATAAAGCTGATGCTTATGGTTTACAGCTAGCTCAAGAAGCCAACATTCCCACTAAAATCATTGAAAGTGTGCCAGGCATGCTACGCGAAGAGTACGATGCGCTATTAAGCGAAACAATTGATACTCTACAGCCTGATTTGATTGTAATGGCTGGCTTTATGCGCATTTTAAGTGCTGCATTTGTAAATAAATACTTTGGCAAAATGCTTAACATCCACCCTTCATTACTGCCCAAATATACTGGTGTAAAAACACATCAAAGAGCAATTGAAGCAGGAGATAAAGAGCACGGAGCAAGTGTGCATTTTGTTACACCAGAGTTAGACAGTGGACCGACGGTATTACAGGCCAAAGTGCCTGTATTTCCTGAAGATGAAATCACAGACTTAGCTGAACGGGTGTTAACACAAGAACACTTAATCTATCCCTTAGTTGTACAGTGGTTTATAACAGGCCGCTTATCCATGATTAATGGGCAAGCGGTGCTGGATGGTAATATCCTTCCTAGCAGTGGCTATGCCGCAGATTAATGTTTAATGTCATAGGTAATAAATAGCCGAGGTTTTACTCGGCTATTTTTTTGATTGGCATTTTTAAAATATTTTAAAAAAGTATTACGTAAAAAACAGGCATTAGTAGCGCGGACAATATCGCACAAAGTATTAACGCTACCGAAGAAAAAGCCCCTGACACTTGATCCACCTCAAGTACTTTTGCTGTCCCCAACGCATGCGAAGCGCAGCCAATGGCAACCCCCTGCGCCTGCTTATCGTGAACCCCCACCAAACTTAGAAAGCCCAGACCAACACTAGCCCCAATAATACCAGCAAAGATAACCATCGCAGCCGTTAATGAAATTATCCCACCTAAACTTCGGCTAATTTCCATTGCAATCGGCGTAGTAACTGACTGAGCGGCAACAGATGCCGACGTAACGAGATCGGCACCAAG
Source organism: Psychromonas sp. MME1 (assembly GCF_041080865.1). NCBI lineage: Bacteria > Pseudomonadati > Pseudomonadota > Gammaproteobacteria > Alteromonadales > Psychromonadaceae > Psychromonas > Psychromonas sp. MME1. Next base: position 298,750 of record NZ_CP160906.1, on the reverse strand, counting down.
CAATGGCATAATATAAAAAGCACAGCAAAAAGCACTCACCACCGATAATAAACAGGCGAGCAAAATCCCCTTTAATTTCGCCTTAATCAAATGAAGCTGTAAATAGAGCGGCAATGCTAACGCAACGACTGCAGGCTCTAATAAAGCGGTCAATGGATAGGCTCCGCGTTCATAATCACGAAAATCCAAAGCAAACAGATAATGAATAGCAATTAGAGAAGCGATTGACAATAGTACGGGATTAAAAATGGGCCATGCTCTTTTTGCATGTAAATGTCGGCATGCAAAAAAAACTAATAATGTTAACGGTAATGCAAGATAAAAAAACAAACTACATATCCTTTTCTTTATTCAAAAATTGATAAAAATGGCCAATAACAAACAAAATAAGAAAAGTGGTAAACAATAAAGAGCAAACAATAACAAGCCAATTATCAAGAATCAGTTCAAAGTAATTTAACAAACCGACTCCAATAGGGATAAAGAGCAATGCCATATATTTTAAAATAAAATTACCGGACATCATGATCCATTTACTTTTAACAAGTGAGGTAGATAGCCCAATAAAGAGTAAAACTAAGCCGATAATACTACCAGGAAAAGGAATAGGTAGATAAGCACTAATAACTTTACCAATGATTAAGAACAGTAGAATAAGCAGAAATCCACGCAAAAAATCAATGCTTGCATGGATAAAAGCGGACAAACGAGCAGTAATATGTATTTTTTTATTGTTATTAATCATAGTGAATGTTTTTAAAAAATAATCTCTAAATAATAGCAGTACACAGAAATAAAAACACTTATTCGTTAGCAGTTTACAGTAATTGCTAATAGCGACAAAAAATTAGAAGTAAAAAAAAACCTAAGCTTATCAACTAAGCTTAGGTTTCAAAGTGGCTCCTCTTGCTGGGCTTGAACCAGCGACACACGGATTAACAGTCCGTTGCTCTACCAACTGAGCTAAAGAGGAATTGTTTATTTTATTTATTTTTACGTGGTTTCACACGTTCAGCCTGATGCGAATCAAACTAAAGAAAGTGGCTCCTCTTGCTGGGCTTGAACCAGCGACACACGGATTAACAGTCCGTTGCTCTACCAACTGAGCTAAAGAGGAATTGTTTATTTTATTTATTTTTACGTGGTTTCGCACGTTCAGCCTGATGCGAATCAAACTGAAGAAAGTGGCTCCTCTTGCTGGGCTTGAACCAGCGACACACGGATTAACAGTCCGTTGCTCTACCAACTGAGCTAAAGAGGAATTGTTTATTTATTTTTACGTGGTTTCACACGTTCAGCCTGATGCGAATCAAACTGAAGAAAGTGGCTCCTCTTGCTGGGCTTGAACCAGCGACACACGGATTAACAGTCCGTTGCTCTACCAACTGAGCTAAAGAGGAATCGTTAAGACGGGCGCAGTATATTTTTTGCGTTTCTTTCTGTCAACCGAAAACAGAGATAAAAAAATTGGTTGCTGATATTTCAAGCAACCAATCACAAAATAACACCTTTAGTTGATATTTATTCGTCGCTTCCCATAAACGAATTTAAATATTCCAAACAACATTTGTTTCAAGCTTATGCTGCATTTTTTCTAGGGGTTCATTTTTTTCACCAACGATAACGACATTGGCACGCCCCATTTTTTCCGTAATACCTTTTAAATGCTGATTATTAAATTTTGCTGTTTCTGTAAACTGCGCATCTTCAGGGACAACAAAGACGGTCACTTTTCCCTTTTCACCTTGAACAATCATGTGCAAAGCCGGTATCCCTTCAAATGAGCAGTAATTAACATATAACACTTCACCAATGTCACTTTGCAATTGCGCGCCATAGCTCGCCAATTTGGCGTTAACTGTGGTGATGGACGCTTGTTCATTAAGTTTGTCAGTAAAATAGTACTCTTCTTGAACATGCTGCAGCGCTACCTGCCCTATATCGGCAGGTGCCAACTTAATGTTATTTAATAAGGGTAAACTAATGCCTATTATAAATGCAATGGATGCCGCGATAGCGACATGCCAACGACTGCTTAATACCCTTTCATGTTCAACAACAAAACTTTGTTCTAGCAAAATTTTATTACTTAGCTCTTCAGGTACATCTACTTTCAATAAAGACTGTAACTTCGCGTCAAACAGCTTAGCTTCTTTGACCAAGGCTTTATCTTGTTCTACGGCTTCTTGGCGCTGCAAAAATGCTTCACTTTTATCGTTTGGTGTGGCAACGGCTGTATGACGAAATAAGATATCATCCATTTGCTTTTTCACCTTCTTCTTGCACTGTTTCCAGTGATGATTTTAATAAATTTTTTGCTCTAAACAATCTTGTTAATACGGTGTTTTTATTGAGGTCCAACTGTACAGCGATCTCCTCAGCACTAAAACCAGCAATAAGTTGCAACAATAAAGGCTCTTTATATTCAACCGATAACATAGATATTTTACGTATTAATAGCTCATTATCCATATCACGATCTGAATCAGATGGTCCAGCCACCTCATAATCATCGATATCAACCAACGGCAACTGCTTTCGCTCAAAACGACGGGCATTTTCCCGACGCAAGATGGTAAACAGCCAGCCTTTAGCAGACTTATCATCTTGTAAGCTATCTAAATTCTTCCATGCACGTAAACATGTCTCTTGCACCAAATCTTGCGCAACGTCAGGATCATGACAAATCCAATATGCATAGCGATAAAGGTCTGGGCTGTAGATATGTACGAGTGCTTCGTAACGCTTTTGTTTTCTATTCATATCTAACAAGACCGTTGACACCACTTTTTTATTGCGCTGGCGAGTAAATAAATTCAATAACAGTGTCCCTTTGTAAAATTTTTAAATATGTAGAAACAAATACTAACATTGCAGTACACGAGCGAACACCCATTTTATATACTAAGTAATGCGCTTTACCATGCTTCGCCTATCTTCAAGCCTTACAATCCCATCGCATATTTCATTACTTTATTTTTTAACCCACCACTATGCTGAGCTGCCGATAACACCCCTTTACGTAAAATACGTAATAGTGGTAACTCTGATTTACTGCTTTTGTAAAACAGATCCATCGCAGTCTGCATCACTAAGTTAGCGGGTTTACGCATTGATTGATAGCGTTGTAATATATTATTGATAGGTAAATCAGCACAATGTTGCAATAAATCAACGAGGCATTGCACATCTTTAAAACCTAAGTTAACCCCCTGCCCAGCTAAAGGGTTAATGGTATGTGCAGCATCACCTAATAACACACAACGGCCTTGATAATAACGCTGAGCATGACGACGAGTTAACGGAAAGCCACCTTTATCTTGTACTGAAAAATCAAAGGATAGAGCAGGAAATTCTTGTAAGATAGCGAGCTTAAGTTGCTCATTAGAAAGTGATTGTAACTGTTTTATTTTTTGTGGTTTATGGTACCAAACTAAACAGGCATTGTTATTCGCTAAGGGTAAAAAGGCGCAGGGGCCGCTCTCTCGAAACTCTTGCCAAGTGATATTTTGCTGCGCAATATCTGTTTTAATTGTGATGAGCAGGCATTGTTGGCGATAATCCCAAGCCGTAATACCGATCTGCAATAATTGCCGAACCGCTGAATTCCCACCGTCACAGGCAATTAATAAGTCAGCTCTCAGACTCTGCTCGTCATCTAATAGGAGAGAGACCTCTGCATAACCATTGACAATTTTTTTTACCTGCCTTTTTTCGTACAAACAGACATTATCAAGCTGTTTTAATTTATCCCACAAAGCAGATTGAATAAGCCTATTTTCGGCGATATACCCTAAAGCCTCGAGACCAACAGCTTGACTATCAAAGCACAATTTTTCACTACTTTTCTCCCAGGTTTGTAATCTCTGATAGGCACATAACCGCGATTTGGGTAGATCATCCCAAATACCCGCTGCTACGAGTATATTTTTACTTTGCGCACTAAAAGCAGAAACACGTAAATCAAAACCATCATTTTCCATAGGTCTGATACAGGGAGACTTTTCGATCAACTTAACCTTATTACCTAGCTGTGCCAATAGCAAAGCAGTAAGCGCACCGACCATCCCACCGCCAACAACAATAACTTCTCTATTTTGCACTAAACCTTCCTCAACTAGGTATTTCAATTAATAGCGTTACTATAACAAAGCTTATTATAAGCAACTATCTTTCTTTATACTGAACTTAGGGAGGGATCAACTAAGATCTAAACAAACAGTAGCAAGATCGCGTTGATGTGCGTAAAATGCCACCTCTATTTTTTTATAAGCACGAATGAGCAAGAAATTATGAGTATGAAGTTACACGTCAAAACTTGGGGTTGTCAGATGAATGAATACGATTCATCTAAAATGGCCGATCTATTAAATTCAACTAATGGTTATATCGCGACCGATAGTGCCGAAGATGCCGACGTTATTCTACTGAATACTTGCTCTATTCGAGAAAAAGCGCAAGAAAAAGTATTCCATCAACTTGGACGCTGGAAAAAATTAAAAGATAACAAGCCAGACCTAATTATTGGTGTCGGGGGCTGTGTTGCATCACAAGAAGGCAAAGCTATCCGTACTCGTGCGCCCTATGTGGATATTGTATTTGGACCACAAACATTACATCGCCTACCTGACATGATAAAAGAGATAAGAGAAAATAAAGGGGCTGTGGTCGATGTTAGCTTCCCTGAAATAGAAAAGTTCGATTCCTTGCCAGAGCCAAGAGCGGAAGGAGCTACGGCTTTTGTTTCAATTATGGAAGGCTGCTCTAAGTACTGTACTTTCTGTGTTGTTCCTTATACTCGAGGTGAAGAAGTCAGTCGCCCTCTAGACGATGTACTGTTAGAAATTGCACAACTTGCAGAACAAGGTGTGCGTGAAGTTAATCTGCTGGGACAAAATGTAAATTCATACATTGGTGCAACACATGATGGCGATACCTGTAGTTTTGCAGAGTTATTGCGTTATGTCGCCTCGATTGATGGCATTGATCGTTTACGTTACACCACCAGTAATCCAATTGACTTTACGGAAGAGATTATTGATGTTTATAGAGATACCCCAGAACTAGTGGATTTTTTACATCTACCAGTACAAGCTGGTTCAGATCGCATTTTAAGTGCCATGAAACGCGGCCATAGCGTAGCTCAGTACAAAGAAAAAATTGCACAACTCAAAGCCGTTCGCCCCAATTTAACCATCAGTAGTGATTTTATTGTTGGTTTCCCTAATGAAAGCGATGACGATTTCCAACAAACAATGGATCTAATTAATTATATTGGTTTTGATACCAGCTATAGCTTCATTTATAGTCAACGCCCAGGCACGCCGGCAGCTGATATGCCTGATGATGTAAGCCCTGAAACTAAAAAACAGCGTTTAGCTATTTTACAAGATAGAATTCATCAAAACTCTCAGCTTATTGGTCGTAAAATGGTCGGCACGGTACAGCGTATATTAGTTGAGGGACCTTCACGAAAAAATATCATGGAACTGTACGGACGCACAGAGAACAATCGCATAGTCAATTTTGAAGGTGACCATCGCTCAATTGGTGGATTCGTTGATGTTGAAATAACCGAAGTGCATACCAACTCCATTCGAGGAAAATTCATTCGGGGTGAATCTGAAATGAATTTACGCGAATCAATTCGCCCAAGTGATATTGTTAATAAACATGAAAATAAATTAGGTGTTGAAACTTTTACGCCTGAATTAAATGCATAAATATAATAAGGGGTATAAATCCCCATATAATGAGGTTTGATAATTTTGACTACAAAGTTAACTACAGTTCATCTTGATTTAGTACCAGCCGATACCAGCCGATTAGCGATCTTGTGCGGTGCCTTTGATGACAATTTAAAACAAATTGAACGTCGTTTAGGTGTTGAAATCGTCTATAAGGGTGCACATTTCCAAATTCTTGGTGAACATCGCTATGCACAAGCTTGTAGTGATTTATTAAAAGATCTTTATATCGAAACATTGACCGTAAAAGGAAAAAGGGCAACCTTAAATGATTCTGATATCCATCTCGCCCTGCAAGCGCTCATTAATAATCATCATTTATTAGAAGTGAAGAGTAACGAACAGCAAACGGCCTACCAAACGTTATCAATTAAAACAAAACGTGGCATCATTAAACCTCGTGGGGAAAATCAAACAAAATATGTCAATAACATGCTCACCAATGATATTAGCTTTGGTATCGGGCCTGCTGGCACAGGTAAAACCTATCTAGCCGTGGCATGCGCCATTGAAGCGTTGGAACGGCAAGAAGTTCGCCGTATATTATTGACTCGTCCAGCCGTTGAAGCGGGTGAAAAATTAGGTTTTTTACCCGGGGATTTATCGCAAAAAGTTGATCCCTATTTACGACCTTTGTATGATGCCCTTTTCGAAATGCTAGGCTTTGAGAAAGTTGAGAAATTAATCGAACGCAATGTAATAGAAATTGCACCTCTTGCCTATATGCGAGGACGCACGTTAAATGATGCATTTGTCATTTTAGATGAGAGCCAAAATACAACTGTTGAACAGATGAAAATGTTTCTAACCCGCATCGGTTTTAATTCGACCGCGGTTATCACCGGCGACATTACACAGATCGATTTACCTCGGCATCAGAAATCAGGATTACGTCATGCGATTGAAGTACTGGGTGAAATCGATGATGGAATCAGTTTTAGCTTCTTTGTCGCTGATGATGTTGTTCGACATCCAGTTGTGGCTCGCATCGTCAAGGCCTATGAAGCCTTTGACCGAAAAACTGAATTAGCAGCGGAGCATATGGAGAAAAAATAATGCGACTTTATATTGATTTACAAATAGCGACTATTAATCAACAATCATTACCCTCATTAGCAATGATGCAAGAATGGGTTAGTGCAGCAATCACTGCGGGTTCAAAATCGCTACGCAAAAGAGCAGAAGTCACGGTACGTATTGTTGAACTCATTGAGAGTCAGCAATTAAATAATCAATATAGAGCTCAAGACAAGCCAACCAATGTCCTTTCATTTCCTTTTCAAAATCCCCCAGGGTTAACATTACCACTACTTGGGGATCTTATTATTTGTAAGGAAGTTGTTGAAAGTGAAGCAATAGCACAAAAAAAAGAGCTAACTGCTCACTGGGCACATATGCTCATTCATGGTACCTTGCACCTTTTAGGTTATGATCATATCATTGATGAGCAAGCTGAAAAAATGGAATCAATCGAAACAGAGCTGTTAATCAAACTTGATTTTGCAGATCCCTATTTAAGTGAAAAGAGTAAATAAAATTAATGTCTGATGACAAGCAAGAGCAACTAGACGAGCCTAAACCTGGATTATTTGATAAAATTGGTAACCTTTTTAATGGCGTTCCAAAAAATAAAAAAGAGTTATTAGAAATTATTCAAGGTGCAAAACAACGTGAGATCATCGATCAAAAAACCAAAGATATGATCAAAGGCGTGCTTGATGTCTCTAAATTACGCGTTCGTGATATCATGATACCGCGAGCGCAAATGATAACGCTTGGTTTACATCAAAGTGTACAAGAATTTCTTCCTCAGCTTATCGAATCATCACACTCGCGTTTCCCGGTGATAACCGAGGATAAAGACCATATAGTCGGTTTGCTTTTGGCCAAAGACTTACTTGTATACGGCTTCAGCAGCGAGGCACACGATTTTAAAATTGAAGATATTCTTCGTGAAGCGGTTGTTGTCCCAGAAAGTAAACGTCTCGATACACTGCTAAAAGAGTTTCGCAGCCAACGCTACCACATGGCCATTGTTGTTGATGAATATGGTGGTGTATCAGGGTTGGTCACTATTGAAGATATTCTCGAAGTAATTGTGGGTGAAATAGAAGATGAATATGATGATGTCGATATTGCTGAAATACGCAAAATAGGCAAAAGAACCTATGCGGTCAATGCACTCACCTCTATCGAAGACTTTAATGATTATTTTTTAACAAAATATAGTAATGAAGAGCAAGATACGATAGGTGGATTAATCACACATAAACTTGGCCATTTACCAGCAAGAGAAGAAATTGCAGTCATTGATGGCTACAAGTTTAAGGTAACTAAAGCTGATAGCCGTCGTTTAATACAATTGCAAGTACGTATTCCTAAAGAGCGAAAAACCGATTGATAAATAGTATATTCAGTCATCTGCGCCGATTTATAGGACAGATTTGGGGGCAACTGATTGTTGCCTTTGTTTTGGGTGTCGTACAAATTTTTGCATTTGCACCATATCAACACGAATGGGTCATTTATCCCTCTTTGGTCGCTTTTTTCTATTATTTGACCATCTACACAAGACCACTAAACACTATTTTTTAGTGAGTTTTACTTTTAGCATTGCCTTTTTTATCGGTACCATCCACTGGGTCTATGTGAGCATGGACCTATTTGGTGGCATGCCAATGTTAGTCAATCTATTACTCATCCTTATTTTATGTGCCTATTTAGCGCTTTTTCCAACCTTAGCATTATGGCTAAATGCCCGCTTTTTCTGGCTTAATAAAAGCATTCGCTATCTTTTATTAACACCCGTTTTGTGGTTAATATCTGATTGGTTAAGAGGATTTGTTTTAACAGGATTCCCATGGGCCTATTTAGGTTATAGCCATGCAGATACCCCTCTCGTTGGTTATGCGCCTATTTTAGGTGTTCAAGGTGTAACCCTCGCAATTATGATTATCTGTGGTGCACTGGCATTACTGCTACAAAGAGAAAAAATATTCTTAAATATTACCCTTATCTGTATTTTATTCATAACGGGCAGTGCATTAAAAACAAAGGAATATACAGATCAACAACCTGCGCAAATGGCCTCTTTAGTACAGGGAAATATAGCGCAAAAGGAAAAGTGGTTACCAGAACAGCTCTACCCCTCGCTGTTTAAATACCTTGACCTTAGTGAGACAGGTTTAGATGACCAACCAGAGCTGATCATCTGGCCTGAGTCAGCCATTGCAGCACTTGAACTAGATATGCAAAATTTCTTACAACCACTTTCAGAAAGCCTAGCCATTCGCAACAAAACACTGATCACTGGAATAATTGGTTATACACGTAAAACGGATCAATATTATAATACCATCATTGCACTGGGTAAGTTACCCGCTGGGAGTGATTATTCTTTAACGGGCGGTAATCGCTATCAAAAACATCATCTGTTACCGATCGGTGAATTTGTTCCCTTCGAAAACCTATTACGTCCACTTGCCCCTTATTTCAACCTACCGATGTCAAGCTTTGCTCGAGGTTCGGAGGTACAAAATAACTTACAATCTCCAGAGTCAGCAATAGCCGCTGCATTATGTTATGAAATCGCATTCCCAGAACTATTAAGACAAAACATAACAGCAACCACAGGCACAATCTTAACAATTAGTAATGATGCATGGTTTGGCAACTCAATCGGTCCCGACCAGCATTTACAAATTGCAAGAATGCGCGCCATTGAATTTGCTCGCCCACTACTACGCGTCACAAATAATGGTGTTACGGCTATGTTTGATAGGAATGGCGATGAAATCGCTCGGCTAGAACGCGATAAAGCGGCGGTATTGAGCCATTTATTTAAGCCTGCGATAGGCAAAACACCTTATCAAAACTATGGCTCAATACCATTACAAATCTACTGCACATTGATATTGCTAGGCGTGTTTATATACCGAAAAGTAAAAACTCACAATTAGCACTTATCCATCACATGAAACGACTATCAAAAGCTAAACCAATGGTTCGTTGCGTAATAAAAATTAACTACACACTATAAAAAATTAATAAGTTACAGATAACAACACAATAAAAATGCTACTATTACCATTATATAAAATATATTTTATAATTTATTAGGTTATCAAATAGTAGTTAAGGAATTTTTATGCCATTAAATAAATGTACAATGACACTTTTACTCACTTTTTTTCTCCTTTCAGGGTGTGCAGTAACAAGTAATGAAGTACAAGAAAAACAATTAAATGATTTACAAACATCTTTACAAGAAAATCAACAACAAAATAAAGCATTACAAAGCAAACTAGTTGAAAAAGAAACTGAACTAGCAAAAAGCAAAACAAAAGTTGCTCAATTAACAACGCTAACAAATACATTAAAAGCAGAAGTTAAAACAGCAAATGCAGCAACCAATAACAGTGTAGAAAAAATTGGTAATAAAACGATTCTTGGACAGACTGAATGGGTATACATCTCTTCAGCAAAAAGTAATTTTAAAGGGAGAATTGATACCGGAGCGACCACCTCTTCACTTAATGCCCAAGATATCCAAAGATTTGAACGCGATGGTCAAAAATGGGTTCGTTTTACACTACCCCATGTAAATGAAGAGAAAGGCACACCAATAGAAGCAAAAATTGACCGTATCGCTAAAATTGTACAATCAAGCAATCCTGGTGTAGAAAATGAACGTATCGTAGTTAAGTTACGTATTCACCTTGGTGGTATTTCAACCTTGACAGAGTTCACTCTTGCTGACCGTTCACATATGGAATACCCCGTTTTAATTGGCCGTACATTCATGCAAGATCTTGTACTTGTTGATATTAGCCAAGAATATATTCACCCCAAATATAAATCAAAAACTAAAGAGTAAGGAATCCTATGAAGGCTCGTATTTTATTTTATGCATTAGTTGCAGGGCTGTTTAGCATTGGTATATTTCAAACAGTACAACGACACATTGCCTTTGATATTCCTTGGTTACCAGGAGAAACTCGTACTATTTGGAATATTGATGCTAAGGTTAGTTTTGAAGCGAATGGTGAGCCTATTATCGCTTCATTATCTATCCCGACTCAGCAAGCTGGATATAATCAAATATCACAAACAGCTTCATCGCCTGGCTATGGGCTATCATTTTTAGATGAAAATGGACACGCGTTGGCACAATGGACTAAACGTGAAGCCAATGGCACACAAACACTCTACTATAATGTACAAATGCTTGTGAGTGATAAAATTGATGCCCCACAAATAACCGCCCTGCCACCTTTATTTGAAAAAGAATATGAAGCCTCAGCATATACAGCAGGAAAAGATCTCATTAAAGATGCCATGGCAACAAGTGCCGATGCATATAGTTTCGCTCGTGAAATAATCAAGCAACTTAATGACCAAAATCCAAACCAAAATGTGACATTGCTATTATCACGAGCCACTTCAAAAGCAGACTTACTGATCTCACTGCTAAATGAAGCTGAAATACCAAGCAAAAAAATTGCAGCGCTTGAATTAGAGGATGGTTTTAGACAACAGCAATTATCGTATTTCGTTGAAGTGTTTGAAGAAAAAGATGGCGATATTACATCAAAACTATTCAACCCTGAAAACCTGCAAGCAGTCAATCGTGATAATTTATTGCTTTGGGATCAAAGCGGCAAGGCCGTTATTGAGCTGACTGGCGGAGAAAACTCTCGCATCAGTTTTTCTATGATCAAACAAGAACACCCTGCTTTATCCGCCTTGCTACAAAAATCAGATAACGACCATTTGTTCAATTTTTCAATACATAGCCTACCTATTGAAGACCAATCAACCTTTAAAAATATTTTAATGATTCCATTAGGTGTGCTAATTGTTGTTATTATGCGCGTACTAATTGGACTTAAAACATCAGGTACATTCATGCCTGTTTTAATCGCCATGGCATTTATTCAAACCAGTCTGATAACCGGGATTTTAGGTTTTCTGCTACTCGTAGCGGTTGGCTTATTTATCCGTTCATATCTTTCACACCTCAATTTATTACTGGTGGCACGAATATCGACTGTTATCATCATGGTTATTTTGTTGATCGCTATGTTTAGTGTCCTAGCTTATAAGCTAGGTCTCACTGAAGGATTAAAAATAACATTCTTCCCAATGATCATTCTTTCATGGACCATTGAACGTATGTCGGTTCTATGGGAAGAAGAAGGCCCTAAACAGGTTATGCTACAAGGTGGTGGAAGCTTAATTGTTGCAGTGCTCGCCTATTTCGCCATGAGCAACGTGGTCACTCGCTATTTAATGTTTAACTTTATTGGATTACAGTTTGTTGTTATGTCATTAGTACTCGTACTCGGAAGCTATACGGGTTACCGTTTATTAGAGCTACGCAGATTTAGACCCTTAGCTAACAAGGAAAAATAATGTTATTTGCGAATCCATTTACACTAAAGGCTAATGGAGTGCTTGGCATGAACCAACGTAACGGTCGCTATATTGGCCGTTATAATCCACGTAGGCTTTATCCTTTAGTTGATAATAAGTTACAAACTAAAATAATAGCCCAAAAGGCCAATGTCACAACACCCGCTTTATTAGGTGTTATATCCGTACAAGCTGAAGTTGACGGCGTTGAAAAATATATTAAAGATGCGCCTGGTTTTGTTATTAAGCCTGCAAAAGGTAGTGGTGGTAAAGGTATTTTAGTTATTACTAAAATTGAGAATGGTCGCTATTTTAAAGCCAGTGGTAGCGAAGAAAGCCTATCGGAAATTAAACGCCATGTTACAGATATTCTTGCAGGATTGTTTAGTTTAGGGGGAGGCGCTGATGTTGCCGTTATTGAAGGACTTATCCAGTTTGATAATGCCTTTGATGGATTTAGTTTTGAAGGTGTTCCCGATGTTCGCGTAATCGTCTTTAAAGGCTTTCCTATAATGGCGATGATGCGACTTTCAACCGCAGCATCCAATGGTAAAGCTAATTTGCATCAAGGTGCTGTTGGAGTTGGTGTTGATATAACATCCGGCAGAGCGTTACATGCAGTGCAGTTTGATCAATCAATTAAATTTCATCCTGATACCAATAAAGAGTTAAAAACATTAGAAGTACCACATTGGGAAAGGCTTATTTATCTTGCTGCTAGTTGCTATGAAATGTGTGGAATGGGTTATCTTGGCACTGATATGGTATTAGATCGCGAGCAAGGGCCTATGTTATTGGAGCTCAATGCTCGCCCCGGACTTGCAATTCAAATAGCCAATGGAACAGGCATTTTACCTCGATTAAAGCTTATCGAAAGCTTAGGAGACACAAGTACAATGAGTGTTCAGGAGCGCATTGATTTTTGTAAACAACACTTTACTCCCTCGCGCTAAATAAACAAACCCGTCATTCGTTCATATCGTAACTGAGATGCAATAATGACGGGTTTGCTATCTTGTTCTAACTTATATTTTATTCTGGCCAAACAGGCAGCTTTTAATAAGCAGTTATATACTAAGAGTAGTTAATTGAGATAATGAACTAATCGCAAATTTACTAGCTTAGTGCCTATATTAATCTGTAGATAAAAGGGGGGAACGAAAATGAGTAATCACGAAAATTCAACAGCGTTACTGATGGAAGTGCCACTATTATTAGAAGCAATGATTTTAGAATTAGAGCTTCGTGGCTGTGAAAATCATCACCCAATAGTTAGTAAAGCAAAAGCAATGCAAAATAAAATAAAACAGTTAAATAATAATGCCAATTCCATTAATTAGATGATCTATTTAGGTAGAAGAATAAATCAATAACAGTGCGCATATATTTTAGAGTAGATAACACTAATCCGCATAAGTATCTACTCTATCTTGTTTGTTAAAAGAATAGACTGCGATTACTATTGAATCTCGCGCCCTCCTGCTCTCCCTTATTTTTCCTCAGCAAGCTATGACCATAATATTATGCAAATTGCTATAATGGCATAACAGGTATAACTGGTATAACTGGTATACCCATCAGAATAAGAAGGTATACTTACATTATTGAATTAAACAAGAGACAACTATGTTTGACTGGAATAACGTAGATACCGTACTGTTAGATATGGACGGCACATTATTAGATTTACGCTTTGATAACCAATTTTGGCTAGAACAATTACCCGTTGCCATTGCCCGTAAAAATAACATATCTATAGAAGTTGCTAAAACAAAAATAACAAGCCAATACAATGCAGTAAAAGGAACGCTTGATTGGTATTGTATTGATTACTGGAGTAAGCAAACGGGTATAGATATTCGTCAATTAAAACGCAGCAATGCAAAAAACATTAGCATACGTATCGATGTTATTGCCTTTTTAATTGCATTGCAGGAACGTAATATTGAAAGAGTATTGCTAACAAATGCACATCCAGATAGTTTAAGCCTTAAAATGGAGCAAACAGGACTAGATCAACATCTTGACCATCTCTATTCTACGCATCAATTTGGCCACTGTAAGGAATCTTTAACGCTTTGGCAGCGCTTACAAGCACATCATCCTTTTAATCCAGAAAGGACCTTATTTATTGATGACAATGAAGATCTACTGCTAGTCGCTCGTCAATTTGGAATACGTCATGTACTTGGAATTAAAAACCCAGACTCAACTAAACCAATGCAACTATTTAATGATTGCCTATCAATTGATGACTACGGGATATTAACTAAGCAGTTAACAGAAATAGAATAATTACCTATTCATTTACGTAACGGTTATGATAATAAAGCTTTGTAAATGGCAAAATGATCACTTTGCCATCATATCAATAACTTCTTAAATGCTTAACGGTATGATTTATTATTTAACTATCGTCAAGCTAGGGCGTTTATGTTTAGTCTCTTTTTGCAAAGAATGGTCTGCACTATTATCTTTATTGCTATCTTTATCAAGCGCTTCATAGGCAGGCTCTGAAGGGAAAATAGTACCCGCACCATTTTCTCTCGCATAAATTCCTTCAATAGCATACAAAGGCACATATACTTGCATTGGAACACCTGAAAATCGCGCATTAAATGCAACTGCATCATCATTCATAGAAAATTGCATCACAGATCGAGGGGCGATATTTAAGACAATTTTTCCATCTTCAATAAACTGTAATGGTACCTCAACACCCGTTTGAGTGGCATCGACAATAATATGTGGCGTACATTCGCTATCGACTATCCAATCATAGAATGCACGTAAAAGGTATGGTCGTTGTACCAACATATTATTCATAATAGAGATCCTATTTGATTAGCAATTGAAAGTTACGGAATGTATATTACCACTCCATAACTAATTTTACTCACGTTAATAGATTAACAACAATTAATTTGCCTATTATCCACCAACACGGATTTCACGCTCAGTTTCAGTCATAGACGCTTGGAAAGACTCACGTTCAAAGACCTTAACCATGTAACTTTTCAGACCTGCAACATTGTCAAAACCAAGATCAATTTTCAATTCAGGAAGACGCCATAGTAGCGGAGCCATATAACAGTCAACTAGAGTAAACTCTTCTGACATAAAGTAAGCAAAATGGTCAAAAACAGGCGCGATTAATAAAATAGCATCACGTAGTTTTACACGAGCTACTTCTGCATCAGCTTCATCATTACCTAAAATACGGTCTACAAGCGGATACCAATCACTTTCAATACGCTCCATCATTAAACGACTTTTACTGCGTTCAACTGGATAAACAGGCATCAATGGTGGATGAGGGAAACGCTCATCTAAGTATTCCATGATAATACGTGAATTATATAAAACCAGTTCACGGTCTACTAATGTAGGCACGTTATTATAAGGATTAAGTTCAGTTAACTCTTCTGGCCAGTTATCTTCAGAAACAAAAGTTATCTCAACACTAACTCCTTTCTCTGCTAATACGATACGCGTTTGATGACTATATAAGTCAGATGCACCAGAAAAGAGTGTCATGATAGAACGTTTATTTGCGGCTACAGCCATGGAAAACCCCTAATATTTAAATTAAATTGTTCGGTTTAAAAGCAAAAAAGGCAATGACGATCAATATCATCATTGCCAATAATGAATTACGAATAATGGTGACGTTAGTGCACGTCTCGCCAGTACTCTTTCTTCAGCAAGTAACTAAGGATAAATAATACGAGTAGGAAAGCAATTACCCATACCCCCATACTTTCACGCTCGAGTTTATTTGGCTCACCAGAATAGGCCAAGAAGTTTACCAGATCTAATACGGCTTTGTCATACTCATCCGATGACATTTCCCCTTGGCCATTGCTTTCTAAACTGACAATACGCTTATGCTCCACCCCATCAATCATCTCTGTTTCATAAATAGCAGTGGGAATACCCTGCAACTCTTCAAGTACATGTGGCATAGCAACATCAGGAAAAATTACATTATTTACAGCAAAAGGTCTATTTTCATCACGGTAGAAAGAACGTAAATAGGTATAAATCCAATCTGTACCACGAAGTCGAGCAACTAATGTCAAATCAGGAGGTGGACTACCAAACCATTTAGTCGCATCCTTCTTGTCCATACTATTAACCATCAACTCACCAATTTTGCTATCTGTAAAGATGAGATTTTCTTGCATTAACTCATCGGAAATCCCAAGGTCTGTAGCAACACGTTGATAACGTTGGTATCCCGTTGAATGACAAGCAAAACAGTAATTCATAAATAATTTTGCACCACTTTGCAAGGATGCTCTATCGTGCAAATCATTATTTGCTTTATCTAAATGAACATTGCCAGCGGATGCAAAGGCCAGCACTGGTAGTAATGCCATTAAGGCTATCATTAATTTTTTCATTTGAATGTTAACCTCGTTGGTAATGGCTTAGTTCTTTCATTTTTACTGTATAACCAGAGCGCAATAAAGAAACCGAAATAACCGATCGTACCGACACGTGCAATGATGGTGAGTAACGGGGTTGCAGGTAAGGCTCCAAGAATACCTAAAACGATAAAGCTCACGGTAAACTGTGCAATATTCACTTTGTGTATCAAACTACGGTAGCGTATTGATTTAACTTTACAACGGTCTAACCACGGCAAGAAAAATAGAATAACAATTGAACCACCAAAAAAGACAACACCAATTAATTTATCAGGGATAGCACGTAAAATGGCATAGAATGGCGTGTAATACCAAACAGGTGCAATATGGGCGGGTGTTTTTAGGCTATTAGCAGGCTCAAAATTGGGCGCTTCTAAGAAATAACCGCCACCTTCTGGCAGAAAGAAGATAATGGCACAGAACAAAATAAGAAAACCTGCAACCCCCATAATATCTTTGACAGTGAAGTAGGGATGGAAAGGCACAGCATCAATAATATCCTTCTTACCGCTATACTGAGGATGAAAAGTAAATTTTCCTTTCGCTTCAGTAGAGGCACTGCCCTTTTTCTGTTTAATTTCAACTCCATCTGGGTTATTTGAGCCAACCTCATGCAAAGCAACAATATGTAAAAATACAAGAGCTACAATAGATAAAGGCAATGCGACAACATGCAGCGCAAAAAAACGTGTCAATGTCGCACCAGATATAACATAATCACCGCGGATCCACAGTGTTAAATCATCACCGACAATAGGAATTGCACCAAACAACGAGATAATCACTTGCGCTCCCCAAAAGGACATTTGCCCCCAAGGAAGTAGGTATCCCATAAATGCTTCTGCCATTAAAGCGAGAAAGATTAACATACCAAAAATCCAGATCAATTCACGAGGTTTTTGATATGAACCATAGATTAATCCACGAAACATATGTAGGTAAATAACCACAAAGAAGGCGGATGCCCCCGTTGAGTGCATATAACGTAACAACCAACCGTATGGTACATCTCGCATAATATATTCAACGGAAGCGAAGGCGCCCTCTGCTGATGGATTATAATGCATGGTTAACCAGATACCCGTTAATATTTGATTGACCAACACCAGCATCGCCAGTGAACCAAAAAAATACCAAAAGTTAAAATTAACGGGTGTCGGATATTGCGCTAAGTGTTTATTCCATGTTTCCGTCATAGGAATACGAGCATCAATCCACTCTATGGTGCCCGTGACTAATTTATTAAGCATTAGGCATCTCCCTTATCTAAGCCGATTAACACCACACTATCACTCACGTAATGGTGTGGTGGAATAACTAAATTCAATGGTGCAGGTACATTTTGAAAAACGCGTCCAGCCATATCAAATTTGGAACCATGGCAGGGGCAAAAGAAGCCTGATTCGACACCTTCTACTTGCTCAGAAAAAACTGTCAGGCAGATAACTCGGTGAACACCCTAGATGTGTACAAATACCCACGGCAATAAAGATATCAGATTTTAAGGAGCGCAACGCATTTGTTGCATAGACTGGCTGTTGAGGCTCTTCTGAATTAGGATCGCGCAGCTGCTCATCTAAAGTCGCTAGCTCATCTATCACCTTTTTAGTACGTGATACTACCCAAACAGGTTTTCCTCGCCACTCAACGCGGATCAATTGTCCCGGTTGTATCTTGCTAATATCGACAGAAACTGGGGCTCCAGCTGCTTTTGCTTTTTCACTCGGGCTCCAAGATTTCACGAAAGGTACCGCCACTGCAGCGGCTCCTACAGCACCAACAACACCTGTTGTTAATGTTAGAAACTTACGGCGACCAGTACTGACAGGCGCATTGCTCATTTAACCATCTCCATTGTGAGCTACTAAAATAGTGAGGATGCACATCATTGCGTGTAAATTACAAATTTGGTGGGTGCATAAACTGCTTGAATTTTAAAGAAACAGGGATAAATTTACAAGCTATTAACATTATTTTTAAGAATGCAACCACATAAAATCACTGCTTAATTGATAATGCTCTCATTAGTACATTAATTTACCGAGTTTATCCCTTTATTTTTAAGGGCAATAACTGTTATGAGAAGAATATCGATAATAGAGGGGGGAAATTTAGATAAAAAAAAGCCCAGTAAACACTGGGCTTTGGCAATTCTGATAACGTAAATATTAACGTTTTGAGAATTGTGGACGTTTACGAGCTTTATGTAGACCCACTTTCTTACGTTCAACTTTACGAGCATCACGTGTAACAAAGCCAGCTGTACGTAATTCCGCACGTAGAGTTTCGTCATATTGCATTAAAGCACGAGTGATACCTAAACGGATTGCACCCGACTGACCTGTATTACCACCACCTTTAACAGTGATGTTTAAGTCAAATTTTTCAAGACTGTCAATAAGTACTAATGGTTGACGAACAACCATACACGCAGTTTCACGACCAAAATATTCGTCAAGATTGCGTTTATTGATAGTGATATTACCGCTACCAGCCTTCATGAATACACGAGCTGTTGAGCTTTTTCGACGACCAGTGCCGTAGTATTGATTTGCCATTGTTTTAATCCTATTAGATGTCTAAAACTTGTGGTTGCTGTGCAGAATGTTGATGCTCAGTACCAGCATAAACTTTCAATTTACGATACATTGCGCGTCCTAAAGGACCTTTTGGCAACATACCTTTTACAGCAGTCTCAATAACACGTTCAGGTGCACGATCGATTAGTTTTTCAAAGCTAATTGATTTAATACCACCGATGAAACCAGTGTGATGGTAGTAAATTTTATTTTTAGCTTTATTACCTGTTACAGTAATTTTCTCAGCATTAATAACGATGATGTAATCACCAGTATCAACATGAGGAGTGTATTCTGCTTTATGTTTACCACGTAAACGTAGAGCAATTTCAGTAGCCAGACGGCCTAAGGTTTTACCTTCAGCATCGACAACAAACCAGTCGCGTGTGACTTCAGCTGGTTTAGCAACAAAAGTTTTCATTAAGTTATACCCAAATTAATGATTTAAAAAACAATTATCAAATTTGATAATCAGAAATGTATTTTGCCATTCCGTATCCCTTCGAATACGTCAAGCGTAAACAATAGATCCACCATGTAATATATTGGGGAGGTGGATAACGTGGGCGGCGACATTGTACAGAAAAAGAGAGCAGAGATCACGTAAATATTGTAATAAAAATAACAATAAACAAATTAGATTAATGATGTGCCTGATGAAGGTATGATTTGCTTTGCATTTCCAATAGCCTAGATATACAACGGTTGAATTCAAAAGATAAGCGCTCACCGATATATAACTGCTCAATTTGTACTTCTGCAGAAATAATTAATGCAACATTATGATCATAAAATTCATCAACCATGGCAATGAAACGCCGTGCTAAATCATCATTCGCCGCGTCCATCTGTTTAACATTAGCAACAATAATAGTGCGATAGATGATAGCAATTTCAATATAATCTAAAACACTTCTAGGGCCGTCACACAAAGCGATAAATTCAATACTTAACGTATTGGCGCTATAGGCAATGGTTTTTATAGAACGATTATTCACCACTATTTCTTGTCCATAATGTTTATCTCCTTGAGCTAGATTTTCAAAATGCGCTTTATTTTGTAATTGCGCCTTCTCATCTAATGGGTATTGGTAAATTTCACTTTCAGTTAACCGTCCTAATCGAT
Organism: Psychromonas sp. MME1; assembly: GCF_041080865.1. Taxonomy (NCBI): domain Bacteria; kingdom Pseudomonadati; phylum Pseudomonadota; class Gammaproteobacteria; order Alteromonadales; family Psychromonadaceae; genus Psychromonas; species Psychromonas sp. MME1. Next base: position 278,451 of record NZ_CP160906.1, on the reverse strand, counting down.
AATCTCGCCCACCATCAAGATTAAAAATATCACAATGCTGGTTAATTAAGGCTATCGTTGGTAAGAATCGAGCTCTTTGTAAACCATTTTTATAGAGATCATCAGGGTGAAGATTAGAAGTAGCTAATAAGGTTATCCCCTCGGCAAAAAAAGCATTTAATACACCGGAGATAATCATTGCATCCGTAATATCCTCAACAAAAAATTCGTCGAAACACAATATATCGGTTTCTTTAGCAAATTTTTTCGCAATTTTTGTCAATGGATTAACTTCTCCTTGTAGTTGAGTCAACTCCTTGTGCACACGCAGCATAAAATGATGAAAATGTAATCGTAATTTTCGCTTGGTCGGTAAACTTTGAAAAAAGAGATCCATTAAATAGGTCTTACCTCGTCCCACACCACCATATAAATAGAGCCCATTAATAAAAGGACGTTGTTCAACGGTATTTAATAATTTATTTTTGATACGATCAATTAATCCCCTTGTCACAGGCTTACTAGACTCTCTCGATATCAACTGGTCATATAAGCATTGCAAATGATTAATTGCATCCGCCTGAACGGGATCATGCACAATTTTTTTATTTTTCAAATCGGTTTGATATAAGGAAGATGGTGTCACATAGCGCTCGATATAGGTGAAATATTGTATATATTGTAATTCAAACTACTATCAGTTGATTGTCCAACGACATTTATATCCCCGCATGGCAAGAACACCAGTTAGCATCTAAAGAGCTGTATTAATGAGAAGCAGATCAACATATAATCATTAGTAGTTACAAAAAATTACAGCTAACGCACAAAATTTTACAATAAATTACAATAGTAAAATGAAAAAAAATCCAATTAAATGACAATATACTGGAATAAATCATTTTTTATTGCTGTATTTATTGTAAAATGTGCGCCAGTTAAATAACCAGATTAAATTTTTTTTAAACTATAGCAAAAATCAAACACATTATTGGAGAAAAACTGTGAGAAAAACAAAAATAGTTTGTACTATTGGGCCAAAATCAGAATCAAAAGAGATGCTAACTAAGTTAGTGAACAACGGCATGAATGTCATGCGTCTTAACTTTTCTCATGGTAATTTTGCCGAGCACGGAGCTCGAATTGCAACTATTCGTGAAGTTTGCCAAGAAACAGGTAAAAATGTTGCGATCTTACTAGATACTAAAGGTCCAGAAATCCGTACCGTTAAGCTTGAAAATGGTGCAGATGTACTACTTACTGCTGGTCAAGAGTTTACCCTAACAACAGACCAAACTATTGTTGGTGACAATACTAAAGTAGCTGTAACTTATGAAGGTTTAACTAAAGACCTAGTAATTGGCAATACCGTATTACTTGATGACGGTTTAATTGAAATGACAGTTAAACGTGTTACAGATACAGATGTAATCTGTGAAGTAGTTAATACTGGTGAACTTGGTGAAAACAAAGGTGTTAACTTACCTGGCGTTAAAGTACAGCTTCCAGCACTTTCTGCTAAAGATAAAGGCGATTTAGTATTTGGTTGTGAACAACAAGTTGACTTTATTGCTGCATCATTTATTCGTAAAAAAGAAGATGTTCTTGAAATGCGTGAGCACTTAAAAGCTCACGGTGGTGAAAACATCCAAATTATTTCGAAAATTGAAAACCAAGAAGGTGTGGACAACTTTGATGAGATCCTAGCCGTTTCGGATGCAATCATGGTTGCACGTGGTGACTTAGGTGTTGAAATTGCAGTTGAAGAAGTTATCTTTGCTCAAAAAATGATGATTGAGAAAGCAAATAAAGCACGTAAACCAGTTATCACTGCAACACAAATGCTTGATTCAATGATCAAAAACCCTCGTCCAACTCGTGCTGAAGCAGGCGATGTTGCCAACGCTATCCTAGATGGAACAGATGCGGTAATGCTTTCAGGTGAAAGTGCTAAAGGTAAATACCCAGCTGAAGCAGTAGAGATCATGGCAACTATCTGTGAGCGTACAGATAAAGTTATGCCAACTAAAACAAACATTAAAGAAAAAGATTTACGTATTACTGAAGCGGTTTGTAGCACTGCAGTTAAAAATGCAGAGCAACTTGATGCTAAACTAATCATTGTTGCAACAGGTGCAGGTAAATCAGCTCGTTCACTACGTAAATACTTCCCAACGACGCCAATTTTAGCACTAACGAGCAATCCAAAGACTCGCCAACAATTAGCGTTAACTAAAGGCGTTTCAGCTAAAGTTATCGATGAGCAAAAAACCACAGAAGATTTTTATCAACTAGGTATGGATATGGCTAAAGAGCTTGGCCTTGTTGCTGCGGGTGATAAAGTTGTTATGGTATCTGGTGCGCTAGTTGACTCAGGCACAACAAATACCTCTTCTGTACACGTTATTGCTTAATTGAATAACTAACAGATTAGATAATTGTTCAATAAAAAGCATCACCTTTGCGTGATGCTTTTTTATGTCTATACCCATATTATACCAATCGGAGTAAATAGCGGATCTATTTTGCTGGTTAAAATAACTTACTTTTTTGTTGTAAGTTTCGTAAAGAGGCAACCATTTATGTCAACTTACGCCTCAAATTAAGCCTTTTTTCCTGCGCAAAATTTAGATCACATACTTAATCCAATTGGTATTACTTACATTTTATTCCTAGCATTTCTGTATATTTATCCTTGCTGACTTTGCATCTTGAAGTATGATCATCATAAAAATAGATTATTTCCATAATTACTTGTTCTAATTCAAGAAACGATAATAAAGCCGCCCTGCACTTTTATTTTTATATATATACTAATCACTTTGCTCTATTTGATACTGGCATTTAATAACATGAATTTTAAATCTTCATTTCTATATTTCTTTAAACCCATTTTTTGGGGGCTGCTCGCGGCAACGGCAATTATTTATGCTCACAAATTAAATAATCTAATGACCTTACTCGAAAAAGATAATCGAGTTGCAAGTTATAGTGAAGCAGTAAAGAAAGCATCTCCAGCCGTGGTTAATATATACTCGCAGCAATATATCGACTCTAGCCTTGACAATGAGCAACACATTCAACCAACGGGTCTAGGATCTGGAATCATTATTGATGGTGAAGGTCATATTTTAACTAACTTCCATGTCGTTGCTAAAGCAGATCAAATTTTAATCGCACTACAAGATGGCCGTCTATTTACTGCCTTGGTTGTTGGTAGTGATATCGTCACTGATTTAGCTGTATTAAAAATAAATGGTGATAACTTACCTGTTATCCCACAAAATCAACACTACAAACCACAGGTCGGGGACATTGTTCTGGCCATAGGAAACCCTTACAATTTGGGACAGACCATTACCCAAGGCATTATCAGCGCCACAGGCAGAAATGGTATGAGTTCCTCGGGCCGCCAAGATTTTCTGCAAACAGATGCGGCTATTAATGCAGGCAACTCTGGCGGAGCTTTAATCAATAGTAATGGAGAGTTAGTAGGAATTAACACTTCGGAGTTTTACACAAGTAATACCAATATGAGCAATGGAATCAGTTTTGCTGTGCCCTATAAACTCTCGCAACGGATAGCAAATAGTTTAATAGCACACGGCCGAGTTATTCGAGGCTCCCTTGGCCTAGTAGCTGAAAATTTAGATCCTTTAATTGCAAGGTTATGGGGATTAAAAGCACAAAACAGTATTATCATTAAAAAAGTACATGCCCAAGGACCAGCTGCAAAAGCAGGCATTGAAGTCGATGATATTCTATTAAAAATAGATTCTCAGAAGGTCAGTAATCTTGTCGAAGCGATGGATGATGTCGCAGAAATTCCACCAGGAACAAAAACCAAACTTACGCTATTACGCAAAGGTAAGGAAATTGAAGTGGAAGTAGAAATAGGCGAATTAGATTCTATTCAATAAGGTAATAATAAAAAATTGAATGGTATGCTATGCCTGCGATTAATTAGCGTAAAATCCCCACTACCATTGTTGGCAATGGGGTAAGGTCGCTATCCTTCGACACGTTTTATTTTGGCACCTAATGCAATCAGCTTATCTTCAATCGCTTCATAACCGCGATCAATATGATAAATTTCATCAACAATCGTTTCCCCCTCAGCAATCAAGCCAGCAATCACTAAACTTGCTGAAGCACGTAAATCCGTTGCCATCACTTTGGCGCCACTTAACAGGTCATGATCACCACAGATAGCCAAATTCCCTTCTAATTCGATATTAGCCCCCATGCGTTGTAATTCAGGCACATGCATAAAACGATTTTCAAAGATATTTTCTTTAATTCGCCCGTTCCAGGAGCAACGGTATTAAGCACTGTAAATTGCGCTTGCATATCAGTTGGAAACGCAGGATATGGTGCAGTAGTAATATTGACTGATTTTAATTGACGATCAATCATATCTACTTCAATCCAATCTTCTCCTGTCGTTACCAATGCGCCGGCCTCTTCAAGTTTAGAAAGCACCGCCGATAATAGTGTTGGATCCGTATTTATACATTTAACTTTACCACCACTAACAACGCCGGCGACCAAAAATGTACCTGTTTCAATACGATCAGGTTGTACTTGATAATGGCAATCACCTAGTGATTCAACACCTTCAATCGTTAATGTATCACTGCCCGCGCCTTTGATCTGCCCACCCATTGCATTAATAAAATTCGCTAAATCGACTATTTCCGGCTCTTTAGCCGCATTCTCAATAATAGTTTTACCATCCGCCAAAGCAGCAGCCATCATTAAATTACCGGTGCCAGTTACGCTGACCATATCCATATAAATATGTGCACCTTTTAAACGGCCATCAACACGCGCCTTGATAAAGCCCTCTTCAACCTTAATAACAGCCCCCATTTGCTCAAGTCCATGGATATGCAAATTAACAGGACGTGCACCAATAGCACAGCCTCCAGGTAAAGAGATATCAGCTTCACCAAATCGAGCAACAAGTGGCCCTAAGGCTAAAATAGATGCACGCATACTGCGTACTAACTCATAGGATGCCGTATAATTTTTGACTGTTGATGCATTAATATGTACTTTGTGACCATCTTGAGATGCCTCTGCACCAAGTTCACATAATAGCTCTAACGTTGTCGATATATCTTTTAATAAAGGAACATTACTTAAGTGAATATCTCCTTTGGATAATAATGTCGCAAAAAGAATTGGCAATGCGGCATTTTTTGCGCCGGAGATAGCAACCTCACCTTTTAATTGGCAACCACCTTGAATTAAAAACTGACCCATGAAATGTCCCTTACTAAATAAAATGTTTTTGTTTCTGCCATTCGTCTGGCGTTAGTGCTTTAATCGTTAAGGCATGAATTGCATTACTCGCTATGTATTCAGTTAACGGTTCATAAATAACCTGCTGTCTTTTCACTCGACTTAAGTCGCTAAAAAGCGCTCCCACCACGATAACTTGAAAATGACCACTTTCACCTTTTACAATACATTGATCAAGCGTCAACGCTTGCTCTAGCTTTTCTTTAATTATTGTAATATCCATTAAATACCTTACATTTTAAAAATGAAACCTAGCCCATATAAATGAGCTAATACTGATGCTTTATCTGACAATCCGATATAATTCAAATCAGAATAATTACTTTTAATTTGTGCCAGATAGGCAATGCCAGCCGAATCAATATTATCTAATTTATGTAAATCAACGGTTTTTATACTTTTATAGCTATCAATAGCAGGAAACTTTCTCTCTGATATTTCACTTAATAATAAATTTCCCGTTAATATTACGGTTGTACCATCATCATTATCTATCACGATGACAACTCACTATTTTTTTCATTGAGCAGCTTAATAACATGGTCTATGCCATTTTTTTCGATTAATTCATTAATCTCAGACTGCTTGGTGGATAACATGCTAATGCCTTCAGCTACTACGTCAAATACTTTCCATTCTAACGTTCTTTTATTTTTTCGCAGCTTAAACGCTAGTTTTGTCAGTTTGCCATTTTTATCTGTAACATGCACGGCAACCGATATAATCGAGCTATCTTCATAATTTCTATTATCGAGCACTTTGATTTCTTGTTGGTCATACTCAAGTAACATGTGGCCATAGACATTCACTAGATAAGTTTTAAATGTTTCAACAAATTCATCACGCTGCTTTTCGGTTGTGTCCTTAAGATGTGTACCCATCACTTTGTAGGCTGCATACTTATAATCGATATAAGGCATTAATTCTTCATCAATGACCACCTTAATATAACTCGGTTCACGCTTTAAACGTTCAGCATCAAGGTCTATACGTTCCGACGTTTTAATTGCAACGGAGCGGATAACTTCATTTGGATCACTTATCTCTGCTATTTTGGCATAAGAACAGCTGACAAAAATTAAGGCTAAAATAGGTAATAAACGCTTCATTATTATTTATCCTTATTAATAGAGTAAATGAATTGGCCGATTAAATCTTCTAGGATCAATGCAGATTTAGTATCCTCAATGCGATCCCCGTCTGCTAACATAGCAATATCATCATCAATAAACCCAGGTTGAATACCAATGTACTGCTCACCGAGCAAACCCGATGTCAATATCGACAGTGACGATGTTTCTGGATAGAAACCACTTCTTTCATACATAGAGAGCTCCACAATTGGGCGATAATTTTTAACATCTAACTTTATATTTTCCACGCGCCCAACAACAACGCCACCGAGTTTAACGGGAGCTCTGACCTTCAATCCACCAACGTTAGAAAAAGTCGCATATAAGGTATAACTATTCCCCTCACCACGTAGCGAAACACCAGCAACACTAAATACGAGTATGGCTAAACATAATATCGAAGCAACAACGAAGCTACCAACCCATAATTCCAGTTTATTCTTAGACATAATATATTCCAAACATATAAAAATCCGAGTAAATTAATCGCTTAACACTTATAACAATAATCTATTTTAAGTGCCAAACATAAATATTGTTAATACAAAGTCCATCGCAAGCACTAGCAATGATGAAACAACAACCGTTTGCGTTGTCGCCTTACTAATTCCCTGCGCATTGGGTATAACATGGTAACCATTATAAAGTGCCACCCAAGTTATCAGTACGGCAAAAAAAACACTTTTTATTATACTATCAACAACATCAGGATAATAATCAACGCTACCTTGCATCACTGACCAATAGGAACCACCATCGATCCCCATCCAGCTAACACCAATTAAATACCCCCCCCAAATGGCGACAACATTAAAAAACAAGACAAGTAAAGGTAAGGTAATAATCCCTGCGATCAAGCGTGGTGCAATGACACGTTTTAAAGGTGAAACCGCCATCATTTCCATGCTAGCTAGCTGCTCAGTGCTCTGCATTAAACCAATTTCAGCCGTTAACGCAGAGCCAGCACGACCAGCGAAAAGCAGAGCACCAACAACAGGAGCTAACTCTCGTAATAGAGAGAGCGCCACCATGCTACCTAAGCTCTGTTTCTGCGGCATAGTCGACTAATACATAGTAACCTTGTAAGCTTAATACCATCCCTATAAATAAACCTGACGTTAAAATAATAGGTAGGGACAAGATCCCAAGCTGATATATCTGTGCGACAACAAGCGAAAATAGCTTGCTATGAGGCCTGCCACGAAATGTATCCCAAAACATCAAACAACTACGACCAATCGTACGCGTAATTGCTATGCTGCCTCTGCCAATCGAACTTATATACGTATTTATCATAAGTTCACCTTTTTTATATCAACAGCAAAATCATCACTCTTGAAATGAAAAGGCACGGGTCCTTCACTTCTACCATGAATAAATTGTTGCAATAATGGATTATCCTTTTGTTCAAGTACAGAATGCGTTGGTCCCTGCGCTATGATCTTTTGCCCTGCCAGAACATAAACCTCATCGGCAATAGACAAGACTTCATGCACATCATGGGAAACAATTATCGATGTTAATCCCAACGATTGATTCAATTGCTTAACTAAGTTTAGCAATACATTCATAGAAATAGGATCTTGCCCTGTAAAGGGCTCATCGTACATAATCATTTCCGGATCTAAGGCGATAGCTCGTGCTAAAGCAACACGACGAGCCATTCCACCAGAGAGCTCTATTGGTTTTAAATCTCTTGCGCCACGTAAACCAACGGCCTCTAATTTCATCAACACTAAGATAGTGAGTAGCGACTCATCGAGCTTACAATGTTCTCGCAGTGGAAATGCAACATTTTCAAATACAGACATTTCATTAAACAATGCACCACTTTGAAATAACATGCCCATCTTTTTTCTTGCTTCGTACAAAGAGTTATCAGAACAGTTATGAATTTCCTTGCCATTAAAAATTATTTCACCGCTATCTAACGCAAGTTGGCCACCAATAAGTTTTAATAGCGTCGTTTTACCGATACCACTTGGCCCTAAAATAGCTGTTATTTTTCCACGTTTAAATTCAAAATTTAAATTATCAAACAATAATCTATCATTTCGAGAGAAACAGAGGTTTTTAATAACAAGATGATTTGAATGTTTCATGTACAACCGTTATCTTTATGGATAGAAAGGTACAGTGTAAGGTTATGAGCATTTTTATACAATTATTTAATAGCCTGAACATAAATTATCATAGCACTGGTATGACCTATTTATGTAATAATGGTATATTGTTGAAAAACAAATAACAATTACACGTTAACACTTTATTTTTCTGACAATAACCGTAACAATGTAGCATCACCACATAACGAATTAAAATTAATGAGATTACTATATTCATTTTATATAGTATCCAGTTATCGATCTAAATATCGGGAAAATCATGGTCACAACACCCTATGGAAAAATTAGCCAATTAAACTATCGCAAAGCAGAAAAAATAAAAATGCTTATCTGCGATGTCGATGGTGTGTTTTCAGATGGCCGAATTTATTTAGGTAACCAAGGTGAAGAGTTAAAAGCATTCCATACCAAAGACGGCTTCGGTATAAAAGCGATATTAAAAGCTGGTATAGATGTAGCGGTGATAACTGGACGACAATCTAAAATTGTCTCTGACAGAATGCAAGCACTTGGCGTACCTATATATTTCAAGGGCAAGAAGACAAGATAAGTGCCTATCAATCACTATTAATAAAACAAAAATTAACAGCACAAGAAGTTGCCTATATTGGTGATGATGTTGTCGATTTACCCGTCATGCAAGCATGTGGGCTAGGTATTGCAGTAAACGATGCCCATCCTTTAGTGCTGCAACATGCTGATTTAATTACTTATACAAAAGGTGGTTTTGGAGCTGTACGAGAGGTATGTGACCTATTACTACAATGCAATAATCAGTTGCATACAACACAAGGCAAAAGTGAATAAATGAATAAGCGGCAAAGCATTCCATTTATCATATTATTAGTGGCATTTTTAACGTGGCTATACTTGAAACCACAAAAAGAGCTACCGGAAACATCAAAACACCAACCTAGCTATATAGCCTATAATGTCACTAATACTCATTTTGATATTGCGGGACGAAGCGATTATAAATTATATGCAGATAAAGTAATTAATTTTAATGCAACCAATAAAACCCTTTTTGAAAATCCAAGGGTTATTATATACGCTAGAAAAACAGACGACAATGTCCCCTCCATTTGGCAACTAAGCAGTAAAAAAGGGGTGCTTTACAATCAAGACACACTAACGTTAAATGATGATGTATGGCTAAAAAATCTGAGCTTGGATCAATTAGTGCAAACGATGCACACACAAGAGCTAACGATACTATTAGATAAAAAAGAAGTGACCAGCGATCTTTTTGTTAATTGGACTGGGCCGCAAATGAAGCAACAAGGCGTCGGACTATGGGGGTCATTAGAGTCTGAAGAATTTGTTGTCAAAGATAAAATTGAAACGGTATATCTCAATGAAAAAAATTAAATTTAGCATAGCAATCAGCACGTTAATCATCACATTTTCCTGCTTTTCCATTGAGTCTGATTATGAACAGCCGATCCATGTTAGCTCCGTCAGTCAACATGCAAAAATGAAGGAAAATACGGTTGTATTTATTGACAATGTGATATTAACTCAGGGAACGATCAAAATTACCGCAGACAAACTAACGGTCATTCGTGGTGAAAAAGCAAACCAAGAAATAATGATAGCAGAAGGCAATTTAGCGACATTTTATCAAACACAAGATGATGGCAAACCCTTTGATGCCCAAGCCAACACCATTCGCTATGATCTAGCAGAAAGCACCATCACGCTACAGGACAATGCTCAAGTAAAACAACTAGATAGTGAAGTTAATGGTGAAAAAATCGTGTACTCCATCAATAATGAAGAGTTAACGGTGAGCACGGGTCAAGCTGCAACTGATCGTGTTAACACGGTATTTTTACCCGCACAATTTGAAAATAAAAACACATCGACCTCGGACGACAAAACCATAGAAAAAGAAGAATAGATAGAATGGCAGAATTAATTGCACAAGGTTTAGTGAAAAGCTACAAAGGTCGCACGGTAGTTAATGGTGTTAGCTTAACCGTGAAAACAGGTGAAATTGTCGGTTTACTTGGCCCTAACGGCGCGGGTAAAACAACCTCTTTTTACATGGTGGTGGGTTTAGTAAAACAAGATGAAGGTAAAATAACCATTGATGATGAAGATATTTCTCATCATCCCATGCATATTCGAGCACAAAAAGGGATCGGTTACCTCCCTCAGGAGGCCTCTATATTTCGTCGTTTAACGGTAAGCGAAAATATCATGGGCATTTTACAAATTCGTAAAGAGTTAACGGCAGCACAGCGCGAAGATAAGCTAGAGACCCTATTACAAGAGTTTCATATCACCCACATTCGCCACAGCAAAGGGATGAGCTTATCCGGTGGTGAGCGTCGCAGGGTAGAGATAGCCCGAGCGCTTGCTACAGAGCCAAAATTCATATTACTAGATGAACCCTTTGCCGGTGTGGATCCCATTTCAGTTATCGACATAAAAAATATTATTCAGCAGTTGCGTGACCGCGGTTTGGGCGTATTAATTACCGACCATAACGTTCGAGAAACCTTAGATGTCTGCCAACACTCGTACATTGTTAGTCATGGTGAAATTATTGCAGTTGGCACACAGCAAGAAATATTAGAGAATGACCATGTAAAACAGGTCTACTTGGGTGAAGAGTTTAGACTTTAATTAATCACCTTATTTGCGTAAGAGGAAGAGATACTTTGATAAAACAGGGTTTACAATTGAAAATGGGTCAGCAGCTTGCTATGACCCCTCAATTACAACAAGCTATTAAATTATTACAACTCTCTACACTTGATTTACAGCAAGAAATTCAAAATGTGCTGGATGAAAATCCGCTACTTCAACAAGACGATGAAAGTGGTATTGCAGAGGTAAGTAGCGAACAAAAAGATAGTAGCGACATGGACACATCGGAGGCGTTAACTCAACAGGATTCTCCGATGATTTGCCTATTGAAAATAGCTGGGAAGAGTCATTCACTGCACCACCAACAACGTCAGTCTCCTCTGGCACAGTCAATTATGAAGGTGAAGATACTGTCTATCAAGGCGAATCTTCAGATACATTACAAGACCACTTAATCTGGCAGATGCAGTTGACGCCATTTACAGATACAGACCAGCTCATTGCTACCGCAATTATCGATTCCATTGATGAATCCGGCTATTTAACCACTAGCTGCAGAGATATCTTAGAAAGTTTAAATGATGAACTAACGGATCTAGAGTTAGATGAAGTGGAAGCGGTACTAAAACGTATCCAACATTTTGATCCGCTTGGTGTGGCAGCTCGGTCCACACAAGAGTGTTTGCAAATACAACTAAAACATCTGTCAGAACAAACACAATGGCGCAGCGAAGCATTAATGATTCTTGATTTGCATATGGATTTACTGGCTAATCGAGATTACCGAACATTAGCAAGAAAAACTAAACTAAAAGAGAGTGAATTAGGTGAAGTAATGCGCCTTATTCAGAGTCTAGAGCCTCGTCCTGGCAATCAACTCGAAGAGAGTAAAGCACAATATATCGTACCCGATGTTTACGTTAAAAAAATTGCAGGGCAGTGGCGTGTTTCTTTAAACCCTGATTGCGATCCACACTTATCGATTAATCAGCAATATGCCGATTTATGTAAATCTAATATCAGTAAAACAGATTCACAATTTATTAAAGGTCACTTACAAGAAGCTAAATGGTTCATTAAAAGCTTAGAGAGTCGAAATGAGACACTGCTAAAGGTTTCCAATTGTATCGTCCAACAACAGCAAGCTTTTTTCGAGTATGGTGATGAAGCAATGAAACCGATGGTGTTAAATGATGTAGCACTAGAGGTTGAAATGCATGAATCAACGATTTCTCGGGTGACTACGCAGAAGTTTATGCACACCCCTAGAGGGATTTATGAGCTCAAATTTTTCTTTTCTAGCCATGTCGCCACTGAAAGTGGTGGAGAGTGTTCATCGACAGCCATTCGCGCATTAATCAAGAAGCTAGTAACAGCAGAATCACCAAATAAACCTTTAAGTGATAATAAAATAACTCAGTTACTCGAAGAGCAAGGTATTAAAGTCGCACGTAGAACCATTGCAAAATATAGAGAATCATTAGGTATACCGCCATCAAATCAGCGTAAACAGTTGCTATAGACTTGATTAAGATTAAAAAATGACTATTTGTTAATAGTCATTCAAGAAGAACCTGCTAGAATTGCGCGCTAATTTTATGGATCGTAAACAGAATATATAATATGAAAATATCGACTTTATTAACTCAAGACTCCGTTTTCAGCAAGGTAAACTGTACAAGTAAAAAAGGCGCACTAGAAAAAATTAGCCATATCGCGGCTGAAAAACTAGGCATTGACGCACAAACGTTATTTAACGATTTAATTGCGCGTGAAAAAATAGGGTCAACGGGGGTCGGAAGCGGCATTGCAATCCCACATGTAAAAATTGATACATCGTTGCCCGCTACAGCCGTTTTTTTACAATGTGATACAGCCATTGATTACGATGCTTACGATGGTAATAATGTCGACCTTTTATTTGCTATTTTTGTTCCTGAAGATAAATGCCAAGAGTACCTAGTTGCACTCTCTGAAATTAGCAAAAAATTATTAGATAAACCATTTCTGCGTCAATTGAGAACGGCAGATTCAGACGAAGCCTTGTTTAAATTACTACAATCAGAGTAGTTAACATAGGACAGAGTCAATAACTAGTTGGGATTAGCATGAAATTAATAATTATTAGTGGACGCTCAGGCTCAGGAAAAACGATCGCGTTACATGTACTTGAAGATTTAGGTTATAACTGCATCGATGGTGTCCCATACCAACTCCTTGAACAATTACTTGATAGCGTTGATCCCAGCAATAATAAAGTTGCGATCAGCTTAGATATTCGCAACTTGCCTCACGACATAGCCGCTATAGAAACGTTGCTTGCTGCATTACAGAATAAAATTGAAGTAGAAATAATTTATCTCGATGCCATGACCAGCGCTTTAATCCGCCGTTATAGTGAAACAAGGCGCCTGCATCCATTATCTAAACGCAAATTATCCTTATCGCAAGCGCTAGACCTAGAACAAGAGCTACTACTTCCCATAAAGAATATAGCCTCATTAACGATTGATACCACAACGTTATCGATTCACAATCTCAACGAACATCTAAAACTTCACTTACAAGGTTCAACTAAAAGTAACTTATTGATTATTTTCCAATCTTTTGGCTTTAAATATAAGGTCCCGGAAGATGCTGATTATATGTTTGATGTACGCTTTTTACCCAACCCTCATTGGATACCAGAACTGCAAGAACACACTGGCCTTGAAAAGCCAGTTAAAGATTACCTGCGTAGCCAGCCTATGGTCGAGCAGACCATCAATCAAATAGAAAATCTATTCCACTCTTGGTTACCCTACCTTGAAACGAATAACCGAAATTACGTCACGATTGCGATTGGTTGTACTGGAGGGAAACACCGTTCCGTCTATGTCACTGAGCAAATAGCGGCACGTTTTAAACCTCACTACCAAGTGCAAATTGAACATAAATGTTTAAAAGGCAATAAATAAATGGCTATCATTAATCAAACAATTACAATACAGAATAAACTTGGCCTGCATACACGAGCAACCATAAAATTGGTTGAATTAGTAAACTCTTTTGATGCCACCATCACCATTAAGCATCAAGGAAAACAGGCCGATGCTGATAGTGTGTTGGGATTGTTGGTGTTAGAAACCTGTTATGGTCAAGAGATAGAGATTATTGCCCAAGGTAATCAAGCAGAGCAAGCAATGAGTGCAGTTACAAAGTTAATAGAAGATAAATTTTTCGAAGAAGAATAAAGGAGTTAGGCAATGCTGGAAAATACAGATGTACAAAATGCTCAGCAACGCCTTCAAGAAGTTAATCAAGCAGTAGAAAGTGGCATGTTTGTCCGTGCACGCAGCATCCTTGATAAAATGGCTGCCTGTGACATCGCTTTACTACTGGAGTCCTCCCCTCCTTCCCACCGTAAAGTGCTTTGGAATTTAACCGACCATGACCAACATGGTGAAATTTTAGAAGAATTAAATGAAGATGCTAAAGATGGCATTATCAATTTAATGGGTGCCGCTAATCTTGTAGCCGCCACAGAAGGGATGGATACCGATGATCTCGCCTACATACTAAGGGGCATTCCAGATAGCCTCTATCAAGCCGTCTTACAGAAGATGGACAAGCAAGATAGACACCGTGTAGAACAAGCATTGGCTTACCCTGAGGATACCGCTGGTTCGTTAATGAACACCGACACGATCACGCTAAGAGCGGATGTCTCTATTGATGTTGTTTTACGTTATTTACGCCTCAAAGGGGAATTACCAGAAGCAACCGACACCTTATATGTGGTCAATGAAGACGACCAATTAATTGGTGATGTACCACTATCGACTCTACTTACCGTTGATCCAAGTCTGTCTGTTGAACAGGTAATGAATGATCAAACCGAAGCGTTATCGGTAGAACTCGATGAAGGTGAAATAGCTAAATTATTCGAACGTCATGACTGGATATCCGCGCCTGTTATCGATGCCAACAAACACCTTCTTGGTCGAATCACTATCGATGATGTTGTTGATATTATTCGTGAAAATGCCGAACACTCGATGATGGGTATGGCTGGTATGGACGATGATGAAGATACATTTGCCGCGATAATTCCCAGTGCTAAACGACGTACTGTTTGGTTATCGGTTAATCTAATGGCCGCCTTTGTTGCCGCTTCCGTATCTAATATGTTTGAAGCGACCTTAGAACAAATGGCCACTCTTGCCGTCTTAATGACGATTGTCCCTAGCATGGGGGGGATCGCGGGTAATCAAACATTAGCATTGGTTATCCGTGGTATTGCCGTTGGCCATATAAGTGACAATAACACGCGCTGGCTAATTGGCAAAGAAGCCGCTATCGGATTGCTTAATGGTATTGTTTGGGCAATTTTAGTCGCTTCTGCCGTCGCTATTTGGAAAGATGATATACGTGTTGCCTTTATCATTGCTGGCGCAATGTTCATTAATCTCTCTGTAGCCGGTATCGCTGGCGTGACGATCCCTCTATTAATGCATAAATATAAAATTGATCCGGCATTAGCAGGCGGAATGGCATTAACAACCGTTACCGATGTCATCGGGTTATTCTCCTTCCTCGGCATGGCAACATTAGTACTACGACATTAACCCCCCAGTAATGCTCATGGTTCTTCACGAGCATTACTATGATCACTTTTCCCATCTAATCTATAACCTTTATAGTGCAAGGATTTATACACTTGCCTCAAAGTGGTGCTTAATAGATTCTATTTTTATTTTATCCCTTATTTTTCAATACATTAACAACTGGCATAAAGCTTGAAGTTGAAAACTATTAATAATAAATAATTAAATAACACGTATATAAAAATCAAACGTTCCCTTTGCGACACAGAAAATGAAAAACTCAGTTAATTTAAGCAGTAAAACAGATCAGCTATCTATTCTAATCGGCACAACATCAGTTTCCGATTAATATATTATTTAATGACGCTAATAACCAAGGAGAGTGTGCAATGCAAAATGTCTTAACAGTAGTTTTAGCGGGTGGAATGGGCTCAAGATTATCACCACTAACGGATAATAGAGCCAAGCCTGCAGTCCCTTTTGGTGGAAAATATCGCATTATTGACTTTACATTAACAAACTGCCTCCACTCTGGATTAAGGCGTATACTGGTTTTAACACAATATAAATCCCATTCACTGCAAAAACATCTTCGTGATGGCTGGTCTGTTTTTAATCCTGAACTTGGAGAATATGTCACCTCTATTCCACCGCAAATGCGTAAAGGTGAACAATGGTATGGCGGAACGGCAGATGCCATTTATCAAAATATATGGCTACTTTCACGTAGTAATGCTAAATACGTCGTTGTACTGTCAGGGGATCATATCTACCGCATGGACTATGCTCCAATGCTTGCACAGCATCGCTTAAACAACGCCGATTTAACCATTGCCTGTATGGATGTACCTGGGAGAAGAAGCAAGTTCCTATGGCATCATGGAAATTAATAGTGACAAACGTATCATTGATTTTGTAGAAAAACCAAGCACCCCTCCAATCTCTCCGATCGACTCAACTAAGAGCCTTGCCTCAATGGGGATTTATATCTTTACCATGGATGCGCTAATTGATGCCCTAGAAAAGAATGCAGCAGATATAAATTCAAAAAATGATTTTGGCCATGACATTATTCCAAAATTAATCCAACGAGAAAGCGTTTACGCATACCGTTTTGGTGAAGAAAGTGGCCGAGTAAGCCAAGATGTTTACTGGCGCGATGTAGGCACTATTGACTCTTTTTATCAAGCTAACATGGATCTATTACAGCCCATTCCTCCTCTGGATTTATATCAACAAGATTGGGCTATTCGCACCTATGAACAACAACTTCCCCCCGCACGAACAGTCTCTTCGACGACAAAAAATTCAGGTCAATTGATAAACTCAATCATCTCAAATGGCGTCATCATTTCCGATGCTTCTGTATATCACTCAATCCTATCATCCAATGTACGCATTTTTGATAACTGCAGTATTTCCAATAGCATTGTCTTTGATAATGTAGAAATCGGCAAAGGATGCCAAATTCAAAACTGTATTATTGATAAAAATGTAAAAATTCCAGCCGGAACTCGTATTGGCTTTGATACGGCAGGGGATAAAAAACGTTACAAAATATCAGAAAAAGGAATTGTGGTCGTGCCAGAGGAGTATCAATTTACACTGTAGCACCATGGTAAGGCAAGAAAATAGCACCCATTTTCGTTGTTATAAAATATCTATTTAAACTTAAACTAGCATGGTGGTACGCTTTTTCTTGCTAACATTGCACATTGAAGTAGCATGGGGAAAAAGGGATTAATCCTTTAAAAAGGACTGCCATGATTCAATCAAAGCAAGGAAGTCTTCTAAACCACAGGCGGCTTCTATTTCAGCATCATAAAAATGTAAGTCCCCTTCCAAATCAACATCATCGTGATCATTTAATAGACTGTGATTGATAACCAAGGCTTCATCCTGTGTAAGCAGTAATATAAACTCACTTCCCGTAAGTTTATATTCACTTATCTGGCGTTGCTGTAAAGCCGATAATTTTAGCAACAAAGCATCCACCCAATTTAATGACTGCCCTTCTTGTTCTAGCCAAGTAGCAAAAGCCTCATGACCCATGGATATTTTAACGGTTGCCTGTTCACTAATAAAATCTTTTCTAAATTCGAATTCCATACCATCCCGATCTAATTGTGGCGTTTAAAAATCACTTTCAACAGTTCCACTCTATCTCAAAAAACAAAGATAAAGTGGAAATGGAAGAACCTTTGCAACTATCATTTATCAGCTTAATGCGAGTGATTTTACATAATCGAAGATAATACCACCTGAGCCATTATCATATGAAACAACCACGCTACCACCATCTTGTAACTCTCCAAATAAGATCTCATTTGCCAGTGGTTTTTTCAATTTTTCTTGAATCAATCGAGCCATTGGACGAGCACCCATGGCACGATTGTAACCTTGTTCCGCCAGCCATTTACGGGCACTTTCACTGACCTCTAAAGAGATATGCTTTTTATCTAACTGAGCTTGCAACTGAACTATAAATTTATCCACAACTTGATAGATAACTTCAATTTCAAGATGGTTAAACCAGATAACATTATCAAGACGATTACGGAATTCAGGAGAAAAGACTTTTTTAATTTCATCCATTGCTTGATGATTATCTTGTTGAGTTTTAAAACCTATATTCTGTTTGATGGATTCGCGCGCACCGGCATTGGTGGTCATCACCAAAACAATATTTCTAAAATCAGCTTTACGGCCATTACTATCCGTTAACGTACCATGATCCATTACCTGCAATAGAATGTTGTAAATATCAGAGTGGGCTTTTTCTATCTCATCTAATAGCAATACCGCATAAGGATGTTTGACCACCGCATCGGTTAATAACCCAGCTTGCTCATAGCCAACATAACCAGGAGGCGCCCCTATTAAACGTGAAATCGTATGTTTTTCCATATATTCTGACATATCAAAACGTAATAGCTGTACTCCCATCGCTTTCGCTAATTGTTGCGTTACTTCGGTTTTACCAACCCCCGTGGGCCCAGCAAAAAGGAAAGAACCAATTGGTTTTGACTCTTCAGAAAGACCAGAACGATTTAAGTGAATAGCATTAGTTAATGCGTCAATCGCATCATCTTGACCAAACACGGTCATTTTTAAACGCTCTGGTAATTTGGCTAATTGATCTTTTATCTGAGCTATTGACCGATTTTTGTGGAATACGGGCAATTTTAGCAACGATATTTTCAATTTCGAATACACCAATTGTTTTTTTTCGCTTACTCGCAGGCAACAAACGCATTTGTGACCCTGCCTCATCAATCACATCTATCGCTTTATCGGGAAGGTGACGATCATTAATATATTTTGCACTAAGTTCAGCAGCCGCTTTTAATGCTTTGTTAGTGTAACGAATCTGATGATGCTCTTCATAACGAGACCGTAAACCTAGTAGGATAAGAGCCGTCTCTTCGACCGAGGGCTCAAGCACATCGACTTTTTGGAAGCGTCGACTTAATGCATGCTCTTTTTCAAAAATTTGTCCGAACTCTTTATAGGTAGTAGAGCCAATGCAGCGTAACTTGCCACCGCTCAACAACGGTTTTAATAGATTAGCCGCATCAAGTTGCCCCCCCGTCGCCGCCCCCGCCCCAATAATGGTATGGATCTCATCAATAAACAGAATAGCATTATCCTGTTTTTCTAATTTGCCTAAAACCGTTTTAAAACGCTGTTCAAACTCCCCTCTATATTTGGTACCAGCTAGCAACGCCCCCATATCTAGTGCGTATATAATATTATCTTCAATAACATCAGGAACATTCTGATTAACAATACGGTAAGCTAATCCTTCTGCTATAGCTGTTTTACCGACACCGGCTTTCCCCGACCAATAAAGGGTTATTTTTACGTCGGCGGCAAAGAATTTGCACACAGCGCTCAACCTCGGCATCCCGACCAATAAGCGGATCAATACTGCCAGCGGCCACCTGTTCATTTAAATTGATCGTGAAGGGCATTTCGTCATTGCTTTCGGCAACCACGCTCTCTAGATTATCTTCTTCGCGTATTGGCTCTATGCTTGGCACTCCTGATTTGCTTATACCATGGGCAATAAAGTTGACAACATCTAAACGAGATAAATGGGCTTTTTTTAAATAATAGACAGCCTGTGACTCTTGTTCACTAAAAATAGCAACTAACACACTCGCAGCTGAAACCTCGTTATTTCCCGATGACTGGACATGAAAAATGGCACGTTGCAACACCCGCTCAAAGGCGATCGTTGGTTGAATTTCAATTTGCTGTAATTGCACCTCAGGGATCGCAGGCAGTGTTTCAAGAAAACTATTAATTTCGATATTCAGTGACACTAGATCCACAGAGCAGGCCGTTAACAACGTTTTTATCTCGCCATTCTCTAATAACGCAAGTAATAAATGCTCAACCGTCATAAACTCATGAGATTTTTCAAAAGCAAAATGGAAAGCCAAATCTAAACTATTTTCTAACGCTTTATCTAACATAAAAATCTCCTAAATAGGGGATGACTATTCCTATAACCTGTATACTCATGACTCTTTTTCCATTGAACAACGTAAAGGATGTTCATTTTGTTGCGCGTAACGGCTGACCTGAGCAACTTTTGTTTCTGCTATCTCAGCTGTAAAAATGCCACAAACACCGACACCTTTATAATGAACATTAAGCATAACTTCAGTTGCCTTTTCATGGTTCAAACGGAAAAAACGTTGCAATACCTCAATCACAAAATCCATTGGCGTGTAGTCGTCATTATGCAGCAACACATTATATTTTGATGGAGGAACTAATTCTGTTTTAGAACGCTCTATCGTTGCCGATTCATGGCCTGTTTTAGTACTATTTTTATCGCTCATGTTTAAGTCTAGTCTTATTTACTAAAGTTAGGTGAAAATTAATATCTCGTCAAAAAACGATTTAAATCACAGGTTAATCGTTACTTTGCCAATGTGCAAATAGTAGCGATGGTTAAATCACAAAAATCGAATATTTGCCCCTAAGCAAACTTAATATTTTCAGCATTTTTTATGCCCTATCGCTTAAAAATAATAACTAAATAGAAAGCATTTGTCTGCAATCAAAAAATGTGTAAATTTTAATCAAAAGCACTTTTTATTTCCTATGTTTAATACTAAATATTGTATGGGAAGACCTATTCCTATGACCTTATACCAATTCGCATAATATTATGGTCATCGATTGTTGAGGAAAAATGATAGAGAGCAAAGCACATGGTTGAGTAATAGCGCAGGCTATTACGATTGAATGCAACGCTGTTATCTATTATTTGAACCAACAAGATAGATCCGGTACTTATGCGGATTAGTATTAACTAATAACCAATGGGAGGCATTATGAACATTATACCAAGAGAGCAATGGTTTAATATGAATCACTTCTTTGATGATTTATTTGAACATAATCAATTGTCTCACAAAAATGGTTTCTTTGAACCACGCGTTGATATCATTGATAAAGAGGATCACTACGTATTTATTGCAGACCTTCCCGGTGTCGCAAAAGAAGATGTTAATGTGCAATTTAATAATGGCCTATTAACAATGGAAGCGAAAATAAGCGAAGAAAGCAATTCCGAAACGGATAAAATCATCCGCAAAGAGAGAAGAATGGCTCCTTTAGCCGTACTATTAACTTAGGTGATAATATCGATTCTGGACAAATAAGCGCAGAGTTTCTTAATGGCGTATTGAAAGTGACTGCGCCTAAACAACAGAAACAATCAAAGGATACCGTTAAAATAGCTATTTCATAATCACCGAATGAAAAGAGGAAAAGGAGATTCCTCTTTTTATCAAACATCCTCAGGCAAAAAACTTCGTGTAACAAAACCGTCACAAAGGTGACATGACCGTGTCATCTTGATCCCTATAATGGGGCTAATCAACCGTTTTTTTTATTTCATCAGCGAAAACCAATCGCTCTGCCAATGAGGGCTTATTGACAGAGTAGTTGCAAAGTAATATCAATCAGGATATTTAATGTCAGAACAAACAGAAGAACTAGCTTTAAACCCGCTATTTAAAGAACAATTAGGTTTATTACAAAGCGCCACTAAAAGCGCATACAATATACAGCTTTCTGTCGATAAAATGATACACGACCCAAATTATCGGCAGACTGTATTAGATGAGTTAAGTGAACTAAATAATGCAACACTAAATCAATATATCCATGTTCTGCAACGTACCCCGGTTTACATAAAAAAAGCAAAAAAAGCATTTTCTTTACATGAATTACCTTCACTCAGCCCAGTCATGCCCGCCAAAAACAAGCCAAGTAAGAAACCACTCAGTTCTGAAAACATTGATGAAAAACCCTTTAACATTAAGGTGTTAATCGCTATTTCACTCTTATTTTTAATCACGTTCATTGCTTGGCAACAGGGCTATTTACATATTTCACTAAAACAACAAAACGGTTTACATAGACAAAGCGAATTACCACTTAACCACTCATATTCAAGCGCATTAACCACAGTTCAAGGTGCACATTTAATCGCAGATCAGCTCACTAGTGCGGCGATAAGTCATGTCAACGAACCTCAACCGCAGCCTGAGAAACTGACCCTGCCCAGTGAAGAACGAACGATCAGTTTACGATTACATGGTTCCAACACCATTGGTGAAAACCTAGCGCCAGCCCTACTGGAAGCCTATTTAAAAAATAAGGGCGTTAAAGAGATGCATTGGGTGCAAGGTGAAGCTCAAGTTGAACGAGAGCTGCAATATATTGAAGATAATAAGATTAAAGCAATTCAATTACATGCACATGGTTCAACCACTGGCTTCAAAGATTTATTTCAACGACAAGCTGATATCGCTATGTCATCACGAAAAATCAAAGAGAAAGAGAGAGTAGCATTACGCCCTAACAACGGCGACCTAGGATTAGCAAGCCAAGAATATATTATCGGTTTAGACGGATTAGCGATTATAGTCAACCCAACGAACCCTATAACTGGGCTGACAAATGATAAATTAGCTAAAATATTTTCAGGTGAAATAACGAATTGGTCTGAGTTAGGCGGTGCAGATAGCCCAATTAACCTCTATGCTCGCGATGAAAATTCAGGGACATGGGATACATTTAAAAATTTAGTATTAAAACCCAATCAACAAAAATTAGCCGATAACGCACGACGCTATGAATCTAGCAATGAACTTTCCGAACAAGTCGCCGGAGATACCAGTGCGATTGGATTTATTGGTTTACCCTATGTTAATAATAGCAAAAGCCTCGCCATCGCCGAGTCGCAAGGAAGTATTTCCATCTACCCAACACACTTTACAATCAGCACAGAAGATTACCCCCTTGCGCGACGCTTATACCTCTATCTTCCGGTCAATGGCAGTGATTTGGCAAAGGGCTTTGCGGACTTTGCTGCCTCCCATGACGGGCAAATAATCGTTGAAAATGAAGGGTTAATTTCACAAAACATTAAACTAGAGAGTGTCTATCCCATTAAAAGTGCCCCCGATGTTTACAACAATTATACCGATATTGCTAAACGTCTTTCAGTCAACTTCCGTTTTCAAACTAGCAGTGACGAGCTTGACAATAAGAGCAAACGGGATCTACCGCGATTAGTACAATATATGGAAAACAATCCGGGTAGACGCATCGCCTTAATGGGCTTTTCTGATGCTTTAGGCGATAGCGCTAAAAATATCAAACTTTCACTTGCACGCGCTAAAATGATTGAAAATGAGTTATTGGCAAGAGGAATTAGTGTCGTCGCTGTCGAAGGCTTTGGTGAACAAATGCCCATAGCCTCAAATAGCAACGCATTAGGTCGAAGTAAAAATCGACGCGTGGAAGTTTGGTTTTTTTAAAATTAACAGGAGATCAAGATGGACAGCCATATTATGCAAAAAATAGAAGTAACACTGATCACCCTATTTATGAGCTTTGACGGGCAACAATTAGAGATTAGTAAGCAAAACATTATGGCATCACAACGAAAATTGAGTGATGCAGTACAACAACTACTACTCTTTATGCAACAAAAAGAGATTGGCTATGAACCTTTTTTATCTAGCAAATGCCAGCCAATTATCGATTTTCAAGACGCTCCATTAGCGAAACAGCAAGCACTTTTTTTATGCGCAGATAAATTATATGATTTTTTTAACCGCATTCCCCTTGTCGAAGCGCATGTGCTCAACAATAAAATTCACACGGCACAACAAATTGCTCAACAAAACAAGCAATCGACACAGTTACAACAAACGCATATCGTGGAATTTAGCCATTATAAAAAACCATTATCTATCGCTGAGGTAGAAAAAATTATAAATCTAAAACAGTTTTTAGAGAGCAATGACAATGAAAGCTATCGGGATTATTTTTATCAACTTCATCAGGGAGAGCTAGCACTCGTGACCGATCCCAATAAGTATCAAAAACCGATGCTGCTATATAGCGAGTTATCACCGTTACAACAACTAACGGCACAGCAGCTAGTGAACGGATCGCGTCAAAAAAAGGCGATAATGCAGTAGAAAGTGAGAACAGATACTTATACCAATAAGCTTAAGATCTGATCTATCTTGTTGGTTAAAATAATAGAAAGCTGCATTGCATTCAATCGCAATAGCTAACGATTACTCAATTATGCGCCTTACTCTCCATCATTTTTCTTCAACAAGCCCAGATCACAATATTATGCAGAATAATGCAATTACCTACGGGATGATTAAAAAAAAGAGGTAACACCTTATAGGGGCGACCTCTTTTTATTATGAGAAATGAACTAATTAATAGACCTAAGGCTTTAAAATAACCTTAACTGAACTATCAAGATCAGCCTCATCAATATAACCTATCGCATTAGGATTTGCAGCGACAGCCGCTTTCATCGCAGACGCTGATGAGACCGTTGCAGGCGGATTTCCCTTACCGGTAAAAACTTGCTTCGACCAGAAGGCTTTTAACTGAGACTCTGATTTCCCCGTTACCACAGAGTGGAATTCAGTACGAGTTGCATCACCTTCATCTAGTTCATAAATCACCAGTGAAGTATCCCCTTTTCCTAAGAACAATTTTTTGGCTTCACCTAATGATATATCACTCGCGGCTGGATTACCTATAACCACCACCCCTGCTGAAACAGAGAAAACAACGCCAAATACGAGCGTTAATACTAATAATAATTGTTTCATTTTATCGCCCCTTAAAATACCGCGTCGAACTTAACTGTGTAGACAAATGTATCATCGAGCATGAATGAACCAGTCGCAGGATTATATTCATTACCAGATAAACCACCGGAGGTATCACCAAAATCAGTGGCATAGGTTAAATCAAATTTAATAGCCACATTATCAATAGCATCCCAACGAACACCTGCGCTATAAGCTGTTCTTTTATCATTTAATGCAAGATTTAGCGGCATTGAGGTTCTTTTGTCGTTGTCGGTAGTTTTCATGTAAGCGACCGTTGTATAGGGCGTAAATACATCAATACGATAACCTAATGTCAAATATCCTGACTCATGATCGGCAAGCAAGCCATCAACTTTTACTTTTGTCCATTCTGTAACAGCAAGGAATGAACCATTATCGTAACTACCACCGATTCCTGTAAATGTAGCTTGCTCATCTTCGACAGGTAAAGCCCCACCGAAGACAGCGCCATCTACATCAGCTTGTCCATATACAGCGCGGACAGTCCAGGTGAGATCAGTCCAGGCTGCACTCCCCCCTATTAAGTTAGAAAAATCTACATTAATACTATCTTCATTAACATTCGATTCACCACCAAAGGCTTGCAATGTTAAGGTTGAATCGTCAAATTCGATATCATAAGCAATATCACCACCTGTATATGAAGTAAAAATGACATGGTCATAAACTTCTTTTGGTGGACGGGCAAAGGGTTGAGCGTAGCCAACATCTAAGTAATCAGAATACATAAATAGAGGCACACGCAACTTACCACCTCGTACCTTTACACCATTATCCAAACGGTACGATAAATACGCCCATTCCGCTTTAACATCCCAATCATCTTCACCTTTCATCAGAAGCTGCAAAACAGCCTGAGTTTGATTATTGATATTAAAAGAGCCTTGAAAGCCCATTTTACTATCTTGAGAAAAATCGGCACTGGAGGTTGCGCCGTTATAACTGGCTCGATTATTTGAACTGATATAAGCACCACTGATAAATCCATTAAAATTAAATCTATCGACTAAACTATTGGTTTGGTGCGCTTGTAATGCCTTAACTTGTTGCTCTAATTGTGCAACTTTTGCATCCATCATTTCGTCAGCCATCCCTGAGACTGGCACGAAGGCAATAGAAATCGCCAGTGGTAACGTTTTCAAATTAAACTTCATTATGTAACTCCCTGTAATATTAATTATTATTTTTCTTATACTTTAAATTGATTGGTGATAATTTGTAGCTGTTGACTTACATTTTGAATATCGAAACTAATCCCTCCCATATCTTTAGTGGTTGTTTGTACTTTTTGTGAATTAGATTGAATGTCAGCAACATATTTTTGAATTAACACAGAGGTATTATTTTGCTCTTCAGTGGCAGCTGCAATCTGTTCGTTAACTTCGCTTATCGCACTGACTTTCATGTTAATGCTGGTTAATGCTGTTCCTGCTCGCATCGTTGATTCAACGCCATCATTTGCAGTTATCACACCATGCTGCATGGCTTGAACAGCTTGCTTCGATGATGTTCTAAGTTCCTGTAACACCTGCTGAATCTCTTGAGTCGACGCTTGAGTACGAGAAGCCAATGTTCTCACCTCATCAGCAACGACAGCAAAACCGCGCCCCTGTTCACCCGCTCTAGCAGCTTCAATTGCGGCGTTTAATGCAAGCAGATTAGTTTGATCCGCAATGCCTCTGATAGTGTCTAAAATATCATTAACATTGTTCGTAAAAGCATCGAGTTTATTGACGACTGCAGCGGTAGTTTGTACTTCACCTGCGAGTTGCTTAATTGTAGCCACCGCTTCATTAACCACTACGGAGCCATTTTGTGCTTCTTTATGGGCCTCATTCGCCTCATTAGAAGCATTGGCGGCGTACTCCGCGATATGCGTAACACTAATAAACATTTCATTCATCGCATGCGATATTTTTTCAATAGCGATATTTTGCTCATTTACGCTCAACTCACTATTTTTTGTCCCCTTTAATAAGGTATTTGATACCTCACTAAGGCTATCAGTCGTATTTTTAGTATCGGCGATTGAAGATTGCAATTTTGATACAAACTGATTAAACCAACGCACTAATTCAGCTATTTCATCTTTACCGTCATACTGAATACGCGAACGTAAATCACCCTCACCTTCGGATATATTTTGTAATGACATAGTGACACTTGACAGTGTAGAGGTAATTGAGCGATTAACTAAAAATCCCACTAAAATCATTAATAACGTAGCGATAACAGCAATTATCATCATGGACATTTGCGCACTATCAGATTCAGTATTGGTAATTTCAATACTTTGAGTAAAAAGGTCTTGAAACTCTCTTAGATTACTCGCAAAGTTTTTAACCAAACTCTGGTAGCGCTCTGCATTACTAGCTGCTTGTGCTTTAATCGCATTAAAATCCACGTCATCAGCTAAAAAAGCACTAACTAATAATTCTGCATTTTTATGGTAAGTTACTACGTCTTTTTTTACTTGCTGCATGGTATTGGTTTTTTCTGGCAATAACTGACCAATTTGATCTAAGTTAGTACTAATCTGATCGACCATTTTTTTTACGGTTTGTAAATTTTCTTCTTCACCCGTCGTTACCGTTGACTGAATAATCTGATCTAATTGAATGAGTAACCCTTCATTGATCGTCGCAAGATTGAGCACCGGATAAAGTTGATTTTGCAGAGCGTTTAACCTAGCTGCATTATTTGCAGTAGTCATGTTATTAATAATGACTGAAATGATAAAGGAGGCTAATGCAACAAACGTTATCATGTTAATACGGTGTTTAATTTTTAAATTTGAAATTTTCATTTTTCACCATTACTTCGTCCATAAAATATGAGGGTACTGTAATGTATAAATCATTTTTTAGGAAGTTAGAGGTAAAAAAAAACCGTGCTATAGAGAATTTATGACATGTAAATTAGAATTTATGATATGTAAGTTAGCATTCGTTGACCAAGCCAGCGGAATTTCAAACACGAATACCTAATGACTTACATAGCTCCCCTCATCTTTAAGGTTTATACTTTCTCAAAGCGATGTACGACTTGATTACTACTGCCTCGCCACTGCAAGTTTGGATCGGCAAGCTCCTTAATAAACTTACCATCTACCAGCACATCAATCAGCGCAATAATTTCTTGCTGTTGTGGATTAAGTTCCGCTAATGTATAGCCAGTCCATAGCCATATATTTTTATCGACACACTCATTTTTAACACGCTTAATCAATGCCAAAACCTGTTCGATATTTGCTGGATGCAGAGGATCACCACCGGAGAGGGTTAACCCCGCTCTTTTTATGCGTGTGTCATTAAGGTCTTGAATTATCTGATCAGCCAACTGCTCGGTAAACAACTCCCCAGCGTCGGGCGAGAGGGTTGACTGATTATAACAACCTTTACAGTGATGAATACACCCAGAGACAAATAGTGTACAACGCGTACCTTCACCATTGAGTACATCAAGCGGATAATATTTACTGTAATTCATACCGGCGAATTCCTAAAAGCAAAACACCCCACGTTAAGCGAGGTGTTTTTATCTTGCTGTTATTAAATATAAAATTTAAAGGTGTTTAACGCGACGCTTCACTTCTTCTTGCTTGCCTTCATTAAATGGGCGCGCATCGGGGCTACCTAGGTAGCCACATACACGGCGTGTTACCGCCACTTTTTCAGAGTCGGAGTTACCACAACTAGGGCATACAAACCCTTTACTGGTACAGTCAAATTCGCCATGGAATCCACACTCATAACACTCATCAATGGGGGTGTTAGTACCGTAATAAGGGACGCGTGAATAGCTGTAATCCCAAACGTCTTCTAACGCTTTAAGGTTATGTTGCATATTTGGATATTCGCCATAACAGATGAATCCACCGCTAGCAATCGCAGGGTATGGCATCTCAAAATCAAGTTTATCATATGGATTCGCGATTTTTTCAACATCCAAATGGTAACTATTTGTATAATAGCCTTTATCGGTCACCCCATCTAAAACACCAAATTGCTTCGCATCTAAGCGGCAGAAACGGTCACATAAATTTTCTGAAGGCGTTGAGTATAGACTAAAGCCATAGCCAGTTTCCGCAGTCCAACGTTTAGTCGCCTCTTTTAAATAACTAATGACAGCAAGTGCTTTTTGTTGTTTTTCAGTGTTATCAAATAGGTGATCATCTGTACCGTACAATGCATTAATTGTTTCATGTAAACCGATGTAGCCCAATGAAATAGAAGCGCGGCCATTTTTAAATATATCGGCAACACAATCATTGGCTTTTAAACGTACCCCACAGGCACCTTCCATATAAAGGATAGGAGCAACACTGGCTTTCACTTCCGACAACCTTTCAATACGCGTATCTAATGCTTTTTTCGCCAAGGCTAAACGACTATCTAATAATTTGTAGAACTGTTCTTCATCACAGCCAGATTCAAGAGCAACACGAGGTAAGTTAACACTTACAACGCCAAGATTATTACGACCATCATGGATCAGCTCATCATTTTCTTTATAGGCATCCAAGAAACTGCGGCATCCCATTGGGGTTTTAAATGACCCAGTGACTTCCACCACTTTATCGAAATTCAAAATATCTGGGTACATCCGTTTTGAGGCACATTCCAATGCCAATTGTTTAATATCGTAGTTGGGATCGCCCTGTTTATGGTTAACCCCCTCTTTAATCGCAAATACCAATTTAGGGAAAATGGCGGTTTTGCGATTTTTACCCAAACCAGCGATACGAATTTTAAAGATTGACTCTTGAATTAAACGCGCTTCCCAACTGGTGCCCAATCCTAAACCAAAGGTAACAAAAGGCGTTTGACCATTAGCCGTATGTAAGGTATTCACCTCATACTCGAGTGACTGGAAGGCGTCATAGCACTCTTTTTCTGTCTGTTCAGCAGCATAGTTTTGCGGCTCGGCAATATTCCACTTATTAGCTATCACAAGATGTTTTTTATAACTCATGCTGACATAGGGTGCGAGCGTAGTATCAATCCCATTAATAGTGGTTCCACCATAAATGTGGCTAGCCACCTGTGCAATAATTTGTGCCGTAACAGCCGTCGCCGTTGAAATTGATTTTGGCTCCTCAATTTCAGCATTGCCCATTTTAAAGCCCTGCGTAAACATCCCCTTTATATCGATCAACATACAGTTAAACATTGGGAAAAAAGGCGCATAATCTAAATCGTGATAATGTAATTCACCTTTATCGTGCGCACGCACCACATCGCGAGGTAATATATAAGATTTAGCATAATGCTTAGCGACAATCCCCGCTAAGAGGTCGCGCTGGGTCGGGATAACTTTACTATCTTTATTGGCGTTTTCATTTAGTAATGCGGCATTGCTTTGCTCAATCAACCCATAAATCTCACTATTTAAGTGACTTTTACGTTCACGGGCAATGTCTCTATCGTGACGATATTCAATGTAAACACGGGCTAATTCACTATGCCCACTTTTCATTAAACAAACTTCAACGGCATCTTGAATATCATGAATATCTACTTCAACCTGCCCCTGCAATTGCAACTCGACTTCCGCTGCAATGGCAAAAGCGTCAACGCCTTTACAACGCGCTGCGCCCGATGCTTTTAAGATAGCTTCCGCTATACGCAAGGAATTAAATGGTACTTGACTTCCATCTCGTTTAATTACAACAGGTTTCATCACAACGCTCCAAAATCACCAGCAACATACTATATATTGTGGGTGCGCATGATACATAACACTAGATATTGAGCCTTGATATAAATCAATTTTCAATTCAGGTGATAATTTAGTATCTTAAAATTGCTCATCGACTACATTTTTGATGATTTTTTGTTGCTATTTTAAGAAGGCTTTTAGATAAAATAAAAGGCTGATAGTAGCCACTATCGCTGTATAAGTGATAACAATAAAAGCGTAACGATTAACTTTATAAAATGCACTATTTAGACACTGACCAGAAGGTATTTTATTGCTATTATAACAAGTTAGAGTTAACCACGCATTACCCCTATTTTTCCAGTGGAATTAAATTGTTATGAACGATTATTTTTTACTTTTTTTTGGCACAGTGTTAGTTAATAACTTTGTTTTAGTAAAGTTTCTTGGCTTATGCCCTTTTATGGGTGTCTCAAATAAAGTTGAAACTGCCGTTGGCATGTCCTTTGCGACGACCTTTGTTTTAACATTAACAGCAGCATTGTCCTATGTCGTCAATACTTATTTACTGATACCACTCGACTTACTCTATCTACAAACGTTAAGCTTCATATTAGTGATCGCAGTGATTGTGCAATTTACAGAAATGGTAATGCATAAAACTAGCCCAACGCTATACCGTTTATTAGGCATATTTTTGCCCTTAATCACCACCAACTGCGCTATTTTAGGTCTCGCGTTACTAAACATAAATGAGCAACACAATTTTGTGCAATCCATTATTTATGGTTTTAGTGCTGGGGTTGGTTTCTCCTTGGTCTTGGTGCTATTTTCATCCATGCGCGAGCGCCTCGCTGCGGCCGATGTTCCTTTACCTTTTAAGGGCGCATCGATAGCAATGATCACCGCAGGGTTAATGTCACTTGCCTTTATGGGCTTTACAGGCCTAATTAAGTAATAGAGAAAGATATAATGATAACAAACATTGCTATCGCTATTTTGTCATTGGGGGTACTCGGAGCCATTTTTGGCGTGCTACTGGGATATTCATCATTACGATTTAAAGTTAAAGAAGATCCTATCGTTGAAGAACTCGATGCCATCTTACCACAAACACAGTGTGGCCAATGTGGTTATCCCGGTTGTAAACCCTATGCGCAAGCCATCGCAAATGGCGATGATATTAATAAGTGCCCCCCGGGCGGTGATGCTGTTATGCGTCAACTTGCTGCGCGTATGGGCGTTGAACCGAAAGAGTTAGAAGGTGAAGAAAAACCGAAATTGGTTGCCTTTATTCGTGAAGATGAATGCATTGGTTGCACGAAATGTATTCAAGCTTGCCCTGTCGATGCCATTTTAGGCGCAACTCGGCAGATGCATACCGTGATCAGCGATGAATGTACAGGCTGTGAACTCTGCGTTGCTCCCTGTCCAACTGATTGTATTGATATGATTCCAATTGCTTTAACTACACAAAATTGGCAATGGGATCTCAACCGTATTCCAACTAAAAACAGTATTGAGTCTTAGTATGTCAATAATGCCTATCAATCTACTTAGCGACGATCAACTCGCACTAATTTCCTCTGGCAAACAGTGGTCATTTCATGGGGGGATTCATCCTCAAGAAAATAAACAACAAAGTAACCAAACTGCCATTGAAGATGCGGGTATTCCTCCCTTTTTAATCATTGCCGTTGAGCATAAGGGCCACACTCCTGAGTTATTAGTAAAAGTTGGCGATCCGGTTTTAAAGGGGCAACCATTAACCAAAGTCTATGGCGCAATGGTGACACAACATGCCTCTAGCTCAGGAACCGTGCATGCAATAGAAAAACGTACTGATTTACATCCATCGGGACTCCCCGTTTCTCAGTGGTGATCGCCACCGATGGTTTAGATAGGCATGTAAATTATGAGAGATGTGAGGATTACCAAGCACAAGCCAATGTCCAACTCATTGAAAAAATTTATCAAGCTGGCATTGTGGGTTTAGGTGGCGCGGGTTTTCCAACGCATTTAAAACTGTTTCATAAAGAAGGTATCAAACTGCTTATTATTAACGCAGTCGAATGTGAGCCTTATATCACCGCAGATGATCGACTAATGCAAGAGCATAGTGACGAGATCATCAAGGGGATACAAATATTACAGCATATACTCAAACCAACACTGACCGTTATCGCCATTGAAGATAATAAACCACAAGCAACATTGGCATTAAATGAAGCAGTGCAAAAAGTCGCAGTTGAACAAGAAAGTAACATAATCATTCGGACCATTGCGACACGCTATCCTTCAGGCAGTGAAAAACAGCTAATCGAAATTATTACCGGTCAACAAACGCCCCATGATAAGCACCCGACTGACCTTGGCATTGTCATGCAAAACGTTGGCACCGTGTTTGCGATTAAAGAGGCAATCATTGATGGTAAACCACTTATTTCCCGTATTGTCACCTTAACCGGCGATGCATTTTCTCAAAAAGGCAATTTGAGTGTCCGCATCGGTACCCCTATCCAATATTTACTCGATAGAAATAAATTTGATGAGAAACAGGCAGAACAATTAATTATTGGCGGGCCGATGATGGGCTTTTCGATTAGCCATAGCAACATTCCCGTCAGCAAAATATGTAACTGCATTCTTGCAGCAACGACAAAAGAGCTTCCTGCTCCACCGCCAGAGCGAGCCTGTATTCGCTGTGGGGAATGTGCACAAGTCTGCCCAGTTCAACTATTACCACAGCAACTTTTTTGGTACGCAAAGAGCAAAGATCATGGCAATTTAGCGGAATATAACCTGTCAGCCTGTATCGAGTGTGGTGCCTGCGCCTTTGTTTGCCCAAGCAATATTCCCTTAGTGGAATATTATCGCGTCGCCAAAGCTGAAATAAAAACGGCAAAAGAGGAAGCACAAAAATCAGAAAAAGCCCGTCTACGTTTTGAAAAACGCGCGGCACGATTAGAGCAAGAAAAAAGAGATCGCCAAGCAAAACACAAAGAAGCGGCGCAGAAACGTCAACAGCAACTTAAACAGCAAAATGGTGGGGAAGACCTTATCGCAGCTGCATTGGCTCGCGCTAAAGCGAAAAAAGAAGCAAGCAACGAAGGCACTGAAGCGCCAACAGGCGATACCCGCAAAGATGCCGTGGCAGCGGCTGTAGCCCGTGCGAAAGCGAAAAAAGAAGCGAGTAACGAAGGCTCCGCAACACCAACAATCGATACCCGCAAAGATGCCGTGGCAACGGCTGTAGCCCGTGCGAAAGCGAAAAAAGAAGCGAGTAACGAAGGCTCCGCAACACCAACAATCGATACCCGCAAAGATGCCGTGGCAGCGGCTGTAGCCCGTGCGAAAGCGAAAAAAGCAGCGAGTAACGAAGGCTCCTCAACACCAACAAGCGATACCCGAAAAGATGCCGTGGCAGCGGCTGTCGCCCGCGCTAAAGCAAAAAAAGCGGCGAATGTGGAGGCCGCTTCCCAAGATCGTAATAACAGCGCAGTTGATGAACAGCAAATCATTGCTCAAAACCAAGCGGCAATCACTGCACGTCAACAACGTAAAGAGCAAGCTCGTTTAAAAAAACAACAAAAACAAGCGGAACAATCGGACCAGAATATGGAGCCAGCAATAGCACCAGCATCGTCCGATGAGCAAGAGAGCCACGCAGAAAAAACGCCCGATGATAGTCGTAAAGCAAAAATCGCAGCCGCTATTGCTCGTGCAAAAGCGAAAAAAGCCGCAGCAGAGGATCTTTAGAGATGGCATTTATTAATTCCAGTTCACCACACCAACGTATTCGCCGTAGCACCTCGCAAATAATGGGGTTAGTCACCTTATGTTTATTACCCGGCATAGCCACGCAAAGCTATCTCTTTGGTATAGGTAACCTATTGCAAATAGCCTTAGCCTGTTTAGTGGCATTGCTAAGTGAAGCATTCGTATTAAAGCTCCGCAAACGCGCTATTATTCATACCCTAAAGGATGGCAGTGCCTTGGTCACCGCCATTTTAATTGCCATTTCCATTCCGCCTTTAGCACCTTGGTGGATAGTCGTTATCGGCACCCTATTTGCGATAATTTTTGTCAAACAGCTATATGGGGGGCTAGGTAATAACCTATTTAATCCTGCGATGGCAGCTTACGTGCTGTTACTTATCTCATTTCCCGTGCAGATGACATCTTGGATCCCAGTACAATCGCTACATCCATTTACGTTAAGCTTTATGGATCAAATAAACACCTTTATTAGCGGGTTTACACTCGATGGCTATTCCGTCAAACAACTTAGCATTAGTGTTGATGGTTTAACCATGGCAACCCCCCTTGATACCGCGCGCACAGCACTCAACTCAGGGCATACCATCACTGAATTACTGCATAGCGCCGAGTATAAACACGCCTCATGGCAAGCGATTCAATGGGTTAATGTGGCCTTTTTAGTAGGTGGATTAATCATGCTCAGCAAACGTGTGATCCATTGGCATATCCCAATCAGTTTTCTAGCGGGTATATGCGTATTTTCATTTATCGCCTTTGCTTATAATCCGGATCTTAACATATCCCCCATGTACCATCTTTTTTCAGGTGCCACCATGCTCGGCGCTTTCTTTATCTTGACCGATCCAGTCACGGCATCCACCACCGCAAAGGGGCGAGTTTTATATGCCCTGCTAATTGCGCTAATTGTCGTTGTTATCCGTAATATCGGGGGCTACCCCGATGCCGTTGCCTTTGCCGTTTTACTGGGTAATATGTGTGTCCCACTCATCGACTATTACACACAACCCAAAGCCTATGGGAGAGTTCGCTAATGATTCCAACTATCACTCGTAACGGTTTTTTATTAGCGGCGTTTGCCATCGTTTGTACAGCATGCGTTGCCATTGTAAATGCCTTTACTACCCCGATTATTGCGGTTCAGGAGCAAAAAGCATTGATCAAAATCATTAACCAAATCATCCCTGAAAGCAGCTACAATAACGATGTATTCAGCACTTGTTTTAACGTCAGTGATGATTTACTAGGTGCAGGCGAGCAGCAGCAGGTATTTATTGCCAAAAAAAATAACGTGCCCGTCGCAGCCATCTTAGAGACCACCACCTTCCGTGGTTATTCAGGTGAAATCAAATTAGTCCTCGGTGTTTATACTAATGGCAAAGTCGCGGGTGTACGCGTTATTCGCCACTCAGAAACCCCCGGACTTGGCGACAAAATTCAAACTAACAAATCCAAATGGATCTATTCCTTTGATGACACGATCTACACTCCTAGCGACGATAAGCAGTGGGAAGTAAGCAAAAATGGCGGTAACTTTGATGCCTTTACAGGTGCATCGATCACCCCCAGAGCCGTTGTCTTAGCGGTCAAGGATGCCTTGATCTACTTCGATAAAAACAAAGTCAATTTGTTAAATCAACCAGCAAACTGTGGAGCATAATAATGAGTGAACCGTTAACATCCCCTGCCGACACAGAAAGCAACGCAGCCGCAAACACAGCCCCCAGCTACAAAGAGCTGATGCTACAAGGTTTATGGAAGAACAATCCCGGTATCGTGCAATTATTAGGGCTCTGTCCACTACTGGCAGTAACCAATACCGCAACTAACGCCTTAGGTTTAGCGCTTGCAACACTGTGCGTCTTAGTGGCATCAAACAGCTTGATCTCCTTGATCCGTGCGCATGTTCCGAAAGCGATCCGAATTCCGATTTTTGTCATGATCATTGCCTCCCTAGTCACCTGTGTGCAATTACTAATGAATGCCTTTACCTATGAACTCTATTTATCTTTGGGTATTTTTATCCCATTAATCGTCACCAACTGCATCATCATTGGCCGCGCCGAATCCTTCGCCTCGAAAAATAGCGTAAAACATGCCGCCTTTGATGGTTTAATGATGGGATTAGGTTTTGCAGCCGTTTTGCTACTATTAGGTGCGAGCCGTGAACTGCTCGCTCAGGGGACACTCTTTGATGGTATTGAAACACTGCTTGGCGAGTGGGCTACCTTTATGACACTTCAGGTTTATCATAGCGATAGCCATTTTTTACTGGCCGCTTTACCACCGGGTGCCTTTATGATCATGGGGTTAATTATTGCGCTGAAAAATTTTATCGATAAATAAGTATTATAAATGAACAAAATAAAACGCCTAGAAATATTAACACGCCTGCGAGATGCCAATCCGCATCCAAAAACAGAGCTCAATTACAGCTCGCCCTTTGAATTATTGATCGCGGTTATCTTATCAGCACAGGCAACCGATGTTAGCGTCAATAAAGCCACGGATAAACTCTACCCCGTCGCCAATACCCCTGAAGCGATTGCCGCATTAGGGGTCGATGGGCTGAAAAACTACATTAAAACCATTGGCCTATTTAACAGTAAAGCAACCAATGTTATTAAAGCCTGTGAAATGTTAATAGCACTGCATAACAGTGAAGTACCCGAAAATCGCGAAGCTCTAGAAGCGCTACCCGGTGTCGGACGAAAGACCGCCAACGTAGTACTCAATACCGCCTTTGGCTGGCCCACCATTGCCGTTGATACCCATATTTTCCGCGTTAGCAATCGCACTAAGCTGGCGATGGGACAAAATGTCGACCAAGTTGAAGAAAAACTACTAAAGGTCATTCCTAGAGAGTTTAAAGTGGACGTACACCACTGGCTAATACTACATGGGCGCTATACCTGCATTGCGCGTAAACCGCGTTGTAGTTCTTGCCTGATAGAAGATTTATGCGAATACAAAGATAAAACAGAAGAGTAAAAAATAACTCCCCTGCCACATCGCATTAAGCGATGAAATATGGTTGTAAGGTCGAGGATTAGGGGCTGTACTTCAATCCGCATAGTGCGAGTATCATGCCTATCTCAAATCAAAAATTGAAGAGTTGAACCTGACTGTTTTGCTTATTGTGGGCAGCCTATACTATACCCATGTTACTAGACATCACTTAATTTAAGCTTCTTTGAGGATTTTATAACCTTTACTATTTAGCCAAATTTCGGCATCGGCTTCTGTTTTAAAAAACCCACTCTTAGTAGTAGGAAGCGCCGTTTGTAACTCTCTTAAAATATGCTCTTGGATAACTTGAGAGCAAACAACGGCTTCGTGCATTTGGTTGTTTTTTGCACACCAGTGATTAGTATCCAAAATGGGTCCCCATACTTCCGGACCACCTAATCCCCACTGCGTTAAGTCAATTAAGCAGGCCCAGGGGTTATCCGTAATTGTTGATGCAATTTGCATAAATTCCTTGCACATATTTTCAGAGGTTTCTCTATTCCAACTCGATATAAAACGGACAATAATCACTTGCTCATATAGCTCAATTTTATAACTTCCATGCTCTTTCATCATTTACCCTTTTCGATACAAAAACATCTTCTTAAATAACCCCAAAGACAATTTGCCACCTCAGCCTTATACAAAAGGAAAGCGCTATATATAAAAAGAGACCTCTATCACTTTCTTTCTGAAGCCTAATATCAATTACAATAATAGGCTAATCTATTTTTGTTTAAAATAATTTATTTTTTCATTAAATTTTTCGTGAAGAGAATAACCATTTACGAAAAACCCACGTTGAACCAAACTCTTTCTCTATAAGATTTATTTAATGGTACAACTGTAAGTTAACGGGATCATGCCCTGACCGTACTGCGCGTATCAGCCCAAAATAATATCAAAATTAAAGATCAAGCTCTGACCGTTTACATGGACAAACAATATCGCAATATGAACTTACTGATTATACTAGCCACTACTACCAAGCAGCAGGCCGTGAGAATATTAGTTTGCCTGAATATTTTAATCAGCTGAAATCCAAAAATAGTAATTAGATGCAAAGCCCGTTAGTCATCCCAATAGGGGGTATCACCATAAAATTGACTGGCAAAATCAATAAAACTACGTACTTTCCCTGCTAGAAAAGTTCTGTTGGCATAAAGCGCATAAAGTGCCAAAGGTGGGGGTTCGTAACCGATTAATATCTGTTGTAATTTACCCTCTGCCATTGCTTCACCTGTAATAAAAGTAGGTTGTATGATGAAGCCTCCCCCATAAATAGCGGCATTGACTAAGAAATCCCCATTATTGGTCACTATCTTCTCTTTTAATCTCAGTTTCTTATATTCAATATCAAATTTAGAAAAGATCATATCTTGGTCTGAACCACTGTATTTTAGGTAGCTATGTCCCTGAAGTTCCGCTGCCGTATTCGGTGTGCCATTTTTTGCGAGGTATTCTGGAGGGGCACTGATTGTTAATAGACCAGAAATATTTTGGTGTAGGTTAGTTAATGCCCCCTCCATCTCTTCAATATCATCTAAAATTTGTTGGCAACGGTGGTAATACTCCATCCCCGCTTCAGTTAAGCTGACTTTACGTGTCGTTCTATTTAATAAGCGAATATGTAATTTACTTTCTGAACTAATACACTTTATGAGTGCTCCGGCTGCCGCTGAATTCATGGGTCATATAGATGCTTCAACAATGAATATGAAGCGCTACTCAAAATAAAGCTTCTGTATAAGCACATTGGTTGCATTTACAAACCATGTGCTTAATTAATACAGTTTTGTCTAAATTGCAGTGACAAGTATGACGTTAAACAATCTATTTTTTATCATACTTATATACTGCAATTAAATTATCTCCTGCTACTTTTTAACGTATAAATTGTGTATCTAAATGCGCTTTATATCGCGCTACGTCGCCCTCGATGCTTGGGTTTTTAATAACATCATTGCTCATAAAAGTTTCAAGCGGTGACATGCCTAAAAATTGATGTGCTTTATGCATTGCCATATAAACACCATCGACACCAGCACCTTCAAAAAACTGCTTAGGATCAGTAAATGATTCTGCGGGCGCATTCCAAGTAACTGAAAGCATATACTCTTTCCCCTGTAGTAAACCACCAGAGCCATATTTGTGATCACTGTTTTTACGTGTTCTGCCATCACTTTGGTACAAACGACCATGCCCATTAGTGAATACTTCGTCGATATATTTTTTTACAATCCACGGAGCCCCCATCCACCATGCGGGTGTTTGTTGAATAACAGTATCTGCCCAAACCCACTTTTGTATTTCCTCTTCAATATCATAACCATCTTCAATTGTCGTTATTTGAATATTATGACCTAGCTGTGAGAGATGCTGGTGTGCGGTATCTGCCATTGTTTTGTTGAGCGCACCTTTCGAGTGCTCAAAGGTTTTAGCGCCATTTATAATTAAGATGTTTTTCATTGTTATCGACCTTGTTTAAGCTTGTTATTTTCAAATTTAGGGTAAGACTGCGTATTAACATGATGCAGCTCGGATAACATTTGATGCGATCACTTTTTTATCTGTCTGTAGACTTCAGTAAAATCTAACTTAACTGATTAGGATGCGTCAAGGGGGTTAGCGTTTTACTAGCAAAAGTTAACGGGCACTGACAGCCTTTACTGTGCTTCGACTCACATTACAACTGTAAATTTGACACAATGAAATTTTTTGTCTACTAAAATGCTATAATCCTGTTCGTTTCATTCTTTCATTTTTATAATAATCAAAATAACTTCTAATATTAAATGGAATTAGCAGTTATTTAATACATGGATACAGCTAATATGTTAACAAACCTTAAAAAAACATCCATCGTTCTACTATTTGGATCTGTTTTAACAGCATGTGGTAGTGGTGGTACGTCAAGTCCTTCTGAAGTCGTTAAGGGACCTGATGCCGATAATGATGGAATCAGTGATGCACTTGATCAGTGTCCTGATACAGTTGCTGGTACAGTCGTAGATGAAACCGGTTGCGACTTTGAATATGAAGGCGACGAGATTAATGTGAATAATGCCAATCCTGCTTGGCCTTCTTTTACGACCTTTAATGATACAACGCCTGCTGGTAAAAAATGGCAAAAAGTTGAAAACTTATCCGATGAATTTGCATCTTGGGATGCATCAAAATGGCAAAAGACAACTTGGAATTATGGTAATACCCCTGTATTTATGCAGAATCAAAATTCAGGAGTGACAGCCGGTAATCTTTGGATTAAAGCTACGTTAAACGAAGAAAGTAATGACGCAATCGGAAAAACTGCTGATCAATGGTTTGAATCCTCTCGAGTGCGCTCTAAAGCTAAAATAAAGTTCCCGATGTATACAGAAAGCCGCATTAAAGTAGCAAATATTTCAGCTTACAGCACCTACTGGTTAAATAATGGTGACATTAACAATCGTGATGAGATTGACATCATTGAAATTAATCCAGCGCCAACCTATACAGGCACCCGAGGTGAATACGTATATGCGGACTACCCATGGGAAATGCATTCTCAGTATTTCATTGTGCAAGGTGGAGAAGTAAATACTGAACGTGATAAAGGTAACTCGATTAACAAGCCTGATGACAGTGACTTATCGGCTAACAATACATTACATGGCGTGCGTTGGATCGATGATTACCATGTATTTGGTATGTGGTGGAAAGATGAACACAATGTACAGTTTTACCTCAATGGCGAACCTGTTGGTAGTGTGCAAACAATCACAGCTTTCTCACTTGAACAGTCTATTATCTGGGATTTGTGGACACAGGATTCAAATTGGATTGGTGGTCTACCTGCGAAGAATGATTTATTAAATGATAATAACAATACAATGAAAGTGGACTGGATCCGTACTTGGACGTTAGTTGACGAATAAAGTTGTTACTTAAGTGTATTAGCTCAGACTATAGTGCCATTAGGGGCAGGTCTTTAATTCTGATTCCCAATGACGTTGGACTACCTTTTATATATGTTCAATGATTGACAAGGGATCTTATGAGCCGCCCTTTACGATTAGAGTTTGCTGGTGCACTTTATCACATTACTTCCCGTGGAAATGGTCGAAAAATATCTATTTTGAGAAGTGCCATTAAGGCCATCCATTAGTTAGCTCCTGTCAAACTCTTCATCACACACCTATTCTTCTCAGTATAATTGCATCGCTCCTTTTCTTACGGCTTCACAAAGCTACCTTGACTTTAAGTTGCATTGTATTTGATATTTTTCAATTGTTTGAAGTGAAACAGTAAATTTATAAATTTAGCATTGTATGATTGCCAACTTTGTTAAAACAGCTCAATTCTGCGTTGTCAGTTTTGTAAAGAAAATTACCACTTACTGTAACTAACGCATTGAATTTAGATGCTTTTTCTACACAAATTTTAGACCGCATACTTAATATATTTAGTATTATTTTTTCCATCTCCCTACATAACTATAAGGAACATAGTAATGAAGTCGACCTTTAAAAAGGCCATTCTCACAAGTAGTGTACTTTGCTGTAGCTTATTAAATGTTCAAGCTGTACAAGCAAAACCCTACGACTTTTCAAATTTTTTAAATGATATTAAACAAAAATTTGAGCAATTTTCAGCGTCTAATCCACCATTTCACTGGCATCTTCCAAAACGTAAAAGTGATGTCAGAGATGAAGTC
This sequence comes from Psychromonas sp. MME1, assembly GCF_041080865.1. NCBI lineage: Bacteria > Pseudomonadati > Pseudomonadota > Gammaproteobacteria > Alteromonadales > Psychromonadaceae > Psychromonas > Psychromonas sp. MME1. Next base: position 236,373 of record NZ_CP160906.1, on the reverse strand, counting down.
TTTTATTTTGTCTTACCCGACCGTTTTTATAATGGTAACCCTGGTAATGACACCAGCATAGATAGCAAATTCAGCGAAGATGGTTTTGATCCAACTAACCGTAAATATTACCATGGTGGTGATTTAGACGGGGTACGTAAACAGTTAAGTTATCTTCAAGGTATGGGTATCACTTCTATTTGGTTAACGCCTGTATTTGAAAATCAACCTGTACAAGGCTCTGGTGAGACAGCTTCTGCTGGTTACCATGGTTACTGGATAACTGATTACACTAACGTGGATGCACACTTAGGTGGCAATGCAGCATTAGAACGTTTAGTAAAAGCGGCACATCGCCGTGGTATGAAAGTGTATTTAGATGTGGTGCTTAATCACACTGCTGACGTTATTGCATATGATGAATGTCATAACGCAGATGGCACACTGTTGGATGGCCTATCAAACTGCGCATACCGAACTATCGAAGAAAGCTTAACCAATGCTTACACGCCTTTCATTCCCGCAGGAAAAGAAGAATATAAAACACCGTCATGGTTGAATGATCCAAGCATGTATCATAACCAAGGTGACAGTAGCTTCTCTGGTGAAAACTCACTCAATGGCGATTTTTATGGTTTAGATGATTTGAATACGGAAGATCCTCGTGTTGTTGATGGCATGATTGAACTGAGCAAATTGTGGATTGATAAATTTAATATTGACGGTTTACGTGTAGATACAGTTAAGCACGTGGGTATGGAATTTTGGCAACAATGGTCACCTGCAGTACAAAAATATGCAGCAAGTGTCGGTAAAGAAGATTTCTTTATCTTTGGTGAAGTATTTAGTGGTAATGCCTATGAGACATCTACCTATACTACAACTGGGAAATTGCAATCGGTTCTAGATTTTGGTCTTTATTACCCAACTATGCGAGGTGTCACTCAGCCATCAAACAATACTGACTTTAGCTATATCTTTGGCCTTGATGACCTTTATACCGATGCGGATTCTGATGCAAGTACGCTAATGAACTTTGTTAGTAACCATGATGTGGGACGTATTGGTCATCATATCAATACTAGCAATCCTACTGCGACTGATGAAGAAAAATTAGCGCGTACTAAGTTAGCGCATGCCATTATGTATTTTGCTCGAGGTATTCCTGTTATTTACTTTGGCGATGAACAAGGTTTCACAGGCCAAGGTGATGGTGAAGGATCTCGTCAAGACATGATGCCAAGTTTGGTTGCGGAGTATAATGCAGACTCTTTAATTGGTACCGATGCAACAACGGCTGATAATAACTTTGACCGTCGTCATCCATTGTATAAAACCTTTAAAAACTACAGCCATATTTATAAGTATCACAAAGCATTACGTCGCGGTGTTCAAGTTGAGCGTTTTGTAGAAGAAGGTAATGGTATCTATGCGATGTCTCGAGTTGATCCAGACACTAACCGCGAATACTTGGTTGCATTTAATACAGCAACAACGGAAAAAGAGTTCACGATTGCAGGAACCAGTAAAGCATACGACTCAATATGGCCTAATCGTCCTTTGAGCTACGTAAAAACAGATTTGCAAGGTAACTTAAATGTGACTGTTCCCGCACTTGGTTTTGTTATTTATAAAGCTAGAACGGCAATGCCTGTCGTTGAAGAAAAACTGCAACTTAGCTTTGCTTCACCAATTAACGGCGCAATTGTTAATGGTCAAGTTGAGTTAAAAGTAACGGTTAGCAGTGACGTTGAACAAGTTTTACCTTTATACGATGTGAGTTTTGAAGTCAAAGTTGACGATGGCGAGTGGACTTCTTTAGGAACTGATAAAAACCCTGATTACCGTGTATTTTGGGACAGCAGCAACATTGAATATGGAACGACTGCAGAAGTTCGCGCAACAGCCACCAATAAAGCAGGTCAAAGTGTTTCAATTGTGCAATCATTAACTATTGATACAGTAGAAGGCTTAACTTTATTCTTCAAGAAGCCTGCTAATTGGACTGAAGCTAGCGCATATTGGTATGACTCTTCTATCGCAGCACCTGCTTGGCCTGGTTTACCAATGCTAGCCGCTGGGGATGATTGGTACCGTGTCGCATTACCTGAAGGTGTTTCTTCTGCAACTGTTATCTTTAATAACGGTGGCAATGGTGCTCAAACAGATAGTCTGCCTCGCAATAGCGATGGTTGTTATGACTACGACAATGCTAGCTGGTCAGATAACTGCGCAGCTCCAATGACGGTTTATTTCCAGAAACCAGAGGCATGGGCTGATGATATCCATGTACATCACTGGGGAGAATCAAATACAGATTGGCCTGGCAATGCAGCTGAAAACCGTGGTGAAGGTTGGTTTGCATATACGTTCCCAGCGGGAATTAACGCAAGTGACTTAATCTTCAATGATAATAACGGCAACCAGACTGCTAACCTTTATCGTGAAGGCGCTGGTTGTTTTGTTGCTGATAGTTGGATCGACTACTGTGAGGTACCAACGGGTGTTGAATCTGATAATGGTCCACTTGCTGAACTTGTCTTTCTTCGTGGCGGCATGAATGGTTGGGGAGCGATTGATCAATTTGAGTATTTAGGTAATGGTACTTATGAAGTCATTATGCTTATTAACAATGAAACTGGCGCACCAGTAACACATGAGTTTAAAGTAGCTGATAGCGCTTGGAGTGCGGGCACTAACTTTGGTGGTAATGGTGATGCAATTGTATGGGGAGAAGCTTTTCCTTTATATGACGGTAGCTCAAATAACTTCAGTTTAACCGTTGCGACAACGGGTTACTTCAAATTTAGCATTGATGCTAATAATGAAGAGTCTGTTCCTCTGATGACAATTACACCACTCGGCCCTTATCAAGTTCCTTTATACGTTCGTGGCGGTATGAATGGTTGGGGAACAGATAATCCATTAACTTATCAAGAAGATGGTAGCTACCAGTTTAGCTTAACGCAAGGGGCTTTATTAACTGAGCCACTATTAACGGTTACTTACTAATCGTTAAGTAAAGATATTAAATAAGAAGGTTAATTGATGAAGCCCAATCGTTATTAAACCGATTGGGCTTTTTTATTTAATGATAAAAAGCCCGAAGGGGGATTAAAAGCAAAAGACAGTCATGACTTCAAATTGAATTCACTCAATGTTCAAAGAGATAATGGAACAAACACCAACTCATTACAGAAATCATAATGAAAAAACGAATCAATGAGATCGTTTGTAATACTATTTAGAAGTGTCAAATTGCTAAAAATAGGTTACTCACATGATCTCATCTAGCAATAACATTTACTTTAACATTTTATATTAAGGGCCGTTTTAGCTTCACTATTTTTACTCTCAACAGGAAAAATAGTGAAGCTAAGCGGCCCCTAAAATAACGAATATATTATTTAAAAATAAATCCATTAACCACGTTTTCAAGATATTCTTGAGCACCGCTTACAGGCACTGGATTAATATTATCGGCAACGGCTTGCTTAGCGATTAATTCTAAAGACAAGTCACCGTTTAAGATACCTTTGCCCATTTTACTATTCCAACCAGCATAACGATTCGCGATATTTTTCCCAAGCACATCATTCTCAATCATAGCAACAGCGCGTTCTAACGATAATGCCATAACATCCATACCACCGATATGCCCTAAGAACAGATCAGCACCATCAATAGAGGGGCGACGTACACGCGCGTCAAAATTAAAGCCACCAGTGCTGAAGCCTCCTGCTTTAAGAATTTCATACATTACTAAAGTATTTTCTTCTACACTATTTGGAAATTGGTCTGTATCCCAACCTAGTTGAGGATCGCCACGATTAGCATCAACAGATCCGAATAAGCCTAAGGATGTTGCAGTAGCAATTTCATGGTGAAAACTATGGCCAGCAAGTGTGGCATGATTCGCTTCAATATTGACCTTTACTTCATTCTCTAAACCATACTGTTTTAAGAAGCCGTAAACGGTTGCTGTATCGTAATCATATTGATGCTTAGTAGGCTCTTGTGGTTTTGGTTCAATAAGAATAGCGCCTTTAAAGCCTATCTTATGTTTATGCTCAACCACCATTTGCATCATACGACCTAGTTGCTCTCTTTCCTGACGTAGATCTGTATTTAGCAGGGTTTCATACCCTTCTCTTCCGCCCCATAAAACATAATTTTCCCCACCAAGGCGTTTTGTTGCCGCCATTGCATTGAATATTTGCGTTGCTGCATAGGCAAATACTTCTGGATTAGGATTCGTTGCTGCACCGTTCATATAACGTGGATTTGAGAACGCATTAGCCGTGCCCCAAAGGAGCTTGAGGCCTGTTTCTTCTTGCTTGCCTTCTAGCACATCAACCATTTCAGCAAAGTTATTTTGATACTCTTTTAAAGAATTACCTTCAGGTGCTACGTCCGTATCATGAAAACAGTAATAGGGTACATTCAGTTTTTTAAAAAATTCAAAAGCGGCATCCGCTTTCATCTTCGCCATATCCATCACATTACCCGGTTTATGCCACGGACGATCAAATGTTCCTGCACCAAAGACATCTGAACCAGTCCAACAGAAGTTATGCCAATAACACGCAGCAAAACGCAGGTGATCTTTCATTGATTTACCCATAATAATGCGGTCAGCATCATAATGGCGAAATGCTAATGGATTTGTCGAAGTTATACCTTCGAATTGTATAGGGGATACATTTTTAAAAAATTCAGTCATAATGATGATTCCATTGTTTGATTAAAAAAGCGGTTGTTTATCAATACAACCTATCTTTTTCTTTTTATGTAATACATTCAATTATGAAATTTGATAAGAGCGTTCATGGAATTAACTAACGTGCGCAATATCACATTTATTTCCTTGATATAAGTCAAATTTAATGCGAATAAACTTAACGCGCGAACAGTACGCTTTATTTTTAAACAGATAATCACAAAGAATTCATCTTCTTATTTTAAATAACTTTTGTTCCTCCAAAGTAAAGTGCCTTAAAATAATATGGAATTAAGATAACATGCTTTTTAAACGGAATTCTTTCGGAGTCATCTTTATCTCTTTTTTAAAAACGGTGTACATATACTGCAATGATGGATAACCACATAGGCTTGGTATGTCTGCAATAGTTATCGTAGTAGAAATCAGTAACTGACACGCCCTTTTGAGCTTAGCGTTATGAATTTCACAATGCACCGAGTGACCTCTTTCTTCCTTAAAGCGCAACTCTAAATTGGATCTAGAAATTCGTAAATAACTTAATACCTGATCAACTTTAATGCCGTTATAAGCATTATTACGAATATAATGCATGGCTCTAATTACATAAGGATCTTTGATCGCTTGAAAATCACTACTTTGTCGCTCAAACACCTTAACAGCAGGGACAACGATACGAGGAGAACTGTTTTCCAAACTGCCCTTAAGTGCTGCTTGCTCTAACTTCGTTAACCGATTATGTAGCATCTTTGCAGCCGTATAGCCCATTGACTTGCACCCTTGTCCGACAAACTAAGGGATACACGAGTCAAATACCGTGTTAGCTCTTCATTATCGATACCTATAATCGCAATTTTATAAGGCACGATTAATTGCAAATGCTCACACACCTGAAGAAGATGTCGAGCACGAGCGTCGGTCACTGCAATAATACCAATCGGTGATGGTAAACGCTGAAGCCAATCAGCTAAACGATTCATATCATATTGCCAAGTTTCTGCGGTTGTTATGTTCCCTCTATAGACCGAACCATAATATTTCTCTCGATTAATAATATTATTAAATGCTTTTTCTCGCTCATTAGCCCAGCGCATTGAAGGATGCTCAGGGAGACCATAAAATGCAAAATTCTCTAACCCTTTATCTCTCAGATGATTAAAAGCGGTTTCAACTAAACTAACGTTATCTGTACCAACATAAGGTATCTTAGGGTAATCCTCTTCATTTTCATATGAACCACCAATGCCAATCACAGGAACAGTTAAAGTAGATATTAATGATTCAATTTCCGGATCATCTAAATCAGCTATAATGCCGTCCCCTCCCAATCCTTTATATGGGATAAATGAGTACAAAAATCATCTTCAAAAAAAATATCCCAATCACATTGAGTTGCCTGTAAATACTCTCCGATACCTTTAATGACTTGACGATCATAAGCCTTATTAGCATTAAATAAGAGCATGATGCGGTAATTTTTATTCATAAAGAAACCTTTAGCGATATTTAATAACGGTTAAAAATACAAAGAGAATATGAAAAATAACTCTCTTCAACCTAAATTAAAAATTATTCACAGTTATAACAAAGAAGTAGGAAAACTGAGCCTAAAATGCGTTACTCCGCTCATTATTATTATTAATTAAATAGCTATATGGATAGATTGCAGAGACTTAATTTCGCTTCAATGTTATGTAATTGTTATATTTTTACCATAAAACAATCCATATTGAGCTTTTTAAGTCTTTGTTTTGTGAAGCAGAACTCAATCAGCAACCCAGTGAGAATCATTATGAAAAGGCGTAATGTTAAAATAAATAAGGAGGGATATGTGTACCGTTTATTGTACTAACTGATGATAAATAGATAAAAATACTAGCTTTAAAAAAGCTAGTATTAAAGTCATTTAAACTTCAAGTAAGCAGCCTACGGGCTATTTATAAAATTTAAAGTGTCCAGTAACATGAAGCATAGCTAACATGTAGAGCGATCCGTTGTAATAACGATATTTTCCAGTGGGTTGTGGCGTATTCCAAAAATCGTTGAAATAGCTTGATGCTTCCGTTGAATTTGTAGACGCAAGTAATGCCACTGCATTCGCTGCTTTTTGCCCTTCACCAGCACAATAAGGACTTTCAGCAACACCAAATCCATATACTTGCTTATAGCAACCGTCACCGTTTACTGATTTGTCATAACTCAACGCGCCCAAAATACCATTGATAGCATCCTTATGCCATTGCTCAGCTCCCATCACGTGGGCATCAAGCGCAACATTCATTGCTACACGCCAAGCATCCAATTCATACCAATCACCAGGATTACTCTGACCAGCAAAAATTTCACCCGCAACAGGAGTTCCCCAAGGTCTAGCTAAGTAAGTAGGCAAGTTCCAGTGAGGATCACCATTTACTTTAGCGAAATGGTCCTTTAAGAATTTGCGGCTTCTAGTCGCCACGGCAGACCAGTACGTTTTATCCGTTGCTTTAGTTACTCGATCCGCAAAGTAATCATAAAAAGCAGGAATATGGTAAGAAGGATCTGTCACATTATCAACATAAGGCGAAAAAACAATCACTTGGTTTTTCATCAACTTATTTTTTATCGTCGTTAGCATTGTTAATGCTTCTTGATAATAATTAATACTTCCACTACTCCCCCAGCGGGCGTCAGCATTTAATAGAGCAAAAGCAAAATATTCCTCACCATCAGGCGCTGGGCCATCATCTTTTTTATATACAACGCCATTTTCATTAAACGCTAATAGCCATGCATAAGTTCCCTGTTTTTTCGGATCCTGATGATTGGTCGAATTTTTCTGATATTTCTTGGCGAAACGCCATAGATTATCAAACTCACTTCTCTTATTCATCATAACGGCTATGGTCATCCCCCACGACTGACCTTCAGTACGGATATCATTAGTGGACGTTGTTTTTATATAACTCCCCTTGTATTGGCCGTTTTCTTTATATCCATAATATAACTGTTGTTTACCGTTACTGCCGAACATATTATCAAAACCAGTTTTTAGCTTTGTCCATCCATCTTTTTTACCCATTTCTACAGCCAAATTTCGGTAATTTCCCGACTCATAGGCCCCCGTTGTCGGAGGCGTATTATCGAATTTAGCATAAGCAGAAAAACTGCTAAGTAGTAGCATCGCAGCAGCAGTTTTGATCAATAAATCACATTTATTTGTTAATGGCATAATAAATCCTTTTTTACAATTATCAGCAATTGCATGTTTAATAGAGCAAAAAGAATAGCAATAATAACTGGTTATAGATCATCAAATTTCAGAGTTTATATTGAAATAGTGAATCCACTTACGAATATTAAAAAAAACGAACAAAATCCAAAAAGCAACAAATAAAAAGCAAAAAAACACAATTTACCTTGTCTGTTTTTTGAGCTAAAACGCTTGATTATCGCATTAACAGGATGTGAATAATTGAATGTTTAAATTTTATGTGCCAAATCACATAACCAATAGCTGGTAAAAAAAAGATAATCAACAAACCAGATTTTGCACTGTTTTTGATGAAAAATTACACGAAACTAGATTAGCCGATAAATAGGAATTTATATGGCTATTCCAATGACCTACTCGTCATTGATATAAAACAACGAATTTCAAACCACATTAACAAATCATATTATATGGAATTAATACTATGAAATTAAATATACTTACTATATCAGTTGTTCTTGGATGCGCTTTAACATCAATTAGCTCACACGCTGGCACACCCAACTTTTCAGGTTATGGTCGTTATGCATCAGAAGCATCTGACGACACAATCATTGCCATAAAAGCGGATCATGCTTCTGTCAACGGCCCAGGACGTCTAGGTAACGAAGGCAACTGGATGGAGTGGATGCTTTCCCAAGGATTCGAAATGGAAAAAGCTAAGTTCGATATCAATGTGATGATCGACACTCCTGGATATACTACAGAAACAACCGGTTACTTGGACGGTAATGGTGGAGTGGTCATTAATGAAGGATGGCGTAATGCCGACATCAAGATTGCGCAGTTTTACGGCGGCGGTAAAGGCATTTTTGAATCTCAACCCGAAGCTTATGTCTGGGCAGGTAAGCGATTTAATGGACGCGAACAAACCGATATCAACGATTACTTTATGATGAGTGCTGATGGTGGTGGTGCTGGTATTGATAATCTTGATTTTGGATGGGCAAAATTTGATACAAGCTGGGTACAAGGTGGTAATGGTGCAGGGAGTGCGAACCAGAATGATGGTAATATTTCCGCATTTTTAATGCATCTACATGACATTAAAGTTGGCGAATCAGGCAAATTAAAGTTTCGTGCAACATACGCTGGCCTAAGCGGAAATATTGCAGATAATAGAGACATTGAGAACGACAAAGCAATGCAATTATATACTGCCTATCATCACGGTTTTTCGAATGGCTGGTTACAATTATCAGCACGTTATGAAACAGATGCATTAGCACTTTCTGGTGCAAATGCTGCAGGATGGGAAGTTGGCCCAAATGCAGATCATGACGCTGCAGGTTACATGCTATTCTTAAATGGTTCAGTTGACTTTAACGATATGATGGCAATGCAATACGCTAGTTCATACCTATACATTGACTGTAAAGATGATGAAGGCTGTGGTTGGCAAAGTTTTGATGATAGAACAGAATACAGCGCAACTGTACGCCCACAAATCAGCTGGAATGATTACATGGCTACTGCATTAGAAGTTGGTTACCAATACGCAGAACTTGATAACTCAGATAATGATAGTAACGCTTGGAAAGTGACCTTGTCACAAAACTTCCAACTTGGTCACTTCATGTGGTCTCGTCCCGTAGTTCGCTTTTATGCTGTAACAGGATCTGTAGATCATATTGACAACTCCTCTACTGACGTTACTAAATTTGGCGCTATGGTAGAAGCTTGGTGGTAATCTATTTAACAAAAATAATGACACGCTTTTACAGCTAACTCTGGTTGACTTGATTAACGTGTGAATTATTTATACTAGCTCATATTTAACCTGATAGTTATCCATTTCATTTGTGATAACTGTCAGATTGAATTTGAGCTAGACTCTTTTCTCTGCAGATTAAATCCCCCAACTAATATTTCAAGTGATGTTCGGACACCGCATATTATCTCTTGATGGGCACTCATTAGTGTCGTTCTTAATAAATTAATCTAGAGGAAAACAAAGAAACTACTACACCCAATATAGCCCACACTATTAAAGATAGTATGGGTATAACTCATTCAATCGTTGCTAATAGCTCATCACTAAAGGCTTTGCTTGGTGACATGATCATCGCTTGGCGTGACATAATTTTGCCCTCTTTATAAGTGGAAAAATCAAAGTCTTTTGTAACATCAAAGGTCACCGCTTGACCGTCTTCAAAGGCCAAATGAAAACCTAAATTTTTCAAAATGGCAAAACCAGCACCACTATCCCACACATTAAGGCTTGCGTAGATGCCAGCCATTCGCCCCAGAGCCAAATAAACAAAAGGGAAAACCACACTGAAGTAGCAACCGACACCACGTTTCAGTTTAGCGACATTTCTATTTTTTGCGGTGTGTTGGCTAATGGCTAAAACGCGAGAAGGTGTTGTGCAGTTCTCTTTTAATTGAAGAGATAACGGCTGTAAACTATCAAAATCCGGTAATTTATCGCCCCCTTTGCCGTAATAGGTCACACCGTTATCAGTCAGTATCACTTCAAAGGTGCCGGGCAGAACAATACAACCTTCAACAATTTTACCCTGCTCCGCATAACCAATCGAAATCCCCCAAACCGGGGTAAGTGACGTATAAGGGACGGTACCGTCAATCGGGTCAATTAAATAACTGTTGCCTTTTAGTGCAGCGTCTAGCGCTTGCTGAGAAAGCTCTTTTACTGTCTCTTCACCAATCACAAAAATTTTTTTATCAGGTTTAGCAAGCAATTCAATCGCACGTTGCTCAACCATTTTATCAGCTTGAGTAACGATACTATTATCGGGTTTAATTTCGGTGACCAATTTGTTTTGCTGAGCAATGGCGATATCAGCCAATTCACAGCTGGTTTGGTAAACAACTTTGGCATTCCACATGGTAACTATCTCTTAGAGCATTAAATGTGAAAATATAATAACACCGCTGTCATTTCTGTCACTATGGCTTAACTCATTAACCATTATTATTTTAAAGATAACCTCAGCAGCCAAATCTTTTAATAGGCGCAAATCAATAACATATTGAAATACCTACACAGTAGACACCAACTGTTGTTTGTTATGCACCTTTTAATTCGCAAAATTGCTCTGTAAGTAGCAATTCTTTATTAATTACAGCTTTACTGTCAATGAGCCTCACTACTCTTCTGCTGGCCTCCAAACCAGCCTCAGTAAATGCTTTAGGAAGAACGGGGACATCCATACCTTTTCATTTATAAAAAAACTAATAGCCATTCTTTTAAAAATAATCTTAATCCGCACTTTGCTGTAATGAAATAGTTAGATTCCAGTGGGAAGAACGGGGACATCCATACCTTTTCATTTATAAAAAATCTAATAGCCATTCTTTTTAAAAATAACCTTAATCCGCACTTTGCTGTAATGAAATAGTTAACATTCAACCAAAAAAGATAACAGATTGATATAATTGAACTATCAATTGTATATTAGCGTAACTCGCCTAAAGAAAAGTGACAAATTAAATTTAGCCTTCAGCAAAATCCACTATTTACTATAAAGAGAAGCAATTTCCGATCGGGCTTGTTCAACACCCGAATAAGGTGTCGGCTGCGCGACACCTATTCTTTTGCAAGGTGAGCTTCAACTTTTTCTGCAATTTCATTAATATTATTATCGTAACTAACAAATAGCTTATCAGCCAAAAGAGGAAGTTTTTCTATTAATGCTTCTCCGTCACCAACCATAAGCGGTAATAGTTTTGTTTGCTCAGAGCTAATTTCGGCAGAAAGTACAGCATTTAGTTCTTTCATTGGCCACGACTTATTTACCGAGTCTTCTGAAATAATTGCAATAACATACTTCGATTTTTGAAGTGCAGTATTAATTTTTGCAACAAGCGAGTCACCCCAACCTATAGAAAAACAATCAATAAATGCATTTATCTTACGTTGTTTAAGTGATTCATACAGAGGCAGTGCAACCTCATTTTTATCTTCAGAAGCGTGACAAATAAAAATATCATACATATCAAATATACCTTTTAATTTTCCAACAAAATCAGGCGGAGTATTGTCTAACTCTAATACCTGTTTACATAATGTTAAATAAGGAGAATGTTCTTCCCCTTTAACCATTTTTATAAAGCTAAGATTTCCATATACAGCTCTTTTATATATAGAACCATCGAGTTTACTGGCATTAAGCTCAGATTCCTTTGCATGATAACGAATTTTGATGAAACGCTTTTCAGCTTCAAGTAAGTCTTTCCTCCAATCATGTATCATGGCCCGAGTTTTGCGAATAAATTTCCGATTTATATTAACGCCCTCATTTACAACTAATCCAGTGACTTCTTGCCTTTGTGACTTATGTTGTAGGCGAGTTTTACTATGATTAATATTAAATCCAGAGCTTTTAATAGACCGCTCTAAAAATATCCCAACCTTATGCTTATATTCACCATTTTCCAATTCTTCTTTTTCCACAATAGAATGGGGAAAAGGCTTGTTACTTGAAAAAGTAATATCATCAGCATATCGGGTATAGGTTAAATGGTACTTTTTTGCTATTTGTACAAGCTTTTTATCTAAGGTCGTTGATGCCAAATTGGAAAGAAGCAGGTGAGGTACTTGCACCTTGAGGAAGCCTACCATTATGAGTGCATAACTGAGCAAGTACCGTTGCAGCTGGCACTCCCATATTGAATGGTATATTTCTGAATATACCTTGAACCCTGCCAAAGTTCACTGAATGAAAAAAATCCTGCAAGTCTAGATTTAAAACATATTTCTTTTTTTTATGTTGTTCAGCATTAGATATAATGCCTTTTCCATTGCCCACAAAACCATGTACATTTTTTTTAACTCTATAGTGGGCTTCTATTAAAGACCTTACTTTATTTTGTAAAATTTTAATTGATTGTTGTGGACTTTCAATAATGCGGCTTTTACCCGATCTCTTTTTTATTGTAAAAGTATTATATTTTTTATCTTGGGAATAAAGAATGTGAAGAAGTTGGCCTACAGGAATTTCCAATAAATTAGCGACATCATTATCGGTCTGTAATCCAATAAATTTTTCTTTTGCGAGTTCCTCATTCCTAGTTAGTTGAGGGTGAAGTTTTGGGTTTTTCCAAACATAAGTGTTTTCTGATGAAATTTTAACTGGCTCAAATGAGGCCGAGCTAAATGATAGAATATCTAATATTTTAACCATGAAAATTCTCGTTAGATAAAAGTGGTTTCAACCCAATCACCTTGCGCTACCTCGAGAGGCAATACAGAAACATTAAACAATCTGCTAAAGTCGGCTGCAGGGGCATATGTCACCCTGAGTTTCTAGTCCAAAGCAGTAACAACTTCAGACATTTTAGGTTGAAACCGAATTGAATAATACACTAGTTATCAAATGCTTGGAAGGATGATTTACAGTGATGCAAATAGTGCTAACGCTGCAATAAACGGCGCATAAAAGAACGGAAAGAACGAAAAGAACGGGGACATCCATACCTTTTCATTTATAAAAAAACTAATAGCCATTCTTTTAAAAATAATCTTAATCCGCACTTTGCTGTAATGAAATAGTTAGATTCCAGCACTTGAGACTCAATCCAATATGTTTAAACAAGTTTTATTAAAATCAACGCACAGAGCCTCCTTAACGAAGCGCTAATAGTTAATAAAAAAACAAATGATTGGGAGTTAATGCAGCATACAACTTAGTTTGTTTTGCCCAGATACCCAACAGCGACCAGTGTGTTCGGCAAACAAGGCAAGCTCTTCAAGTGAGCCCACTGCACCATGGTAATCTTTACCAAAACTCACGGCTAAGGCTAACCACGTGTCACTCTCTAAACCAAGGGTACTTAATAAGCTTGGCAGTTGGCTCGAAATCACGCCGCGCTTATCCTCTCGAATCGCTCGCCCAGTCCAATCAACAAGCTCTAGATAATCGAGCAAGGCATAGGGAATACCTTCGTGGGGCGCATCACATTCTGCCGCTACAAAACCAAATAAGGGTTTACTGTTATCATGGCAATGCAACGCTTCATCGTGACTACATTTACTGTGGATACGCTCAAATATGGACGTAAATTCCGATGTTTCCACACTCTCTGACATTTTTGCCCGCACGGGGTTTAAATCAACATAAGCCATACAAGTTAATAGTGCTTTTTCATCAAGCAATGCTTGCGACTTAAAGCGCCCTTCCCAAAAGCGTCCTTTACAGTTATCTTCGGCGTTCGCTTTGCGGGCAATAAATTCATTTAACGCACGCATGAACCAAGAGATATCAAGCAGGCGATGACGCCATTTGCTGATTATCTCAAGCGCCACCTCTATTTGACCTGCGCAAGTCAGCTCCCCTTTGCGCCATCGCGAAACTATTTCTGAGCCGGAATAAAGTTGATACCAACGTCGGCAAACTTCTTCATCGCTACAGGCGCTAATCTCGGCTTCATTTGCATGTAAAACAAGGTGATAGTGATTAGACATAATCGAATAAGCGCAAACATCAATGGCAAAGATATCACTTAATTGCCGAATGCGATCGACCATCCATTGCCGGCGATGTGAATAGTTTTTACCGCTGTAATTATCTTCGCCACACAAAAATGCACGGCGAACACATCGAGAAATGCAATGATAATAAGGTGTGTCCACAAGAGAAATTAACGAAGCACGTGATTGTGTCATACCAAACCCCACAACTGTAAACAAAAACACTGTTTATATAATAGGTATAATATTCTATTTAGTCAAAAAGGTGTGGGTGTCCTGCACTACACTCATCACGCGTGATCTTCTACGAAGAATTCATAACAGAAAGCGAATAAAAAGAGGTGTATTGGCATTCAACCAAAAAAGATAACAGATTGATATAATTGAACTATCAATTGTATATTAGCGAAACTCGCCTAAAGAAAAGTGACAAATTAAATTTAGCCTTCAGCAAAATCCACTATTTACTATAAAGAGAAGCAATTCCCGATCGGGCTTGTTCAACACCCGAATAAGGTGTCGGCTGCGCGACACCTATTCTTGTTTGTTATGTGTTTTTCCGCGAGTTAAATAATTGACCTACTTCTAAATAAAGTACGACTGCATGATAAACAAATATGCTTATACCTTGGGTCATTGTGAGCAGTTAATGGTTGAAAAATGACTTTATCAGAACCACATGAATAGCATTTAGCATTTTCATCATCGCTAGTTTTGCATTCAGGATGCTTAGTTAAATATTCAGGTAATGTTGGTAGCTTTTCCCAGTCACCTTGTTGAGCTGGAGAATACAATACATAATAGTAAAAAGCACATACGGCAACTAAAACCCCTAACCCTATTAAAAACTGCATACATCATTCCCTTTTAAAAATATAGCCAGATAAAACTTGCGGACATAATAAGTCTTAAAAGCAAGAAAGGCAATTAATTATCACAAAGGCTTCAAAAATATCAAACACATAACAGCTTTATAAATGGCATCATGATGTAATGCACCGCGCCACTTATCTTATTTAAAATGATCATCACAATATCTATTAATCATCATTTAATCAATCAGTTCGCTAACTATTTGCATAAACTTTGATTTGAGATAGGCATGACACTGCCACCTATCACCTTTTTGAAATCATGCCCTAACCAACTAATTTATAAAGCAAATTAGAATGTTAACAAATATAACCTACACGGTGACGTAAAACACCGCGCCACCTATCTCATTTTAAAAACAATAAAAATCACAGTTGGTTAGGGGGGCGTTCATGTTTAGGGAGCAGATGAAAGTCCGCCCCTTTTGTATCAAACGGATTAAGAAAAACTCAAATCATCCGTTGATTTTGGTGATAATGGCTCTAAGGTTAAGCCGCCACTTTTTTTCTCATTCTCAGCAGCATGTTCGGCAACACCGCCATGATGTAGTTTAAATTTAAGCGCTAAGTTGGTCGGTGAATCCGAGTTTTTTATTGCTTCCGCTTCGGAGATACGCCCTTCTACTGCTAAATCAAATAATGCCCCATCAAAGGTTTGCATACCGAGCTGTTTAGATTTTTCCATTATCTCTTTTAATAAACCGAACTCACCACGTTTGATCATGTCGCGTACCGTTAAGGTGCCCATCATCACTTCTATCGCAGCACATCGTTTACCATCAACGGTTGGAATTAAGCGCTGTGAGATAAATGATTGTAAATTATTACCTAAGTCGCTTAGCAATTGTGGACGACGCTCTTCTGGGAAAAAGTTAATAATACGATCTAATGCTTGGTTCGCATTATTCGCATGTAACGTCGATATCGCTAAGTGCCCTGTTTCGGCGAACGCTAAAGCATGCTCCATGGTTTCTCTATCACGTATTTCACCAATTAAAATAACATCGGGTGCTTGACGTAATGTATTTTTTAATGCGGCATGAAAGCTACGCGTATCAACCCCAACTTCGCGTTGATTAATAATACTTTTTTTATGCTGATGGACATACTCAACGGGATCTTCAATGGTAATAATATGCCCAGAAGAGTTCGTATTACGGTGATCAATCAATGCAGCTAGTGAGGTTGATTTACCCGATCCCGTGCCACCAATAAAGAGCACTAAGCCTCGTTTTGCCATGATCACATCTTTGAGAATTTCTGGTAAGCGTAAATCGGCAAATTTGGGGATATCAATTTTAATATTACGGGCAACGATCGACACTTCATTACGTTGTTTAAAAATATTGACACGGAAACGCCCCACCTTGGAAATGGAGATCGCTAAGTTCATTTCTAAATCTTGCTCAAAGGCTATTTTTTGTTCGCCATCCATTATGGCATCTGCGATCAATGCAATTTCACCGGACTTTAAAGGGCTATCGGTAAGTGCTTCTAATACACCTTGAAATTTTGCGGAAGCAGGCGCCCCAGTGGACAAATAAAGATCCGAGCCATCGCGACTCGACAAGATCGTTAGCATCTCTTCAAATTCCATCATTTAACTCCTAAATACTGCATAATATGGTAATAAATAAGTCTGACTGTCTCACAGTAAGGACCTTAACTGGATGGTTTAACTATAACTCATCACATCATTTAACGCTTCGTTTGTTCTCTGAAATAGTGATTTTACTAACTCAATTAATGACACCCTTTTATTTTTAAATCCCCCTCAATTTTCTTAGCTTAGCAACTGCTTTTGATTTTTTTAGAGCTAGCGCACAATTTATTGTGCTAAAAATATAATCTATACACGCTAATCGCCTAACAATTAATCGTTTTTAACATACTCTTAACATGGTTATTTATTTGTACATAAAACATACCATTATGTGGATAACCAATAGTAGCTTGTATTAACTTTATTATTAGTTAGTACATTTTTTCATCTATATAGAGTGAAAAAGGAAATAAAAATGGCTTTTAAAAATCAAAACAGCGCAAGTGAGTATTGGAATGAAAATATAAAACTCGTCCTGACTCTGCTTGCAATCTGGGCACTGGTCTCCTTTGGTTGTGGAATTTTATTAGTAGATATTCTCAACGATATTACCTTTATGGGCTTTAAATTGGGATTTTGGTTTGCTCAACAAGGTTCTATGTATGTATTTGTCGCACTTATTTTTGTCTACGTGGCAAAAGCAAATGCATTAGATGAAAAATATGGTGTTCACGAAGATTAAGGATAATAAGCATGGATGTTCAAGCATTAACCTATTTAATTGTGGGTCTCACTTTTGCACTCTATATTGGTATCGCAATTTGGTCTCGCGCAGGCACAACAAAAGAGTTTTATGTTGCAGGTGGCGGTGTCCACCCCGTTGTTAACGGTATGGCAACCGCTGCGGATTGGATGTCAGCGGCATCCTTTATCTCACTAGCTGGTATTGTCTCATTTGTTGGTTATGATGGTGCGGTATACCTAATGGGCTGGACGGGAGGCTATGTGTTACTGGCGCTATTAATGGCACCCTATCTGCGTAAATTCGGCAAGTTTACTGTACCTGATTTTATTGGAGACCGTTACTATTCACAAACGGCTCGTACCGTTGCTGTATTTTGCGCTATTTTTATCTGCTTCACCTATATCGCAGGGCAAATGCGGGGTGTTGGCGTGGTCTTTTCACGCTTCCTCGAAGTGGACGTCAATACGGGTGTTTATATCGGCATGGCGGTTGTATTCTTTTATGCCGTGCTCGGCGGTATGAAAGGGATCACCTACACCCAAGTCGCACAATATTGTGTTTTGATTTTTGCCTTTATGGTGCCAGCTATTTTTCTATCGGTAATGATGACTGGCCATATCCTTCCTCAATTAGGATTTGGATCCGAACTCATTGATGCAGCGGGTAATAGCACAGGCATTTTTTTACTCGATAAACTTGATGGTTTATCCACAGAATTGGGCTTTGCACAGTATACTGAAGGGGCAAAAAGTACCATTGATGTGTTCTTTATTACTGGTGCATTAATGTTTGGTACGGCTGGTTTACCTCATGTTATCGTCCGCTTTTTCACTGTACCACGGGTTAAAGATGCGCGCAGCTCTGCGGGCTGGGCATTAGTCTTCATCGCGATAATGTACACAACCATCCCAGCGTTAGCGGCCTTTTCTCGTGTTAATATGATTAACACCATCAATGGGCCTGACGGTCAAGGTGTTGCCTATTCAGAGGCTCCTAGCTGGATTAAAAGTTGGGAGAAAACGGGTTTAATCACATTTGATGATAAAAACAGTGATGGCAAAATGTTTTATACAAAAGGCGATGCCAATGAGATGAAAATAGACC
Source organism: Psychromonas sp. MME1 (assembly GCF_041080865.1). Taxonomy (NCBI): domain Bacteria; kingdom Pseudomonadati; phylum Pseudomonadota; class Gammaproteobacteria; order Alteromonadales; family Psychromonadaceae; genus Psychromonas; species Psychromonas sp. MME1. The sequence goes on along the minus strand of NZ_CP160906.1, from coordinate 217,724 downwards.
GCGATATTATCGTCTTGGCGACACCTGAAATTGCCGATTTACCAGCTTGGGTAATCGCCTTAGTTGCTGCGGGAGGCCTTGCTGCTGCACTATCCACGTCGGCGGGATTATTACTGGTTATTTCAACTTCCGTTTCCCATGACCTATTGAAGAAAAACTTTTTACCGAATATCTCCGATAAAAAAGAGCTCCTCTTCGCGCGTTTGGCGGCGGCGATTGGTATTGTCGTTGCGGGATACTTTGGTATTCATCCTCCTGGTTTTGTGGCTGCGGTGGTCGCTATTGCCTTTGGTCTTGCAGCATCCTCTCTCTTCCCAGCCATTACGATGGGGATTTTTTCTAAAAAGATGAATAAAGAGGGCGCGATTGCCGGGATGGTAGCAGGCTTAAGCTTTACCGCTATCTACATCATTTACTTTAAATTTGTTAACCCTGCTGGCAACATACCCGATAACTGGTTATTTGGTATTTCTCCAGAAGGGATTGGCATGCTCGGGATGGTGGTCAACTTTATAGTGGCAATTATCGTATGCAAAATGACGGCTGTCGTACCACTGGCAGTTCAAGATATGGTCGAATCAATCCGTTTCCCTAAAGGAGCGGGCGATGCGCATGACCATTAGTCGCTAAGGATAAAAGCGCTGCGGCGCTTTTTTATGTAAATAAATGGGGGGAATGATGGATAGTAGTGAACTGCAACCCGTACATGAATTTATTGCCAAAATTCCCCCCTTCGATTCGTTGGATACGGCACAGATCAATCAAACTTGCCTTGCGCTCAAAGTTGTCTACTACAGCAAAAATGAGCAATTGGTTCACGTCGATAGCAATCCCTCACAACTTTATATTGTCCGCACGGGTGCCTTTGAAGTTGTCACCCCGAAAGGAGAATTAATTGATCGCATTTCCGATGGGCAATACTTTGGTTTTAGTGGCATGCTTTCTGGTGAAAAAGTCGTTAATAAAGTACGTATCCTCGAAGATGGTTTAGTCTATATTTTACCGCAACAAGCCTTTGATCAGCTGCGCGCAAATTGCTATGCCTTTGACCGTTTTTTTAATCAAGCCTTTGCGCAACGCATTCGTCACCAGGGCGCTATCAATAGTGAAAAAATGTCGAGCAATCGTATCGACAATTTACTCTGTAAGAAGATTATTGCATTGAATAGCCAAGCCACCATCTATCAAGCCGCACAACAGATGTCAGAAAACCGCGTTTCCTCGCTATTAATCATTGATAATGAAAAATTAGTCGGTATTTTAACCGATAAAGATTTACGTAATCGTGTACTTGCACGAGGTTTAAATGGTGAGATTAGTATCGCAGAGGTGATGACGAAAGAGCCACAAACACTGCCCGCTAACGCTTTGGTTTTTGAAGCGATATTAACCATGAGTGAGAATAACATTCACCATCTGCCAATTGTTGCACAGGAGCAAGTCATTGGTATGCTTAGTAGCACCGATTTAATGCGCAATCAAAGCTCGCAACCAATTTTATTAATGGCGCAAATTAATAAGCAGAATAGGTTATCTGAACTTGTTAAGGTCAGCCAACAAATACCTATGCTACTGCAAAACCTCATTAGTAGTGATGCCAAACCCCATGAGATTGGCCGCACTTTAACAACGGTGACTGATAGTTTAACACGACGTTTAATCACCCTCGCACAGGACTCTTTAGGCATTGCGCCAGTGCCCTTTTGTTGGCTAGCATTTGGCTCACAGGCGCGTCAAGATCAAGCCGCGGGCTCGGATCAAGACAATGCCCTATTACTCGCCAGAGAGCTCGATAATGAGGAAAAAATCTATTTTCAGCAACTCGCCAAAATGGTCTGCGATGGTTTAAATGCCTGCGGTTTCCCCTATTGCCCGGGTGAAATTATGGCTAGCAATGAAAAGTGGCAAAAATCCTTGCAACAATGGCAACAAGCTTTTCGCGATTGGATACGAACCCCACAACCCAAAGCGTTATTACATGCTTCTATCTTTTTTGATATGCGCGCTATTTTCGGCCCTCAGGAATTATTTACTCAACTACAAAACAGTGTGTTAGCAGAAACCAAAGGAAATGATATATTTCTAGCGGCCATGACCAGTACCGCACTGGATCGCAGTCCACCTTTGGGTTTCTTCCGTGATTTTGTCGTTGAGCGGGATGGACGTGAGGTCAAGGGAATTGATTTAAAACACCGAGGCAACGCCTTGATTAACGATATTGTACGCGTTTACGCATTATCCATAGGATCTAAAGAAGTAAGCACACACAAACGCCTTGAAGCGCTATTGAAGAATGATCAACTCAACCATCAAGATGTGAAAAATTTACGTGATGCCAGTGAGTTTATCGCTCATCAACGTCTTGCCAATCAAGGCGAACAGTTTAGTAATAATCTTCCCATCAACAATTACCTACGACCGGATAGTCTCTCCTCGCTGAGTCGTCATCAATTAAAAGCGGCCTTTAAAATTGTTCATGAAGCACAAGTCGGTCTTAAATTAAAATTTTTAAGGCTGTATTAATGTTTAGCCTCTGCTCCATTGCCCTCGATATTCGTTGGCAAAAGTGGTCACTCAAATCCCTTCACTTGCAGCGCTATTACGACGCCCTGTTTGACCAACTTAAAACTCCCATTGCCCTAATACCGCTAGTGGCCATTGATTTAGAGATGACGGGCCTCAACAGTAAACAGGATCAAATTGTCAGCATTGCCGTTGTACCAATTATTGATGGGCAAATCCAACTTAATCAAGCGAAGCAACGCTTACTTAGAATTACAGGCAGTGTCGGGCAGAGTGCCACTATTCATGGCTTGCTTGACAAAGATCTTGATAGCGCCCTCTCATTAGAAGAGGCGATATATTGGTTACTCGATGAGATACAAGGAAAAGTCATTATCGCCCACCATGCGCCATTAGATCTTAGTTTTATAGAAACTGCCATAGAACAAGTATTGCATGAAAAATGTAAACTCTTTGCCATCGACACACTACAGATAGAGCGGCAACGACTGTTACGGCAACAGGATCATATTCAACAGGGAGAGTTACGTTTGGGGAGTGTTCGTCATCGCTACAATTTACCTATTTATAACGCCCACAATGCTTTAATTGATGCGCTCGCTTGTGCAGAACTTTTTTTAGCGCAATTGAGTCAGTTAGGTGATAAACAAAAAATAAAGGTAATAGAGCTGCTAAAATGACAAAGGGCCTAATAGGCCCTTTTTATATTGGTATAAAGAGGTGAAATTAACCCGCCCAAGAGTCGCGTAATGCAACGGTGCGGTTAAAGACTAAATGGTCAGCAGTTGACTCTTTACTATCGGCACAGAAATACCCTTCACGCTCAAATTGGTACGCTTTTTCCGCTTCAGCCTGCGCTAATCCAATTTCAACAAAACCTTGTTTAATAACTAAAGATTTTGGGTTTAGCACCTCATGAACATCTTCCGCAGCGCCAGGGTTAGCAACTAAAAACAGACGTTCATAAATACGGAATTCGGCAGCATGGTTCGATGTTGCATCAACCCAATGAATAACTCCTTTCACTTTACGACCATCACTTGGGTTTTTACCTAGTGTTTCAGGATCATATGTACAGTGAATTTCGGTGATATTGCCCGCATCGTCTTTTACAACATTTTCCGCTTTAATCACATAGGCATTACGTAAACGCACTTCTTTGCCTAACACTAAACGTTTGTAATGTTTGTTAGCACTCTCTTTGAAATCTTCTCTATCAATATAGAGCTGCGCAGAGAAAGGTAAAGTACGCGTTCCCATGCTTTCATCTTTCGGATGCGCAGGTGCAATTAACTGTTCGCTTTGATTTTCATCGTAGTTAGTGATGATCACCTTAACGGGATCAATCACCGCCATTGCACGTGGTGCATTTGATTCTAGATTTTCACGTACACAGGCTTCTAAAGAGGCAAATTCGACGGTATTTTCCTGCTTGGTTACACCAATACGTTTTGAAAATTCACGCAAAGAGGCAGCAGGATAACCACGACGACGCATGCCCGAAATAGTCGGCATACGAGGATCATCCCAACCGCTTACAATTTTTTCAGTCACCAAGGCATTCAGTTTACGTTTCGAGGTTAAGGTATATTGTAAATTTAAACGCGAAAACTCAATTTGACGCGGTTTACAAGCAATGCTGATATTGGCTAACACCCAATCGTATAATGGGCGATGATCTTCAAATTCTAAGGTACATAAACTATGAGTGATCCCTTCTATTGCATCCGAAATACAATGAGTAAAATCATACATCGGATAAATACACCATTTATCACCCGTTTGGTGGTGATGTGCGAAACGGATACGGTAAATCACTGGATCACGCATTTTCATATTCGGTGATGCCATGTCGATTTTTGCACGCAGCATCAAGCTACCTTCGGCAAATTCACCGGCACGCATACGCGCGAAAAGATCTAAACTTTCGCTAATCGGACGATTGCGGAATGGGCTATCTTTACCCGGTGACGTTAACGTACCCCGGTATTCGCGAGTTTGTTCCGCGTTAAGCTCACAAACATAGGCTTTATCATTTTCTATCAGTTCAACGGCATAATTATAAAGCTGTTCAAAATAATCAGAGGAGTAGCGAACATCGCCAGCCCATTGAAAACCTAACCATAGTACATCTTTTTCAATGGCAGCAACATAATCGGCATCTTCCTTAAGCGGATTAGTATCGTCAAAACGTAGGTTACAAAGCGCATTAGGATAATCTTCAGCGATACCAAAATTCAAGCAGATAGATTTTGCATGACCGATATGTAAATAGCCATTTGGCTCAGGAGGAAAGCGTGTCTGGATAGACTTATGTTTACCCGTTCTAAGATCTTCATCGATAATATTGCGAATAAAATTGCTTGGGCTAGTTTCCAGCGTAGTCATTACTTACCTCTAAAATAGTAAAATCAAAAAATAGAAGCAATCATCGTATATTAGCAGCTGAATCTCAAGCAAAATAAAGAGAAAACAGCAATCAACGGAGTCAGTTGCTGATATTTAAGCTTACACATTGTTGATATTGGGTTAACCAACAAATACGCGCGGCAGGAAGGTTTGGCTATATTGCATATTCAACGGCTTTCTGAGCATGCAGCGCAGTGGTATCAAGAAGCATCACCTTGCTATCCGTTTGCTTAACTAACATGGCAATTTCCGTACAACCAAGGATCACCGCTTGCGCACCTTGACTTGCTAAATCGTCAATAATACGCAAGTATTCAGCTCTGGAAGCGGCAATAGTTTTCCCTAGACAAAGCTCTTCATAGATAACGCGATGGACAATATCACGGTCACCTTGCTCTGGAATGACAACCGTTAAACCGTAATTATCGCTTAAACGGCTTTTATAAAAATCTTCTTCCATGGTAAAGCGGGTACCAAGTAAACCGACTTTAGTAACCCCTCTTTTAACCAACTCCTGCGCGGTTGCATCGGCGATATGGAGCAGGGGAATATCAATCGCTTCTTCTATTTGTTGTGCGACTTTATGCATGGTGTTGGTACAAATAAGTAAAAAATCCGCACCACCCGCTTGCACATTTTTCGCGGCAGCAATCAGTATATCGGCAGTGCCTTGCCAATCCCCCACATGCTGCCGTTTTTCGATGGGCTCGAAATCAACGCTATACATGATGATTTTGGCGGAATGCAGGCCGCCAAGAGAGGCTTTTACCCCCTCATTAATCGCGCGGTAATAGCTAATCGAGCTTTCCCAGCTCATTCCTGCTAACAGTCCAATCGTTTTCATATTACCTCTCTCATTATCACAAATAGCTTAAATAGGCTCATCCGGTGTGATTATTTAACGACCCACTGCCCTGAGCTATTTTCAATGTATTGTCCCGGTGCCGTTTTGCTAATGGTTTTATCGCCAGCGAGAATCGCCACTTGCTCTAACGACATACTATTTTTTGCTGCTATTTTTTTATATTCAACTAAGCGTTTTTCATTAATCTCTTTAACTAATGTCGCGGCCTCTGATGACTCTTTAACCACGCCCAATAGGCCATTTTTTTTCTCTCCAATAAGGCCTAGTTCCTTCGCCTCTGACAAGTCCAATGCCAATGCCGAAAAACTCATTAATAAACTCAATAGTAATGCTAACTTTTTCATTTGCTCTCCTTAATCTATCTATTATTTACTTTAAAACAAGCCACTATCTTCTTCAAATAGGGAATCTAATTCTTTGTCTACTTTCACTCGGATTTCATGGTCTATTTTCACATTTAAATTAATGGTGATCGGCTCATTAGGCATCGCTAACTCGACCCGGGGCGTACAAGCGGCGAGCATCAGCGATAACACGGCCACCAGCATATTCAATTTTTTAAGCACTAATAGTTCTCCTTGATTTGGCGTATTAATTGGTCATTAAAACGCAAACTTTTAAGCAATTTTAAAATATTCTCTTGGTGTGAATAATTAAAGTTAATAGGTTGTACGCCAGTCACGGTTGGGTTACTCCCTTTTAGCTTGATGTTGATTACACTTTCACCATCAGCAGTATAACCGATTACCCCCTGTAATGTATCAAATTGAAAGTCCGATAATAATTGCATCGTGACTGATAATGCCGGATTCGCCTTGCCCATCGCAGTAACAACCGTACTTTCTGGTACTTTAATAAAACCACCAGGGGGACGAGCAAAAACAGCGCCATTTTCAATCGACATTCCCTGCTCAGTCAAAGAAAAAGGCAACATGCCATCAATCACCCCTTTGCTATCAATCTCTGGGTAAGCACTATATTTAATTATCTCACTCAACTCTATTCCGGCAATATTTATCTGCGTGTGGCTCGGTGCATGTACCGCAAAATCATCAAAATCAACGCGTCCACCTAACAATCGCGCTTTAAAATGGTTAACAATCGCGTCACCACCATTTAATTGTGCATCCAATTGGATGGCCTGAATCGGCAAGCCGACAAATAGATTATCTACATTTATCTTTTGCTTATCAGATAAAACCGTCAACTTATCCCCTGCTAATAGATAATCTAGTTCACTATCCGCAGAGACACCATCAAAGAGAATATTTTCATATTGTCCGGCTAACTCTAGTACGTTAACAGCACTTTTAATGGCCGCCTGTTTTCTTTCTAAGTCGTATTGCGCAGACAAGGCAATCTTAATATCCCCCTCCTTCACCTCGAGTAAAGCAATCTCTGGAAGGTAAGTTCGTAATGCTTCAAAGATACTTTTGACTGATAACGTTTGCTCTGCCATCGTTAATTGCACGTTATTTTTAGCATAGTCAATATGCCCAGTGAACGCTTGATTTAATAACGCCAATCGATAATCCATTTGCAATTTTTGTGCAGAGCCTTGCCCCTCGATGGCCATAAAAACGGCGGGAAGTTTCTGTTTATCAATGCGTATTCGCTGACTTTTCCCGCGTGCGACTTGTGTTAATAAATTGCTTTTACCTATTCGTAATTGCAGCGCTAATCCATGTAGCGACAAATCACTGAAATTGAGCAGTGCTGGCTGCGCTAATGCGAGTTTAATATAAGATGTTTGCCATATTTTTTTATCGTTAAGAGGATAATTTAAATCGGCTAGATCAATATCTAACACAGTGATCTGCACCTGCTCTGTTAATAAGTTAAGTTTACCAGTGAAGTCAACACGCACCTGTTCAGCGATATTATCTAACTTATCGCTATGCTTAACGGTTAACATGCCTTGCTGCCAAGTATTTAGATTCGTCGTGTATACAAGGTTAAGTTGACTTGGCAAATATCGCTGCAATGCCTTATCAATGGAGATAAAATGATTGAGCTTAGCCACGTTGATATGGCTATCAATATGCATATCATGATTGGTTAAATTGAGTTTTAACATGGCGGTGAACAGATCTGATGTTAAATTAATATGCAGTTGTTGCGCTTTTTTTTCAATCTCCACCGCGACAGACAAGCTATTGGTTATATTTAGCGTACTCAGTTTCAACTCATGAATACGAATATTACTATCGGGTAAACCGTGTAAAAAAGCGATAAACGCTGCAATCTGTTTATCTATCACACTTTTTTGAGCCACTAATAGAGACGCTTTGGGTTGCTTCACTGTGACTACTTTTTCAGTTTGCTTGATTGGACAGTCGAGATCCCAACTTATACTTGCAATGTCTCCTGTGAGTTGACCTTGCTGATTGTTAATGTGAATCGAGTGAATTTGATTTTGTGGGCAATCTTGATTAGGAATTATTCGCTCAACATCACCATTAAAAAAAGGAAGATTGATAGCGAATGGCTTAGCTGGCGATTGAGCATAAGCCAAAGTCGGGGTCGTCAGTATAAATAAAGCCGTTAATAAATAACACCTTACTTTCTGACTAATGATCACAATAGGTTACTGCCCCCATTCGATAATACCATCTATATCCCCCCCATTTTCACTGACGATTAACCATTTAATATGTTTTGCTCGCATGATCTCTTCCGCTTCGGTTAAGCGCGTATTTTGCGAAATAAACGTCGGGGAAGTATTCATTAAATCTTTTGCTAAACACGCCGTGATGGGTTTTCCTGAGATAAGAAAACGACGAACATCGCCATCGGTAATGACACCTTGTAGCTTTTCATTTTGCATAACCAAGGCGAGACCAGTACGTGTTTCCGTCATCACCATCAGAGCATCGGTCAATGAGGTATCGCAATCAACAAAGGGTAAGTTCTCACTACGCATCTCATCTTTAACAAAAGTGAGTAAACGCTTACCAAGACTGCCTCCGGGATGAAATTTAGCAAAGTCCATCGGACTAAATTTTCTTTCCAAAGTTAAGGTTGACGCTAACGCATCACCAATCACCAAGGTTAATGTGGTCGAGGTGGTCGGCGCTAAATTATTGGGGCATGTCTCTTTTTCAACACTAGCATCTAATACCACGTCGGAATTTTTTGCTAAGGTGGAATCCATACCACCAGTAATAGAGATGATCTTATTACCAAAATGCTGAATCGAGGGGATAATTTTTAACAACTCATCGGTTTCACCGCTATAGGAGATAAGCAGTAAAAGATCATCGGCCATGATCATGCCTAAATCGCCATGAAAAGCTTCACCGGGGTGCATAAAAAAGAAGGAGTACCCAGAGATGCCAATGAAGCTGATATTTTTTTACCAATATGGCCAGACTTTCCCATTCCACAGACTATGACACGCCCAGTGCAATTTTTCATTAACAGAAGCGCCTGAATATATTCATCGCCCACTTCTTTACTACGTAGTGAAATAGCGGCACTTTGCACATCAAAAACAGTACGAACTTCTTGAATTAGTTCTGCTTTAGAAAGAGATAGTTCTGTCATAAGAACACCTTAAATGAAAAGGTTGAGATTGGTATTGATAGAAAAAAGATGGTCGGTATGAAAGGATTTGAACCTTCGACCCCTGCTCCCCCAGAGCAGTGCGCTACCAAGCTGCGCTACATACCGAATAATGAGGCAAGTCTAATAATATATTTATAAGATGCAATAGAAAATCACTAAAAAACGTTAAAAAATTACTATTTTTCAGAGAAGCCGCATAATACGGTTAGTAATTATGCAAAAATTGAACATTAAATAACAATGAGATACCTTATTCACAGGTACCTCATTGTTGAGTAGAATTAAGTTAAGCTGTTAGGCAATCAAACTCAACTAAGGTGTCAACATCGGCGTCGTAATCAACCCCATCTACGCCAAAACCAAATAGTTGTAAAAACTCTTCTTTATATTCTTTGTAATCCGTTAATTCAAATAGATTTTCTGTGGTTATTTGCGGCCACAAATCTTTACATGCTTGTTGTACATCATCACGCAATTCCCAATCATCTAAACGCAAACGGCGCATATCATCGGTTTCTGCTGCATGACTATCTTCTCGGTAAAGACGTGTATTGAATAGACGATAAATTTGCTCCATACAACCTTCATGCAGCCCTTTCTCTTTCATGATCTTAAAGACCATGGAGATATATAACGGCATAACTGGAATTGCTGAACTTGCTTGCGTTACAACACTTTTTTGTACTGCCACATAGGCTTCGCCTTGCAATGATGCGAGTTGCGCTTGAATAGCGGTTGCAGCACGATCTAAATCGACTTTCGCCTGTCCTAAAGCGCCATCCCAATAGATAGGCCAAGTTAACTCGGTACCAATGTATGAATAAGCAACGGTTTTAACGCCTTCTGCCAATACGCCAGCTTCTGCCAATGCATTTAACCAAAGTTCCCAATCTTGTCCGCCCATAACGGTAACCGTGTTAGCAACTTCTTCTGCGGTTGCAGGTTCAACGGAAGCTTCAATAATGCAATCTTTATTGGTATCAATCGCCGTTGATACATAGGTTTCACCAATAGGTTTTAAGCTTGAACGAACGATCTCACCCGTATCAGGTAATTTACGTACGGGTGCAGCAACGGAATAGATGACTGCATCAATTTGACCAAGATCTGCTTTGATCAATTCAATCACTTTTGCTTTCACTTCATGAGAGAAGGCATCGCCATTAACGCTTTTCGCATACAGGCCATCTGCTTTCGCTTGTTTTTCAAAGGCAGCACTGTTGTACCAGCCTGCAGAGCCGGGTTTCTTATCCGTTGCAGGTTTTTCAAAAAACACACCAATAGTGGCAGCATCAGAGCCATATGCAGCTGCAATACGAGAGGACATCCCGTAACCAGCAGAAGAGCCAATCACTAATACACGCTTAGGACCATTTGCAATTTTGCCCTGTTGTTTAGTGTATTCAATTTGTGTTTGAATATTCTTTTCACAACCCACTGGGTGAGTCGTTGTACAAATAAAGCCACGAATTTTTGGTTTAATGATCATAATATTTGCTCTTCTCTATATATTAATTCAATCTGTTAATCAGATGATTTTGGTTAATGGGGGGTAATATACACTTTTTTTTTAATGGCTCAAAATAAGTGCATTAAGGCTTAATCACCCGAGGCAATTCACCACTTAACCCCATCGCTTGTTTTATAAATTGTTTTTTAAGTGGCGTTGCCTTATCAGTCACGACTAAAGCGACATCACGTAATAACTGTTGTAACGGATTATTCCCCTGAAATAACCGTTTTAATAACTCCATCGAAGCAATCATCTCTGTTGCCTCGGTTTTGCGCCAACGCTCAAAAAAGCGTAGATTCGCGTACGCACCAATATCTTTTTGCTCGGCACTATTCTGTAAAATAATTTGCTGCAAACTCAATGCATCAAGCAAACCTAAATTGACGCCTTGTCCCGCGAGTGGGTGAATGGTATGTGCAGCATCACCAATGAGTGCCACGCGATGTTGCGCAAAATCACGAGCATAGCGCATGGTCAAGGGATAATTGCCGATGTCACCCTGCAATGTGCAACTGCCGAGCTGGTTATCAAAGGTTCGAGTTAACGCCTTATTAAACTCCTCAGCTGGCAGTGTTAACAAATGTTGCGCCTTTTCTGGCGGGACCGACCAGACGATAGAGCAGATATTTTGCTCAAAAAGCGGTAAAAATGCCAACGGCCCTTCAGAGGTGAATATCTGCCGAGCACAATGAGCATGGGGTAACTCTGTTTTCACCGTCGCGACTAAGGCATGGTGATTATAATCCCAGTGAACGAGCGGAATATCCATTTTTTTACGTAACCATGAATTTGCACCATCGGCTCCGACAATTAATTTGCAGGTTAAGGTATTGGCACTTTTTAAGGTTAGCCAAGCTTCCCCTTCTCCCATCGCAATATTGGTTAGTTGATCGGGGGCATATAGGGTAACGTTATGCTGTTTTTTTACGAATTGTAATAATGCTGCTTGAATTTGATTATTTTCAATAATGTAGCCAAGCTCACAGCAATCAACTTGCTGCGCATTAAAGTCTATTTTTGCAAAGCTATCCTTCTCCCAGACATGCATGCTGTCATAGGCGGTCACACGTTGCGGATCAATTTGTTGCCAAATTCCAATTTTTTCGAAAATAGCACGGCTAGCATAACTAATCGCACTCACTCGATTACTCGGTTCAATCGTTAATGGTTGGTCATTATGCGCTTCAATTAGGGCTATTGATATTGAACTATCGGCAAGGGATGCCGCTAACGTTAGCCCAACGATGCCCCCTCCGACTATCGCTAAATCATAGGATTGCATCATGCGTTGTGGTCTCGACTAAATAAATTAAATTGCCCTTTTGCTTGTTTCACAATAGGCATTGATAATGAAGGAATAGCACTCATTGCTTGCAGTGCTATGTTACGGCCGATAATAAATGGCAAGCTGCTATTTGCAAACACCCGCACTATCGAATCCGTCATCGCAATGGTTTTTTTATGATCTCTTTCTCGTGCTAACCAATAGTGATTAAGCATGGTAAAACGACCAATTTGCTCATTATTATCTAGTTCGGCAATAACGCGAGCCAATACATAAATATCACGCATTCCCAGATTAAAACCTTGCCCCATAACGGGGTGTAAGCTGTGCGCGGCATTACCGACACAGACTCCGCGATGAGTGACCGCTTTAGTTGTTTGGATCAAGGTCAGTGGATAAATATCACGTTTACCCACCTCCCTAAAAATACCCGCTCGATAACCAAATGCCTGTTGTAACTCAGCTAAAAAATCAGCATCATTTAGTGCAGACAATCTATCTACATCGACATTCGCCACGGACCAAACTAAGGAATAACGATTGTCTCGAAGCGGTAACAATGCAATGGGACCGAATTCAGTGAAACGTTCAAAGGCTTTATTGTGATGAGGTTCGCTACAGCGCAGATTGGCAATAATCGCACTGCAGTGATAATCTGAATGTTGCGCGGCAATACCGAGTAGCCCACGCGTCATACTATCGCCACCATCCGACGCAACAACCAATTGGCAACTTAATAACGGACCATTTTCAAACTGGCAAGTCGTTTTATCCGTATATTTTTCTATTGCCTGTAAACGGCTATCATACAGACGTGTTAACTCTGTATAACGTGCGAGCTGTTTATCAATAACGGCACCAACATCCTGCAACTCAACCACAAAACCAAAGGATTGTTTGTGTTTCCCTAACTGACTGTCGACGCTACACAAATCAACCATGCCACAACCTCCGCGATCGGAGATATGTATATCATCAATGGCCTGCGCATTAACACGCAACTCAGCCCACAAGCCAAGCTTTTCAAGCAACTCAACACTCCCTGCACTTAAGGCGATACTACGGGCATCAAATCCGGGGTGTTTACCCGTAACGGCACGAGCAGGGTTTTCATCAACTAAAGCAATACGCACCGTTGGTGAGCTTTTTAAAATAGCATAGGTAAGCAAACAGCCAACCATACCGGCACCAACAATAACAATATCGTAATCAAGTTCAGTCGATGCCTGCATGACTATTTTTTACCTTTTTTATTAGCGGCCATCAAGGCTTCAATTTCGTTAATATCCTTAGGTACGCTCGCCGTTAATACTTGCGCACCATGTGCGGTAATTAACACATCATCCTCAATACGAATGCCTATTCCTTTCCAGCAATCATCAACTTCAGCATCAAGACTAACATAGAGTCCCGGCTCGATGGTAACGACCATCCCCGCCTCAAGTGGACGTGGGGCTTCTAAGGAGCCATAACTGCCAACATCATGGACATCCAAGCCAATATAATGACCGATACCGTGCATATAGAAAGCTTTATAGGCCTCATCTTTAATCAGTTGCTCACTTTCACCCTGTAATAATCCCAGTTCAAGCAAACCATCCACCAACAATCGAATCGCATGCTTGTTAACATCGGCCATCGCCACGCCAGGTTTAAGCTGACTAATTGCGCTAATTTGCGTATCTAATACAAGTTGATAAAGCGTCGCTTGTTGTTCAGAAAAAACACCATTAACAGGAAAAGTACGGGTAATATCACCCGCATAATTTTGATATTCTGCGCCAGCATCAATCAACACTAAATCGCCATTATGTAGCTGCTTATTATTTTCGGTGTAGTGCAAAACACAGGCATGGTGCCCGCCAGCCACAATACTATTATAAGATTGTTGCGGTGACCCCTGCATGGCAAACTCATGCTCGATTTCTGCCTGTAATTGATATTCCCACATACCGGGATGGCAGCTCTGCATCGCACGAATATGGCCAGAAGCACTGATTTCAGCCGCCTCAGAGAGCAATTCAATTTCTAATTCTGACTTGAATAGACGCATTTCATGCAAAATAGCTAAGCTATCAAAAAAAGCAACAGGGGCGACACTACCGCGACGCGCACCGGCTCGTAAATGGTTAACCACACCACTCAAGGTGTCATACAATTGAGTATCTTGAAACATCGGGAAATAGAGGCCTGACAAGCCATTCATCAACGCTTGTAAGTGATGTTCAAATTCATTGACTTCATAGGCACTATCAAAGCCAAGATCACTCACGGCTGCACTTTGCCCAAGTCGATAGCCATGCCAAATTTCAGCACTTTTATCTTTTTTACGATTAAAAAGAATTGCTTGGTTTGCTTCGCTTTTCTTAATCAGTAATAGGTAGGCATCAGGTTCATTAAATCCTGTTAAATAATAAAAATCACTATTTTGTCGAAACGGGTACTCACAGTCATTATTACGTAGCTGCTCAGCCGCAGCAGGAAAAATAGCCATACTATTATCGCTCATTTGAGCTAAATAACGCGCTCTTCGCTCTTGAAATTCACTCATAATATCTCTTTTTAGTGGAGTGTTTTAGAAATAGGTTTAATGGGTTGACGCGAGAATGTATCAAAACAGAGCATCGCACCGATACGTAAATATTCAACAATTTCAGAAAAAGCGATCTCTGATTCTTCATCTTCTTGGGAAAAATCCAGTGAGACTTGTGAAATATCGCTAATATCTCTAATTACCTCTTGCACCTCATCAGAGGCTTGATTAAGGGCTTGCTGGACCAAGCCAAACCCGACGAGAAACCCTTGCGCCCACTGCGCCATCGCTTCAGCTCGCTCATCAAGGGGAACATTATCACTGGGTAATAATAACCTAAAACCTAAGCCATCATCAGTAATCTGCTTTACGACTTGCAGATAAATCGACTCAACCATTTTTTTTACCTCATGTGGCAAGCCCATTCCCTCGTTAACCACATCATTAAAATGCGAACGCCAACTTTCATCGTCCAGTTTCACACCACCACAAACCAACCCAGATAAAACACCATGGGCTTCCGATGCATTTGTAAATAAATCTGCAGCAGCAAATACCTGATTTATTTTTTTTAAACTTGGTAATGATACTTTACTCATTTGTTTGACTCTTTATAGTAATGAATACGCTTTTAGTGACTTTTTAACTCGGTTACATGCTTACATCTCATTTATTCTAACACTGAGCCTATTTAGCTTCCAGTAAGTACTTGAAACTTGACAACTAGATGTCTATAGTTCTGAAGTTATTTTCTCTTTAGCGAGCGGCCTCACATGTAATCTATTGTAACGCTCATTTGACCTTTATATTGTATGAGCGAATTATGGCAAATGTTGAGATATCAATTTTAGGACAGCAGTACAAAATTGCATGCCCTGATGGACAAGAAGAAACCTTACACAACACGGTTGAACAATTTAACGAAAAATTAAAAAGCATTAAAGCGAATGCCCGCGCGTTACGTAGTGAGCAATTAATTGTGATGGCCGCTTTAAATTTTTGCCATGAACTTAACAGTGAAAAAGCAAAAAACAAACAACAAATGGAACAGCTCAATAGTCGAATTCAAACACTGCAAGAGTCAATAGAGAGTGCATTGCAACCATTGGATAAAAATAGAAAACACGATTAAGCACTGTAAAATTGACGGTCAAAAAAGTTCAATTAGAGTTGATATAAGACAAATAATCTAACAAAAATCACTATGCAAATGAGCAAAATTGTCGTAAAGTATTTTTAACCCTCGGATATTCGCTAATCTTGACTACGTCCCTGAGCCGATAAGCTTTATCCTGGTGACTTGGCATGAATGCTATTGTGCAAGCTCGGCTAGTATCGAGAAGCCTAAGGCAAACACTAAGACACCGACTTTGACCTTCGGGTTCAAGGTCAACAGTCAATAACGGTATCCTTGGGTTGCTCCTTCAATGTAAAATCCCCCCTTTCTCTACAGAGTTTATTTTAATCAAGCTTTCATTAATGTTATTCTCTATTTTCCTTTTTATAAAAATAACGCAGTGATGAAAAATTCAATTGAAACGCAAAACATAATGCAAGCGCGGACAGAAATACGAACGCAGATGCGCCATGCCCGCCGTAATTTACCTTCATTACAACAACAAGATGATGCTAATAAATTGCTTGCACGCTTGATTAAACATGAACGGATCACGCAAGCCACTAAAATTGCAATATCACTGGCCAATGATGGTGAAATAGATACGCAACCATTTATACAATGGTGCTGGGAAAATCATAAACAACTCTATTTACCAGTAGTCCACCCTTTTAGTCAGGGACATCTGCTTTTTTTAGCCTATAGTGAAACGTCTGAAATGGTGCTTAATCGCTATGGCATTTATGAACCTAAATTAGATCAATTAAACGCCTGTCCTGTAAAAGAATTAGAGCTGATATTTACTCCCTTAGTCGCCTTTGACCTTAAAGGTAATCGCATTGGCATGGGTGGCGGGTATTACGACCGCACACTCGCACCTTGGTTTAAAAATCAAAGTGGCCCTTACCCCATTGGTCTTGCCCATGACTGCCAAAAAGCAGCGACTATACCTACACTTGAATGGGATGTACCACTGCCTGAGATTATCACTCCAAGTAACCATTTCAAATGGTAATATCAACCATCCCACCTAATGCACATCTGTATTTCTAATTTACTTCGGTATATAATCTCGACACTTTAAATCGCTTCTTCGATAAGGTTCAAGATGACACAGGATGAAATGAAAAAGGCGGCAGCCTATGCAGCATTACAATATGTAGAAAAGGATTCGATCGTTGGTGTTGGTACAGGCTCAACAGTTAATCATTTTATTGATGCACTAGCGACCATCAAATATGACATTAAGGGAGCCGTATCAAGCTCTATCGCATCAACTGAAAAATTAAAAGCTTACGGTATTGATGTGTTTGAACTTAACGAGATATCTGAATTAAGTATTTATGTTGATGGCGCAGATGAAATAAACCCATATAACCACATGATTAAGGGTGGTGGTGCAGCATTAACGCGTGAAAAAATCGTTGCCGCGGTTGCCGATAACTTTATCTGTATTGTTGATAATACTAAAAATGTAGATGTATTAGGGGAATTTCCACTCCCAGTAGAAGTGATCCCAATGGCACGTAGCTATGTAGCACGAGAGTTAGTTAAATTAGGCGGCGACCCTGTCTACCGCCAAGGTGTAGTAACTGATAATGGCAATGTTATTTTAGATGTATATAACATGAAAATTGCCGAGCCACTTAAACTTGAAGCACAAATCAATGCTATCGTTGGTGTCGTCACCAATGGTCTATTTGCAGCTCGTGGCGCAGATGTTGTTTTGGTCGGCACGCCAGAGGGCGTAAAAACTTTAAAATAATTCCAGAATAGTTTTGTGATTTAGTTATCTCACTTTTCATCATATGTTAGTGTGATTTTTTATATCTCGATATGTGCATAAAAATTCACATATCCTATTGTTTTTGCTATTTTACTAGCACAATTGATTGTTCAGTTACCTTATCTAAGACCCAAGGAAATAAAATGACTAAGTTTTCACTCAGTAAAGATAAAATTAAAGTTCTACTGCTTGAAGGATTACACCACAGCGCAGTCGATACATTCACCCAAGCGGGCTACACGAACGTTGAATCGATTAAAACCTCATTAAGCGAAGAAGAGCTAATAGAAAAAATAAAAGATGTTCATTTTATTGGTATTCGCTCACGCAGTAACATTAATGCAAAGGTTCTCGAAGCTGCGGATAAATTAGTCGGAATTGGTTGTTTCTGTATCGGAACCAACCAAGTTGATTTAGATGCCGCGCAAAAAAAAGGGATTGTAGTATTTAATGCCCCATTTTCAAATACACGCAGTGTAGCTGAATTAGTCCTAGGACAAGCATTACTATTGTTACGCGGCATACCAGAGCGTAATGCTAAAGCGCATCGAGGTGAATGGGATAAATCAGCAAATGGTTCCTATGAAGCACGCGGTAAAAATTTAGGCATTATTGGTTATGGCCATATTGGCACACAATTTGGTATTTTAGCTGAAAACTTAGGTTTTAAAGTCTCTTTTTACGATATTGAAAATAAATTAACACTTGGTAATGCAACACAAGTTGCGACATTAGATGAATTATTAGCACAATCTGATGTGATAAGCCTACATGTACCAGAACTTGATTCAACTAAAAACATGATGGGTGCAAAAGAGTTCGCAAAAATGAAAGATGGTGCGATTTTCATGAATGCAGCACGCGGTACTGTGGTTGATATTCCAGCGTTATGTGATGCACTAAAAAGCAAAAAGATTTCTGGCGCGGCAGTGGATGTTTTTCCGATTGAACCAAAATCAAATAATGAAGAATTTGAATCGCCATTACGCGAATTTGATAACGTCATCCTAACGCCACACGTTGGTGGTAGCACGCAGGAAGCACAGGAAAATATTGGTTATGAAGTCGCAGGGAAATTAGTTAAATACTCTGACAATGGCTCGACTCTATCTTCTAAAAACTTCCCTGAAGTTTCATTACCTCTGCATAAGGGCGCGAGTCGTTTATTACACGTTCACCAAAACCAACCGGGTATCTTAACTAAGATCAACTTGGCCTTTGCAGAAAGCAATATCAACATTGCCGCGCAATATCTACAAACAAATGAAAATATTGGTTATGTGGTTATTGATGTAAACAGTGAAGATGCACAGGTAGCATTAGACAAGTTAAAAGAGATCCAAGGCACTATCCGCGCACGTTTGCTTAACTAAGCAATGCCTATCATACCCATTATCATGCAATTGCTTGATAATGGGTATTAATAAGCAACAACGGTATTACCACCAATTTTTTTAGCTTTATAAATAGCAAATTCAACATTCTTAATTAACTCTTCAAGCGATTTATCCAAATCTGCTTCAGAAATGCCAATACTGACACTCAATTCCACACCATCCTTTAATAAACCATAAATATCTGTACGCACTCTTTCTGCGACCAAATGCATCGCACTTACTTCACTGACCGGGCACAGAATCAAAAATTCAGTACCACTCCAACGAGAACAAAAATCTGTCTGGCGGACATTTTTAACTAATTTATCGGCAATCTCAACAATCAGACGATCCGCATCTCGATGACCGAAGTTATCATTAATCGCTCTAAAATCATCAATATCGAGTAGCATCAAACAAAAGGGCTGCTTATAACGAACAAAACGCCACCACTCTTCCTGTATTTTTGACTCCATTGTACGGCGATTGTATAGCTTAGTTAAACCGTCATTAGTTACACGTTGATTAGCTAATTTATTCAGGTTAGTACTATCATGCCAACGACGAAGAACAAAAAAAAAGCCACTCATTAATAGCGTAATAGTTAATGGAATAATAATATGCAGGCGAGAACTCGGATAATTAATGGCATAATCTTGCACCAATTTGAGTATATCTATTGATGAAAATAAAAAACCGAAAAAGAGGTTTAACAAAGTAATAAGCAGGATATCTATTACTATTTTTTTATTAATTTGCAGTTTATTACTAAGCATAGCCCCTCCTTTTTCGCATTCAATTTAACTGTAGATTTACTTCAGATAAAAAGCTCCATGCTATCAAACGACTTATTTTTTGCCCTTGAGACATGTTAATCACTCTAACTTGGATCGCACCCATTTTTAGCAGATATTTTTTAAGTACAGCAATATTTTCAGACTTGGAAACAAGGCTAGTAAACCAAACAACCTGTTCTGCATAATTTTTGCTTTCACGAACCATCTCTTTCAAAAATGCAATTTCACCGCCATCACAGTATAACTCATTATCTTGCCCTGCAAAATTAAGCGATACATCAACTGTTTTTTTATCTTTACTTAAATTATTGACCTTTCTTGCATTACTCGCCATTGCCTCGGCTTTAGAGGCATGAAATGGTGGGTTACACATCGTTAATGCAAAGCGATCTTGTTTTTTAATAATACCATCGAAAATTGCATTTTTATTTTTCTGTAAAACTAACTTCACAAAGGGTGATAATTGTGGGTTTGAGGTGACGATTAAATTAGCTGTTTTAACGGCTAACGAATCGATATCACTGCCACGAAATGACCAGCCATAGAGTTGGCTACCAAGAATAGGATAAATACAATTGGCACCACTGCCTATATCAAGAACTTTGATCTGCTTCCCTGTTGGCACAATGCCGTTATTGCACTCTGCCAATAAATCAGCAAGATAATGAATATAATCGGCACGACCAGGAATAGGAGGAGATAAATATCCGGTCGGTATTTGCCAAAAATCAACATGATAAAAACACTTTAATAGCGCTTGGTTAAGAGCTAACACCGCATTAGAATTAGCAAAATCGATAGTATCACGACCATCTGGATTGCGAATAACAAACTCCGTTAACGCAGGACTAATAGTGCATAGCTTTTTAAAATCATACCCTTGTGAGTGTAAATTTCTTGGATGTAGCCTACCTTTTTCAATCTGTTGTTTATTTTTCATCAATTTCCAAAACTATTTAATCTTTTTATGGTTTAGGGTTAATACCCATTGGTATCACGGAGTATTCACTTAGCACACCACTAACATCTAATAACTTTCGCTTATAATGAAATTTCACCATTTGATAATTTAACTCCGGTGCAAACCAAGCGACTAATGTTCGATCATTTTTTTTTATTTGTTCCACACGTAATGTGGTCAGCTTACCAAATTTACTATCGATCACTTCTTGCCCCTTAACGGCAAAAAAATAGTGCATAATGGCCTTGGACGTCTGCATATAATAGTCAAAACTGACTTGCCCGCTTTTTAATTCCTCAACTAACTGCAAGCTTAACCCGTTAAAATCTAATATACGCCCCACTTCACTGATATATTCACTCTCTTTACCATTATTGACAAGCCGAGTGCGGTGGCCATCATCGAAAAAATCGGCTTGGATGTAGCTTATTCCGAAGCCATCACTCACCCGATTAAATTTTTTAACGAAAACCTGCTGTAAAGGGATACTCCAATAAAGCTGAGAGTCTTGGCTGGCAAAAAAATCGTAGCTTAAAAAGGATAAATCCGCATGGCTAGTGATACTGATATGGTTATTGTAATAGCTTATGTCGCGGCTAATTTCACCAATAAAATAATTTTTATAATAAATATTATAAACATAGTGCTGCTTTGAATCTTTAAAACCAACAGCCTGCTTAGCCTGTATAAAAAACGGCGTCATGGCAGACAGTAAAAAAACAACAATAACAGACGTTTTTTTTAACACATTACAAGCTCTTTATTTTATTAACAATAGCAACGAGACCATTGGTTCGCGAAGGGCTGAGGTGATGTAACAACCCTAATTTTTGAAAAACAGCATCACTATCTAGCGCTTTAATTTGCTGTGCATTTTTACCCTCAAAGAGAATAAATAAGATCATCATTAAACCACTCACCACTCGCGTATCACTGGCCATTTTAAAATGATAGCCTTCACCTTGCTGCTCGACAACTAACCACGCAAGACTTTCACACCCCTTAACTTGATTTTCATCGTTCTTTTCATCTTCATGCAAGGCAGGCAACTGCTTACCTAGCTGAATAATTAAACGATACTGTTTATCCCAGCCTCTATTTTCGGCAAAGGCGTCGATCAACTGCTCGATACTCATTAATGAACTGCTCATATTAATGCCTATTTTTCTGTTTCATATAATCAGAGAAAAGCACCAAGGCGCCACTGCTGCCTGTTAGCTCTGCACTGTCATTATTATCTTTACCCACCCAGGTCGTGACCAACTCATCGTTATCAAAGCCCACAAACCAGCTATCATTAAGGTCATTTGTTGTGCCGGTTTTACCTGCAAACACCTCGCCAGAATTGCGCCAACGCAAGCTGCGCGCAGTTCCTTCGCTAGTAACTTTATGTAATGCTTGATTTAAATTGTCGACGGCTTGCTTGGAAAATATCCGCGATGCTTTATTTTTTCTTGCATATAATAACTCCCCATCGCTAGATACAATGGCGCGAATAATTGTTAAGGGTTCATACACCCCCTGCATCGTGATCGCTTGGTACATTTGTGCAACCTGTATCGGCGAAAGCGAAACACTGCCTAATACCAAGGAAGGATAAGGTAATATTTTTTCTTTCACCCCCATCTTATGGAGATTATCAATCACATTGTTTAATCCAACCTGCATCCCTAAATTAACCGTTGGGACATTTAAAGAATGTACTAAGGCATATTCAAGCGTAACTTGCCCACGGAATTTACGATCATAATTTTTCGGCTGCCAGCGCTGCCCAGTTGAATTTTTAAGGACAATAGCAGTGTCATTTAAAATATAATCTAATCCATAGCCCTCCTCTAGGGCGGTCAAGTAAACAACGGGTTTCACTAATGAACCGATCGGTCTAATGGCATCTAAAGCACGATTAAAACCACTAAACTTGACATCTTTACCCGATACGACAGCATGGATCTCTGCATGTTCTCTATCACTAACGACCATTGCACCTTGCAGATCTGGCTGATTCTTTTTAGCAACGCGCTTTATCCCATTTTGTACAGCATACTCAGCATGCAACTGTGAAAGCGGATCAATAGAGGTAAAAATATGTAAACCACTTTTATTGCGAACCGCTGAGGGCACATTCCCCTGCAACTCTCTATACAACAAACTAATAAAAGCTGGATTTGCACGGTCATTAAGGGCACCGCTATCGCTCAAATTAAGCTTGTCTGCAACGGCATATTGATAATCCGCAGCCGATATTAAATTATTATCGACCATTTCACGCAACACAAGATCTCGCCGCGCGAGCGCCCGTTCGGGATTACGACGCGGATTATAATAGGAAGGTCCTTTAATGATAGCCACCAGCAACGCAATCTGTTCGATACGTAATTCATTGATCGGACGAGCAAAATAAAAATCACTGGCAAGCCCGATACCGTAAATCCCCGTTGCGCCATTTTGAGCAAGGTAAACCTGATTTAAATAGGCTTCCAAAAGCAAGTCTTTGCTATATTTACTATCCAATAATAGAGCAATATAGGCTTCTTGAAATTTACGCCAAAGGCTACGTTCTTGTGTTAAAAATACATTTTTAGCTAACTGCTGGGTCAGCGTACTCCCTCCCTGAACCGTCCGCCCGGCTTGAAAATTAACCAAAAAAGCACGCAAAATTGCAAAGGGAGAAACCCCTTGATGATGGTAATAATTTCTATCTTCCATCAATAATAATGTATCAATAAATAGATCTGGAATTTTTTCAAAGGGAACAAATACTCGATCTTCAATCTGTTGTGAGTGTAAACGGGTTAAGAGCAATGGGTCGAGACGAATTGATTGTATTTCTCGCCCTTTGCTATCTTTAATCGCGACTATTTTGTCAACATCAAAGTGGATATTTATCTTAACAGCGCTTTCTGGTCTATCTGAAAACGTAAAAGCACGACGATAAATCGTCACCTGATCGCCTGCAACTGAAAACTGCCCTCGACTTTGCACTATTTCTACAGGACGATAGTTGAGTGTTTTTAATTCACTTATCAATAATGTCGGCGATAACTCCTTGCCGACTTGCAAATGTAACGGTCGAGCATAAACTTGCGCTGGCAATGCCCATGTTGCACCATCAAATTTACGTTCAATTTTACGATCAAAATAGATACCTAAAAGAAACATTACCGCGATCAAAGCGAGTGAACTTTTCCACAAAAAGGACCAGATAAAATGCAAAATAGTTTGCTTAATCGTTTTCCCTTTAGCTGTTACTTTCTTTTTACTGCTCGTTGTTTTCTTTGTAACACGACTTTTTTGTGACATCCAATTTCCAACCACTTGTATTTATTATTAATATTTTTACTTAGCGATAACCGCGATGCGGTTCACTCAACCAGTGACATCGGCTTTAATAGACAAAAAATTACCGAGAGAGCGTCCCATTTATCCCTATGTTCACAATTGTAACAAGCATATTGCTACAATTACTAATTTGCACAGTAAATCGTGATAGCGACGCCTTAAATCCCCCTAATCGCCTACTTCATAGACAAAATTAATTGCCTGTTATTTGCTAACTTTAATCGAACGCCCTGGGCGTTCCTCGAGGGGTTTTTCAGGCCAACGATGTTTCGGGTATCGTCCACGCATCTCCTTGGCAACATCAAAGTAGGAGGTGCACCAGAAATTAGCTATATCACTGGTTGTTTGAATCGGACGTGATGCAGGAGAAAGTAATTCAAAGCGAATTGCTATGCTATTATTGGCTAATTTAGGTGAAGACAACTGACCAAACATCTCCTGTAACACAACTGATACTGTCGGCCCTTGATGAGGATCGTAGCGAATGGCAATCGATTTTCCACTAGGGGCTTGATAGAACTCAGGGGCATGGCTCTCTAACATCTCCCTTTCCTGCCAAGTTAAGGTTGCCATCAGTAAATCGATAAGATGATATTGTCTCAGCTGTTTAATCGTTTTAATGTGGCTAATGTAAGGCAAAAACCAGTTTTCCAATTCATTCATTAAATAACGCTCATTAATCGGCGGAAAGCTATCCATTACGCCGCCTAGCCACTCAGCCCTTGCTAACCACCCTGCACATTTTTTCGTCCAATTAAGAAACCCAAGCCCCTCCTGCTTTACAATATCAGCAACGCATTTTACAAAATCATTCTCAGGAATGGTATTGACTATTTTTTCTTGCAGCAGCAGTGAGTGATAAAGTAATTGCTCTCTACCAATCACCTTCTCTTTTTTATCATCTAATAGGTAATGGTGATTTGTCTTAAACGACGATGCCAGCACACTGTTAATCTGCGCCATGGAAACGGTCGCTGCACTATAAATGTAACCATCCTTATTTTTACCATCGCAGTCACAGACAACAAGCCACTGCGACCCCTGCAAAGCGTCACCCTCACGAAGCGTCACTCCGCGACCATTGGCAAGCAAATAGCGATTACTATTTACATTGCGTATTTTCGCTAGACGGTCAGGATATGCCCTTAGTAACAAGGTGCCGACCTGCGCATTCAATTCTGGCAAACTCATGGGGTCGTGTAACATCGCTATGCGCAGCGATTTAGCAAAGGATCTCGCTAAGGTGATAACTTGATCTAATACGTGAATATTAATGCGCTGATTTTGCTTGGCTATTCTTCTATCCTTAAGATAGTCATTAAACAGGATCACCCGCTCCATAATATCAGCGCTATCGGCATTGAATAAAATATCACGCTCACTCAATAATGCCGCCAAAACAGAGGCGACATGTTGTTGCGATGCTGAATCACAGTGCAGCAACATACTCGCTAATCTTGGTTCTAGCCCCATTGTTAGCGCCAACTCCCCCTGCTGAGTTAGCTTATTATGATCCGCCATTAGCGACAATGATCGATTCAACGTGCAGGCGACATCAAAGTGATGTTCAGGAGGAGGCGTTAACCAGTTCACCATATCAAACTGCGTCACGCCCCACGCAGAAAGCTCTAGCACTAAACTACTTAAATCTTTATTGGTGATCTCTTCGGCTTGAAATTCATGCAATCCATGCTGTTTTGCTTCGCTCCATAGGCGAATACAACGTCCATTTTGTAAACGTCCGGCTCGCCCAGCTCGTTGTGTGGCTGACGCTTTAGATATATGCGTTGTATCTAGCCGAGACAATCCGCTTTTAACATCAAAATTTAACTGTTTTTCTAAACCAGAATCAATGACACAAGTAATACCTGTAATCGTTAAACTGGTTTCAGCAATATTCGTCGAAAATATCACTCGACGTTGATGCTCAACTGTTTTACTAAGCACCAACTCTTGCTGTGCCAGTGGTAATGCGCCATATAATGGCAGGAACTCGATGTTCGAATCTAATTGCTCCTTAGCCAATTTTAACAGCCGTTTTATCTCCCCTTGCCCGGGTAAAAAAACTAATATATCGCCCATATTAATCTCATTTAAAACAACTCTCAGCGCCTGCATCACTTGCTGTTCAAGGTAAGTTGTAGGATTATTGATATAGTCAATGGCAACGGGGTAAGTTCGCCCAGGGCAGCTAATAATCGGCGCGTTATTCAGGTAATTGGCAAGTAAATCAGCATCTATCGTCGCAGACATGACTAATAATTTTAAATCATCGCGATAGGCTTGTTGCACTTCCAAGGCTAACATTAATGCTAAATCAGCATGAATTGACCGCTCATGAAATTCATCAAAAATAATCAACCCCACCCCACTCAACTCTGGGTCCTTTTGCAAACGACGCGTTAATACCCCCTCAGTAACAATTTCCAGCTGCGTATTAGCAGAACGCTTACACTCGTTACGAATCTGATAACCAATGCGTTGGCCGACACTTTCCCCCAACTGTTTCGCGAGATAGAAGGCGATCGACTTAACAGCGACACGTCGCGGCTCTAATAAAATAATCTTTTTCCCACCTAAAAAAGGCGCATCGAGTAATGCCAATGGCACAGCTGTTGATTTACCCGCACCGGGCTCAGCCTGAAGTACCAATGCGTTGGATTGAGTAAGCTCTGTCTGTATTTGCGTAATAAAATGATGGATCGGAAGCACGTCTAAAATAGCCTAAGTAAGTGAATGGTATTAATTCGTATCTATGCGATATCGGGCTAGCTTACGCTAACTTAACGTAGATTTCGTCACCTCAATGAGGCAAAGCTTGATATAAGCTATATAATGAGGGAATTAATAGCGGTTTTATCATCAATAAAATAGATTTACAAGGCGCTGCTAATATAAAAATTGAGTGGTGACATCGCGGCAATATCAACCAATAGAAAATAAGTTAAGGCAATTATCTAATGTTTGCCTTCTCACATAAAAACAGATCAAATTAATGCCTAATTATGCATTTAATTTGACTAGGTGGTTAATACTTGCTATAGATAGCCGCAAAAAATAAGCAGAGTCATTTTATGGCAATTTTCTGCAATATTAATTCTATTTACCACTGAATGATGCCAGCAACTTCACGCGATTAAGCATTTATTAAGGAATTTTCAATGCCCACTAACGATAGTAAAAAAACTTTAGGTATTTTAGCCCTTGCCGGTGTGGAGCCGTATACAGCAAAAAGCGGCGAAGAATACATGGATAAAGCGCAACGCCAGCACTTTACTAAAATTTTAGAAGCATGGCGTACACAACTGCGCGAAGAAGTTGACCGCACCGTTGATCACATGAAAGATGAAGCAGCGAACTTCCCTGATCCTGTTGACAGAGCAACACAAGAAGAAGAGTTCAGCCTAGAGTTACGTGCTCGTGACCGTGAACGTCGTTTAATTAAAAAAATATCTAAAACACTGAAAAAAATAGAAGAAGATGATTTTGGTTACTGTGAATCTTGTGGCATTGAAATTGGTATTCGCCGCTTAGAAGCGCGCCCAACTGCTGATTTATGTATCGATTGCAAAACATTAGCTGAAATTAAAGAAAAACAAATTATTGGTTAATCACGAATAGTCTATGCCAAAATACGGTTAGCTTTAGGTTAACCGTATTTGTTTACAAGGTATCAACTTTTGTCTCATTCCCTATCCAGCCCAAAAATAAGCTATCGAGGACGTTTTGCCCCCTCTCCTTCAGGAAGTTTGCATTTTGGCTCTCTTATCGCCGCCCTAGGTAGCTATTTACAAGCCAAATCACAACAAGGCCTTTGGCATGTGCGCATTGAAGATATCGACCCACCTCGTGAAGTCACAGGTGCAAGTGATGATATTCTCCGGACTTTAGAAGCCTATGGATTACATTGGGATGGCAAGGTTGTTTATCAAAGCGAGCGCAGTGAGGCCTATGAAGAGATTCTTTCACAACTTAATAAACAAGCAATGTGTTATGGTTGTAGCTGCACTCGACAAATGATTAAGCAACAGGGCGGCATCTACTCTGGCCAATGCCGAGAAAAAAATTTACCCATAACAAATAATGCCTTACGGATAAATTTAAGTAAATTATCCCATCCTATTAGCTATTTTTATGATCAACTGCAGGGCGAGGTACACTTTAATAAAAGGCAAGCCGAAGAAGATTTTATTATTAAACGTAAAGATGGCCTATATGCTTATAATCTCGCTGTTGTCATCGATGATATTGAGCAGGGCATAACAGAAATAGTACGTGGCGCTGACCTATTAGAGACAACGGGCAAGCAGTTATCTTTATACCAATTATTAGATGCACCTGCAGCAAACTATATTCATTTACCCGTTGCAGTTACCTCACCGGGTAAAAAATTATCCAAACAAAATCATGCCCTAGCGATTGACCGCAGAGATCCTATTCCCACATTGCTTAAGGCACTCAGCTTTCTCGGCAACCCGGTATCAGCGGACACAGACGTAAGCAGTTGTGAAAATATACTAAAATCGGCCGTTGCTAATTGGTCTTTACAGAAAATAACAAAACAGTTAGAAATTCAAATTTAAAAATTAATTTGTTTTTAATGAGCCACGCACATAAAATAAGCGCTTGATTTTTTTTAAGCTACATGAATCGCAGTCTTCGAGGATAAAGTTATTAAACGATTAACTACATTCGTTAAAAAAGTGTTTAGCAAGCAACAGAAGCAAACACCAACGGCAACGTTAGAGCAATACAAAATTCCACGTGAGCAACACTCTATCTCACGCAAAAATATCGATGAAAATGCCCTAAAGGTACTGTATCGACTGCATAATGCCGGATTTCGTGCCTTATTGGTTGGCGGTGGCGTTCGCGATTTACTACTTGGTTTGAAACCAAAAGATTTCGATATCACAACAGATGCAACCCCCGAAGAAGTGAAAGCCTTATTTCGTAACTGTCGCTTAATTGGTCGCCGATTCCGCTTAGCTCATATTCTATTTGGACGCGAAGTCATTGAAGTTGCCACTTTCCGTGGTCATCACGATGACAACCATGCCCAAGATAAACAAAAAGTTAAACAATCTCAAGCAGGCATGTTACTCCGCGATAATGTCTATGGCTCATTAGAGGAAGATGCAGAACGACGCGACTTCACCGTTAACGCCCTCTACTATGATATAGCAGACTTCGCCCTTTATGATTTCTGCGGTGGTATGGACGATTTAGCAGAACGAAAATTAACGCTGATTGGCGATCCCGAAGTACGTTACCGAGAAGATCCCGTGCGCATGCTACGAGCGATCCGCTTTGCAGGAAAATTGGATCTAACCATCAGTACAGAGTGTGCTGAGCCGATCCGACGTTTAGCACCGCTTCTACAAGATATTCCAGCAGCGCGTCATTTTGATGAAGTCATTAAATTGCTACTTTCTGGACATGGTTTAACAACCTACCGACTATTAAAAGAATACAAGCTACTACAGATGCTATTCCCCATTCTATTTAAAGATGGGGAAGACGATAAAGCGACCGCTATCATTGAGCAAGCACTACGTGACAGTGATGCGCGCATAAAAGCAAGGCAGCGAGTTACCCCGGCCTATATTTACGCCATTATGTTATGGTATCCGCTTGAGCAACGTGCGCAAGAGATGAGCTTTGAAAGTGGCATTGAATATCACGACGCCTTTTTATTAGCCATGAATGAAGTGCTCAATATTCAAGTAAAAACGATTGCTATCCCGAAACGTTTTACGGCGACAATTCGTGATATTTGGATGCTACAGTTGCGTTTACCTCGTTTTGGCGGAAAACGTGCACAGCGCGTTTATCAACATATTAAATTCCGAGCGGCCTTCGATTTCTTATCCTTGCGAGCGAAAGTCGAACAGACGACTGAATTAGCAGAGTTAACCGCTTGGTGGCAGGAGTATCAACTGCATAATAAATTGCCTGAGCATGACCACGGTCGCCAGCAAATTAATAAGGCCACTGAATATAAACCTGACGCAAACAAAAGGCCTAAAAAACGTAGATACCATAAGCCTAAACGTGCAGACAAAACGGTAAATAAAAGTGAATAGTTATATCGGTATAGGTAGCAATCAAGCGACGCCCATCTTGCAAATAAAACAGGCTATTGAAGCACTAAAAGCGCTGCCTAACACAGAGCTAGTGACGGTTTCTTCGCTTTACAGTAGCACGCCGATGGGACCGCAAGACCAGCCTGATTACGTGAATGCAGTGGCGCACCTTAACACGCAATTGTCGGCACTTGAATTATTAGACAACTTGCAAGCAATAGAACAAACACAAGGACGAGTACGCAAGGAAAACCGCTGGGGACCGCGCACCTTAGATCTGGATATTTTATTGTATGGCGATGAACAGATAAATAACGCGCGCCTAACCGTTCCGCATTATGGAATGAAAGTACGTGAATTTGTTCTTTACCCCCTATTAGAAATAGCAGCAGATCTACAACTACCCGATGGTAGTGTGCTATCACAATTAGTAAAACAATGTGATAGAAACAACTTAACCATCATTAACGAATAGAAAATAAAATACATTTCTTATTTAGGAGTCATCATGGCTAAAATTAGCGTTTCTGGTTTAGTAAAAATGAAACAAAACAAGCAAAAAATAACCTGTATTACAGCTTATGATGCAAGTTTTGCTGCCATTTTCGATCAAGCTGGTATTCAAGTACTATTAATAGGTGATTCATTAGGAATGGTACTTCAAGGGCATGATTCCACACTTCCCGTGACGGTTGATGATATTAAATATCATACCCAATCCGTTGCCAGTACCGCAAAAAATGCACTTATTATCGCAGACTTACCTTTTATGAGTTATGCCACACCAGAGCAAACCTATAGCAATGCAGCGACCCTAATGCGCTCTGGTGCCAACATGGTTAAATTAGAAGGTGGAGAATGGCTTGCGTCAAGCATAAAAGGTTTAGTCGAACGAGGCATCCCCGTATGTGGACATCTCGGTCTAACCCCACAATCGGTCAATGTTTTTGGTGGTTACAAAGTACAAGGGCGCAGTGAAGAGCAAGCCGATTTACTAATTAAAGATGCATTACAACTAGAAAAAGCAGGCGTTCAACTTTTAGTATTAGAATGCGTCCCCGTTCCGCTGGCCGCGCGTGTCAGTGAGGCATTGCAAATACCCGTTATTGGTATTGGTGCAGGCAATGAAACCGATGGACAAATTTTGGTGATGCATGATGCCTTTGGTATTTCAGCCGGCTTCTGCCCCAAATTTTCCAAAAATTTCTTAATTGAGACCGGTGATATTCGCCGAGCTGTTGCACTCTATAAAGAACAGGTGGAAAACGGCACTTTCCCTACCGCTGAACACAGTTTTTACTAAAAAAAGAATACCGACATGCTGACTATTGAGAATCCTTTACAATTGCGGGAAAAGATAAAGCAATTGAAGCAACAAGGGAAAAGTGTTGCCTTCGTGCCTACCATGGGCAACTTACACCAAGGCCATTTACAGTTAGTGGATGAGGCTAAGAAAAAAGCAGACATTATCGTTGTCAGCATTTTCGTTAATCCAATGCAATTTAATAACGCACAGGATTTACAAAATTACCCAAGAACCCTCGCTGAAGATATACAAGCACTCGAAGCACAAGACGTGGATATTGTATTCACTCCAACAGCAGATGTTATCTACCCCAATGGTTTAGAAAAACAAACCTATGTCGAAGTGCCCGTTTTAAGTGACTGTTTAGAGGGAGAACTTCGCCCGGGTCATTTTCGCGGGATGACCACCATCGTTAACAAACTGTTCAACTTGGTACAGCCTGATTTTGCCTGTTTTGGTGAGAAAGACTTTCAACAACTCGCGATTGTTAAACAAATGGTCACTGATTTAGCGATGCCGATTGAGATCATCCCAGTGGCAACAGTGCGAGAAACGACGGGCTTGGCGATGAGTTCACGGAATAATAAACTCAGTAGTGCAGAGAAAGAGATCGCTCCATTACTGGCAAAGGTGATGAATAAACTCGCAATAGATGTTCAAAAGCAACAAGTTGAACACACAACATTAATCGAGCAGGCGGTCATTGAACTAGAAAATGCGGGCTTTAAAAATGATGCTATTCATATTGTTGATAGCCACACACTACAGCCAATGACAGAGGAAAGTAAAGAAGTTGTGATCCTTATGGCTGCTTTTTTAGGCTCAACACGTTTAATTGATAATATCGTTGTGACTTGTGTATAAATTTGCACCGCTAAGCATTTTACTTTATAGTCGCAACCTGCTCGAATTATCACAAAATAGAAAGGTTTTTGTATGCAAAAAACAATGCTAACCGGCAAACTTCACCAAGCTCGTGTGACTCATGCTGAACTTAATTACGAAGGTTCATGTGCTATTGACCAAGATCTGCTTGATCAGGCTGGCATTTTAGAGTACGAGCAAATTACGATTTACAACATTGAGAATGGCGCGCGCTTTTCAACCTACGCAATTGTTGGTGAA
Organism: Psychromonas sp. MME1; assembly: GCF_041080865.1. NCBI lineage: Bacteria > Pseudomonadati > Pseudomonadota > Gammaproteobacteria > Alteromonadales > Psychromonadaceae > Psychromonas > Psychromonas sp. MME1. Next base: position 185,136 of record NZ_CP160906.1, on the reverse strand, counting down.
CGCGGCTCGAAAATGATTTCATTAAATGGTGCAGCAGCTCGCATGGCAGCGGTCGGCGATCGTATTATCATCTGTACCTATGCAAGCCTAAATGATGCGGAAATTGCGCAACATAAGCCCAGCTTAGTGTACTTAGATGCACAAAATAATGTTGTTCGTACAAGTAAAGATGTACCCGTACAGGTTGCTTAATTAAATCTGTTTAACAGAGTACTAATAAATCTTATAAAAAAATCCGCAATTAGCAGGCTAGTTGCGGATTTTTTATTTACCCCCCCCTGATTTCTACAACTGAGTCGTATCAATGCGATAAAAACTAGTTGTACCGCTAACTTCATTGGCAACAATTAATATTGGGCTATTCGTTGGACTATCTTGCGCGGCAACAAAGCGCATTCCCTCAGGCCCTAAATCCCCCGCATCAACCGCATAGATCTTTTTCCCCTGTTCATTAAGCTCGCTATTATCTTTGGGGTCCAGCGATAAATCTCGATTATTTAAATATTGAACAAACCTAGCTTGAGCGGGTTCACTGATATCGTACACCATGATCCCCCCCATACGCTCTAAACCGATAAAGGCATAGGCTTTACCTTCAATCACCGCCGTCGTTAATGCTTCAGGCTCAGGACCTTTTTTAGCGCTTCTATCTTCCGCTTTATTTTTGCTGTGCGTCTGATTAAAGTTTGCGCCATACTTTTCTGCCGTAATACGCTCAAAATCACTGCCAGAGTCAAAGGTAAGTTCTCCTGTTTGCATATTCCAAATAGAGAATGAACGGCCGCCAAAGGTCAATAACCTGTCTATTTTTCCATCGCCATTAATATCGCCAAACTGTTTAGTCGCAGAATAAGAGAATTTTAAACGTTTAACAGCATCTGCTTGACTACCGAGTTCAGTAAACTCACTGAAATCGAGACGATTAGTCGCACTCAATGGATTATAAACCCTACTATCCAAGGCATCTTTTAATTTAATATCATCGGCACAAGCTTTATCTTCTAAATTAAAATAGTAATGACCAGCTTCACATTCAGCCTGATTTAAGTCGCTGATCCAGTCACTACGATCATCACCTTCATTGGCTGTTATCAAATAGTCTATTCCTGCCATCGTCACCACCGCAACCGAATCGGGCTGATACATGCCCCAAGCAGGCTCACTTTTTAACATCGCCTGTCCATCTTTATCATTGCCGTCTAACTCATTACCCGGCTGTAGATGATCTTTAAAACCGAGTGCAATAATTTTTTCAATCTTTTTCTCGGTCAGAGAAATCACCGCAATCGCATTATTTTCTTGTAAACTCACATAAGCTTTACTGCTATCTTTATTAATCGCCACATATTCAGGCTCTAAATCTTGCGCCACAGATGCGTTAAAACCATTTAATACAAGCTGATCAGGCAGCTCACCAAAACGGTCACCAGCACGGTTAAACTGCTCAAAATTAAGACGCGTTAAAGCGGTGGACAATGCACCACCTTGCCAATCAATATCAATAATGGCAATTTCCCCAATCGGGTCAACAGCGTAATTATTATCGGAAGGCTCCCCTTCAATGGCGACCACCAGCTGTTTACCATTTGCTGAAAATGTTAACATGTCAGGTAATGAACCAACATACAGCGCTTTAATAAAAGTTAACGTTTGCGTATCGTAAAAAGCCACCCAGCCCGCGTCAGTTTTATTTTTAGCCTCGATGGCAACGGCTAACAAACCATTGAACACATCAACGCTATTCGCCGCTCCCGCAAACGCATCAAAATGAGATTTAATATCGGTGGCAACATTAAGGCTATTTAATAATTTTGGCTCGCGAATATCCGCGCTATCTAAGACATCGACTTGCCCTGACTCAGCATTAACAACAAAAGCACGTTGTAATTTTTTATCAAAAGCGACAATTTCAGCGGCACTTTCATCAAAAACATGCGATTGATAACGACCTTGCTCGACTAATTTAATTGTTTGATGTGAAGCTTGATTCGACGAATCCGTAGAATGACACCCCATCAACGAGGAAGATAGAATAATAGAAGTCAGTAAGTTAAGTTTCATAAGTATCTCAAATAGAAGTAATTGTGGCTTCTTTTTACAGGGCAAATATGACAAGAAAATGAAACTGAAAAGTTAATCTTTTTATAGAGCAAATCATTACTTAGCATCAACAAAAGAAAAAATAACAAATCAAATATACCCCCTTGTCAATATTAATTTTACAAAGTGTGCAGCAAGACACAACGCTAGCCGTTTTATTAATTTAGCGATAAGTTTTCGGTAGAAATTTAATCAATAAAAACGATACAAAAAGATAGTTAGCTCCCATTGTTACATAAATATAACAATCATAAATAAAAAAGTAAGCGCTTTCTCTCGTTTTCAAATGACACTTATATGATTTAATTATTTTGCATTGATGATTATTGATTGACAGTTATTTTTGTTTCATGCAAGTAATTTGTCAATTGGGTTTCAAAAATATTTCATATCTGAAATTTGAAACAAGGCTCGTCATTAATCTCTTTTTATTAATGACCAATCAATCATCTCTACGGAGCCATCGAGACAATCACTCGATGTCTATGAAATACCGGGATTTTAAATTCTGGTATGGTCGTGGTCATTTAATGTTGAATGACATTTCTGATTAAGCGTCGATCTTTTTCAGGATTACATTAAAATATTTGATAAGGAAGTTTATAAATGGATAGTGTATTTTTATTTAAACAGAAAATATCTAGGATGCAAAAGATTATTTTTTGATCCTATTTACTTTTCTGTTTAGCCTTTTTACCACCAATGCCGGTGCAACGGGCTCAGACCTAATGCCCATCGAAGATAAACAGATGCTCGCCAAAATCGTTGGTGGTCAGCAGGCGAGTCCTGGAGAGTTCCCGTTTATGGTCTCTCTACAGAATGGTGGATATCATCTCTGTGGGGGATCGGTGGTCAGTCGTTATTATATTTTAACAGCAGCCCACTGTGTCGCTTACCTCGACTCTGCGGTGATGGGGCTTTACAATAAAAACGATACGAATGGAACTCAACGCCTTACTATCGTTGAAAAAATACCACACCCTAATTATGCCACTGATAGTAGTTATGATATAGCCCTTGTCAAAACCAATCTGCCGATAGATTCAATATACCCATCCGTTAGTTTTGGCAGTGCCAACACAGGCTCGATGGCTACGGTTACCGGTTGGGGAGCAATATACCATGGCGGTCCAGCTTCAGATATTTTACTAAAAGTAGATGTGCCAATAGCATCTAGCAGTGTATGTAATGCGACCGAAAACATGCTTTGCGCAGGTTATGCCGCTGGCGGAAAAGATTCCTGTCAAGGTGATTCTGGTGGCCCATTGTTTACAGGCAACGGCACTCAAATAGGTATCGTCAGTCACGGTAATGGTTGTGCGGATCCTGGGCAATATGGTTATTATACTCGCGTATCTACCTTTACAAGCTGGATCAACCAATATACAGGTAGTGCGCAACCAATAAATTACACCCTCACCGTTAATGGTGGCAGTGGTAGTAATAGCTACGCTGTAGGTACAAACGTGACGATTAACGCCAATGCTGCGCCAGCGGGTCAAGTCTTTGACCACTGGGTCGTAACTAATGGTAACCCTCAAATAGCCAATAACAGCGGATCAACCACGACTTTAACAATGCCAGCAACTTCTGTAACGGTAACGGCAACCTATAAGGAAGTCGGGTCGTCAAATTATTATCTGACTGTAAACAATGGCAGTGGCAGTGCGAGTTATGCTGCGGGTACAAACGTAACGATTAACGCCAATACTGCGCCAGCGGGTCAAGCCTTTGACCACTGGGTCGTAACTAATGGTAACCCTCAAATAGCCAATAGCAGCGGATCAACCACGACTTTAACAATGCCAGCAACTTCTGTAACGATAACGGCAACCTATAAAGAAGTCGGGTCGTCAAATTATTATCTGACTGTAAACAGTGGCAGTGGCAGTGCTAGCTATACAGTGGGGGAAAGTGTTCTGATCACAGCCCACATGGCACCCTATGGTCAAGAGTTTGATCGGTGGGTAGTCAATTCCGGTAATACTCAGATAACTAATATAAACCAATTTAGCACCTTCATTACGATGCCAGCAAGTGCGGTAGAAGTAACGGCAATGTACAAGGCGTTAAAAAACCTGACACTGAAAGTAAACAATGGCAGTGGCAGCGGTACTTATCTATCAGGCACTACTTTAACCGTCACTGCCAACACAGCCCCTGCCGGTAAAATCTTTGATAAATGGGTTGTGAATGCGGGGGATCCTTGGAATCTAGATCTCACTGCTTCAACCAGTTACTTAATGATGCAGTCATTGCCTGTCACTATCACTGCAACCTATAAGCCAATATCAGAACCGACTTATAGACTGACAGTACAGAATGGCGGTCTCAATGGCGATTACAAAGTGGGTGATGTAGTAACCATTCAGGCCAACCAGTCGCCTTACGGTAAGGTTTTTGATCGATGGTTTGTATTGTCGGGTGATCCTCTTATCACCAGTAGAACCGACGAAATTACTACGTTAACAATGCCTGCACATGCAGTGACCTTAAGCTCAACGTACAAGAACAAACCGCTTTACACGCTGAAAGTAATTGGGGGAAGTGGCAGTGGTAATTATCCGTCAGGTACACCTGTGGCCATTGATGCCAATCCGGCTTATGACCAATATTTTGTCGAATGGCTAGTAAAATCAGGTACTCCTACTATTGATAGTTTACTCTCAGAGAGCACTACATTAATAATGCCCGCAAACGATGTTGCCCTTGCAGCTCAATTCGACGGCGGTGATGATAGTATTAATACGCAGGAATATCAGGCAGAAGATTATACGAGTAGGTGGAACGTCTCTTCAGGAACGGGGGCATTTGGTTATACTGGCACCGCCTTCATGGATTATGGCGGCAATGAAAGTTATCTTGAATGGAATAATATTTACGTCTCCAATTCAGGTGATTATCAACTCGACTTCCGCTACGCAGCGGGTAGCAGTAGGCGTCCAAGTAAAGTGATCCACAATGGCAATACTATCGGTACACTGAATTTTGCGAGAACGGCAAATTGGTCGACCTGGAATACTGAGTCAATCGTCGTTCCATTAGTCAGTGGCTATAATACCATTAGAGTGGTTGCTGGAGGCAACGGTGGTCCGAATCTTGATAAAATGTCTTTTATCGAAAGCGAACAACCTGAAAACATTTTGTCCACAACGGTACCAAGCAACCTTGCCTTAGGTAGAGAGACTAGCCAATCGTCGACTTATGGTGTTAGCGCAATTTCTGATCGTGCTGTAGATGGCAATACCAGTGGAATTTGGGGAGATTACTCTACTACTCGTACAGGCAACGATATGAATGCATGGTGGAAAGTTGAACTTGGCGGTGCGCGCAAGGTTAATAAAGTGACGCTTTGGAATAGCACTGAAGAAGCTTATCTGCAATTTTTAACAGACTTTAACGTCGATTTACTCGATGTTGATAATAACGTTATCGCAACAAAACATTATCCTGGCACAGCGGGTAGCAAGACTGATATCGACGTATCAGGCATTGGTGTCCATGCGGTACGTGTGCAGAAAAACAGACAAGGTTACCTATGCTTAGCAGAAGTAGAAGTCATTGGAACTGACTTAATTAATGGCATTGGCTACGAAGAGGGGTATGACCCAACCGACTCCGATGACAATATAGCCTTGTATAGAAACACCAGCCAATCATCGACCTATGCCGATGCACTATCATCGTATGTAGTGGACGGTAATACAGACGGAAGATGGGGCTATGTATCACTGGGACATACCAATAGTGAAGCTAACGCTTGGTGGAAAGTTACACTAGATGGTGCAAGTACGGTTAATAAAGTGGTGATTTGGAACAATACCGATGTTGATCCAGACCAATTAACTGATTTTCACGTCGACTTATTGGATGTCAAAGGCAATGTAATTGTAACAAGACAGCACTCTGGGACAGCGGGGGTCAAAACAGAATTTGATTTATCTGCCTCAGGAGTCTACGCAGTCCGCGTACAGTTAAATGGAACAGGAGCGCTAATCTTAGCAGAAGTACAAGTATTTGTTGGCGATGGCACCGTGAGTGAAAACAACCCGGGTGGTGGCTATGACCAAACCGAGTCCAATATTGCTTTACATAAGAGTACCAGTCAATCGTCGAATTACTCGAATATTACGGCATCACGCGCAGTGGATGGTAATACAGACGGAAACTGGTCTTCGGCCTCTTTAACGCATACTCTTAATGACCATCAAGCTTGGTGGAAAGTTGATTTGGGTGGCGCGCATCAGGTCAATAGAGTCGTCCTTTGGAACCGCACCGACTGTTGCAGCAATCGATTGAGTAACTTCCACGTGGACTTACTGGATATTGACGGTAATGTACTCGCCTCTGAGGAGCATCCAGGTATGGCGATTACCAAGACAGAGATCAATATCTATTCCGATGATGTCTATACGGTACGCGTGCAGTTAAATGGCCAAAATTACCTTAGCTTAGCGGAGGTAGAAGTATTTGGCTACGCAAACAAAATAACAGACTTTAATGACGCTGATTATTCACTTGCTGACGAAGCAGGTTCTGCAAGTTCATTGGCAAACAATGCAGAGACAGCGACTGAAAATAGTGCTGGTGGTGCCACGGAATACTTATTACTACTGTTAACGCTTCTATTTTTCAGAATGAAGTTTAAAGTGTAAAAATGGGGTAATTTTAATTACCTTACCACTACACTGAATAACACAAAGGGGATGTTGTATGAAAATACAGCCCCCTTTTTTTGTAGCTCTATACCTGACGCTTAGCATTTATTTTAGCAAGACCGAATACCATAAAAATATTCATATTAGCAGCAACTAATACCAACTCCGGTAAGTATGTGATTTAAATTTCGCGTAGGAAAAACAGCTTAATTCAAGGCGTAATTTGACGTAAATGGTTATTCCCTTTGCGAAAATTACAACGCAGCAGTAAGTTGTTTTAACCAGTAAAATAATCAGCTATTTATCGGAATTGGTATAAATTGCAGACCTGCAAAAAGAGAGGCAATATCGTAATTGATTTTTTGGTGAATGAAAGTGAAAGAGGTAATTTATTGAAGCATTTGAAATGTTGAAGAACTAAGAAACTAACCTAAAGTAAGACTAAATTACTTTAGTGACTCATAAAAAAGCGGAAGAACGACTCCCGCTTCTGTATTTATTATTGAAGGTCGGTTTTCTCTAACCGGAATAATTTTCATTATTTTCTAAAGTAAGTCGGATCAAAATCACGTCTGTTGGCTTCCGCACTGTTAAATATTGAAAAATTGCGACCTGCATAAAAAAACAAAATATCCATAATAATTTCCTTTTATCATTTTTAGTTAACGTCCTCAGTGGACAGGACAAATGTAACCTAGATCACACTTTTACTCAAGCTTTTTTGAAAATTAATTACGAAACAAGGCAACACAACGCACAGAAACAAATTATAAAGCGCTTACATGTTCTTTTATTACGTAAAATAATTCTTGTTATACACAGTGAATAGAACAAATATCGCTAAAGAATGTAAAGTAAAAAAATGAATGATTGCCAGTTCACAAACCAGCTCTGCGTTGTAACACTCTAAAAGTGAACAATAATTATCTCAAATTGCACCTTGCTCGGGTATCAGAGTGTTAAATATGTAGTAATTTTTTAAAATATTCCTTGCGTTGTGCGAGTAAAAACAGACAGATCGCGATATAAATCGCTGGTTCAATTAGTCCTGATTTTACTGACCAGTAATAATGAATAACCACCAATAACGCCGCCCAATAAACAAAGCGATGCAGTGTTAGCCACGCCCGTTTCATTTTTTTACGGATAAAGGTGACGGAGGTAATACTTAAAAGCAGTAAAATAATCCATGCCAACGCCCCCACTGTCATGTAAGGACGCTTAATAACCTCATCGACAAAAAGTGCTAGTTGCCAATTTAATTCTAAATAGACAAACGCGAGTAGATGCACACATGCCCAAGCAAAGCTATATAATCCAAGTACACGGCGTAATTGTATTAATAGAGGTTGCTTAAATCGCTTGGCAAGTGGAGTTATTGCCAAAGTGATCAGTAGAAAATTCATGGCTGTTTTACCGACAAAATGAATTAACTCTTTAACGGGATCAGCCCCCAACGATCCCTGTTCGATGAGCAGCGCTAAATAGAGTAAGACAAACAGTGCAGCAAGGTGAATCAATATTTTAATGCTCATTATCTCTTTGTGATTAATTGTCAAAATAGATAACCTTAATAATTTTTTTGCAAATTTAAATTCGCGTACAAACTCGCTACCTCTTCTTGGTAGCCATTAAACAGCAACGTTTTTTGCCGAGTTTGCGAAAATAAATTCCCCTCACCAAGGAAACGTTCACTTGCTTGACTCCAGCGAGGGTGATCGACAGCTGGATTGACATTAGCATAAAAACCATACTCATTTGATGCGATTTTTTGCCATGTGTTGATAGGTGCTGTATCGGTAAGCGTGATTTTGACAATGGATTTGATACTTTTAAAACCATACTTCCAAGGGACTACCAAGCGGATAGGTGCACCATTTTGCGGTGCTAACGTTTGCCCATAGAGACCAACCGATAACAGGGTTAACGGATTCATCGCTTCGTCCAGACGCAAACCTTCGACGTAAGGATAATCAATCCCCCCACCAACATAGCGTGAAGCTTGTCCTCTCATCTGCTTTGGATCATGCAAGGTTTCGAAACGAACAAACTTAGCATTTAATTTTGGCCCTACTGATTTCAATAATGATGCAAGTGTAAAGCCTAACCAAGGGATATTCATTGACCACGCTTCAACACAGCGCATCCGATATAAACGTTCTTCAATGGTGAAACGTTTTAATAAATCTTCATAATTGAGGGTAATAGGCTTATCAACCAAGCCATCAATCGTTAGTGACCAAGGATCCACTTTAAACTGTTGAGCATGTTCAAAGGGATCGCCCTTCCCCGTGCCAAACTCGTAAAAATTATTATACTGTAATATTTTATTTTCCGGCGTTAACGGGGAGAGTGAATCATAGTGGCTATTTTTTATATAATTTAATTTGCGGCGCTTAAACTGTAAATCGCTCTGCGCAGAGTCACTATCAGAAAAAATATCCAGTAAGCCGGCGTGTAACGGTTTTGCTAGTGGTAACATTAATGCCGATAAGCCGAGTGATTTTATTATTTGGCGGCGATTTAAATAGGTATCCTCAGAGGTTAATTGCGACTCTTTAAGGTCAGATTTTTTACGAAGTCTAATAAGCATGGTTAATCCCCTAGTTAGATAACTATAAAAATATAGACCTTATCACTCGGGAATTAATTGCAAAAAATAAAAAATAATTAGTCTAATGAGCTCATTAACCGTAATGATTTTTGCCCACTTGCCCAATATTTACGTTCAAAGGGAGTGATCGCAGCATCACTATGAAACGCTTCAACGACACTGGAATGGCCTGCAAGTTGCAATGCATGACTAAATTCATGAATGTAAGTAAACCAATTACTACGCAGCTCCAACTCTCCCCCTAGCTTTATAATAGCGGGAAAAACAGCACTACCGTGCCATCGACGTTGTAGGTGTTTCGCCTTAGGCCAAGGGTTCGGATAGAGTAAGTAATGGTGCGATAGATGCCAATTTGCCTCTACCGCTAAACGCCAGAAATCATTCAAATTAACCTGCAGTAAACGGTAGTTATCGCTGATTTGTTGTGGGTGTTTACTAAGCCTATCGGCAGATTTATCTAACCCTAAAATTATCGCTTCGGGGTGTTTTTTAGCAAGGTGATAAGTACTTTCACCGACACCACAACAGGAGTCAAAAATAATATTTTTACCCTGTTGCTCGACCCACTTTTCACATGCTTTAAAAGCATCCAGTGTATGTTGCTGATAGGGCTTACGAAAAGTATGTTTGAGGTGTTTTAAGACCACCTCATCGAGTTGTTCATGCAAGCCTTGCTGATTAGAGATTATGACTCTGGAATTACCTAATTCACTCATGAACGAATCCCCACACCATTTTTTAGCAACAAAGAGACTAGGCCATAAAGCCCCGCTGTAAATACCGCTATTACAGAAAATGACCAAACGAGTGACACATCGGATATACCTAAAAAGCCATAACGGAACGCATTGATCATATAAAATACGGGGTTAAAGTGTGAGACTCCCTGCCAAAAGTCAGGCAATAATGTGATCGAGTAAAACACGCCTCCTAGGTAGGTTAATGGCGTTAATACAAAGGTAGGAATAATACTTATATCATCAAAGGAGCGTGCAAAAATCGCATTTAATAGCCCACCAATGGAAAATAAAATCGAGGTACAGAGTACACTCAATATTAAAACGACAATGTTATAAATATGTAACTTAACAAAAAACATTGAGATACAGGTAACTAAAAAACCAACCATTAATCCACGAATTACACCACCACCCACATACCCCCAAATAATGACGTAATTCGGCACGGGGGCAACCAAAAGTTCTTCTACATTGCGCTGAAACTTAGCACTAAAAAATGATGAAGCGACATTCGAATAGGAATTGGTAATAACAGACATCATGATCAACCCAGGTACAATAAAGGACATATAGCTAAAACCGTCCATGTCACCTATCCGAGAGCCGATTAAATTACCAAAAATGACAAAATATAAACTCATGGTGATAACGGGGGGAACTAGGTCTGCACCCAGATGCGCAAAAAACGATTGATCTCTTTACGCCAAATACTTTTTAAGGCGATTATATAACTACTGTTAATCATGCGCGTTACCCTTTTCTACCAAACCAATAAATAACTCTTCTAAGCGATTAGCCTTATTACGTAGGCTTTTCACATTGACCCCTTGTTTAGTGAGATCGGCAAATAAAGCATTCAGCGACTCGTTCTTACTAATTTCAACTTCAAGGGTTTGCGCATCTATTTGCGTTATCTTGCAGTTATCGCTATATGGAACAGTGGTAGTTTTATCAATGTCCAAAATAAAAATTTCACTGTCCAAACGAGCGAGCAACGATTTCATGCTGGTATTTTCAATTAAACGCCCTTTATTAATAATGCCAATATTGCGGCATAACATTTCTGCTTCTTCAAGGTAATGCGTTGTTAAAACAATCGTGACACCTTGGCGATTGATCTCTTTTAAAAATTCCCACATTGAACGTCGAACTTCGATATCAACGCCCGCCGTTGGTTCATCTAAAATAAGTAATCGAGGTTCATGCATCAAAGCACGGGCAATCATTAAACGACGTTTCATCCCACCAGATAATTCACGAGAGGGTTCATTACGTTTATGCCAAAGATCCAGCTGCTTTAGATAGCGCTCGGCACGCAGCAGGGCTAATTTACGGGTAATGCCATAATACCCAGCCTGGTTAACGAGAATCTGTATTGGCGGCTCAAATTGATTAAAATTAAACTCTTGAGGGACTAAACCAATTTGGCTTTTCGCAAGCTCTAATTCTGTATCTAAAGAATAACCGAAAACCTTAACATTGCCGGAACTTTTATTGACCAAGGAAGAGATGATACCTATGGTTGTAGATTTCCCCGCTCCATTGGGTCCAAGCAGTGCATAAAAGTCGCCCTCAGCAACCGCTAAGGAAATACCTTTTAACGCGGTGACTCCACCCTTATAAGTTTTTGTTATATTTTGAAGTTCTATTGCATTCATAACAGCATATGCCTTAATAATTTGATTTATAAGCAACAAGATAAAACAGTAAAAGAATCGAGTGCCATAATTATCGGGGATTGTACCACTAAATATTCACGATACCCATGCTAGTTAAGATGCATTGTTAGTTCATTTTAGGAATCGTAAAAGTATGTTTAATACACTTTAGTTAAGTATGAAGTCTAAATTTTACGCAGGAATAATCGCTTAATTAGGGTAATAAGTAAGTGATTTGAAAATAATAAAATCACTTACTTAATAGTTTGATTTCAACAGATATTAAAGCACTTTACTTAAAAATTGCTGGGTTCTCTCTTGCTGTGGATTATCTAATACTTGTTGTGGCGTTCCTATCTCTTCAATTAACCCTTTATGGAAGAAGGCCACTTTATCAGAAACCTCTTTTGCAAATGCAATCTCATGGGTCACACAAATCATGGTCATACCATCATCACGTAATAATCTTAATGTATCTAACACTTCCCCCACCAGCTCCGGATCGAGTGCTGAAGTCACTTCATCAAATAACATATAAGGGGGCTCCATCGCCAATGCTCTAGCAATAGCAAGCCGTTGTTGCTGACCACCAGACATTTTAGTCGGATACTCATTAAGTTTGTCACCAAGGCCTACGTGAATAAGTTCTTTTCGCGCAATTTCCTGTGCCTTTTCTTTACTAAAACCTTTAACTATCTGTGGAGCTAGGGCGGCATTTTCCAACACGGTTAAATGAGGAAAAGAGTTCCACTGTTGGAAAACCATCCCTAAATTTTGTCTTAATTTATTGATATCAGTATTTTTATCATGGACATCGACACCATCAACAATGATCTTGCCACTATTAATTTTTTCGATGGCATTAATGCAATACAATAGTGTCGACTTACCACTCCCACTGGCACCAATGATACTCACAACCTCACCGCGATTTACATTTAAGTCAATACCTTTTAACACTTCCAAATCACCAAAAGATTTATGAACTCCTTTAATTTCAATCATATTTCCATTTTCCTTTCTACATATTTTCCATAACGCGATAAGGGGTAAGAAATAACAAAATAAAACACCCCCACACCTATTAGTATCATTAGCGGTTGTTGTGTTCTTGATATTAGCTGTTCGGCTGTTCTTAAAAGCTCCATATAACCAATCACAGAAACAAGTGCAGAGTCTTTTATCACACTCAGTGCGACCCCCAACCAAGAGGGAAAGACCGCTCTCATTCCAATGGGAATTCTAACGTGGCGAACGGCCTGTAAATAATTCATTCCTAATGATCTAGCAGCATTTATCATGGCAGGAGAAACACTCTCAAAACCACTCCTAAACACTTCGCTCATAAATGCCATAGTATAAAGAGATAATATAATCGCCCCCGCTTCAAAGGGGTCGAGTGGATAACCCATCGCACCAATAAAAGTACTGAATAGGATAAGTTGAATAATCAGGGGAACTGATCGCAGAATATCTAAAAATGCACCCAACAATACATTTACCGCTTTATTAGATTCAGCTCGTACAAAACCAACCAGCAAGCCCAACAAACTACCCACAATGATTGCCACAACGGATATATAAACGGTGTTTAATATACCTGTTAATATAAATCCAGCATCATTCCATGATAGGGGAGTAAATAAATTCATTATGAAATCTCCCCTTTAAACATTTTATTGGCAATTAAGCCAGACGAAATAAGCACGATTTTGGTGATCACAAAATAGATAACCGCAGCGACTATAAAAAATTCTAATGTTCGAAAAGAGGTTGACTGTAACCGTTGTGTTTCACCTGAAAGCTCATCCATACCAACCAATATGCCAAGAGAGCTCATTAATATTGACCAAACAAACTGATTGGTCATCGGGTGATATATTCTCCTAAACATTTGTGGCAAAATAACATAGCGATAGACTTGTATATTGTTCATACCTAAAGATTTAGCAGCGCTATACTGCGTCGTTGGAATTGAGAGAAAACCACCGCGAAATGTTTCCGCTAAATATCCCGCATTGATAAAAACTAATGCAGAAAAAACAGCAACATAGGGGCTAAGGTGGATACCGTAGGCACCTAAGCCAAAATAGGCCATATATATTAAAAAAAGTGCGGGAGTATTTCTTGCAATCTCCACCCAAATATTGGCGGCATGATAAAAAACTTTCGATGTTGACATTTTTCCTAGTGCTAATAACACTGCAATGGCGATACCAACAAGCATTGATAAAACAGAGACGTGTAAAGTTGTAAATGCACCAGTTAAAAGTTGTGGAAATGCATCAAAGACGACATTCCAATGAAATTCATAATTGTCCATATTTCCTCTTTATCAGCCTCCTTACCGGACGGTATGATTTGTTTGATCATGACTGAGGAGCCTAAAGATCCTCCAGCTTAGCTGGAGGTTTATTGCTTTTGATTCAAGATTCGATAAAGTTACTTATTATCAATTAAAGATTGAACCATATCTGGCGATACTGGCGTGCCAAAATGTTTCATATGTAGATCATTTAAGCGACCGTCTCTAATTTGATGAACTAAAAATAGATTAAGGTAATTTATCCAAGCAAGTTCATTGCGTTTTGCAATAAGCCCAACAACATCATCATAATTTGGTACATAAGGTCCAGCAACGAAATCGTCAAACTGACCAGAAGTGAGCTTGGTGGCTATATTGGTGTTAGTGGAAATTAATGCATCAACTTTACCTTGATATAGCCCTAAAAACGCATCATTTTCTGATTTAAAAGAGGTGTAATTATCACGCCCCCATCCTTTCGAATCCGCATATTTAAAGTACTCGCTTTCGTATGTTGTACCTAATGCAGCACCAACTTTCACATCCTTAAGATCATCAAAAGATATCATTTTCACACCTTTCTTCGATAATACTTGAAACTTAAAGACAAAATAGGGGTAAGTAAATCCAACTGATTTGGCACGCTCTAATGTATCTGAAGTTGAACCAACCACCACATCTGTTTTAGCAGAGATCAATGAAGGAATTCGATCTCCCCAAGTCAGGTTGATCACGTTTGATTTTACGCCTATCGCTTTAGCTAAGTCGTTACAGTAGTCAACGTCAAAACCTGCGGGTTTGTTGTCTTTATCGGTATAACCCATCGGCGGGAAGTCAAGAACAACACCACAATTTAAAGTGCCTCGATTGATAACGTCATCAAGTTTGTCTGCATTAGCGGCAGAAATCGATCCAATAACGGCAATTGAAGTAATAACTAATGAAACTTTCTTTACTAAATTCATACACTCTCCTTAGGTATAATTTATCACTGAATTAACTTAGGAAAATGACTGTATGACAGTTTAAAAAACATGTAATCGCATCATGCATTTTAGCCACTTAATCCTAATTTCAAGTTAATTTTACATTCATAATGTCAATGCTAATTTTTTAACATTGTGAATACTGTATCAAAATTAAGGCAAGTTCTCAAACAGAGCATAGTATAAGTCTTTGTAAGGATTAAAAAATAGAGCGATTATAGTCTGTTATTACTTCGTAAAAAAACAACAAAAAGTCCCAACCCTTGGTATCTATAGCGCTGTTTTGGCATATCACATTACAGTTCGCTCGATTAATTTTAAATGATGAATTAAACTGAAAAAATAGCGTCTATATGTGATTAAAAATCAACCAACAAACCATTAATCACCACAACCCAATGCCATCAATGTTGCATTTCCCCCTATAGCGGTAACGTTGATTGTCTGTGTTTTTTCAGTAATAAAACGCAATAATAGATAACTGTCCAAGAGCGTTGTTAAGCGCAGTAAATCTGTTTCTACAATTAATGGGGCAATAGCCCCTTCACGACAGGCTAAATCTTTTTTAATATTAACCGCCTTAGACTGATCCCCCATGAATACAACGCCGGCAATTGTACTTTTGTTTATTACGCTATCAACTTCCCTATAGTTAACTGTCGTTACAATAGATTCACTTAGCCCAGCAGCCATTAAACTACTACATAAACGGTCCGCCAGTGACTCCCGCTCTGCTAAAGAGAGCAATATTGTATTACCTGCCACCAGTGCACAACTTATAAACCCCACAATGGCTGTCAGAGGAACTTCACGCTCAGCAGCAATAAGAAATACCCCCCGACCAGCGGTAGATAACTCATTAATTTCTCCCGTGGGGCCGGTCATTATTTGCGCCTGAGAAATCAGTTCAATCGCTCTACTCGATTGATATTCAATCATTTTTATAACTAATGAATCGACACATTCAACAGTAAGTTGTTTCGGTAATAGTTCAGCCCAACGTTGTAAGCATTGCGCTCTTATTGTTACGCTTAATGCACTCCAAGATGGGTAAATATTTAATGCCTTACGCAAAGCTAGTTGGGTATTACTTAACATCACTTATTTCCTATGAAAGACCATCTTCGGCAGAACGATTATTGTCAACTTGATCAACAAAACGATACAAGTAACGGGGTCCGCCAGCTTTAGGCCCCGTACCAGAAAGCCCTTGCCCACCAAAAGGTTGTACACCAACCGCAGCGCCAACTTGATCGCGATTAATATAACAATTACCGACTCTAGCTCGTTTGGCAATCGACAAATAACGTTTTTCATTGCGACTGTGTATGCCAATAGTCAAGCCAAAACCTGTACCATTTATTTGATCGATTACCTTATCTAGCTGCGCTGAGTTAAAACGAATAACATGTAAGACGGGCCCAAAATTTTCAGCTTGTAATTGTCCTAAATTATCAATTTCGATAGCCGTTGGAGCAACAAAATTCCCATCTAAGCAACTGTCATCTAATATCCCGGTAGCGATTAATTTATGATTATCATTACAAAGACTTGCAATATGCGAAAGTAATTTAGCTTTCGCCCTGCTATCAATAACAGGACCGATATCAGTGCTATGTAAATAAGGTAAACCAACCTTTAACTCTTGCATTGAACCTTTAATCAAGGTGATAACACGCTCAGCTATCTCTTCCTGAATGAATAGAACACGTAATGCAGAGCAGCGCTGCCCGGCAGAAGCAAAGGCCGAGCGAATAACATCTCTTACCACTTGTTCAGGTAAAGCTGTACTGTCCACTATCATCGCATTTTGCCCCCCTGTTTCAGCAATAAAAGTAAACTCAGCACTACCACGCGCGGCTAAAGCGCGATTTATTGCTTGTGCGGTTATCGTTGAACCTGTAAAAACCACACCAGATACTCTCAAATCGCTCGTTAGAATAGATCCAACCTCACTACCAACTCCGGGTAATAAATGAATTGCTTTTTCAGGAACCCCTGCGGCAAGTATAAGCTCTACGGCACGCGCAGCGATTAGTGACGTTTGCTCAGCAGGTTTAGCTAAAACCGTATTTCCCGCAACTAAAGCGGCACTAATTTGCCCAATAAAAATTGCAAGCGGAAAATTCCAGGGGCTGATACAGACAAACACCCCTTTTCCCTCCATTTTGACTTGCCTTTTTATACCATCATAACCAATAACCGTGCCAATAGACTCAAAGTGGTGTATCGCTTGTTTGGCATAGTAACGACAAAAATCAACTGCTTCGCGTACCTCATCAATACTATCTTGTATCGTTTTACCCGCTTCTTTATGACACAAAGCGATCAATTCTGGCATGTGTATTTCTAGTAGATCAGCCAATACCAATAGGCAGTTTGCCCGCTCTACAACCGTTTTTTGTTGCCATTGATAACGATATTGATAAGCGCTATGCAGCGCTTTTTCAACAATGCAAGGATTCGCAAACTGTACTCTGCCAACCTCAACATTACGGTCATAGGGAGCATAAATAGTATGGTGATCCTGTAACTGATCATCACATGGGTAATACTTACGACCATCGACAATCGCACCAGAATGCCAATAAGAGTCTATAAAAACGTCAACACAACACTGTAAAGAACGGGCCTGATCATTAATATGAATATTAATAGAGTGCGAATTTTTACGATCAGAGAAAATATTGGGAGGCAATGCAATTAAGCCATTATGTAATGTTGGCCGTTGCATTAATATATCGGCAGGATGTTTTGTTAATTCATCAATAGGGCAGTTAGCATCAACAAGTCGATGCACAAAAGAGCTATTAGCACCATTTTCTAATAAACGCCTAACCAAATAGGGTAATAAATCTTTATGGCTACCGACTGGCGCATAAATACGGACAGGAATATTGAGCAAAAAAACAACTTGTTTATATAAAGCTTCCCCCATCCCATGCAAACGCTGAAACTCAAATTTTTTATGCTTTGCGATCAATGAAATTGCAGCAACCGTATGCGCATTATGAGTCGCAAACTGAGGGTAAATAAGACCTTTGATATGGTCACTTAACAAAAATCTAGCACATGCTAAATAAGAAACATCCGTGCCTTCTTTGCGTGTATAAACAGGGTATGCATCATAACCATGCTGCTGTGATAACTTTATCTCACTATCCCAATATGCCCCCTTTACCAAGCGCACAGGGATACAATCACCCTGCTGCTTGGCCAGTGCAGCCAGCCAAGCCAAAACTGCTAAGGCACGTTTACTATAAGCTTGAATAACGACACCTAATTTTCCCCAGCCGCGACATAGTGGATGCCGATATAATTGTTCAAATAGAAGTAATGACAACTCTAGACGGTCAGCTTCTTCAGCATCGATGGTTACTGCAACACCAACTGACCTAGCATGTTTAACCAGCAATAGAACCGTATCAAATAGCTCTTTTAATATATTATCCTTATTAGTAAATTCATAACGGGGATGTAAAGCAGATAATTTAATGGAAACTGTTGCTGCATTACATTTATTGGCAAGGTTAAGTTGATTTTGCCCAATGGATTCGATAGCTGACATGTATGAATCAAAGTAATGGCGAGCATCACTCCGCGTTAATGCAGATTCACCTAACATATCGTAGGAGTAACTAAAACCTTGGTTCGTGAAATACTCGCTCTTTTTTTGCGCCTCCTCTATGTTTCTACCTAGTACAAATTGTTGTCCCATTATTTTCATCGCTTGATAAATAGCTTGACGTATTACAGGCTCAGACATTTTATGTATCAAACGGTTAATAACATGTCCGACATCTCCGTCGTGTGTCACGTCAATACGAGAAATTTTCCCCGTTATTAACAATCCCCAGGTGGATGCATTAACAAAAATAGAGTCTGAGTGCTTTAAATGTGATTGCCAATCGGCTGAACCTAGTTTATCTCTAATCAACTCATCGGCAGTGGCTGAATCAGGAATACGCATAAGTGCTTCAGCAAGGCACATTAATTGAATACCCTCTTGAGTATCTAAGCTATATTCAAGTAACACTGCATCAATCATATGTATTGCTTTTTTATCCGCTCTTACGCGAGAAATAATATCTTTTGCCACTAATTTAGTTTGTGCATTTTTAAATGGATCTTCTGTGACAACAGATAAAAGTTCAGACATCCAAGCGGACTCGTCAATCATATAAAGCGCTGATATATATGACCAGAGCTGAGGCATTGGCCGTTCGATAAAAGCTGAAGAAATGCAATGTAAGGCATTAAAAGGAACCATGTGAAAACCTTATAGTTAAGAATAAACTGGTGAGGTAAAACTTTAAGTCTGCAATAAAATGCACCATCGGAAATCAATCATCTGATTTTTTATCGCCAATCGCTATTTTCATTAGCCTAGCAAAACAACAGAGTAACACGTAAAAAAGAACTATAAATTATCACTGCTATGGAGAATAGCTCATAGAAATAAGAGTATCTTACTGTTGTTCTATGAGAAAGGTCTAAAAAACAAACAAAAAAGCTTTACTCCGATAACACTAAATTTTTGTGGGCAGGGCATATACCAATCCCTGTAATTTTGAAATCTAGTTAGGGGGGGGGGGTCAAGGAAACAAGATGCAACTAAGTACCATCAGCGCAGCTGCGTTTCACTTCTGAGTTCGGAATGGGAAGGAGAGCAAGGTCCGTTAGTCCAGTGGACTAACGCAACCTTATACCAATTCCGATAAATAGCTGATCTATTTTACTGGTTAAAACAACTTACTGCTGCGTTGTAATTTTCGCAAAGGGAATAACCATTTACGTCAAATTACGCCTTAAATTAAGCTGATTTTCCTACGCAAAATTTAGATCACATACTTACCGGAGTTGGTATTACTTGACGTTGATGGGCCACTTTTATCATCTCTAAAAAGCAAAAAAGCCCTGATATTTCTATCAGGGCTTCTTCTAAATAGGTGTCTAGCAATGGAAAGTCGTCGCAGAGCACCGAAGCTCGTGACACATCGCTATCGCGATACTCGCCCTACTCTCGAGCAGGTCATCCTCGTCAGTACCCTAAAAAGAAAAAATCCCTGCTGACATCGTCAACAGGGATTTTTCGTTTATTAGGCGCTTGGCGATGACCTACTCTCACATGGGGAGACCCCACACTACCATCGGCGCAGCTGCGTTTCACTTCTGAGTTCGGAATGGGATCAGGTGGGACCACAGCGCTATGTTCGCCAAGCTAAAAAGTTAATTAGAAAAGCTGTCTATTATTCTTTAATCTTGCAAGTTGTAAAATATGTTGTCGCAAACGTACTTTTTCTTGGTTACATCAACACGTCTTAGGTGTTGTATGGTTAAGCCTCACGGGTAATTAGTACAAGTTAGCTCAATACGTTACCGCACTTACACACCTTGCCTATCAACGTTGTAGTCTCCAACGGCCCTTCAGGGGACTTAAAGTCCCAGTGAGAACTCATCTTGAGGCTCGCTTCCCGCTTAGATGCTTTCAGCGGTTATCGATTCCGAACGTAGCTACTGGGCAATGCCATTGGCATGACAACCCAAACACCAGCGGTTCGTCCACTCCGGTCCTCTCGTACTAGGAGCAGCTCCTCTCAATTCTCAAACGCCCACGGCAGATAGGGACCGAACTGTCTCACGACGTTCTAAACCCAGCTCGCGTACCACTTTAAATGGCGAACAGCCATACCCTTGGGACCGACTTCAGCCCCAGGATGTGATGAGCCGACATCGAGGTGCCAAACACCGCCGTCGATATGAACTCTTGGGCGGTATCAGCCTGTTATCCCCGGAGTACCTTTTATCCGTTGAGCGATGGCCCTTCCATTCAGAACCACCGGATCACTATGACCTACTTTCGTACCTGCTCGACGTGTCTGTCTCGCAGTTAAGCTGGCTTATACCATTGTACTAACCTCACGATGTCCGACCGTGATTAGCCAACCTTCGTACTCCTCCGTTACTCTTTGGGAGGAGACCGCCCCAGTCAAACTACCCACCAAACAATGTCCCAAACCCCGATTCAGGGGCCATGGTTAGAACTCAAAACATACAAGGGTGGTATTTCAAGGTTGGCTCCACGTCATCTGGCGACAACGCTTCATAGCCTCCCACCTATCCTACACATGTAGGCTCTAAGTTCACTGCTAAGCTGTAGTAAAGGTTCACGGGGTCTTTCCGTCTAGCCGCGGGTACACTGCATCTTCACAGCGATTTCAACTTCACTGAGTCTCGGGTGGAGACAGCATGGCCATCATTACGCCATTCGTGCAGGTCGGAACTTACCCGACAAGGAATTTCGCTACCTTAGGACCGTTATAGTTACGGCCGCCGTTTACCGGGGCTTCGATCAAGAGCTTCGACCTAAGTCTAACCCCATCAATTAACCTTCCGGCACCGGGCAGGCGTCACACCGTATACGTCATCTTGCGATTTAGCACAGTGCTGTGTTTTTAATAAACAGTTGCAGCCATCTGGTATCTTCGGCCGCCAATAGCTCCATCCGCAAGGGACTTCACCGTCAGCGGCGTACCTTCTCCCGAAGTTACGGTACCATTTTGCCTAGTTCCTTCACCCGAGTTCTCTCAAGCGCCTTGGTATTCTCTACCTGACCACCTGTGTCGGTTTGGGGTACGATCCTTATATTTCTGAAGCTTAGAGACTTTTCCTGGAAGCATGGCATCAATGACTTCATCACCTTAGTGACTCGACATCGTATCTCAGTGTTAAGAAAACCCGGATTTACCTAAGTCTTCCACCTACATACTTGAACCTGGACAACCATCGCCAGGCCCACCTAGCCTTCTCCGTCCTCCCATCGCAAAATATAAGGGTACGGGAATATTAACCCGTTTCCCATCGACTACGCCTTTCGGCCTCGCCTTAGGGGTCGACTCACCCTGCCCCGATTAACGTTGGACAGGAACCCTTGGTCTTCCGGCGGGGAGGTTTTTCACCCCCCTTATCGTTACTCATGTCAACATTCGCACTTCTGATACCTCCAGGATGCCTTACAGCTTTCCCTTCGACGGCTTACAGAACGCTCCTCTACCATGCCTATAAATAAGCATCCGCAGCTTCGGTGATATGTTTAGCCCCGTTAAATCTTCCGCGCAGGCCGACTCGACTAGTGAGCTATTACGCTTTCTTTAAAAGATGGCTGCTTCTAAGCCAACTTCCTAGCTGTCTAAGCCTTCCCACATCGTTTCCCACTTAACATATACTTTGGGACCTTAGCTGGCGGTCTGGGTTGTTTCCCTTTCCACGACGGACGTTAGCACCCGCCGTGTGTCTCCCGTGATTGCACTTGTTGGTATTCGGAGTTTGCATGGGGTTGGTAAGTCGGGATGACCCCCTAGCCCAAACAGTGCTCTACCCCCAACAGTGATACACGAGGCGCTACCTAAATAGCTTTCGAGGAGAACCAGCTATCTCTTGGTTTGATTGGCCTTTCACCCCCAGCCACAAGTCATCCCCTAATTTTTCAACATTAGTGGGTTCGGTCCTCCAGTTGATGTTACTCAACCTTCAACCTGCTCATGGCTAGATCACCAAGTTTCGGGTCTAATCCCAGCAACTATTCGCCCAGTTAAGACTCGGTTTCCCTACGGCTCCCCTATACGGTTAACCTTGCTACTGAAATTAAGTCGTTGACCCATTATACAAAAGGTACGCAGTCACCGAACTAAGTCGGCTCCTACTGCTTGTACGTACACGGTTTCAGGTTCTATTTCACTCCCCTCACAGGGGTTCTTTTCGCCTTTCCCTCACGGTACTGGTTCACTATCGGTCAATTAGGAGTATTTAGCCTTGGAGGATGGTCCCCCCATATTCAAACAGGATTTCTCGTGTCCCGTCTTACTCGTTTTCACTGTAAAGAAGTTGTCATATACGGGACTATCACCCTGTATCGTCGGACTTTCCAGACCATTCTACTAACTTCTAAACAGCTTAAGGGCTGTTCCAATTTCGCTCGCCGCTACTTTCGGAATCTCGGTTGATTTCTTTTCCTAAGGGTACTTAGATGTTTCAGTTCCCCTCGTTCGCTTCGTTAAGCTATGTATTCACTTAACGATGACACTAAGTGCCGGGTTGCCCCATTCGGAAATTCCAGGATATAACGCTTGTTATCAACTCCCCTGGACTTATCGCAGATTACCACGTCCTTCATCGCCTCTAATTGCCTAGGCATCCACCGTGCACGCTTATTCACTTAACCATACAACACCTAAAAAGTGTCACGCAGTGACGCGTTTTAGGTATTGTTCCCAACAAGAGATTGACGTCTTTTTGTCAATGTCTGAGTGGGCAACACCATTTGGCATCACTACTTAATACTGATTTTTGTTTTGTATGTCGTTTCCAAGACGCTTGCGATTTCTCATATTTTACAATACAAAAAACAACATTCGTTTTTCGTGCACCTATCAATCATAAGATTGAGTAGATACGTACTGTTCACATTTCACTACGTGAAAAATGAACTTTTATTTTTGCTTGATTACAATGATTAATAAATTAATCATTGAGAACAATTTCGTTTCGTTTAAACATATTGATATCTATATCCATACGTTCAAACAGAACTTTATCAGCTTTCCTAATTGTTAAAGAGCAGTGTTAAAAAACACTTTATAAGCATTAAAACTTAATGTTTATAAAGTGACTTTCACTTAAAACGTAAACTCAGTTCCTACCAATGGATGGTTAAAAAGATTGAATATCTTTTTTATCGTAGTGGTATCCCCAAGGGGATTTGAACCCCTGTTACCGCCGTGAAAGGGCGGTGTCCTAGGCCTCTAGACGATGGGGACATAGAACTTCTGCACTTCTTCAGTCTAATCAAACAATCTGTGTGAGCACTCATTATTGTGAATTTCTTTACGTAAGGAGGTGATCCAGCCCCAGGTTCCCCTAGGGCTACCTTGTTACGACTTCACCCCAGTCATGAACCACACCGTGGTCATCGCCATCCCGAAGGTTAAGCTAATGACTTCTGGTGCAGCCCACTCCCATGGTGTGACGGGCGGTGTGTACAAGGCCCGGGAACGTATTCACCGTGGCATTCTGATCCACGATTACTAGCGATTCCAACTTCACGGAGTCGAGTTGCAGACTCCGATCCGGACTACGACAAACTTTATGAGATTCGCATACCCTCGCAGGTTAGCAACCCTTTGTATTTGCCATTGTAGCACGTGTGTAGCCCATCCCGTAAGGGCCATGATGACTTGACGTCGTCCCCACCTTCCTCCGGTTTATCACCGGCAGTCTCCCTAGAGTTCCCGGCTTGACCCGCTGGCAAATAAGGATAGGGGTTGCGCTCGTTGCGGGACTTAACCCAACATTTCACAACACGAGCTGACGACAGCCATGCAGCACCTGTCTCAGAGTTCCCGAAGGCACTCATCAATCTCTTGGTGATTCTCTGGATGTCAAGGGATGGTAAGGTTCTTCGCGTTGCATCGAATTAAACCACATGCTCCACCGCTTGTGCGGGCCCCCGTCAATTCATTTGAGTTTTAACCTTGCGGCCGTACTCCCCAGGCGGTCTATTTAATGCGTTAGCTTTGAAACCCACGGCATATAGCCACAAACTTCTAATAGACATCGTTTACTGCGTGGACTACCGGGGTATCTAATCCCGTTTGCTCCCCACGCCTTCGCGCCTCAGTGTCAGTCTCTGTCCAGGTGGCCGCCTTCGCCACTGGTATTCCTTCAGATCTCTACGCATTTCACCGCTACACCTGAAATTCTACCACCCTCTACAAAACTCTAGTTAACCAGTTTCAAATGCAGTTCCAAGGTTGAGCCCTGGGCTTTCACATCTGACTTAATTAACCACCTACGCGCGCTTTACGCCCAGTAATTCCGATTAACGCTCGCACCCTCCGTATTACCGCGGCTGCTGGCACGGAGTTAGCCGGTGCTTCTTCTGCGAGTAACGTCACAGATACAGGGTATTAACCTGCACCCTTTCCTCCTCGCTGAAAGTGCTTTACAACCCGAAAGCCTTCTTCACACACGCGGCATGGCTGCATCAGGGTTTCCCCCATTGTGCAATATTCCCCACTGCTGCCTCCCGTAGGAGTCTGGACCGTGTCTCAGTTCCAGTGTGGCTGGTCATCCTCTAAGACCAGCTAGGGATCGTCGCCTTGGTAGGCCTTTACCCTACCAACTAGCTAATCCCACTTGGGCTCATCTTGTCGCGATAGCTTATAAATAGAGGCCACCTTTGGTCAAAAGACATTATGCGGTATTAGCAGTCGTTTCCAACTGTTGTCCCCCACAACAAGGTAAATTCCCAAGCATTACTCACCCGTCCGCCACTCGTCAGCAAAATAGCAAGCTATTCTCTGTTACCGTTCGACTTGCATGTGTTAAGCCTGCCGCCAGCGTTCAATCTGAGCCATGATCAAACTCTTCAATTTAAAGTTTAATTAGGTTATTTTCTACGAAGTAGAATTTAACCAAGCTCAATATTACTGACTAAAACTAAGTACCGAAGTACTTGTTATTCTGAATTAATCACCAAATATAAATATTTGGCCTGTTAATCATTGAAAGATAAATCTTTCAATGTAAATGAATTAATTCGTGTGTCACTTCTATTGATGTTACCTAAACAAGTTAGGTGTAACTTTCTGCAAGCAGAAGCGTTACTTTTTGATTATTTGAAATCACATCAACAATAAGTGCCCACACAGATTGTTTGATTAAATTGTTAAAGAGCGCGCCTTGCGGCGAGGTGCGTATATTACGCGCCTTTCGAACAATGTCAACGTCTTATTTTACATTTCTTACGAAGCGATAAATGCGTTTGTTTTATTCTCAAACTGGTTGCTAACTTGCGTTACGCCCCGTGTCTGTGGATGCGCATTATAGGGATTCAGATCACATTGGCAAGCATTTATTGACAGATTATTCCAAACAAGCAATCGTTTGTAGAATTACCAACCAATATGCTGTTTTTTTAGCTGTAAACCAAATGACCAACCTCTATTTTCAATATCTATTGGGCACAAAAAAGGAGCTTTCGCTCCTGATTTAATTACATTTACTACTTTTATTTATTTTTCATAAAGACATAAATAAGCAGTTTGCACCGTTACTTGTACATCAAAACTAGAATTTGCTTCAACCGGGAATGTTTCACCTGCATTATAAGTAACCCAATCATCACTACCTGCAAGTTTAATTGTCAAACTTCCACTTACAACAGTCATATACTCCTTAGCCCCAGTGTTAAAAGTATATTCGCCTATTTCCATAACCCCTACCGTTGCTGGCAGCGTTTCAGTTTGGAAAGCAATTGATGCCACATTGCCATCAAAGTATTCATTTGTTTTAAAGCTCATTCTTATTTCCTTACAATTATGCGTTAATCCACTTTGTGATTATGAATAATATTATTTAAAACTCAAGCAGTTAATCTATACAGAAAACTCTACTTGCATTAATTCAATTGTCTCTTGCGCTTCCATCCATTGCATTTCAGCTTCTTCTAATGCTTGTTTTACTTCAGCTTGTGATTTTAACAACTCGGTTAATCGAGCTTTCTCTGACTGTTCATATAAACCCGCATCGGATAGCTGCTCTTCTATTGTTTGCAGCTGTAGTGAGTATGTCTCCATTAATTTTTCAGCTTCATTCAACTGTTTTTTAAAAGGCGTTAATTTCTTTCTAAACTCTGCATCTAACCTTTTTTGTTCTCTACGGTTGATATTTACTGAGCTTTCTTTATCACTTACTGTTTCATTTGATTGTTTTTCGATGCGTTGTTGCTCTGATAGCCATTTATGATAATCATCGAGATCGCCAATAAAAGGCTCAACTTTTTGGTCGTGCACTAAATATAAATCATCCGTCGTTGTTCGTAAAAGATGTCGATCATGTGACACAATGACCATTGCGCCTTCAAATTCTTGTAATGCCATAGTCAAGGCATGACGCATTTCTAGATCGAGATGGTTGGTCGGTTCATCGAGCAATAATAAATTAGGCTTTTGCCATACTAATAATGCCAACACTAATCGCGCCTTTTCTCCACCAGAAAATGGGGCAACCTTTTCTAGCGCTTTATCTCCCTGAAAACCAAAACGCCCTAAGAAATTACGCAATGGTAACTCTTTTTCTTCTGGCGCTAATCGAGCTAAATGTTGTAGTGGTGATTCATCTAATCGTAAAAACTCTAATTGATGTTGGGCAAAATAACCAATTTTAGCATTAGGATTGATTCCTATTTCACCAGACTTGGGCATTAGTTGATTAGAAAGCAGCTTAATTAATGTCGATTTCCCTGCACCGTTTCGGCCTAATAATCCGATACGACTCCCCGGCACCAAGTTTAGCTTTATTTCATCTAAAATTAATTTATCATCATACCCCGCAGATACTTTCTCCAATGTTAATAAAGGCATCGGTAAGGCATCGGGTTTTTTAAACGAAAAACTAAATTGACTATCAATATGAGCCGGTAATAGTTGCTCCATTTTTTCTAATGCTTTTATACGGCTTTGTGCTTGCTTTGCTTTACTCGCTTTGTATCTAAATCGATCAATATAACTTTGCATATGCTGCATTTGTGTTTGCTGCTTTTCGAAAGTCGCTTGTTGCTGCGCTAATTTTTCAGCTCTTTGGCGTTCAAAACTACTGTAATTACCCGTGTATTCATGTAATTGATTTTGTTCTATATGAATAATTTTATCGACGATACTATCAATAAAATCTCGGTCATGAGAGATAAGTATTAATGTTCCAGAATATTGTTTCAGCCACTTTTCCAACCAAATTACCGCATCTAAATCTAAATGGTTAGTTGGTTCATCCAGTAGTAGAAGATCTGAAGGGCATAATAATGCTTGAGCTAAGTTTAAACGCATGCGCCAACCGCCAGAAAAATCACTCACTGAACGGCGTTGCGCCTGTTCAGAAAACCCGAGTCCCGCCAATAATTCAGCCGCACGAGATTCAATACTATAACCACCTGCATTATCAAGTTGTATGTGTAATTCTGCAATCAACGTACCGTCATTTTTATCTTCTGCTATTGTCAATTTCTTCTGTAATTCACGGAAATGTACATCGCCATCAATAACATACTGTAATGCATTCTCATCTAATGC
Source organism: Psychromonas sp. MME1 (assembly GCF_041080865.1). Lineage (NCBI taxonomy): Bacteria > Pseudomonadati > Pseudomonadota > Gammaproteobacteria > Alteromonadales > Psychromonadaceae > Psychromonas > Psychromonas sp. MME1. The sequence continues at coordinate 156,948 of NZ_CP160906.1, read as the reverse complement.
CGGGGTTTCTTGAGCAACACTCGCAAGTCGCCAATGTTGCGGAATGGTTAAGTCGCCACTATCTACATGGGTCTGTTTCTTCAATAGCGTAAAAAAACTCGATTTACCACACCCATTGGCTCCCACTAATCCCACTTTTTGACGTGGGTTGATTGTTGCACTAGCATCTTTGAGTAGTGGTTTTCCGCCACGTATAAATTCAATATTACTTGCCACAATCATAGTTAAAACTCTCAATCGGTATTAAAAAATAGGCGGAGATAATAGCCGATTTTGTAAACTTGAGCTATAGCCACTGTTAATCTATCCCATATTTGCTTAGCATTAATCATCATAAATTTAATAGAATCTTAGAATGACGCTATCTAAAACTAAAAAACGCTTTATTGCAGGAGCAAACTGTCCAGAGTGTAACAAACTTGACACTATTGCGCTGACATTAGAAAATGCCATTGAAAAGCTAACTTGTGTGCATTGTGGCTATACACAAACACAAACACCCAAACAAGCAACGAGCGCAACCCGCCAATTTGAACAGATGATCGGAATATTCAATCCATCTGATAAATAACCTATAATAGAGTGAGAAATAGAATGAAAGTAAAAAATGATTTAGTGGTTGCAATCCATTTTGGTGTTGCTGAAGTTGACGGACACGCACTTGATAGCACAGAAAATGGCGCACCACTTGAATTCATCCAAGGCACACATTATTTAGTACCTGGATTAGAAGCAGAGCTTGAAGGCAAAGCTGTTGGCGATAAATTTGATGTTACCTTACAACCAGAGCAAGCCTACGGCGTTTTCCGTGAAGATTTAGTACAACAGGTACCACGCTCTTTATTTGAAGGTGTCGATGAAATTCAAGTCGGTATGACATTCCACGCAGAAACAGATCAAGGCACCCGCACCGTTGAAGTGACTGCTGTAGACGCGGAAAATGTTAGTATTGATGCTAATCACCCATTAGCAGGCATGACGCTACAATTTGTTGGTGAAGTCGTGTCCATCCGCGAAGCTACGGCTGAAGAGTTGGCACATGGCCATATCCATCAAGCTGGCAGCTCTTGCGGTGGGCATGGGCATGACCACGATTCTGACCATGAATGTTGTGGTGGTGACAAAAGCAAGCATGCAGATGGTGATGAATGCTGTGGTGGGCACGGACATGAAACAAAAAAAGAAAAATCGCCTGATGGATGCTGCGGTGGTTGCCACTAGAGCCTTGCATTAATTAACCCCCTTCAAGTGGCTTTTATATAAAGCCACTTACACGCAAACTTTTTGCTCAGCCTATACAGCACATCAATACTCTTTTAATTAAAATTCTCATTATTTCTCCTTTTTATTATTCTTTAGTCTAACTTATTAAATAATTAGCTAAAAATATTAATTATCAGCTTTAAAAAAAATGAATTTCATACATACTTAGATATTTTCTAACTTCAACAAAATGGCATTTATTGATATGTATTTATTACTAAGGAATATAATTATGAAAAGGATATTATTAGCAACGCTGCTACTGCTTTTTGGGCATACCTCCTTTGCAACCTCAACTTATGATTTTCCATTTAAAGATCCTTTCAAAGCAACAGTATACGGAACACCTACTGAATATAAGGCGGAACTTTCTGCTGATATCAATCGAGAAGATTTAACGGTTGATATCCTTCCGGATAGAAAAGTGCCCGAGGTATTCTGGTATCACGAAGAATTTAAGTATTCAGTTGTCCATCAAGATCACCCTGCCCCCCTTATTTTTTCTATTGCAGGCACAGGGGCTAAATATAACGACAGTAAGCTGAAACAGCTCGAAAAAACCTTCTTTCAAGCTGGTTATAATGTGATATCTATTAGTTCACCGACTCATGCTAGTTTTATTGTTGGCGCTTCAGTCGATCAGTTCCCTGGTTACTTAGATAATGATGCCAAAGAACTCTATAACGTAATGCAAAAAACAGTCGCAGACGCACAAAACAAGCTCGGTGATAAGTTACAAATTACGGATTACTACTTAACGGGTTACAGCCTTGGTGGTGCACATTCCGCTTTTATTAGCAAACTAGATGAAGAGGAAAAGATATTCAACTTTAAAAAAGTGTTTATTGTTAACCCTCCCGTTAGTTTATATCGCTCAGTACAAATACTTGATGGATTTGTAGATAACGTTGGTACGGAACAAATTAAAGATACGGTTAATAGCATCTTTAGTCGTGTCGGAGATTCTGTTTCTCATGCAGACCATGTTGAACTAACCACTGATTTCCTCTATCAAATGTTTGTTGCGGCAAAGGTTAGTGATCAAGAGCTATCTGAATTAATAGGCTTAGCATTTCGCCTTAGTTCAACAGATATGATCTTTGCCATTGATGTTATGAAGAATATCGGTGCCATTACTTATAAAAATCATACTATTGATAAATTTGAGTCTATTAGCCCAGCATTTGCTCGCGGCGCTCAACTTGGTTTTCTGACCTATTTTGAAAAAGGCATGTTGCCTTATTACAAGGCTGAAGATACAACACTGAACAAGCAAATAATGATAGATAGATTAAGCCTAGAAAGCATTGCTGATTATCTTAGTTCATCAAATAAAATAGCAATGGTGACCAATGCTGATGACATCATTTTAGCCGAAGGTGATTTATCTTTTTTAGTAAAAACGTTTGGAGATAGAGGGAAAGTTTTCCCTTATGGTGGTCACTGTGGAAACATGGATGAAAAAGTTTGGGTTGAACATATGCTGGCGTTTTTCGCCTCAGACCTATAAGTAGGGAGATGACACATGACACATAAATCATATATACATAACATAATTTTCTTTTTTGCTGCATTAATATTAACAGCTTGTAGCTCAACACCTGTTCTTGAAAAAGACGCTGTTGAACCTACTGTATCATTACCCAAAGATATCCCAGATAACGGCATTTCCAAAAACAACAATCCATGGGAAGGATTCAATCGCCATATGTATTACTTCAATGCTAAAGCGGATCAGTATGTTATCTTACCTGTTGTTAATGGTTATCAGTGGGTAACACCAGAAATTGTGCAAGACGGCGTCACTAACTTCTTCAGTAATCTAGGTGAAATTAACACCTTTTTTAACTCGGTATTACAACTTAAAGGAGAAAGGGCATTAGTTACAGCCTGGCAGGTTTGTTACAAATACGACTATTGGTGTATTAGGACTTTGGGATCCCGCAACACGCATGGGAATGTATAAAGAGAAGGAAGATTTTGGTCAAACGCTTGGTCACTGGGGAGTTGGCAGTGGTCCTTATGTAGTTTTACCGCTTCTTGGTCCATCAAGTGTACGTGATGCGAGTGGGATTGTTGTAGATTCATTTGTCACTAGCGCTGCAATTGACCAACTTGATATGAAATGGGAAGAGGTGTTAGCACTTAATTTATTAAGAGCCATTGATACGCGTAAAAACATCGCATTCCGTTATTACGGTTCAGGCTCGGCATTTGAATATGAGTTAATTCGTTTCTTATACCTAAGAAAACGTGAAATAGAAGTTAAACGCTAAGCGAATTCAATAACTTAATTTAATGAAAATAGGCGGTTATATAACCGCCTATTTTTTAATATAATGAAAACCAGTCCAATATAAGGGGAAGAAAGATTATTTTTCAACTTCCAATTCAATATTTGTACACCCTTTACTGCAAGTAATACCAGTATCATGCAATACGGAAGAGACATTTAAAACTAATGGTGAATTACATTTATCACAAAGCACTAATTCACCTTTCGCTAATTTTTTTATTAAATTACGTTGCCTATTAAATGAATCAGCAGTGGCTTTATTTATTACAGAAAAGTCTAATTTAGTCATTGTTATACCCTATTATCTTTATAGTATAAAAATCAACATTTATAGATTGGCTAGACGTTTCGGCGCAATCAAACCATCATCATTCATTTGCCCAACACCAATAAAAGTATGCGCATCACCGACCGTGATACGAACGATGGTGTTATCTGGTGCACCAAAAACCTGTACCGGTTGCCCATGCAAAACATAGTCTCCCATTTCATCAGTGATATTCACTTCAGGATAATGTTTAACCGCGGTATCCATGGCAAGCAACTGCGCATCTAATAATTCATAGGGGCAACTATCAGATTCATTTGCTTGTTCTACCAATGCTTCTAATTGCTCAATAGTGACCATACGTTCATAAGGGTAATCAGCAACTTGTGTACGTCGTAACATCGAAACATGCGCACCACAATCAAGTAGTTCACCTAAGTCATCTACGATAGTACGAATATAAGTTCCTTTGCTAACGTGCACATCTAAATCAACTTCATCACCTTCAAAACGTAATAGATTGATTTCATAAACTATAATCGGTCTTGCTTCTCGATCTATGGTGATCCCTTCTCTAGCATATTTATACAGGGGTTGCCCTTGATGTTTAAGTGCAGAAAACATCGAGGGCACCTGCATAATATCGCCCCGAAAAGTATCCAAAGCATCCATCAACTGCTGTTTATTAACATTAACAGCACGCTCTGTAACAACATCACCCTGTGAGTCACTGGTGGTAGTTCGCACGCCCAATTTAGCCGTTACAATATAACGCTTATCAGAGTCCAATAAAAACTGAGAAAATTTAGTCGCTTCACCCAAGCAAATAGGTAACATACCGGTTGCTAAAGGATCCAATGCCCCAGTATGCCCAGCTTTATTAGCAAAGAAAATACGTTTTACACGCTGTAACGCATGATTTGAGCTGATGTCTGTGGGTTTATCTAGTAAAACAATACCATTGATAGAACGACCCTTTCCTCGTCTTGCCATTACTCTTGATCCTCATCAACACGTCCTGACTCGACGATTTTTTCTTTGTCTTTTTTGACCGCACCGCTTACCAACTCAGAAATGCGCAAACCTTCGGTTAAGGTTTCATCAAAACAAAAACGGACTTCTGGTACGATGCGTAATTGCATTGCTTTACCTAATAATCTGCGGATATATCCCGATGCAGCATTAAGCCCCTTTAAAGATTCTTCATTAGTCTGCTCACCAATGGTTAGAAAAGTAACAAATACTTTCGCATAGGCAAGATCTCGGGTTATTTCAACACCAGAAATAGTTACCATACCAATACGAGGATCTTTAACTTCTTGCTGTAAAATACGAGCAAGTTCTTTTTGAACTTGCTGTGCAACACGTGAAGTACGGCTAAATTCTTTGGCCATGTTTAACTCCTTCATCACCCTAGTGATGATAATTTATTTTTTAAATAAGAATGGAGGCACTCAGCCTCCATTCTATAATCTAAAATTGAGTATTTTTATAAACTACGTTTAACTTCAATAATTTCAAATACTTCAATTTGGTCACCAACGCGAACATCGTTGTAATTTTTAACACCGATACCACATTCGGTGCCATTACGAACTTCAGTCGCATCATCTTTAAAGCGACGCAATGATTCAAGCACACCTTCATAGATAACGACATTGTCACGTAAAACACGAATCGGATTATTACGTTTTATCGTACCTTCTGTCACCATACAACCCGCAATAGCACCAATTTTTGGTGATTTGAATACTTCTCGAACATCTGCAATACCAGTAATTTCTTGTTTGAATTCTGGCGCTAAGAGGCCACTCATTGCAGCTCTAACTTCATCAATCAAATCATAAATAATACTGTAGTAATGCAAATCGACAGCTTCGTTATCAATAAGTTTACGCGCAGACGCATCAGCACGAACATTAAAGCCGATTACAATGGCACCAGAGGCAGAAGCGAGTGAGGCATCTGTTTCAGTAATACCACCAACACCACGACCAATAATATTAACTTTCACTTCATCGGTCGATAGCTTACTCAATGAATCACAAATCGCCTCTAGAGAACCTTGTACGTCTGCTTTAAGAACAATATTAAGCTCTGAAACTTCGCCAGATTCCATGTTTGCAAACATATTGTCAAGCTTAGCTTTCTGCTGACGCGCAAGTTTAATATCACGGAATTTTCCTTGGCGGTATAGCGCAACTTCACGCGCTTTTTTCTCATCACGTACAACAGTGGCTTCATCACCAGCTTGAGGCACACCAGAAAGGCCTAATACTTCCACTGGAATAGATGGGCCAGCAACTTCAATTGCTTTTCCGTTTTCATCACGCATTGCACGAACACGGCCATATTCAAGGCCACAAAGTACAATATCACCTTGCTTTAATTCACCGTGTTGAACAAGAATAGAAGCAACCGGACCACGCCCTTTATCGAGGCGAGATTCGATAACAACACCCGATGCTGGGCCTGTTGCTACCGCTGATAAGTCTAGCATTTCAGCTTGTAAGAGAATACTGTCTAGTAACTCGTCCACACCTGTACCAGCTTTAGCTGAAACATAAGCGAAAATATTTTCACCGCCCCACTCTTCAGAAATGATGTCGTGTTGCGAAAGTTCACTCTTAACACGTTCAAAATCTACATTTTCTTTATCTATTTTATTGACAGCAACGATTAATGGCACTTTAGCAGCTTTCGCATGTTGGATAGCTTCTATAGTTTGCGGCATAACGCCGTCGTCTGCAGCAACAACTAATATAACGATATCGGTCGCTTTTGCACCGCGTGAACGCATAGATGTAAAGGCAGCATGTCCTGGTGTATCAAGAAAAGTGATCATACCCTTATCGGTATCTACATGATAAGCACCAATATGCTGAGTTATACCACCCGCTTCGCCATCGGCAACTTTCGCACGACGAATGTAATCAAGTAGCGATGTTTTACCATGGTCAACATGTCCCATGATAGTAACAACAGGTGCACGAGATGTTAATTCACCACCCTGTTGTGCTTCTGCCATCACAGACTCTTCAAGCTCATTTTCTTTAGTTAAAATAACCTTATGGCCCATCTCTTCAGCAACAATAGTTGCGGTTTCTTGATCAATCACTTGGTTAATGGTGGCCATAGCCCCCATTTTCATCATAACTTTAATAACTTCTGTCGCTTTAACAGCCATTTTGTTAGCCAATTCAGCAACGGTAATTGTTTCCCCAATTTTAACATCACGTTCAACTGGTGCTGCTGGTTTTTCAAACGCTTGCTGTAATACAGAAGGAGTATGTGGGTTTGATTTTTTTCCACGACGTCCACGACGTCCTTGCACAATTTCCTGTGCAGGTTCTGATGCTTTCTTCTTCTTCTTACGACGAGCAGGACCTTCCTCTTTAGAATCCTGCGCATCTTCAGCTGCTTGTGCTGCTTTAGATGAGGTCATATGGTAGTCTGCTTCAGCCGCTTTCTTACGCGCTTCCTCTTCTGCCGCCCAACGAGCCGAGTTTTCTTCAGCAAGTTTCTTAGCTATCTCAGCTTGTTCAGCCGCTTTCTTTTCAGCTTTTAACAACGCTTCTTTTTCCGCTTTTTTAAGTAATTCAGCGGCTTCCTGCTCTAATTGAATTTGTTCAGGTGTTTTTTCAGATTTAGCTGCAGCCTGTTTTTCTTTATTAATAACAGCGGCTTTCTTCGCTTTTTCATCTGCAGCTTTCTTCGCTGCTAATTTTTCAGCTTGCGCCTTCTCTGCCGCTAATTTCTGCGCTGCAATTTCGGCTTGTAATTTTTCCTCTGCTGCCTGTTTTTCTGCGATTTCTGCTTCTTTTAATGCAGCAGCTTCTGTATCAGTACGTTGCACATAGGTGCGTTTTTTACGCACTTCAACATTAACAGCATTCGCTTGACCTTTAACATTTAAAACGGTTTTTGTTTTACGTTGTAAAGTCATTTTCTTTTTCACTTCACCACCATGTTGTTTTTGTAAAAACGTAGTGAGCATCTCTTTTTCTTGTAACGTCACATGGTCTGACGCTTTTTTAGTAATACCTGCATCGGCAAACTGTTTAAGTAATGTTTCTTCTGATTTATTTAAATCTTTAGCAAGGTCTTTCAATAAAATATCTGACATAATTTTTTTCCCCTATCTGATGCTTATTCAGCATCTTCGCTGAACCAACAGATGTTGCGCGCAGCCATAATAAGCTTACCTGCTTTTGCTTCGTCCAACTCTTCGATTTCAAGTAGATCATCTACGGCTTGTTCTGCTAGATCTTCTAGTGTAATAACGCCTTTACTGGCAAGTACATAGGCTAAATGCGCATCTAAACCTTCAAGAGCAAGTAAATCCGCAGCAGGTTTTGCCCCTTCAAGCGTCTCTTCTTGCGCAAGCGCTTTAGTCGCTAAGACATCTTTAGCGCGAGTACGTAACTCTTCAACAATATCTTCATCTAACCCTTCAATAGCTAATAACTCATTGATTGGTACATAAGCAATTTCTTCTAGAGAGCTAAAGCCTTCGTCAACTAAAACAGATGCAAACTCTTCATCTATCTCTAATGCGTTTGTGAATAGATTAATAACATTATTCGCTTCAGCTTGATGCTTCGCTTTTAATTCAGCAACCGTCATGACGTTTAATTCCCAACCTGTAAGTTGAGACGCTAAACGAATGTTTTGACCATTACGACCTATCGCTTGAGCAAGGTTCTCCTCTTCAACAGCAATATCCATGCTATGAGCATCTTCATCAACAACAATTGATGACACTTCCGCTGGTGACATTGCATTAATTGCAAATTGTGCCGGATTTTCATCCCAAAGGATAATATCAACACGCTCTCCACCTAATTCACCTGAAACGGCTTGAACACGTGCGCCACGCATACCAACACAAGCACCAATGGGATCAATACGCTGGTCATTGGATTTAACTGCAATTTTAGCACGAGAACCAGGATCGCGAGCGGCGCCCATTAAGTCAATCATCTCTTCTGCAATTTCAGGTACTTCTAAACGGAACAATTCGACTAATACTTCTGGTTGAGTACGTGTCATAAAAAGTTGCGCGCCGCGCGCATCTGGACGAACATCATACAATAAACCACGTAAACGGTCACCAGGGCGGAAGTTTTCTCGCGGTAACATTTCATCTCGAAAGATAACAGCTTCAGCATTGCCACCTAAATCAAGCAGAATATTATCGCGATTCATACGTTTGACGACACCAGTGATTAATTCACCTTTTTGTTCTGCATATTGCTCTACAACTTGAGCGCGTTCAGCTTCACGAACTTTCTGTACGATAACTTGTTTAGCAGTTTGTGTTGTAATGCGATCAAAGGTAACTGATTCAATTTCGTCTTCTATGTACTCACCCACTTTAATATCAGGGTTATCATATTGAGCAGCTTCAAATGTCATCTCTTGACATGGATTTGCCATTTCTGCATCGATTTCTAATACTAACCAGCGACGGTAGGTTTTAAAGTTACCCGATTCACGGTCAATTTCAACGCGCACTTCAATATCATTTTCATATTTCTTTTTAGTAGCAATAGCAAGTGCACTTTCTAATGCTTGAAAAATTGCTTCACGAGGAAGACTTTTCTCGTTTGATACTGCCTCTACGACAAGTAAGATCTCTTTATTATTCATCTTGAATCGCCTTAATTAATCAAATTTTGCAACAATATTCGCTTTCTGGATATTACTTAATGCAAAGCGTTCTTCTTTTTCGTCTACGCTTATACAAATTATTTCACCTTCAACAGAGGAAATTGTACCTTTCCATTTGCGACGGTTTTGAACTGGCATTCTTAACTGTATACGCACTTCCGTGCCGATGAAATTGGCATATTGCGCAGCGGTAAATAGAGGACGTTATAAACCAGGTGAAGAAACTTCAAGTGTATATTCATTGGTAATTGGATCTTCAACATCCAATATAGCACTGACTTGGCGACTGACGGCCGCACAATCATCGACTAAAATACCACCATCTTGATCAATATATATCCGTAATGTTGAATGCTTGCCAGCACGAACATACTCAATACCAACCAATTCATAACCAAGCCCCTCAACACTTGGTTTTAGCATTTCAACTAAACGTTCTTCTAAACTTGCCAAATTAATCCCCTATCAGAAACAAAAATAGGGCTATAAGCCCTATTTAATTAACAACTTATGTTTATTAAAAACAAACATAAGTTGTCATATTGTAAAGTTGAAATAGTATTTTCAACTTCTCAAATAACAAAAAAGCCCCAATAAATTGGAGCTTAATTCAGTTTATTCGAATACTCGAATAAGACAAGCTTACTAAAAGCTCTATCTAATGACAGCGATTATATCGACTTAACCATGGCTAAGCAATCACTATTATTACTACCTATAAAATAATTGGTGCGGATAGAGAGACTTGAACTCTCACGACCTAAGTCATAGCCCCCTCAAGACTACGTGTCTACCAATTCCACCATATCCGCATTTATTAAATAAATATTCTATTCTGGTATTTGATTAGAAGTATCAACTTCTTTTGCTACTTCAGCTGGCACCTGGATGGTAAGGTCTGAATACTCATCATTAACCGAAACTTTATTTGTTGAAAGGTTACCAAGAACAAGGCTTAAAATGAAAAACATAACAGCAAGTATTGCTGTTGTGCGAGTCATAAAATTCCCTGCACCACTTGCACCAAATACAGTATTTGAAGCGCCTGAACCAAAGGATGCCCCCATACCAGCGCCTTTGCCTTGTTGAATTAATACAAATCCAATTAAAATAATTGCAACAATCAAATAAACAACTAACAGCATCTCATACATAGAATATACCTAATATTTCAACAAAAACTTCTCGCGCTCCATCCAAGAAGCGGGCGAATATTACCCAATAGAAGAACAAATCACAAGTGAATAAAGTGATATTTTTTTCTTTTCGGGTATTAACCATTTAACCGCTCAAAAAAAAAGCAATAATTGTAATTTATTTATACTTTAACTTTATCAGCAATCGATTGAGCATAGCTACGCACCACATCTTCATCGGCATCAGCTTCAACCATAACTCTGAAAACAGGTTCGGTACCGGATTTACGCAATAGTACACGACCTTTATCAGCCAGCAACTCTTCAATAGCACGGCACTCAGCCAATACATCCTCGTCGGATAATGGGTCAATTTCATTATTAAAACGCACATTGATTAAAATTTGAGGATATTTTTTCATTCCCTGTCTTAGCTCTTTTAACGTCATGCGACTTGCTTGCATGGCACTAATCACCTGTAACCCAGAAACGATACCATCTCCTGTTGGTAGGTGCTCAGAGCTAATAACATGCCCTGAATTTTCAGCACCTAAACACCAACCATTTTTATTCATTAACTCCATTACATGGCGATCACCCACATCAGAACGTTCAAATGGAATACCTAATGTTTTCAATGCCTGCTCAAGACCTAAATTAGACATCGTCGTGCCGACAACACCGCCTTTTAATCTCCCTGCTCGCAATTTATCTCGGGCAATAATGTAAAGTAGCTCATCACCATCGAGAATATAACCGGTATGGTCGACCATCATCACCCTATCGCCATCGCCATCGAAGGCAATACCAAAATCAGCCTTCTCTTGAACAACACGTTCGGAGATCGCCTGCATACTTGTTGCACCACAATTTAAATTAATATTGACGCCGTTAGGCTCCACGCCCATAGCGATAACTTTAGCTCCCAGCTCATTAATAACCAGAGGAGCAATATGGTATGTTGCACCATTTGCACAATCCACTACCACTTTTAATCCCGTTAGATTATATTTACTGGGGAAGGTGCTTTTACAAAATTCAATATAACGCCCAGCGGCATCGTCAATTCGCGAAGCCTTACCAAGCTCATTTGATTCAACACATTTTAGTTCTTTATCAATTTCAGCTTCAATTTCTAGTTCCATTTCTTCCGATAATTTAACACCTTCATTTGAAAAGAACTTAATGCCATTATCGTCATAGGGATTATGTGAAGCACTGATAACGATGCCTGCAGATGCACGAAAAGTACGCGTTAAGTAGGCAACAGCAGGTGTCGGCATCGGCCCCATCAATACGGGACGGAGCCCTGCTGCGGTGATCCCAGCTTGTAGAGCCGCTTCTAACATATAGCCTGAGATACGTGGATCTTTACCAATTAAGACTTTTTGAGATCCTGTTTTTGCCAATACTCTGCCTGCAGCCCAACCTAATTTTAAAGCAAACTCAGGTGTAATTAATGATGCACCAACTTTTCCACGGATACCATCTGTACCAAAATATTTTTTCTTCATTATCGTCTCAAATTTTTAATTATATGAATTAACGGCTTGTAGCACTTTAATGACATCAACTGTTTCAGCTACATCATGTACTCGGATAATTTGCGTTCCCTGTTGCAGCGCGATTATAGCACCTGCAAGACTGCCTGCAAGGCGGTCATTTATATCACGATTTAGCAATTGACCAAACATTGATTTTCTAGAAACGCCGGTTAGCAAAGGATAACCCAGCTCCACAAACTGTCTAGTCGCTTGCAATAATTGATAATTATGTTCCAACTTTTTACCGAAACCAAAACCTAAATCTAAAATAATATTCTCTTTTTTTATACCCGCAGCCATGCATTGCTCGGCACGTTGCATTAAAAAAGATTTTACCTCTGCGATTAAATTTTCATACTCGGGTGCATTTTGCATAGTACGAGGTAATCCCTGCATATGCATCAAACAGACAGGCACATTTGCCTGAGCCGCAACCTGCAAAGCATTCGCTGCTTGCAAGGCTCGGATGTCATTAATTAAATCGGCGCCAGCTTTGACTGCCTCTTGCATGATTAGGCTTTTACTCGTATCAATCGAGATCCAGCAATCTAACCGTTTAGCTATTTTCTCAATGACAGGAATAACACGATCTAACTCTTCTTGTGTACTAACATCCTCAGCACCTGGGCGAGTAGACTCCCCTCCGATATCAATAATGGCAGCGCCTTGTTCAACCATCTTCACGGATTGTAAAAAAGCTGACTCGATATTCGCAAAGCGGCCACCATCAGAGAAAGAATCTGGGGTTACATTTAAAATACCCATTACTTTGGGTTGATCTAGATTAAGTGTTTTATGCCCGCTACTTAATTGCATCAATTTCTCACTGAAATTTAAGATAATAAAAAACCTAAGCAAGCTTAGGTTTTCAAGGATACTCAGCCATTGAGATGTTTATAGTTTATCGTTTTTATCTTCACTATTCGGCGCAGACTCTTCAACCGTATCTACGGGGGTATCAACGGCGTCACTGACATTCTCATTGTCTACCGGAGACACAACTTCAGCATCCACTTTGGTTGTTGCCAATAATGCATCGTTCCAATCCGTAGGGGGGCGAACCTCAATCCTTGCCATTAAATCATCCACCTGCTCCGCATCTATCGTTTCATATTTGATTAATGCATCTTTCATTGCATGCAAGATATCAATGTTATCGGTTAATATTTGCTTAGCGCGAGTATAATTCTTCTCAATGAAAAACTTCACTTCATCATCAATAATTTTGCCAGTTTCATGGGAAACGACATTAGATCGCAATGTATTTGAGTCAACGTTTAATAAAATAGGCCCTAATTTTTCAGAGAATCCCCATTCGGTAACCATCGCTCGTGCAATATATGATGCTTGTTTAATATCCTGAGAAGCACCCGTTGAAACCTTATCGGCTCCATAGATCAACTCTTCGGCAATACGACCACCATAGGCAACGGAAATACTACTTTCAAGCTCGGTACGATTTTGGCTAATTTGATCACCCTCAGGCAAAAATTGTGTCACACCCAGCGCGCGACCACGAGGTATAATCGTCACTTTATGAATAGGGTGATGTTGCGGTACTAATTTCGCAACAATAGCATGCCCTGCTTCATGGTAAGCAGTCGATTCTTTATCTTCTTCACGCATAACCAAACTGCGGCGTTCTGCACCCATTAAAATTTTATCACGAGCTTGTTCAAAATCTTGCTTATCAACGGTACGTTTATCACCTCTGGCAGCAAACAACGCAGCTTCGTTAACTAAATTCGCAAGATCTGCACCAGAAAAACCTGGGGTGCCTCGCGCTAAAATAGCGGCTTGAACGTCACCAGCAAGCGGTACTTTACGCATATGAACATTAAGAATCTGCTCTCTGCCTCGCACATCAGGTAGGCCAACAACAACTTGACGGTCGAAACGTCCAGGACGTAACAGGGCTGCATCGAGTACATCTGGACGGTTGGTTGCTGCGATAACAATAATACCTTCGTTACCTTCAAAGCCATCCATTTCAACCAACATTTGGTTTAAGGTTTGCTCTCGCTCATCATTACCACCACCGACACCAGCACCACGTTGACGACCAACCGCATCGATTTCATCAATAAATATAATACAAGGAGCAGATTTTTTGGCTTGCTCAAACATATCACGCACGCGAGAAGCACCAACACCCACGAACATTTCAACAAAATCTGAACCAGAGATTGAGAAAAAAGGAACCTTAGCTTCGCCAGCGATTGCTTTTGCCAATAACGTTTTACCCGTTCCAGGAGGGCCAACTAATAAAACCCCCGTTGGAATACGCCCACCTAATTTTTGGAATTTAGTCGCATCTTTTAAGTAATCAACAAGCTCTTTAACGTCTTCTTTTGCTTCATCACACCCAGCCACATCAGCAAAGGTTGTTTTGATTTGATCTTCTCCCATCAATTTGGCTTTACTTTTGCCAAATGACATTGCCCCACCTTTTCCACCGCCTTGCATATTGCGCATGAAAAAGATCCAAACACCAATTAATAACAGCATCGGGAACCAAGAAACAAATAACGATGTTAAAAAGCTAGTTTCCTCGGGCGGAGTACCTTCAACAAGGACACCGTGTTTAATTAGATCATTCAATAGGTCAAGATCGGGTGCAGGAATATACGTCTCAAAATGGCTTTGATTACTTTTAACGCCTTTAATTACTTGCCCATCAATTTTAACTTGTTGGATTTGCCCTTGGCTAACTTCTTTGACGAATGTTGTGTAATCCATTTGCGATTTTTTTGCGCTATCCGTTCCAAAACCTTGGAATAACGACATCAATACTACTGCGATGACTAACCACAATATCAGGTTTTTTGCCATATCGTTCAAGATGTAAACCTCATGTTAATAAATAATAATGTGTTGTAGATTACTACAGATTAAAATCTGTCGCCAGTAAATATACTTGACTCATTCAGTGAAGAATAAATACATAATGCAACTGCACTTTAATCTATTTAGCCTTTGTATCCCGTTGCAACAAGATAAACTTCTCGAGAACGCGCTCTAGAAGAGTCAGGCTTACGAATTTTTACGGCGCGAAATTCGCCACGAACGTCTTGCATGAAAGCTTCAAAATCAGCCCCCATGAATACTTTGACAATAAAGCTGCCATTTTCAACCAATACCGCACGGCACATATCTAGTGCGAGCTCAACTAAATACATTGATTTAGGTTGGTCCATTGCCGCATTACCACTCATATTGGGTGCCATATCAGATAAAACAACATCAACTTTGTTATCACCAATACGTTTCAGTAACGCATTTAGCACGGCCTCTTCACGGAAATCACCCTGTAAAAAATCGACTCCAGCGATAGAATCCATAGGCAAAATATCACAGGCGATCACTTTGCCCTTCATGCCTACAGTATCAACAGCCCATTGTGACCAACTACCCGGTGCAGCACCTAAATCAACCACCGTCATTCCTGATCGAATTAACTTATCTTTGTTATTGATCTCTTCGAGTTTAAAAACAGCACGAGAGCGCAATCCTTTTTTATTCGCTTCTTTTACATAAAAATCATTAACGTGCTCTTGCATCCAACGTTTAGAGCTAGCCGAGCTATTTTTCTTTGTAGCGCCGGATTTCACTTCGCCGGAATTAACTTTTTTGCCCATCTAAATGGTTCCTCAATATTGTTACTGTGCCATTATTTATGATGAATAAAGCGGATAAATAACAATCAAAATAGTAAAGGGTATCAATTAAGGGTAGAATGCCCTGTTTTCAACCCTTAAATGAAAAGAAATTTGTATGAAATTATCAAATAAACAAAAACAACACTTAAAAGGTCTTGCACATAGTTTAAAACCGATTGTGCAACTTGGCCAAAATGGCTTAACTGAAGGCGTACTAGCAGAAATTGAGAACGCACTCAGCTTTCATGAATTAATTAAAGTGAAAGTTGCAACTGACGACCGAGAAATGAAGCAACTTATCATTGATGCAATTGTACGTGAAACTGAAGCACTTGATATCGCTAAAATTGGTCATGTTGTGGTTTTATTCCGCCCTAGCGAAAACAAAAAGATAGAGTTGCCACGTAAATAACCCAAGCAAACAGAGCTAAAATGCATAAAACACGAACCTATTCAGGTTTTATGCATTACTCTACACGATTTGATATCCCCTCATTAAGCAACATATTGTACGTTAATTATTTCGTACTCGATTACACCACCGGGTGTTGTAATAACTATTTCATCATTTAGCATTTTGCCAATTAAGCCACGTGCAATAGGTGAACTAATCGAAATCAAATTGCGTTTGATATCCGCTTCATCATCACCAACAATACGGTAAGTCACTTCGGCATCCGTCTCAATATTTACAATAGTCACCGTTGAGCCAAAAATGACTTTACCATTATTAGCCATTTTAGTGACATCGATAATCTGTGCGTTAGATAGCTTAGCCTCTATATCTTGAATACGCCCTTCACAAAACCCCTGTTGCTCACGCGCAGCATGGTATTCGGCATTTTCCTTCAAATCACCGTGTTCACGCGCTTCTGCTATTGCCTTGACAATTTCAGGGCGTTTCACTGTTTTTAAATTTTCTAATTCAGCGCGCAAAATTTCAGCACCTTTAGCTGTCATTGGATATTGAACCATTAAAAATCACCTTATATGTAACTAGCAGCTCTATTTTTAGCCTTTGAAAAAGGCAGTTATTCTACGCTTTTTTTATACATTATACCAATTCCATTAAATGTCTCGTGTTGGTTCGTGTTTAATCTTCATTATTCAAACTATTTACAAGAAAAAATATTCAAAGTATTTTGATATAATTGTTTAGCCAGACACTCTTTTGATTCACTTCGCAATTCCGCCAAGGCAGTAAAAATAGGTAATAAATTAAGCGGTGTATTAACTTTGTCACGTTGTTTGTAAACTGGCATATCCGGTGAATCTGTTTCAAGTATTAAAGATTCAACTGGTAATAAACGCAGCGTTTTTCTCGTTTTTAGTGCATTAGGATAGGTAACCACACCACCAACACCAATTTTAAAACCTAGCGCAATGAAAGCTAATGCAATATCTTCACTACCAGAAAAAGCATGGTAAACGCCTCCTTGAGTAAATTTTAATTGCCGCAATATCTCCAGTACACGCCCCTGTTTCTGAACAACATGTAAGATAATGGGTAATTTAAATTTTTCAGCTATTTTCACCTGCTCGATAAAAATGTCCTCTTGCATCCTCATATCTGTACTGATTCTCTTATCTAAACCAATCTCACCAATCGCGATACATTGCCTTTCTCTGCGATTCACAAGTGCTTGTAGATAAATTAGGTCCCCATCTTCATAATGGTCTAAAAAATGGGGATGATAACCCAATGAATAATACAAATTAGGATACTGACAGCATAAATCGATAATATCTTGCCAGGTAGAACGATGCGTTGCAGGAATAATAAGTTTATCTATTTGTTGGTACGCTAAAGAGGATATTAATTTATCACGCTGCTCATCAAAACAGGCAAAATTCACGTGGCAGTGGCTATCAATAAACATTTGCTTTCCTTCATGGGTATAGGTAGCAAAAATAATAGGGGGAGCGTAAAGCATAAAATGGCTAAAAGACATTTTATGCTTTTAATTAATCATAGCAATTCCTTCAATAGTAGGATTTACTATTAATGTTCACGCGTTTTTCTAAAACTGATTGCCGGATAACGTTCAATCGCAAGATTTAAATTAACCATCGTTGGTGCAACATAGGTCAAGTTATTACTACCATCAAGGGCTAAATTGTCGTAGGCTTTTTTCTCGAACTCAGCAAATTTAATAGGATCTTCACTGTCCACCCAGAGCGCAGTGGCAACACTAATGCTCTCATAAATGGCTTCCACTTTATATTCAGATTTTAGACGCTGAACAACAACTTCAAATTGCAATACCCCGACAGCCCCAACGATTAAATCATTACTACGTAATGGTCTAAACACCTGTACAGCACCTTCTTCGGACAACTGCATCAAACCTTTGAGCAGTTGCTTTTGCTTAAGCGGATCTTTTAAGCGTATACGACGGAACATTTCTGGTGCGAAATTGGGGATGCCTGTAAATTTGAGTTCTTCACCACTGGTAAAGGCATCACCAATTTGAATCGTACCATGATTATGCAAACCAATAATATCACCCGGGAAAGCCTCTTCAGCAGCAGCTCTATCTCCAGCCATAAAGGTGACCGCATCAGAGATGCTAACCATCTTCCCAGTGCGAACATGACGCATCTTCATGCCTTTTTCATATTTTCCTGAACAAACACGCATAAAGGCGATACGGTCACGGTGTTTAGGGTCCATATTCGCTTGAATTTTAAAGATAAATCCAGAAAATTCCGTTTCTGTGGGGTCAACCACTCGCTCATGGGCAACACGCGCTAACGGCTTCGGCGCCCATTCCGTCAAGCCATCTAATACATGGTCAACACCAAAATTACCTAATGCAGTACCAAAATAAACAGGGGTCAACTCGCCTTTTAAAAACATTTCCAAGTCAAATTCATTAGAAGCCCCTAAAACAAGCTCCATTTCTTCACGCAGGTCGTTAGCATATAACGGTAAAATTTCATCGAGTTCTGGATTATCCAAGCCTTTAATAATACGACTTTCTTGAATCGTATGGCCTTGCCCGGTTGAATATAAGATCACCTCATCACGAAGAATATGGTAAACCCCTTTAAACTCTTTCCCCATGCCAATAGGCCAAGTAATGGGAGCGCAGGCAATATTTAAAATATCTTCAACTTCATCCATTAACTCAATTGGCTCGCGAATATCACGGTCACATTTGTTCATAAAAGTGATAATTGGTGTATCACGCAACCGGGTCACTTCCATCAGTTTAATGGTCCGTTGCTCAACCCCTTTTGCGGAATCAATGACCATTAAACAAGAGTCAACGGCAGTCAATGTGCGGTAGGTATCCTCCGAGAAATCTTCATGCCCAGGCGTATCAAGTAAGTTCACAATGGAGTTATTATAAGGAAACTGCATCACAGAGGTCGTGATCGATATACCACGATCCTTTTCCATCTCCATCCAGTCAGACTTTGCATGCTGCCCTGATTTTTTACCTTTTACGGTACCCGCTTTTTGTAGTGCATTACCGAATAACAATACCTTTTCAGTGATCGTTGTTTTACCCGCATCAGGGTGAGAGATGATAGCGAAGGTACGTCTACAGTTGACGGCTTCGAGGAACTTAGCGTCTGCCATTTTTATTTTCTCTTAAAATAGTACACAAACATGCACAAAATATTTTTTTATAGGGAAGGTTTTATCGAATGTGCGCAACTATAACAAAATATAAGCAACATTCATAAATGTTAATGGCAATAAAAATTTAATAAATTAAGCGTTCCTGATGGCGTTAAAGATAAACATGGAAATTAAAATAGCGTAGACAGCAACACCATATCCGTTAAAATGGCAACAAATACCAACAAGGATATAATTATGCTTCATCCAATTATCACTGACTTAAAAAACCGTTATACGACAAAACGTTATGACGCCTCAAAACGAATTTCACAATGCGACCTTGATGTTATTTATGAAGCGATTCGTTTGTCAGCCTCATCAATCAATTCACAGCCATGGAAATTTATCGTTATTGAAAGTGATGCAGCCAAGCAGCGGCTGCATGATACTTTTGCCAATAAGTTCCAATTTAACCAAGTTCATGCCAAAACAGCTTCACACATTATATTGTTTGCCTACAATCCCCACTATAAGCGAACTGATTACGCAAAAGTTGTAGATAAAGGTATTGCAGATGGCCGCACTAAAGCCGAAAACAGAGAGCAAGCCTTTGCAAGTTTTACATTTGCAGATTTAAATACCGATGCCACAGGAAATACATCAGCGTGGACCAAAGCACAAACTTACCTTGCTCTTGGTAACGCTCTGCACGTACTCGCTCGTTTAGGGATTGATTCCACCACAATGGAAGGTGTGGATAGCGATTTGATTGCTGAGGTTTTTAAAGAGGAATTAGCAGGTTATCGTTGTGATGTAGCGCTTGCCATGGGGTATCACCACCAAGATGAAGATTATAATGCAGCACTGCCTAAGTCGCGTTTAGCTATGCCAGAAATACTACAAGTAGTATAAATGGCCAATCGAAAAATCATCTCCGACATCCCCATGCTACTTCAAGATACAAAGTCAGCAATAATAGTTGCTACTATTTTCTTGCTCTACGGAGCGCTAGCACCTGACAAAGCACCTTGAAGCAGCATCGGTATATATTTCATAATTGGCCAGTAAATACCCCTCGCCTGTCGTGGAATATAAAAAATCATAGAAAGCGATTATGCGCCAATAACAGCCGCACTAGATCTATTTATAACTAGCAAGCAGCGACAACAATTTCTATGCGTAATGTCATTAAAATAGAAAATGACTCTGGTCAAGTCATTATGAATACTTGCTTAAATGAAAAAGAGTCTTTATTCTTGCAATTAGATAAAAATAAGCTACCGGAATAAAATGACTCTCTGCCTATTTTTAATGAAGCAGGATTGCGATGATGCTCAAAGTTCAAATAATAAAAAAATAATGAACTATTTTAACGTTATTTAGCTGAAAAAAGGACATATTACTCCTTTAGCCCCCCTTAAATAATAATTAAAATAAATGGATTGAAGTATTAAAAAGGATAGTAATATTTTGTTCCCTGATGATTTATGTATCAAATTAAAAAAAACAAAGGATATCAAAACGCTTTTTTTAATTGATATTCTACACATGAAAGATATTAATGCTTCCTATGGTTTTGGTAATGGTAATGCTGTCTTAAAACAATTTAAGGAATTTATTAAGTCTCTTTTAAAAAAAGAGATAAGTGAAGTAATCAATAAAGCCTATGGCAAAAAAATCACAAGTAGAGTCACTAGGCACCACTCCGATGTATTTGCACTTATTATCTATGAAAATTTACATGATAATCTAATACTTACTATAAAAGATATAATCAATACAGCGCTTCTCTCTTATTCCTTTGATATATCCAAACCCAATTTAAAAATCAACCTCAACACGACTATTGGTTGTTCAAAAAGCCACTGCAATGATTTATTTATCTTTGCAGAAAAAGCATTAAGTGGCGCGAAACTTAATTTTGAAATGTTTATGTTTTTTGATGCAGATTTATACAAAAATGAAACTTCTAATAACAGCCTCGTCGAATTAATCAAATACAATATTGAAAACGAAACTGTAGCCCCCTACTTTCAAGCCATGCTCTGCAATACAACCGATGAAATTGTAAAATACGAAGCTCTTATGAGACTTTTTGATGAGCAGGGGAATATGCTCTCACCGGGTGTGTTTTTGGAAAAAGCAAAGACCTATCGCCTCTATACGCCCCTGATGATAATTATGATCAAGAAAGTTTTTGACATAATAGTGAAATATAAAATTCATTGCAGTATTAATTTAGAATATACAGATATCATTAATCCTTTAATCAGCAACCTTATAACGACTCAAATTCAGCAGCACAACATAGGAAACTATCTTAATCTTGAAATTTTAGAGAGCGAACGAATTAAAAATTTTGATGTCATTAACGATTTTATCCGTACAGTAAAAGAGCATGGTGCAACAATTGCCATTGACGATTTTGGCACTGGTTTTGCGAATTATGAATACATCCTGAAATTAAATGTTGATTACCTAAAAATTGACGGCAGCTTGATACAAAAAATTGATGAGGATATCTATATGAACCTAATCAAAAGCATTGTTATGTTTTGTAATAAACAAAATATTAAAACCATTGCTGAATACGTTAGTAACATAAAAATACAACGATATGTCAAATCATTAGGCATTAATTACTCACAGGGATATTACATTCAAAAGCCTTTGTCAATAGAGCAATTAAAGGGAGAAAAATGTGAAGGATGATTTAAAAAGAATTACAGATATGACGGTAAGTGATCTATTGCAAAATGAGATAATTTTACCATCAACTTACTTTAAAGCATTTGATCAAAATGCCAAGAATTTGAGCGTTAATATAAATAGCATTCAATTTGAAAGTGAAGTTAGTACTGTAATTACAAATGAATGGGAAAGTATCAATAACTATATGAAAAAAACAATCGATAATATTGATACGCTAAGTGAAGTAACAGAGCATGCACAAAAAGCCATTGATGAAAAAGATACCGAGTCACTAAAAAGTATTGGCTCATCCCTATTGGCAATGAAAAAAGAAATCAACTCCCTCAGAGAGCTCATTTATATCGATCCATTAACACAAGTTTTTAACCGAAAATGGATATATAACCATGCTATTACTAAGGAAGGAAAGTTTTTTCAGGATGGCGTGCTGGTATTAATCGATGTGAATGACTGCAACTATCTGGCTAAGAAATATGGACAATTAATTGCCGATAACGTCATTATCTATATTACAAAATTTTTAACCAAAAAATTAAAACATGAGCAGATTGAATTTGATCTTGTTAGATACAGCAATGATCAATTTATTATTTTGATAAAAAATGAAAATGTAAACAATATTTTTTCTTTCATTACCAATGCTAAACTAGAGTTAGCAAACGCCACCTTAAAAAGCAAAACAGGATTGATTTTCAAAACCAGCTTTAACTTTGGTAGCCAACAGTATGCAAGCAATGATTTATTTCAAAATACACTTGAAAATGTCGCCTTTTTATCATTAAAGGACAAAGCATAACAATAGCCCCACTTGATTGACCTAACCTCAGTGCTGGATAAACAAATCCACATATTATTATTTCAGATAATAGTCATTTCAACCCAGCGCAAAGGTTATCCCAATTGGCATAATATGATGGTAATAGCTTGTTGATGAAAAATGATAGAGAGCAATATGCATGATTCTGTAATAGCTGGCTATTACGATTGAATGCAACGCTGTTATCTATTATTTTAATCAACAAGATAATCAGATACTTATGCAGATTAATGGTATTAGTTAGCTACGCAACCAATCTGACTGAAATATAATATCGATAAAAAAGTAACAAGCTCAGAAATATTGACAACTATCTGCTACTATAAAAACTTAAAATATCTTATATCAAGTGGTACCCAATGAAAATACTTGTTCGTAACCTTGCCAAAACAACAAATGAAGAAAAAATTTATGCCCTATTTAGCGAATATGGCGCAATTCAATATTGTAACCTAATACTCGATGATAAAACGGGGGCATCAAAAGGGTTTGCCTTTGTTGAAATGCCAAAGTCGGGAGAAGCTAAAGTTGCCATACAAAAACTAAATGGCTATAAATTAGCTGGCAATATTATTCGTGTGAAAAAAGCAGAAGTTAAAAAAGAAACGTTAAAAACTGAGGTTAATCACTCAGAAAATAATGGCATCAAAAGTAATGCTAATAACGCATTAAATATCTATGGCACCCCAAAGCAGTCCGATTAAATTTGCTCTATCCCGCTAGCGTGACACAAACGTAAGCGGGATATAAATAGCGGCTCAATTTAACGCCTTAAAAGCACATAGTTAATCTAATGAGTATAATTTTTTCTCTTGCATTTTCCGAGAAAGAGCATCGAAACGACTAAGGCAGATAGCTTCCATACTAGCAGGGGCAACTTTTTTTAGCAGTTTAACGCTTTTAAAAAAAGTTCTGTAAACAACTTCAGACTCATTGAGAGGGTAGTAACGAATGTCACTAGCACTATCTTCAAACATCTCCTCATAGTAATGCTGTAAAGCTAAATCGTTAATACGCTTAGCAACCGCCGCACAAGCCTGATAATTTGCCAATTGCCGACCATCCTCTTGCAAATCAACATTTGCAAGAGCATGTACATTATTCGAGAGGAGACTTAAAAACAGTAAAAATGCAAAAATTAGCTTCATTATCTTAGCTATGCAAGCGCTTGTTCAAAATCAGCTAATAGATCTGCTGTGTTTTCAATACCGATTGAACAACGTACCATCGTTTCGCTAATGCCCATTTTTTGACGATTATCAAGCCCCATTTCATGGTAAATCGTTGGAGCGACAGGTAAAGCTAGGGTGCGATTATCACCCAGATGAGTTGCACTGATCACAACCTTTAATCTATTAAGTAAAGCACAACAATCTTCACCAGCGACTAAGTCAAAACTTAGCATTGCACCAAATTTTTTAAATAAACGCTTCGCAGTATCATGTTGAGGATGAGAATCTAACCCAGGGTAATAAACTTTGGCAATTTTCGGATGTTGCTGCAAATACAGAGCTAATGCCATAGCATTATCACATTGACGTTCCATACGTAATTCCATTGTCTCACTACCAACAGAGATAAGGTGTGCTATCTGAGAGCTAATACAGGCCCCCATATCTCTTAAACCTTTTTTCTTGATCTGGTTTATTCCCCACAATTTAGTGTCACCAGTTCGATAAGCGCCAAAAATATTCGGATAACTTTCCCAGTTAAATAAGCCAGTGTCAGTAACCGAACCGCCTAAAGCATTACCATGTCCAGCTACATATTTTGATAGGGAAGTCACAATGATACTTGCTTTGACTTTAATCGCATCAAACAGGTAACTCGAGGTTAACGTATTATCAATAACATAGATAAGCCCCTGTTCTTCACAGAAGTCACCAATTTTATCTAAGGCACTAATTTGTGTAGCGGGGTTAGCAATAGTCTCGACAAAAATAAGGCGTGTATTATCCTGTTGCGCCGCTTTAACTTGCTCAATATCCGTTGCATCGACGAAGCTAACTTCAATCCCGTAACCTTCCAAGGTACCAATTAAACTCGTTGTATTACCAAATAAAAAACGGCTACAAATAATATGGTCACCATTTTTTAAAAGAGATAGGAAAGTCGTTACAATCGCGGCCATCCCACAGGAAAAGACTAAAGAGGATATGCCATTATCCATCTCTTTGATCTTATGCTGGAGAGCATCAATTGTTGGCGTGGATGAACGTGCGTAAGCATGTCCTGCTTGAGTACCTTGAAAAACATTAATCAGACCTTGTACATCGTCAAAACCGTAAGGCACTGAATTATGGATAGGCGCATGAACTGCACCGAATTCCAAATTAAGTAAACGATCTGAATGCACTATTTTTGTTGTAAATCCTTGCTCTGACATTAATATTCCTTGGTAGTTTTAAGCTAATTATAAAATGATTATACAGAGTTAAATAAAGAAGTTGAAATTGAATAGTTTATTGCGTCAATAGAATTAGGTTTTTACTAAAAAAAGGGTTGTTAATCGATTAATTAATAACAACCCATTTAATCTAAGGCGAGCGATAGAATGTTATACCAATCGGATTAAGTATGTGATCTAAATTTTGCGCAGGAAAAATAGCTTAATTTGAGGCGTAAGTTGACGCAAATGGTTGTTCCCTTTGCGAAACTTACAACAAAAAAGTAAGTTATTTTAACCAGTAAAATAGATCAGCTATTTATTCCGATTGGTATTAGTTATTCCTATCCATCTTGATTGATGCGACTTGCAACTGCGCCCTGCTGTTCTCTATATTTAGCATTGCTACGTTTATTATAAGGCCGCGCAGCAGGTGCTGAGAGTGTTTCGAAATTTAATGCGCCAATCGTCATTTTAGGACGTAAAGCTAATGGAAGTTTGCCACTATTATAGAATTCGAGGACTATTTTACCAGACCAACCAGGGTCAATTCGATGCGCGGTAACATGTACCATCAAGCCTAATCGGGCCAATGAAGAGCGCCCATCTAACCAACCAACAATATCCGCAGGTAAAGTGACATCTTCATAGGTGACGGCAAGTGCTAATTCACCAGGATGCAAGAAAAACGATTGCTCATCGTCAATCACAATGGCATCACTCATGACGCGATCAAGCGATGCTGCAACCTCTTCTTTTGGGCCAGATAGATCTATAAACGGGGTCGTATGTTCACTAAAGACGCGAAACTCATTGCCTAGGCGGATATCAACGCTAACACCTGAAATTGATGATTGCGGTGGTCGAGGGGTGATAACTAGCTTCCCTGCATCTAAATATTCTTCGATATGGGTATCACACAAGCGCATTTTATTTCTCCAGTAAGAAAAGTAATCCTTAAAATCAACCGCATTATACACATAAAGCGATGTGCAAACTATTTTCTTACGGGCATAAAAAAAGGCAAGTCAATGACTTACCTTTTTTTCAATCAGAATGAGCTAAGTTAGCTCATCGAAGCAATATTAAAGAGCTACGATGTTTTCTGCTTGAGGACCTTTTTGACCTTGAGTTACAGTGAACTGTACTTTTTGGCCTTCAGCAAGAGTTTTAAAACCAGTGCTTGCAATTGCAGAGAAATGTGCGAAAACGTCAGGACCGTTTTCTTGCTCGATGAAACCAAAACCTTTAGACTCGTTGAACCATTTTACTGTACCAGTAGTTGTAGACATAATAATATTATCCTATTATAAATTAGTAATTTTACCTTTAAAAACAAGGCTGTGTGCTAGAAGTGTTACTATTACTTATGAAGTATAGGATTCGGTACATAATACGGAACATCGAACATAAATATAAAACGAACTTACAAGCTGAATCTGAGTATATATATCTCTTCACAGCTGTCAATAGCTATTTATCAAAATCCACGAAAAACATGAATTTTTTGCAA
The DNA here is from genome assembly GCF_041080865.1 of Psychromonas sp. MME1. Classification (NCBI taxonomy): domain Bacteria; kingdom Pseudomonadati; phylum Pseudomonadota; class Gammaproteobacteria; order Alteromonadales; family Psychromonadaceae; genus Psychromonas; species Psychromonas sp. MME1. The sequence goes on along the minus strand of NZ_CP160906.1, from coordinate 130,107 downwards.
AATAAATCACTTTTTTTTGTTTACAATCAGCGTTAGCTGAGATACAAAAACTAGCGCTGCCCAACCATATTGCGATAACATGAGTATAAAGATCAAAGCTCAATTATTGTTTGATAACAGCGTTTTAATCACCTCATAAGGAGAAAAAATGACAATTTGGATTGATGCAGATGCCTGCCCAGTCCCTGTTAGGGATATTACTTTACGGGCTAGTCAACGCACTAATACAGCGCTTATATTCGTTGCCAATAGCCCATTACCAATTGCAACACGCCCCTTAGTTAAAACTGTACGTGTTGCACAGGGGTTTGATGTGGCGGATAATTATATTAGCCAACACGCCCAATCAGGAGATTTAGTGATAACACAGGATATACCTTTAGCAGCAGAAATGGTCGCTCAGGGGATTACGGCTTTAAATCCAAGGGGAGAACTATACAGTGTTGAAAATGTTCGCCAACGTTTAGCAATGCGTAATATTGCCGAAGAGTTACGTAGTATTGGGCAAACCACTGGCGGAGCAAATAAATTTGCAGATAAAGATAAACAAGCCTTTGCGAATGCCTTAGATCGATGGTTGCAGCAACAAAAAAGCAAAAAATAACCTATTTTTTGCTTTTTACTGCGCTTAAATAATCCTATTATCGTTTTTCAGTTTATTTAAACGCGCCAATTCTTGATTCTTTTTTTTGCGATTATCACAGGGCTCAGGACAATCGCACTCTTTCTCTACCCCGACGGATGCTAATCCACCGCAGCTACCGCTAATTGTTTTTTTCTTAAAAATATAACCAATAGCCATCGCTGCAATGACCAATAAAAAAACAATAAAGGTAGCAATAAAATAAATCATTCATTTTCCTTTAATAAATATGGCGCAAACTCTGGGGTAAAATACTCAACAAATTCATCCCCTTCTTTGACTAATAAAAAAGCTGCTATTTTATGCTGCTTGGCAAAGCGCAGTCCATCTTGAGGGCCGAGTACAGTGATCGCTGTTGCTAAGCCATCTGCAATCATACAACTTTTATCAATAACAGTCACCGAGGCTAATTTGTGCGTAATCGGTTTCCCTGTTTTAGGATCTATCGTATGTGAATAACGCACCCCATCAAATTCAAAATAGTTACGATAATCACCTGAAGTTGCTATCCCATTTGTACCAATCTGAATTAAACGTTGTACATTACGCCCTGCAACTGGACGTTCAATCGCTAATGTCCAATTTTTATTATTAGGCTTTAAACCACTCGCCCTAAGCTCACCGCCTATATCGACGAGATAATTATCAACCCCTAATTGTTGCAAGTATTCACTTACAACATCAACACCATACCCCTTCGCAATGGAGGACAAATCAACATAGAGTTGAGGAATTGATTTAACCAGACGCTGACCATCTACATGGAGATATTGGCTGCCCACAATCTGTTTTTTCTCTGCAATCGTTGCATCGGATGGAATTTTGGTCGGTTTTTTATCTGGACCAAAGCCCCATAGATTAACTAAGGGCCCGACAGTTACATCAAATGCCCCATTACTCTGATGGTTTAACTGTAATGCAGCTGTGACGACCTTTATCGTTGCCGGAGAAACAAGCAGTGATTCAGTTGCCTGATTAAAACGTGACAATTCTGATGCTGGTCGATAAGTTGACATTTGTTCATTCACTTGCTCAAGTAACTTATTAATCTCGCCCTGTATTTTATCAGTCTCTAAACGAGCGTCTTTTTGTTGCTCCGTAGATAATACATAGGTAAGTTGATAATAAGTCCCCATCGTCTGCCCTTCAATATGCAACAGTTGTTGCTTATTTTGCGAGCAGGAAGAAACAAAAAAGGCTAGCCCTATTAAGGCTAGCCAATACATTATGCTTTTAACCATTACTATCAACCAAAATCATCAAGCATAATATTTTCATCTTCAACACCGAGCTCTTTTAACATCGCAATGACAGCGGCATTCATCACCGGTGGACCACACATATAATACTCGCAATCCTCTGGCGCTTCATGGTCACGCAGATAATGCTCATACAATACATTATGAATAAATCCGGTATAACCATCCCAGTTATCTTCTGGTTGAGGATCACTTAAGGCAACATTCCATTCAAAATTATCGTTTTCGGCTGCGATACTATCAAAATCTTCTTCATAGAACATTTCTCGTTTAGAACGAGCACCATACCAGAAGCTCACTTTACGCTTGGTTTTTAATCGACGGAACTGATCAAAGATATGAAACGCATCGGCGCCATACCTGCTCCACCACCAATGAACACCATTTCACTATCACTTTCTTTAGCAAAAAACTCACCAAACGGGCCTGAAATTGTCACTTTATCGCCGGGTTTTAAGCTAAAAATATAAGAAGACATTTTACCGCAAGGTAAATTTAATTTATGTGGTGGAGGTGTTGCAATACGCACGTTAAGCATGATTAAACCCGCTTCATCGGGATAATTAGCCATTGAGTAAGCACGAATAGTTTCATCATCTACTTTTGATTCTAGATTAAAGAATCCAAAATGGTCCCAGTCACCACGGTACTGCTCTTCTATGTCAAAATCACTATATTTAACATGATGTGCAGGCGCTTCAATTTGAATATAACCACCAGCTCTAAATGGCACGCTCTCACCATCCGGAATTTGTAATTTCAACTCTTTAATAAAAGTCGCTTTATTATCATTAGAGATAACGGTACATTCCCATTTTTTAACACCAAAGATCTCCTCTGGTAGTTCAATGCTCATGTTCTCTTTTACATTGACCTGACATGAAAGACGCTCCCCCTCTTTTGCTTCACGCTTAGAGATATGATCTAATTCTGTTGGCAAAATATCACCACCACCAGATTTAACTTTCACGCGACACTGACCACATGTACCTCCACCGCCACAAGCAGAAGAGACAAATACACCAGAATTTGCAAGTGCACCCAGTAATTTGTTGCCAGCTTGCGTTGTGATGCTCTTAGATGCATCATCATTAATAGAGATTGTTATATCGCCTGTACTTACCAATCTTGCTTTTGCAGCTAGTATAATGACAACTAACGCTAAAACGATAATGGTAAACATGGCAACGCCGAGAAATATTTCCATCGACTCATTCCTTGTTTAAAGGGAGCTAAACTCCCAAATTTCGTAAATTTTAAACAGCTAACTAAAGTTGAATGCCAGAGAAAGACATAAAACCAATTGCCATTAACCCCGCTGTTACAAATGTAATACCCAGTCCTCGAAGGCCTGATGGCACGTCTGAATATTTCATTTTTTCACGGATCCCCGCTAATGCTACGATAGCTAGCGTCCAACCAACACCGCTGCCGATACCATATACGGCAGACTCAAGTAGGGTGTACTCGCGCTGAACCATAAAGGCCACGCCACCAAAAATGGCACAGTTAACCGTAATAAGGGGAAGGAAAATACCCAAAGCCTGATACAGTGCTGGAAAATATTTATCTAACACCATTTCCAAGATTTGTACCAATGCAGCAATAACACCAATAAAGGTAATAAAACCGAGAAAACTAAGGTCAGCATCGGGAAGCCCCGCCCAAGCTAATGCCCCCGGCGCTAAAAGGTTAAAATAAATAACTTGGTTAACGGGCACTGAAATACCTAACACCACGATAACCGCAACGCCTAACCCCATAGAGGTTTTAACTTTTTTAGACACAGCTAAAAAAGTACACATCCCTAAAAAGAAGGCGAGTGCCATATTCTCTATAAAAATAGAACGTACAAAAATACTAAGATAATGTTCCATTCAAGTTACTCCTTCGACTCTACTTGATCCGGTTTAATGGTACGAATAATCCAGATCAAACCACCAATAATAAAAAAGGCACTAGGAGGTAGCAGCAATAGACCATTACTTTGATACCAACCGCCATTGGAAATTAATGGTAGAATTTCAATCCCAAATAGTGAGCCAGAGCCAAATAATTCACGAACACCACCAACAACCATAAGAATAAAGCCGTAACCTAAACCGTTGCCGATACCATCCATAAAGCTTGGAAAGGGACTATTTTTCATGGCAAAGGCTTCTGCTCGCCCCATTACAATACAGTTAGTAATTATCAAACCAACATAAACAGATAACTGTTTAGATATTGAAAAAGCATAGGCTTTTAATACTTGGTCAACGACAATAACCAATGAAGCAATAATTGCCATCTGTACGATAATACGCACACTATTGGGAATATAATTTCGGATCATAGAGATAAACAAATTAGAAAAAGCCGTAACGACGAGTACAGCTAAAGTCATTACAAATGCAGTTTCTAATTTACTGGTTACCGCTAACGCCGAACAAACCCCTAATATTTGCAATGCAATCGGGTTATTATTAACGACTGGCGACGTAAGAACAGCTTTAATATCCGTTGATTTAGCCATTGTTCATCTCCCCTTCTCGAACTTTGCTAAGAAATGGACCAAAGCCCTGTTTACCCAACCAGAATGTAAAAGTATGTTGCACACCAACACTCGTTAATGTAGCACCAGATAGGCCATCAACTTCATGCTTATTACCGGCAGCAGCTTGACCTTTAGCAACTTTAATAGCTGGTAGCCCTTGTTCATCATAGAGTTCCTTACCAACCCACAATGCACGCCAACGAGGGTTTTCAACTTCCCCACCAAGCCCAGGTGTTTCACCTTGCTCATAATAAGTAATACCATCAACTGTATTACCATCAGGTTGAATGGCAACAAAGGCATACATCGTCGACCATAAACCTGCGCCATGAACTGGCAATATAATACGCTGTAATTGACCGGCATCATTAGACACGAGATAAACCGTTGCTACATTCGCTCGGCGACCAATTTTAGCAATATTATCTTGTTCCGAAAGGGCAATACTTTCCTTCGGATTTTTAGCCGCTTTGCGTTGTTCATAATTATTAGGCAAAACACCATCAACATTATCCACAAACTCACCTGTTGCTAAATCAACAAGCTTAGTTTTAATATTTGTGGCAAATATTTCTTTGATACTTTTATCCGTTTCTAAACCTGCAACGGCTAAAATATTGCTTTGCTTATCTTTCTCTTTATTAGCCTGTTGCGTTGAGCGCAGGCCTACGGCTGCACCAGCAACAATAATTGAGCAAACTAAGCAAACAGCTAGTACGACCAATATGGTTCTGCTGAATGTTTCTTGTTGATTAGACATTACGCGACAACCTCCGTTTGATATTGCCTTGCACTACAAAGTAGTCAAAGAGTGGAGCGAAGAGATTAGCAAATAAAATAGCGAGCATCATACCCTCTGGAAATGCAGGATTAACCACGCGAATAAGCACTACCATCACACCAATTAAAATACCGTACGCCCATTTTCCCTTATCGGTAAAGGAGGCTGAAACCGGATCCGTTGCCATGAACACCATACCAAAAGCAAAACCGCCCATCACAAGGTGCCAATACCAAGGTAACTCAAACATGTGATTTGTTGTGCTACCTATCATATTAAATAATGTCGAGACAGCAATCATACCAACCATGACACCCACAATAATTCGCCAGGAAGCAATACCGGCAATAACAATAAATGCACCGCCGATCAAAATAGCTAAGGTAGAAACCTCACCGATACTACCTTGCATATTCCCCAAGAAAGCATCCATCCACGACAATCCCGACTGCGCGACTGCATCAAGACCACCTTGATAAGCAAGGCTTAGTGGTGTCGCGCCTGAAAAGCCATCCACAGCTGTCCAGACTGAATCACCTGAAATATCGGTCGGGTAAGCAAAGAACAAAAATGCACGCCCAGCTAATGCGGGATTTAAAAAATTACGCCCTGTGCCACCAAAAATCTCTTTAGCAACAACAACACCAAAGGTAATACCTAAAGCAACTTGCCAAAGTGGAATCGTAGCAGGAACAATAAGTGCGAAGAGTACAGAAGAAACAAAGAAGCCTTCATTAACTTCATGTTTACGTACACTGGCAAAAAGTACTTCCCAAAAACCACCAACAATAAAAGTAACGGCATAGATGGGGACAAAATACATGGCACCAAATAAGAAGTTATCAATAACGCCCGCACCAGATCCAAGCGTGACACCAATTGCATTAAGAATCGCCACTCGCCAATCATCAAATGCAGAAAGCCCCGCTACAATCGCGTCGTTAGCTTGTACTCCAGTATTATACATACCAAAAAACATAGCTGGAAATGTCGCTAACCAAACAAAAATCATGATTCGTTTTAAATCAATCCCATCACGAACATGGGTAATGCCTTTGGTTACTAATCCGGGTGTATAGAAAAAAGTGGCCGTTGCTTCAAAGAGTGCGTACCATTTTTCATAGCGCCCTCCCGCCTCAAAATGCGGCTCCATTTTTTCAAATAAATGTTTAAGATTCATGCTTAGCCTTCCTTCTCAATTTTGCTTAGGTTGTCACGCAAGATTAAGCCGTAATCGTATTTACCAGGACAAACGTAAGTACATAAAGCAAGATCTTCTTCATCTAGCTCTAAACACCCTAAAGCCTGTGCGCCATCAGTATCACCAACAATAAGATCACGTAATAACATGGTTGGTAGAATATCCAGAGGCATAATACGTTCATACTGACCAATCGGCACCATGGCGCGATCACTTCCCCCTGTTGTGGTTGTAAAAGCAAAACGTTTAGCTTTATTAAGTGCAGAGGTGAACACATTAGCAACGGAGAATTTATTCGCACCGGGCACGCCCCAGCCAAATAACTCCTTCTCATAACCTTCAGCCAATACCGAAATTTGATTATGATAACGGCCTAAAAAGGCATGCGATTTAGTTGCATGAACACCGCATAACACCGATCCCGATATAACGCGATTATTGCCTTCAAGCAACTCATTCTCGGTCAATTGAGATACTGACGCACCAAGGATTGTCCGTATTAAACGAGGTTTTTTTACTGCTGGGCCAGCCAAAGAGATCACTTTATGGGTATAAAGTTCACCGCTGGTAAATAATTTACCAAAGGCAATCACATCCTGATAATTAATCGACCAAACTTGTTTGTTGATTGATACCGGATCAAGAAAATGAATATGGGTGCCAGCCAATCCCGCAGGATGCATGCCAGTAAACAGCTCTTCCTGGACATTTTTTTGTGTTGATTTAGGTAAGCTAGCCTCACCTTTACAAACAAAAACCGTACCGCTAGTCAATTGTGACAATAGCGTCAGACCGTCAATAAATCCCTGGGAATTTCCATTAATGATCAATGCCGCATCTGCAGACAGTGGATTAGTATCCATTGCGGTTACAAAAATAGAAGAGGGAATAGCGGTGATTTGCGGAACCTTGCTAAACGGGCGTGTACGAAATGCAGTCCATGCGCCGGAATCAACCAAGTTCTCTACAATGGCACTACGTTCGATAGTTGCAAGTTGAGCACTCTCATATTTAGGGAAAGATAGACTCTCTTCACCAGTAATAGAGATAACAACGGATTGCAATACACGTTTTTCACCACGATTAATTTCTTTAACTACACCAGATGCAGGAGCGGTAAACTTAACGCCAACATTCTTTTTATCACTAAAAAGAAGTTGACCTTTTTTTACTGTGTCTCCAGCTTTAATTGCCATAGACGGGCGCATGCCAACATATTCTTCACCCAGTACAGCCACTTCAGAGATGGTCGGGCCATCATGAATAACTTGCTCTGGCGCTCCTAAGATGGGGAGGTCCAGTCCTTTTTTTATAGTAATCATATTCTCTTGCACTATGTTTACGGGGATAAAAGTTAGAAGCCTTGCGGCATAACAACAATTACTTGCCTGCTAATATATTTATACACTGTAACAATTCAGCAACAAGTAAACTCAAATTTTCTAACGAATAATAGCATTACAAGAGGATGAATTGATATCGGAAAAGTGCCATCTTAGTGATTTTAGTTCAAATTTTCGTGTAATATTCATTTACAAAATAATCAGACATTGACATTTTTACCCACAATTCATTTTCGCTGCAAATGAAAAAGCGCGTTAACCATTTGTAATGACGTTATTTACTACCACCTAAACACTGACTGGATTGAGGTAGTTGCTGCTCCCTTAGCTGCCATTGCTCAGGTGTATAAGTATGCAATGCCAAGGCATGTACTGGCCCTGCTAACTCTTCTTTTAGTAAGTCATTAATTAGACGATGACGTTCGAGTAAGCGCATGTTTGCAAAGTCAGTACTCACCAATACAACTTTAAAATGGGTCTCGGAATCCTTTGGAACCGAATGACGATAACTTTCATTATCAATTTGTAAAAAAACAACTTGCATATTATTTTTTATTTTACGTTCTATTATTTCTTCTATTTTCATCTTGAACATTCCTGTAAAAGGTTAATATACTCATCTTACTCAAGCTCCTTGATCCGTCGCTAACTCAGATAGCCGAACGATGATAGGCTAACAATGAATAATCGTTTATTTTTCAATAATACAATATACCTAGGTTTCATGTGTCTGATCAAAAAACATCTTTAAATATCGGTCTCAGCAAAGCATTTCCTTGCTCTTACCTTGATCAACAGGAAGAGCAACTCCTCATGCTCATCGATCCGGAAAATAATGCGAAACGCTTTTATCCTTTATTATTAGCTCAGGGGTTTCGACGTAGTGGTGATGCAGTTTACCGCCCACATTGCCAGCAATGTTCGGCTTGCCAATCGATTCGCATTCCAATTCGTCATTTTGCCCCATCTCGAAGCCAAAAACGACTCTCTAATAAAAATAAAGCCTTCACCATAATACAAAGCCAACAAGTCAAAGCTTGCTATTATGATTTATATGAAAATTACATTAATCAGAGACATAGTGATGGTGTCATGTTTCCCGCTACTCAGCAGCAATTTAATGAATTCATTCATTCATCTTGGAATAACTGTTTTTTTCTTGAAATATACGACCAAAACAGACTTATCTGTGTCGCTATTACCGATATCGTTACTGAGGCTTCGGGCACCGCATGGAGTGCCTTCTACTGTTTTTATGATCCCACATACAGCCACTATTCACTGGGTAAGTTTGCGCTACTCACACAATTAAAGTTGGCAAAAAAAGAAAATATTGATTGGCTCTATTTAGGCTATTACATAAAAGATTGCCGAAAGATGAATTATAAAACGCAATTTACCCCCCACCAGCGCTTTATAAATGGGCAATGGTTATCTTTCCTATGAACTTTTAATTATTTCTTAGCGAGTGAATTGCAAATTGTTGATCGCATAAATAGCTATAAATACAGGCATAGTAGCAATTTACTTATCAGCAACAGCGATTAGTTACCTTATTTACTACAATATGGCTCAATAAATAATCAACAATCCTTTACCCAAATGGATAATTCTGGCATTATGCGCCGATTGAAATGATAAGCTTACTCCATATAGTTGAGTATATATAAAATACAAAGGATCCATCGCCAATGGCAAAAGAAGATAGTATTGAAATGCAAGGCACAATCTTAGATACGTTGCCTAACACAATGTTTCGCGTTGAATTAGAAAATGGCCACCTGGTCACTGCGCATATCTCAGGTAAAATGCGTAAAAACTACATCCGCATCCTTACTGGCGATAAAGTAACCGTGCAACTTACACCCTATGACCTATCAAAAGGCCGTATCGTATTCCGCGCGCGTTAATCGTTAAAGCCCCAGAATAAACCACACTTAGTACAATCACTGAGTAATATATGCCCATCAGTTAAAAGCCGACGGGCATTTTTTTATCTGAAGTCTATCCACTAAAGAAGCGTAATCCTCCAGATATAAAAAAACCGAGGTTCAATGAACATCGGTTTATAAAGTACAATGAGATTAATCAATAAGTTAAATTATTTGCGTTTTACCGCTTTTGCATTAGGTAAATCAGTAATAGAACCTTCATAAATCTCAGCGGCCAAACCAACAGACTCATGTAATGTTGGATGCGCATGAATCGTCAATGCGATATCTTCAGCATCACAGCCCATCTCAATCGCAAGACCAATTTCACCCAGTAATTCACCTGCATTGGTACCAACAACCGCACCACCGATAATACGATGTGTCTCTTTATCAAAGATAAGCTTAGTCATACCATCACTACAGTCTGAGGCAATTGCACGGCCAGAAGCTGCCCAAGGGAAAATAGATTTTTCGTAATTAATCCCCTGTTCTTTCGCCTCTTTTTCAGTCAAACCAACCCAAGCCATTTCAGGTTCAGTATAGGCGATAGATGGGATAGTTTTCGGATCGAAATAATGTTTCTTGCCAGCGATAACCTCGGCAGCCACATGACCTTCATGCACACCTTTATGTGCCAACATCGGTTGCCCGACAATATCACCGATTGCATGAATATGTGGAACATTGGTATGCATCTGCTTATCAACTTCAATAAAACCGCGTTCAGTGACTGCAATACCCGCTTTTTCAGCATCAATAGACAACCCATTTGGTACACGTCCAACAGCGACTAATACCGCATCATAGGGCTTAGCTTCAGCAGGTGCATTGTGCCCTTCAAAGGAGACATACAGAGCATCTTCTTTAGCATCGACGGCCGTCACTTTAGTTGACAACATAATATTGAATTTATTTTTCACTTTCTTAGTATATACCTGCACGATATCAATATCGGCAGCTGGTACTAATTGATCGGCAAACTCAACCACATCAACGCTAGAGCCGAGCGATTTATAAACAGTCCCCATCTCTAAGCCGATAATACCACCACCTAAAATAAGCAGGCGTTTAGGTACACAGCGTAGTTCAAGTGCATCGGTAGAGTCCCATACACGGTGGTCATCATGAGGAATAAAAGGCAATTTAACAGGACGAGAGCCCGCAGCGATAATCGCATTATCAAAATTTACAATGGTTGTTTCATCTTCACCTTGAACTTCAATCGTGTTGGCACCGGTAAATTTACCAAAACCATTAATCACGGTAACTTTACGCATTTTAGCCATGCCTTTTAGGCCGCCAGTGAGTTGCGAAACTACTTTTTCTTTCCAAATGCGAATTTTATCTACATCCGTTGATGGTTCACCAAATAAAACACCATGCGCAGATAGCGCCTTAGCTTCTTCAATTACCTTTGAAACATGTAGAAGTGCTTTTGATGGAATACATCCCACGTTTAAACAAACACCACCTAGGGTGCTATATTTTTCTATTAATACGGTTTCTAACCCTAAATCTGCTGCACGAAAGGCCGCTGAATATCCTGCAGGGCCGAAACCAGTACCACAACTTGTGCTTTAATTTCTTTACTCATGTAAACCTCTATAAAAGTGTTCCATCAAAAACTAATTTGAGTCTATTTAAATGTTAATGAAAAGCAAAACAAAAGGTCGACAAATGCCGACCTGATAACATTATTATAAAATCAACGTACGTAGATCAGATAAGTAATTGTTGATGGCAGTGATAAAACGTGCACCATCAGCCCCGTCAATTACACGGTGATCATAGGAAAGAGCAAGTGGTACCATTAATCGCGGTGCAAACTCTTTACCATCCCACTGCGGTTTTATAGCCGACTTAGATACACCTAAAATAGCCACTTCAGGCGCATTAACGATAGGCGTAAATTGAGTGCCACCGATGCCGCCAAGACTAGAGATAGTCATGCTACCACCTTGCATATCTTTAGCGGTTAATTTACCCGCTCGTGCCTTTTTAGATATCTCCCCGATTTCACGGCAAAGGTCATAGATACCTTTGTTGATAACATCGCTAACAACAGGTACAACTAAGCCATTTGGTGTATCGACAGCAATACCGATATTAATATATTTCTTTAATATGACGCTTTCACCATCTGTCGATAATGACGCATTAAAGTTAGGGTATTGTTGTAATGCTTTGGCAACGGCTTTCATCATGAACACAAGCGGACTAATTTTAAAGCCTAGATCTTGTTTCGCCGCAATGGCATTTTGTTCCTGACGGAATGCTTCAAGCTCGGTAATATCAACCTCATCAAATTGGGTAACATGTGGAATGGTTACCCAGTTACGATGTAATGTTGGACCTGATATTTTTTGAATTCGCGAAAGAGGCTTAACTTCAATTTCACCAAATCGAGCATAATCAACCTCAGCATACGGCAATACTTGTAAACCACCAGCACCACCGCCTGATTTAGCTAACAGTAACTGTGCTTTAACATAGGTTTGTACATCTTCTTTCGTTGTACGCCCTTTTGGACCTGTTGCAGGAATAACTGCAAGATCTAAGTTAAATTCACGTGCAATACGACGCACTGAAGGAGACGCCTTAATTGAGCCTGCAATGGTAACCTGTGATGGTGACAATTGAACGGCAGGTGTAGCAGCAGATTGAGGGGCATCGGCAACAGGCGAGCTTACCGCTTTTGGGGTTTCTACGGCAGCAGTTGTTACTGGTGCAGCAACACCTTCAACTTCCACAAGTAAAATTAATGTCCCCTCAGAGACTTTATCGCCCACGGCAATTTTAATCTCTTTAACGACACCAGCAAAGGGAGCGGGTACATCCATTGATGCTTTATCACCTTCAACGGACAATATATCTTGATCCACCTCAATGGTATCACCAACCGCCACTAAAACCGCCGTTACATCAACCTCATCGCCACCAATATCTGGCAAGCAAAGTTCCTTAACTTGCGTTGCCGCCGGAGCAACATTAGCTGCGGCAGGAGCAACGGGAGCCGTTTCAGCTGGTGTTGTAGCAACTTCCGCAGAGCCTGAGCCTGCCACTTCAAGCACCAATACAACCTGACCTTCAGAAACACTATCACCAACACTCATTTTTATTTCAACAACTTTACCTGCAAATGCTGCAGGCACATCCATTGATGCTTTATCACCTTCAAGAGAAATCACATCTTGATCTTCTGCGACCATATCACCAACAGAGACTAAAATAGCCGTAACATCAGCAGCATCAGCACCAATATCAGGTAGTAAAAATTCTTTTAATTCAGACATAATAATTTTCCTAATCAATAACAGCGAATTATATTTACGCAAATAATGGGTTGATTTTGTTTGTATCAATAGCAAATTTGGCAATAGCTTCAGTCACGACAGATGCCTCAATATCACCACGTTTTGCAAGCTCAGAAAGCGCTGCAACAACGACATAACTCGCATTAACTTCAAAGTGACGACGTAAATTTTCACGACTATCACTACGCCCATAACCATCGGTACCCAACACCTTGTATGTATTAGATGGAATGAAAGCACGCACTTGCTCTGCATAATTTTTCATATAATCTGTGGCTGCGATTGTTGGCTCGTCACCTAATACTTGCGTGATATAAGCTTGTTTTGCAGGCGCTTCAGGGTTAAGCATGTTGTCACGCTCAATCGCTTGACCTTCACGCGTTAACTCATTAAATGAGGTAACGGAGAAGATATCAGAAGCAACGTTATACTCTTCACTGAGGATCTGTGCTGCTTTACGCACTTCATTCATGATAGTTCCCGAGCTCAATAACTGCACTTTATTTGCACCTTGATGGGACTCAAGTTTATAGATACCTTTGCGAATACCTTCTTCTGCACCTTCTGGCATCGCAGGCATTGCATAGTTTTCATTCATTACTGTTAAGTAATAGAAAACATTTTCCTGCTTCTCGCCATACATACGTTCAATACCATCTTGAACGATAACCGCTAACTCGTAAGCAAAAGTTGGATCATAGGAGATACAGTTAGGGATAGTATTCGCTTGAATGTGGCTATGACCATCTTCATGCTGTAAACCTTCACCATTTAACGTCGTACGACCAGCCGTCGCACCTAACAAGAAGCCACGAGCTTGTTGGTCACCTGCCATCCAAGCCATATCACCAATACGTTGAAAGCCAAACATTGAGTAGTAGATATAAAATGGAATCATTGGTAGATCATTAGTGCTGTAGGACGTTGCAGCGGCTACCCAAGATGACATGGAACCGAGCTCATTAATCCCCTCTTGCAATACTTGACCTGATGTTGCTTCTTTATAGTAGGAAACGACACTGCGATCCTCTGGGATATATTCTTCTTGACCATGTGGGTTGTAGATACCCACTTGACGGAATAGCCCTTCCATACCAAAGGTACGCGCTTCATCGGCAATGATGGGGACTATATTTTTACCAATACCTTTATCTTTTAACAAAATATTTAATATACGAACATAAGCCATCGTCGTTGATATTTCACGCTTTTGCTCCTGTAGAAGCGGTGCGAACTCGTCTAAAGAAGGAACCGCTAATTGACCAGAAAACTTAGGTGAACGTTTCGGGGTATAGCCTAATAACGCTTCACGCTTTGCATGCAAATAATTATATTCAGCCGATCCCTCTTGTAATGTTAAATATGGTAAGGTTGCGGCTTTCTCATCACTTAATAGATCCTGTAGGCCTAAACGATCACGTAAACTTTGGATGTGTGATTCATTCATTTTTTTCACGCCATGGGCAATATTTTTGCCTTCCGCCGCAGCGCCCATACCATAACCTTTCACGGTCTTAGCTAAGATAACCGTAGGTTTACCCATGGTATCCTGTGCATTTTTAAATGCAGCATACAGTTTAGATGAGTCATGACCACCACGTTTTAAAGCAAAAATCTCTTCATCTGTCCATGTTGCCACTAATGATGCTGTTTCTGGGTATTTACCAAAGAAGTGCTCACGTACGTATGCGCCATCTTTTGATTTAAAGTTTTGGTAGTCACCGTCAACGGTCTCTTCCATTAATTGTAGTAAACGGCCCGATGAGTCCTGTGCGATTAAAGAATCCCAGTTACTCCCCCAGATAACCTTCACCACGTTCCAACCAGCACCATTAAACAGACCTTCAAGCTCTTGAATAATACTACCGTTACCCATAACAGGGCCATCTAGACGCTGCAAATTACAGTTAACTAAGAAGCATAAGTTATCTAGTTTTTCACGCGCAGCAAATGATAATGAACCACGCGACTCTGGCTCATCCATCTCTCCATCACCTAGGAAAGCATAGACACGTTGCTGAGTGGTATTCTTTAAACCACGACCATTAAGATATTTTAAGAAACGCGCTTGATAAATAGCAGAAATAGGGCCTAGTCCCATTGATACCGTTGGGAACTGCCAAAATTCAGGTAACAGCTTCGGATGAGGGTATGAAGGCAGTCCTTTTCCATCAACTTCTTGACGGAAATGATCCAGTTGTTCAGCCGTTAAACGACCTTCAAGGAAAGCACGAGAATAGATACCTGGAGAGATATGGCCTTGATAATAAACTAAATCACCGCCATCGGCCTCATTAGGGGCACGGAAAAAGTGGTTAAAACAAACCTCATAAAATGCAGCCGCAGACTGGTAAGAAGCCATGTGCCCACCTAAATCCAGATCTTTTTTTGATGCGCGCATAACAATCATTATCGCATTCCAGCGAATCACGGAACGAATACGGCGCTCTAACTCTAAATCTCCAGGATAAATAGGCTGGTCAGCAGGTGCAATCGTATTAAGGTAATTTGTATTAATATCACTTGGTAATTTAACACCGTCTTTACGAGCCTGCTCTATTAATTTTTTAACGATGAACTGAGCACGCTCAGTGCCTTCATCTTCAAGAATTGTAGCTAGGGCATCAAGCCATTCCGAAGTTTCTTGCGCATCAATATCTCTATTTAAGATGTCAGTCATGACACTTTCCTTCTCTATCACTAAATAATCTTAGCCATGAGCTAAGTGCTTAATAACTATTTAGATTAACCATTACCTGTTGAATAACACGTTTTGGAAATGCCACTAAGGCAATAAGCAATCTAAATAGTTACCTAATTTTTGCTATTTTTTAAAAAGTTAAAAACGCCCTAATTCGCGTTTAAATAAACTTTCTTCACGTAACATAACAAGACGTGTTTCTTCAATATAGGCTAAATGCTGTGCAGATGCTTTCTGCGCATTCGCAGGCTGCTTAGAGAGAATTGCATCTAATAATTCTTGACGATGTTGATCAATCTTTTTAGCGACTTCAGGGTAGCGATAAAGTGTTTTCACATTATCGGCTATATTTTTTTCAAGTAAGGATTTAATACCTCGTGCAAGGTGTATAAATACCACATTATGAGAAGCCTCAATAACAGCAAGATAAAACAGTGCGACACTTTCAATCTCTAAATCTAAATCTCTCTTTTTCTTGGCATGATTAATGGCCGAGAAACTTTCTTTAATACGAATAAAATCATCTGCATTACCACGCAATGCCGCATAATATGCAGAAAACCCTTCTAATGCATGACGAAATTCAAGAAGATCATATTGTGACTCAGGGTGCGTATTAAACAATTCAAATAATGAATCCGTTAACTGATCACGCAACTCTTCTTTTACAAAAGTACCACCACCTTGGCGTCGACTTAATAATCCCTTTGATTCTAGACGTTGGATAGCTTCACGCAATGAGGGGCGAGAAACATCAAATTGCTTCGCTAGTTCACGCTCTGGCAATAATTTTTCGCCTAATTCTAAAGAACCATCGAGTATCATCGTTTCGATACGTTTTTCGATTACATCCGCTAATTTAGGCTGTTTAATTTTTGCGTAAACCATAGCACCCTTAGAATACAAAAACTCAATTCATGAAAATGGTATTACCATTTAACTTTGCTGTGTAAATTAACAATTAATTCACAACACGTCCAGCATTTATTGATTCAAATCAATAAATATCAAGCTTAACGTGGATTAATGATACATTGCTGTAATTTGTATGATGAATGCAACCATAATCAAAGTGCTGCAATAGTACAGAAATAACGTACTGATATGCGATTAGGTGTGACTTTTTGATACAATATATCAGTGCTTGATAGAGGGTGAACTCTGTCATTCGAATAAGCTAAAATAATGCTGCCAATTAAAATAAGGCCCTGGGTCTGTTTTCCGGCCAGGGGCAATATCACTGTGGCCAGTAATACGCTCTTTAGTAATATGGGGATAAACCTGCTGAATTGCTTGAGTAAGCTTAGCTAAAGAGTGATATTGCTTCTCGGTATAGGTCGAATCATCTGTTCCTTCTAACTCAATACCAATTGAATAATCGTTACATGCAGGCATACCTTCGAAGCTTGAAATTCCGGCATGCCAAGCTCTGCCATTAAAGGGGACATATTGCTGTACAGCACCATCGCGGCGAATAACACAGTGCGCAGAAACCTCAACACCTAATAAATCAGTAAAACTTGGGTCGCTAGAACAATCTAGGCAACCAGTAAAAAGCGCTTCAATGGCACCACCTGTGTAACATCCCTTCGGTAAACTGATGCAATGGATCACCAATAAACTAATCTCTACACCGCTAGGACGCTCATTATAAAAAGGGCTTTCAATTTGCTTCGCAAGTGAATAGTAACCATGAACATCAATCAAAATGCAAACTCCCTAAATAAAATGCGTATTTGTATCCATAAAAAAACGGGTCAAAATAGACCCGTTTTCAATTAGTATTACACTTTTAATTTAAGTGAAAATACTAGAATTTATAAGCTGCGCCTATAATAGCAACAGTCTCTTTATCATCGCTTAATAAAGGGCTGTCTTTAATATCGCTATCTAATTTGGTGTAATTAACACCTGCATATAATTTCCAATGATCCGCGATTAAATAAGAGCTCATCACGCCAACTTCAATATTCGTTGCACTGCCCGTATCATATGAATTGATTCCTGTTTTTTGAGCATCTTTATTACTAATGCCATAGTAATAGTTAGCATAATCAGAATCCATAAACTTCACTTTAACACTTGGCACAACCGCAAATTTTTGATTAATAACCCATGGGTAAGCATAGCCTAACGTTCCGCCTTTACCGCCATATGTATCATTCACATCAGTATAAATCGATGCACTGATAACACCCCAAGTTGCTTTATGACGGTAACTAACACCGATGTTGATCGCGCGATCTTTATTTTCAAAACCTTTAAAGCTGTCGTTATTATTATCGCTACGTTGCCACTCTTCTTGGCCCATACTGATAAACGTGCCAATACGGTTAGTGCCGTCATCGTAAGGTTTAAAACCAAACTCACCAGCTTGCGCATAAAACCATTCATAATCAAAACTGATTAGCGGCATAACTTGAGCATTGTCATCATAATTGCGGTATGCCGTATTTTTAAACGCTGCACCTGCACCAATCTCCAAATTAGATTCCGCTTGAGCAACCATTGGCAATGATGCAACTAGTGCTGCAATCACAGTATATTTCATTTTCATATTTTATCCTTATTATTCAGAGTCAGATAGATCACATAGAGCAAACATCTACACAGTATAGTCTAGCCTATTTTTTATATAATAAGTAAAGATAAAATTCAGATAAAGAAAAAAATCGTTGCATAAACAGTTTATTATGGTCGCGGATAGCTTTTTTTCATCAAGATAAAAGTGAATCCCCCCCGTAGGGCAAGGAAAAAATCACATTTCGGTACACTTGTTCTTGCTGACTTTGCATCTTGAAGTCTCATAGTTATATATTGCAAGTTGTACTAGACGAGGTCATCTACCACGGGTTCAGGTAACGGGTTAACAGCACAACGGTAACGCGCTTGAATAACCGAAATAACGGCAGTGAAATCTTTTATTTCATATGCACTTACATCACCTTTTTCAGATTGACATAACACCCCTTTACGCGCAAAGAAAAGTGCTCGCTTATGCTGTAGAGAGGTATTTTGTTGTGATGATTCCTGTTGCGAAGAGTGTTGGGTATTTTGATTTTTTTGATCTTGAAAGAGTGTACGTGATTGAGTTGAAAACTGGTTGTTACGCTCCTGCTCATCACGCATTTTTTGATAAGCACTGGTCACTTCCGTTTTAGGAATAATCGGCCTAGTTAAATTTTCACGTTGTAAGCTTTCCGTTGCTGGGTGAAATGATATCGTCGCGGCTTGAGGCAGTTGCGCATTGATATTAGCCATTTACGTAACCTTAAACACTCGTATTAATTAAGGTGCCCATAACCTCATCGGCACTACTAATGACTTTTGCCGATGCTTTGGCCTGATACTCAGCCACTTTCAAGTTCACTAACTCTGTCGTCAAAGATATGGGTGCTCGCTCAGCAGGTGAAGAATTAATCTCCGTAGCCTGCTGATTTTCATTGACACTATTTCCTGCAGCGCCCGCTTGGGCAATTCGAGAACTTGCGTTGCTCAACTTAGCAGAAGCATCTTGAAAGCCAGTTAGACCTGAATTATAAGCAGAGCGAACATCCATAAAACACCATCATATTGTTTAAAAGAGAAAGAACTAATACAAAGTATGGCACCATATTAACACAAATACAGATATTGATTAATATTTAATCACTTAAAAATGCAATTATACTCTCTGAAAATTTTTCATCCTCACTAACAAATGGAGCATGAGCTGAATTTTCAAATACTTGCTGAACTGAATTAGGTAATAATTGATGGATATTGAGATGCGCTGACTGCGGCAATAAACTATCAAATTGGCCAAAAATGGATAAACAAGGTATTTTAATTTGACTAAATTGCACTCGTAAATCAGTTTCTTCGAGTAATACCAACCCTGCAGATAGCGCGTTTTCATCACTCTGCCAATTATCTATTAATAGTTTTTTCAAAAAAAGCGTATCTTGACGTGCTGTTGCACAGCCCATCGCTTGAATGGCAATAAAACGGGACAACGTTTTACTGCTGTTTTTTTGCAAACTAGATTGAAAACTTTCAAAAACACCCCTATCCACACCAGACCAATTTGCATCTTCAACAAACTTCGGCGAACTGCAAACTTGAATTATTTTTTTTACTCTCTGAGGATGAGCATAACTTGCATAGGTGGCTATTAAGCCGCCAAGTGACCACCCACACCAATTCGCTCTCTCTGGCACATGTAACAAAATACGTTCAACGATCGCAGTTAAGCTATATTTTTCCATACACTGGCTTTGCCCAAAACCGGGTAAATCGATTAGGTGCAGTCGAAAATGACGACTTAATGTCGCGATGACAGGCTCCCAAACAAGAGAATTTACCCCCCAACCATGCAATAGGACTAAATCATCTCCCTCACCGACAACACGACAATAAACAGTTTGTTCTATACTCACACAGCCCCCTTATTAAGGTGATAAAAAAGTGTTGAATTCAATTTATACGCAATTAAAACATAAATTATTACATTTACTTGAGCAGTTTATTCCTGCGCAATGTTTAATTTGTCAATTAGCAAGTGACAACAAACTTATTTGCAAGGATTGCAAGAGTTCACTATTGCAGCAACGAACCTGTTGCCAACACTGTGGGTTAAGCTTACCGGTATCCCAGCATTTCTGCGGCGATTGTATCCAACAACAGCACTATTTTACCAAATTACACGCACTAGCAAGCTATACAACGCCCTATTCATCTCTCATAAAAGAGCTGAAATATGGCAAGAAATTAATCATTGCAGAGGCGTTAGGAGAGCTGTTAAGTTTATCTATCCTAGAAAACCTCAATGCACAACAGATAAAAAGCATTGAATACTTGATAGCAGTCCCATTGCACCATAAAAAATTGCGACAACGTGGATTTAACCAAGCGGCTTTAATTGCAGAAGCGGTTGCTAAGCAGCTATCTATTCCCGTCCTTAAAGATGCCATACAACGTCATAAAGAAACGCTTCCACAGGAAAACCTTTCCATTAACAAACGAAAAAAAAATTTACATGGCGCATTTCACATCCATGATAATGTTCATTTGCAAAATAAACATATCGCCATTATTGATGATGTTGTCACAACAGGCGCAACTATTAATAGTCTTTGTCAATCTTTGCTAAAAGCAGGCGTTGCTTCGATTACGGTATTTTGCATCAGCCGTACAGATACCGCTTAGATACCCCGGCGTTACGCAAAAAATGACTATAAATAATAATTTCACTCTTTTCTTTGATTCTTGATATTGAACACAGTTATAATGTCCGAGTAAATCACTCAAGGTTAAGGTTGAATAATGATTGAAATCACCCCAGTTGCACAGGCGCACTTTAAAAAATTACTTGAACAACAAAAAGAAGGCACAAATATACGCATTTTTGTTATCAACCCTGGTACCCCAAAAGCTGAATGTGGTGTTTCTTACTGCCCACCAGAAGCAGTGGAAGGAAGCGATACACGCTTAAACTTCGCAGACTTTGATGCATTAGTCGATGATGTAAGCTTACCTTTTTTAGAAGAAGCTTTTATCGATCTTGTTGAAGAGGAGGCAGGTACACAACTAACATTAAAAGCACCGAATGCCAAAATGCGTCGTGTTAAAGATGATGCACCACTGTTAGATCGTGTCGAATATGTCATTCAAGTGCAAATAAATCCACAGCTATCAAGTCACGGTGGATTTATTAAACTAATTGAAATAACAGAAGATAAGGTCGCTATCATTGAGTTTGGAGGCGGTTGTAACGGTTGCTCCCAAGTGGATTTAACACTCAAAGAAGGCATCGAAAAAGAGTTACTAGAAGAGTTTTCTGGTGAGCTTCATGCTGTACGAGATATCACTGAGCACCAGCAAGGTGATCACTCTTTTTATAAATAACGCAATCTCACCCTTACTTAAAGTAAAAAGAGAGGATGGCGATGCCATCCTCTCTTTTATCTATTTCAAATAGAACGATTCACTAACGATTTAAGTTCAGCTAAAGGTAACTTACTGTCATCAAAGAAATTCTGCATACGCAATAAAGTAATACCACCATAACCTGGCGTGCGAGTTAACGCTCTTTCCATCTGTTGCCAGCCTTGCTTACCATACAACTCACCAGCTAAGGCATTTTCTCCCATCAATTCAACGCCAACTTCATAGGCTGCATCAGCCATCCAGTTAACGAGATCTTCGGCTCGAGAGTAACCTTCGTGATCCTTATTAACCATTTCTAAACAAGTGAAGTGAACCACGACCCGAGACAAATGTTGCGCTGGTATAATCCCCTTAAGTAGCTGTACATATTCCCCAGAATTTAACTTGCTTAAATTAGGATGAACACGAATCAAGCCAGCTGATATTTCCGCGGCACGTGGCATTTTAGGATCACTAATTTCCCAGTGAATACCGGGGATTTTTATCCCGATTGGGGCATTAATATAATCACTATCAGAAAACAACATAAGAACACCTTCAAGTACATCTCGTCCATGTTGTACTAATCGATCGTTATACCACGTTAATAACTCTCTCCCCCATGCACTATAGATGTATTTCTTATGTTCAAATAAACTATCGGCGCTAGGCATACTGATTTCATCAAAATCATTAAATTGCGTGCCAAAGGTTGCATTAAATGCCCCTATTGAATGGTATTTCTTGCGTAAATAGAGATTCCAATCTCTCTGAGCAAGTGGGCTGTAACACTGCAGTGTACCGCGATTAGGGTAATCGCCCCAATCGTGCGCGTTATAGCTTGGATAGCGTAATTCTCCTGCTGGTCCCATACTAATATTTATCTCATCAATTAAATGAACTTTAGTACGAAAGTGGTCACGAAACGCTTTAACAAATGCTAAATAATAGGGTAACACATAGGGATCAGCCCAGAGAGAAACATACTCCATTGATGCATCACCTGTTTCACTCACATATTGCAAGTCCCGAACAGATTCAATCTCTTGATGCTGCTCTAATAATTTCCCCCAAAGCCATAAAGGAATGGTTTGATTGAAATCATCATTGACGTTTCCTCCTGCTTGATGGAAAGAGAGAATCGGCACCCAGTGCATATTATTTGCTTCTAACACCTCAACAAGGCGATCGTAATAACTCCAGTCAAAACAACCGGGGTGTCGTCCTTCTATTAATCCCCACCATAAATCAGTCGAGACCGCATCGACCCCGGCATCTCTAAGCACTCGTAATTGCTGTTCAAAAAGCAACCAATTCTCTTCATCTAATAGTTGCTTCTGGTTAGCCACCTTGAGGTGTAGTGGCGCCATGACACGAAACGATTTACGCGCGACACCTTGATACTGACCTTGACCATATTTTAACTTACCAATTTGAGACAATCGAGCATAACCAATCCCGGCATCATTACTAAGCATACCTAAGTCACGTAAGCTCCACCCACAGAAAGTTTTCTCTTGCATGACACTTTCTAATAATTTGTCCCATTCGCTGTGCTGTTGCAATTTAACCTGTTCACTATTCTCAATAAGTAATTTAACATTCAAATCTTGAGCAACCGATAGCAATGACTGATAATTTTTTTGCTCTGACTCCTTTATTCCAGAGACAAACAGACGCACACGGGATTTCCAAGCACCATCAAGTAAACGCGAAAAACTTTGTTGCCAATTATTTTTCTGCATAACGTGGTTAGCATTAAGCTCTGAGGACAATCCAGATACAACCTCAGCGAGATCGGGGCTATTTTTAAGATCGGGCAAATTAAGAGCCAGTCTTAGTCCCAATGTAGTCGATTGCCACTTCTGACTAAATACGCCATCGGCTAAAGCGAGCAAACGTTGCCCATGGTCCATAAGAGATTGATGATACCAGCGAGTGAAATAGATAAATGCAGGATTATTAGGCGTTTCGCTATGCGCTAGTTGTTGCAAATAATTTAACTGTAAATCAAAAAAATCATCACGCATTAACTGCTCATAAAAAGAGGTATCTTGCAGTAACTTATCAGTAGAGGCTTGCTCTGAAATAAAGGTCTTAAAGTCTAATTTCGCTTTTCGACTAAAACAGGGTAACTGCAAAAAATCAGGCCCTTCGCTGTGCAACCCGAGAAAAGGATAACGCAGCTCTCCTTCAGGTCCTGCACCTAAATTGACATGGGGAATATGATCCGCCAAATCAGAAAAGTTTTTTTCAAAGCCAGCAAGTAGCTGTTCAAAATAAGGAAGAAACATTTCATCTTGCCACAGGGAAATAGCAGCAAAACTATCTTGTCCATAACTATCTATATACTTAATACTTTGCGCATCATCACCGGCTAATTTGCCACCTAAAGTGCCCCATAACCAATCGGGTAATAAATTTAACTGACTATTATCTTTTAAACCTGTCGCTGCAGAGTGAAATTCAGGGATCACTTTCAAACCATGATCTATGCAAGTATTGAAAACCTCTCGATAACTCGCCCAACTACTCTTTAAATCGGCACAGTTAGGGCCATAGGGTTCAATAACACGCCAGCTAATAGGTACGATAACCGCATCAATTCCGAGAGATTTAGCTAAGGCTAACTGTTTTAAAAAAGCACTGTGCCAAGGATTATTATCTTTACTTAGCACGCCTAAACGACGAGTAAAATTGGTTGGCATGTGTATCCAAACTTGCAATACTGTCTGCTTGTTGACCACTGTGGCATTCCTTCTATTTAACGATAAAGTGTATTGACTACCCTATAGCTACCTTAATGCGAGTTACTCTTTTAGTCTCCCTCCCACACCCTACGCCCCCGACAACGGAAAAACAACACCTAAAAATCAACAACTTGAAAAACAAGTCATAGAGAATCAAGCGAAACAACGTAGATTCGATGAAAAAACTCAGCCCCCAAAAAAATACATTACTAGGCTAAATAACAATGACTCTAACAACCCACAATAGCAGGGCATTGACAAGTGTTTTCTAAAATAAACCAAGTAAAAAAGCTATTTTTTTATTATTATGAGTAGTAGGTCAAATAACACGGGTGTTTTGTAAGCAAATAAAGTAGTATATGCCACCCTCGTAAAAGGCTTTCCTTTCAACGATGCAAAATTTTCAGATTTACCTACTTACGCGGTTAATAACGCGAGAATTAATAGATGATTTCAACTAATGAAATGATTGATGTGACGTAGGTATAGGCTGAATTTAGTATATTTATCCACGAGATAAATATGGATTTAAACTGAACTCATGAGGCCACTATGTCAGAGTCAACAAACACAGAACAAAAAGAACTATCAATTACCTTTAAAGATTTAAAGCTACCAGAAGCATTGATTAATATTGTTACTGAATTAGGCTATGAAACACCTTCACCTATTCAAGCACAATGTATTCCACACCTTTTAAAAGGTGAAGACGTATTAGGCCTTGCGCAAACAGGTACCGGTAAAACGGCCGCATTTGCACTCCCTTTATTAGCGAATATAGATGTCAGTGCAAATTACCCTCAAGTATTAGTACTTGCACCTACACGAGAACTTGCAATCCAAGTATCAGAAGCATTTCAAACTTATGCTCGTCATTTACGCGGTTTTCATGTTATGCCTATTTATGGTGGTCAAAGTTACAACATTCAATTTAATCAATTAAAACGTGGTCCTCAGGTTGTTGTTGGTACACCCGGTCGTATCATGGATCACCTTAAACGCAAAACCTTAGATCTCTCTAAATTAACCACACTAGTGCTTGATGAAGCGGATGAAATGTTACGTATGGGCTTCATTGATGATGTCGAAACCATTATGAAAGAGATGCCTGAAAAACGTCAAACGGCACTTTTCTCAGCAACTATGCCCGACCAAATCAAACGTATTACTAAACGTTACATGAACAGCCCAACTGAAGTTAAGATTCAAGCAAAAACATCAACCGTTGAAAACATCGAACAAAAATGTTGGATTGTACGCGGCGTGAACAAACTAGATGCATTAACACGTATGTTGGAAACGGAAGATTTTGATGGTGTTATCATCTTCGCCCGTACCAAAACAGCAACAGTTGAATTAGCTGAACGTTTAGAAGCGCGCGGTTACCGCAGTGCAGCACTAAACGGCGACATGAACCAACAAGTACGAGAACGCACTATTGCTCGTTTAAAATCTGGCAGTTTAGATATACTTGTTGCTACAGATGTAGCTGCTCGAGGCCTTGATGTTGAACGTTTAAGCCTTGTTGTAAACTATGACATTCCAACGGATACTGAGTCTTATGTTCACCGTATCGGTCGTACAGGCCGTGCTGGACGTAAAGGTAAAGCGATACTATTTGCAGCACCTCGTGAACGTCGACTATTACAAGCAATTGAACGTGCTACTCGTCAAAAAATCACCATCATGGATTTACCAACACATGATGAAGTGACAAAAACGCGTATTGCCAACTTTGAAGCACAAGTTGCAGCAGTCTGTGAAAGCGAAGACCTCTCTTTCTACCGTACATTATTCGAGCAAATCGAAAATAACAGTGAGCTCGAAGAGTTAGATTTAGTTGCAGCCCTGCTTTATCTCGCACAAAAAGACAAACCACTTCAACCTGTTGAAGAAAAATTTGTAGAGCCTCGTCCTGACCATAATGACCGAGCACCTCGAGGTCATCGTGAACGCTCTGAGCGCCCAGGTCGTGACCGTGGCCCTAGAGGCCGCGATAGAAATGAAAGTGGCGATACGCCGCGTGGTCGAGGTCGTCCAACGGATGTTGAATTAGAGACTTACCGTATTGATGTTGGTCGTAGTCATGGCGTGCAAG
The DNA here is from genome assembly GCF_041080865.1 of Psychromonas sp. MME1. Classification (NCBI taxonomy): domain Bacteria; kingdom Pseudomonadati; phylum Pseudomonadota; class Gammaproteobacteria; order Alteromonadales; family Psychromonadaceae; genus Psychromonas; species Psychromonas sp. MME1. Next base: position 103,640 of record NZ_CP160906.1, on the reverse strand, counting down.
TTAAAAATATTGTTGGTGCAATCGCTAATGAAGCCGATATTAATAGCCGTTTCATTGGTGATATTAAATTAAATAATGATTATTCAACGATTGAATTGCCGAAAGGAATGCCTAACGCAACCTTAAAGCATCTTGAAAATGTTTTTGTTTGCAAACGTCAATTAAAAATTAGAAAAGAATAAGTTAATTCATAACTTTTAATATTAAGGGTGCATTGAGCACCCTTTTTTATTGCTATTATTTTAATTTTACCGGACGCTGCCAACCACTGATATTTCTCTGTCTACCACGAGAAACTGCGAGCGCATCATCGGGAACATCATTAACAATGGTTGAACCAGCGGCTGTTGTAGCGCCATTACCAACAGTCACAGGCGCGATTAATTGGCAATCAGAACCAATAAACACATCATCGCCAATATGGGTGTGGAATTTATTTGCACCATCATAGTTACAAGTAATAGTGCCAGCCCCCACATTCACTCTTTCACCTAAGGTACTATCACCAATATAACTTAAGTGGCCACATTTAGTGCCATTACCGAGTGTCGATTTTTTTACCTCCACAAAGTTACCAATATGCACCTCTTTTTTAATAACGCTATCAGGGCGAATACGGGCAAAGGGACCAATAGTTGCAGATTCACCAACGTGGCTAGATTCAATGATGGAATTAGCATCAATCACGGCATTATCTTCAATGACAGCATCAATTAAGATACAGTTCGCACCAATCACCACGCCATTACCGAGTGTCACTTTGCCTTTTATAATCACATTGATATCAATTTCAACATCTTGGCCACAGGTTAACTCACCACGTAAATCAAAACGGTTTGGATCACGTAACATCACGCCGGATAATAATAGTTCATTGGCTTTTTGACGCTGATAAGCACGTTCGAGATTCGCTAACTGTAGACGGGTATTAACCCCTTCAACTTCAACGGCATTATCAGGATGCACCGCACAGATACTGCGCCCTTCACGGTGGGCCATGGCAATAATATCAGTAATATAATATTCACCAGCGGCATTATCGTTACTTAGTGCAGGTAGCCAACGGCCTAAATCACGGGCGTTAGCAACTAAAATCCCCGTATTGACCTCATTGATATTACGTTGTTCTATCGTTGCATCTTTTTGCTCAACAATACCGACAACCGCACCATTTACTCGTTCTATACGACCATATCCAGTAGGATCATCTAATTCAACCGTTAACAAACCAATACCATTCTCAGGTTGTGCGGCAATTAAACGTTGTAATGTCTGTGTTGATAGTAAAGGTACATCGCCATAAACCATCAATATCTTTTCATCATCTCTAAAGTGCGGTTGTGCAATCTGCATGGCGTGACCGGTACCTAGTTGCTCACTCTGTTTTATCCAATTTAATCGAGTATCGAGTATCGTCGCTTGCATCTGCTCACCACCATGACCATAAATGAGGTGAACATTGTCCGCACCGACTCCTTTAACGGTATCAATAACGTGTTGCACCATGGCCTTATCAGCTATTTTATGAAGAACTTTTGGAAGAGCAGAACACATACGTGTTCCTTTACCTGCGGCAAGAATGACAACACTTAAAGACATAATTTCGACCTTATAAATAAAATGATGAAAAGGATATTTTAACGGAGTTTATCAGCAAACAACACGTTGTTTTTATAAACATAACTAAACTAATTAATTTATTCTCTATTTTCACTATAAAAAATGTATTTCTTTTTGCATAATAATTAACTACAAATCCCCATACAGGCTATTTCAATGAAAAAAATAATATTAGAAGAGATGCGTGTACTAGCTAGCATCGATGTTGAAGAAGAGATCAACCGACGTATTGACTTTATAAAAAATAAACTCAAAGAGAGCTTTTGTAAAAGTTTAGTTTTAGGCATTAGCGGTGGCGTTGATTCAAGCACCGCCGGGCGTTTATGCCAACTAGCCGTTGACCAGCTTAATATCGAAGAAGCAACAACAGCGTATCAATTTATTGCCGTTCGTCTTCCCTATTCTGTACAACAGGATGAAGATGAAGCACAACTCGCCGTGCAATTTATCCACCCTTCAAAATGTGTTACGGTCAATATACAAACCGGTGTGGATGGCATCCATACAAGTACCACCAGCGCATTACAAAACAGCGGGATCCAATTACCTGAAAGTAATAAACTTGATTTTGTTAAAGGTAATGTCAAAGCACGCATGCGTATGATTAGCCAATATGAAATTGCAGGTTTAACTAATGGTTTAGTGGTTGGCACCGACCATAGTGCTGAAAATATTACCGGTTTTTATACCAAGCATGGTGATGGTGCCTGTGACTTAGCCCCTTTATTTGGTCTCAATAAACGTCAAGTGCGGGCTCTTGCTAAACATCTTGGAGCCCCTGCAGTGTTAGTGGAAAAGGCACCAACGGCAGATTTAGAAGAACAGCAGCCACAACTGCAAGACGAAATTGCCTTAGGCATGACTTACAATCAAATTGATGATTTTCTTGAAGGCAAGCAGGTTGCACCGGAAGTAGAAGAAAAATTAATCGCCATTTACCTACGCACTCAACACAAACGCATCCCGACTCCGACTATTTACGATTAACCACTAATCCTAGCTAAATATTGTGAAAAATAGGCTTATTTACATAATAAACCTATTTTTTTACATATTTATTCATCTAGATCAGTCAAAAAACTAGCCATAACAAAGCTGATAATGATAAATTTGCTATTCGGTTATAGATTAACCGAATACTCATTGTGATTTTTAAATTTAAGGAATGTTGACTCATGAAAAAAGTTGGTTTAGTTGGTTGGCGCGGTATGGTTGGCTCTGTACTTATGCAAAGAATGCGTGATGAAAATGATTTTGCAACCATTGAACCTACGTTTTTTACCACCTCACAAGTCGGTTTAGCGGCCCCAGAAATTGGCAAAGCCACAGAAACGTTAAAAGATGCTTTCGCAATCGATGAACTTGCAAAAATGGATGTTATCCTAACCTGTCAAGGTGGCGATTACACCAATGAAGTATACGCAAAACTACGCGCAACTGGCTGGAATGGCTACTGGATTGACGCAGCATCATCCCTGCGCATGAAAGATGACAGCATTATCGTATTAGATCCAGTCAATAAAGACGTCATTCAAAAAGGGCTAGCAAGTGGTGTTAAAACTTATGTTGGTGGTAATTGCACCGTTTCCCTAATGCTATTAGCACTGGGCGGCTTATTCGAAGCCGATTTAATTGAATGGGTTTCACCACAAACCTATCAAGCGGCTTCTGGTGCGGGTGCGCGTAATATGCGTGAGCTGATTAGCCAAATGGGCGCTATCGAAGGTGCAGTCGCTGACAAACTAGCAGATCCAGCTTCTGCCATTTTAGAGATAGACCAACAAGTTGCTGAATTTATTCGTAGTGATGCATTACCTACGGCATGTTTCGGTGCACCTTTAGCGGGTAGTTTGATCCCATGGATTGATGTGCCAATGCCTTCAGGACAGAGCAAGGAAGAGTGGAAAGCACAGGTTGAAGCAAACAAAATTCTTGGCAGCAGCGATAAACAGATTCCCGTTGACGGATTATGCGTACGCATTGGTGCAATGCGCTGTCATAGCCAAGCAATCACAATTAAACTGAAAAAAGATATTTCAGTAGCTGAAATTGAATCAATTTTAGCCTCCCATAATGAGTGGGTTAAAGTGATTCCAAATGAGCGTGAAATAACGGTTAAAGAATTATCTCCTGCAAAAGTGACGGGTACACTAAGTATTCCTGTAGGACGCATTCGCAAACTTAGCATGGGTCCTGAATATATCAGCGCATTCACCGTTGGTGATCAGCTATTATGGGGAGCGGCAGAGCCTCTTCGCCGTATGCTAAATATTTTACAAGAGTCTTAATGAACGCAGTGCAATAGCCATCAATGTCAATTGGATAAAAACGAGATACCTGTATCTCGTTTCATCAACTGAAGGTAATCTTGCAGGCAAATAAAGAGTGGATAGATTAGCATTAAACAGGTTAATTATATTGCGACTATTCGCCTTTTTTACTACGAGATAATAACGCCATGGCAGCTTCTTTTACCGCTTTACCTTGGTAAAGCACATAATAAATTTGCTCACAAATTGGCATTTCAATACCAACACGTTTCGCTAAATTAAATACTTCTTCGGTATTTCGATAACCTTCAACGACTTGACCAATCTCAATTTGCGCTTGATCAATCCCTTTCCCTTGCCCTAAAGCGAGTCCAAAACGACGATTACGCGATTGATTATCTGTGCAGGTTAGCACTAAATCGCCCAACCCAGCCATTCCCATGAAGGATGACTCTTTCGCTCCAAGTGCCGCACCTAGACGAGTTAATTCAACCAACCCGCGCGTGATCAGTGCTGTACGTGCGTTAGCACCAAAACCCAAGCCATCAGCCAGCCCAGCACCTATCGCAATAACGTTTTTCACCGCACCACCTAATTGTACGGCTGTAAAATCATCGGAGAGATAGGTTCGAAAGTTACTCTTGTTATGAAATAAATCAGCAATATCTTGTGTGAACTGCGGTTCGCTTCCCGCTACAGCAACGGCTGTTGGTAATCCCTTCGCCACCTCCATAGCAAAGGTTGGCCCAGAAATAACCGCCAAAGGATAATTTTTTCCGAGAATATCAACGGCAACCTCTTGCAATAGCCGTCCGGTTTCCGCTTCTAACCCTTTAGTTGCCCATGCGATGCGATGATCGGCACGTAAAAATGGCTTTAACTGCTTTAGCACCAGCGCAAAAACATGACTGGGTACAACCAACAAAATATTACGCGTTGAAGCCAAGCAAGTCGCTAAATCGACTTCAGGTTTAAGTAATTCAGGAAAAGCAATATCAGGTAAAAATTCTTTATTTTCACGATCCCGTTGCAAACGTTCAATATGGTCTGCTTCATGCCCCCAAATTAATACGGAGTGCCCATTTCGTGCCAAGGATACAGCAAGGGCAGAACCGTAAGATCCTGCCCCTAAGACTGTAATGGCTGCTTTATCTGCCATTTAAATACCTACTTAATTGTATAGACTAAGAGTCTAATTGTACCGCTTCAGCTTCTTTTTGCGCTTCAGCTTGCTTACTTGCAATCGCTTGCTGGAAAAGTGCATCAAAGTTAACTGGCGCTAAGTTTAACTGCGGGAAAGTACCACGAGATACTAAGTTAGAGACAGCTTCACGCGCATATGGGAATAGAATATTTGGACAGAAAGCATTTAAACAATGTGCTAACTGCATTCCTTCTAAAGCACCAACAGAGAAAATACCTGCTTGTTGAACTTCACACAAAAATGCAACGTCTTCACCGACTTTAGCCGTTGTCGTTAATATTAAAACAACTTCATAGACATTTTCTTCTAATTTTATCGCTTTTGTATCAATATCCATTGAAACTTCTGGCGCCCACTCTTTTTTGAAAACCAGTGGAGAATTTGGACATTCAAAAGAGATATCTTTTACATATACACGTTGGATGTTAAATTCAATCTGTTGTGGAGCTTGTTGTTCTGACATTCTGTTCCCTTATTTTAAGTTATGTAATATTTTATCTGCTAACTGCTTCCATTGTTTAAAGAAGTATCATTAAACAACAAAATATAGCCATCTTATTTTGTTATGATTTTTGCAGTAACTCATCAAGCTTACCACTACGTTCTAATGCATATAATTCATCACAACCACCCGTTGACTGACCATTAATCAACAACTGCGGCACGGTTCGACCACCCGTTAATGCAACCATCTTCGCACGCGCATCAGATTCAGATACATTAATCTCAGTGTACTCAATTTGCTTATCATCCAATAACTTTTTAGCTTTGATACAATAAGGACACCAAGCGGTTGTATAAATAATTACCGTTGCCATATTTATCTCTTCGTTGTCGTTGGTAAATTAGCAGCAGCCCAGCCACTCATACCGGTTGTCAAATTATATACCTGCGTAAAACCGGCTTTTGCCAATTTATTAGCGGCACTACTTGAACGCGCACCACTTTCACAGACTAATATAATGGGGGTCTCTTTCTTATTTTCAATCTCTGTGAAATTTCCTTGCTCAATTTGTGACAGAGTTATATTTTTTGCATCGACAATATGCCCTTTTTTATACTCATCGACTGCACGAACATCAACAACAATGGCATCTTGTTTATTTATGAGCAAAATAGCATCCTGTGACGATAACGGCTTAAACCCAGATATCTTAGCTTTTACAACACTATGTACCAACATGCCAGCAATCACAATCCAGGTAATTGATAGCATCGGATTATTAGAAAGAAACTGTATAAATTCTTGCATAATTTTTATTCATCTCTGTAGGGTAAAGGAAAATTTTGTACTGAGTATACCTTGTGATACAGATAATAAAAGACAAACACTTTTATCACCCCTTATAAAACAGCGAAATTGACTGTTTTTTATACTCAATTCAGCTATCCATGGGCTTTTTCAGTGACAATACCGATGAATGTTGTAAAATCAGCTCATCAATTTATATTAACTTAATAACCATAGAGGTTCCTATGACTACTGCTAAAAAACCACTCGTACTATTGATTCTTGATGGGTGGGGTTACCGCGATCCACTGACAGCGGACAATGCTGTTGCAAATGCAAATACACCCGTATTAGATAAACTATGTCAAGATTATGCAAATGCGCATATTTCAGCATCGGGTATGGACGTAGGCTTACCAACGGGGCAAATGGGTAACTCAGAAGTTGGCCATACCAATATCGGGGCAGGACGTACGGTTTACCAAAATTTAACTAAAGTAACTAAATCTATTTTAGATGGTGACTTTTTTGAAAATCCAGTATTTGTAGAAGCCGTTGATAAAGCGGTAGCAGCTGGCAAAGCTGTACATATTATGGGTCTTGCTTCTCCTGGTGGTGTTCACAGCCATGACGACCATATTGAAGCGGCCATTGAATTAGCAGCACGACGTGGTGCTAAAGAAATTCTTGTACACGCCTTTTTAGATGGCCGTGATACGCCACCAAGAAGCGCGGAACATACATTAGCAAGATTTGAAGCTAAATATGCTAAATTAGGAGCGGGTCGCACTGCAACCTTAGTTGGTCGTTACTTTGCAATGGACAGAGACAATCGTTGGGAACGCGTTACTGAAGCCTACGATCTATTAACACAAGCAAAAGCACAATATAGCGCTAACACAGCTATTGAAGGTTTAGAAGCGGCCTATGGTCGTGATGAAAATGACGAATTTGTGAAAGCAACCGTGATTGGGGAAAAAGCACCGATCCAAGATGGTGATGCAGTACTATTTTTAAATTTCCGTGCCGATCGTGCTCGTGAATTGACTTATGCCTTCACTGCGAAAGAGTTCACAGGCTTTACCCGTGAAGTAACGCCAAACATCAATTTTGTTACATTAACTGAATTTGCAGCAGATATTACAGCACCCGCTGCATACCCAAGTGAAGATCTAGTGAATACACTCGGTGAATGGTTATCTAAACATGACAAAACGCAACTACGTATTTCTGAAACAGAAAAATATGCACACGTCACTTTCTTCTTTAACGGTGGTGTTGAAGATGAATTTGTAGGCGAAGATCGTACGCTAATAAAATCACCAGCAGTTGCCACTTATGATTTACAACCAGAAATGAGCTCAGCAGAACTTACAGAAAAATTAGTTGCAGCAATTAAGAGTGAAAAATATGATGTGATTATCTGTAACTATCCAAATGGTGATATGGTTGGACACACGGGCGTTTATGAAGCAGCAGTTAAAGCTTGTGAAGCAGTTGATAGCTGCATTGGTCAAGTTGTTGATGCATTAAAAGAAGTCGGTGGTGAATGTCTAATCACTGCTGACCATGGTAATGCAGAAGAGATGGTTGATCCAATCACAGGACAACCACATACAGCTCATACTAACTTGCCAGTTCCTTTCATCTACGTGGGTCGCGATGCAGAAATCAACAGTAAAGATGGACGCTTGTGTGATATTGCACCAACAATGTTACAATTAATGAACATTGATATCCCTGCTGAAATGACAGGTACCCCTCTTATTACATTAAAATAAGATTCAACACTCAGTATTTAGTTATTTTACTCAACATATACCAATAAAATGGGTAAAATTTCTAAATACTATTATTCTCTTCAAAAGTGTAGGAAATTGATGAAAAGCATGGATGTTTGCAAAAAAATAGACATTAAGACACTGATAATAAATATATTTTTATTGCTATCTCTTTTTACCCTTCCATTACAGAATAGCCTTGCTGCTAACGATCTTTCAACACTGCAAAAGCAGATCAAAAAGAGTAAATTAAGTACAGCAGAGCAAACTAAAAAAAGACTAGAGCTAGAAGAACTTGTTGCACAGTCTGAACAAGAAACGGCTATCGCCACCCTACAAGCCGAGCAAACTAACGAAGCATTACTCGCGGAAGGCAAGCGTTTAAAAGAGCTCAAAGTACAGACTGAACAACTACAAAAAGATACAATACAACAGCAAAAGTTACTGCAACAGCAATTGATCAGTGCCTACATGGCAGGACAAAATGACTTAATAAAACTGTTACTTAACCAAGATGACTTAAGTAAAATAATTCGTGCGAAAAGCTATTATTTTTACTTAAGTAAAGCACGTTCAGATAGCTTAGAGACATTGCAAACTACATTGCAGCAACTCGATAGTAATAAAACAGAACAAGCAGCATCATTAGCCGCACTGGAAAAAATGCATGCACAACAAAAAGCAACGCAAGAAAAATTGCTCAGTCAACGTCAGCAACGCGAAACAGCACTGCAAGAATCAAACAGGATCTCAATTATCAAGAAGCGATTCTTGCGCAATTGACGGATACAGAACAGTCACTCAAAACAAGATTAAAAAAAGAGAGTGAAGCCCGTCAAGAGAAAGAGTTAGCAGCCGCAAAGACACGTGCTCAACAAAATGTAACAGTAAAAAATGAAGAGCAAAGTCATTCCAGCATTACCCAACAAGAGGGCAAATTAAATTGGCCAATTAAAGGGAAAGTCCTCTCTAGCTTTGGTAGTCAGCGTAGTAGCCAAGTAAAATGGAAAGGCATTTCCATCGCCGCTAATGAAGGTGAAAAAGTAAGAGCAGTGGCAACTGGACGAGTTCTCTTTGCAGGTTATTTTAAAGGTTATGGCATGGTAATCGCTCTCGATCATGGAGATAATTACATTACCCTATATGGTTACAACCAAACATTATTACAAAGAACAGGCGATGTAGTTTTTGAAGGAGATGCAATTGCATTGGCTGGACACAGTGGGGGCCAAGATAAAAATAGCCTCTATTTTGAAATTAGTCATAAAGGAAAAGCGCAAGATCCAATGCAATGGCTTAAAAAAGCCAATTGGTAAGCAGATAAAGTGCGTCTCATAGGCATCTTTGTCTGCCTTATCTATCTTGTGCAAAGTGAAGTATCCTTTGCACAAGATAAGCATCAATTAACCATTATTATCGATGACCTAGGTAATAATAAAAATGACCTTCAAGTACTCACATTACCTATTGAAGTTTCATTTTCAATCCTTCCATATACCACATACGCCCAACAAATTGCCCGACGGGGGCAGCAACAAGGACGTACTATTCTCGCTCATATTCCAATGCAGGCCAGAAAAGACAATCATAAATTGGGTAAAGGCGCATTAATGAATGACATGTCCGAATCTGACTTTAAAAACCAGCTGAAGCGATCTCTAGATTACTTACCTGAAGCGCAAGGTATTAATAATCACATGGGCAGCAGATTAACAGAGCTTAAACGGCCAATGATCTGGACGATGGAAGTGCTGCAATCACGTGCACTGTTTTTTTTAGATAGTCGCACGAGCGTCAATACCATTGCGCAACAGACAGCTGAAACCTTCGCAGTCCCAGCGCTAAGACGCCACGTATTTTTAGATAACATTAAAACAGAACAAGCCATGGAAGAACAATTCCAACGTGCGCTTAACCTTAGTAAACAAACAATCAACGTCATCATCATTGCCCACCCCTATCCTGAAACACTCAGCTTCCTAAACAAAAAATTATTACAAAATAAAGAGACTAATTTTACGCTTGTTGCAATTAATCAGTTAATTCCTGAAACACAAGGTTTAGCACTTTTACAAAAACAACAACAATTTGCTACAATTAACTAGTTTATATCTATCAACTCTCAAAAAAGAAGCTCATCATGCGTTTATCTGTCTTTTCTCCACAAATAACAGATCAATTAATTATTGATTTAAAAAAGATATTTACCAGCACTACCTTTTGCCAGAACAACTAACAAGCGAATCACTACAAGCATGGCTTAATGATAGCAATAACAAAATATTTGTAGCTATGTTTAATGAGCGTCACCTCGCTGCATTGCAAGTGGTCATCAAAGAAAAGCAAGCACAAATGAGTTTATTAACCGTGCGAGATATAACACGTCGTCGTGGAATCGCGAGTAATTTAATAAAGGAAGTTGAAAAACAGCTTTGCAGCGAAGGTGTTACCAACCTAGAGATGGATTTATCTGTGATTAAAAAGGATGAAAAAGCAGGTTTAGTGGACTTTATGCAAGCTTGTGATTATAAAATCACTGATAATAAATGTGTAAAAAATTTATAAGGTCAATAGGAAGTGCGTACCGCTAAGTACGCACTTTTATAGGGAAGAGCTACTGACCCGCCTTAGGAAAACCATCCATCATTATACTTAATACCGCTTGCATACGGTTTGTTTGTGGATCTTTTCTATCGCTATCCATATCGACAAAGCCCTGCATCGCCGAACGCCAGTATACAGGCGTTAAATTCGGGCCTAGAACAGCCAGTAAAAAAGTTCCTTTTTCATAACGATGATCTTTAAGATCACTATCGTTAAGCCCTGGAGACAAACCAAACTGTTGAATGATACGGTTATCCCCTGCATCCTGCTCAAGCGCAAATAAAAAGCCAATCACCACATCTGCTCGCGACGCGTCTGGTTCATATCGATAGCCTTTAGTGCCTAAATAACGAATTATTTCAGCACGAATATGATCTTTCACATCGGCGGCATTACTATCATTAATAGCAGATAAAACTCGGTTATACTCTTCATTCCAAGTGAACGTAGTAAAAGCAGGCAATACATCTGCAGGACGCCCACTACTGACAACGGTCATTCTCTGTGATTTTTCTTTTTCAACAAGCGCGTCACTCGCCCCATCTGGTGAAGTTGAACAGGCCGATAACAGAAACAGAGAACTTAACAGGCAAACAGTAAACTTAATTTTATTCATAACTTCCCCTCTATGATCATAACAATTTCATTAACTTAGATGGCCTATTGAAGCCCCTATTTAATAGATAAAATCGCCATAACAAACACAGTAACGATTTGTTTTAATTAAATTAATCAACAAAATCAGCATACATTGTTAACAAATTTCAATCAACAGCAAATGATTAAATTTAGAATTACTATTGGGCAATAAACGAAGCCGCTTTTTGCATCACCTCGATACCGGCACCTTGCACATGTCCATTCTCACTTAAATGACGACGCCATGCCCTAGCCCCTGCAACACCTTGAAATAACCCTAACATATGGCGAGCAATATGATTGAGGTTAGCCCCATTACTGAGTTGTTGCTCAATATAGGGATACATCTTTTCTAGTACTTCAAAGCGTGTTAACACTTTTTCCTGTGAAGCGAATAAACGTTGATCAACGGTACTTAATAGATAGGGATTAGCATACACTTCTCGCCCTAACATCACACCATCTAAATACTTAAGATGCGTTTCACATTCATCGAGTGTTTTAATACCACCATTAATCGCAATCGTTAATTCAGGAAAATCCTTTTTAAGTTGATAAACACGCTCATAATCGAGCGGTGGAACATCACGATTTTGCTTTGGGCTTAATCCACTTAACCAAGCTTTACGCGCATGTACAATGAAGGTGTCACAGCCCTTTTCCTGTACTTTAGCAATAAAGTCACATAAAAATTGATAGCTGTCTAGCTCATCAATACCAATACGTGTTTTAACCGACACAGGTAAGCCCGTTGCTTCTTTCATCGCATTAACCGCATCACCAACCAAATCTGGTTCAGCCATTAAACAGGCACCAAAACGACCGTTTTGCACACGATCCGATGGACAACCTACATTTAAATTAATTTCATCATAACCCTGTTCTTTACCCGCCAACGCAGCTTGCGCCAAATCAACAGAAGCAGAGCCACCTAACTGTAAACAGACGGGATGCTCACTATCACCTTTCTGTAAGTAATTCCCCTTGCCGTACAAAATAGCCCCCGTGGTAACCATTTCAGTATAAAGCAAAGTATTTTTACTTAATACTCGATGGAAATGACGACAATGTCTATCAGTCCAATCAAGCATCGGTGCGATAGAGAAGCGATTAGAGGGGAAAACACCTGCCAGAGCTGATATATCATGATGTTTTGGTGCATTATTAAGTTGCATGTTCTATACTCATTTTGGTACGTTTTGGCGTATTTTTCACCTAACGGTGTCCCACAAGTGTCTCTACATTTATCAAGGAGACACCAGAAAAGGAGTTTGATATGGCTACAATACAAAAGCGCACAGGTAAATCTGGTAACGTGACATATCAGGCAAAAATAAGACGAAAATTAAAAGGGAAGATTATACACCAAGAGAGCAAAACATTTAATAAAAAGAAAAATGCTGAACTGTGGATCCGTAACAGAGAAGCAGCGTTAGATAATCCGAATGAACTCGATAGAATTAAGCACATTGGAATTACGGTTGGGCAAGTTTTAAAAGTATATCAAGAAGAATTCGACACAATTAAGCAAGCGGGAAGAAGTAAAAACTCAGAATTAAAACGTCTCCAAAATACTAACATTTCCGAATTAGACGCAATACAGCTAACCAGCGCAGATATTATTACACATTTAATGAATCGATTAGAAATTGATAGAGTAAAACCTCAAACTGCAAATAATGACGCGGTTTACTTGAGAGTTGCTTTTAAGTCCGTAAAAGCAAAGAAAAATTGGCCTTTAGCGATTGAGGCCATTGAGAATGCAATCATAATTGCAAAAAATGAAAAATTAATAGCACGTTCAGACACTAGAGAGAGGCGACCCACATCAAATGAACTTGTTAAATTAGATAACTATTTCAAAATTAAAGATCTTAATTCCAGTATTCCGATGCGTGAGATTATGTGGTTTGCCATACACTCTTCAAGAAGACAGGAAGAAATAACACGCATAGAATGGAATGATAATGATGATCAGGCACAAACAGGTTTAGTAAGAAATCTTAAGCACCCTCGTACAAAACGGGGAAATCATAAACGTTTCAAATATACCAATGCAGCATGGGAAGTGATGCAACAACAAGATAAAAAAAATAAATTTATTTTCCCTTTCAACCCTGCAACGATAAGTTCAAAATTCACAGATGCCTGTAAAATACTTGAAATAAGTGATTTACACTTCCACGATTTAAGGCATGAAGCAACAAGTAGATGCTTTGAAGCAGGTCACTCAATACAAGAGGTTCAGTTAATTACTCTACATGACTCATGGGTAGTACTGAAACGATACACACATCTCAGACCTGAAGAAATAACAGCGAAGTTATGAATAAGCCGAGACACTTACCATCACATTCAGTGTCTCGAGTTTTACTTATATTTATTAATAATTAACTGCAATAAACTCACTTTCAGCTTCAGCTCGCATTTTATCTAGATGTTGCGCTAAATCAGAAATATTCACCAGCATTGGTGATTTTTGACTTTTTGCACCGCGGAAAATGGGGAGCGGTAACTGGTGATTTCTAGCTCGTCTTTGGGCTTGAGCTTCGTTTAGTCCAAAGTATTTTTCACACACCGATGCTAGAGGTACAGTGCCAGTGCCAAACTCAGCCATTAATGCAAAATAAGTACTATTCATATTATTATCCTTAGCCTCTTCTTTGTAGGCTATATTAATTACTCTTAATGTTAATATCTAACATCACAAAGCAAAAATCATTACAGACAAAACATAACTTTCTAGCGAAAATAAAATATGACTGAAATACAAAATCAAGGTAGACCAAAATTATCCAATACTCAGAGGATCCAAGCTCAGCTTTGGTACTGCGAGTTATCACATTTAGCCAAAGCAAAAAACACAAATGACTTAGCAAAAAAAATTGAGTTGGGAAGACCTGACGCGCTTTATAAAGCTAAAAATGGCAAAGGTGCTCCGGATGAAACGACACAAAAGTTAGTCGCGCTTAAATTCCCACAACTGATAGATTATTATAATTGTGGACCCTTCAATATGATTCGTATTATGAATCAGGGAAGGCTAAAAGATGCCTGTAAATTAATTCAAGACCAACTAATAAAGTTACTTTTAGCACAAGACATCTATATTACAGAAACCCCCTTCGTGCACGATGCAGGTCCTCTATATACCTGGTTAACTGATTTGGGCTTGAACCTATATCAAAGAAAAGAAGCTTATGGTTTAAATAACGATATTATTCCGTTAGTTTTTGCGATCTCTTATTGTGAATACAAACTATTAGATTCTAAAAAATCTTTGAGTTCATTAATACATACTTTTCTTGATCATTTTGAAAGTAAATTTAACATTAATCCAAACTTGTGGAAGTCAGATATTAATATCATCGAAGTCCTAAAATATGCAGAGACATACAATATGTGGAATGATCTAATTGTGAAGACTAAGACTATTGACGGCTAACTAAAAACTGTCGCGGGGCTCCATAAGACTTTAGCCATGTGCACCTAACTTGTATTAGTTCAGACTAGAATCTGACATTTCGACTTGAAAAGTTGAGAGTTACCCGTTTTGATAAAGGTGTCGAATCTTTATTTCAAAACAACAAAAGGTAACTCTCATGTTTCATACTAACAATCCAATCATTAAACACAAAGCAGGTTTACTTAATTTAGCAGAAGAATTAGGCAACGTATCTAGAGCTTGTAAAGTCATGGGTGTATCACGAGATACATTTTATCGTTATCAAGAGCTTGTGGAGGAAGGTGGTGTTGATGCTCTGATCAACAAAACCAGACGAGCACCCAATCTTAAAAATCGTGTTGATGAAGCAACAGAACAAGCTGTTATTAAGTATGCCATTGAACAACCAGCTCACGGCCAACACCGTACAAGCAATGAATTACGCAAACAAGGTGTATTTGTATCCGGTAGTGGTGCTCGCTCTATTTGGTTGCGGAATAACCTTGAAAATTTCAAAAAACGCTTAAAAGCACTTGAAGAAAAAGTCGCTAACGACGGCATTATTCTAACGGAAGCACAGGTCGCAGCACTAGAAAAGAAAAAGCATGATGATGAGGCGTGTGGTGAGATAGAAACGGTACATCCAGGTTATTTAGGCTCTCAAGACACCTTTTATGTCGGCAATATGAAAGGTGTTGGTCGTATTTATCAGCAGACTTTTGTTGATACCTATAGCAAAGTAGCCTTCGCCAAGCTCTATACCACCAAAACCCCAATTACAGCTGCCGATATACTTAACGACAAAGTATTACCGTATTTTGAGCAGTATGAGCTTCCTATGCTACGGATTTTAACTGACAGAGGTACTGAATACTGTGGAAGAGTTGAGCAGCATGATTATCAGCTCTATCTTGCTATTAACGATATCGATCATACTAAAACGAAAGCGATGTCTCCGCAGACTAATGGTATCTGTGAGCGCTTCCATAAGACGATATTGAACGAGTTTTATCAAATTACTTTTAGGAAAAAACTGTATAGCAGTTTGGAGGAGCTGCAAAAAGATCTAGACGAATGGATCAATTACTATAACAATGAACGTACCCATCAAGGTAAAATGTGTTGTGGACGAACACCACTTGAAACATTAATTGATGGTAAATCGATTTGGGCAGAAAAGAATTTAGCTCAAATCTAAACTAACAGTCACCATTACAAAATGGGTAACTGTCAGATTAAGTCTGAGCTACTACACCTAACTTGAGGCAGCAGTTGGTTCTATTCAAATGTGGCAAAATAATAGATGTCATATTTTCTTTGCTTGTTCGGTTTTTATATTATTTTCTAATACATTGATCTGCACTTTTGCTTGCTCCACTTCCACTGCATGCTTTGCTATCAGTTGTTCAAGTTGTTTATGTAACATAGCTTCACTATCCTTTAATGCAGTTATCTGTTCTTTAGCACTAACCGTCTCTGCATGCGATTTAGCAGCGCCTAACAATGCACTATTCGCAATTTCTGTTTGTGATTTCACTTCTTGTTTAGCATCTACTTTAGCCTTTATTGCATCTGTTAACTGTGTTGTTAATTTAGCAATATTAGCAGTATTAGAAGTATGCAGTGCAGTTGCATCTTCTATTTTTTTAGAATGCTCAGCATTAATTTTATGAGCCGTTAGCAGTTGTTTATCAACCTCTTCAGACCGTGTTTTTTGCACTAAAAACTCTTGCTCTGCATGTGTGTATTGTTCTGTTTTTATTTCTAGTTTTTCCAACAAATCCATTTTAACTGTTTGAGTATCTTCATATGATTTTTTCAAACTGTTTAATTCGATTTTCAGATCTGAATTTTCTTTAATTAATGTTGTAATTTTTTCATTTAATTGATCTGTTTCAGTCATTCTCTCATCTTTCAATTGTTCGATCTCATCATATGCGGCAGCAAGATCTATTTCCGATTTTTCAACATCTTCAGCAGCTAAAACTTCTGCTGATTTAGCTTTATCAATTGCAGCGCTTAAACGATTTTCAACTGTGTTATGCGCAATATCATTGCAATGCATAACCACACTTTTTAAAGCCGTCATAGCCTCATTTAATGACTGTTCCACTTCTTTGGGAAGGTCCCTAACCTCAACTACTTCAGTTACTTCTGTAGTAGTTGAGGTTGCTGTTATTGTTCCTGCTTCTAGCAATTTATTGTAATGCCGCATAATAACTTCGGGACGCCCCGTACCGATTATTTTTCGTAATGCAGTCCCAGTGATTTTATTTGCTGATGACTTGTTCAGTTCATTTGCTGCTTTGATAATGTCGTTTGAAGTAAATGTTATTGGTCTAGCCATATTTTTATCTCTTTTAATTTAAACTTCATAATTTTTGAAGCTTATGAACCACCTTTCTTATTTACTGCATGCAAATTTGGAAACAAACAAACAAACAAACAAACAAACAAAAGTAACTTTGGATATATCAAAGCAATATTTATATTGCTTTTTTTAGGTGATATTGATTGGTCTTGTTATTAATATCTAACATAACAAATCAGAAATCATTACTGATAAAACATAACTTTCTAGCGAAAACCATAACTGTCGCGGGGCTCCACCAATAATCGATGCTAAATTTGCAACGAAGCTAATTTTTCATTTATTAATATTTTTACTGGTAAATATTTAGATGAGTTAGCAATTAATTCATTTTTTATCAATAAGCTTAATAAACATCGAACCAAAAACTTGTCTCTAACAATTTGAGAGCAAGGGCTACTTTGATATTTTGAAAACACTTTTTGCCCTGCAACTATTAGAGGTGGGTACAGGTTCTTTATTTTTTCAGCATTCTCTTCAATTATATTTCTTGGGTGTAATTCCTCATGAAAAATAACTTCAAGCACACTCGCCCGTAGCTCATTATCATTCACCTTGGTAATCAAACTAATTAAGATGACGAGGTAACCCACTAAGTTAAGCTCTATTGACTGCAACCATGATAGTAATTTTATTTTATCTACATTAGTTGCGATTAAATGCACTTCTGTTATTAGCACTTTATGATCAAGCACTTCATAATCAATCAGGCCTAAACAAGGCGTATCACACTTAAAATGAATTTTATCTGTCACAATGGCTTTGAATGATTCATTGCCATTTTCTAGTAAATAACATTCTTGTGGGCCTTCTTGAAATGGTGAGATTACAAACGGCGTAAATTGTTCATTCAGCATGATAAATATCCTCTATTCGCATAGTAATTAGATGATTGGTTATGACAGTTCAGAAATCCTTCTGGCAGCATATTTAATATATGACGCTAGCACTTTGTAGTTCGATAGATATGTGCCACAATAAACCACAGGTATTTTAGATTTAAATATGAAACTTTATACCCACAGAAGGTACCATAGTTCAATTTATATTCACGTCAAGTACAAAATACCCATTGCAGGTACTAAGTACACACGGGAGAAACATGATCAGATGTAACTTATCGATGATTCTGGGTGAAAAACGCATAAAAGTTGCTGAATTAGCAAGAGAAATAGATGTTAATAAGAACACAATTCACAGACTTTATAATGAAACAGCAACTAGAATTGACATTGAAGTAATAGATAAAATTTGTATTCACTTAGGTATAAGTGTTGGTGAATTATTTGAGTCAATTAAGGATGTTATGACAGAGTGATGTTTGCCACCAATTTGTACCTTAATTGGTCGAAAACAGATACGAGAAATAGCTAGAGTATGAATTGAGGTAGTTGCTCCTTGGCAGTGAGTAATAAAAATTTCATAGGTCAATATAGCGTTATTGACCTAGCGTTATAAGATTTTTAATTACATAGGAGGAATTTTTAGCGTCGTTACTTTAGTGGACACAACTTCACCACTAGCAACGATACTAAAGATTTTACTTCTTTTATATTCGGAATAAATACAGCTAACATTTTTATAATAAAGGCCGACTATAATCGATGCTAATATATGAGGTTTAGGGCCAAACGGAATAATGGATATGTTATATTCATCTCTTAATGGGGAAACTATCTGGCAGAGATTTTCAAAAGTAAAAGAAACACTTGATATAGGCAGTTTTATCAACCTGTTATCATCTTTTATCTGGTGTTCAATGAACTGCTTATTAATACTAAGTGCTATTTCATCATAATTGGGCTTAGCTCCTGGAGAGGCAATAACTCCGTAGCTAATATCAGGCTCTAATAAGTTGTAAAAGCTTTGTGGGCCGACTCTATCGAATCCCAACATAAATATTGCAGCCTTCTTCTTTTTAGTTATCGAAGTACCCTCGCATCCAGGTATTACCCTTAGTTCACCTAATTCAAAATCTAAATATTCATGATCTTCCGGGTATATTGCACTTGAGTATGAAAGGTATAACTCCGACTCTATTTCAGAAAACCTTAAAAAATAATTTAATATGGCAGAATACCAATTACGAGACATTGATGTGTAATCGATTAATATTTTCGGTTTCACACCTATATGGACACATTTTTTTGTGAAATCGACTAAATATTTATATAGCTTTTCTGTCTCTGAGTGCTCCTGCTCAATATATGCAGCATTAGGCCATTCTGAATTGTAAAACTTAGATGATATTGCTCTATTTTTACAACCTTGATTCTCTTGATATGACAAAATGATACTAGTATTGATATTAGCTTTATTGAGAATACTGGGCAGGTGGGTGCATCTAAGTTCGTAACCGATAGAAAAAATAGCTAAATCGTAAATAGTTGAACCAATATCATTTCTGGATATATCTTCTAATTTAATTTCCATCATCAAAAAAGTCCATTTGTTTAGCACCAATTTTTTCTTGGTATTTTTTGTAATCTGGATTATTCAGTATTGTTGTTAACGAGATTGAATTCCCAGTACGAGGTAGGAGGTAAAAGTGAGGTGATAGACAGTTTGCTATATCAAACTCCCCTTCTTTAGATGGAAATAAAATCTGTACATTTTGACTCTTCTTAATTTTGGGATAAAGGAGCCCTAAGTCGACAGCTGTTTTTATATTTTCCCATATGCTATTTTCAATGTGCTCATTAATTTTAAAAGAACGATGAATGTCAGAACCTATTTTATCATTCATCATTTTGTCCCGAAGGTAATTCCCAATTTTTGTTAATGTATCAAAAGCATCTTTTCCTTTTGTCTCGAATTTAATGACTTCTAGTTCAGAGAATGAAAAGCTCATCAATTTCCTACTTTGAGACTTGGGACTGATTGTTAGTTTACTATTTTCATTAAGTTTCATATCAGAAAGAAGGTGATTAAATATCCTGAACAATCTACGAGGATTGCCATCTGAACAACGGGCTATTAGTGATGCCCCTGAATATAAAGTCGGAGATTTGTTTCCAGCTATTTTACCCCACTCTTCTTTGAGCAATAAGGCACCTCTTAGTTTTCTTGCAATCGAGTCGTTGAATTGAGTTTTATCATCTAAATTGTACAATTTATTAGCACGACTAACCGTGCTTTCGGAGCAGTGTTTAGTTATTAACCGAAGTAATTCAATATCATCTATTATTTCAGACATTGGCTCAAGTAAAGGAGATTTACCAACAACATTTTCAAAACTGAAATTTCCTGGCACATCAAAAGTAGCAAGTCTGTTGTTGAATAATTTCTCAGCAAAGAGTTTTATTTTTTTGTCGGCGCTTCGAGTATCTTGGTTAGAAGTCCCAAGCTTATCTATATAAACATATGACAGATTATGTCCAACATTGATATTAGCTTCAACATTAGTGTCTAGCGTATGATGCCTGTAAGGCATTGTGGTAATTTTAAATGTCAAATCTGAAGCTGAACGCATATGTGTATTCAATATTTGATGGTGTTCTTTTTTTAAGAACTCTGCTTCATCGATACATATTACCCATGGGTTATCATTTGGCAAATCGAAGTACTTAGAAGAAGCTTTTGCAACAATAGAAAATGGTCTAAACAAAGATGCATGAAAGGCCGATCCAATATTTTGTTCCGCATCAGACAAGTCCAATCCCATACTACTTTTATTAAATGAAATATTTTTTAAATACTCAATATTTTCTAATTCATTTTTGATATCAATAAAACTATTTTTCTCATCTCCATTGAGCCAAAAACGTGATATTTCTTTAGATATCCATCTCTCCGTTCTTAACTTTTCAATCTCATCTGGAATATAAGAAAATATACAACTTTTTAATGTATCTAGTAGGTATGCACATGTTGCTAAATTTAGACTCCACATAAAATATGTACAATTTTTATCTTCAAAATTGTTTAGAGTGCTTACCCACTCTACTTTTAGAGGAACATATGTTGCTATGAAACTCTTTTTTGCAACCAATTCTAGAGCTTTCGAGTGCAACTCGCCTAACTTACTCAGATTTGAGTGTGACAGCATTTTTATCAGTGCAGTTTTACCCGAGCCTCTTGACCCAAAGACCATCTGGTTTTTTTGTATTAATAGGCTATCAAAAGAATCCGTCCATATAAACTCATTAACTAACTGTTCGGAGTTCAAGTACCTTGCATTTGAGCTATCAAATACGCTGTTAAAATCAATTTCGCTCATTGTGCATCCTTAGACCACAAAATAAATTCGTTGTTGTCAGCCTGTTGAATCTCAAACTGTAGTTCTATGGCTAATTTTTGAAGTACATGCATTACCGACTTACCTGGGCAGTATTTTATATCAGGAAAAGCATCAACGATGCACTGGGAGCGAGCAAAATCTTTACTTTCAAATAAGTTAGATATTATCTCCGATAGTTTATTTTTTAATGAAGCAGGAAATAACATGGTTCCAAAGTTTTCTCTGTGCGAAATGCCATCTCGGTCTGATTTGGATTTACCCCAATTATTTGCAGTAAAGTAAGACCAAGAAGAAACCTGTCCTCGGGGGATTTTAGCTTCACTACAAAAATTTTCGATTTCTATGATATGAAAACAGTTTGGTACACCGTTGTGGTGTTCACTTAACATCGCGCTAAAACTTCCAGCACATAAAATATTAACAGGATTGCTCATGTCGTTACTTTGGATTTTAAAGTTTGGAACATGTTTATGCCCGTGCACAATAAAATCAAAATCATTAGAATTAGAAAATGAAATAAAGTCTTCAGAATTTTTCATCATACTTAGATCACTTTCTTTGAAAGTTCTATCGCTATAATTAATGGGGTGGTGATGGGTCAGGAGTATTTTTACTTTCTGTGTGCCTTGTTGAACCATTATATCTAATTTTTTTTGAACTTCTTCAAAAGTACTAAGGCGGACTTCCCCATGATGGATCTCATTATCACAACTGTCATAGGCAGAGGAATTAATGCCAACTACAATAACGAATTCATCTTCCCAAATAGACGCATAAGGATCTTTATAGTAATTCGGATAGCAACTATTATCTAAAAGTCCGGAAAAAAAAGAATTGGATTGTAAGTTTACGTATTTTTTGACCCGAGCCAACCCCTCTGGTTCTTTGTTCGCTAATGAAGTCTCTTCTGCTTTCCAGTTAGCATCATGATTACCTGGTACAAAAAATATTTTCTTATGGCTAATGTTAAGTATATTTGCAATTTCCTGAATTCTCTTTGCTGCAACTTCAAACTCTTCATATTCAGCATAGTTACTAATATCGCCTGCAATAATTAAGTAATCAGCAGTAATGCCTTCCTTATCTACTACTTTTTGAAATTCACTAATGAAGTTATCAACATTGGTTTTATCTGCCCCCTGAGTTCTAAAATCATTAGAACGAGCATATGGCCCAATATGTAAATCACTAATTACAAAAATTTTCATTAAGTGTTATTTCTCGTTATTTATAAAATTGATTCTTTCAATACTAAGGATATTGATGCTAAATGAATCATTACAATTTATCATGTCACAAATAAATCAAACTGTTACATTGATTATAATGCTCTTCGTTGTGCATGCGCAATAATAACATTATCGAGCTGTGCCCCTGATGACCAGAGACGAACCTATTGAATAATATTACTACCAGTTTACATGCTAAAATTTAATATCACTCACTAAAAAATCACCTATACATTCAAATTAAAAAACAACTTTCGACAATATTTATATGATCTACCCAATATATTTTAATATCGTCTGACAGATTACCTAAGATAGTTTTTTATTCACTAACCTCAATACCAACTAAATGACTGATTTCGACCTTAAACTATCTTTAGGGCACCTCTCCTAGCCAATACATCTGTAGTTAATAAAATAAATTAGATTGGATTGGATTGGATCATAAGGATGATTCAATAATAGTGAATTGCTTCATTTTTTAGTTTACGAACATCATAATAAAAATCTTAAATAATTCTAAACCTTAATTTTAAGTTACCGGTAGATATTAACTTAGTTGAAGAGTATGAATAAAGTGAAATAAATATTTACATATATTGCTATCAACGAAAAGCAGATCTAAATTAATTTTTTGAAATTTGCTCAACTCTCGCAGGGCTCGGTTGAAAACCATAACCAGATTTAGATCTCTTCAATATTTAGCTATTTAATGTGAATATTTAGAGTTAATTATAAATAGATTCACTCTCTGTTAGAGTAGAAATTAAATTATCTTCTATATTAAATAACTGCAAAGATGTCAATATAAAGCACTGTTATAAAAGAAAAATTTAAAAATAAAATAAATTTAAATTAGGAGTATTGGCTAGAAATATGTTATAACTATTATAACTATTATAACTATTATATAACTAATATAAGGTATGAAAGTCGCTGAATGTGTTTTTCAATGCGTATTCCGGCGAAGGTGAACACTGATTCTGGTTCAACGTGAACACCTGAACTTTCAATGTATTGCCCGTTCTCTTTTTTACCCTAAGTGTTCACCATGGGTCAAGCTGTTTAGTTTTTTTCGCATTGATTCTCCTTTGAGTTTTAATCGATGTGAGTTGTGCATTACGCGATCTAAAATAGCGTCTGCAAGCGTATTATCCCCAATCATTTCATACCACTGTTCAGTCGGTAACTGGCTGATAATGATCGTTGATGAAGTACCGTGCCGGTCATCCATTATCTCCATAAGATCATTGCGTTGCGCTGTTTTCAATGGCTCTAATCCCCAGTCGTCTAATATCAGCAGATCCGTTTGAGCTAAGTTTTTTAATACCTTTCTGTAAGTGCCGTCTGCTTTTGATTGAGTTAACTCCAGCATCAGCCGTGATATACGATAATAGCGAGCGCTGAAGCCGTTCATACAAGCTGAATGCCCTAAAGCACAGGCGATGTATGTTTTACCGCTACCGCACGGCCCAGTGAGAAGTAAGTTTTGTGCTTTCCTTAGCCAGTCACACTGCGTTAACGCAGCCATCTGAGACGGCTGAATTCCTCGTGGGTGTTGGTAGTCAATATCTCGTATATTGGCTGCGAGTTTGAGCTTGGCAGTACGCAGCAGACGCTGCTGTTTTCGGTTGTCCCGCTCTAACTTTTCGCTTTCAACCAATAGGTGAATGCGTTCGTTGAATGAGAGTCCTTCATAGGTGCCGGGCTGTTCCGATTGGATTTGTAGCGCTGTTGCCATACCGCTAAGTTTCAGTTGGCGAAGCTGTGATAAAGTCTGGTCGATCATCATTATTATCCTTATTAATGAAAGCTTTGGGGCCCGCGAACATTTTCATGATCTTGAGGTAAAGTGATGGCTTTAGCCGTCTCCTCCCGGGGTAATTTGTCCTGATTACTTAGCAGAATGGCTTTGATGTTTTTAAGCTTTACGAGGGCTTTCTGGTTCGCGATTGCACAGGCATTATTCAGGCGTTCTGCCGGATAGGAGCGTGTTAAATTAAGCAGCCCCAAGCACACGCGGTATGCCTGCTCCGGATGCTCTTTGTGCTCTAGCTGATCTGATACCCAGCGCAGCACCTCCGGCCCTATATCCTTTGCCCAGTTTTTTAGGCGTCCAGGGCTCCACTGTTGGTGCTTGGCATGCCTTTCTGGCATGTGCCCTGGCTCGGTTGTTGTGCCGGGATGGTGCTTCCTGACATGGCTGGCGAGCAGGTGTGTTTTAAAATAAATCTGTACCAGCTTATCGCCGACATGCAGTTCGACTTTTTCACCGACTAGGTGGTGCGGCACTGAGTACAGGTGCTGATCGTACTGGATATGATAATCGATATTAACTTTGGCCGATTTAATATCGACATATTGATATGGATGAACCGGTAGTGCTTTAAGTAATGGCCTGTCCAATTGCTCAAACCATTGCAACCGATTTCCCGGCAGTTGTTTAAACGGCTTTAAATTGACCTCGGTTAATAATGAGGCAATACAGCGATTAAGCTCTGCTAACGAGAAGAAGATCTGGTGGCGTAATCGAGCCAAAATCCAGCGCTCAATGATCTGTACACCTACCTCTGCTTTGGATTTATCTTTGGGTTTGTAGGGCCTAGCGGGCATGACCGCGACGCTATAATGGGCTGCCAACTGCTGATAACTTGGATTTAACTCGGGTTCATAGCGACACGCTTTACTTACCCCGCTACGCAGATTATCCGGTACAACCATCACTGGGGTGCCGCCAATGAACTCGAAGGTACGCACATGACTGGCAAGCCAGTCCGGTAGGCTTTGACTCCATGTGGCTTCTGCATAGGTGTAGTTTGATGCGCCAAGAACAGCAACGAAGATCTGAGCAGCTCTGACTTCTCCTGTTGTCGGTGAAATGACAGACATGGTTTGTCCGGCGTAATCAACAAATAATTTGTCACCCGCCTTGTGGGTCTGGCGCATGGAGCGTTTCTGCTTTTTAGCCCAATTTAAATAGCGATCGCAGAATTGCGAATAACTCAAACAACGATTTGGGTACTGCTGACAATACTCCTCCCATAACAGCAGCTTAGTCATTCCTTTTGCTTTGAGTTCTTTATGTATTTCGGGCCAGTCAGGTATTTGGAACCGACGAGCGGTCTGGGTATCGGCTTTGGGATAAAACAGCCTAGCCAGTTCTGTATCATCCAGCTCATTAGATAATGGCCAGGAAAGGGTTAACTCGTTGGCTTTTGTTAGTAATTTTTGAATAGCACCAACACTTATTTTGGTACTGGCATTGATCTGACGAACGCTGAGATTTGCCTCGAAACGCAGTCTTAAAACTTCTCTGATTTTACGCATTGTGAGCCTATTTGCAGCCATGACGGTTCCTTAATGGAAAAAGAACCAATATGGCAGTTAAAGGTTTTAATAATCAATACGTTGAAACAATTCTGGTTGATGATGAACACCGATTCCGGAAATTAAGGTAAAAGTGTTCACCTTAAAACCAGAATCAGCTGTTCACGTTAATCCAGAATTGGTGTTCACGTTACGCCGGAATGGCTGTTCACGATAGGCCGGAATATGCAGTTGGGCATACCACTTCATAAAGTCTTTTCTTTCCTTTGGTGCGACCGTGGGATCAAAGACCATTAAGTCATAACTCATGCTTCACTCCTCTAGCACATAACGAGGCTGTAGAATTTCTCTTTTTCAAGAAAAAACAGCCATTTTAAAAATTTAATTACCAATTAAAACAATAACTTAAAAATCTTCAATTATTAAAGTTTTATAAAAAGCGAGTTATTCTACAGCCTCAACGCCGCACTAAGCGGACAAAAACAGTGGGTTATAATGTGTAGCGAAGCGAAACATAACCCACTGTTTTTGTTCCGTTTAAGTGCCTTGTTATGAGGTGCTTACTACAATGCTAAATTCTTTCCGGTTAATTTCCCAACAATCTAATAAGCAACCGAGCATTCCACGTAACTCAAGCGATGACTCTAAATGATTTCTAAATTGACGATTCATAGCTAAGCCTTCTAGTTCTTTAGCAACAGGGAAAAGAATTTTTCCCACATCACTTTTGGCAAAATATTCCCCAATAATTCCTGTTGGCAATGATTCAAAATCAGCCATGATTTTGGACCGCACCTGAGAAGAAATAGCTTTACCTTCAGCAGCAAACTGCTCTACAAGAGAAAGAGAAAGTGACAACATCTTAGTAACACCATTCAGCCCCTTTGCACCATATGTAAACCCTTCAATTAGTTTACTTATTCTCTCGTCATGATCTAAAAAAGACAACTCCTTCAGAATGAAATCAACACCAATCGAAAATAGTGACAAAGAATAATAAAAACATCTCAATGCCACATCCACTTGACTAGGTTTTGTTAAAATTTGTTCTGCGAAGTACCTAGACACTTCCAGCCATTGATTGCATGAATCAAAGCTAATACCTTTGGTTAATAAGCTTTTACATTTCACCATTTGCCCTTTCCAATCGCCATCTAATTTACTCAGGCTGTATTTTTCGATAGAATCAAAGAATTCTTCATCCGAAAATCTATTTTTTAGAAAACCTTCGGATTTTGACAGCTTCGATAGAAAAACCCCATCCAACACTAATACATCTAAATCTTGTCCGAATTCTTTAACTTCTTTTCTTCTTTCGGTCGTTGCCACGATAACGTTCTGTGCATTAACGGCCTGAGCTAAACCTTTTGCCCAAAAAATTCTTTCTATTGCTTGAGGTGTTTTTTTATTTTTGACATCAACAATAGTTATATTTCTTGTAAGAGAAGATTCACGACTATAAAGCCACAAATCTATATCAGTGACATCAAATCCTTTATATGCAAAAGGTACGCCTCTAACAACAAAATAACCAGATTGCATAAAGTAATTTCTAAGTTGCTCTTCCATTTCAAAGCCTTTGGATAATATTTTTCCCATTAGAAGCCCCCTCCTGTTCTTAATGCACTAATCATATCATTGGTTTCAAATGGGCTTCTTTGTATTTGTTCCCGTCTGATTATTTCCCTATTTGCTTCAGGACCTCTAAATTTGGTAATGGCTGCACCAGGTAGTGAGAGTATAGATTGTTCACTTACATCGCCCATTCTAATCGCTTGTAAAGCTAATTCACCGACTTCTCTTTTCAAAAGTCTCATAAGTGGCCCGCTACGCCCGCCTTTAGTGCCGTGCCTTATTGCAACAACACCCTTTAATTCTAAGATTTTATAGTCTTGGCCGATAGCACTTACTGGGCCTACTTCTCGACCATCAATGAGAGCTCCTAGCAACTTGTCAATCATGCTAATCTGGCCTCGGGCATGACCACTTTTTGTCATACCGTAAGTCAAAGATGCTACGAATGCTTTCGCCAAATCAAATGCATCATCTACCATGGAGTTACTGTATTTTGAAAAGGCCGAAGGTAACGTAAGATAACCAACTTCTTCTTGGCTATTACTTACAACATTAATATCAAAAAAACCAATAGCATTGATTTTTTTAAATAATTTTTCACCAAGAATTCGCTGTGCATCAGATATTGCAACACAAGCCATGAGCCTTAATCTCTGCGTCAATTCAGTCAAGGATGTCTGCTCCGTAACGGTCAAAGAGTCTAATACTGCTTTTGTTTTTGCAGCAGAATCTCTTCTAAATAAATTTCCATTAAAAAGTAATTTTTCATTTTTACTAATATGTTCAACATCTACAAAACCTATTTTCTCTGAGTCATGAAAAAGCTGATTTACTTCGTTATTAGTTAATTTATACTCATCCGATAATCGTTGGGAAAGTTCTGAACTATTAACAGGTCTTATTGAAGCTGCTTCAGCAAGCTCAATGGATGAAATTTCTATATCTTTAGGGTTGAGTGATTCGAAAATATTAGAGGTATGCTGTAAAGCAGATGATGTTGTCACACCTAGAACCCCAATACCGCTAGCTGAAACATCAACTAGATCCTGTTCTTTTAATACTTCAATAAGCTTGGGAAGTTCAAAAACGATATTGATATTTGAAGCGTTTGCCAATACTTCTAACTTCTCATTTGATAATACACTTTCATTTGTCTCTGAAATTGCTGATAACAAAATCCCTGCTTTACCTGCTACAAAGGTATTTTGATACTTTCCTTGATTAGTTACATTTTGTAACTTATTGGTATGATGAATTAACCACGACCCTTGTATTTTTTTATCCATGCGTATACCTATTAACTTTGATTGTGATTCATAACGAGGCTGTAGAATTTCTCTTTTTCAAGAAAAAACAGCCATTTTAAAAATTTAATTACCAATTAAAACAATAACTTAAAAATCTTCAATTATTAAAGTTTTATAAAAAGCGAGTTATTCTACAGCCTCAACGCCTCATTAAGTGGAAATTAATGGTTGGCTATAATCGCGAAGCGATGGCCAACTGTTAATTTTCCATTTAAATGACTTGTTATACGCTTCCTTCCGATTCTACGACTAATATTCGAGCTTCACCACGCGGATGCGCAACATGCTCAGTTCCAATAGACGCATAAAATATATCACCTGTTCTTAAAACCGATGATTGCTCAATTCCATTTTCTTTAAACAACATTTCAACAACGCCATCTAAAACAACAAACACTTCTTCGCCGTCATTTACATGCCACTTATAAGGCTGATCAGTCCAATGCAAGCGCGTCGTAATACCGTTCATATTTGCGATGTCTTTTGCACCCCAAGCGCGTTCAGATTTGAATTCTTTACTTCTAATTATTTCCACGATACTTCCAAATTATGAATAGCGTATAACGAGGCTGTAGAATTTCTCTTTTTTAAGAAAAAACAGCCATTTTTAAAATTTAATTACCAATTAAAACAATAAGTTAAAAATCTTCAATTATTAAAGTTTTATAAAAAGCGAGTTATTCTACAGCCTCAACGCCTCACTAAGAGGCAAATAACAGTTGGTTAAAATAAGCGACGAAGGAGCAAGAACCAACTGTTATTTGTCCTTTTGAGTGACTTGTTATGTGACGCTGACTGATATTATTCAGGTTTTTACTCATCATCAATATCATTTATCTCAGAGAAAGGGATCGCTGGGTATTGAGACTGAATTTTTGTAAACCCTTCATTAGAATAGTATCTAATAGGAGCTTTATTTTTGCTCTTATCCAACGCTTCCTTTGCACCTTTGGTTAATCGAGTACCACCAATTAGCCAGTGTTCATCAAAATTCGAATTTTTTTCAATGTCTTCCACAAATCCTTCGGCAACAGCTTTAGTAATTGGTTTTGAATAATTTTTGACTTGTGCTCTTACGCCAATCTGAGTACTAGATAAAGCAATATCAGAACTACCTTGCTCGACAATTTCATCGAATTTTTCTGCGGTGTTATGTGGGCATTTAACTATAATATCCACACCATCGTCAGCTACTGTAGTTTCACTTGTACGAAGCACCTCAAATTTTTTCTCACGAACACCAATATTAGAAAAAATTCCAGTTGCAGCTAGTTCGCCCCTTCTGCCTTTCTCACTATTTTTAGACATAAATGACTACCCCAGCATCAACTTAATATATGGAGAGTCAGCAAACTTATCCCTTTTTCTTCTTATAATACTTCTGACATTCAATAGGACTTGAATATTTGTCAGATCGTTATCAACTTCATTGGCGACAATAACGCCATCCCTATTTTTAGAAGCCGTATCTTCTATCATTTTTAAAACAAGGTTTTCCAAATGACTGAAGATATCATCAAGACCCTTGCCTTTTTCATCATTTATAAAGATGACTTCAATATCAGGATTGTTTCCTTTACTTTCCTTGATTTTTTCTTCGACTAAGAATTCATTATCTTGTAGCCAAGCAATTAAATCATCTGAAATGTAAGTAGAGTCCAGTGTTTCAGAGGTTTCATCAATAGGGATATCATCCTCAATTTCATATTTCACAAGATAAATTTTTTTGGACATAAGTTTAATAACCTAACGTATTGTAAAAATGATAAAAGTATAAATAGCAATGCTACTTTGCACAAAGCCACATAACGAGGCTGTAGAATTTCTCATTTTCAGCCTGATTATTTAAAATAAAACCACATTAATTCATATTTAGTTTAGATTCCAATAGATTATTCTCTTTTCAATAAATGATTGATTAATTTGAGCTGTGAAGGTATTTATGAGGTTATTTAGGCTGGATTATTGCAGTTTAAGGGCTTAGCCCTTGTGTTAATGTAAACTATTCCTTAACTTCTCTATATTATGCACTAAACAATACATCTGCCATTGCGCATTGACTTTCTCTTGCCCGCGCAGCGTGAATTTATTCATCCCTTTATTGACGGTGATGTTACCAAACACGGGTTCAATCGCTCCTAGTCGCTTGCTGTATTGTCGTCGCCCTGCGCTAGAGTCTATCTTCACACGCATCTTATCGGTATAGGAGATGGGTTTAGTACTTTTATTAATCTCAAACTGTACTTGTCGACCTTGTTTTGTAGGCGATTTGCGCATACATTGTTGCTGAAGTGGGCAGACTCGGCAATCTTTTAAATACCCTGAAAAACGCACATATTGCCTACCCGCTGTTTCAACTTGCTTCACACTCAACCACATCTCTTTGCCCGCTGGACAGCGACAGGTTAATGCTGCCTCATCAAAGTAAAAATCATTGCTATTAAACAATCTCGCCCGACCTTTACTGCGTTTCAATCGTCGTTTTTCCTGCTCTGTATGATACGTTTCACTCTCTTTAAATAATGGATTACGACTCCTAAACGCAGTGTCTGCGATGTAAGCATCGAATCCCGTTGTAGCGATAAATTCAAGGTTCACTTCACTGTGGAAACCACTGTCTGCGGTAAACTTTGCTTCGCTGAAAGTATCGGGCGTACCGAGTTCTGCCAGTTGTTTTTGCAGAGCTTCGATGGCAGGTTGTAAGGTTTGTTGTTCTCCAACGCTTCCCCAAACTTGTGCTTGCATGATCACTTGATGCTTATCATCATTAATGGCAATCCCGTTATACCCCTGAATCGTGCCTTTACTGGTCGTCATCTTAGCGCTGTCTGGGTCGGTGATATTACTTTTAACGGGTGTGTTTCTACTGCCTAATTTCTCTGTATTTGTCGCAAGGAATGCGCTAATTTTATCAGCGCTTTTATCGAGTTTCGCTTTCTGTTTTAAGTCATGTGACAAGTCATCTTCGTTTGAATTATCTTGTGCTTGATGACGTGCTAATATGCGTTGACTTGCTCGACGTAACTTAGCTTGTTTGCGTTCAAGTTCATCAAATGTGCCACTCCACTCTTTACTGGCATTCGAACTAATTTTACATCCGTCAATCGCAAACATGTTACGACCTATCAAACCTTCACGGTCACATATCATTAAAACCTGTGTAAAAAGCGGTTCAATTTGGTCTTTCATTTTAGCAACAAAGCTGGCAATGGAGGTGTAATGAGGTTGTACATCACCCGATAAGCTCATAAAGGTAATGTTCGTTTCACAAGCATTAGCAATTCGACGACTACTAACCAATCCGCGAGAATAGCCAAACAAGATTATTTTAAGCATCACTGAAGGTGGGTAAGCTGCGGCACCATTTTTGTCGTTGTTATACCATTTATCAAAGGTACTTAAATCAAGGTGTTTGTCGACGATATGGGAAAGTGCGTATTCAAACGTTCCGGGAATAATTTGCTGTGCAAAATCAATCGGAATGAATTTACTTTGGCAGGATAAGTCAGGTTTATAGTTGGCCATTACATTTAACTCTGAGCGAATAATAACTATTAGATCACAGTCGATCAGCGCATTCAAGTACATTTTTTATACAATCAACACAAAAAGAGAAAGAATGTAAAAATGTTCTTTTTGGAGAAATTCTACAGCCTCAACGCCGCAATAAGCGGACTAAAGCAGTGGGTTAAAATGTGTAGCGAAGCGAAACGTAACCCACTGTTTTAGTTCCGATTAATTGCCTTGTTATGTATTTAACCGACTGAATTCGCCTTTCATTTTTAGCTTGGCAAACTCATCAGTAAGTAATTTTAAACATTCCATAAGCTCATCTTCTAAATAGAAAAAATCTTCTGCTTTTTTATGTAATGTATCCATATTGGGGTTATTACCAATAGTGACAATTAAAGCTTCGTGGGCGATGTAATTACGCTCATTTCTAAGCTTATTGAGTCTCTTTTTAAGATCAGTATTGTCGTTCATTTTACCAAACACATTGAGCAATCTTTCTAATGGATAGCTTTCAACATCTTTGATAGAAAAATCAAAGTGAATATGGTCTGCAACAAGCATTTGTATGTAGTCATATGAAGTGCCGATGTACATTTTCAAAGTTAACTCTAGTAACTGGTAATTAGTTAACAATGCGACTGTACGTTGCCGATAATGTTCCTGTTGCTGGTTCATAGTTACCCTAAATACATAACGCCCATATTAACGGGCTAAAAATTGTGGGCTAAAATGGAGCGAAGCGAAATAGCCCGCTGTTTTTAGTCCTGTTAAATTGCTTGTTAAATGGCAACTTAGCTTAGGTCTCGCCCAAACATTCGAGCAAAGTACCCAACAATAGTTCTTTCTGAATGCCCTGCGCGATTACCAAAAAGGGAATTTCTAATGCAAAAGAACAAACCTATTAACCCACAGGCAATACCAACCCATTCAAACCAATGAATTCTGCGACCAAAAATAGCTTCTAGCAAAGGATAAAACATGTTCTGAGACTCTGATGCTAATTTTGCTTCAAGCCAACTTGGAATTATAAAATAGAAAAGAACAAACGATATACAGCCAAATATTAGTGCACCCCACCAAGGTAAACGTGAACCTATGGAAACGGAATCTGAAACTATTGAACTACGTTTTCTATATCGACGTCCCATGCGTATCCTTGTGCCATTTAACGCCTCACTAAGAGGCAAATAATGGTTGGCTAAAATAGTGAGCGAAGCGAACAAAAGCCAACTGTTATTTGTCCTGCTTGAGTGACTTGTTATGCGATTGATAAATGACCACAAAACACCCAACGTTTATTAGGCTTTAATTTATAACAGAACGATTAACAAATACAAGCATCGCGACCCGGCAATAATTTAATTTTGAGCCACTTAATAAAACTGAATTTAGTTTACAAACTACACTGGCGAAAAACTGGTGGCAACGCGCTAAAAAAATAAATTTAATCGGCCTACTTCCAACAAAGGCAAAGAAACACGCGCAGCACTTTTAGTAACGTACAAATGCTTAAAACACCTAAAATCAGAATCGCGATGCCGCATAACAGCTTATTATGTAGACATATCAGTAATAACGCCTACTCAAAAGCTATAAAGTTACCAGATAAACCATTTAAATCAATTTTTTATCTAAATTAACACGGGGTTAATTATCATTCCCTTGATTATTACAGAGAAGTCTCAGTAATAATCTCTCCACAAAATACCTAAACACATTAAAAACAATGTAGTTACCTTGATAATTGAACACAGTCATGTGTGTTACTAAGAATTCTCAGTAACATCCAATTTAAAAAAGTTGATATTATTAATGGTTCAAAAGATTGTCACCTACTTACCGACCAAATACCTATTCTGGTCTAATTGAAATGGAACATAATTTATTGTTTTTTGCTTTTTTATAAAATACAAACTAAAACTGTATATAAAAACAGTAAAAATAGGATCGAAATGATGTCAAAATCTCCCTTTCTAGAACACATTAGGCAGGTGTTAAGAACGAAGCATTACAGTATTCAAACTGAAAAATCTTATCTAGCTTGGATAAAGCGATTCATTATTTTTCATCACAAACGGCATCCTCAAGATATGGCAGAGCAAGAAGTCAGTCAATTTTTGACTTATCTGGCTGTTCAAAGAGGTGTTACCGCATCCACTCAAAACCTTGCTTTGTGTGCAATTGTGTTTATGTACAAACATATATTTTCCCGAGAACTCACTTTACTTGATGATACCGTCAGAGCAAAAGCCCCGAAACGTGTACCGGTTGTTTTATCAAATAATGAAGCAATGACTATTATTAACTTACTGAAAGAACCATATAGACTGATGTTTTTAATTTTATATGGCAGTGGCCTAAGAAAATCTGAGTTGCTCAGGTTAAGGGTAAAAGATATTGATTTTGAATCTAATTCAATTTTTATATTTCGTGGGAAAGGTGGTAAGGATAGAGTAGCTCTACTCC
Organism: Psychromonas sp. MME1; assembly: GCF_041080865.1. Lineage (NCBI taxonomy): Bacteria > Pseudomonadati > Pseudomonadota > Gammaproteobacteria > Alteromonadales > Psychromonadaceae > Psychromonas > Psychromonas sp. MME1. The sequence continues at coordinate 68,818 of NZ_CP160906.1, read as the reverse complement.
CACAAACAATAATACCGTTGATCAGAGCACAAATAAGTAAAGTGGAAGACCTACACCAACAAGATATATTAGAAGGAGAAGGAAGAACCAGTTTACCAACCGGACTTGCAAGAAAGTACCCCTATGCAATCACCGATATTAAATGGCAATATATATTTCCCTCTAGAAATCGTTGTCAGCATCCTGTTGATGGTTACTTTTGCCGACATCACTTACATTGGACTTCGCTTACAAAAGAGTTAAGAAAAGCAGTGATAAAAAGTGGTATTAGAAAGCATGTCACTGCACATACCTTCCGCCATAGTTTTGCTACTCAATTACTGTTAAATGGGACAGACATCAGAACCGTTCAGGAGTTATTAGGGCATAACGACTTAAAAACAACCCAGATATATACGCATGTTATTGGTCAGCATTCATCCTGCACGACAAGCCCTATTGATAGAAATGCATCGCTAATGAATAAAAAACTACAGTAATAGAGTGGAATAATTTACATCCCCTAAGTCGTTTTTTGCGCCATAGAAAGCAACATATTCAATGTCCGCTCTAGGCTCTGAGGAGCCGTAACTAATTCAATTTGTTACGTCAGGAAATCCGACATAGCAGGCATTAAAGTGGTCTGAGTTTTTTAAAAACGACCACTTCTTAAAACAATGATTTATAAAGTCGCGATTTCCAATTATTCTATAAAAGAGAGTTATTCCGCGGCTCAACTTCCGTATAAATGGAATGGATAGATTATTAGCAATGCAGTTCAAAATTTATCGCAAGTGTAAAAATGATGAGGATAGAACGCACATTCTCATCAAAAACACGGCATTTTTGATGAGAATGTGCGAATAATTAGAATAATCACTTCATTCCAATCAAAAACAAAGCTATTTAGCCACAACAGTCAGTTTGATATACTCTACATAATGCAACGGTTTTTAGGGGACTTTGATGAAAGTTAAAATTAAAAAGCTTGAGAGGGGAGAGCATTACTTTAACCTTCCCAAGAAGCTTCAAAAAGAGCTAGGGTGGGAAGAAGGAGATACCATTGAGTGGATAAACAACCTGGATGGTTCTTTTTCATTATTGAAGATCAGTGAATTTGAAGCTATCAAAAGCAAGATTCAACTGTGAGCTAAGCAGACTATTTATTAACATAAATTTTCTTCTCAAATATAATTCATGGGTGTGGCATAGCTAAATGTAATTAGGTAGCACTGCTGCTTGAGAGATTCAAAAAAACGACTTGAAATGTCTATTAAAAGAACACTTATTTATAGAGCATCTGTGCCATAGGGGCCCCACCAGCTAAAAAATTCCACCCAACAGCTTTCTATATTTTCATTCAGTTACTGCGGGTCATAAATCATATGAAGCTTTATTTTTATGAGCTTTAATAACACGTTGAACATTAGACAGCGAGGTCTCAAGGTCTCTAGCAATATTACGCTGTGAAGTACCACTCTTATAAGACTCGATAATTGAAGACTTTAATCGCATTGATGTATTTCTTCCAACATATACACCTTTCTTTTTAGCAATAGCAATACCTTCTGCCTGACGTTGCTTCATAATATCACGCTCGAATTGGTAAACAGCACCTAACAGGTTCAGCATTAGTTCATTCATCGGATTGCTCTTGTCACTGCTAAAGGTCATTGCTTCTTTTATAAATTGAACAGATACACCTTTACCAGTGAAAAATGTGATTAGCTCTTTCAAGTCTAAGAGGTTACGAGCTAATCGGCTTATATCGTGACATATGACAATATCACCTGATCGAACATGATCTTTTAATTGTTTTAGAGCTGGTCGGTTTGTATTTGCACCTGATACTTTATCAGTGAAAGTTTTATCCGCTTCAATTACTTGACGATCTGTATTTTGCTCTACTGTCGATACTCTTATATAAGCTAGTCGCATTTGTTATTCCTTTAATGAATGTATTCATATATCTAAACCCTAGAAGTATAGTCTAAATTCATTAGAAGCAGTAACTCTTAATCCCCACAAAATGGTTTGCGATGTATTCAAACCAAACCTATATTCACAAGTATACTTATTAATACACCTTGTACTTCTCATTTAGATCAATAGAGTAATTTACTACGCAGGCAGAATTCTTTTTATACTAATGTCGCTGAGCTCCATTAAAAACGCCAGTTGGTAGCTAAGTTGAAATGCTAACAAGACTAAAACAGCTCTTTAATCCCTTCTCAATAAAACAATCAATTTAAAATTTATCTTAATTCCAACCAAATTTCACCCTTAAAGTTTCTCTCTAGGGGAGTGCGAAGTAAAAATAAAAAAGCAAAATTTTTAGATGAAAAATCACAGAACATTATACAAATAAAAATATAAACACTTGATTAATAAAACCTTTCCTTATTAAGTCATTATTTTAATCATTGAAAAAAAGCTTGAAAAGTGTTATAACTATTATAACGATTATAAGTATTATAATCATTATATAACTAATATAAGGATTAGAAGGTTTTCACGACGATTTTCTGGAATGATTGGTAAAAACATCGATAAGTTCTTCTACCATTAGAGGTACTTTCACTACCATTAGAGGTACTTTCACTACCATTAGCTCGCACTCACCTATTGCGACGTTGACTTTTTACTGTATACAATGTTTGCAGAATTTATTTTTTCACAATACATAGCTGCTATAGATTCCGCACCAACTGGCCGTCTATTCCGGTTGATTGGCCAGGCAAAGCCAATTTAGCTGGCCACACACAAACGGTCATTTGGCCGATTAAATACAAAACTTAATTTTCAACTCACAAGATCATTTTATAGGTAAGAATGTCTAACAATAGACATGTTTTTGGGGGGTAAATTTCCTGAAATATTTTCACATAAACTGAAAATTAGCATCAAAATCTACTTTCAGGTGCTCAAATGTCTAGTAATAGACTTGTTTTCGATATGAAAATTATCGTTATTTATTTTAAAAATTCTTTAAATATGATCAATTTAAGGGGGTTTTTAGCCAACGCATTGTTGCTACGAAAATAAATAGCAAGTCTAAGTCCTCCTAAGTGTCTCTTGTCTTACACACCGCATTAAGTTTTTACAATCACATTTTCTAAAGAGAAAGTAACATTACTTATTAAATGGGTATAGTGTGGTTTTCTTTTATTACTTGTGTAACTAATTATTACTGAAGGGAATTGCAATTGAAAATTAAATTTGTAGGTGTTCAAAATTTCAGAAAACTAAAGCAATGTAGGATTCCATTTGGTGATAAAGAAACCTTATTTGTCGGTGCAAACAATAGTGGGAAAACGTCTGCTATTGATGCTCTAATCAACTTTTTAGACACAGAAAAACAAAAACGTTTTTCTGTGACAGATTTTACCCTAAGTAATTGGTCTAATTTAAATGAATATGCTGAAACATGGGGGAATAATACTCCTGAGGATGTTAAAGGCACTGAGTTACATGAGTGGCAGCGATTATGCCCGTCAATTGATGTCTGGCTAGATGCGGGAGTTAGTGAGGTACAGAAAGTAGCTCATTTGATCCCTACATTAAAATGGAATGGTGAGCCATTGGGGGTACGTTTGTCGTATCAACCTAAAGATATAGATAAATTAAGAGAAAGTTATTTACAGGAACATGAAGCTGCAAAACTACTAACTGCACAAGATGAAAAATTATCTTTATGGCCACGGGATCTTAAAGACTATCTTGATAAAGAGCTTAAAACTCATTTTGAAATTAGAGCATTTTTACTTGATCCAAGCCAAATAAACTATTTTCAGGTGCTAGATGATAAATCATTACCACTAGAGGCTTACCCTTTTAATGGCATATTTAATGTCGATACTATTGAAGCCCAGCGAGGGTTTACAGACCCAAATGGTGAAAATGGAAAAGCAGGAGGGAGTTTATCGACTCAATTGAGCGAGTATTATGCTCGTCACCTTAACCCTACCGATTTACCTGATGAAGATGATATTAAGGCATTAAGTGCAATACATGAAGCACAAAGCTTATTTGATGATCGTCTTGAGAGCTCTTTTAAAAGTGCGCTTGGTGAAATAAAAACATTAGGTTATCCAGGGTTTAGCGACCCCGATATAAAATTATCTAGCAAGGTTAATCCTATTGAGAGTTTAAATCATGATGCAGCCGTTATTTTTGATGTGCAAAAGCAAAGCTTTGGTAACTCAGTGTTTTCTCTACCTGAGAAATATAATGGACTAGGCTATAAAAACCTTATTCATATCGTATTTAAGTTGATTACCTATAGGGATAAATGGCAACGAATAGGTAAAGCTCAGCGACGTAGAACAGAAGCTGATATAGCAATTGAACCCATTCACTTGGTCTTAATAGAAGAGCCAGAGGCTCATCTTCATGCTCAAGTTCAGCAAGTTTTTATTCGTAAAGCCTATGATGTATTAAGAAAAGGTGTTGGTGATAATTTTACAACTCAAATGATAGTTAGCAGTCATTCTAGCTATATTGCTCACGAAGCTGGTTTTGATAAGCTTTGTTATTTTAAACGAAAACCTGCAACTAATACGGCAGAAGTCTCCTGTGCGGAGGTAGTTGATCTATCGATGGTTTTCGGTGTATCCACGAAAAAATCACCTGTAGATAAAGTTGAAAACACGAAGAAATTTGTGTCGCGTTACTTGAAAACAACTCACTGCGATCTATTTTTTGCTAACGGTATTATTTTGGTGGAAGGTGCTGCTGAGCGAATGCTAATCCCTCATTTTATTAGCAATAAATATTCAGAATCTTTAAACCAAAGTTATATCTCCATTTTAGAAGTTGGTGGAGCCCATGCACAAAGACTAAAACCTTTAATTATGGCGCTCGGGCTACCAACATTGGTTGTGACGGATACAGATGCTACTTTTAATGAAAACAAGATACGGCCACAACGTGGTAAAGGTTATAGTTTTGGTAGCGACACCTTGAAGGATTGGTTTGATTTAAAGGGGAAAAAATTAGATGACGTTTTAGATTTATCTGAGGATAAAAAAATAATAGGCAATGTTAGGGCCGCTTACCAATGTGGAATTGAGGTTGACTATAACAATGATGGCAAGACCAAAGAGGCAATACCATATACGTTTGAAGATGCGATTGCCTTAACAAATTTGGATGTTTTTAAAAAGTTAACCTCTTCAACTGGGATGGTTAAAAAGATGTATAAAGCCACTCTTGAAGATGATTTAGATAAATGCTCTGAAAAATTATATGAGGCATTAGATGGAACCAAAGCTAAGATGGCTCTTGACCTTCTTTATGATGTAGACCCAGAAAATTTAAAAATCCCTGAGTACGTCAAGCAAGGCTTAGATTGGTTGAATAATGAACTTGAGTTATCTAATCTCGATATTTTAGCCCTTCCAAAAGAAAAGGAGGAAGGGAATGAGTGACGATAACAAGTTAGATGATGTAGATAATGCTATTTATCAGTACCTTGACCTTAACTCCCCTAAAAGCTTTCTGTAATGGTCAATAAAAACCGGACACTTTCTTAGCGACTTTATTTTCATATTGAATCGGTGATAAATACCCATTAACCGAGTGTGGGCGTTTACCGTTGTAATAAGCAAGATAATCTAAAATGCTTAGCTCTGCTGCTTTCTTTGTTTTGAATGTTTCATAGTTTAATTGCTCATGCTTTAAACTGCGGAAAAATCGCTCTGTAGGGGCATTGTCCCAGCATTCCCCTTTACCGCTCATGCTCACATCCATTTTCATGCTGCTAAGTAATTTCCTATAATCATCGCTGGTATATTGGCTTCCCCTGTCGGAATGATGCATTAACCCCGATGCTGGTTTTCTCTGCCAATAAGCCATGTTAAGGGCTGAATCTGCATAGTTCAGTACGCATATTGTCTGCAATAGACCAACCCACTATACGGCGAGAATATAAGTCCATGACAATCGCCAAATAGATAAACCCTTGATGCGTAGCGATATAAGTAATGTCTGTCGTCCAATAACGATTAGCCTCATCAACAGTGAATTTCCTATTTAATTTATTCGGTTCAATTCGATTATTGTGATTACTATCAGTTGTCGTTTTATATTTCTTGGGATAGCGAGCCACAAGCCCTAATTTACGCATCATTGAGCGGGCTTTGTAACGGCCAATCGTAATGTCTTGCTTTGCCAACTCTGTCACCATGCGCCGACTACCCAAGGTCATTTTGTGACTGTTAAAGGTATTTTGCACCGCACTGTCTATATTAAAACCCAAAGCATCAAAAGGTTTAGTAGGCGCATTTTGCCAAGCATAAAACGCACTTGAACTTACTTGCATGACGCGACACATTACTTTAATTGGCCAGTCTTCTTTATGATGCTGAATAAACTGAAATCTTATTCTTTTTCGTTCGCAAAGAAGACTGCGGCCTTTTTTAAAATATCACGCTCCATTTTTAACCGGTTGTTTTCTTTGCGTAATATCTCCAGCTCAGCTCGCTCAGATATGTTTAATGTTGATTGCTTTGAGCCTGCTTTTGAGTCAACTTGCGTTTCGGCTCTTACCCAGCGAGTAATTGCGCTCAGCGATACACCAAGATTATTAGCGGCTTCTTGGCGTGTATACCCCTGCTCAGTAATTAACTTTACTGCACTTTGTTTAAACTCAACTGTAAAAATTGGACGTACTTTTTTCTTATTCATAATCTACCTCTACTAGACATATTAACTGAAGTCTTTAGTAGTGTCCGGTAGTATTGAACCACATCATTCTTTTATTTGCAGGAGCCGGCTCAGGTAAAACTAGAACGCTTGTGAATGTATTGCAAAAAATTCGCAATAGGGACTTACCTCGTTTTATTAAGAATGGGCAGCGCATTGCTGTTATCACTTATACCAACGCAGCATGTCAAGAGATTCAACATCGCTTAAAATATGATCCTATTTTTGCAGTTTCAACAATTCATAGCTTTACTTGGGATCTTATAAAACCATTTACAGAAGACATTAAAGTTTGGTTACGAGACAAGTTGAATACGGATATTGCAGATCTTAAAGATAAACTTGAAAGAGCTAAAAGCCCTACGAATAAAACAGCAATTATTAATGCCAAAAAACTTAATTCAAAAGTAAAAAGGCGTGATGAATTAGATGATATTACTAGCTTTATTTATAGCCCAACTAGCCTGCTAAAAGGTAAAGGGACGCTAAACCACGATGAAGTAATTAAGCTAGGTGCAGAATTCATTGCCCATAGTTTATTGATGCAGAATGTTTTGATAAATCGTTTTCCAATATTATTGATTGATGAAAGCCAAGACACGAATAAAGGACTATTAGAAGCATTTATGAGTGCTCAGAAAGCCCACACTGATAAATTCTCATTAGGTCTATTTGGTGATTTAATGCAACGAATCTACAGTGGCGGTAAAGAAGATCTAGAGGATTCCCTTCCAAATGATTGGAAAACTCCTGCTAAAGAAATAAATTACCGTTGCCCTGAACGAGTAATTGAATTGATTAATGCAGTTCGTAATGAAGATGATGGTAAGCAACAAAAGCCTAAAGAGAATGCTGAAAAAGGAGTCGTTAGACTGTTTGTTATTAATTCTAAGGCTAACAATAAATCTGGAGTAGAGTCAGATATTCGTTCCCAAATGTCTGCGATTTCTTCTGATAAAAAGTGGATTCAAGTCAATGATATTAAAACATTAACTCTTGAACATGCAATGGCTGCTGATAGAGGGGAATTTTCAGACTTCTTTATGCCACTTGCTTCTGAAAATAGCTTACGAGATTCAGCTCTTAATGGTACAAGCAGTACTATTAAGTTTATAACTGAGCAACTCCTTCCTTTAATCGAAGCTGTATTAGCTGATAATGATTTTGATGTGGCGAGGATTATTAAAAAGTATTCAAGTGTCATTCTCTCTAATAATTCAGCATTTATCCAAGATCCTATAGGTGTTTTAAAAGAAGTTAATAATTCAGTGAATGAGTTAAAAGCGCTATTACAAGTTGATACTGTTTCTTTACGACAGGTAGTGAAATTAGTTGGAGAAAAAGAACTTTTGTTATTACCTGAAAATTTCCAAATATTATTATCTACTGATGCGGATGATGAAGAAAATATAGATGAGGAAGAGTTAGACCCTAAACTTTTAGCATGGGATAAAGCACTAGATTCATCATTAAACCATGTGAATAACTATTCAAAGTATATATCAGGAGAACTTGGTTTTAGTACCCACCAAGGCGTAAAAGGACGCGAGTTTCGAACGGGTTATGGTCGTTCTGGATGATGAAAGCTCTAAAGGTTTTCTCTTTAAGTATGAAAAGCTATTTGGGGCTATTGAGTTGTCGCAAAGAGATATTGATAATGAAAAACAAGGTATAGACTCGGTTATTTCTAGAACTCGGAGGTTGTTTTACGTAACCTGTAGCAGGGCAGAAAAGAGCTTAGCAATTGTTGCGTATTCTCAAGACCCTCAAGCAGTTAAGAAACATGCAATTGCATCAAAGTGGTTTATTGATGATGAAGTAATCTTGCTATAAAAGAAGGGGGGGCTTAACGGCTGACTCCTCATATTTAAGCGTGTAGTAGGTAAATTTGGTTACAACTTGCAGCCAACAACCAGCAGGAGAATGGGAGAATCATCATAAAGTAACGGTTAGAAAAAAGCCCTGCTTAGTTACCTAAGCAGGGCTTTGAATAGTTAGCTAACATTCAAAATTAAAACTGGTACCAGTTCTCTTTGCCATCAAAAAAACTTTAAAATCAAGAAAAATGTATGGCTGTCCTACCTTTTAATAATGCAAACTTTGTATCTGACCACCCGCTGAATAACGGATATTGTCGACAAGGCTAGAATAGAAAGTCGGCGAGTCACCCGAGACAGTAATCCCGGTGATTTCACCCAAACCATTAGTTTGATAATTAACAAGCATATTAGAAGGATAAGTAATACTGTTTAAAAAAGATATGGCTGTCCTACCTTTTTATTATTTTTAATCAATATTAAAAATCTAACTCCACAAGCCTTATTGACACTCGTTCAATTCGTAAATTTATTCGTTCCGTTGATATTTTTGGTTACAACTTGCAGCCAACAACCAGCAGGAAAGCGGGAAATTATCATAAAGTGAAGGTTAGAAAAAAGCCCTGCTTAGTTACCTAAGCAGGGCTTTGAATAGTTAGCTAACATTCAAAATTAAAACCAGGTTCCAGTTCTCTTTGCCATCAAAAAAACTTTAAAATCAAGAAAAATGTATGGCTGTCCTACCTTTTACCTTTGGGAACGAAACAATAAGTGTCCCCGATTAGTTTTATTCTGCCGTATTAGCTGGAAATACTTTTTTATTCCAATAGGCTGAACGATTACCAAAAAACCAATCTTGATTATTAGCATTCTTGAATACAGCTAGCTGAGTCATATCTATTTCATAACGATAAAAAGCAGCGATTATCTCTTTTAATGATTCGTCATTAATATCTTCTTTGATATCAATAAAAACAGATAACCCCTTACCGTATATATCATTTACACAATCTAAACTGTTTAACCAGTTAAAAAAATTATTTTCATCTTTTTCGGATAAAAATTCTAACGAATAGCATTCTAATTCCATGATTTTTCTCTTTTGTGTTTATTAATATTTATCTTTTTTTCCCACCCGGGTACACATTAATATGTTTCCCTGTTTTAGGATCTTGTACATCCCAGTGTGGGCCTCCATGGGCAGGGCCTGTTGTACCTGGCAAAGCTCCGGCAGGGCCAGTCGGCACCCATACCTTTCCACCCTTATCTGGGTAGCCTTTTCCTTCTCCATTAGGGTTTCTAACTTTGATCCCTTTACCCTTTTTAGGTTCTTTATAACCATCATCTTCTGTTGGACACCCAGGAGCGTCAGCGGCTAATTCTCCAGTTGTTTCTTCATTATAATACTGGGGAACATCACTATTATAAATTGCCCAAAGGCCAATACCGACAGCTGTTATGTCTACAGCTAATTGCCCCGCGGCTGCAATTGTTATTGGGTTTACTAATAAAAATGCAAGCTCACCAGTAGGGTCGATATAATTTACAGGATTCCCCCCAACATACGCAAAGGTATTAATCCCCCCATTCAACCCAATCGGATCAGAGGTAATGTAGCGCCCTAAACGTGGGTCGTAATAACGGTAGTAGTTGTAATATAACCCTGATTCCGCATCATAAATCTGCCCCGGGAAACGCAGGTCAATGGTGGTTAACTCACCATCTGAATCGACATCTTCATTCGGTAAACCATTACCAAAGGCATCTGACTGCCATTGCCACACCAGCTGTCCCAGCTCATTGGTTGCTTTACGCGGCGTATTGAGGTGATCTGCATGCAGGTAAACCAGTTGTGGCGTTACACCCTCTGTAACAGTTAGCTGTGCAATCGGCGTCGCGCCTAACCAGATAACGCTGCTTGTGCTGAGTTTACTCACACCTTGATAATGCTGCGTTTCTAATAACTGCCCTGCGGTGTTGTAAAAATAGAGGAAGGTATCGCTACCGACTTGTTTAATGACACGTTCACCCAAACCGTTATAAAAATATTCTGCTTGTGCCACTGCGCTATTAACTACGTTTAAACGCCCTTCTGCGTTATAGCTGTAAGTTTGATCACGCACCGCTGAGGTCAGTGTATTTCCCACTTCATCATAGGTTGCCGAATTAGCGTTAACACTCGCTAATAGATTGGACTGCCAAACGTATTGGTAACTGTCATCCGTACTGCCGTTTATATCCATCGTATTTTGTGAAATACGGTTACCCACGCCATCATACTCATAACTGCTGCTTGTGCTATCGTACGCTGCATTTTGTAAACGGTTATTAACGTGGTAGCCAAAGTTTTTATTTTCAGCGCTTAAGTTTGCATTACTGATACTGCCCAGATTAAGATTGAGATCATAGCCATAGCTCAAATTCCACTGCCCGGTTACGTTTTGATTGCTTAGCTGACCATTTAAATCATATGACTGTGTTAATGTTAAGCCATTGTCATAATGCAAACTTTGTATCTGACCACCCGCTGAATAACGGATATTGTCGACAAGGCTAGAATAGAAAGTCGGCGAGTCACCCGAGACAGTAATCCCGGTGATTTCACCCAAACCATTAGTTTGATAATTAACAAGCATATTAGAAGGATAAGTAATACTGTTTAATACCCCCGTCACCCCATCGTAACCATAGCGAGTGCTGGCAACAATATCACCACTTGTGCTGGTTAATAATGTATTAGTTTGCTCGATTAAACGGCCAAGTGAATCATAGGCAAAGTCAATGCTGCTATTGTCATTGTTAACTGAACTAAGCTTACCAATAGCGTTACTACCTGAGTCATAGCCAAAGCGGACATCTTCATCACGCGCAGCGTCATATTGCTTTTCAGTGAGGCGATTTAATGGATCATAACGTTGCCCAACACGTTGACCGCGTGCATCAATTATCTCGGTTGGATTACCTGCATCATCATATTGATAGCTAGTGCGACCTGTATCAGGACTGATTAATGTTTGTAAACGTCCTAAACCATCATAATCATAAACGGTTGTAGCGCCATTATCATCGCTTACTGTGGTCAGTTGGTTTTGCGCATTGTAGCTGTAGTTAATGACCTTACCTAACTCGTCCATATATTGCGTTAAACGATTTAAGCTGTCGTATTGCTTGCTTGATGTGGCGTTATAACCATTGGCTTCTGTTTCCAGATTATCGTTTAAATCATATTGCTGCGATGTGCTGCTACCTGCATGTAACACCTCAATTAAACGGCCTAACTCATCGTAGTTATAATTTTGCACCAGTGCAGGTGTGCCGGAACGACTCAAAATAGCCGAGGTGATATTACCCATGGCATCATATTCTAAATCTTTGTAATCACCGTTCGGGTAGCGAATAGACTGTAAACGACGCGCATCATCATAAATAAATTCAGTAGTATTATTGCCCGGCGAGGTAACAAAACGTACCTGTCCTAAGTTATCGTATTGATAAGAGGTGGTTAATCCGCCTTTACTGCTTGATGCTAGCCAACCTTCATCGCTATAGGTTAGCTGTGTGCTATGACCATTTATATCAATAATGGTTTCAGGTTTTCCATGAAGATTGTAGTTTTCGTAATAAGTAGTTTGCCCTAACGCGTTGTTCACTGAGGTTAAATACCCGGTCACATCCTGGTAAAAAAACGAGGTAATATCCTGCACATCTGTGCGCGGGCCATCGATTTCAGAAATCAAACCAAATGGATTGTCGTATTTATAGCTAACGCCTATACCGCCTGTACCTAAAACAGGTGGATCAATTGGTACTACTGGATCTACAGGGTCTGTTGGATCTACTGGGTCTGTTGGAGTGGCATCTACCTCGGTTAACTGCAAAGGTATGCTACTTGCAACTATCTGCGGCATATCTGCAAGCTCATATTGGCTGCTGAGCGCTTGCTCTAATGCACTTGCAACTGAAGCATCACCATATATTTTTAAGGCTATGGTTTCCCACGTATCACTTTCTGTTACTTGATAATAACTTTCAGCAAGCGACTCTTTTTCATAAACAGATAGGTTACTGATGATCAGATCACCACCAACATTCGCATCATCATCACCGACCAATACCAAATATTGATAATCGCCAGAGTAATAACTTCCCACGTTAATTTTGAAGTGCTGTGACTGGCCTGTACCATTATAGCGGTAGTCACTAACGCCCCAATTTTGAGTGCCTGCTAACTGAAACGTTGTTTCGAGACTCGGTGAAGTATCATTATCAAAGCCTATTCCTTGAATCTCTGCTTGTTTATTAATGGTAAGGTCAAACTCAATCATTGTTTGCGCTGTTATTGCATAATTAAAGGGTAATGCTTGCCAGCGATTGCCAAGCAACTGTACGCTGGTGCCATCAGCTGAGACAGTGACAGCCCCTGTTGTTGCATCATCTTGCCCGGGGAAGGCTTGCAGTGGAGCCTGATTGAAATTTATTAAGGCCGGTGAGTCTAGCGTTAATGAATTTTGATTTAATGAATAATTTTTTAATGTCGGGTCACTACCATTAACCCATTCCTGAAAATTGGATTTGCCATCATTATCAAAATCGCCATCAGCTGTTTGCAGCGGGCCACCAAAATAAGTTATTTCCCAACTATCTGCTAATCCGTCATTATCTATGTCGACAATATTTAGTGCTGTCAGCTCAGAAGGGAGCGCGGTGATAGCAATTTTTTCACCGCTGATTAAGCTGTGATCATTTATTAACAGCGCTTTTAATGACAGTGCTGCTTGTGCATCGCCGTATAAATCAAGCGCAACACTTTCCCAAGTTGCCCCCGCTGGCACCTCATAAAAAGCCCCTTCTAAGTTACCTTTTTCATACAAAACAATATTGCTAAATTCAATCTCTGTTTCTAATCCAGCATCGTTGTCACCGATAAAAACTAGATTCTTAAAATAACCTGTAAAATGGTCGCCAACATTAATTTTCAGATGTTGTGAGCTGCCAAAAGCACTGTAACTATAGGTATTAAGCCCCCAGTTTTGAGTTCCTGTGAGTTTAAAGCTCGTTTCGCTAGAGGCGTAAGTGTCATTATCAAATCCAATTCCCTGAATTTCAGCCATAGATGCAATATTGACATCAAACTCCATCACCGTATTTACGGTCACATCATAATCAGCAAGCAGATATTGCCAGCGATTGCCTGAAATATTGAGTGTTTTACCATCAACACTCACGTTCACCGCGCCAGATGCAGCTACATCTTGAGATGTAAAACTTTTCGGTGCTAACTGATTAAAATCAATATTAAACGAAGCGACCGTTAACCGTGATTCGTTTAATAAATATGCTGACGGGGTATCGGCTGCAACGCCTCCCGCGTACGTTAAACATCCCATCAAAGAGACCAGAGTGATGATGTTTTTAGCTGTGTTGTTCATTTCATAATCCTTGTTTTCTGTTTTATTAAATAAAACAGGTTAAATCCTGACTGCCTAATAAGGCGTAAACTGTTTCTCTGTTTTTATTGGTTAAATTTTTGCAATGCTTTTAGCCGTTAATAAGCCATTCGCATCGTAGTCATAAATTGTTATCTGATTACCTATCGTGACACTGGTCGGCAGGTTAAAAATGGGATGCCAAGTGGTAGTGATAATACGCTGCTCTGGCGTGCCTGCGGCTTCTGTACGTTGAATTTCTAATCCGCGTGCGTTATAGATAAACTCGGTAGTAACCCCTTTCCAATCGGTTTTTGATTTAAGCTGACCGTCCGGATAGTATTCGTAATTTTGGTTGGCACCTAAGCAGCTTGCCGTGCTGACACCTTCAACGGTTTCCAGGCGTTTTGCCCCGGCGATGGTGTTGTAGTTATAAATGGTTTGTTTGCCCAGCGGGTTAGTAACCGTAGTTTTATTAACGTCAAACTCAAAGGTGGTTTTATCAGTGTCATTGGCATGCTTGGAGACCACCGCACGACCGAGCGCATCATATTCCCATGTGGCATAACGGGCACCGTTTTCATCGGTGATGCCCGTCAACGCATATGGATGACGACTGTCTTCATAATGGTAACGGCGCACAGTTTCTTTACCCGAAACTAGCTTCTTAGTGACTGTTTCAAGGTTCGCGTATTGGTCGTAACCATAAGTTACCACTTCACCATTAGAGGAAGTGAGGGTAGTTAACTTGTTTTTGTCATCGTAGGCAAACAGCAGCTGGTTATTGGCATCGTCTTTAACGACTTCAAGGTTTCCGCTTGCATCATATGTGAGATGATGTGATAGCCCTGCGGAGTTAGTTCGGCGAATTAACTGCCCCTGTGCATTGTAATGCTCAGTTTGGTTGCTTGCAGAGCGGTAAATCCAGTGTAATAACTCACCCGCTTCATCTTCGACACGTATTAAACTGTCGGAAGTGATGTTAGTTGGTTTATAACTACCATCTTCTTGCAACGCAAATCGACGGTCAGCAAACTGGCTGCTGTTTAAACGAACCGTATTGCCAAGCTCTTCAAGTAAACCAAAGTAGTTATGGGTCCAGTTTTTATAACCTGCTAAGCGGGTTTCTCCATGAATTTCGTTCACAAGCAACCTCACATAACCAGCGTCTGTACTTTTATAGCCAACTGGTTGAAAGTGTGTTGCCCACTCAGCTGTATTGGTTTGAGTTTGAATTGCATGTTGACGAAGCTCCTGCGCCTCCAAGCTACGTTGACTGTTATAACTACGCGCAAAGTAAAGCGGGTAAGAGCCAGTTACAAGTATGTCAGGTGTTTCAGCTTGTACTTTTGTGCCATTAGAAACAATGACAGGATTGCCTGCACACTGTTGAACAACTTCAGGGCCAGTGCAAACACCACTTTCTAAATCAGGTTTGTCGGGGGGGCAGTATTTGGTGCAATCTCCAGCCTTCTCATCCCACGTAAACGGTGACTCACATTCTTTAACGCATTGACCATTTCTAGGTACTTGGTTCCCTCGACATTTTCCAAACATATCATGATGCCAATTAATGCTGCCAATATTTTGCCAAACATAGAAAAGCCCTGTTGTCCATTCATTACAACTACCACCTGCATACTGGCTTTTAGGTATAGAAGCATATATTGACATACAGGCTTTTTTTGCTTCTACATCATTTTGAAAGTATCCCCGATTCCATTGTGTTTCAGAAATAACGATAGATGATGTCATCATTAAAGCAATCCAAACAAAAAATTGAATGCTTGTTCGTAAGTTCGCTTTCATTGTCTTTGTTTATCCTTATTAAAGTATGTGTAATAGATATAAAATTAATTTTTTGAAACGTTTTTACCTGTTAATAACCCATTGCCATCATAGCTGTAAGTTGTTTTTTGATCACCAATAGTCACTGTTTTTGGTAGGTTGAAGGTCACATGCCAAGTGGTGGTTACCACACGCTGTTCAGGTGTGCCAACTGCTTCAATGCGCTGAGTTTCTAAACCTCGGTCGTTATAAACAAACTCGGTTTTAATGCCCTTCCAATCAGTTTTAGATTTAAGCTGTCCATCCGGGTAATACGCGTAGTTCTGATTGGCACCTAAACAGGATGCAGTAGCAACACCTTCAACAGTTTCTAAGCGTTTAGCACCTGCAATCATGTTGTAGTTGTAAATGGTTTGCTTGCCCAGTGGGTTAGTCACCGTAGTTTTATTAGTGGCAAACTCAAAACTGGTTTTGTTAGTTTCATTGGCATGCTTTGAGACAACCGCGCGGCCAAATTCATCGTATTCCCATGTTGCATAGCGAGCACCATTTTCATCGGTAATACCCGTTAATGCATAAGGGTGGCGGGTATCTTCATAATGATAAGTACGTACTGTTTCTTTACCCGAAACTAACTTCTTAGTCATGGTTTCCAGGTTGGCGTACTGGTCATAACCGTAGGTGATTAACTCGCCTTTGGAAGTTCCTAGGGTTAATAACTTACCCTGCCCATCAAAGTTAAAGTCCAGCTGATTACCAGCATCATCTTTCACTAGGTCTAACTGGTTGTTTTCATCATAAGTAAGGTGGTGGGATAACCCGGCACGATTAACGCGGCGGGTTAATAAGCCTAGGGCATTGTAATATTCCAGCTGGTTATCAGCCGAGCGGTAAATCCAATGTAATAACTCCCCCGTTGCATCTTCAATACGCGTTAAACTATCAGAAGTGATATTGACAGGTTTATAACTGCCATCGGCTTGTTTGTTGAAAGCACGATTAGCAAACGCACTGCTGGTTAAGCGTACGCTAGCGCCGCTGTTGAATGATTCTAATTGACCACTGTAGTTATGTGACCAGTTTTTAAAGCCTGCAACCCGTGTATTGTTAATTAACTGAGGCTCTAATTGCATGACTAACTGCGATTCTAATCCAGTGTAATCATTAGGCTGTACATATTTCGTCCATGTCAATTTCTGCTCTGGCGGTAGCGTTTGTATTGTTATTTGGTGCAGTTCCTGCGCTTCCAAACTGCGTTGGCTGCTGTAGTTTCGTGAAAAATTCAAAGGAAATGCACCAGTTCCCTTAATTTCAGGTGTTTCATATTGCACTTTAGTGCCGTTGGAGATCAGTACAGGGTTACCTGCACATTGCTGAATGGGCTCTTTTTTATTTTCAGGCGCAAGACAAGCACCACTGCCGGAATAGCTGCCGCTGCTGTTTTTAGTCAGATCAAGAAAAGGGGTTTCGGGGGGGCAGGATTTGAGGCAGTCTTGGGCTTCGCTATCCCAAGAATAGGGAGGAATGCATACATCATACCCTATAAAATAAAACCAAATTGGAGCACCAAAGGCCCCACCACTAATATAGTAGGCAAATCGATATTCATACCCTTCATAAGTATAAGCCCAGCCTTGTAAAACTTCTTGACGTATAAGCCCTTGCTGTTTATGCAGCTCATATTTTTCACGATCACCACACTCTAAAATATCTTGAGATATTGGCCCTCCTCGATAGCATGAAAACCCTAGATGGAAAGTTTCTGATGCAAGTGAGCTTGCGCTCATAAGTACAATTGAAAGTACAAACAAAACCAATGGAATCATATATTTCCTTTTATTATTCAAAGCAATGGCCCCTTTCTGAAGGGAAATTGGGTCACGTCTTTAATCTTGATGTCAAAACTAAAACCTTGATACCTTATGCAAGCATCTCCATACTTTCCTTTTCGGTGTTTTTTAAACTCTTTATTTATCATTTTCAATCCAACTTCCCTGTTTTAAATTTATAAGTGACTTTTGCTTTGAGAGGTCAATAACCCATTACTATCATAGTCATACGTCGTTACCTGATTCCCTACGGTGACACTGATCGGCAGGTTAAACTGCGGATGCCAGGTAGTGCTAATAATGCGCTGCTGCGCTGTACCAACCGCTTCTGTTCGTTGAACTTCTAAACCACGTTCGTTATAGACAAACTCGGTAATATTGCCTTTATGATCAGTTTTAGATTTAAGCTGACCATCTGGGTAGTATTCGTAGTTTTGGTTGGCGGCGAGGCAGGATGTTGTTGCCACACCTTCAACGGTCTCTAACCGTTTAGCGCCAGCAATGGTGTTGTAGTTATAGATGGTTTGTTTACCCAACGGGTTAGTAACAATGGTTTTATTAACGTCAAACTCAAAAGTGGTTTTATCCGTGTCATTGGCATGCTTGGAGACAACCGCACGACCGAATGCGTCATATTCCCATGAGGCATAACGGGCACCGTTTTCATCGGTGATGCCCGTCAACGCATATGGATGACGGCTGTCTTCATAATGGTAACGGCGCACGGTTTCTTTGCCCGATGCTAACTTTTTAGTGACCGTTTCAAGGTTAGCAAATTGGTCGTAACCATAAGTTACCACTTCACCATTAGAGGAAGTGAGGGTAGTTAACTTGTTTTTATCATCGTAGGCAAATAGCAGTTGGTTATTGGCATCGTCTTTAACCACTTCAATATTGCCGTTTGCATCATAGGTTAGGTGATGCGATAACCCTGCGGAGTTAGTTCGGCGAATTAACTGCCCTTGTGTATTGTACTGCTCAGTTTGGTTGCTTGCAGAGCGGTAAACCCAATGTAGTAAGGTACCCACTTCATCTTCAATACGAGTAAGAGAGTCTGAAGTGATATTGGTTGGTTTATAACTGCCATCTTCTTGCTGAGTAAATCGGCGGTCAGCAAACTGACTGCTATTTAAGCGAACTGTATTGCCAAGTACTTCGAGCAAACCAAAGTAGTTATGCGTCCAACTTTTGTAACCCGCTAAACGAATGCCATCCGTCGGTGGAACAAGCATTTCGACATAACCAATATTTTCCCCTTTATAACCAGCTGGTTGAATGTGTTTCATCCACTTAGATTTATTGGTTGTGGGCAGTATTTGAATCGATTGTTGGCGAAGTTCCTGTGATTCTAGACTACGTTGGCTATTGTAATTACGCGCAAAATAAAGTGGATAAGCGCCTGTTGTTAGCATGTCGGGGGCTTCAGTTTGAATCTTAGTGCCATTAGAAACAATGACAGGATTGCCTTTACACTGCTGAATAACTTCAGGGCCAGTACATACACCATTTACTAAATCAGGCTTGTCGGTTGGGCAGCGCTTTACACAACCTGTTTTCAGGTCTTCACCTAAAACGTCTAATTGGTCAAACAAATATGGTGCGTAACAAATCTTTTTCATTGTTATTTTGGCAGACTCTCCTTTTACAATTATTCTGTCGTAGCTTATACGTAAATCACCTTGAATAGTTCCACAACCAGCATAAGCGTCAACTTCAAGGCGCAAAGAATAATCTCTTGTTGTTTCTCTATAGCCAGAAGCTAAAGATGCCCCAAAGAATTCTGGATTCATTCTGACATTAAGCGGACACCTTTCTTGGCTATCTGGAACAATCCAATCAACGACAGCTTGAGCACTACTAAAACCACAGTATTGAGGATTTTGTGCCCCAAACCAACCATACCCATAGCTATTAAAACCACTATCATTAGCAAAGCAGTAATCTGAAAAGAAATAAACTATCTCCTCTTCTTTGTCGCTAGCTTTTGACGTAGGGGAGCTGGTTGGATAAAGTGATAAAACAAAATTGTAAGCTTTTTGATAGCTATCAAATTCTGCTGTCTGGCCTTTTACTTCGGCAATATAAATCATGGGAGATGCATAGGAATGGGCACATAGTGTAATTAAAATAAACATCAAAAAATACTGCCACTGTTTTGAAAAAATAGAGGTAGTGCGCATACTAAATCCTTTTAGTTTTATTAGTGGTTAAAGTGAATGTAGATAAAAACTAAAAGCAACCCGTCTTAGCTCCTGAATAAAGCACTTATAAATTATAAAGTTGCGAATACTAGGGATATAAATGTAAAATAGCAACTACCTACTCGGGTAGTATGGTTAGGTTACATATAAAATATGACATTATATTGACAAGAATCATTAAAATGTAGTTGTTAATACTGAAAGCGGGTTAATGTTTGCATAAATCATATCAAAAGGATTAACAATATTTTAGCTTCTTAAATTCTAACCTCATACATAAAAAACAAGATAAAACAATTCCAACAACACCTTACATTGCAGCTAGTTCGTTAGGTTGATTTGGGCTTAGCTAATCTCTTTACACCGCACATCTTTTTCACTTGGTGGGAATCACCCCAATTTTTTACTCTTTGATGAGCCCGCTCAGCATTCGATGGGAACTAAAAGTGTTAATGCGATGCTTTCTGTACTTTCTAGTACTCCCTGCCTGCAAAGTATTGTTGCGGCTTCATTTGATGAAAGTGATGATACATTCAGAGAATCGACGAATGGTATTAGCAATTTCAAGCTAATAAAATTACCACGTAAAATAATTAACCTTTTATAATTTGCTTTTTTTAGGAGTAGGTGGGGACTATGTTTCTTCCCCTCTTAGTTTTTTAAGTTTGAAGTACATAATTTTAAACTCTTTGGACGCTGTAGTTTGCCCTGTCTTTTCTTCTCGAATAGTAATTAATTGGGTGTATGCTACGTAAGTTCCGACCAGTATATCGCCAGCTGCCTTATGAAAGTAGAGTCACCTTTAGATGCTTGTGGGTGTGTCGCCAGGGCGTATTTTATATGGAGAGCATTGTGTCTCGATATAGTATGAGTAAGTGTCAGAAGCAGTTATACCAATCTGGAAAATTAACTGGTCAGGTTCATCCAATCCCTAAAGCACATTTTTTTTACTCTTTCAGGAAGACTAATAAAATCATTCCAAGCCTTGCATATTGCATCGACTATATGGTCTGATGTGGTTCAATACTACCGGACACTACTAAAGACTTCAGTTAATATGTCTAGTAGAGGTAGATTATGAATAAGAAAAAAGTACGTCCAATTTTTACAGTTGAGTTTAAACAAAGTGCAGTAAAGTTAATTACTGAGCAGGGGTATACACGCCAAGAAGCCGCTAATAATCTTGGTGTATCGCTGAGCGCAATTACTCGCTGGGTAAGAGCCGAAACGCAAGTTGACTCAAAAGCAGGCTCAAAGCAATCAACATTAAACATATCTGAGCGAGCTGAGCTGGAGATATTACGCAAAGAAAACAACCGGTTAAAAATGGAGCGTGATATTTTAAAAAAGGCCGCAGTCTTCTTTGCGAACGAAAAAGAATAAGATTTCAGTTTATTCAGCATCATAAAGAAGACTGGCCAATTAAAGTAATGTGTCGCGTCATGCAAGTAAGTTCAAGTGCGTTTTATGCTTGGCAAAATGCGCCTACTAAACCTTTTGATGCTTTGGGTTTTAATATAGACAGTGCGGTGCAAAATACCTTTAACAGTCACAAAATGACCTTGGGTAGTCGGCGCATGGTGACAGAGTTGGCAAAGCAAGACATTACGATTGGCCGTTACAAAGCCCGCTCAATGATGCGTAAATTAGGGCTTGTGGCTCGCTATCCCAAGAAATATAAAACGACAACTGATAGTAATCACAATAATCGAATTGAACCGAATAAATTAAATAGGAAATTCACTGTTGATGAGGCTAATCGTTATTGGACGACAGACATTACTTATATCGCTACGCATCAAGGGTTTATCTATTTGGCGATTGTCATGGACTTATATTCTCGCCGTATAGTGGGTTGGTCTATTGCAGACAATATGCGTACTGAACTATGCAGTTCAGCCCTTAACATGGCTTATTGGCAGAGAAAACCAGCATCGGGGTTAATGCATCATTCCGACAGGGGAAGCCAATATACCAGCGATGATTATAGGAAATTACTTAGCAGCATGAAAATGGATGTGAGCATGAGCGGTAAAGGGGAATGCTGGGACAATGCCCCTACAGAGCGATTTTTCCGCAGTTTAAAGCATGAGCAATTAAACTATGAAACATTCAAAACAAAGAAAGCAGCAGAGCTAAGCATTTTAGATTATCTTGCTTATTACAACGGTAAACGCCCACACTCGGTTAATGGGTATTTATCACCGATTCAATATGAAAATAAAGTCGCTAAGAAAGTGTCCGGTTTTTATTGACCATTACAAACTGATGTTATTAGTACACATGCTCCACAGGACATAAAAGACTTGTTTAATGAGTACGAATTCGCAGTAAATGGGGACTTCTCGGATATAAACTATGACTCATCGTGCTTTAAACCCAAATCAATGCTTGGTGTTGAAAGTAAAAGTCTGCTTAAAAAATACCTTCAAAACCCAAGTGTAAAATATAATATTTCTTCTAGATACGTTGAGGAAGATGAGCATGAACTTGATTGGATTGAGCAAATAGTTCAACATTTCAATAAGAATGAAAAGTGAAAAAATTAATATTTTACGCGACACTTCTACTTATGACCGAACTCCAAATTATTTAAAGTCATTGCCTAAGCTCTTAGGTAGTGGCTTTAAATTTTGATCAAGCTAATAGAAAATTTAGCTCTGGCTTAATCTTTTAACTTTTTATATTTACTGAAAATTTTATTTCTAATCAATATTAAAAATCTAACTCCACAAGCCTTATTGACACTCGTTCAATTCGTAAATTTATTCGTTCCGTTGATATTTTTGGTTACAACTTGCAGCCAACAACCAGCAGGAAAGCAGGAAAGCAGGAAATTATCATAAAGTGAAGGTTAGAAAAAGCCCTGCTTAGTTACCTAAGCAGGGCTTTGAATAGTTAGCTAACATTCAAAATTAAAACCGGTTCCAGCTCTCTTTGCCATCAAAAAAACTTTAAAATCAAGAAAAATGTATGGCTGTCCTACCTTTTACCTATTGGAGTTCTCCACACTTTCATCCCAACTCCTAAACATGCGCCTTGTAACCACCCCCCTAAAATTAAAGGGTAAAAGCTGAGTACTAAAAACAATTCAATAGGCTTTTTTTCTACACCCTGCATAAAATTTTCTATAAAGTAATCAATAAACAATGTAGATCGAAAGTACGGTTAAGAAAATAGATCGAAAGTAAGTCTTAAATTAATAAAAAGACTGAAAGTGCGGTTAAGAAAATAGATCAAAAGTATGGTTATGTAGATCGAAAGTACGGTTAAGAAAACAGATCGAAAGTAAGTCTTAAATTAATAAAAAGACTGAAAGTGCGGTTAAGAAAATAGATCAAAAGTATGGTTATGTAGATCGAAAGTACGGTTAAGAAAATAGATCGAAAGTAAGTCTTAAATTAATAAAAAGACTGAAAGTACGGTTAAGAAAATAGATCAAAAGTATGGTTATGTAGATCGAAAGTACGGTTAAGAAAACAGATCGAAAGTAAGTCTTAAATTAATAAAAAGACTGAAAGTACGGTTAAGAAAATAGATCAAAAGTATGGTTATGTAGATCGAAAGTACGGTTAAGAAAATAGATTGAAAGTAAGTCTTAAATTAATAAAAAGACTGAAAGTACGGTTAAGAAAATAGATCAAAATGACCTGGTCAACTCAATTCGGCCACCCTAGTTAAGTTCGTTAAGCTACTTCTTTTAATGATTTATTCATACGCTCAAATTCATTGGGGCTCTGATAATTTAGATATGAATGCATTCGTTGGCTGTTGTACCACATCGTGATGTAATTCAATACATCTTGCTGGGCTGCATAACGCGTTCGGTAATTACGCCAGTGGACTCGTTCCTGTTTCAAGCTACCGAAAAAGCTTTCTGCTACTGCATTATCCCAACAACATCCTTTTTTGCTCATGCTGCCTATAAATTTATGCAACCTCAGTATCCGCCTATATTGATGGCTCGCATATTGAACGCCTTGATCTGAGTGTATTATCAACCCGGCTTTAGGTTTTCGTTGCCATATAGCCATTGTTAGGGCATCACAAACAAGTTGTGCTTTCATCCTGCTACCCATACTCCAACCAACAACTTTACGAGAATATAGGTCTATTACGACAGCTAAATACAGCCATCCTTCAGAAGTCCATATGTACGTAATATCTTGCACCCATGCTTGATTGGGACGTTGAACATCGAAATCCTGTTTAAGTTCATTATCATATACAGGCTTCTTGTGATCGCTATTGGTTGTTGCTTTATACTTCTTCTTATAACGTACCCAAACGTGTGCTTCTTTCATCAGTTGCGCTGTTTTCCTACGTCCTACAGGAAAATCAAGCGCATTTAATGCCTTCTGAATGCGTCTTTCACCATAGGTATTATCGCTAAACTCGGCAATATTTTTAACCCATTGCAACATCTCTTGGTGCTCTGTATTTGCTGGTTTCTGAGACTTCCGCTTTTGATAGCTGTAGTAATTATTGTTTTTCACACCCAACACGTGACACATCAATATCACAGGCCAGATCTTCTTATTTTGGGCAATAAACGCGTATTTTACTTCGTTTCTTTGGCAAAGAAGACCGTCGCTTTCCTAAGAAACACTTTCTTCTACTGGTTGAAGCTCAAAACCAAACTTAGCAGCCCTTTGTTTAAGATTTTTAATAACCCTATCTTTATAATT
This sequence comes from Psychromonas sp. MME1, assembly GCF_041080865.1. Lineage (NCBI taxonomy): Bacteria > Pseudomonadati > Pseudomonadota > Gammaproteobacteria > Alteromonadales > Psychromonadaceae > Psychromonas > Psychromonas sp. MME1. Next base: position 44,385 of record NZ_CP160906.1, on the reverse strand, counting down.
TCTTTCGTATTGCTCTGCGCCTGGATCTTTATATTTCATGCCATACCTCATAGCATTGTAATATAAAATAGCGATCTTTCTTGCTGTCGCCGTTACTGCTTTTGACTTACCTATTCTTGCTGATAGTCTTCGATAAAATGCACCTAAAGCAGTATCTGATCTCCCAACGGTTGTCGCTGCTAATCTTAACTGGGCAACTAAACGGTTATTGCTCTTTCGTGATCGGGCGGATAATATTTTTCCCCCGCTGATCTTAGATCCCGGGCATAAAGTTAACCATGATGTGAAATGGTTAGCACTCGGCCATTTACTCATATCTAAGCCACATTCTGACATCATTCTTAGCGCAAGATATGGTCCGAATCCATGAATTTGAGTGATATCATTCCCAACTATTTGGTATATTGCCTTTCTTACATCAAAGTTAAGTTGATTTGGTTGCCTTGTTTTGTGCTTAGGTTTTGGCAAGGGTTCTTCAGGCACTTCCTTATTAATAGCTAACTCAGCCAATACTTTTTCTACCTCACCATCACATTCATGAATACTGATTTGATAAGCATCGTACATAGCTAAAGCTTGCTTTAATGCAAAAACATGCTCAACTTGATAATTTCCGGTTAGAGCTTTTCTTATCTTTTCTTTACTCGCTTTACAGCGAGGATCACGATATTCCGCCAACTCTTCTGGAGACTTAACTCCTTTCACAATTGATCTGATTATATTCATGCCTGTGACGCCTGTTATATCAGATACAACTAAATTCAGTTGGATATTCATAAACGTTAATGCTTTTTGCATATGCTGAATATGAGCAGCTGCATAATCGGATAAGCGCTCACGAACTCTTAAGTAGCTACGCAACTCGACTATTTTTTCTTCAGGCCTAAAGCTAGCCTTAAGTAAACCGCAAGCATGCAGTCGCTGAAGCCATTGTGCATCATTCACATCCGTTTTCCGGCCTGGTACTGAACGACTTTCTCTAGCATTACAAAGAATCACTTTGATACCATGATCTTGTAAAATTTCATAAACAGGAACCCAATATACGCCTGTTGATTCCATCGCGGCTGTAGTGATGCCTTTTTTCACAAGCCAATTAGCCATATCAGATAAATCAGTTGTAAATGCCTCAAATGTTCTAACTGGCTCATCGGACATATCGGGTGGGATTGCTACAACATGGAAGCTCGCGCCGATGTCGATACCAGCAGAGGAAGCATTTAAAACAGGCAATGATTGTATTTGCTTAATTTTTTTATTCATAACTCCTCCGATCAATAAATTAATCTGGATGGAGGCTCGGATAAATCATTTTCCTAAACGGGGTCATAATGCCACCAAAATTGGGTCCGCAGATCCTCCTGAGTCAGGTTTTTTAACGGGATTTAAAATCACCAAAAGGCGAACGACTACTTTCCAGATTATGGTGAAAGTATAGGATATTTTCCGTGTTTCTATTTAGATGGGGGCGAGGATGCTAGCTAGGCTGTTTTTTAATATCTCACGCTCCATTTCCAAGCGTTTTACTTGTGCTTTTAACTTACGGATCTCTTCTTGCTCAGGCGTTAACTTACCATTTCCTCTAAATGCATGGCCATCGTCATTTTCAGCTTCTTTTATCCAGCGACCAAGAATCTGAGGAGTTACCTCTAAATTTCTAGCTGCTTCGGCAATGCTATAATTTTGCTCTCTTATGAGCGCAATGGCATCAAGTTTGAATTCTTTTGAATAGGTTTTACGTGTTTTCATTTCAATCTCCAGTTAAATCAATTATGTCTTAACTGGGTTAGTCGAATCAATTAAACCACGTCAAAAGTATGGTTATGTAGATCGAAAGTACGGTTAAGAAAATAGATCGAAAGTAAGGCTTAAATTCAACTTCTTTTTTTAAATTGGTGCGACCTTACAGGAACAAAATAGGGTCTTTATATAAACTGATAATTTACACGTAATTATTAAAATATAGAATAGATGGCAGAATATACCAAACATGCCATCAATCCTTTTTTAGATTTACACATCAATATTTAGGTCGACGCATATTACAACTCTGACAAAGTGAATTCGACATATAGTTATTACATAAATTCTGGTATTCAACACTATGCCAAATATCACTTACAGATTTTTGATTCAAATTACCGAAGTTTCCTAATTTTTTCCGTTCCTGGTCAGGGGCACAACAAACATTAAAGCGTCCATTTGGATCAACCCACATCTCTTTCCCAAGAAAGGGGCACTCCCCCTCAGGTGCAATATTATCAACTTGGGTAGGATCCAATTCAAAAAAGTTATCAAGAAGGATTTATGCTCGCTAGCATCATTGTGCCTATCTGCAATATTATGACAAATTTTAACTGTCTCATTCCAAAGCTTTATTGAATCACTATTTTTACGTAAAGATAATGATTTTATTTCTTCAAAATGAGCCCATAAGTGATGACCTTTTACACGATTAAAACCAAGCTCAATAGCCATTTCGACCATAGCAGGAATTTCTGCTACATTAGTATCTAAAAATGTTAATTGCATTGTCATCTTGCAATAATTATTGGTTTCTTCAGCAACTTGGTCACGAACAGCGATGAAACGCTTAGCATTATCTATATGCTGCGTAAAACTAGAGCGAGGCATAATTTGCTCTTGTGTCTTAGCCGTTGCTCCATTCCATGAAATTTTAACATCACTCCCAATAGGTGTTATCCGCTTAGCCCAATACTCAACATTTTTCTCTTTATTTGGGCTAGGGAAAGTTCCATTTGTTGTAAGGTTTATTTTTAATTTCAATTCTTCACACAAATCTAAAATTAAATCAAAATGCCGATAAAGTAATGGTTCTCCCATAGTCGAAGGTATAAGCTCTGTAACTCCCATTTCAGCTGACTCACGAACAGCTCGTTCAAGCAGTTCTTTGGTCATATTCGCTCTTTGTGTCCCTTCTCGTTTACGTTCACTTTGAGACACTGCATACTCAGAATGATCTTCGCACATAATACAATTAAGGTTACAACTATCAGGGTTAGTATCTATCGTTATTCGCCACGGTATTGTATTTACTCCTTTCATGCCAATAGCCCTTTATATATGTTTTCCATATCTATAATTTGATCTGCAATATCAGGTATATCGCCACTTTCACTAAATGGGTATCCTCGATCACCCAGTTCAGCAGCCCATGAGTGATTATCAACCATTCGCTGCATCTGTTTACTCATTTCATCAACGGAACGATGTTCAAATAACAATCCGTTAACTTCATGATGGACGTATTCTGACATTCCCCCCGTATTCGCCGTAAGCACAGGTACCCTCGCTTGCTGTGCTTCATGGATGACTAATGGTGAATTTTCAACCCAAACAGACGGTACTACTATTGCGTCAACTTTATTGAATACATCTTCAACAATCTGTTGGTTTTTATATTCAGTCATCCATTCGACCTGCTTAGATTTACCTCCAGGTAAGCTATCAGCGATTTCTTTTAGCGCATTACTCTCCTGCCCTCGAGATCTCCCCCAAATACGGAGCGTTGCATTACCTTCAATCATTCCAAAAGCTTCAATTAATTGATGAATACCTTTAGCTGGGATATGAGTTCCTATATAACCAAAAACAAATGTATCTTCGACTTCTCTTTTACGGTGCTGCATTCGCTGGCGATCAAACCCATAATCTAAGTAAATACTTTTACCAATAGGGAGACCAAAATCTTTTTCATAACGGCTTTTCAAATATTTCGCGGGCGATATAAATAGGTCAACTTGATCTACAACCTCTCGGATATGTGTCATTCTTCGATCAACCCAGTTTTCCCAGTATGCAATGTCGATTTCCCGATCTTCAGCTGCTCCCGAAAAGTAGCGAGCATAACATTGGGTTGCACATTTTTTATTAGCTTGCCCATCGCAGGCGGCCCATAAGTTATTATCCTCAGAGTGCATTTGCATAAACTGCCCTCTTGGGCACATTAACCAGTAATCATGTAATGTATAAACAATCGGAACATTGCGCTTTTTAGCTTCAAAAACCAATGATGTAGAAAGGTGGTTAAGATGACCAATATGCACAATATCCGGTTTAACTTGGTCTGAAGCTTTAGCGAATTCTTGATCAATTGCATCTAAACGATAACGGTCTTTGTGCCTTGGGTTATTGGCTATATAAAGTTTAATTCGCGAATCATCAGCATCGGTTTCATACCGCATCGCGCCATCAGCCCTAAATGGGTCTTCTTCTCGAGTAAAGACATGAACATCATGTCCTCGAGCAGCAAGGCCAAGACATAGAGTCTGAGAATACACTTATAATTGTTTATGCTTAATGATTTTAAACGGCATTGAGCCAATACCATTGCAACCTGATTGCCGCGAAAAATTTAATTATGGATAATCACAACACAAAAACAGTGTCTCTAAAGAGTCTCTTTGAAACAAACAACACCAACAACTAGCTGATTAATATAAAAACAAACAAAAACACCGTCCAATCAAGCATGGGGGCAATGGAAAAACGGTTTGAAGGGAATTTTTGCATAAGAACACCAATATTAAGAATTAAAATCTACAAATAAGCCAAATCATAGTTTAAAACTCTAAGTGGCATTTCGGAAATAATAATTATAACAGAAAAACAGCCGTTAAATACGGCTATTGGGAGGGCATTTGGGGGTCAAAAGATTCGCATAATAAGTGATGATAATTCAAAGTAAATCTAAAGAATAAAAATAACAACCAACTTCAAATCAATAACTTAAATAAAACCTATTTGCAAACCACCCCACTATCAGCCCTATAGCGAATTGGACAGATTGAGTTACTAAGTAGCACCGTAATAATGTGTAAGGTTTACCAAACTACCTCTTACACACTGTGTATCATGGCCAAGCTCATCAGCCCCTGTGACGGCTAATAGTAAGTATGTGATCTAAATTTTGCGTAGGAAAAACAGCTTAATTCAAGGCGTAATTTGACGTAAATGGTTATTCCCTTTGCGAAAATACCGTTTTAATCAGTATGTTCAGCATTGAACTGGAGCCGTTATTTCAGGCACAAAAAAGCCCAAATAAATGGGCTGTTTTAACGCTAAATAGGGTCAATAAAGCCTATAAGCGACTTAGTTTTTTCAAGTAATGGCTGCATTTGCATTCATCTACTTGTATTTTTTCTACAGAGACACGCTTTTCAAAGGAATCAATGGGTTAATAAATACTAAGCAACTTCCACTTCAACCAATATCCCAAAGTGATCAGATACAATCGGATAAAAATCGTTATTAAAAATGGTCTGATGCTGCTTTACCACAACCACTTGATTACTAAGAATCAAATCAATCCGTAACGCTTGGCTGTTTTGCTCCCATCCATCAATATTTTTAATCACAGTGGTGCCAACATCTTTTTTCTCTGCCATTTCATAACAATCAATTAAACCGTTCTGTAATAGGTAATCATAACCTTCATTGCGTATATGAGTTGGGTTGTTGAAATCACCTAATAGAAAGCTCAACCCTGTTGATAATGTCGCCGTGATACGGTTTATCTGATCAGCAAATGGGTTCTCTGAGTCATTCCACCAGCCACAATGACAATTATAAAAATCGAGTTCACCTTGTTGAGAAGCGACTTTAATACGCACTGCTCGCCTATGTTTCCAAAAATTCACGTCATAGTTATCACTTAGGTCAATGACCTCATGCTCAATAATGGGCAATCGTGTCAAAAATGCGAGCCCCTCTTGATATACCTCATAACTTTGGTGAACAAAATCCCACGTTAGTTGGTAGTGATGCCCCTGTTCCATCAGTTTTTGCTGTAATAAATAACCATAGTTATCAGCTAACACGGCATGATTACTTAATATATTGACATCAATAATCGGGCTATCTTGATGTTGATTAACCTCTTGTAATGCAATCACATCGCACCCTTGTTCGATAATGGCTTGCACCACTATATCCAACTTTTCTAGCTGTTTATCTTCTTGCCAACTGTGGGTATTTAGCGTCATTAACTTCATCTATTATTCGCTTATTTAATGTACTGAGATAAAACGCAGCTTTAAAGCTGCGTTTGTTGAGGTTGTTCGTTTAAGGTAGAGGACGAATTACGCTGCTTGCGCTGAAAACTTCTCAAGTAACCTAGATTTAATAACATCCACCCCAGGACCATAAATAACTTGTACTCCCTGTTCTTTAACCACTGACCCAAGTGCACCAGTAGGCTTCCATAACGCATATTCAGCAACCAATTGCGGATCATTAACGGTAATACGTAAGCGAGTCATACAAGCATCAATCTCAGCAATATTGCCACGGCCACCTAAATTTTGAATAATAATCTCAAGCTTCTCATCTTGTGACATGGTTTCTGCACTTTCATCTAGGTAGTTACCCATACGTCCCGGTGTTGGTAATTTAAACTTCACAATTAGCACACGGAACAGTCCATAGTTAATAACAAAGAAAACAATACACACCAATGCGAAACGAACTAAATCACCGCCAATGCCCGCTGAAACCATCATTGGTATACGCGTGAGTAATTCAATCAAGCCAAAGGCATGTACACGTAGGTCCATCACATCCACTAATGCAAATGCAATACCTGTTAACACCGCGTGTGCAACATACAAAACAGGAGCAATGAACATAAACATGAATTCAATCGGTTCAGTCACGCCCGTTAATAACACAGCAAGACACGCAGATAAAAACATCGGTTTATATTGCTTAAGCTTATCCTTATCAACACAGTGATACATCGCAAGCCCAATACCAATCAGTGATGACGCAGCTATAATTACTTGGCCCGCTTTAAAACGTGCTGGATGTACTGTATCTAATAAATACTGGTAAGTTGTCGGATCGCTTAATTTAAGATTATTTAAATCACTTATCCAAGCAAGCCATAATGGGTCTTGACCATAAACACTTGAACCCGCACTAGCCCCTGTTAAAAGCTCATAAGAACCACCTAGCTCGGTGTAATTCATTGGAATTGTTAAGGTGTGATGTAAACCAAATGGCAGTAATAAACGCTCTAACGTACCATACAAGAAAGGAGCGGCGATCGGCGCACTCTCTTTAGAGGTTGCAATCCATTGACCAAAATCATTGAGAGCACCTTGAATTAAAGGCCATACTATCGATAAACCAAGCGCAATGATCACCGAATAGAAAATCACCATAAAAGGAACAAAACGCTTACCGTTGAAAAATGCTAATGCTTCAGGTAATCGAGAGAAGTCATAGTAACGGTTATATAAGTTGGCACCTAAATAGCCCGACATAATGCCGATAAAAACACCCATATTTAATGCTGGAGCGCCTAAAATATTAGTAAAAAATTGAGAGACAGGCAGCTCAGTTCCAAATAAACTCATCACAACCGCCTGAGGATCACTCAGCATACCGTTATCTACGCCCAGTATAACCCCTGTGATACGGTTAATTAATATGAAGGCAATAAGCGCCGCAAATGCCCCACCTGCACGCTCTTTTGCCCACGAACCACCAATCGCGACAGCAAATAACAGGTGAAGGTTAACAATAATCCCCCAACCAATATTTTCCATAATATGGCCTAGTGTTTCAATCGCACCGAAACCGCCAGCATACATTGCGACGACTTTACCTAGTGAAATCATAATACCGGCTGCGGGCATCACCGCTATAACAACGATAAGGGATTTCCCAAACCGTTGCCAAAAATCAAATGATAGTAATTTACTCATAATTAATTCCTTGGTTGAAATGCAGGTTAACGTCATCAACGCCCCTGCCATAAATATAATTTAATGTTTTCTTACAAATATATACGCTGCATAAGCGGGAGCTATTTGCGTTGTTATAAAATCCGATTGAATGTGTTCATTATTGATAGTTTGGTTATCAAGCATTAACGTCCCTAATTGCGCACTGTCGATATTAACGATGCTCTCTTGTGCACTTAAATTGGTAATAATGGTCCATGTCATATCTTGAGCAATGCGTTGATAAGCATAGATATTAGGATCATCAGGCATCAACAATTGATAACGACCAACCACCAAACTTTCATTTGATTTACGCAGGGCAATCAACTGTTTATAAAAATTCAAAATTGAGTTTGGATCTTGCTGTTGTTGTTCAACATTGATATCGGTGTAATTTGGATTCACAGCAAACCAAGGTGGCACCTCAGAAAAACCAGCAAAATCGCGATCATTCCATTGCATTGGTAGACGACTATGATCACGGGATACTTGATTTAACAATGCCAAGATCTTTTCGTCGGTTTGTCCTTGTTGCTCTAACTTTTTACTTAAATTTCTAGCAGACACATCATTAAAGTCGTTCACAGAAGTAAACTGATTATTTACCATGCCGATCTCTTGGCCCTGATAAATAAACGGAGTTCCTTTCATCAAAAAATAACAACTTGCTAAAGCCGTAGCACTGCCATACCAATAATCTGGATGAGCAAAGGTATTAATACTACGGGCTTGATCGTGATTCTCTAAATAAAGTGCGTTCCAGCCTTTGCCTTCTAATGCATTTTGCCAACGCGATAGAATTTGCTTAAATTCCACTAAATCAAAATGCTCGAGACTTTGCTCTTCCGCCCATAATTTCATGTGCTCAAACTGAAAAATCATATTAAAAACACCGCCTTGGTCATGTTCGCTGGCTTCAGCGACCCAAGTTAATGCATTTTCTGCAGAGACCCCATTTGCCTCGCCAACGGTAACAATATCAAAAGGTGCAAACGCCTGATCTCTTAGTTCATATAAATGCTTATCAATACCCTCAACATTCATGTGATAGTCAAATGAAGAGACATAATTTTCACCCTTTGGATTGGGTAAAGAGGGTAAACCAGCTTTTTTCTGAATATGGCTAATAGCATCCACACGGAAACCATCAATACCACGAGCCAGCCACCAATGAATCATGTTAAATAATGCTTGTTTAACTTCAGGGTTTTCCCAATTAAGATCGGGCTGTTTTTTAGAAAATAGGTGCAGGTAATATTGCGCCGTTTTAGCATCATATTCCCATGCACTACCATGAAAAATACTTTCCCAGTTATTTGGATCGCAAGACGGCTTTTCAGCTGTTGGCTCACAACCATCACGCCAAATATACCAATCACGTTTGGGGCTATCTTTACTTTCACGAGACTCAATGAACCATGGATGCTCATCACTAGTGTGGTTGATCACTAAGTCCATAATAATACGAATGCCGCGTTCATGAGCAGCACTGATTAATCGATCGACATCCTCAAGGGTTCCAAAATCAGGATGAATTGCTTGATAGTCACTAATATCGTAACCGTTATCATCATTCGGTGATGCATAAAATGGACAAATCCATAATAAATCAATCCCCAAATCAGCAAGGTAATCCAGCTTGGCAATGATTCCCTCAATATCACCAATACCATCTTGGTTTGTATCATAAAAGCTACGAGGATAAATTTGGTAGGCAGTCGCTTTCTTCCACCACGCGAGTGGTGTTAAATGCATATTATTAGTGCGCGTCATCTGTTTTTTCTTGTGCATGTGTTAACGTTAACATATATGGTGATGTTGAATTTAATTAGATGCAACATGTTACCCTAAAAACTGTGAGCTTTCTCTCATTTTTATATTAAATTGGCCTTCAACGGAACTGAAATCACGCTTAATCAATTTTTTAACGGCTTGGTAGCCCACTTGATAGTAATTAAAAGCAACAGTACTAAGGCTTGGTACTAATAAATCACTGTAGTCATAATCCCCTATGCCTACAATCCACAGGTTATGGCCAATTTTTAATTGCTGCTCTTTGGCGCGACGATATAAACGAATGGCAATATTATCGGTAGCACAAAAATAGACATTATTGGGCTGTAATTGAATCTCTTGGTATCCGATTTTTAGCTCCGAATCAGCCAATGCTTGCAGCGAAAAATTTAGCTCTGGTGCTGCGTCAGTAATAGTTGTTTGCATCAATTTAGTACGGCTTGATAGCATACGTTCATCATAGATATAATGCACGGCTGCGAGTGGTGCCTGCTGCTGTTTTAACTGAGTGATGGTTTGTGAGACTAGCGCTTTAATCGCAGCCTGTTCAGGGTAATATAAACAGCAATGATGGGGGGTGTTTTTACCAATAAATAGGACATTATCTAAGGTTTGATAAAAAGGCTCTTCAACACTGTGCTTTGAAGCAAGAATAATTGTACCCAATGCATTTAAGCCATTAAACTCTCTCACTGCTTGGCATTCGGAGTCATGACTAAACCCTGTAGCATGAAACAGCATTCGGACTTGTGATTCATTTGCCGCAGCCAGAGCCCCTTTAATCACTAAACTCGTTGTATATGATTCAATCCGAGGCGCAACGAAACCAATAATATTAGATTGACTTCGAATTGAGCGAGCAAATATATTAGGGGTATAATGACTTTCTTTGACGATAGCATCAATTTTAAGGCGATTCTCTGCCGAAACATAACCGTCATTAAAGTAACGTGACACGGTCATTGTTGAGATCCCAAGTCGCCTTGAAATCTCCGCCATGGTCATTTTTTTACTCATCACATTTTTCCTTCAATAATACATTATTGCCATATTATCCAATATATTGGCTGACAACACAGTAAAAAAAAACTATATGATGATATACACATATTACTTAGCGTTAAAAAGGCATTGTCATTTTATCGACCTGAACTGAGCAACCTGTTGTAGCTAAGTAATACTAACCAGATATTTGTAGGTTTCTAAATCACTTGAGGGCGTTTTCGAATTGGCTTTTAACTCGCTCTGGGGCACATGCGAGATAGAAAATAAACTTACAATCTATAGATGATCAAGGTTAAAGACCTGACTCTCGATCCCGCTCTACTTTTATCACTACGAATAATGCCCATTACTTTTCTAAGCTGCCTGTGCGGGCGAGTATTGCACCAGCAATTGTCACGAGCGAGAGGCAAGGATGCCGAACTGGGTGAGCCGCATGGATGCTACTTTTATCACTATGAATAACGCCCATTACTTTTCTAAGCTGCCTGTGCGGCAGTGAACGCGCAACTCAAATATACTTAATTCAAGAGTTATTTCTAAGCTGCCTGTGCGGCAGTGAACAGTTGATTGCGATCTGCTTGTCTAATAATGTTTTTCTAAGCTGCCTGTGCGGCAGTGAACAGTTGATTGCGATCTGCTTGTCTAATAATGTTTTTCTAAGCTGCCTGTGCGGCAGTGAACGTGTCAGCGCTATAGAATTTCTGTAATTGAGATTTCTAAGCTGCCTGTGCGGCAGTGAACTGAAAAAGAAATGTTCAGCTATGAGCGATTAATTTCTAAGCTGCCTGTGCGGCAGTGAACCAATCAATCCGTCACCATACTCTCCGTAAAGCTTTCTAAGCTGCCTGTGCGGCAGTGAACGTTGCCTTTTCTTTTCATCTTCAAGTTGCTGCTTTCTAAGCTGCCTGTGCGGCAGTGAACATAGAGCAACGTAAAAACGTAGAGCTAACAAATTTCTAAGCTGCCTGTGCGGCAGTGAACTATGGACTAGTGCATGACTTTAGTAATGAAGATTTCTAAGCTGCCTGTGCGGCAGTGAACGTTAACTATTAATCAAAAATCAAGCTACGAGTTTTCTAAGCTGCCTGTGCGGCAGTGAACAACTAGCCGTGAATAGTGAAATACCAACATACTTTCTAAGCTGCCTGTGCGGCAGTGAACAGGCTCATTCAGCGCTCCTTGTTCTCTTAAAGTTTCTAAGCTGCCTGTGCGGCAGTGAACGTTACTCATCCTAAGCGCGTTCATGCATTTTTTTTCTAAGCTGCCTGTGCGGCAGTGAACTGTTTCTGCTGCTGGTGTTTCAGGTACTGTTTTTTCTAAGCTGCCTGTGCGGCAGTGAACTGCAGGATGTCATTAATAGCTCTTCGACTTCTTTTCTAAGCTGCCTGTGCGGCAGTGAACTTTAAGATCTTCAAGCATCCCCTGCTCAACTTTTTCTAAGCTGCCTGTGCGGCAGTGAACCCTAAATCTAGGCCAATGGTCAGGGCATATCGTTTCTAAGCTGCCTGTGCGGCAGTGAACTAGTAATAAACTGCGAGCTACTAGGCTTTGTTTTTCTAAGCTGCCTGTGCGGCAGTGAACATTCTGTTGTTGACCCATTGCGTAAAATAGAATTTCTAAGCTGCCTGTGCGGCAGTGAACAATAGAATAACAGCCAAAAAATAAGTTACAACAATCAGTTGTTATAAAAATCATTTTTTGACCTTTATTTTCACCACACTTGTAACTCATTGTTTATTTACCAATTTTTAAAGAGCAATTTTTTAGGTTAAATTACTGAGTGTTTAAATTAGTGGGTTAGTGTAACAAGCGCGCAAATGCGTTTTTTTCCACACTTGCTTTGATAAAGAATCATCATGGTACACATTCGCTGTGTCTATTCGATAAATCAGCCTAAATGATTTAGTTAATAACTCTAAACAATCTTCATCTGTTAAATTTAGGTTGATAAAAACATGCTCTATATACTTACATTACTGATGAAAGAGAACCAGATATAAACTATATTTGGTCCTCTATAAAACGGTAATTAAGGACGTTATTATTACCGACATTTAAAACCATGGCACAGTGGCGGTTTTGCTTAAACCAAATTGGTCAAATTCACCATCAATAGCATTAGCTGATAACTCACCAAACTGAATATATCGACGATGTAAATGACCACTTGAACCACTTTCCAGTTCAAGATATGGATTGTCTAAACCTTTGGTAAACATTTTCGCTTTATAAGCTTTTACCTCCTCTGCTGATATTGTTTTTCGTTTGATCAGACGATTAAGTTTGGCGTTTGTCATGCTACTTTGTTTACGTGAAATCACGCGATGTTGCACTTGTTCAGGTATTGGTAAAATATCGTTTACTTTGCAATAGCCACTCAAACCACCTAACCAATTAACGCTTTGAAAATTAGTTAATGTTGCTAACTCGCCATGAATACGGATTACTCTACCCAATAAAACTTTATAGGCAGGAAAGCTAACGCCAATCTTGGTAGATTGTTGATCACATAACGCTTTGTGAAATTTAGTGTAAACCTTATTTAGTAAAACGTTTTCACGCATTTCAGCATCAGGTTGTAGCGTAATATCAATAAAACAATTCATTATTAAGCCCTTATCTTTGTGACATAAGCAATGCCTTTTTTACCAAGGTAAAAGGAAGAAACGCCAGCATTTTCTATTAGTTGGGCTAATTCATCAGCTCTACTTATACTTTTATCAAGCTTGCCTTTATCTTTTTGCTTATCAAGCAATAACTCTACATCCAATTTACCTGTGTGCTTATTTACAACAACAGGGGTTCCAACCGATTTTTTTCTTTTCCCCGTCATAGCATTAAGCCAATCTCTAACACCATTAAACCCTCGTTTAGAAAATCCTTGTATTTGTATTTCACCCTTGGAATTGAGAAGAAATGACGATTCATGACCATTTTTCAGCAAATATTCAGCTTGTAAATACAGTGCCGCTGAATAAAGACTAGTAGGATAAATAACCCCATTTTTACAATATTCTTCACCCAGTTTTTTTTCATCAGGAAATTTTTGAGATAAAAAACTTATAACAGTATTTAGTTTGGTGTCTGCTTCATTCGCCAAAGGATCATTAACCAATACTTTTAAATCATTTTTAGCATCATTTAATTCCGATAATAACTTCATTAATTGAGACTGGCTTTTACTCTCTTGTGCTGGTGTTTTTGGTGGGTTAATTTTAACTTTGTTGTTAAATTTTTCTACTGCTTCACATTTTTTATTGATAATGAATTCATGTTCTTGAATTAATCTATCATTGGTTTTTAAAACTGCACCCAAGTCGCTTTTCGAATCAGATATTGCATTAATTCGACTAATCAAACTTTTAGGATCACAAGAAACACAACCAATTCCATTCATTTTTTTACTTAAAATGAAATTAATAAGTTCATGTTTGGTTAAAAATAAAATAGACCAAAGATAGTGTGAGTTTTTAGAAAAAAACCATGGATTATCATCCTCCAACACACCTAAATAAGAAGATTGTGCGCATCTATCATCTGATTTATTAACTAAATACATTAACTCTTCAACTTTGTGCGATTGATCATCATGCTCAAGCCAATTTATTTTATTTTGAATATCATCAAAGTAAAAATCACTATTCTTGGCTTGATATAATTTTCGCTGATCACCAATTAATCGACTAAGTACACCAAGTACAGTATCTAAAGTAATTGGTTGAAATTTTTCACCTCTAGTTTTAGAGGTAGCTACAAATGCTCTATCATTTTCTTTTTTACTAATTGGTTTGTTAGGATTTCCATTTAAGAAACCTGTTTGCCAACAAGAGTCATATTCAATAGTAATCCTCATAATTACTTACCCTCATAATAAACGGCGTAAGTATTTGAACCTTTTTCCTGCAAAATTTGACTTTCATCTTTCTTTATACGGAACATATCTTTAGCAGTTTGACTATTATTGTAATCAACTAATACATCATCAACGTACATATAGCCTTTGGCTTGCCTAATACTCAAATCCGTAATTAATTCGATTGTCTGTTTAACTAAAACATCGATAGCATCGTCATTTAACAAAACACCTTGTTCACCCTCATCAAAAATAGAACCTCGACGAACATAATTTTCATGGTATTCAGCTATAACATTCTTATTTCCAGATAAGGTTTGCAGATAATCTGTTAATTTTTCTGCAACTTCTTTCCCTTCTTTATGATTATTAATTTTCATTGATTCACGGCCAAAATCTGCACATAAAGGAATAAACTGTAATTGCTCAATGCTAATTGAACCATAAGAAATATATTTAGTATCACCAAAAGTAAACTTTGAAAATAATGAATTACTTGAATCTTTACCTGCTTTATTAGTTTCTTTTTCTTTACTTCCCGAACGCCCCATTTGTTCGAAGTTACCATTACCTAGCTGATCAACAAAATCAGTTAACAATAATGGACTTGTTCTTTTATTTTCATTTTTTGGATTAACATAACCTCTTATTAAGCCTGTGGTTGAACATAATAAACTAATAATATTCTCAGCTAATTTAGGGGAATTTAAATTATAATGTTCGCCTCTAAACAAATGATGTCTAATACAGTTTTGACTGATATATAACTCAACAGTGCTCAAATCAACATCTTCAGGGTGCTTATAAAATTTAGCCGTTCCATCTTCGTTAAACTCTTTGACATTGCTATAACCTCTCAACTTAGGCATAGAGTGGTTAGTAATATTTTTAAATTTGTTATCGTTAATAATGGTTAAACTTGGAGAGCCATTCCAATTCACCACCCCATGACCTAATGCGGTAATTTTAAAATCTACACTTTTAATTCCTGTTACTTTTTCCATGATTTATTCCTCATCTTCTGTTGTGTTATTAAGTTGTTTTAGCGACATTGCGCCAATGGGTTGTTTTTCGCATGTCATATAATAAATGGCATGTGAATGTCTTGCTGATTTACCGCCAACGGCATCGAGATCATTTGATGTGTAGCTTAAATATATCGGTAATTCTGGATCGCGCGCTTGGTTTAATAACGCATTATCGTTATAGGGTTTAGAGCAAACCAAAGCTTTGCATTGCTTAAACATATGAGAAAGAAGATCTTGATCGCTTTTGCCATAACCTTTAATTGCCATGGTTGAATAAGTGAGATTATCGATAGCAGTTGTATCATCAAGTGGCATTGTGTACGCGTATTCATTAATGAATTGAGGCGTACTTGCATTGCTCAAATCGCACACGGCCATTTGTACAAAACGATTATTACCCCGTAATGAATTTTTACTTATTTTGCCGCGTGATTTTTCTAGCTGTTTTTTAGGGGGAATAACAAAGGGATCAACCACCTTATTATTAATTTCAACCACACTATTTTTTAACGCTGAAACTAAATCACTTATTATCATTTTTCGTGTTAATGACTGTTGACTAAATTGACGATACTTTTGATAAATCTCGGGCAAAACAAAGGTTTTACCTTGATAGTTTTCCAGTAAAAATTGATACCATGATCTGGTGGTTGCCAAGCTATACATTTTATTTAAAAATCGAGAGGCGGCACTTTGCCCTTTGTTGTTGGCTATAGTTTCAGGAACCGCTAAGCAATAAGTGTTTACTGCTTTATTTAACCCAAAACAATCAAGCCTGCCCAAGCGTTGTAAGGTGTTTTCAGGGTTTGATATTTCTGCAACCATGTAGTCACAACTAATATTGAGTGATGCTTGAACAATAGGACCGCTACGCAACACTTCATATTTGTTCGTGCCTTCTTGTTTAAATGATTCATAAACTTCGTTAAACCATGTTTGTTTATCACTTTTTTTGAACTTGGAATGCAGTAGAATATTATTTTCTTTTTGTTGGTTAGCAATAAAACTGTTTTGCGCAGATAAGGCGGTATTGCTAATAACAAAAGTTTTACTGTTATGAGCTTTTACTAATGGATTTGAATCACTTAAATTAGCGTCGTTAAACACTTCAAATTTAATTTCATAGGTACTTGAATTAAAAGAAGGCATTTCGATAATATCTTCTTTATCAATAGCCAAGACTTCTTCAACAAAGACATAATGAGGCGTTGCAGAAACGAGTAAGGTATTAGCTTGCTTCCCTTGAGCTTTTTTACAGGCAACTAATTCGGCAAATAATAAGTTAAACGCAGACATATTGATGTACTCATGGAATTCATCAAACACGATATGAGCATTTAAGTAGTCAATCAGGGTATTGGCTTTGCTATGGCTAATGACTGAACCCAATATTTGATCAATAGTGGTAATCACCACATCACCTGAAAAATACTGTTCGATAGGTGTTTCATTACCCCAAGTATCTTGGAACTTGAATTCGCCTGTCATAATTTCTATGGTGGCATCAGGCAAGTAACGATCAGATGTTAATTCTGCAAATAAACCTTGGCAAACCTGTACTCTTGGGCAAATCCAAATAATTTTTTTCGCATTTTTCAACAATGCCCATTCCAGTGCTATTTTGGTTTTTCCACAACCTGCCGCGCCAGCTAACACGCCAACATCTTCAACCTCTGTTAACAATGCAGCTATTTCATGTTGTTTTTTTGTTCGATCACTATTATCAAAGTTCTTCAGACAATTAGTTATGTGACTTGATAACGTAGAATCAGTTACCAATTTTTCGGCAATAATGTCATCGAGTGTTTTAGTTTTAATCGCTTGATGTAGTTCTTGAGTACTTAACGCTGAGACCAGCCTGTCAGCAGTGATCACACAAGCTCTTGCGATATTGTTATTGGCATTTAATTGGATATTTTTTTGATAATCATCCACCTCTTCTTCTGTTTCATATTCTTTATATTGCGGTAATGGTGGCGCGTTCGGTAAAAGATCTTCTGCATCATCAATTGCACCATTTAAATATGCGTTGGTTAAACTTGGTTCACTGTCTCGATATTTCAGTTCAATATCGCTCACTTTTAACAAGATATTTTGCGATTTTGCAATAAAGTCGTTTAGTGATTCACCTTTGTTATTAGCTAAGAATTTTTTAGCCAAGCCTTTATAACTATCAAACTCTAGCGCTATTTTGTCATTACGGTATGCTCTTGCATGATGCCAATAAATAACATGGCGAATAGTTCGCTTGTTACCTGTGCTGACAAATTTAAGGCTTACATCATCAAGTAAATGATAAAACAATAATGATAATTCGTTATGTCTAGGGTGTTTTTCAAAGCTAAATTTAGCAGTGTCAATATGCTGTCCGTCTTCAGCAATTACATCTTTCTTTTTAGGATCAATAACCCACTTTTGAAAATTAGGATCAAGCTTGCCTAAATCATGCAAACAGCCGGCAACAAAACATGTTGTTGCGTATTGTTGATCTAAATTAGGAAATAATTTTTTATGTAATGATTCAGCGACATAACCAACAGCAAATAAATGCTCAACCAATGTCTGTAAATGCGTATTAGCATAAGCCACTCCTTTAATTGGTTTGTTGTTATTCGTGTCCATAAAAACCTCTTTTGCTGTTGTATTCACAGGCACTACTCCCTGCTCATTAAATTTTGATTTTGAACCCACCACCCACAAAAACTGGCTACGTGAGCGACTTCTGATCCAGTGACAACTCACTGCGGTACTTTTACTGGCGGTTTGGCGGAGCATTTTTTTAACGGTTAATAACCCATCTTCGGTAATAATGGTTTGCCACGTGTTATCGCCGATACGGTTAGCAAAAGCATCAAGCACGCGGCGTGTTTTTTTGAGAGCGTTTTTTTCGCATTGCGAAACGAAAGTGACCATCATGATGTTGGCCTGTTTAAAAAGTGGCTAATATGTTGCGAATTTTGTCCTATCACTTTTAAAGCGTGAGTTATTTGCCCCTTTAAGCGCTGACCAATATATTCGGTGATGGGATATTGTTCACCTTCAATTAAATTCATGGGATCACAACATCCTAATACCTCAATTTCTAAGGGCTCCCCGATGGTTATTTTACTCTTCAATGAGTTAACCCATAAGCAGGCTATCTTGGTTATTACCATGCCAGACAAAGGGTATGCTTTTGAAGCGCGATGTATTTTTACCTCAATAGCGTAACCGCTTAAGCGCGCTTTTAATTCGCTTTCTTCAATATCAATAGCATAATCTGGTTCACACCAACTGGTCATGACCATCTCCTTTTTGCGCATAGCCGAATGAAAGCGCCACAGCTTTAACGGTGTTAAACATAAAATCCAGCGCTTTGTTATCGGTAAAGGCTTGCAGTATTTGTTGGCGAAACTCTTGCTCTGTGGCATTTTCTTTGGCGCAGATAAACGCCCAAGGTAAGACCAGCGCATCTTTGATTAAATCGGCGACATCAAACACTAAGGCCCCTCGGCGTGTTTTTCCATGCATCACGGCGAAACCATGGGGAATGCCTAATACCCATAATGTGCAAGCCGCTAAGCCGTAGGCTAAATAATTACCGTGATTTAAGAAATCGTTCGCTAAGTCTGTCGATTCATGTTGACGCTTAAAGCCTTCTGTTTTTGTGGCATTAGCTGCAAATTTATAAAGGGTCTTGGTCAGTTGCGCTTCTGCAAGTAATAAGTCAGCAGGTTTGAGTGCACTGTCCATACGTTCTTTGAATCAGGCTAATGCACTTTCGATGTCACTACTCTCTGTACTAAAGCCTTCCGATTTAATGCCTCGATCGTTATTCCAAATTTTATGTAAATATTCAATACGCGCTTGTTGAAATTGCTTAGCGGCTTGTAAGCGTTTTTGATCATCAAACCAGAATTGCATCCAGCCTTGTAAGTATTCCGTCGGACGATATTCACTTTGTGGGGTTAACCATTCAATTTCATTCGCCATATAAAGAGGAGTGCCCCCTCCCCCAGAAAAACCGACCAATACCCCCGCTTGGGCAAGCATCCTCATTGCAGCTTGGGTGACAGATGTGCCAGTGCCTAAAAGCAAAACGGTTGTATTGGCAATGGGAATATTAAAATATTGATTTTCTTTTTTGGCTTCAGTTAAATAGAGAACACGACCATCTTTTTGCATTACTCGGCAATGCTCAAGGTAATAGATATTGGCACGTTTGGAATGAAGAATACTTTTTAAATCAGATGGAGATAAATCTTTCATTTTGCTTCCGCCATGATGATGTTTTAGCTAAGTTATACCTGTAAGTTCAAGTACTCAATACTGTAAAACCAAACATGTCGAGTTATTCGGCAGGTTAGGGTAAATATTTTGATATGCTGTTTCGGCAATCGGGTGTTAATACTATTTGCTGTTCTTCTGGTCTGTTTTTATAGGTATCGAGACGCAAACGAATTAATAGGTAATTCAATAACGCGATACGTGTTTTTATTGTTTTTAGATTGTTTATCATTTGAAAATCGCTGGCGATAATAGCTTGTTGTTTATCCACCAGCCTTGGGTCTGGCATAAAGACGACATCTGTATAAGTTTGCCATAGTTCATCTTGTTCCACCTTGCATTGAGCTTCACCTTCAAAAACGGCAATGCCATTAAAACGCGATAAAACAAAATCTCGAAATGCGGCATTTTTTCGACAATACGCTCGAACATGCCAACGTAACCCATCGAATATTAATGAATGGGGTTCGATGATCCGATCTAAATAATCGGGACTTGTTAAGGATATATAGCCGATATCAATCGCTAATTGTTCACGTATCGCTTTTAAAATAGGGCGTAATAATTGCGCATTAATGTTTCTAAGCGGTGTTGCAACTTCTTCTATACAATTTGATATTGCTTCGTGGTTAGCGTTTTTAATTAAGTTGAGGTACCCATCGAAGCTACTAACATCATTTAATGGTTGGAAATTTTCTGTTATAACTCGCGCTTTTATCGATTGATCGTACTGTAAATTATTGGGGTATTGGCTATCATAATTTTTCAATATAGAAGATGCGGAATCACGCGACAAATCAAAATGGCGCATTAAATGTGATGCATTAATTTGCCCCTCCCACCAAACTATATATTCAATATAATTGAATCGTTCTATATCTGATTTTTTCATAGGTTTTTAATTATTAGAGGAAAACTGCATAGAATCATATTGGTACGCCCCCTACAAACAAAACGTTATATTTTATGAATTTAATATGATGTTTCTAACATTAATATAAAAAGAGTCGTATATTGGCTATTTGCCACGCCAAAAAATATAGCTGAAAATCACGGATACAATTTAATTGCACTCCCTTCCATCTTTCACCATCTTTATTTACATATTGAAAATAAAATTAGGTGTTCTTTATTTTGTAGGTTAATATGCGCTCGCTCTGTAAGTCAGAGTTATTAATGAAAATGTAAAGTCCAAGTTATTATCTCAGTTACTCCCGCGTTATCGTAGTTGTCCTTAGTGTATCCCTTAGCTTCACCCTCACATTCAATAATTCAGTTCTCAGCGCTTCGCATTTTGGCGATATTTTTTAATGAATTTATATAAGGGACACAACATGTCTAATACAACAACTGGTCTAGTAAAATGGTTCGACGAAGCAAAAGGTTTCGGTTTTCTAACTCAAGATAACGGCGGAGCTGACGTATTTTGTCATTTCCGTGCAATTGCATCTGAAGGCTTCAAAACATTAGCAGAAGGCCAAAAGGTTTCTTTTACAGTTGAGCAAGGCCAAAAAGGTCTGCAAGCTGCAAATGTAATCGCACTATAATTTAGTCCGATTAATCATGGTGGATGTAAGCTTAGGCTACATCCCCTTTATTCACTGAATCAGTAATACAGTTTACTTACTACAAATATTTACTCCATTAACACCCACTTCTGTTTGTGTCATGTCGTTTTATATTGTCATTGTTCTCTACTATATTGGTTCAATTTTTACATCTCCTAAAAGGATATTTCTATGGCTCGTACTACGGGAAGAAAACGTTTTTGGTTTCAACAAAGTCGTGAACTAAAATCAGAAACTCAAAACGGTATTAAATCAGCACAATAATTAACTAAGTTATACCATTCGCGGTGTTATTTTTGAGGAGCCCTCTATCCTCTTAAAATAACCAAGCGTTCAATTTTACTTAACCTCAAATTAAATTCTTTAGAATATCCTTAATAAAATTTATCGCATAAACTGTGTTTATAAATTTGAGGATAACCAATGCTTAACACTATTAATAAAGTACAGTTCAATAAACGTTATTTTGTTTTTTTTACACTCGCTGTCGTCTGTTTATTTCCTGTTATCTCGTCACCTATTGCATTAGTTATTGGCTTTACTATTTCTACGTTAGGGCTTGTTCCTGAGCAAATTGATACCGGTAAAATCACCAAAAAATTATTAGCTTATTCTATCGTTGGATTGGGTTTTGGAATTAACTTGCCAGAAGCGATTGCGATTAGCTCAAATAATATCGGTATTATTGTTTGTTCAATTTTTACGACTTTATTATTGGGGATAGGATTAACTAAGGCGTTAAAAATCAACCTAAAGATGGGCCATTTAATTGCGTCTGGTACGGCGATTTGTGGTGGTAGTGCGATAGCGGCTGTCGCCCCTGCCATTGATGCGGATGCGACCGAAACATCGCATGCGTTAGCAACCGTATTTATTTTAAATAGTGTCGCGTTATTCGTTTTTCCATTAGTCGGTCATTGGTTAGCGATGAGTCAACACGATTTTGGTATATGGAGCGCCATTGCAATTCATGATACGTCATCGGTTGTTGGGGCCGCATCAGTTTATGGTGATGAAGCATTACAAACGGCAACGACTTTAAAATTAGCACGTGCATTATGGATCATTCCCGTTGCATTTATCAGCGCACTGATTTTTAAAGGTGATAACAAAAAGATCCCAATACCGCTATTTATTCTATTTTATTGTGTAGCGATTGCAGTTGCTTATTTTTTGCCACAATTTGATGTTTTTTACCAAGATATATTTGCCGTTTCAAAGCGATTACTGGTGCTCTGCTTATTCTTGATTGGCGCGGGATTAACAATTCATAGTATTAAGTCTGCTGGTGTGAGGCCGTTATTATTGGGCGTGACTTTATGGGTGACTATATCTGTTGCATCGCTCTGTTACATCGTTTTCCTGATGTAGAAAAAACCAGTTGCATTAACTAGCGTAGCAAAGTCTACGCTTTTTTATTGATGCCATAATAGACTAATAGAGAAAACGCAAACAGTGCTAAAGCTGCACTGATAAGTCCAGCGGTAAAGGTGGAGATAAGCACCGCCAACATCACTAAGCTGATAATGATTTTCTGTAACATAGATTCCCTATAAAGTGATTACACCAGTTGGTATTAGAGTTACAACATTATTTATTACAATGAAAAATAGGTAAAATAAATTAATCGTCTATCTAATAACAGAAAGTTTACAAGGCAACATTGACTTTCACTCGACAGCCCACAACCCGACATAGCTACGGCACAGATAAAACATTTATATAAATTCATGTTACTGATAAAACTGGCATGTTTTTTGATTGTTTTTTAAGTTTTATAGCGGTTTAATCCACTTTTCAATGATCTGCTCTATTATTTCCACTTTATTCTTTGCGTATAATTTGCCGCTTGCCTGTTTCTTTCCAAATTTAGTGGGAAATATTACATTCCACGGAAATCTTCATTTTGAAAGGCAGAAAGTATAATTAATTCGAGGAATAAAAATGGAATTAATAGAGTCATTTTTTGGGGTCATTGGTGATCTTACTTGGGGTTGGTCACTTATCCCATTCTTAGTTATCTTAGGTTTATTCTTTACCTTAGTAACAGGGTTTGTGCAATTCACCTTCTTTGGGCGTATGTTTCGAGTCCTTTTGAATAAAAACCAAACTGCTAATAAAAATGCCATTTCTGGTAGAGAAGCGCTGCTATTGTCCGTGGGTGGACGAGTTGGAGGTGGTAACATTGCCGGTGTTGCTGTTGCGATCACCTTAGGTGGTCCTGGCGCGGTATTCTGGATGTGGGCTGTTGCATTAGTTGGCATGGCAACTAGTCTTGTGGAATGTTCTCTTGCACAACTATATAAGCGTAAAGAAAATGGGGAGTTCCGAGGTGGTCCTGCACGTACTATTATTCATGGGCTTGGTGAAGATTACAGATGGCTATCATATCTCTATGCCATTTGTTTGATCGCATCATTTGCCATCGGTTTTAATGCATTCCAAGGTAACACCGTTGCAGGGGCTGCACAGGATAGTATGGGCATTGATAGGATCTGGACTGGTATTGTATTAGCTATCATCACTGGTTTCGTTGTATATGGTGGGATTAAGCGTATTACGAAAGTCTCAGACGTGATTGTGCCAATCATGGCTGTTGGTTATGTATTAATAGCCATCATTGTCATTCTGTTAAATATCACAGAAATTCCTGCTATATTCCACTCTATAATAGCAAACGCCTTTGGCTTCGAAGAGGTCGTTGGCGGAGGCATGGGGGCCGCATTAGCACAAGGTTTGCGACGAGGACTATTCTCCAATGAAGCAGGGCTAGGCTCTGCTCCAAACGTTGCTGCAACAGCAGATGTTACGCACCCAATCAGTCAGGGGATTACACAATCTCTTTCGGTATTTATCGACACAATATTAATTTGTAGCTGTACGGCATTTATTATTCTTCTTGGCGATGTTTATGTTCCAGGGGCTGAAAATATCGATGGCGTTGTACTGACACAGCAATCTCTCGTGTCTCATGTCGGTACATGGGCTCAGTATTACCTTACTGGTGCTATTTTGCTTTTTTCAATAAGCTCAATTATTTACAATTATTATTTGGGTGAAAATGCATTAACATTTATGTCTAAGAGCAAAAAATCGCTACATGCTCTGCGTATTATTGTTATTGCAATTGTATTCATCGGCGCTGTTGCACCGGGCGCCACTGCGATATTCTTCTTCTCCGATCCGATGATGGGGGTATTGGCTATTGTTAACTTATTAGCATTGCTAATGCTGTTTCCGACGTTAAATCGCCTTCTTAAAGACTATAAAGAGCAATTGAAAAAAGGGATCGAACACCCCGTATTTGATCCAGCCAAATTTTCAGACCTCGATATCGACCATAAGGCATGGAAGAAAAAATAGCATTTACCAATAACAGTCAGTAAGGTTAGTTAAACTTGAACATGACTAGATAAAGATGGGATTTCCTATCAATACAAAAATCCGCTATTTGAACGAATAGCGGATTTTTTTATGCTAAGAAATTAGAATAAGCTACAAACAAGTACTGCCTAAAACATCCCAATTAACCGCACTGACTAACTCAACAAGAGAAGAACAAGGTTATCAGGAAAGCAATTAATCTAAAACTATCGCCCATTAATTAAGAAACACTCAATTTTATATGATAAAAATTAGCTTTGGCTCAAACTACGAGATTATTGGTTTGCGATAGCAATCAAATAATTATAAGCTTTGCTCTATGAGTGCTTTAATTAATAATTAAATAATAGTATAAGCTGGCAAGTCACAATAACGTGAAGAAAGCTATAGTATTTATTATCACTGTCCTTATAATTGCGTATGTATACAACAAATGTATACCGGCTTATATCTACCCTACAATCAAAGACAAGCGTGTAAACTATGAATGCAGAATTTGTAAATCCTTTTTTATCTTCCTTTATCAATGTATTGCAGACAATGGCGCAAATAGATATAAAACCGGGTAAACCAAGCCTTAAAAAAGATGCTATTGCGCATGGCGATGTCTCAGGCTTGATTGGTATGGTCGGCCCAACGGCGAAAGGCTCCTTTTCCATTAGCTTAGACAAAAAGCTAGCACTAAATGTTTTTCGTTTAATGGTAGGGGAAACCTTAGATGATATATCCGATGATATTACTGATATGCTAGGTGAGATCACTAATATGGTTGCTGGTGGAGCAAAACGCCAGTTGGGTGAAAAGGGATTTGAATTTAATATGGCAACCCCGATTGTCGTCTCGGGACCAAACCATACTATTAAACATCAAGTCGATGGCTCTAAAGTATTGATGCCTTTCCATTCTGAACATGGCAATGCTTTTATTGAAATCTGTTTTAATCAATAAAATAGGGAGTAAATTCCCAACAACCGTATCACTCTTCCGCTATAATTTATTATTTATCGAAAATAATATAGCAATAAAATCAATAGCATAATACCCATACTCCAAAAAAAACCTCTTTGCATAAACAATGCAAAGAGGTAAAAGAAAAACTATGAAATTAACTAACTCATAGGGTTAGTACATCGTAATAGAAAAAAGTTCCTAACTATTTTAAATATATTTTTAAGGTAACAAAGTTACTGTAAATTTTTACCTATTGATAGAAATTACTTACTATAACTGTGTGGTGATTAATAATAGGTAGGGGAATAAAGATATAAAAAGCCTCTTTACACAATAAGTGTAAAGAGGAAAAGGAAAAGTTATGAAATTTAAAATTTTCAAACTCAATAGTTAGTACACTGTAAAGGAAAAAAGTTCACAATTATTTTAATTAAATTAAAATTTTTTATTTTTAACTATCCCAATAAAAAAGCCCCTTTGTAAAAAACATACAAAGGGGCTAAAGATACTATGAAATCAATCAACTCATTAGGTTAGTCAATGAGTCTCAGAAAAAGTTCATGGCAATTTAAAATATATTTTAATTAATGCGCCTCATCCCAATTATTCCCCACGCCAACATCAGCAATCAGTGGCACATCTAATTCAGCAGCCTTTGCCATGATGCTTTGGATTTCTCCTTTATAAAGATCAACAAACTCTTCCTTTACCACAAATACTAATTCATCGTGAACTTGCATAAGTAACTGAATACTTCCTTTTTCTTGTTGTTTCACCCAAGCAGCCATATCAATCATTGCTTTTTTAATAATGTCAGCTGCAGTGCCTTGCATAGGGGCATTAATGGCTGCTCGCTCAGCTGCTTTTTTCAACATACCATTAACGGATTTAATATTTGGCAATTGTAAGCGACGTCCCAAAATTGTTTCTACATAACCTTTATCGTTGGCCAAGGCGCGCGTATCTTCCATATAGGTAAGCACACCAGGGTAACGGGCAAAATAAAGATCCATATACTTTTGTGCTTCTTGACGACCGATATTTAGCTGTTTGGCAAGACCAAAAGCACTCATACCATAAATAAGCCCAAAGTTAATCGCCTTTGCACTTCGACGTTGTTCCGTTGAAACTTCATCAAGTGGAATGGAAAACACTTCCGATGCCGTCGCTTTATGAATATCTTTGCCCGTTGAGAACGCATCAAGTAAACCTTTATCTTGAGAAAGATGAGCCATAATACGTAATTCAATTTGACTGTAATCGGCAGCAACTATTTTATAGCCATTCTGCGCGATAAAAGCTTGGCGAATTCGACGCCCTTCTGCGCTGCGGATCGGAATATTCTGTAAATTTGGATCGCTTGAAGATAAACGTCCGGTGACAGTCACCGCCTGATGATAGGATGTGTGTACCCGTCCCGTCTGCGGATTTACCATTTTAGGGAGTTTATCCGTATAAGTTGATTTCAATTTACTCAACCCACGGTGCTCAATAATGATTTTTGGTAATGCGTAAGTAAGCGCCAACTCTTGAAGTACTTCTTCTGCGGTGGAAGGTGCACCTTTAGGTGTTTTCTTTAAGACAGGTAAGTTAAGTTCATCAAATAATATTGTTTGTAACTGCTTAGGAGAGCTTAGATTAAAGGGTTTGCCAGCCTCTTCATAGGCGGCAGATTCCAGCTCTAATAAGCGCTCAGCGATTTCAATACTCTGTTTACCCAGCAATTCACTATCAATTTCAACACCACCACGCTCAATTTCGGATAATACGGTGAGTAAGGGTAATTCAATATTCGTGAATACGTTTAATAATGCCGGCGTCTCTTGCAAACGTGCGATTAAATCGAGGTGCAGACGTAGCGTAATATCGGCATCTTCAGCGGCATAAGGGGCTGCTTCTTTAATGCTGATTTGATTAAAGGTTAATTGGTTTTTGCCCTTACCTGCTATATCTTCAAATGCAATGCATTTGTGCCCAAGATATTTAAGCGCTAAGCTGTCCATATCATGCTTACCCGTACTGTCTACGACATAGGATTCCAGCATTGTATCAAATTTTATCCCTTTTAATTCAATACCATGATTAAGTAACACACTACGATCATATTTTAAGTTTTGCCCGACTTTATGGTGGCTCTCACTTTCTAATAAAGGCGTTAACTGTGCGAGTGTCTCCTCAAAATCTAATTGCTTAGGGGCATCGATATAATCATGTGCAAGCGGTAAGTAAGCCGCTTCAATAATAGCAGGCTCTGCACTACCTACATTTGTTTGCACAGCAAAAGATAATCCCACAACCCGTGCTTGCATATAATCCAAACTGGTTGTTTCTGTATCAAATGCAAATAGATCAGCCTGCTCAAGCTTTTTAAGCCATTGGCTCAGTTGCCCTTTAGTATAAATAGTTTGATAGCACGTTGTATCGATAACTGAAGCGGGTTTTGCCATATCATCTATCGCTATCGCAGCACCAGAAGATGTTGCTTTGCTAACCACCTGTTCGCCATCTAGTAAAGACGATAACCAACGCTTAAATTCAAGCGCACCGAATAATTTAACTAATTCATCAGTATCTTGCGCTTGCGGTTTAAAATCATCATAAGCGACGGCTAATTCCACATCTGTTTTGATGGTTGCTAATTGATAAGAGAGGCGAGCCATCTCTTCATTATCTTGCATTTTTTTTGCCATGGTTTTACTACCACGGAAGCCAAGTGGCGCTAGTTTATCAAGGTCATTATAGATATCATTCAATGAACCGATTCCCTGCAACATCGCTAGAGCGGTCTTTTCGCCAACACCTGGCACACCAGGGATGTTATCAACTTTATCGCCCATTAAGGCTAAGTAATCGATAATCAGCTCAGGTGGGATGCCAAATTTATCATTAACGCCTTGAATATCGAGCACAGTATCAGTCATGGTATTAATAAGAAAGGTATGCTCATCAACCAGTTGCGCCATATCCTTATCACCCGTGCTAATGACGGTCGGAATACCCTGCGCACTTGCTTGACGAGACAAAGTACCGATAACGTCGTCGGCTTCAACACCCGGCACAATTAAAATAGGCAATCCCATCGCTTTAATAACATTGTGCAAAGGTTCAATTTGACAGCGTAAATCATCGGGCATACTGGGGCGCTGTGCTTTATATTCTGCATAAAGGTCATCACGAAAGGTTTTTCCCTTGGCATCAAAAACGACCACGATATGGCTAGGTGAAAATTGCTTTAAGAGACTTTTCAACATATTAACAACGCCATAAACCGCACCTGTTGGTTCACCAGCGGAGTTGGTTAGATGTGGAGGCGCATAAAAAGCACGATAAAGATAAGATGAACCATCGACAAGTACAAAAGGGTTTTCAGGGATAGTAACCATTCGCTTATTACCAATATTTAAAAAATAGAGAATGATTATACCGATTCGGGCCTGAATAAGAGAGAAAATTTGGCAAATAAATAAGATTAGCGAGTCAATCAAAGGTGAGTGGCTATTCACTTTCAACACAGGGCAGTTGTGGATAACTCTGTTAGTAGTTTAAATAAAAATATAAACTGTCATATTTACATAAAAAAGATCACTTTAGTTTCATGAAGATAAAATGCTTATATGACAAAAAATGCACATAATTTTAAAAAAATTATGTGCATAACAAATTAAAGTAGTGGCGAATTAGTCTGTTTATTATGCGATATGGTTATAAACAGGGTTTGCATACATCTTTAAAACTATATCGTGCAGCTCAGGCTTGATCAACGCCATATGTTTTGCAAATGCCTCTCTATCTTCCGCAGTAACAGCCTGTAATTCATCATCGGCTGCAATATAATTCGAAGGATGTAGGTAATAATTTTGATATATTTGCGTATCTATCGCTTCTGCTACTTGATCCGCATCGTTAAAATCCCCACTTAACGGTTTACCAAAGGCAACATGCACTCGCCCCTTTTTGCCGACAATACCACGAACAATACTTTCTATGTCCTCAAATTGTGTTTTTTGATACTCGCCCTTGACGGATTTATCGTGCAATTCTTGCGCTTTTTGTTGATCACAGGGGTCATATTCATAGGATACAGCAACGGGAACAATATTTAGTTGTTTAATATAGTCAGTAAAAGTAATACCGCTTTTCTTGCCATTTACATAAAACATTTTCACAATGGCGGGCTCTGTTTTATCAAAACCATCTTTCGCACGCCCTTCACGCTGCGCAATCCAAATGCTACTCTCTTCTTGTAATGAGCTAAAAATATAAGCCGATAAATGTGATAGTGATTTCATCATTTCTCGTACACCCGAGACAGAGCGCTTAACAATAAAGCTTTTATTCATGCGCATAATATCTGAGACATAGGATTTTTTTAAGAGATTATCACCAATGGCGATACGCACAGTTTTGAAATTTTCAGTAAATAGCGCCCAATTAACAAAACAAGGATCCATTGCAATATCGCGATGATTTGAGACAAAAAGGTAATTTTTGCTTGGATCTAAATGCTCTAAACCTGAATAGGTAAATTGAGTCGTTGTGGAATCAATCATATGCTGTACATAGACACCAACGATTCGTTGTAACTCATCAATACTATTAATAGCGCCCCATTTATAGGAAATATAGCGCTTTAAAAGAGGCTTTAACAAAAAGCCAAAAAATTTTGCTAGGTTAGCAAAACGAAAACTAATTATCGCATCAAGAAACTCATTGTCATTTATAACACGCTGAATAGCAGCTTGAATTTCATCGTCATTATAAGGGCGAATATCACTGAACATATCTGATGAGGTAACCATTTTTTCACTCTCTATAAAATTGAAGGCGCATTCTACCTTCTTTTAAAAGTCGCAGCGAGTTTAATTGATAAAAACCACTAATATCAATATAAAAGGGTAATAAATCATGATCAGCTAAGAAACAAAGCAGTAAATTTCAACACCACGCATTATTATGACCAATTAGTTTTAAAACGAAAGAGCTCTTGCCGTACTAAATTTTTATAGGTGTCTGACGAAATATGTGACGCTTGCAAATAATCATCTAACCATTCCGCTTTAAATAAACGCACCGTTCGTAATTGATCATATTTTGCAAAACGCAATGCTTTAAATAATATTTTCCCCACACTACTCATTTCGGTAAATTCGACGCACTCAACTTGCTCTCGAAGCGCGTTAACAAGATGAGGAAAATCTTTACTAAATAACGTTTCTGATAGGCTAAGACTTAATGCTAATTTTGCCTGTGACACCAATAATTGTTGTAAGGTTGCAGGGTCTGTTTGCAAATCAAAGAAGAAATCATGTTGCTCCTTTTCTCCTTTATCCCGCGCTTGATCCAAACAAGCAACCCGTACAGTTTCAAATGAAATTTGGTATTGTTTATAAGCAGCAACATAGGCAAAGTTGACCATTGCCGATAACAACATACCTTCATGGGGGCGGCGATAATCACTCTCTTTCATTAAAGCTGTACAAGCTTGCCCTAGGGTTAATTCGTAACGCCATAATTTTTTGGTAAATAAAACATTATGTAAGCCGTTATTGCTAATTGTATATTTAAAAATAATAGCAGGAATAAGATAGCGTAAAACATCAATACCGATTAAACCGATAGCGGCTTGTATATCACGGACATTGCGTGCATCTCGCCCTAATGATTCCATGAAATCAGAACTACAAACCAATGAGATTAAATGATTACGCGTGCTTATATTTAATTCTAATAAACTCGCTAAAATTGAATAACGAGGCTCACTCGACAGCAATTTTTTTAATAATTCAAGGGTACTTTCTCGTAACTGTAGCTGATGGGTAATAACTTCATCATGGTGACTTAATCTATTTTGAATAGCCGTTAAAAGCGTTTTCTGAAAGAGATGCATCAATACGGCATTACGCTTCTCTTTAATCGCTTTATCAGCCTCAACACGTTTAACTCGCTGTTTTTCAACATCTAACAATATACGTTTATTCCAACCATCGGCAGCACCCGGTGTGCATTGCTCATCGAGTTCACTTTCTGATAAGCCATCATTATAGCTTTCTTCGTTAGCTATTTTATTTTTCCCCACTAAAAACCGCAGAAATAAAATATCAATTGATTCAGCTAAAGTATGTTCCTCTTTTTGTGATCTGTTTGCCGTCATAAATTGGTCGTGTTCTTTATTCATATGAATTGATCGGATGATTTGCCATGATAACAAAAAATCAATGGCAATTAAGGTAATACTTAACATCCTTAAAAACTAATTTATTAGATGATGCCTCACATAAAGGCAAAGGCATCACCAAAGATATGCTCTGCAACCGCTCCCTGAGCGAGAAAATCTTCGCGGGCCACTTTAGCCATTTCAAAACGGCCTACAATATAAATATCAAAAGAACTTAGATCAGGAAACTCTTCTAACACAGCCTGATGCACGTATCCTTGACGTCCGAGCCATTCACTCTCTGGTAATTCAATGACCGGATTAAAGTGAATATTATTGTGCATTTTTGCCCACTCAGCAGCTTCAGTTTCGAAATAAAAATGTGCGTATTCCTTAACCCCCCAATAGAGATAAACTGGGTTAGCTAATTGCAATGCAACTATTTGTTCTAATAGTGATTTTACATAGGAAAACCCTGTCCCCCCTGCCATTAAAATAATAGGTCTTTTCGACTCTTCGCGTAGATAAGCGTCTCCATTACCAATTTCAGCTTCAATTTCACCATCGAGTTTCATTTTATCAATAACTTGCATCGCATAGCTATTCTCTGGTGTTGCGCCTATGTGGAGCTCAATAGTATTACTTAGTGGCGCATTGGCAATGGAAAAGTGACGTTTGTCCCCTTCTCCCATTATGATGGATATATATTGCCCTGCTTTGTAGGGGGTATTTTTCTCCGGAGTTAAAAATATACGGTATAAAAAGTCATTGAGTTTTTCGATGGTATTTATTTTACAAGTAACAGGTTGCATTGAGTTCTCTTATTCTATTAGGTGAAAATTCATTTAACAAAAAAATAACATTCCCAATTATGACAGGATATCCAACTCTTGCCAGAGCTTATCTATTTTTTGTTTTACATCCTTATCCATAACAATAGGAACTCCCCACTCTCGTTCAGTTTCTCCCGCCCATTTATTGGTGGCATCCAACCCCATTTTTGAACCAAGCCCTGACACGGGTGATGCAAAATCGAGATAATCGATGGGAGTATTGTCGATAATCGTACTGTCTCTTGCTGGATCCATACGCGTAGTAATAGCCCAAATCACATCGTTCCAATCACGTACATTGACATCATCATCACAGACAATAATGAATTTGGTGTACATAAACTGGCGTAAGAATGACCAAATGCCTAACATCACTCGCTTTGCGTGTCCCAGGTAACGTTTTTTGATTGAAACAACCGCCATTCGATAGGAACAACCTTCAGGAGGAAGATAAAAATCGACAATCTCTGGAAATTGTTTTTGTAAAATAGGCACAAATACTTCATTGAGTGCGACGCCTAATATAGCGGGTTCATCGGGTGGACGCCCGGTATAGGTGCTATGATAAATGGGATTTTCTCGTTGCGTTACATGGGTCACTGTCATGACTTGAAAATCATCGACTTCATTATAGTAACCCGTGTGATCGCCATAGGGTCCCTCGGGCGCTTCCTCTCCGGGCTGTAAATAGCCTTCGAGTATGATTTCAGCGGTGGCAGGCACATCTAAATTATTACTGATGCTTTTTGCCACTTTGGTTCGAGAGCCACGCAGCAAGCCTGCAAAAGCATACTCAGAAAGCGTATCGGGGATAGGAGTCACAGCCCCCAAAATGGTCGCAGGATCTGCCCCTAACGCCACAGAGACTGGAAAAGGCTTACCGGGATTGGCTTCTTGCCACTCACGATAATCAATCGCCCCACCTCGGTGAGATAGCCAGCGCATGATCATTTTATTTTTACCCAGCAATTGTTGACGATAAATACCTAAGTTTTGACGTTTTTTATAGGGACCTTGGGTAATAGTTAATCCCCAAGTAATTAAAGGAGCAACATCACCAGGCCAACAGGTCATCACTGGCAGCTTGGTCAAATCAACCTCATCACCCTGCATAATTATCTGTTGGCAAGCGGGTTTACGCACCCGTTTTGTCGGCATATTCAATACTTGTTTGAATATGGGCAAACTTTCCAACAAAGACTTAATTCCCTTCGGTGGCTCAGGTTCTTTTAAGTAGGCAAGCCATTGCCCCACTTCTTTTAAAGCCGCAACATCATCTTTCCCCATCGCCAATGCAACGCGCTGTGTCGTACCAAATAAATTGGTTAATACGGGGGTGTCATAACCTTTAGGGTTTTCAAATAAGAGAGCGGGTCCTCCTGCCCGCAAAGTACGGTCAGAAATTTCCGTCATTTCCAAATGCGGATCAATTTCTTGGCTAATACGTTTCAAAAGCCCCTTTTCTTCAAGTTGTGCAATAAAGTCCCGTAAATCATCAAATTTCATAGCAACCTAACTTATTTATTTAAAGATCAAAAAAAAACGCTACCAAAGTAGCGTTCTATTCTCTATTTGGTATGACCCAACTATTTATTTAGATTTCTGATTTTTCATCGCATCAAAGAAATCGTCATTGGTTTTACTTAAGCCGAGTTTATCAATTAAGAACTCAGTTGCACCAACTTCACCCATTGGATGAACGATTTTACGTAAAATCCACATTCTTTGTAGCTCACCAGATTCAGTTAGTAACTCTTCGCGTCGAGTCCCTGAACGAGTAATATCAATTGCAGGATAGACACGTTTTTCAGCTAACTTACGATTTAAATGAATTTCAGAGTTACCCGTACCTTTAAACTCTTCATAAATTACTTCATCCATTTTCGAGCCAGTATCGATCAAAGCTGTAGCAAGAATCGTTAAACTTCCACCCTCTTCTACGTTACGTGCAGCACCAAAGAAACGCTTAGGACGTTGCAGTGCATTTGCATCAACACCACCAGTCAATACTTTACCCGAACTCGGCACAACCGTATTATAAGCTCGTGCTAAACGCGTAATCGAATCTAATAAAATGACCACATCTTTTTTATGTTCAACTAAACGTTTGGCTTTTTCAATGACCATTTCAGCAACTTGAACGTGACGGCTTGCTGGCTCATCAAATGTAGATGCAACGACTTCTCCGCGAACTAGACGGCGCATCTCAGTTACCTCTTCAGGACGCTCATCTATTAGTAAAACAATAAGTACTGAGTCAGGAAAATTAAGACTCAAACTCTGAGCAATATTCTGCAATAACATTGTTTTACCCGCTTTAGGTGGGGCTACAATCAAACCACGCTGCCCTTTACCAATCGGAGAGACTAAATCCAAAATTCGAGCAGTAATATCTTCTGTGCTACCATTACCGTTTTCTAAACGGAAACGCTCATCGGGATGAATTGGTGTTAAGTTTTCAAAAAGGATTTTATTGCGGGAGTTTTCAGGTTTGTTAAAGTTAACTTCGATTATTTTCAATAACGCGAAATATCGTTCGCCATCCTTAGGAGGTCTAATCTTCCCTTCAACACTATCCCCTGTACGCAGATTAAATCGGCGTATTTGGCTTGGTGATATATAAATATCATCAGGACCAGCCAGGTAAGAACTATCAGAACTTCGCAAGAAACCAAAGCCATCTTGTAATATTTCAAGTACACCTGCACCGAAAATATCTTCGCCACTTTTAGCGTGAGCTTTTAGAATTGCAAAAATTATATCTTGTTTTCTTAAGCGAGCTAAGCTTTCAAGCCCCATTGATTCGCCAAGTTTAACAAGTTCAGAAACAGGTGTTAGTTTTAGTTCGGTTAAATTCATAATTTATATTGATAATCAGATTTGAGGTAAGTGGATGATTGAACTATAGAAATAATTGCTCGCATTTTGAGCATAAGATAGCATTAAAAATAATATTAGTCCAGATTGGACGTGTTGTAGATCACAACTTATCCAATCTGAAGTTAATTTTTTAGATATTTGCGTCTAAAAATTCAACAAGCTGTGCTTTAGAAAGGGCACCAACTTTAGTTGCAGCAACTTTTCCATCTTTAAATAGTAATAGAGTAGGGATACCTCTGATACCAAATTTTGGTGGTGTAGCACTATTTTGATCGATATTTAGTTTACCAATAGTTACTTTACCTGCATATTCAACGGCAACTTCACTAAGAATAGGGGCAATCATTTTACAAGGCCCACACCATTCAGCCCAAAAATCGACTAAAACAGGCCCTTCTGCATTCACTACATCTTGTTCAAAACTTGCATCACTTAACGTTACGATACTGTCGCTCATATTTCTCTCCAGAAACTATTGCCTAATAAGTATATAAATACTATAACATGGAACATAATAAAAATTAATTTTAGATATTTGAATCGATCTCAATACTTATTGCAAGTATAAACTGTTATCATTTGCAAATGAATAAAACACACTTAACTCAAATAAAATTTGCAGACCTTCCTCTTCAGGATAGTCTAATTTCAGCTTTAGCATCACAAGGCTACGAATACTGCACACCTATACAAGCTTTATCACTGCCAATCACCCTCACCGGGAAGGATATAGCAGGGCAAGCCCAGACAGGTACAGGTAAAACGCTGGCGTTTTTACCTGCAGTATTTCATCACTTGTTAAGCGATGCACAACCTGAAAATCGCCGTAAGAATCAACCTCGGGCTATTATTTTAGCGCCGACGCGTGAGCTTGCAATTCAAATTCATAAAGATGCCCTAATATTAGCAAAAGCATCCAACTTACGCCTTGGTTTAGCATATGGGGGCGAGAAAGTAGAAATTCAACACACTAAACTAGAAAAAGGTGTTGATATATTAATTGGCACAACAGGACGGATTATTGATTTTGTTAAACAAGGCGTTGTTGACCTAGGATCAATCCAAAGTGTGGTCTTGGATGAAGCTGATCGTATGTTTGACCTTGGCTTTATCAAAGATATTCGTTACTTATTTAGACGTATGCCGGAAGCAAATAGTCGTTTAAATATGCTCTTTTCTGCAACTTTGTCGCATAAAGTACAAGAGCTCGCTTTTGAGCACATGAATGACCCTGAACATATTCAAATCGAACCAGAGGTCATGACATCTGCCAATATTCAAGAAGAGTTATTTTATCCTTCTAACGAAGATAAAATGTTACTGCTATTAACATTAATAGAAGATGAGTGGCCAGATAAAGCCATTGTTTTTGCCAATACAAAACATACCTGCGAAAAAGTCTGGGGATACCTAGCAGGAGATGGTTTACGTGCTGGTTTGTTAACGGGTGATGTACCACAAAATAAACGCATTAAGATTTTAGAGCAATTTACTAAAGGTGAAATTGACTTTCTTATCGCCACAGATGTCGCGGCTCGCGGTTTACACATACCTAAAGTATCACATGTATTTAATTATGACCTACCCGATGATTGCGAAGATTATGTACATCGCATCGGTCGAACAGGTCGCGCAGGCGAAAAAGGTTTAGCGATCAGCTTGGCCTGTGAAAAATATGTATTCAATCTGCCTGCCATTGAGGAATATATTAAACACTCCATTCCGGTCAGTGAATATGATAAAGATGCGCTGCTTGACTCCTTACCTATTATGAAGGTGACTAAATACAAAGCGCATCCGAATAAACGTAATGACAATTACCATCGCAACCACAAGCGTTAACATTATGCAAAACAACCGTTATACCATCATCGATCTTGGCTCCAATAGCTTCCACATGCTAACAGTTGAAAAAACAGATGATGGTTTTAACGTATTGGCTAAACATAAAAGAAAAGTTAGGCTCGCATCAGGATTAGATGCGCAGCATAATTTAAATATTGAAACGATAGAAAATGGTTTAGCTTGTTTACGCTACTTTAAAGAAGTATTAAACGATATAAAGCCGTTAAAATTAATAATCACAGCGACTGCAGCACTCCGACTGGCTAATAATAGAGATATTTTTATAACACAAGCCGAAAGTATATTAGCCCATCCTGTAAACCTAATTTCCGGCATTGAAGAAGCCGAAACCATTTACCGTGGTGTTGCCTTTACCGAAAGAACTGATGAACAGCTACTCATTATTGATATAGGTGGAGCAAGTACCGAGTTAGTCATTGGCAAAGGTGAAAATATTATCGTCGCACAAAGTCTCTCTATGGGTTGCGTTACTTGGCTTGCTAATTACTTTTCAGACAACAAACTCAATAATGAAAATTTCAATCATGCCATCGCGATGGCTAACGTGGTTTTACAACCAACGATAGAAAGCTATACACAACAGGGCTGGAATCTAGCAATGGGAGCATCAGGCACTATTCAAGCCTTGCAGGAAATCAACACCGCTCAGCAGTTAGGTAGTACATTAACACTGCCGCTATTAAATAAAGTAAAACAGATGTGTATTGCCTGTGAAAGCATAGATAAATTACAAATTGTAGGGCTAGAAGCATCTCGCATACCCGTTTTTGCGAGCGGTTTATCTATACTTATCGCTATATTTGAAGCTTTCAATATCCAACAACTAAAACCGTCCCAAGGCGCACTAAGAGAAGGTTTAATAAGCATTATTTTTAGTGATAAAACAACCAGCCCATTTAAAATTTAAATTCCCCTCTCTACTCTACTAGTGACGAGCATACACAAACTTGCCCTGCACTGCATGGCGGCACTTTATGCAGAGCTCCTCAGCTCGTGACACATTGCTGTCGCGATACTCGCCCTACTCTCGAGCAGGTCATCGTCGTCAGTACCCTAAAATGAAAAAATCCCTGCTGACATCGTCAACAGGGATTTTTCGTTTATTAGGCGCTTGGCGATGACCTACTCTCACATGGGGAGACCCCACACTACCATCGGCGCAGCTGCGTTTCACTTCTGAGTTCGGAATGGGATCAGGTGGGACCACAGCGCTATGTTCGCCAAGCTAAAAAGTTAATTAGAAAAGCTAATCTGTTTCCACTATTTAACTTCGTTAAACAGTACGAAACTGTAAATTACGTTATAATTTACTTATTGTTCGTTTAATCAATCTTGTAAAATATGCTTCGCAAGCATTGCTAGTTTATAGAGATCACACTCTCGTCTTGGTAAAACCAACACCCTTTAGGTGTTGTATGGTTAAGCCTCACGGGTAATTAGTACAAGTTAGCTCAATACGTTACCGCACTTACACACCTTGCCTATCAACGTTGTAGTCTCCAACGGCCCTTTAGGGGACTTAAAGTCCCAGTGAGAACTCATCTTGAGGCTCGCTTCCCGCTTAGATGCTTTCAGCGGTTATCGATTCCGAACGTAGCTACTGGGCAATGCCATTGGCATGACAACCCAAACACCAGCGGTTCGTCCACTCCGGTCCTCTCGTACTAGGAGCAGCTCCTCTCAATTCTCAAACGCCCACGGCAGATAGGGACCGAACTGTCTCACGACGTTCTAAACCCAGCTCGCGTACCACTTTAAATGGCGAACAGCCATACCCTTGGGACCGACTTCAGCCCCAGGATGTGATGAGCCGACATCGAGGTGCCAAACACCGCCGTCGATATGAACTCTTGGGCGGTATCAGCCTGTTATCCCCGGAGTACCTTTTATCCGTTGAGCGATGGCCCTTCCATTCAGAACCACCGGATCACTATGACCTACTTTCGTACCTGCTCGACGTGTCTGTCTCGCAGTTAAGCTGGCTTATACCATTGTACTAACCTCACGATGTCCGACCGTGATTAGCCAACCTTCGT
Source organism: Psychromonas sp. MME1 (assembly GCF_041080865.1). Classification (NCBI taxonomy): domain Bacteria; kingdom Pseudomonadati; phylum Pseudomonadota; class Gammaproteobacteria; order Alteromonadales; family Psychromonadaceae; genus Psychromonas; species Psychromonas sp. MME1. The sequence continues at coordinate 5,016 of NZ_CP160906.1, read as the reverse complement.
ACTCCTCCGTTACTCTTTGGGAGGAGACCGCCCCAGTCAAACTACCCACCAAACAATGTCCCAAACCCCGATTCAGGGGCCATGGTTAGAACTCAAAACATACAAGGGTGGTATTTCAAGGTCGGCTCCACGTCATCTGGCGACAACGCTTCATAGCCTCCCACCTATCCTACACATGTAGGCTCTAAGTTCACTGCTAAGCTGTAGTAAAGGTTCACGGGGTCTTTCCGTCTAGCCGCGGGTACACTGCATCTTCACAGCGATTTCAACTTCACTGAGTCTCGGGTGGAGACAGCATGGCCATCATTACGCCATTCGTGCAGGTCGGAACTTACCCGACAAGGAATTTCGCTACCTTAGGACCGTTATAGTTACGGCCGCCGTTTACCGGGGCTTCGATCAAGAGCTTCGACCTAAGTCTAACCCCATCAATTAACCTTCCGGCACCGGGCAGGCGTCACACCGTATACGTCATCTTGCGATTTAGCACAGTGCTGTGTTTTTAATAAACAGTTGCAGCCATCTGGTATCTTCGGCCGCCAATAGCTCCATCCGCAAGGGACTTCACCGTCAGCGGCGTACCTTCTCCCGAAGTTACGGTACCATTTTGCCTAGTTCCTTCACCCGAGTTCTCTCAAGCGCCTTGGTATTCTCTACCTGACCACCTGTGTCGGTTTGGGGTACGATCCTTATATTTCTGAAGCTTAGAGACTTTTCCTGGAAGCATGGCATCAATGACTTCATCACCTTAGTGACTCGACATCGTATCTCAGTGTTAAGAAAACCCGGATTTACCTAAGTCTTCCACCTACATACTTGAACCTGGACAACCATCGCCAGGCCCACCTAGCCTTCTCCGTCCTCCCATCGCAAAATATAAGGGTACGGGAATATTAACCCGTTTCCCATCGACTACGCCTTTCGGCCTCGCCTTAGGGGTCGACTCACCCTGCCCCGATTAACGTTGGACAGGAACCCTTGGTCTTCCGGCGGGGAGGTTTTTCACCCCCCTTATCGTTACTCATGTCAACATTCGCACTTCTGATACCTCCAGGATGCCTTACAGCTTTCCCTTCGACGGCTTACAGAACGCTCCTCTACCATGCTTATAAATAAGCATCCGCAGCTTCGGTGATATGTTTAGCCCCGTTAAATCTTCCGCGCAGGCCGACTCGACTAGTGAGCTATTACGCTTTCTTTAAAAGATGGCTGCTTCTAAGCCAACTTCCTAGCTGTCTAAGCCTTCCCACATCGTTTCCCACTTAACATATACTTTGGGACCTTAGCTGGCGGTCTGGGTTGTTTCCCTTTCCACGACGGACGTTAGCACCCGCCGTGTGTCTCCCGTGATTGCACTTGTTGGTATTCGGAGTTTGCATGGGGTTGGTAAGTCGGGATGACCCCCTAGCCCAAACAGTGCTCTACCCCCAACAGTGATACACGAGGCGCTACCTAAATAGCTTTCGAGGAGAACCAGCTATCTCTTGGTTTGATTGGCCTTTCACCCCCAGCCACAAGTCATCCCCTAATTTTTCAACATTAGTGGGTTCGGTCCTCCAGTTGATGTTACTCAACCTTCAACCTGCTCATGGCTAGATCACCAAGTTTCGGGTCTAATCCCAGCAACTATTCGCCCAGTTAAGACTCGGTTTCCCTACGGCTCCCCTATACGGTTAACCTTGCTACTGAAATTAAGTCGTTGACCCATTATACAAAAGGTACGCAGTCACCGAACTAAGTCGGCTCCTACTGCTTGTACGTACACGGTTTCAGGTTCTATTTCACTCCCCTCACAGGGGTTCTTTTCGCCTTTCCCTCACGGTACTGGTTCACTATCGGTCAATTAGGAGTATTTAGCCTTGGAGGATGGTCCCCCCATATTCAAACAGGATTTCTCGTGTCCCGTCTTACTCGTTTTCACTGCAAAGAAGTTGTCATATACGGGACTATCACCCTGTATCGTCGGACTTTCCAGACCATTCTACTAACTTCTAAACAGCTTAAGGGCTGTTCCAATTTCGCTCGCCGCTACTTTCGGAATCTCGGTTGATTTCTTTTCCTAAGGGTACTTAGATGTTTCAGTTCCCCTCGTTCGCTTCGTTAAGCTATGTATTCACTTAACGATGACACTAAGTGCCGGGTTGCCCCATTCGGAAATTCCAGGATATAACGCTTGTTATCAACTCCCCTGGACTTATCGCAGATTACCACGTCCTTCATCGCCTCTAATTGCCTAGGCATCCACCGTGCACGCTTATTCACTTAACCATACAACACCTAAAAAGTGTCACGCAGTGACGCGTTTTAGGTGTTGTTCCCAACAAGAGATTAACGTCTTTTTGTCAATGTCTGAGTGGGCAACACCATTTGGCATCACTACTTAATACTGATTTTTGTTTTGTATGTCGTTTCCAAGACGCTTGCGATTTCTCATATTTTACAATACAAAAAACAACATTCGTTTTTCGTGCACCTATCAATCATATGATTGAGTAGATACGTACTGTTCACATTTCACTACGTGAAAAATGAACTTTTTATTTTTGCTTGATTACAATAACTAGAATAAATTCTAATCATTGAGAACAATTTCGTTTCGTTTAAACATATTGATATTAATATCGATACGTTCAAACAGAACTTTATCAGCTTTCCTAATTGTTAAAGAGCAGTGTTACTTATATTTCAAAGAAAGACACTTTATAAGCATTCTAAAGAGAACATTTATAAAGTGATTCTTTTGGTTTCACAAAGAACAGTAAAAAAAGATTAAGTATCTTTTTTTATCGTAGTGTAGGTGGTATCCCCAAGGGGATTTGAACCCCTGTTACCGCCGTGAAAGGGCGGTGTCCTAGGCCTCTAGACGATGGGGACATAGAACTTCTGCACTTCTTCAGTCTAATCAAACAATCTGTGTGAACACTAACACGTAATTTGCCTAAGCAAATTAGCGTGGCCGGTAGGTTTATTTGCCTAAGCAAATTCACCGAAAGGCTCGTTAATGTGTTTCTTTACGTAAGGAGGTGATCCAGCCCCAGGTTCCCCTAGGGCTACCTTGTTACGACTTCACCCCAGTCATGAACCACACCGTGGTCATCGCCATCCCGAAGGTTAAGCTAATGACTTCTGGTGCAGCCCACTCCCATGGTGTGACGGGCGGTGTGTACAAGGCCCGGGAACGTATTCACCGTGGCATTCTGATCCACGATTACTAGCGATTCCAACTTCACGGAGTCGAGTTGCAGACTCCGATCCGGACTACGACAAACTTTATGAGATTCGCATACCCTCGCAGGTTAGCAACCCTTTGTATTTGCCATTGTAGCACGTGTGTAGCCCATCCCGTAAGGGCCATGATGACTTGACGTCGTCCCCACCTTCCTCCGGTTTATCACCGGCAGTCTCCCTAGAGTTCCCGGCATGACCCGCTGGCAAATAAGGATAGGGGTTGCGCTCGTTGCGGGACTTAACCCAACATTTCACAACACGAGCTGACGACAGCCATGCAGCACCTGTCTCAGAGCTCCCGAAGGCACTCATCAATCTCTTGGTGATTCTCTGGATGTCAAGGGATGGTAAGGTTCTTCGCGTTGCATCGAATTAAACCACATGCTCCACCGCTTGTGCGGGCCCCCGTCAATTCATTTGAGTTTTAACCTTGCGGCCGTACTCCCCAGGCGGTCTATTTAATGCGTTAGCTTTGAAACCCACGGCATATAGCCACAAACTTCTAATAGACATCGTTTACTGCGTGGACTACCGGGGTATCTAATCCCGTTTGCTCCCCACGCCTTCGCGCCTCAGTGTCAGTCTCTGTCCAGGTGGCCGCCTTCGCCACTGGTATTCCTTCAGATCTCTACGCATTTCACCGCTACACCTGAAATTCTACCACCCTCTACAAAACTCTAGTTAACCAGTTTCAAATGCAGTTCCAAGGTTGAGCCCTGGGCTTTCACATCTGACTTAATTAACCACCTACGCGCGCTTTACGCCCAGTAATTCCGATTAACGCTCGCACCCTCCGTATTACCGCGGCTGCTGGCACGGAGTTAGCCGGTGCTTCTTCTGCGAGTAACGTCACAGATACAGGGTATTAACCTGCACCCTTTCCTCCTCGCTGAAAGTGCTTTACAACCCGAAAGCCTTCTTCACACACGCGGCATGGCTGCATCAGGGTTTCCCCCATTGTGCAATATTCCCCACTGCTGCCTCCCGTAGGAGTCTGGACCGTGTCTCAGTTCCAGTGTGGCTGGTCATCCTCTAAGACCAGCTAGGGATCGTCGCCTTGGTAGGCCTTTACCCTACCAACTAGCTAATCCCACTTGGGCTCATCTTGTCGCGATAGCTTATAAATAGAGGCCACCTTTGGTCAAAAGACATTATGCGGTATTAGCAGTCGTTTCCAACTGTTGTCCCCCACAACAAGGTAAATTCCCAAGCATTACTCACCCGTCCGCCACTCGTCAGCAAAATAGCAAGCTATTCTCTGTTACCGTTCGACTTGCATGTGTTAAGCCTGCCGCCAGCGTTCAATCTGAGCCATGATCAAACTCTTCAATTTAAAGTTTAATTAGGTTATTTTCTACGAAGTAGAATTTAACCAAGCTCAATATTACTGACTAAAACTAAGTACCGAAGTACTTGTTATTCTGAATTAATCACCAAATATAAATATTTGGCCTGTTAATCATTGAAAGATAAATCTTTCAATGTAAATGAATTAATTCGTGTGTCACTTCTATTGATGTTACCTAAACAAGTTAGGTGTAACTTTCTGCAAGCAGAAGCGTTACTTTTTGATTATTTGAAATCACATCAACAATAAGTGCCCACACAGATTGTTTGATTAAATTGTTAAAGAGCGTGCCTTGCGGCGAGGTGCGCATATTACGCTACCTGCAAACAATGTCAAGATTTTAATTTCTTTTCAATCAACTCTACGAGTCATTAAAAAGCATCTTGGATTGTTCTAGGATTCAGTGTTGGCACAGTAGCCAGCCCGTTTCCGTGGATGCG